>CBDCGI010000015.1:0-62820 GCA_965216725.1 Acidimicrobiia bacterium | reverse complement strand
CCGCCGCTGCCGACTCCTCCTCGAGGGCGTTGACTGTCGGATCGTCGTGGTAGACGTCATCGCCAAGAGGAGCGTTTGCCATCGCTTTGAGCATCTCCGGTGTGGGACGGGTCACAGTATCCGAGCGAAAGTCGGCTACGCCGTCGGGAAAGGACATAGCTTCAGCCTATCTCCGAGTACCCAACCGAAATCAGCCGACGAGCCTGTCGATGGCACTTGCGATGCGCGTCGGCATCAGGCCCCTGACAACGCCCATCACCTCTTGGACCATCTGGAGCAGATCGCCGGGCCCGTCCCAATGCTCGATGACCAGCTCGGGCCCAGCGCGCTCGATCATGCTGTCGATTGCGTAGATCACGATGATGACGTCGTCCGCCCAGCCCAGCACAGGGATGAATTCCGGTATCAGATCTACGGGTGATGCCACGTAAGCGGCCGCCATCCCGAGCGCAATCTTGGAACGGCGCGGGACCCGTGGGTCGGCGAGCAGCCGAGCGACGAGTTTGACGATGTTGGGCAGCATGAGGGCTGCATCCTTGGCAAGAGCAGAAAGCTGTTGGCCCCCGCCTTCGGGCGGCAGCACCTCGTCGGGACGCTGAGACGGGCCCTCAGTCACTCGATCTCGATTCTGGTTCGCTCTGCCGTCTCGCGCCTCTCTTCTCCCTGCGACAGATTGCCGACCTCCTCGATTACCGCCTCCACCGCCTTCAACCCCTCGATGAGAGCCTGCACCATGTGGAACGCGGCCCTCCTCCCGGCTCTGCCCAGAACCTCGCGGGTCTCGGAAGATTCGGGCATCACCTGCCCTCCAGATCCACAAACGACACCGAGAGAGTCCCGTTCTCGAAGCGAGCCTTGTCGATTGATCGCCGATGAAGTGCGTCAGGCAGCACGAAGGAACGCTGGTACGGCCCCATCCTGAGGTAGAGCTCATTGGCGTGGCGATGGACATCGAGCTCGGACTTGTCTGCGAGTGGAACGTCGATCTCCATCGTCACCCGGTCGCCGGATTCGGATATCCGGAAGGGGCTGGACGCGTGAAAGTCGAAAACCGGGTCGATGTTCGGGTAGAGCTCGCCCGCCATGAACCGCAATCGGTCGAGCCCGACCATCTCATCATCGAACAACCTGAGGCGAATCCGGGGGACGTCCGCGAAGGCGTCGTCGACCGTGTCCAGATGACCTTTCTGGATTGCCCGCCAGCGCTCGAAGTACGGGTCGGCTACCTCGGTCGGAAGAACCCGGTTGACAATGACGCCGTCGACGCCGTAGCCGAACAAGCCAAGGTAGCTGTAGGTGCGGCGTGCCTCGTCGATCACCATCTTCTCCGGATTCACGACAAGACGCGCCGACGTGACCTCGGGCGAGGTCATCAGCTCTCTCACGCTCTCGACTGCCTCGAAGACTGTCGTGGCCGACGAGAACACGGAGTCTTCAGGGATTGGAAGGTTGGTGAGCCGGGTGAGAATCGGCCGGGCGGCGTTCATGATGCGCCGCTCGGTAGGCATCACCTTTTCGAAATACCAACTGAGGACTTCAGGAAGAGAGAGGAGGCGGAGAGTCTCAGCGGTGGGGGCACAGTCGACGATCACCACGTCGTAGTCCCCGCTGCGGGCGTGACGATTGACCTCGAGCAAGGCAAACAACTCGTCCATCCCGGGGAAAACGAGGAACTCCTCGGCTTCGATTCCTCCGACACCACCCCAGTCGAGCACGTCCATCAGCTGTTTTCTGATGGATCCCCAATAGCGGTTCAGTTGATCTTGGGTGTCAATCTGCTGTCCGTGGAGCCTGTCAGCGATGGACGTTGGCTCCGGCCCCAAGCTCAGTGAGAACGCGTCCGCGAGCGAATGGGCGGGGTCGGTCGAGGTGACCAGTGTCCGGTGGCCGGCGTCAGCCGCTGCCACCGCGGTAGAAGCGGCAACCGTTGTCTTTCCCACCCCACCTTTGCCGGTGACCAGGACGATCCTCATGTCACCCGCCGGTGACCCGCTTCCGGAGCCCTCTCAGGGCCGTTGTGGTTATCTGCTTTTCGGCTTGCCTGCGGATGAAGCCCGGGATGGTGAAGTTCGGTTCTACCGAGAGGGCATACACGACCTCGGTGGCTCCGTCCTCGAGCGGATTGAAGGTATAGGAGCCTTCCATGACCTCCACGTCTTCGCCCTTCTCGGCGGTCCAACTCAGCTTGTCAGGCCGGGAGTGCGAATAGACCAGGGTATAGGTGATTTCCTTCACAAATCCTTCGAGCACGAAACGAGCCCGCTGGACGTTTCCGTCGGCATCCTCGTCGAGTACGTCAACCGACTTGACCCCTGTCGCCCATTCCGGGTATGCGGCGATGTCTGCGACTACCTCGTATAAGTCTTCGGGTGACGCGTCGATTTCGAGTGTCTGATAGGTACCTTGAGCCATCTCTCTTCTGGGTGTCTGGGAGATACGAGGCTAGCCACCGTCCCGGGTCTATTTATCCCCTGGCCGGAAACTCAAAGGCCTTTCCCGTTGCCCGGAAATAGCCGACATTCCGGCATTCGGTGGCGCCGATCCGCCATCGGCTCGCCTGGGGCTGGTGGACATCCCCGAATAGGTGAAACCGCGGCTGGTGGGTCCGGATGTAGTCGAGCAGCGGTTGCGATCCGCGTTCACTTCGCCCGGTTATCGCATCTGTGCGGAGTGGCTCGATAGCTGGTGGGACGTGTGAGCACAAAACATCCACCGGCCCCATCTCGTCCAGGATCTCTGCCATCTCCTCATCGGAAACCTCCCCGGCCGCGTTCACCGGGGTGGTGACTCCTCCTCCGGCGAACCCGAACAGAAGGCCCTCGATCTCCCTCTTCTCGCCATGCACGTATTCAATCCCGGCGGGCAGTACGGAGGCGAACATTTCAGGTACGTCCACGTTGCCGTGGATGGCCCACCCCTCGCAACCCTCGAGGGCGTCGGCGACTTCGTCATACTGAAGGTTGACCCGGTCGAGGATCGCCTTCCTCACCTGCTCGGGATCAGATGCGGCCTGGGTCCACAGGTCCCGCATGAGTCGGAAGTCGCCTTTTGCTCTCGCATCTCCCACACGGGAGGCGAAATCCCCTCCCAAGACGTCGGCGATCGCACCTTCACCGGTTCGATAATCCGTGAGATTCACCAGGTCTCCGAGGATCAGCAGCCGGTCACCACGGGAACTGAGGGCGCGCAGCGAGGCCACAGCGTGATGGACATCGGAGATGACAAGCATTCAGGAGCCAGAGCCGGCGCCGAAGGCCGCCCAGGCACCCGCTCCGATGGCGCCCAGGATGGATAATGCAAACACGGATACTGGACCGAGGTCGAGCGGCGAATACTCGGCACTGAGACCGGCCATACCAAGACCGACCAGCGCAGCCAACGCGATACGACCGCCGGCGCCGATTCGGGCACCCGGGTCGCGATCCGGTCGCCCCAGGTTCTCCATCAGCGTTCCGCCGAAGATCACCACGACGAGACCCACCAATCCGATTGACAAAGCCAGGGCGTAGACGGTGACCATGCAAAAAGAGTAACGACCTGGCGATCCTCGCCCTAGCTCGCTATCCAGCCTCCCTCTCGGCCGGAATCAAACGGAGGCGAGGCACGAGCCCTTCGACGGCCAGGTTCTCCAACGCCTTCTCTTCGGCATCGTCGAGGTCAACGGGTCCCTGCGCCAGCAGGAACGTGACTACGCAGTCATCGCATGCGCTGGTCTCCACCATGGCGCACTGGCCGCAGTCAATGAGCATTTGTCACCTCCATGCCGGTGAAGATAGGGCCCGGGTGTGACATTTCTTCGAGCTGGGCGGGAGATCGCTTGCTCAGGCGAGAGAAGGCCAGGTCACCCCGTTATCCTCGGTTGTCAGTGAAGGCGGATCTGAGGTGAACGGATAAGCAGCTTCTTCGGGGTTTCTGCTGTTGTGCTCCTCGTTGCCCTCAACGCGTTCTTCGTTGCCGGCGAGTTCGCTCTGGTGAGCGTCGAACGGAGCACTGTCGAGCGAAAGGCCCGCGACCAGGAGAGATTCGCCTCTCGAATCCTTACCTCATTGAAGAACCTGTCCTTTGAGCTCTCGGGCGCTCAACTTGGGATCACCATCACTTCGCTTGTCCTCGGCGCCGTGGCAGAACCCACGATCGCCCAGATCATCGACCCCTTTATCTCATCACTCCCCTTTGTGGAAGGAACATCGGCTCCGGGCATCTCGATCGCTGTGGCCCTTGGTCTCGCCACGATAAGCCAGATGATATTTGGTGAGTTGGTTCCGAAAAACCTTGCGATAGCGAGGCCCTATTCCTCTTCGGTGTGGTTCGCAGTGCCGATGCAATACGTGAACAAGGTGCTGAGACCGCTGATTCTCGTACTCAACAACTCGGCCAATTGGACAGTCCAACGCCTTGGCATCGAACCACGAGAGGAGCTCGCGGGTGTGCGCTCGATGGAGGAACTGGAGCTCATGGTCAGGTCGTCAGGCGAGGGGGGTCGCCTCGACGACTACGAGATGGAACTCCTGACGAGGGCGATCAACTTCACCGAGAACGCCGCCAGCGACGCGATGATCCCGAGGGTCCACGTAGTGGCTCTGGAACGACACACCCCGGTGTCTGACATGCTGACGACGGCGATGTCGACGGGGCACTCCCGCTTCCCGGTCTTCGACCAAGACCTCGACGTGATCGTCGGAATCGCACATGTGAAGGACATCCCCAGGATCGAGGACGCAAGGCGCGCGGCCACCGAGATCGACGAGATCTCCAGGCCCGCGCTGGTAGTCCCGGAAAGCGCCACGTTGGAGTCCGTGCTCACCGAATTGCAGACCACGGGTCGGGGAATGGCGATCGTGGTAGACGAGTACGGGGGCACTGCCGGAATCCTGACCGTGGAAGACCTTCTGGAGGAAATCTTCGGTGAGATCGAGGACGAGCACGACCCAACTACAGCGCTCGCCTCCGAGTTTGGCGATGCCGACTTGGTCTCAGGTCTCCTCCACAGGCACGAAGTGGCCGAGCTGACAGGATACGAGTGGCCTGAAGGTCGATACGAGACTCTGGGCGGCTACGTCGTGGCGGCCAACGGAACCATTCCTTCCGAGGGCGACGTGGTGACCGCAGACAATCTCGCATTCGAAGTGGTGGAGATGGACGGGCTCAGAGTGGCCCAAGTCCGTATCACGCCCATAGGACCGGAGACGCCAACATGAACTGGCCGGCTCTGGGTTGGATGATCGCCCTTTTGTTTGCGAATGGCTTCTTCGTGGCCGCTGAATTCGCATACATAACCGCGCGGAGAAACGTGGTCGCCGAACTCAACGGGCGGTCCCCGCGAGTTGCCGTGGGACTCATGCGCGACCTTTCGGTCAGCCTGGCGGGAGCCCAGCTTGGAATCACAATGGCCTCGCTTCTTCTAGGTGCGGTCGCCGAGCCTGCCATAGCATCCATGCTGGAATCGGCATTGGGATTCCTGGACCTGCCCGAAAGCACTCTTCACGCGATCTCGCTGGTGATCGCACTCTTGATAGTCGTGTTTCTCCACATGGTCATCGGAGAAATGGCACCCAAGAACGTGGCAATCGCGAGTCCGGAGCGACTGGCGATCCTCCTGGCACTCCCCTTCCGGACCTTCATCGTCTTATTCCGTCCCGTCATCGCGTTGCTCAATGGTTTCGCAAACTGGGTGTTGGCGCTGTTTCGCGTCGAGCCCGTGGACGCTTTGGAGATGGGGCACACGGCTGAAGACCTCGCAGTCATCATTGGATCCGGACAGAAGGAGGGTGTCATCGGTGACTTCGCCCACAATCTGCTGACGGGCGCCATAGCCTTCGGCGACCGCGACGCCGCAGACGTGATGACGCCCAGGCCGGACGTCGTGGCTACCTCCACGTCCGCCACCGTCAACTCGATCTTGGATCTCATGACTCAGACCGGACACTCTCGAATCCCCCTGCACACCGGCGACATCGACGACATGGTTGGTTTCGTCCACATCAAAGATCTGATAGCCCTCGATGCCGATCAGGGGCGACAGGCAGTGGTCCAAGAGCTAATCCGCCCGTCAATCTCAGTGCCCGAGTCGGCTGGACTGCGGTCCGTGCTGGCATCGATGCAGAAGGCGCGTAGTCATCTGTCTGTGGTCATCGACGAACACGGTTCTGTCGTTGGGATCGTCACGCTGGAAGATGTCGCCGAGGAGTTGATTGGTGAGATCGCCGACGAGTACGACAGCGAGAGCAAACTCGTCACCCGGCTGGACGGCGGCGCCTTGCTGGTTGACGGAACCGTGCGAATCGACGAGCTCGCCAGCCTCGGCATCAGCCTTCCCGAAGGGGAATACACCACACTTGGAGGCCTGCTGATGACACGCCTTGGCAGGATTCCGCGTCGCGGCGACACCTTCACGGAGGACGAATGGCGCTTTGAAGTGCAGACCACATCGCGACGCAGGGTCGGAAGAGTGCGAGTCAGCTCAGCGACCCCGCCATCGGTGACTGGGACGACGGCTGGAAGTGTGCCCGACTGAGCCGGGCACACCGTTCGCAATCGACCAGCTCCCTCAACCGATGAGGTCGTTCTCCCGTAGCCAGTCTCCGGCGACGTCGTCGGGATTCTGGGCCTCGAGTTCGACCCTCCCGTTGAGGTCGATCAGGACCGCGGTTGTGATTTCCGCAGAAATCGCGTTGATCAGATCTTCGAAGTCACTGCCGTAAGCATCGATTATGGAGTTGTTGACGACCGGGACGATGCTCTCGGGAGCAATGATCTCGTCGGTGCCCTCGAGCGCCACGAAACCCTTCTCGTCGATAACCGGCTGGGTGGAGAACAGTAGAGCAACGTCGATCTCTCCTGATTCAAGGGCTGCGACTCGAGCCGCCCCCTCGGCTATGGCCTCGAATCCCACGTTGGAGAGGGCATATGTCTCCACCAGGCCCGCGTAACAAGTCGTCCGCTGCTCGCACTCAGGGGGACCGGCAAAGGTGACGTCACCAGCGTTGATGAGGTCGGCGACCGTCGAAAGGTCGTTCTCCCCGGCAAACTCACCGGTCACGACGAACACGTTCTTGTCCTCCCCGGGCGCCGGATCTAGAACCGAAACCCCGCTCGACTCGAACAAGTCAGCCAGCTGGGAGGCTGCACCATCAACACTCAGCTCCGGCGTCTCACCGAATCCAACCGCTATGGCGGAACCTAGGTATTCGGGCAAGAAACTGATGTCCCCGGACTCGACGTCGGGGAAAATCAGCTCTCTTGCTCCGAGGTTGAGGTTTCTCTCCACCGTATAGCCGGCGTCTTCAAGTGCCTGGGCGTAGATCTCGGCGAGAATGACCGATTCGGGGAAGTTGAACGAGGCGACGGTGATCGTTGGCCCGTCCGGCACTTCCGCGTCTCCACCCGAATCTCCGCCGCAGGCCGCTGCTACCAGCGCCAGCGCCATGAGAGTCGCCCCGAAGGCGCGCTTGCGGAAAAGTCTCCGCATGGGTAATTCCTTTCTGGTTTTCAATGCGCCCCGAGGAGCGCAAGAAACACAACCCGACCGAGGACCCCACTGTTCCCGGTTTGTCCGAAGCCGAAACGGGTCAAGAAGCGGACACCGCGAGACGCACTTCGGCATCGGACATCCGCCGCACCCCTTCCGGAAGCAGCCAGCGCTCTCCTACCGTGAACAGCCGGTCAACGGCCACTGTGAGGATCGCGATCAGCAGGGCGCCCGCAAACACCTCCACACGACCCGAGGCACCCTGAAAGAACCCTCGCACCACATACTGGCCGAGCCCACCACCACTCGAAAGGACCGCGGCGAGCGGAACCGTCGCCAGGACCTGGATCAAAGATATCCTCACTCCGGCAAGGATCACCGGCGAACCGACCGGCACCTCCACTCGCCACAGCAGCTCCTTCTCGGTCAGGCCCATGCCGCGAGCCGCCTCAACCGTTTCCGAAGGTGCCCCCGCTACAGCGGTGTAAGCGTTGGTGAAGATCGGCGGAATCGCCAGAGCGACGAGGGTTACGACGGCCGGCCAAAACCGAAGACTGATGCCGGCTCGGGCAAAGAACACGGCGCTCAGAATCAACAAGCCAAAAGAAGGCACGGCTCGGCCAACGTTGACGAGAGCGTTAGCCGTGAATTCACCGATTCGCCGATGACCGAGCCACAACGCGACCGGCAGTGTCGCGCCGACCGCAATAGCCATCGGCAAGAATGCCAGCCAAAGGTGCTCCAGCGTCCTTGGGATGATCCCGTCGTCACCCAGCCATCGACCGGGCTCGCCGAACCAAGCGATCAGATCTGGAAGAAACTCCATCAGGAGGCCCCCCTACCCACCCACGGCGTCAGCGCTCGGCCCACCACGAGGAGCAGGAAATCGATGAGGGCCGCCAAAACCACCGATAACACAACGCCAACGATGATCTCGGTTGGGAACAGGATCGAACGACGCAGTCCATCGAGAATGAAGAAGCCAAGGCCGCCCAAGCCGATCAACGACGTGACGGTCACCAATCCGATGACTGTGACCGCGGCAATTCGCAATCCGGCAACTATCACCGGCATCGCCAGCGGGATCTCGATTCGTCCAGTTACCTGACGCGGTCGATACCCCATCCCGAGTGCGGCCTCCTTCGTCGCGGCGGGAACACCCCGAATCCCCGTGACCATGTTGCGGAGGAGAATCAACAAGGTGTACGTCACCAAGGCCACCTCGGCGGTCAAGAACCGCTGTGTAGGTGTGGCAATCCCTATCAATGGGGCCACCAGGGCAAAAACTGCCAGCGACGGAATCGTGTAGAGAATCCCGGTCACAGAAGTGAGCATCTCGTATGACTGTGGCCACCGGAGAGAGACGGCGGTCAGCCCTGCGGCCACACCAAGCCCAAGGGCCAGTGCCACTCCGGTCAGCGCCAAATGCTCCAGCGTCCTGTCCCAGATGTTGTCCAGATTGCGGCCAACCCACGACCAGTCGAAAAGAGGCGACTCCTGAGCCAGGACAGTCATTCGGTGATTTCCTTGGCTATCGCCTCTACGCCCAATACGCCTCGGAACGTTCCGTCGTCCACAACGACTGCCATGCGGTTTCGACCGGTGACCACCGCGTCGAGAGCGTCGCGAAGCGATGATGAGCTGGAGACGGTCGACTGGAGCTCGCGAAGGGTCAACTCCGCCAAATCTTCTGCCGGGATGTCGGAGCGATCAGCCCACCCCAGGATCCGATGACCCTCGAGAACACCGAACCAATCGACTCCAAAGCGATCCATCGCCTCGACCGCCCGAAGTGGGGAGTCGGTTATGTCAACCATGGGACCCCGGTCGAGACGCTGGCCTCCGATGGGTATCAGACCCAGGCGTTTCAGTCCGCGTTCGCCTCCCAGAAAGTCTTCGACGAAAACGGTGGCTGGATCCGCAAGGATCTGCTCCGGCGTGGCGTACTGCTCAACCCTCCCGCCGACATTCAGGATCGCCACTCGGTCACCGAGATAGAGAGCTTCATCGATGTCATGCGTGACAAAGACCACCGTCTTTGCGAGGCGGCCCTGGAGGTCTTTCAACTCAGCCTGGAGCCGTGTTCTGACTATTGGGTCCACGGCACCAAAAGGCTCATCCATCAACAGAACTGGCGGGTCGGCCGCCAAGGCACGCGCCACTCCCACCCGCTGTTGCTGGCCCCCGGAAAGCTCCCCCGGGTAACGGTCGAGCATCTCCGAGTCGAGCCCCACCAGTTGCGTCAACTCGCGGACGCGCCGATCCGTCGCTGTCTCGTCCCAGCCGAGAAGACCCGGAACGGTTGCGATGTTCTGATGGATGGTCTTATGTGGAAACAGCCCGATCTGCTGAATCACATAGCCGATGCTCCGACGCAACTCGTGAGCGGGGACCGACAGGACACTCCTGCCGGCGACTTGGATCGACCCTGAGGTCGGCTCGACTATGCGGTTGATCATCTTCAGGATCGTGGTCTTCCCGCAGCCCGATGGGCCGACCAGCGCGACGAACTCTCCTTCAGCGACCTCTAGGTCCAACCCCTCCACGGCTGGCCGGGTTTGACCTTCGAAGACCTTGGTGATGCCAGTCAGCTGAATCATGGGCGACGGGTTCACGTCACACGTCCATTCCGGGCGCCGGCCGCCCTCTAGAGCGGAGCGATCCGCTCGAGGAAGGTGAGAACCTCCTCAACATATCCTTCGAAGTCGACATCGAATGAGTCAACGTGACCCGCACCCGGCACCTCGATGTAGGTGACCTGGGCGGGTGCAATCTGGGCTAGATCCCTCGAAACCGACACCGGCACGGTCTCGTCGGCGTCGCCATGATGCACCAACGTCGGAGCGCGAAGCAGGGTGTCCGCCTTGTCCAGGTAGTCCAGTGCCTTCCAATTGACTCCGATCCGGAGCCCGGTGACGAACTTGGCGACCGACGTCAGCGCCCCCGGGATGGGCAGACCGACCACCGGGAGCTCCCGCTGGGTCGCTGCGAAGTCCACGGTCCTCCCCATGTCGATGTTCGGGGAATCGAACATGACCGCGATGACAGGGTCGGAAGCCCGTCTTTGCAGGTAGGCCATGATGTGGGCCGCCCCGGTCGAAAAACCGCTGAGAACGATGCCAGACGCGCCGTTGTCGAGAGCGAACTGGACCGCCCCCTCGACCTCAACCCACTCGGTTTGCCCGTATTGGTAATAGCCCGTTTCGTCCACGGGCTGACCGTCGTCGTTTCGATATGTGATCGACAGCTGGTGATATCCGGCACGTTGCAGGTCTCCGAAAAGGACCTCCGGTTCGGCAGGTGTCGCCCCTTTTCCGTGGACGTGGATGATCCATGTGCTGCCCGAGGCCGGAAGATGCCAAGCATCGAACTCACCGAGATCCGAGGTGTAGGTGACCTCTTCCAACTCGTAGTCACCAAGCGGAACCAGATATGGGTCGGGCTTGGGCTCGAAGGCATCGCTGATGATTTCCGATGAGAAGTACCAACCCCCTCCGGCCATGAATACGAAGACTGCCGCGACCAGGATCCAAAGGATCCCACGGAAGATCGAACGGTCCTTCACGCCGGTGATTCTTGCGGGTCTTAGCCAGACCGCAAAGACAAACCGCCGACCAGGTTCTCGTCGTGGTCGGTGACCGGGATGGGGTCGGCCCCAAAGGTGGGCTTCAAAGTCGCTGCTTCCGCAAGTGTGTGGTCGACCCTGGTCGACTGGGCTTCCTCCATCACGTCACCAACCATCGCTTCTGGCGCTGCCGTGAGACTGTCCCGCCGCACGACGCCCACGAGGCGACCGGCTTCGGCAACGGCGAGAACTCTCTCGGAATGGAGCCTGACCGTGTCGTCGGCTGATCGCAGCGGCGCCACATAAACGGGCTCGCCCATCCAGCGAAAGACGCGATCTGGGGCGTTTCTCACCACGATCACCCCAGCACGGGCCTTGTTCACCAGACGCGCCCCCGGACCGAACCTCGCCCTTTGCAGCCAAGATCCTCCAGGTGCTCCGACAACCAGGAGCGTGCCTTCGTCGAGGCTGTCGACAAGTTCAGTTATCCCGTCGACCTCGACCACTCGACCACCGATCTCGTCGACATTCATCGCGATCTGGTCGATCGTGTGTTTGGCTTCGTCGAGATCGTCTTCGGGCCCCGCTGCCGACACCATCTCCGCCGGCACACCGAGTCGGCGGCCCAAGGTCGCAGCGGTCTGGGCGGCCATGGCCGAGTGGGGACCTCTACCAACCGCGGACACAACCCGGGTGACGCTCTCGGGCTCGAAATCGATCGGAACCGCCACGTCGACCAGATCGAACGATCCAGGAAGCCTGCGCGAGACGAGGAGGTCGGCCTTCTTCTGGATACAGCGGTCGGCCAGGTCGCCGTCGATTCGCTCGGCGTCACCTTCGGAGAGGACTGCAGCCAATTCGCTACAGCCCTTCCCTCTGGTCCAGACGACCCGGGGCCGATCGGGATCGGGTGCAGTTGTCATCGTTAGTCCCGTTGAGTCTTCGTCACCACTCCCTCGTTTCCACCTTACGCGTGGTCAACGACAAATCCAGATCAGCCCATTCCGCCTTTTCGGAGTTCGTTCGGTGCCATCATCGGTGAATCATGGAACTGAAAGAAGTCCTCTCCAGACGGCGAATGGTGCGCAACTACACAGCCGAGCCAGTCGATCCCGAGGCATTACATCGGATAGCCGACTCTGCTTTCAGAGCGCCCTCGGCGGGATACTCCCAGGGGGCCGGCGTGGTTTTGGTCGTGGATGCGAAGCGGCGCCAGGCGATCGCCGATCTCGCTGACGAAGCCGAGTACGTCAAGGCCGGTTTTGACCCGTGGATATCGCGGGCACCTGCTCACCTGGTCCTCGCAGTGAGCGAGAAGGTCTACAGAGATCGCTATTCCGAACCGGACAAGCTGGGCGATGACGGAACCCCTATTGCTTGGCCCGTTCCCTACTGGTGGGTAGACATAGGCGCTTCGCTTATGGCGGTGCTTCTTTCCGTCGTCGACGAAGGTCTGGCCGCCGGATTTCTCGGTGTCCACAACATTCCGGCTTTGGGCAAGCTTTTGGATATCCCCTCGGACTACACCCCCATCGGTGTCGTCACCATCGGCCACCCTGCGCCTGATCGACGCTCCGCCAGCCTCAAACGAGGCAAGCGGGAACGCGGGTCAGTTGTCCACGTCGACGCCTGGAAAGCGGGTTAGTCGCCGGAGGGGAGCGCCCGCTCCAGGACCTCGTAGGCATCGGCAAGGTCTTCTTCCCGAACCAGCACCCGGATCCCTTCGATACCACCGAGCGAGGGGACCGTGCCCGAGGCATCGTCGGCCTGCACCAGGGAATCGATGCCGTTGGCCTCGAGCCGTGCCCGAACCAGCTCGGCTTCGGTCGTTGAGCCGTACGTTCCCAACTTCGCCAGGGGCATGCTGGAAGACTAGAGGCAATGGGCAACGTTGAAGAGGTGCTCATCCAATCCCCTGCGAACGATCGCATCAAGCGATTGGTCCGACTCCGGGACCGAAGGGCGCGCGATCGGGAGCAAGTCTTCGTCGCAGAGGGTGAGGCGCTGAATCGCGCGCTCCAGGCAGGGTTGGCACCAAGGGAGATCTACGGTCCGGTGGACACGACCCTCGCCGAGGCGCGAGCGATCTATCGGGCGTCGGGCCCGGCGCTGCAGAAGGCCTCGTATCGCTCCGATCCTCGGGCGGTCATCGGCGTGTTCGAGCAGGAGAACGTCACACTCGACCAGATCGAGTTGGGGACCAAACCCTTCGTGATCATCGCTGACGAACTGGAGAAGCCGGGAAACGTTGGGGCCATTCTTCGCACCGCCGCCGCGTTGGGCGTCGATCTGGTGATCGTTCCCAGAGCCTTCGATCTCTATAACCCCAATGTTCTCCGTTCGAGCTTGGGAGCACTGTTCTTGGTCCCGATCGCGAAAGCCGACCTCACCGACGCGCTCCCATGGCTCGAGGCGAGGGACGTCTCCACCGTGGTCGCCCACCCTGAGGGCGGCTCACACCCTTGGGAGGTGAACCTGACGAACGGGGTGGCTTTGATCATCGGCGGTGAGCATTCCGGGCTCAGCGAACAGGCACGGTCAGGCGCCGACCACGTCATCTCGGTGCCGATGACACGCGGCGTCGATTCGCTCAATGCTTCGGTCACGGCGGCTGTCCTCGTTTATGAGGTGCTGCGCCAGCGCCACCACCAATAGACAAGACCTGGGCCGATCCCGGCGCGGCTCCTGGCGTTCCAATTCCGATTCCTGTCGAGTGTGCTTAATGACAACGTCACGATGACGGTAAGCACACTCGACGGGATGAAAACGGCATATCCGGCCGAGTTCCTTGACTCGAACATTTGTTCGGATATTCTGACCTGGGCATGGTCTCCGCCCTCCAGCCCAGCTTCGACGACCTCTCCGTCCCCCTGCATCAAGTGACCTTTTGCACACTCGACCTGGAGACGACCGGCGGATCGGCGGCAACCTGTGAGATCACCGAGATCGGCGCCGTGAAACACCGGCAAGGCGAGGTGCTCGGCACCTTTCAAACGCTCGTTGATCCTGGTGCCCCAATACCACCCACCATCACAATTCTCACCGGTATCACCGAGGCGATGGTCCTGGACGCACCCGACATCGCGACAGCACTCCCCGCCTTCCTCGAATTCCTCGGTGACACGGTCATCGTGGGCCACAACGTGCGATTCGACATGTCGTTTCTCAACGCAGCGGCCGTACGGCTTGGCTACTCGCGGCTCGACAACAGGACCGTTGACACCGCCTCGTTGGCTAGGCGGCTCGTTCGACCCGAAGTCAAGAACCTGCGTCTCCGCACCCTGGCCAGGCATTTCCGAAGCCCGGTCACACCGACCCACCGGGCCCTCGATGATGCTCTCGCAACATCTCACGTCCTCCATGGCCTGCTGGAGAGGGCCGGTTCACTCGGAGTCACCAACCTCGACGATCTGCTGCAACTACCTACCGCCCGTGGGTCGGCCCACTACTCGAAGATCTCACTCACCGAGGACCTCCCCCGTGCTCCGGGCGTCTACTTCTTTCGGGACAGGGACGGGACGATCATCTACGTCGGAAAGGCGACCAATCTCCGGGCTCGCGTTCGGCAGTATTTCTACGGGGATCAGCGTCGTTCAGTTGCCAACCTGATGCGAGAGCTAGACAGCGTGCAATACGCGACCTGTCCAACCGAACTCGAGGCAGCCGTGACCGAGATTCGGTTGATCCACACCCATCGTCCCCGCTACAACCGAAGGTCGCGGCCCCCAAAGACTTCCCACTTCGTGAAGCTGACGAAGGAGCGGTTTCCCCGGCTCTCTATCGTGAGGAAGGTCCGCGACGACGGCCTTGCCTACCTCGGGCCCTTCCGGACCAAAGCCTCAGCCGATCTGGTCGCCAACGCAATCTGGGATGCGATACCGATTCGCCGCTGCAGGACCCGGCCCGGAAGCCGCAACGGGGCATGTGCTCCGGCGCAGATGGGCCTCGCCCTGTGCCCGTGCGACGGCAGTCTCGATGAGGCCTCCTACCGGAGAGTCGTCGAGGACTTGATTCACGCTCTGGACCACCAACCACAGATCGTGCTGGAACCTCTCGTGGACAGGATGAACGAGTTCGCTTCCCTAACCCGCTATGAGGAAGCGGCTTGGGCGCGGGATCGCCATGACGCTTTGGCACGTGCATTGCAGGCTCGCCATCAGTGGAAGGCACTTCAACAGATGGGGTGGTGTGAGTTCGAGATGTCAGACGGAGCACGGGTGCTGGTCGACCATGGACGCCTAGCCGCTACCTGGCGGGAAAGCGACCCGCCAGTATTGCGGCCAGCCGGAGCGGTCCTGGAGACTTCCGCCGAGGTCCCATCCGACTTCCAGACCGCAGAGGAGGCCCGTTTGGTCTGGGCCTGGCTGAGGAAATCCGAGCCCAAACTCGTTGAGGCCGACAACTCGTTCGCAGTTCCCATCAACATGCCACAGCTGCTCGGCCGCGGCTGATTGTGACGAGGCAGTGAGACAATCCCCGCATGAGGGCACGAGGTCTCGCTTTGTTGGCTGTCGTCGGGCTTCTGGTGTCGGCATGTGGCGGTGCGGACGTCGACGTGAGCAACGTCCCCGACCTCCCTGTCACCAGCGCCGATGAGTTCGAGCTGATTCTTCATGAGTCCGATCGACCCACGGTGGTCAACGTTTGGGCCTCGTGGTGCCTGCCATGCAGATCTGAAGCTCCCCTACTGCGAAGGGCACACTCCGAGCATGGCGACCGCATCGGATTCATGGGGGTGGACGTGCAGGACACTCAGAATGGTGCGAAACAATTCATCACCGAGTTTGAAATCCAGTTTCCCAATGTCTTCGACCGAGACCGCTCGATACCGGCTCGTTACGGTGCGGTGGGGACTCCGATCACCTTCTTCTTCGACGCCGGCGGCGAACTGGTATCGACTCATGCCGGAGTAATCGACGAGGCCGGGTTGGCGATCGGTATCGACGAGCTGTTGGCTCGGGCAGGCTGAACTTGGAGTTCACCTTGCTCTGGGCTGCGCTCACAGGCGTGCTCTTCGCCTGGGCGGGCACCCGGATTTGGAGCAAAGATCTTCCAGACCGTGCTCTGGATCGGATGATTGGGGCTGCCGCGCTCGGAATGGCCGCCGGTCGCCTTTTGGAGATGCTTTCGACGGGAACCAACCCGATCACAGACCCGGGCGCGATTCTCATCGTCCGTGGCGGCGTCCACACGGTCACCGCCTCACTCGTCGCCGCCGCCTTCTACGTTTGGTCCGTCAAAGGGAGAGCCATCGCCCTTGACGCATCAGCAGCGCCGGTGACGCTTGGTGTTGCCGGCTGGCATGCCGGCTGCCTATGGACCGGGTCCTGTCTCGGCGCCGCCTCTGAGTTGCCGTGGGCCTGGTCCCTGCCAAACAGTGATGTTACGAGACACCCTGTGGAGCTCTATGCGGCGATCGCTCTGGTGGCCGGTGCCGTCTTGATCTCCCGCCTCCCTCCACGTCCGCTGCTCAAGACCGGTGTCGCGGTCATCATCATCTCGGGGGTCCGATTCGCCACCGAACCGCTCAGGCTCGGAATCGGCGGTGACCTCCGATGGTGGTACGCATTTGGTGTGCTGGTCGGTGTGGCCACCATCCTGTCGAGCTCCCGCCTGGTCCGAGTCTCGGCACCAACTTGAATCAGAAGGAGCGGACGAGGACACTCCACATGTGTCGGATCCCGTTTCACTGACCTCAATTGGCGTAGATCTCGGTGGACTCCGTGTGCTGCAAGACCTGACGCTCAAGGTGGCCAGCGGTGAGATCGTCGGCGTCGTCGGCAGCAACGGATCAGGCAAGACAACGTTGATCCGCGTCATCTCCACCCTTTTGGCCCCGCGATCAGGCGAAGGCACCGTCTTCGGCGCAGAACTCGGCTCCCCCGGTGTCTACGATGTGCGCTCAAGGATCGGGATGATCTCTCATCAGCCGGCCGTGATCCCCGAGCTCACGCTCCACGAACACCTGACGCATTTGGCCAAACTTCGCGGTGCCGATCCCTCGCGTGTTTCCGGGGCGCTCAGAGTGGTAGGGCTCGATCAGGCTGCGGATCGGCGGGCCGAAGCCAGCTCATTTGGGATGTTGCGCCGAACCGAGATCGCAGGCCTTTTGATGTCCAAACCCGATCTGCTCCTCCTCGACGAGGCGTTCTCTGGCCTTGATCAACAAGCAACTGCCTTGGTTGACGCTCTCATCGATCGAACTCTTGCCGACGCTGGCTCGGCAATCCTCGTCTCGCATGAGAAAGCACACATGGGCCGGGCAAATCGCGTATACGGCCTCATCCACGGGGCGCTGGAGCAACTGGTTTGAGCTTCTGGACTCAGGTCGTTGAGATCGCCCGCACCGACCTCGTGATCGAGGGGCGGAGCGGCGAAGTGGTGCGGATCGTCGTCCCCTTCGCCCTCATGTCGCTTCTGGTCTTCCCTCTCGCCCTGGGCGTGGAACTCTCGAGTATCTCACTGCTAGGGCCTGCGGTGTTCTGGGCGCTGGGCGTCCTCTTCGGAATGCAGGTTGCGTTGAGACAGTCGGCTTCGGATCCAGGCTTTCGGCGGGATCTTTATTCGTTATCCGGAGTCGACCCGGCGGCTCGATTCGTCGGGCGAGCCCTGTCCGGCGGACTGCTCTCGGTTGCATTCTTCGCCACGCTGCTGATCGCGATGATTCTCGTCTACAGCCCCGATCTTCCGGACGGGTGGCCCTTTCCGACCCTCCTGGCTGCACTGCTGGTGGCGGTTGGACTCACCGAGGTAGGAACTCTGGCAGGTGAGGTCACGGCGGGGCTCAGCAGCCGGACCACCCTCGCCTCGTTGATAGTGGCCCCGTTGGCAGTCCCGTTGGTAGTTGGCGGCTCGCAGACCCTGGATTCGTTGGCCCGGGACGAAAGTATTCTGCCCTCGATACTGCTTTTGCTCGCCAGCGACCTCGCCCTAGCCGTCGCCGGCGTTGGATTGGCTAGACCCCTCGAGGAGGCATCCAGATGACAAGGGTCCAGACCCTGTTGGCAGCCGCGGCGCTCGCGATCGGCGTCGGGGTCTGGTTTGCCTTCACCTCCCCGGTGGACGCCCTTCAGGGCGAATACAGCCGCTTCATCAACATCCATGTCCCTTCTTTCTGGGTGGCTTTCCTCGCCTTTGCAGTCACCGCCATTGGCTCGATCGCATGGCTTCGCACCAAACAAGAGAAGTGGGATCGAGTTGCGGCTGCCTCGGCGGAAGTAGGGACGCTGTTCGCTGGCATCGGCTTGTTCACGGGCATGGCGTGGGGTCAAGCAGTGTGGGGGCGGGCCTGGGACTGGGGCGATGCGCGTCTCGCAACCAGCGCCATCATGTTCTTCGTCTATCTGGGTTATCTCGCCTTGCGTCGTGCCACACCTGATCCACAGACGCGGGCGCGGAGAGCCGCGGTGCTGGGCGTGGTGGCTGCCATACAGATCCCTCTGGTGTACTTCTCGGTGAACCTCTTCCGGACGCTTCATCAGACGCAATCGCTCCGACCTGACGGTTCGACGATGCCCACCGAAATGCTGATCGCCATGGGCGTGAACGTGGTTGCCTTCACGGTTCTGTACGTCGCGCTCATGGCGGCCCGGATCGACGTCGCCACTGCCGAGGAGGCCCAAGAGCTGAGGGCAAGTCTGGCCGCGGAGAGTGTCACGGCACCTCGCCTCGGGGAGATCAAGGATGTCTGAGACAGCAGCAGTGATCACCACGTTCGTCGTGTCGTACCTCGCAATCTTTGCCTATGCGGTGAGTCTCCACCTGAGGCGGAACCGCGCCGATCGTTGATGGCTCACCGCCGCTTTGTGCTCTTCGGTATCGCAGCAGTGATTCTCCTCGTAGTCGGGCTCACCGTCACCAGCCTCGGCGACAACCTCACCTACTACCTCTACCCCACGGAGGCTGTCGACCAGCGCGGAGAGTTTGCAGAAGGTGAGAAGTTCCGGCTCGCCGGAACAGTTGTCGAAGGATCCATTGTCGACTCGGGGGAGGCGATGACTTTCGATGTCACCGACGGAGGGGCAACGATCCCAGTTGTTCTCGACGGTCCCCCGCCATCCCTATTCACCGACGGTGTGCCCGTGCTTCTCGAAGGTGCGTGGGGAGGACAAGCATTCGTCGCAGATGAGGCCCTCATCAAACACGACGAGAATTACGAGACCCCCGAAGAGGGCGGGGTCTACTCGGACGACTGATGCTGGCGCTTCTTGGCTCGGCAGGTGTTGCCTCTGCCGGCATTGGTGCGATCCTGCTCGCAGTCAGAGGGGTTGGGGTCGCTCGAGGTGGGAACGCTGATCTCAAATCACCCGCGCGGCTAGTGCTGGCCGGTGCGGTCACATCGATGGTGGCCCTGGAGCTGGCTCTTCTCACTGACGATTTCAGCTTGACCTATGTTGCCAATCACCACTCCTCGAATACTCCATTTCCCTTCGACGTCGCAACGGCGTGGGCCGCGCTCGAAGGTTCGATAGTGCTCTGGGGGTTGGTCCTGGCTGTCTTCACCTGGACCGTGCTCCGCCGCTATCAGAAGAATCCCGATCATCTGGGTGCCGCGGCCCTCGCCGTCATGGGCGTGGTCGGGGTGTTCTTCTTCGGGCTCATGCTCACGGTTTCCAACCCGTTCGAGGTGTGTACCTCAGCCCTCGACGTGGGGTGCGCCACTTCGAGCCCCTTCCCATGGGCATCAGTCGATGCTCCAACCCAGGGCCCGGGACCCAATCCCCTGCTGCAGAACCACTACCTCATGGCCATTCACCCGCCCATCTTGTATCTCGGTTACGTCGGCCTGACGGTTCCTTTCGCCTACGCCATTGCGGCGATGGCGACCAGAACTCCGGGCCCGGATTGGATTCGACGCAGTCACCGCTCGACGCTCGTCGCCTGGTCGTTTCTCACCTTGGGGATCCTCCTCGGTGGTTGGTGGGCCTACGAGGTTCTCTCTTGGGGTGGGTACTGGGCGTGGGACCCAGTTGAAAACGCATCATTGATGCCCTGGCTGGCAGCCACGGCATTCATCCACTCGGGTCTGGTGCAACAGCGGCGGGGCATACTCCAAGCGTGGAACTTTGTGCTGGTCATAACGATGTTCAGCCTGACCATCCTGGGCACCTTCCTCACCAGGTCCGGGACGATCAACTCCGTCCACTCGTTCACACAATCGGCAATCGGCCCGGCTCTTCTTGGATTTCTGGTGCTGGTGCTGATCGGATCTTTCGCACTCTTCGCTTCGAGATCGCATCTCGTATCCAGTGCCCCTCGCCTCGATTCCTTCGTATCCCGCGAAGGCTCGTTTCTGATAAACAACCTCCTCCTCACCGTTTACGGCTTCGTGGTGCTGATCGGGACCATCTACCCGTTGCTGCTGGAGGCCTTCACCGGTGAGCAGGTGGCCGTAGGAGAGCCGTTCTTCAATCGTCTCGCAGTTCCCATCTCCTTTCTGTTGATCCTGTTCATGGGGGCAGGGCCTCTCCTCCCCTGGCAGAAGAGCCCGCCCGGCCAGTTGTGGAGGCGCGCTCGCACTCCAATCGTCATTGCGCTCGGAGCCGGAGTCATCACTGCACTTTGGGTCAGCTCGGTGGGATGGGTCGTCCTCGCGGTGATCTTGGCTATCTATGTGGTTGCGGGGATCCTCTCTCTTCTCTCTGAACAGGCTCGGGCGCGGGCCACCAAGACCGGAGCTGGGTTCTGGAGAGAGGCCGGCTCCATCGTGAAGCGCAACCAGAGATTCTGGGCAGGACAGCTGAGCCACATCGGTGTCGTTCTGGTCGTGGTTGGAATTGCGTTTGCCGCCAATCTCGGCAAACACGGTGAGGCGACCCTGCAACCCGGCGAATCCACGCTGTTTGCCGGTTACACCCTCGTCTACGAGGCCCCGTTTCAGGTCCGAGAGCCGAATCGTCTCGTACAGGGAGCGCGGGTCTCGGTATTCGATGACGACGAGTTGATCTCAACCTTGGAGCCAAGGGCCAATTTCTACGGCGCCGACAGCAACGGTGTAGTCACGCCGGCCGTCATGAGCACTCTCTCGGGCGACCTGTATCTGACCCTCCGCGACCTCGACGACGTCGCCGTCGACCTGGTCCTGGACACGTCGCCAATGATCTGGCTGCTTTGGCTCGGCGGCTTGGTGACGGCTGCAGGTGGAGGGTGGTCGGTGCTGGCGCGGAGTACCCGCGCTTCGTCACCCGCCCAACGCCAGGATGCAGATGTCTGAACGGGCACGCAACGGCTTGTTTGTCGGGGCGATCGTCGCCCTGAGTGTTGTCTTGCTCTTCACGGTGTCGCTCGATCCCGCCACGCAGTCACGGGTCGAATCGATCGGAGCGAGGATCAAATGTCCCGTTTGCCAGGGAGAGTCGATCTCTGACTCTCCGTCTCAAATGGCCCAGGACATGATGGCCCTGGTCGAGGAGCGAGTCGAACAGGGGGCAACCGATTCCGAGATCGAGGAGGAGCTTCTTGCCGCGTACAGCGGTGCCGTTCTCCTGGACCCACCTTTTGAAGGGAGGACCATCGCCTTGTGGCTGGCTCCTGTCGTTGCATCCATGGTCGGGGTGACGGTCATAGCCAGGTGGCGTCGACAGAGGCCGGCGGATGAGGAGCGGGTCGCCTCCGAGGCGCCAGCTTCGAAAAGGGTGTTGATTGGCGCGCTGCTACTCGTCGGCTCAATTGCCGTCATTGTGGTTGTTGCCACCACCTCACTTCAGGAGCGGGACGGTGCAAGCGCCGGGATCGCTGCGAACGAACTCGAGGATCTCGCCGATGCCAGCAACGAGACTCTGGAGGCAGTAATCGCCGCCAACTCGGACCACCCCCAGATAAACGGCATGCGGCTCGCCTTGGCCGAGCGCTACTTCGAGGCCGGGGATTACAGGGCGGCCTTACCCCACTATCTGGAAGTGCGCGACAGCGACCGGTCAACTCGAGCAGAGTTGGTCATGTCCCTGGTGCGTCTGGGGTGGATCGTGTATGACGCCAATGGTGAAGTCGAGATAGCCCTGGGCCTGTTTGACAGGGCCTTGGAGATCGAACCTGGATCCCAGGTGGCCCTCTATTTGAAGGGCACTGTGCTTTGGTGTGGAGGGGACGACTCGAGCCAAGCGTCGAACATCTTCACGTCGCTCCTTGGAGACCCCGACCTGCCCGATGACAGTCGCCTCCAGATCGAAGAGGACCTGGGAAGGGTTCAGGCAGGCGAGGCATGTATATGAGCGGCAAGGGAATTCGATGGACCGCGTGGGGTCTGATCGCAGCCACCGTGGTGCTCGCAGTGGTGCTCGCATCGCGATTCGGCGGGGACCCGGGGTTGGTCGACTCTCCCCTGCTCGGCGAGCCCGCTCCGGCCTTTGACCTCGAGGAGCTCGACGGAAATGGAGTTGTATCCCTTGCGGAGATGCGAGGGGAAATCGTCGTCCTCAACTTCTTCGCATCCTGGTGCCTCGAATGCCGCCAGGAACATGACGATTTCGTGGCTACGGCACAGGCTTTCTCCGGCCAAGGCGTGAACATCGTCCAGGCGACCTATCAAGAATCGGCCGACCAGGCCATCGACTACCTCGATGAGGCGGGTTGGTCGGAATCGATCTCGTATGTGAGCGACCCTGGAAGCAGAACGGCTATCTCCTACGGGGTGTTCGGTATCCCCGAAACCTTCTTCATCGACGAGGACGGAATAGTCGTGGGAAAGATCATCGGCGAGACCTCGGCTGCCAAACTCGGGACAACTCTCGACGCCATTCGTCGTGGGGAGGACCCAGGCCAGGAAGTGACAGGCGACACTCAGCAACGAAGCTAAGAGGGTCTGATTATCTCGAGGGAGACCTCTTCGAAGCTCGCAGAGTCGATAGCCGCCGACCCGGTGCCGAGAAGAAAAGTGTCAAAGAAACCCACCAAGTAGCGGTCGATGATGGGGATGATCCTCCCGGCAGGAATCGGTCCCTTCAAACCGAAGCGACTCGCATAAGGCGAGAGCAACGGAGTCAGCAAGAAGTCGGCGTGCTCGGCGCCTTCGATCCCTATCCAGTAGGCGACTTCCTCACTTCGTCCCGCCAGACCGCGGAGCAGCGCGTCATTGTCGGTGCCAATCCACTCCTCTGATCTCATGTACATCGCGGGGCGGGTTGGAGTTACGGCGAGCACCTCGTCAGGAAGGGGCTCGACCCACGGATCCATCCCCAGCACGGCGTCGCATCGCTCATCCAGGAGGCAGGCCCTCACCGCGGCGCCACCACCAGTCGAATGGCCGTAAATGCCGATACGGGAGGCGTCAACAATGCGAGCGACCCGAGCGAATCGCCCCGAGGCGCCACGCTCCAACTCGTCGATGATGGCAACAAGGTCGGCGGAATGAACTTCGACGAGCTGCTCGGCGGACTCGGCGTAGACGTCGTCCCCGACTTCGGCCACCTCCGGCAACGCACTGGGGTCGTACTCCACCACTTCCCCGTCCTCGAACACAGTCGCCACGGCAGAGAACGAATGGTCGGGAGCCATCACCACGTAGCCGTTGCTGACCAAGTTTTCGATCTGATTGACCGTCACTGCCCGAAACCCGGTCCAACCGTGGGAGAACAGGATCACAGGGAACGATCCTTCGAGAACCGAGCCTCCTGCCACCGTGTGCGACGGCACATGTCGGGTATAGCTCAAGAACCATCCTGGCAAGCCCATCGACTCGGAGACGGCTCGGCCCACCACGTCCCAGTCTTCGGCCCATGGAGCCAGGTCCGCATCATCGGACGATTCCGCCGGATACCAGACCTGGACATTGAGTCTGCGCGGACTGCCCGGAGCCTCCCCATACACCTCCTCTCGGTCGATATCGACCATCTCCACGGTGAAGGTGCCCACGGTCACGGGCCCGGTAGGTAGCGGTAGCTCTGGGATAGGCAAGGCAATCGGGGGAACGAGCGCAACGGCTAGCCCCGCAAGCCCGAACACGGTCCGGGCAACTCGTTGCGTCCACTCCATTTCGCGTTCGTAGACGATGAGATCGCCGACGCTCAGCCCCAAAGCCGCGAGGTAAATGGGAATCATCTGCCATCTGGGGCCCTCGACAACCAAATGAGCTAATAGGAGTGCCACCAACAACGCAGCGACGATCCCGCGTCGGGTCCGGGTCCCGAAGACGGCCGGCCAGCCGATCGCCAGCACCTCGCCAAAGACCAGCGCCTGTTCCAAGGTCCTCACTGCGATGCGGACCCTAAAACCCAATCATCGGTAGATGAGGCAGAAGTAAAGGCTCAGCCGGCGAGAGCGATGAGTCCGTCCAGCGCCTGACGTATCTCGGACTCATCTCTGAGACCCGGCCAGGCTTCGACGACGGTGTCGTCATGAGCGATCAAAACCGTGACCGGCTGATACGGCACTCCATATGCGGCGAAGATCTCCTCGTCCTCATCGAGTCCCCACATGATCTCGCCGGACCGGAACAGCTGGCGGGCCCTCTGCCGAGTTGCGTCAAAGCTGCCCTTCCATGCGGGCGCCACGAAATCAACCCGGTCGCTGTACTCCGAGGCAAGTTCGTCGACAACGGGCAACTCCCGTTGACATGTCGGTCACCATTCCGCCCAGAACACGAGGTATACAGGCTTCTCGCCCTCGGACAGGGTGTAGCTGCCACCTTCACCGAGCGCCAAGGTGAAATCTGGGGCCACCGGGCGGTCAGATGTCGTCGTCGTGGCATCTGACGCCGTTGAGGTGGTTTCAACGGGAGAAGAGGTCGGCGGCGAACCCGGGGTGGTGGTGTCGCTCGCGGAAGTCGAAGTGGTTGCTTCGAGTGCGGTGTCGACGGGCTCGCTACCCGCGCTCCCGCATGCGGTGACAACCACCGCGAACGCAAACAGGGCTGCGAACCGTTTCAGCATTGCTCACAAATTAGAACAGCTTGCGTTATCCAAACATAAACCGAGCTTCACCAGGATCCGGCGTTCACCTCGGTACACTCCCCCGCCTGTGCCAGAAACGCTCTACTTCGCCTATACCGCGCTACTTGACCCCGACCGGATAACGGCGGCTTCACCGGGAGCCACATTCAGATTCACGGCGCACTACCCGGAGACGCGGCTCGAGTTCGTGGACACAGCTCAACATGGAGCTGTGCCCACCTTGGTCTCCGAGTCCGGGCACACCGTCTGGGGTGCAGTCTTCGAGATCCCCGAAGGCGAGGTCGAGTCCCTCACCGACGCCGAGGAGTCGGAGGGACGAGTTGCCGCCTGGTCTGACAAGGCAGTAGATCGCGAGGGCAACAAACACGATTGCTTGACGTTCGTCGCCAAGGAATCACCAAATGGCGCCCGTGGCCCAGACGGGGAGTATCTGGACGCCATGGTTCGGGGGGCACGTCATTGGTCGCTCCCCGCGGGGTGGGTTCTTGGCCTCGAGGACCTCGGCCAAGACTCTCTTTTCGCCTAGCCGGTGTTCAGACGCGCATCGGGCGACTGCGTGGGCCGCCCGATGCCTCGACTAAGCCGGATTCAGGACTCTTCAACCGGGAACAAGCGGTAGAGGCCCCAGGCAACTAGGCCTCCGACGAGTGGGATGACGACATACACCCAGAAGTCGGTGAAATCCCCCGCCACCACTGCCGGCCCAAACGAGCGCGCCGGGTTCACCGAGGCTCCGGAGAACGGGATGCCGGCCACGTGCACTCCAACCAGAGTCAATGCGATCGCCAGCGGCGCATGATTCCCCCCGCCCCGTGTCACTGAGAGGATTGTCCACACGAACACAGCGGTCAGAGCCAACTCGACGATGATCGCCGCGGTCTGATCGGAAAAGCCGGTGACCGTTAGGGCAACAGCCTCTTCGCTCGAGGCGGCCAGGATCACCAAGGACCCGACAGCGGCGCCCGCGAATTGGCCGATCCAGTACCCGATGGCATCGCTGAACGTCACCCGCCCGTCGACGAGCATCGCCAGCGTCACGGCTGGGTTGAAATGCGCTCCCGAGACGTGACCGACGACCCAAATGCCCGCCAGCAGGGCCATTCCGAAAGCCAGACCGATACCGACAAGCTCCGCCGGGCCGCCTGCACCGCCCATGGCCAGTATCCCCAACGATCCAACTCCTACGAGGATGAAAGTTCCCATGAACTCGGCGAGATATTTGTTTATAGACAAGTCTTCTCCTCCGATCGACATCACTATTGACTTGCGGGTATCCGGAAAGGTTTCCCCGGGCAGGCTATTTCGGCGCATCGCTCCACCGGTGGCTTTTGAGACGACCACGCCGACGCTGTGGGCCACGGGGTAACCTCCTCCAGCCGTCGATGCCGTCACTGCTGGTCACCAACGATTTCCCTCCGAAAGTCGGAGGCATACAGAATTACCTGTGGGAGCTTTGGAGCCGCCAGGCCGATGACCAGGCCGTCGTATTGACGACCCCGCACCCAGGCGCTGCCGATTTCGACGTGAAACACGACCTCCGGGTCATTCGCACTCGAGAACCGTGGCTCCGCCCTACCAAGAGCCTCGTCGAACGGGTCAACTCCCTGGCCGCCGAGATGAGTGCCGATTTCGTCTTTCTCGACCCCATCTCGCCTCTGGGATCGATAGGCCCCCGACTTGGCATCCCCTACGTGGTGATTCTGCACGGCGCAGAGGTAAACATCCCAGGACGAATCCCGGTCTGGCGTCGTGTACTTCGACGAGTCCTGGAAGGGGCCGAAGGAGTTGTCTCCGCCGGCCAATACGCCCTGGCGGAGGCCGAGCGTCTCGTAGGGCGCTCCCTGGCAAGTCTGGTGGTGCCTCCTGGAGTCGACACCGACCGTTTCAGGCCGGCCGACGAAGCCACCCGGTCGAGGCTGCGGGCAGGCTTCGGGTTTCCCGAAGATGAACCCCTGGTTCTCGGCGCCAGCCGGCTCGTACCGCGTAAGGGTTTCGACCGGCTCATCCAAGCGGTTGGTGACCTCGATGACGTGCATCTGCTCTTGGTGGGAGCGGGACGGGATCGCGACCGGCTGGAAAGTCGCGCATCGAGCCTGCCAGGGAGGGTTCGGTTCGCCGGGAGTCTCACCGAGGAGAGGTTGGTTGAGGCCTATCAGGCAGCAGACGTCTTTGCCATGCCCTGCAGGAGCCGCTGGTTCGGCTTGGAGCAGGAGGGCTTTGGGATCGTCTACAACGAGGCGGCAGCAGTCGGCCTGCCCGCAATCGCCGGCCGTTCCGGCGGGACCGACGAAGCCGTGATCGACGGAGAGACGGGATTGGTGGTCGATGGACGATCGACGTCGGAGATCACCGAAGCTCTGTCTCGGTTGACGGGCGACTCGGAGTTGACTCGATCGATCGGTTCGGCGGCCCGCGATCGGGTAGTCAGAGAGCTCTCCTATCCGGTGTTAGCAAGATCCCTGGCCCCGCTAGTCGCCGGTGACATGACGGTCCTCAGTCGCCCGAGCTAGGACTGGAGATTCAGGTGGTGCGAGCCCGTCTGTAAGCCCGATTCTGTTCAAGGGATTCTCCGGGCCTGGTGGCGCGACTGTCACCCCTACAATCCATTGGCGTCTCAGGAGACGGTGAACGAATCCGTCGCGGGCTCTGCATCTCAGTCACCTGGCCACCCGCAAAACCACACCCAGGCCAGAAATGCTGACCCACCCCAAAAGTGCCCGACAGGGCCACTTGACGCACAAAGACCGAATGCGGAACAGCTATCTCCAATTCGGATTGCAATAAAGGGCCATTGGACTCTATTGGGTCCATATTCAGATGGCAGGCTGAGCTGGTGGACGATTTCGCCACTAGACAGGACATGCCTGTTTGGAGATCCTCTCGGGCTAGGTCGTGCACGCCAAACTCTCTCATTCGCCAACGACGGAAACGACGAGGGTGATGAGTGGCCGCGTAGGGGTTTCGGTGGCGCTCGTGGTCCTGCTTGCTGGGGCTGGTTTGCCCGGTGCGCCACGCAGTCAGGCAACGGGTCCGCCGGCCCTGCCCTGCGATTTCGACGGCGACGGATTCTCCGAGCTGGCAATCGGCGTCCAGAACGAGAGTATTGGGCTCTCGGATCAAGCCGGCATGGTAAACGTGCTTCCGGGTTCGGCTGGAGGACTTACCGCGGCGGGAGACCAGGTTTGGCATCAAGCATCAACCGGGGTCCCAGGCGCTGTCGAACCGTCGGACCGCTTGGGCGTCGTTGCGTGTGGTGACTTCGACGGCGACGGCAATGGGGACATGGCTGTGGGTATCCCTGAGGAGGATATCGGGGATCATGTTGGAGCGGGTGCCGTTCTCGTGCTCTATGGCACTGATGCGGGTTTGGCCGCTGATCGCAGCCAGCTCTGGCATCAAGGATCGGAGGACATCCGCGGCGCGTTAGAGAGCTTCGACCGTTTTGGCTCTTCGGTTGTCGCGGGCGATTTCAACGGCGACGGTGTGGACGATCTTGCCGTTGGCGTCCGAGGCGAGGCCATTGGTACCGAGGACAATGCGGGAGCGGTGAATGTCATATATGGCTCGCCTGCCGGTCTGACATCTGCCGGCAACCAGTTGTGGCATCAGGATTCGCCTGGAATCGCGAGTAGTGCGGAGAAGGGTGACTACTTCAGTGGCGTGAACAACGGCCTGGCCGCTGGGGACCTGAATGAAGACGGCATCGACGATCTCGTGGTCGCAGCAAGCGAGGAGACGGCTCCAGGCCCTGGGAACCTTGGCAAACTTGGTGCAGTCCATGTGATCTATGGCTCGGAATCTGGCTTGACTTCTGCTGGGTCGCAGTTGTTGCACGTGTTCAGCGGAGGTGAAGAGGGCACGTATGTGGGGCCAAGCCCGGTGGGTGACTTCGGCTTTGGTGCATCAGTCATCGTCGGCGACTTCGACGGGGACTCCTACGGTGAATTGGCTTTGGGTGTCCTAGGACCGGAGCCGGGCGAAGGTGGGGGCGAATTCTGGATAGGAGCCGTCTTCGTCTTTGACGGAAGCGCGGCTGGCTTGGTCATTGTCGAAAATGAGGTGTGGTGGCAAGGAACACCCGGAGTGGCGGGAAAACCCGAGGCATTCGACCGCTTCGGATATGCACTAGCGGCCGGAGATTTCGACTCCGACGGACATGATGACCTGGCTGTTGGGGTACCAGGTGAAGACCTCGGCAGTATCTCCGGCGGTATGGTGAATCTGATCTACGGCTCGGCGGATGGCCTTGTTGTGCCAGGTAACCACTCGATCCACCAGAACTCCCTGAATGTCGCTGGGACCGCCGAGCAGGGTGACTTCTTCGGAGGCGAGTTGTCAACGGGCGACTTCGACGGCGACGGGTACTTAGACCTTGTCGTCGGAGTCCCTTTCGAGGACATTGGATCTATCGCCAACGCAGGAGCCGTCCAGGTCTTCTACGGGATGGACGGCGGCCTCTCAGGGATCCGAGACACCTTCTGGCACCAGAACGCACCCGGCGTCAAAGGCAAATCCGAACAGTGGGACACCTTCGGAGGGGACCTCAATAATGGCCAGTGACTCGGCTCTCCGAATCACCGTTACCGGTATCGGATCAGAACGACGCCACGTATTCGCGCGACGTGATGTCCAGCACTCCCTTGACCTCGTGCCATCGGGCCTGAAAACGGTGGTTGTGGTCTTAACCTTGACTCTTCTGGTCATGCCTGTATTGGTGCCGTTCCGCGTCGGGGCGTTGGCTGCGGGTCTGGCGTGTGATTTCAATGCTGATGGCTATTCTGATCTGGCCGCCGGTGTCCCTTCTGAAAGCGTGGGCGGCGACCTTCAGGCTGGTGCTGTGAACGTCATCTACGGTTCAGCGTCCGGCCTCACCGCCATGGGCGATCAAATCTGGCATCAAGGATCTCCTGGCGTTCCTGGAGCTTCGGAAGAGGCTGACCTTTTCGGTGGATCGTTGGCCTGCGGAGACTTTGACGGCGATGGATTCTCGGACCTGGCGGTTGGTGTTCCGGGTGAGGACCTGGGCGGAGCAGTTGTCGTTTTGTACGGTTCCGTCGATGGCTTATCCGCGTCAGAAGCGGTGAAATTCGATCAGGATTCTCCGGGAGTCAAGGGAACAGATGAACCCAACGATTTCTTTGGGCACGGGTTGGTTTCTGGAGACTTCGACGGTGACTCCTTCGACGACCTTGCGATATCGGTCCCAAGGGAGGACTCGGAGGATCTCACCGATCGAGGTGCGGTTCACGTTCTGTATGGGTCGGGCGATGGCCTATCGGGCGCAGGTGACCAGCGCTGGCATCTCGACACGCCGGGAGTCCCAGGCACAGCTTCGAACAGAGACTTCTTCGCCGCCGCTTCCAGTGGGGACTTCAACGGTGACGGATACGATGACCTCGTCGCCACCTCACGTGTTGCCTCCAAGGATGGGAAGGTCCATGTGATCTACGGGACCGGCGGCGGGCTCGATGCCGCTGGTTCCCAGGTTTGGGAACGCACGTCTGACGGTCTGCCCGACAGCCCGATCGGCGCCCATGCCTTCGGTATTGCTGCCTCAGCCGGCGACTACGACGGCGACTTGCTTGACGACCTGGCCATTGGCGTGCTCGGCCGAGATGATGACGAAGGTGGAGCTCAGGGCAAAGGGGCCGTATTTGTCATCTACGGCACCGAGAGTGGTCTCTCCGCAGACGGAAGCCAGGCTTGGCGACAGAGCACGCCCGGCATCGCCGGCAAGTCGGAACATGGTGACAATTTCGGATATGCGCTTGCTTCTGCCGACTTCAATGGTGACGGACATTCCGACCTCGCTGTGGGCGTACCCGCCGAAGACATGGGCGATGCCTATGACGCTGGGATGGTCAATATCATCTACGGATCGCTGGCAGGTCTCACAACAGCCGGAAACCACGTGCTCCATCAGGATTCCGCGGGAATGAACGGCACCGCCGAACCGGGCGATGAGTTTGGTTGGGGCCTGGCTGCGGCGGATTACGACGGCGACGGCAATGCCGATCTCACAATTGAGGTTTATGGAGAGGACATCGTCGCCGACACCATACTTAACGCCGGGATCGTACAGGTCGTCTATGGGGACGGTGGCGGCCTGAAACCAGTCCACGACGAAATCTGGCACCAGGACACCGCAGGAATCAAAGGTGTAGCCGAAGAACACGATCGGCTCGGAAGCGCTCTTTCCGGCCAGGGCACACGTCGGTAAGAGGTGCCACGCGGCTCGTCCGCGTCCCTAGCAAGCGGTATTCCCCAGTCCTGCGTGCGGTTTTGGCGCCATGGTCGCGCGAATCCGATTGGTTCATCCTGCGTGTTGATGGTGAACTCACCCGTGGATACTGCCTGGAGCGGATCACAGGTTGAATCCTCGTGGAATCGCGCCCTCACGCAAAGCGATTAGCGAGCGCGAAATCCCTTGTCAGAGGTAGTTCTTGGTAGTGCGAGCCCGTCTGTAAGCCGGATTCTGTCGAGGACGACCATCCATCTGGGCACAACATCACTGATGTGCTCGTGCGGCCTACCCGGGACGTCATCGGCGGGCAACCGTGTCCCTGCTTGGCCTTGCTCCGGGTGGGGTTTGCCGAGCCGTCACGGTCACCCGTGACGCTGGTGAGCTCTTACCTCACCGTTTCACCCTTGCCTGTGCCGTGACCGGCCATCGGCGGTCTGCTCTCTGCTGCACTTTCCGTCGGGTCACCCCGCCTGGACGTTATCCAGCACCCTGCCCTGTGGAGTCCGGACTTTCCTCGGTCACGTGACCGCGGCCGTCCGACGAGCTCGCCCGACAATTCTACGACCTTGTACGCTGTCGTACACCGCCGAGCCAGCCAAAGGTGCCACCGATGATTGCGCCAACCAGATAGATCCAAACCACAACCCAAGGCCCTGCCGGGCTACCTCCCGCCCGCGCCACAAGAGTGATGAGCGTCGACAAGAGTATGCCGGTCAGGGCCCCGTGGAATCGTCCCGAGTGGCGAGCCATGCGCCCGGCGACCCACCCGCCGGTCCCATAGCCAATGCTCACGCCAAGCACCAGGCCGATGTCCGCTCCCGCTGACACGCCGGCCACCGCCAGACCGCCCCCGATCACCAGCGCTACCAGAGTGGCAGAAAGGCCGCCGGCCCCTACCCCGAGGCCCAGAGCAACGATGTTCAGCGCCGCAAGCACAGGCTGATTGTTTCAGTTTTGGCGAACAAGAACCATTCCTACGAGGCGGCTCGAGTTATCAAACCCTTAGTCGGGGCTTGCTTGCCGGAGACTAGACCTCAAACGCCCATTCTCCCCCGGCCAAAAGCGCTTCTTCGCCGCCATCGGGACGAACCCCATAGACGTTGAGATCGGGCGATCCGACCACGAAATCGACATGGACACTGCTCTGGTTGACCCCGTGGTCAATGAGCTCGGCTTCGGTCATGTCGACTCCACCATCAAGGGCCATCGGGAATCCGTTTCCAAGTGCGATGTGGCAAGCGTCGTTCTCGTCGTAGAGCATGTTCTGCCAGATGAGACCCTCACGAGCTACCGAGCTCGACTGTGGGACCAACGCAGTCTCCCCGAAGCGGACCGAGCCCTCATCGATGGCCAGCAGCTGGTCAATGGTCTCCTGGCCCTTTGCTGCAGTCGCCTGAACCACGCGCCCATCGGACACTGACAACGCCAACTCCTCGACCAAACTGCCGAAGAGGTTGAGCGGCTTGGTAGATGCCACGCTGCCCTCGGCTCGAAGACGGTCAGGCGTCGTGAACACCTCTTCGGTGGGCAGGTTGGGAACAAATCCGATCCCCTCCGCCCCGATGGTTCGGCCCCCAACCCAGCGGTGTCCTTCCGGAAGACCTACCACGAGGTCGGTTCCCGGCCCTTCGTATCGCAAGGATGCAAAGGACTTCTGTGACAGGTACTCCGACCGAGCCGCCAGGTGCTCGACATGGCGCTCCCATGCCCCAACAGGGTCCTCGACGTCCGCCCGACATGCCCTGAGAATCGCCTCCCATAACAAATCGACGGCCTCATGCTCGTCGACATCGGAAAAGACAGCCGAAGCCCATTGTGGAGTAGGAGCCGACACGATGGCCCAGCGCTTCCTGCCCGACTGAGTCGACTCCCTCAGCGGCTTGATGAACTCTGAGTTGACCTTGCGAAATCGGGCCACGTCTGCCTGGTCCTGTCCCGCCAACAAATCGGGATCCTCGGCGAGCACGTAGAGAAGGCAGTCTCCGGTCTCGACGGTGCTATTGGCCAACCGGCTGTAACCGCTGATGGCACCGGCGGCGTCTTCCGAACCGTGGGAAAATCTCGCCTTGGTGACTTCGTCATCGGTCCACATGACGTCAACGTTGCTGGCGCCGGCCCGATAGGCCGCCTCCGCGACCTGCCTCGTGAAGTCTCTGGCGTCGATCGGAGACGTAACCACCAGCCGGTCCCCTTCGGTGAGCCCGAGCCCGACGCTCAACGCCACCTCGGCATACTTGTTCAGTTGTTCTGCTGTGGGCATTCACCCACCCTAAGCGTTCAGCTACACGTCACCGGCGGGTTGTTGCCGCCTGTTGTGCAGGGGCCGGACGATGACACCGTCACCGTGCCTAGGACTCCACCGAAATCGTTGCCTTTGACTTTCACATCGTGACCCGTGATCACGACATCCCCCACTGAAGCCATCACGTTGTCGTTGATGCGAACATCTCCCCCAACGGGAATCACAATGTCGTTGAGACTGGTGACGGTGGTTCCCTTCATGATCAACCGCCCCCCGGACTCGGCGACGGCCGAACTCAAGTAGACATCTCCCCCGGTCAGGTTCGAGGAGATGATTCGAGTCAGGCCATTGACCGGCACACCCGGCTCGTCGAAGCAACACGTCGTCTTCAGCTCCAGAATGCCCGAGGCCGAGATCGTGGAGTCGACCACGTTCAGAGTGGAATCCAGTCCTCCCCACGTGACCAAGTTTCCGACTGCAGCGAGCACAACACCCCGGAGAACGAGCTTCGCTCCTTCGGCGAGGAAAACGTCGCACTGCGGAACAACCACGACGCCGACACCGCCACGCACCCTTACGTTTCCGGAGACATCGACCCTCGAATCGTCGTTGCAGTCCGCAGCGAACTCAGCGGCGTCATAGGAGGCGGCACCGGATGTGACCGGCGCCGTCGCCACCAGCAAACCGGTTGCCAGCAGCACCAAAATGAATCGTCGCAAGATCCTCTCCTTTCACACTCCTCCCGTCCACTCCTCATCAAAAAACTAGTCGGCGGCCAAACCCGCGGCCATCCCTAATCTGCCCGGCGTGTGCGGAAGATTCTCCCTGACCGGTGACCTCGACTTCTACGCCGAGTACTTCGGTGTGGATGTTGTGAGGGCAGACCCGATCGAGCCCAGTTGGAACGTGGCCCCCACAGACAGTGTGCTGGTGGTCGCCGAGCGTGAGAGCCAACGGCTACTGAGTTCGATGAGTTGGGGGCTTGTGCCCCACTGGGCAAAGGACGCTCGGAGAATCCAGATCAACGCACGCGTTGAAACTGTCGCCAGCGCCCCGATGTTTCGGGACTCCTTCTCCGGGAGACGATGCCTGATACCCGCTGACGGCTTCTATGAGTGGGAACCTGCCGAGCAGGGGCGAACCCCACACTGGATCTTCCGGGCCGACGGGCACCCAATGGCATTTGCCGGGATCTGGGCATCACGTCACGACCCGGTAAACGACACCTGGAATCGCACCTGTTCGATACTCACCACTGAGGCCGCCGGTTTCGTGACCTCGATCCACGATCGGATGCCGGTGACTCTCAACCGGTCGGCATGGGACAGATGGCTCGACCGTGACCTGACCGACGCCGAAGCCGCCCTCTCCTTGATTCAGAGGGTCGATCCTGAAGAGTGGATGGAGCACGTCGTGTCGCGGAGAGTCAACTCGGTGAAGAACAACGCTCCGGATCTCCGAGAGCCTGCCGGGCCGGAGACGCTGTTTTGACATCACACGGGTCGCTGAAACGCGAACTGAGATTGCCAGGAGCCGTGATAACTGGGCTCGGCTCCATTCTGGGCACAGGCGCGTTTGTGGCTGTGGGGCTGGCATCTGCTCGCTGGGGTGACCTTGTGATCTGGGCGATCCCGATCGCTGGACTTGTCGCCACGTTCAATGGTCTCTCGTCGGCTTTCCTGGCCGGTCACTTCCCTGTGGCGGGAGGCACGTTCGAGTACGGCTATCGCACACTGGGACCCTGGTGGGGATTCAGCGCGGGTTGGCTGTTTCTGCTGGCCAAGACGGCCTCAGCGGCATCGGCTGCGCTTGGGCTCGGCTTGTACCTGGGGGTGGAAAGGGAGGCGTTGATAGCGGTCATCGCGGTCGGGGCAGTCACTCTTTTAGTTGGAAGTGGCCTGCGCAGAACGACCGCCGTCAACGCGGTCTTGGTCGCAACCACTATCGCCGGGCTGATCGGCTTCGCAGTGGGCGGGATCGCCGGCGATGGCGGGGGGTCGTGGAATGGGGTAGATCTTGCTAGCGGCGGCCTGCCCGCCGCGATTGCTTTCCTCTTCGTGGCGTTCACCGGGTACGGACGGATCGCAACTCTCGGCGAAGAGGTCCACTCACCTGAAAAGACGATTCCGATAGCGGTGATCATCACCCTGGCGGTCTCGGCAACCCTCTATCTGTTGTTCGAGCTCGGGGGTCGTGCCCTTGCTGGACCCGGTTGGGGCGGTCTTGTCGAGCTGGGGACTTCCCCAGCCGACCTCGTGGATGAGCCGTTTCGGACATTGGTGACTGTTGGTGCCCTCACCGCGATGATCGGAGTGTTGGTCAATCTGGTCCTGGGGCTGTCCCGAGTTTGGCTGGCAATGGGTCGGCGAGGGGACATGCCCGAAGCTCTGGCACGTCTCGACGCCAGATCAAATCCAACACGGGCCATTGGGGTAGCCGGCCTCCTGGTTGCCATGACCACTCTCATCGGGGACATCGGGCTCGCCTGGAGTTTCTCGGCAATGACCGTGTTGCTCTACTACGGGATCACCAATCTCGCTGCACTCAGTTTGGACCGGTCCCGGCTATCGGCCTGGGCAGGCTTGGGCTCTTGCCTCTTTCTCTCCTTCTTCGTGCCGACGCCGGTCTGGGTCACCGGTGGCGCCCTCATCGGGGTCGGGCTCGCATGGAAGACCGTGGCCAACCGTCGGAGCTAACTAGCCTTCACTCTGGCGGAGCTCCCATGAAACACCTAGCCCTTCTCTTCGCGTTCGCTGTGATCCTGTTCGGATGCGGAACGAGCAGCGATGAACCCTCCAAATCCTCCCCCGATTCAGCGCCCAGCACTTCGCTGGTCACCACCACAGCAGCGGACCCGGAGTGCGTTCTTCTGACGGGGGGCCGAGATGCTGTCGCTACCGGGTCTGTCGCCGGCGACGCACTCTTCCTCTCTGGAGAATCATTCGTATGCGCAAATGATGTAGTCGTCACCGACGCCGCCGATCTGAACACGATGGCAGCCGCCTCGCAGCTCGCCGCGGCTGTTGGGGGGCCTCTCCTGCTGCCCGACCCCCGGCTCGCGGCAGAATTGGGGAGACTCAACCCCCAGCGAGTGCACATCGTCGGCCAGGTGACGGTGCAGACGCCTCCCGACTCCGACGTTCTCAACCACACGATCGCCGACGCCGTAGACCAGGCCAAAGAAGCGCTGGGAGTGGAAACCGAAGTGAGACTTCCGGCAACCCCCGACTCCACGACCATCCTGGAGACCATCGGTGCGATCATCGACCGGGATAGGGTCGTCTTCCCCCAGACGGACCCCTCGGGTGTGGCCCCGATTCCTCGTGTCGATTCATCAGAGATCATCGTCGGTCTAGCCAACCCGACTCCTGCAGAATCCGTTTGGCTGCTCGACGCCGCTGACCCAGTGGAGTTGCTCATGGCCGCGGGGACCGGAAGGACTGTCGGGTCGGTGGCTGTGGCCTACGACCCCACTGACCTATTCGGCCATCCCCAGGTCGGTGAGGCGTTGGGAGGCCGGCCGATCTCTGCTATCCGCTATGTCGGTGTGGTCCCTGAGGTATCAGATTGGGAGCTGGCGGTGTTGTCGAATGGCAACCAGCTTCCCGGGGGCGGCTTCTTGGTTTTGCCACCCGATCAGCCACGGCGATACGTCGCCTACTACGGGCACCCGGAGACTCCTGGCCTCGGCGCTCTTGGGGAGCAGGGCCCGGACGCGACGTTGAGCGAGCTCCAGCCTTTCGTCGAGGCCTATGCCGCCGACGGACATCAGACCATCCCCACTTTCGAGATGATTGCCACGGTCGCCAGCGCAGACGCCACCGACGGTGACTACAGCTTCGAATGGCCGATCGCTACTTTCGAGCCGTGGGTAGAGACAGCCGCCGAGAACGGCGCCTATGTGGTGTTGGATCTGCAGCCTGGGCGGGATGATTTTCTCAACCAGGCCATGCAGTACGAGGAGCTGTTGAAGCTCCCTCACGTTGGCCTGGCACTCGATCCGGAATGGCGTCTGAAGCCCGACCAGGTTCATCTTCGGCAAGTTGGCCAGGTCGATGCGGCCGAGGTCAATCTCGTGGTCGACTGGCTTGCCGACCTGGTACGAGACAACGGGCTGCCCCAGAAAATGCTCATCGTGCACCAGTTCCGGCTCGACATGATCCAAAACCGGGGAATCCTCAAGGAGAGACCGGAGCTACAGATGATCTTGCAGATGGACGGCGACGGCCTCGAGGCTCAGAAAGACGACACTTACGCCGCTCTGACCCGGGGCACCGAAGACGCACATTGGAGTTGGGGGTGGAAGAACTTCTTCGATGAGGACGAACCCGGCCCACCCACCCCGGAGAGCACTATGAGTAAAACTCCGAGTCCGGTGTACGTTTCGTATCAGTGACGAATCCGAGATGAGAGAGCGCGTGTGACGCAATTCGCCTACTTCTGTGGCCATGAGCAGTGGCACCCCGAACAACTGGTGGATCATGCCCGCATAGCCGAAGAGGCTGGATTCGACATGGTCGTCGTGTCCGAACATTTTCACCCCTGGGTCGATGACGTTTCCGCCTCTGGTTTTGCCTTCGCCACAATCGGCGCCATGGCGGCGGCCACCTCTCGGTTGGAGTTCGCCACCGGCGTCACCACCCCTTTGTTCCGGTATCACCCGGCGGTGGTCGCCCAAGCCGCGGCGACTCTCGACCGCCTGTCCGGCGGAAGGTTCACACTCGGCGTTGGAACCGGGGAGAACATCAACGAAGGCCCTCTGGGCTACGCCTTCCCCAAATATGCCGAGCGAAACGCCCGGATGCGAGAGTCTCTGAAGATCATGCGTCGGCTGCTCGACGGTGAAAAGCTGACCTTCAACGGCGAGTATTACACGACCGATAGAGCCAAGCTCTACTCCCCACCTGTGGGCGAAGTTCCTATCCTCATGGCCGCGGGCGGGCCCAAGTCGGCGACGCTCGCCGGCGAGTTGGCACAGGGTGTGGTCACCTCGGTAAAAAACCCGGCGGAAACCGTGGAAAAAGTCGTCGAGCCGTTGCGAACGGCCGCAGCCGCTGCCGATCGCCCTCCGCCGACCATCCTCGCTACACGCTGGTCGATTCACGCCACATCCCAGGACGAGGCTTGGGACGCCCTCTACTCGTGGAGAGGCCTCCGTGCGCCGGGACGGCTCGAAGCGGTTGATCCGACTGAGCTGCGGGTAAAGGCTGACGCCCTACCCCGCGAGGAGGTCTTGGGCCGATATTCGCTGGTATCCACGCCCGAAGAAATCGTCGCAACCTACCGACCCTTGGTCGACGAACTAGGCGCCGACATCGTGACTTTCCAGATGGCGTCTTTGGACCAGGAAGGCTTGATCAGGATGCTTGGCAGCGACGTGTTGCCACAGCTTCGCTAATCGACTCGAAGACTCCAACGCCGCGGTGGATGCTCAGGTCACCCGGGTTATCAGCTCCACCAATTGGAGAATCGACTGCACCGAGTCGGGTGATATCCCGGGGGTGGTCGCGGCGAGCTGCAGCGAATCAACAATCGCTTCCAGCTCGGTGAGGATCAATGTGGCATCGCCGGTGGCCGAGGTGAGCAGGATCTCAACCGGGGAGATCATTCGTTCGGCAAGACCCGAACCAAAAGAAGCGAAGAGGTCGATTCGGTATCCGTCGATGTCCTGAGTCACGATCCTGCGGTCCCCAGAGCTCTCGGATACAACCGTCGTCAATGCAAAACTCGTCGACCCCACGGTCTCGGGCCCAGCGTCTGCAACGTCGGCATCGGAAAGGAAGCTATCCCCCGCAGCTTGGGCGAAGCCGCTCCAGAAATTGGCAGCAACGTCAAGGTCGCCATCCCGCAGCGCCGTTGCGACTTGGGAAAACGTGGCGCCCTCGGCGAGAGAGGCCAGCGCCGCGTGTTTGGGAATGGTCAAGGTGGCAGCGCCGTCGAAGTCGCCTCCTCGAACCATGCTGTGGACCTCTTCCACCGCGGCGACCGCTGACTCCGGGCCAGGCCCCAGCGTCGGTTGCGGGTCGACACTGTCCTGGCCACAGGCGACGGCGAGCATCGCCGCCAGACAGATCACGCTGCTGCTACGCAGCTTCATTTGCCAGGTAGTCGGGCAAGCGGCCGGTGTCGATGACACGCTGGCGCCTGACCTTGTCGTTCATGCCCACGGCGAACCAGAGCCACGTGAGATAGACAACGCCTGTTGCCTCCAGAAGCCAGCGCCACGGGTCGGAGAGAGCGCGGTCCCAGGCCAATGGCCAAAAAGGGACTTCTCCGGTTGGTAGATCGAGTCCGAAAAACGGCCAGAACAGGACCTCCGGGGTCGTCCACAAGACGTCGAGCACGAGATGGAACAGCCAGCCGACAGCGAGAGCCATGTATGCGCGCCTCCGTCGGCCGCGCCGAGTGGCGATCAACACTGCCGCCATGTACACGCTTGCCATCACCATCGAATGGAACCAGAGCTCGCCGGTCGCAAGCTGTGGAAACGCAATCGTCCCCAACAGGAGGTCGATCAGATCGGGGAGAAGGGCACCGAGGAGGAGAAACCGGACATCGACTTTTGGATCCCGAAATATCCATCGAAACAAGAAGAGTGTTCCTCCGAGGTGCCAAAAGAGCACCGGCTAGCCGACGAGGATCCGCCGGCAGTGCACACACCGGGGGATGTCATCCTTGAGGGCCTCTGCCTGCTCTGCCGGCGAGAGCGACATGTGACAGCCACCGCAGATTCCGTTTTCGAACCTGCCGACCGCCACCCCTTCCTTCATCTCCCTGAGCCGTTCATAGAGGTCGATTAGATCTTCGGGAATCGGAGAAACGGCCGCCCGCTTCCTCTCCTCCTTGCGAGCGAGCTCGGCGTCGATACGAGTCCAGGCCTCCTTGATGGAGGTCTCCAGCGATTCCTTCTCCTTCGACAAGACTTCGATCTCGGTATCCAGACGTTGCAGGCCCTCGCGGGCCGGATCGACCTCTTCGAGCAGTTGGAGCACCTTCTCTTCCATCGTCCCCTTTTGGCCTCTCAGACTCTGCACTTCCAGCCGCATGTGCTCTGTCTCCCGAGCACTCATCCCCCCAGCGAAGAGCCGAGTCTCGTGCTCATCGAGCTTGTTTTCGAGGATCTCCAACTCACCCTCAGACTTGTCCAAACTCAGCTCGATCTCTTTGAGATCAGCTGCGGCCGTGTCGCGATCGGCCCGCAGCGTCTCGATGGTCTCGTGGGTGGACCGGTAGCGCTCGAGCTCAGGCAAAGACTGACGATCTTCAAGCAGCCGGTCGATCTGAAGATCCAGGTCTTGGACATCCAATAGATCGGCGAGGCTGGTCAGCTGCATCGGCCCGAAGCGTAACGCTACGTCGGGACCAAGTTGTTAGGTGATTCCCCTTGGAACGGCGTCTCTGGGGTCAGCGCGTCCGCCTGTTGAATCGAAGGTAAGACCCGTCAGTCTTCGCGTTCCCAGAAACCGAGTGTTCCGCTCATCGTGGTCACCCCTTGGATCACGCCGATAGTGAAGCTCGGATAGCCGGTGAGCAGATCCCTTGCGTCACCCTCGGTGAATTCGATTTCGACGGTTCCCCGCACCCCTCCGAATGCTTTGATTGCAATAGTGTGCGGCCCGGGCGAAACCTCGAACGTCGCTGTGTCCCCGTACTTCTTGAGCTCTCCGACCTGTTCCCCGTCGATGTGAACTTTGAACTTGTTCATCAACGAGCCCTTGGCTCCGCCGCGTTCCAGCTTCAGGGTTGCCACTTCGTTCTCCTTGGATCGTGACCTCATTGGGCGCTCTCTACGTCGCGTCCACATCACTAGAGCTTCGTCGAAGGCATGATCGCGACCGCCGGATCACGTTCCTTCTCTGCGGTGTCCGCGCCCAAGTGTCGCGATTCGGACGGGACCGCGCCTTTAACCAATGAAGCACGAGCCGAAACCGCAAGGTGAGGCTGGTGACTATGACGCAATCAGCGAAAGGGAGTGGCGATGGTGGATCATGAGCGAGATCCAGGTCAGGGTGACGAGCCCAGGCTCACATCGCCTTCCAGCGCTAGCCGTGGAGGCAAGGACCGCGATTCCTCCCGGCGCCTTCTCTGGTTGGCGACTGGGCTCGCGGCGGTCGCGTTTGGAGCGATGGCTTTCCTCCTGATCCAATCGAACAGCGACAACTCCGATCTGAAGAGTGCTCTAGCCGATTCCGAACAGTCGGCGGAGGAGAATCAGCAGCGTGCCGAGGTACTCGAGGACGACCTCGCGGGCCTGGAGAGCACTGTTGCTGAACTCGAATCACATCTGACCAGTCTCGAAGACGATTTGAGCGATGCTGAGGAAGGTCTAAACGCGGCAGCCGACGTTCAAGAGGCGGTGAGGGGGTTTGTTGCGACGAGTCTCATGATCGCCACCCCGCTGACCGAGTCCGAAGCAGCCTGCATCGCGACGGGGCTAATCGAAGATCAGGGCACCGCCCGCCTCCTCGACACCTTGAAAGAAGCTGCCGTCTCCCCGAACGACGTCTCGTCTCCAGCGCTCTCCATTGGGGCCACCTTCATTCAGGCGGGCCTCGATTGTGGTGTGTCACCGACGACACTTGGGATGTCCGGATCCGGCCTCGCATATGGAGACGATCCCGCTCTTGACGCGCTTCACGATGAATGCGCGGATGGAGCCGGTGACTCGTGTGACCAGCTCTACTTCATGGCCCCTCCTGGAAGCGAATACGAGTGGTTCGGAGGGACCTGCGGCGAACGATTTCCGTCGATCTTTGAGTCCCCTGCCAGATGCGAAGGTGAGATCTGAAGATTCTCAGGTGACGGGGTTTCCCGCAGGGTCGAGTCGAGACGGGCTCAGGACCAGGTAGTGGGGTCGATTCCGGTGAGGTCGACCACCTCGACGTCGGCTATGTCGGAAACCAACCGAACTAAGGCCTTCATCCCCGGCCTCTCGGTGGCAATGTGACCGGGATCGACAATCGCAAGTCCTAAATCGAGGGCTCTACGAGCACGATGATGCGAGACATCTCCAGTCACCAGGGCATCTGCGAGCACGGCAGCTTCCGATATGAGATCGGAGCCCGAACCGGGCACGACTGCCACACGATGCAATGTCTGCGACCGGTCCCCCGAGATCCGTAACCCGTTGGCTCCAAATAGATCGGACACGCGCGCGTCGAGAGCGTCGAGTGACAAGTCGAAGTCGCCCACCCGGCCAATCGGGGGCAGACTGTTCTGTTCGTCCGCACCGAAAGGCTCGATGTCTCGCAGCTGGAGCACCTCAGCCAGCGCATCGGCGGCGCCACCTTCACAAGCATCGAAATCGGTGTGAGTGATTACCAGGTTGGTTCCGTCCTCAATCAAGGCAAGAGCCCGGGCTTGCGGCGAGCGGCCGGCAATCAACCTGTTGACCGGTGCGAAGAGAAGAGGATGGTATGAGATGAGCAGATCGACTGCCCGTTCTTTGGCCGCGGCCACGACCTCTTCAGTCACCTCATGGCATACAGCGATGGTGGTGACTTCGGCCGTGGAATCGCCGAGTTGAAGGCCCACCGGGTCCCAGGAGGCAGCGGATTCGGGTTGCGTTATCTCAGACAGTGAGCGGACGATGTCGGCAACGGTCGGCATTGGCAGATCGTAGGCTCCGAGGATGGACATGTCCCCTGTCTTGGAATGGTCGCCCGCGGGGCACTGGCAGAGAATCACGGTTATCGACTCTCACACCGGCGGCGAGCCGTTTCGGGTGATCCTCGACGGACTCCCCGAGATTCCGGGCGACAGCATCGTCGCCCGGCGTTCCTACGCCATGGAGCACCTGGACCACTACCGGAAGCTGCTGATGTGGGAACCGCGTGGCCATGCCGACATGTACGGGGCGCTATTAGGCCCTCCGGTAGCTGCCGACAGCCACATCTCGGTTCTCTTCATGCACAACTCGGGCTTCTCAACGATGTGTGGTCACGGAATCATCGCCCTCACCAAGATCGCCCTGGAGACCGGCCTGGTGGCATCCACGGGCGACCCGACAACAATCAGAATCGACACGCCGGCCGGTCAGGTCACTTCCACTGCCAAGGTTGAAGGTGGGTCAGTGACGGAAGTGAGCTTTCGCAACGTGCCTTCATACGCTGTTGACCTAGACGCAGCGATCGAATTGCCGTCAGGGGAAATCCTCAGCTATGACCTGGCTTTCGGCGGTGCGTTCTATGCATACGTCGACGCGGCTACCGCCGGGGTGAGCCTCGATGACGGCTCCGAGCTCGTTGCTGCCGGCCGCACTCTGAAGGCTGCCATCTCCGATTCGAGAGCCATCTCTCATCCCCTGCCTGAGCTCGGATTCCTCTACGGAGTGATCTTCACCGGACCGGCACGGGACCCCTTGAACCACAGCCGGAACGTCTGCGTCTTTGCCGACGGTGAGATCGACCGCTCCCCTACAGGGACCGGAGTCTCGGGTCGGGTGGCAATCGCCCATGCCCGAGACCAGCTGACGCGTGGGGAGCCGATGGTCGTGGAGTCAATCGTGGGCAGTACGTTCACCGGCCGGTGGATCGATGAGACGGAGTTTGATGGACACGCTGCCGTAGTCCCTGAAGTCACCGGCACCGCTCACATCACAGGGAGGGCCGAGTTCTGGGTTGATCCGGAAGACGAGATTGGCAAGGGCTTCCTGATTCGCTGACGCCTGGTCGACTCATCCCGGTGCGGATCGCATGAACAGACGATCGAGGGCGATGTCTTGGGGGTGACGAATGGCAACCAGGAAGGTCACTCGGGCTACGAGGATTGCTCCGACCATCTCAGCGACCTCTTCTGCGAGAGAAGCCAGCTCGGTCACTGCGTTGCCTTCGCCGTTGGCGGCGAACACCGCAGACTCCAGAAGCTCGAGGCCAAGAACTACCACTACATACAGGATTCCTGCCGTTACCAGGCCGATTCGGACGGTGCGGCTAACCGCACGTAGGAATGGCAGAAACGCGACAAAGAGTATGACGGCGAGGATCGAAAACGGGATCACCCATGCGAACTCGAGGGACTCCGGGAGGTCGAAGAGTTTCATGCATCAAAGTCGAGGCCCTCTCGTGAAGTCGGGTTGCATCGTCGAGCGACAGGTAGAACATGACAATGGCCAGCAACAAATACCCGCGGCGCAGCACTCTCTCCGAGACCACTCGATAAGCAATGATCGCACCTACGCCTGCTGCGGCGAGCAGCATCGTGGAGTACCAAGTGGGAAATGTCAGCTCTTCTCCGACATCGAAATAGGCGAGGAAATCGGAAAACCACGACTCGTGGTCGACCAACTTGAGAAAACCGATCAGCAGCTGAATGGGTATCAAGACCGCGATCACCCAGAACGCCCATCTGGTGACGTTGTCGACCGTGGGCTCGAGTGCCGCCCGCCCGGACCTTGCGGTATCCATGAACCGGGAATCCTACGGGCAGGCATCGGGAAGGTTAAGGGGGAATGTCACGACTGCGTCTTCACGAAGGGCGGGCCCAGTCGTCTACCTCGAGAGCCGGTCGGTCCAGTTTCGCCGCCCGTCGTGCGTATGTTTGGCTCAACGACAAATGGAGTGTTTGATGGGAGTGCATGCGATCTTGGAGGAATTCTCGAAGTCGGTGAGCAACGAGGATTGGGATCGCGTTGCGACGCTGTTATCGGCCAGGTTCTTCGGCTACGAGCCCGCAACGGGTGAGCCGTCTGCCCGAGAGCGAATTGTCCCGCTCCTCGCCGACCTGAGACGAGCGGTTCCCGACCTGGCCATCGAATTCAAAGACGTCGTAGCCGATGGCGAGCTGGTTCGAGCGTCGTTCGCCATGAGGGGCACGCACCAGAATCCGCTCTGGGGTGCACGGGGCAGCGGGAAGCTCATTTCCTGGACGAACCCGGTCACAATGCGATTGGATGACGAGGGCCTCGCGCTCCGTTTCGACGATGTTGGCGCCCCGGACCTCGCAGCTCTGCTCAGGCAGTTCGAACTGGTCAACCCGCCGGACCGCATGGATGCTGCGCCGCCGCACCCGGTCAGCCTGCCCGAGTTTTTGCTGAGACTTGTTCTCACCCAGCAAGCCAACGACAGACCTTGTGCGCATCTCGATCAGATATTGGTGACTCAACCCGAGACGCGGGTGTGCTCTCAATGCTACGCCGAAGGGGTTGGTTGGCCCGCCCTGCGCATGTGTCTCACCTGTGGCGCCGTCGGATGCTGTGACACTTCGAGAAAGAAACACGCCATGAAACACCACAAGGAGACCGGCCACCCCATGATCCGGTCGCTGCGTTTGGACGAGTCCTGGGTGTGGTGCTACGAGGACAATGCATTTTTCGAACGGAAGATCCTCGAGCGGTACCCCACGCCGTAGGCGATCACCGATGGCCTACATGATCTATCAGCAATACACGACCGCAATTCTCGATGCCTACCGGGAGAGTCCAGAGGTTGCCGACCACCTTGCCAGCGCTCGTTCCCACCGCATGTGGCTAGAGACCCTGGAAATCGAGGACTCCGTCAAGGCGAGTCTTGTCGAGCAGGCGCGGGCCGTCGAGGAGGCATTCCAACGGCTGACGAGCATGAAGGTGGACGTCCGTGACGTGGGCGTTGACGGACTCGAACCGCCGACCCCTGCCTTGTAAGGGCCTATCGGGTGAATCGGTGACCTGGGGGAATCTGTCGAAACGAGCCTCGACCAGGTCTTTCGGCTCGCGTCGCTTCGCGACGCTACTCGTCGTTTCGCGCCGTCTTGTGGACGCGATGTGGTCGTTTGGGGAGCTGACGCGTCGTTCCGAAAGCCATGTCAATCGCCAATCGGAAAGATCTCGATCCTGGCGCCGTCCCGGTAGGTCTGGAGCAGATACAGGGATCCATCATGGACTCGGAAGGAATTGAATGTTCCCGTTTCGTACTCTTGGCTCCGGTTGATCAGGAATGCCCTCGTTTCATACTCGTGACCACTGACCGTCACTACGTAGAAGGGATCCGCCATCCACAACCCGATGAAACGTTCTCCATCTATCTCCACCTGAAGCGCGCCTGCGATATCGCCCCCGTAGAATGTCCAACTGGAAGTATCTGATCCGACCGTGAGAGTGACGCTGGTCAGGTTGTACTCGGTATCGAAGTCACCGCGTCGATCGTACGCGTAATGCAGGCTGGCCTTGGAGTCGGAATATGAATCGACTGTCCGCTGGTTCTCTCGCGGGATAAACGACCCCGACTCGGTGACTCGCACCCATTCAGTGAACGGAGGAGATCCCTGAGCGCTCCAAAGGTCCTCCCTACCCCACCAAGCATTGTTCAGGAACGTCCTTGCTAAGCCCTGATCAACTATCACTCCCTCGTCATCGAGCAGCAAGACAAGGCGATCCGCCAGAGAGTCTCCCCTTGGGACGGTCGGCACGGCGATCAGCCCATTGTCGAGCGCCGCTACACCATCAGGAATTGTCGGCCCCCCCGCGGCAAACTCATGGAGCACATACCAAATGAATCCGTCGAAAAGTTGAATCCGTAGGTTCCGCACGTCGTCAACCACGACGCTCCCGTCCGGCATGATGTCGAAGCAGCAAGGGCCGAACACGTTTTCACGTCCAACCTGCCCGGGTTCATCACCCCACTCCATGAAGATCTCTTCCTCGGGCATCGCAACTTCGGCCTCCTCATAGAGGGCGACAACATCGATCGAGACCGGTGGGTGAGTTTGCATCGTCGTGGTGGGGGAACCGGCCGTTGAGGGCGTGGTCTCGACAGACGAAGCCGCGGTAGGGGAGGAAGGTCCATGTCGCCCGTCGACCGTTGAGACACAGGAGCCGAGAGTCAGCGTGACCACGATCAGAAGGACAATTCGCCTGGTGAAACGAGGCTCCTGGAGGCCGCATTCGCGACCTCCAGGATGTGGTGCTTTTGGTTGTCCATCTACGGACACGAGGACGACCAGTTGTAACGACGGATCCCGTCATACGCAGCCTGAGTCCGATAGTTGAGGCTCTGGTATTGAACCCCTGTCGATTCTCCGGCCGCATTAATGAACCAGTCGTATCCACTGCTGCCTTCGCTGTAGATCAACGAAACGTGACCATTCTTGGCGAAGCCATCCATGTATTGGGTCGAGCCATACGACCCTGTGCCACACGCGGACCCGGTCCCGCTGCCACAGACGTCGTAACACGCACCGGAACAGCCATCTCGGAAGGCGGTCGAGTTATATGGACCATGTATATCGGTCCCTATGCTCCAGTAGTAGCGAGCTGTACTACCTGACTGGTTCTTCATCGCCCAAGTCTTGAAAGTTAGCCCCGAGCAGTCGGGGCCTTCATGGGAAGCAGTGTCGCGGACGTTGTTGTCGTTCCACCAACCTCCTCCCCAGTCATAATCCTCGTACCGGGCTGTGTACGTGTAGCTCTTAGCTGATGAGCGGCTCCAGCACTGCAGTTCCATATCGGCTTGTGCAAGCTGTTGAGGGATCACGGTGAGAGCGACACCAGCAGCTAACCCGATTCCGAGGGCAATGAGTTTTCTTATCATCATCCCTCCTCGAATCTCAGTATTTGAATTCCGTCCTCACGTGTCCCGAGTAGGTAGACCGTGCCATGGTCATCCACTGCAATCCGACCCATCGGGTTCATGTCAGCCCATGAGGAATTAGGCGCCAGCACCTGGTGGATCAACTCCCCCGTTGGTGCTAGCCACGTCAACTGCATCCCGCTGTCAACTTCCATTGCCAGTAGGTATCCGCGGTTGTACCGCTCAAACATGGCTACAGGCCCAATGCCTCCCTTGGCCGTAACGCGAAACGCACTCCCGATTTGGCGGTCGGCAAGGAGGATTTGCCCGTCGTGACGGAAGTACGCCGAAAGCTCAGCTGCGGAAGCTTCGTTCCTCTGCTGGACACGACCTTTGTCGGATCCGGTGATCGTGAACGGGTTGACGCTGAATGCGCCGATGCCTTTGATCCCGCCGTCGGTTTCGAGTTGATTGGCGGCGTTGACGTATGCGAATGCCTCCCGAAGGAGGTTGCCGTCAGCGTCGTAAACCAGCGTTCTGGGTATCGGTGGGCCGTTTGGTGCCTCTGTTAGTCCAATACTGTCCAACACCGTGACGAAGCGGGTATCGTCAATGGCGATATCGCCCAACGCCACGTCAACAGGGAATTCGAGCTCTACCTGTCCGGTGCTCGACATGGTCAGAACTCGACTATTCACGTTATCGAGGATCGCGAGAACGTCGCCTGATGGACCTACGGCGAGAGCCTGCGGTCCCCTTACCGACTGCTCAGGTCCCGCATCAAGGCCAACCTCGTCGGGACCATCACCCCAGTCAAGTGCTGCCAGTTGATCGCCCGCTTCGGCCTTCGCTTGCGGAAGAGCGACGTCTGTCAACTCAGCCGCCACAAACGGCGAGATCGAGCCGACAGTCGGATAGCGGACGGTCAAGTCATAGCGATTGTCTCGAACCTCGCGGTAGTACGTGACTGCTTCGCCCGTGCCATTGATAGCCGGAACTCGGGCTGTCAGAACACGCAATGAATCACGATCCTCCTCAGCAAGGGGGACTTGAGCGAAGCTATCTCCATAGCCGACCCACAGTGTCGCCTCCGGCTCGCAGACGTCCATCGATGAGAAGTCCTCTTCGATGGATTGGTATCCGCACGCGAAGTCGAACTCAAGATCAAGCTCTTCGCCCGCAATTGCCACAGTAGGAACACGATGACTGACGTCTATCGGCGGGTAGACATCAGGGTCAAATCTGGATAGGTCGGGCCCTGCTCCAGCTTGATTAGCAGAAGCCGCAAAACCGAAAGTAAGGGCAAACCCGAGGACACCCCCGAGCACTGCCCATGCCCAAGTCGGTAAAGAGCGCGGCTCAGACTCATTCATACCTACCACATCGAACCTCCTTTCTCGCTGGTTTCAGTCGTGGGTAGGCAATCGTCTACTGTCGAGTCTGCTTCAAGTCTGCTGTCGCGGCCAGAGTCCAACGTCCCTAGACGCCGGTCTTTGCCCCACTCCGAGGACCCCTTTCACCCGCCCTTCAAGACGGCTAAGCGCTGGAGAGGCCTAGGTGAATTCCACCCATTTCGGTGAGCTAACCAAGTCGAGAGCGGCACCAGCGCAAATCGACCACCAGCTCCTTGCCGAGATCTGGTTGATCAGGCGGCGTTGTGACACGGACCTAGCTTGGTATCAGGGTTTCCCGTGACATCGCTTGTATCTGAAGCCAGAACCGCAGGGGCATCGCTCGTTCCTTCCGACATTCGAATTGCTCGCTGGCACGCGGGAGGGTCCGACGAGAGTGAGGTGTCTCTCGCGCTTCATGAGCGATTGTTCGCGATCGTCTAGATGCCGTTCTCGGTCGTCGACCGCCAGTTCTCGACTCCGGAGCTCAGACTCGGCTTCGGACAGAAGGTCGACGTCCACCTCGATGCCCAACACCACCTCAAGTTCATGTTCAATGAGCGTTGCAAGCCCTCGACCCATCGATACTCCGACCGTGGAGCAGTAGCGCCTCCAAGCCGACCAGAGAGCTTCTGATAGGGGCAAACGAGCCACTCGCCACTCCTCATCGGTCTCGAGCCCGGCGAGAAGCTTCCGGTCGATCCTCGAAAGGGACCCGCGGTCAATGCCCATCAGGCGCTCCCAGGTCTACATGTAGACATGGGCAACTGTGTTGCAGGTGCGTGTGTGTTTGACAGGGTTGTGCGCGCGATGTGCGGGCAAGGCAGTCGATTGAGCCCTCGTGGGTGGTGTGGCGACAGATTCTTCGTTTGAGCATCCAATTCCTCCTGGGTTTGGGATTGAGGAATCGTGTATCGGCACCCTTTCAGCTGGCTGCCATTCAGGGTCCATGGCAGAGGTTGGTGAATCAGGCCACCAAAACAGACCCGGCCCGGCCGTTCGGCCGCGGGTTGGAGGGTTTATGACAGGGCTGCTGGCATTCGGATGACAGGGTCCCGACGCACCGTGGCGCGGTGGGATCGATCAGACGAGTGATTCATGGATCAGGCCAGCAGGCTTGGCAGGCGAGGTGGCGAGATCCCGCAGGGATACAGCGCTCGAAGAACTTCCGGCGACGCGTTGATGCCGAACGGCACCTAATTGCTGTCGAAAGTGAGATCCATGCCGGCACCTATGTCGACTCGGCACTGGCCAAAATCCGCTTCGATGAGTGGCTGCCCCAAGCCGAGGCAGCGCGGATCAACCGACGCCCCTCCACCAAAGCGCGGGACGAGTCCTACTTCCGCAACTTGGTCGTCCCGACTTTCGGGCCGATGCCGCTCGGTTCGATCCAACCCGTCCATGTCCAGCGCTGGGTTGCCGACCTCGCCAGAAGGGAGTACGCCTCTGCGACGATTCGAAAGGCCTACCAGCTGTTGTGCCGGACGTTCGACTCAGCGGTGCATTCGGGGGTGATTTCGAGAACGCCATGTCGTGGAGTCCAACTTCCCGCCAATGACTCCACCGAGATGAGATTCCTCTCCCCTACCGAGATCCAGCAGCTTGCCGATGCGATCAACCCTCGGTTCCGAGCGCTCGTCCTCACCGGTGCCTACACCGGAGCTCGATTCGGCGAGCTGGCCGCCCTACGTGTCGACGACTTCAACACTGAAGGTAATCACATTCAGATCGTCCGCGGCCTTTCGGAGGTCAACGGGCACCTTCACTACGGCGAGCCGAAGACTCGGGCCGCTCGCCGACGAGTAACACTCCCCTTCTGGCTCACCCGCTCATTGGAGCAGCACCTCGGGGAATGGCCGCCGCCCGACGAAGGTCTGGTGTTCACCTCACCAGGCGGAGGTGAACTCAGGCGATCCTTCCGCCGCCGCTATTGGAAGCCGGCTGTCCGAGACTCCGTTGACGAACCGATGCGATTCCATGATCTGAGACACAGCCACGTGGCCCTCCTAATCGAACAAGGAATCCACCCGGCAGTCATCGCAGCGCGGCTGGGCCATACGAGCGTAAAGACGGTCCTCGATATCTATGGCCACCTCTACGAAGGCCTCGACAGGCAGGCAGCGGAAGGGCTCGAAGCACCGTGGTCAGCTTCTCGGCACCCATCCAACGCACGACTGCAGGAAGACGACATCGGACTGGTGCGATGAGAGCCAACCAGATCAGGCGATGCGACGAGGGTGGACTGAGAAGAAATCAGAAGCGTGCCGAGCCCACTAGATACTGCCGGATGGCGCGCGGGAGAATCGGCCGGGTTCCGGGTTAGCCGACGCGCGCTATGCGCTATCGCACATGAGGAGAGTCAGGCAGCTGTGACAGCACAACCAGGAATCTGTCGGAGTGGCCTTATAACGTGATTCTGCGATGGAGTGGACTGGCACTTTCGAGATTCCTGGTAGCGGGGTCCGAGTTGGTGGCAGGCTGACGATTGACGCGGGTGATTCGGTCTTAACCACGTTCGGAGAACTAGAGCGAGCGCCTGGCGAGCCTGCAGCAGACATCTTCGATGACGACGACAAGGTCCTGCCGATGGTTTGGTGTGTCACCGAAAAGGGCGAACATCTGACCCTCCTCGATCTGATCTCGTTGGGAGGCAACCTCGGTGCCTTCGGCCCGGATCTGACGACGACCCGACAGCAATGGATAGTCGGCAGCGCCATAGGTGCCCTGATCGAACCGGTGGACCCGGTCACCTTTTCATCGATGGCATTTGGCCTCACCGATCTGAGCACCTGGCTGCAGACACCAAAACACGCCCATGACATTCGGTGGGATAGCCCGAAGGTTGATGTATCGGCTCACGCTCCCGACACGGCCGAAGTCGAACTCGATCACCTCGCCATCACATTCGGAGGGCAGCTCGGATTGCAGAACGGCTTCGATTCGGTCACCGTCAACTACCCGGCGAGGGTCACCTGCACGCCATCCGAAGAGATGAGATGGCATGAGATTGTTAACACGGCCGTAACGCCGGTTGAGGTCCTGCTGTGGATCGCCTCCGGACGATTCAGCGCACTCGAACAGCCAAGTGTAAAGCTCGAAGGAGAACGTCCGCAGTACTTCCCACTTTGGGTGTCACCGCTTGAACCTCGTGGGTTCGCCCGGCCTGAGCACCGCAGACCGCATCAGGATTTGCTTTACACCGCTGCCGATATACCTGGCGGACTGGAGTCAGGGGTTACACGATGGTTTGCTATTTGGGATGACATCAGCGCGGCCTTCGGGCCGGTCATCGCTAGATACAGGGCACCTTTCACCTACGCCAATGACCGTTTCTACGCGGCCGTAGCGGCGTTGGAGTCCTACTCGGCGTGGAAACACGGAAAGCGGGCTATTCCGAAGGCGGAACGAAACCGGCGGATCGAGCTCGTCCGTAAGTCTCTGGACGCTTCATCACCGGACCTGACGGATTGGGTACTGGACGCTCTGGACAAGGCGCACTACCACACCCTGAGGACCCGGATGCACCTGCTCCTCGATGAAGCCGGACCTATCAGTGAAGTATTGACCGGCGGTGATCGAGATGAGTTCGTGGCTGGGGTCATCAAGGCTCGGGATGCCTACGCCCACAGCGCACGCATCGTGGGTGCAATCGAAGGTGGGGCCGCGCTGCATTGGGCTGCGCAGGGGCTTAACTGGCTATTGCGATATCACGCATTGGGCGAGATCGGGTTCGATCCAGATCAAGCACGGGAAAGACTCCTCTCGAATCACACGTTCAATCAGGAAGCCAACCGGCTGAGGGATGAGCTAGGGCTGAGTCACTCGTTATAGGCTTCCATGAGGGCGAGAAGCTCATCATGGGCGGTAGTCCGCAGGGCGTCCCAGTTCTCCATCTCCACGTGTAACTCGGCGGCAGCCAGCTCGTACAAGTCGGATGCCACTTCCCAGGCCGCCACAAGTCGGGACATCCGCTCCTCCTCGTGTCCGGCCACTCCGAGAACAGTGGCGTCCTCAGTCTGAGTCACCAGACCTCCAAGACCAGTGGTCGAGGCGTGCACAGCGTCTGAATCCCAGCGATAGATCAGGTATCTCCCGAAGTGCTTCAGGTCTTCCATGCGTTTCTTGGCGGTCGGTAGGGCCTCTACTCCGTGGGTCTCCTTCAGTTCCTCGAGTTGTGTTTCCTGGGCCTTGAGGGCTTCCCAGTGAACCTGCGGAGTGGGATTGAGGTATTCCTCATGATCGTCCTGGTACTGCAGCTTCGAGCGATGTTGAGCGAGTCCGTCTGAGACCAAACCCACAGCACGTTTCAGCCTCTCTTCATCTGTTTCGGGATTAAGGAGCCACGCCGCCTGGGACCACGCTTCGACAATCCCCCTCACGACCTGGGCCACCTGGAGGTGCAGATGATCAGCCGCTTCAACCAGGACCAAGATGCCTTCTACCTGTCGGAATCCGTATGCTGCCAGGCGAGCCACCATTTGCCCGACGGGCCCGGGATCCTCAATGGGGCCTGCTACCGCCTCGCCGTAAGCGTCGTTGATCGCTCTCAGGTGACCTAGGGCCGTTTGGATGGTCATTGAAGGGAGAATACGTGAGAGGACCGAGCCTCGATCTGCGTCGGACCCCATGGGGCGACCCCTACCGATCGCGTCACTTCTGCGCTCGGCTCCGAATTCTCCTCAACGCCTTGAGAAGCGCGTCTCTCGGTTCATGTGGACGCGATGTGGACGCGACGTGAATGAGTCCGAGGGGGCCGGAACTCGGCGCAACCCGAATCCCCAACAGCCACAGGGAGAATTGATGGTGGGCGTTGACGGACTCGAACCGCCGACCCCTGCCTTGTAAGGGCAGTCGATGCGATTTCGGCTACCTGGGGAAATGCCTCAAAAACTCTGTTACCTTGACTTATGGGTTCTTCCCCCATTCACGAGGTTTAACAGGGTTTTACTCCTGACTCGGCACATAGTCGGCACAGATTCTGTATAGAGTGACCATTAGAACAGCCGGCCCGGGTGGTACGAGCACCCGGAACCGGCAAGCGCATACCTAACAAGGAGGTACACGCCATGCGACAGGGTACAGCCGCGGCGCTACCCACTCCCCCAACCATCGACCTTGCAGCCGCGGCCGCGGTCCGGGTCCTCGCCCACGAAGGGCTCATCACAGCCGATGAAGCTCTACGGGTGCTCGAGGACCTCCAACCCGACGATATGGAGACAAGCAATGACAACCGCAGCACCAACCAGCATCGAGAAGGGAAGCGTCCAGGACCTCGAGATACTCATCTCCGTGGCTGAGGACTACTCCCTCAGCCGACTGCTCGAAGAGCATGTCGACCCGAAAGTCTCAGAGCTCTGCGATCTCATCCGGGCGGCGATGCAGCCCTTCGACGGCCCGGAAGTGAACTCGATGTATATCCGGGACGACGACGGACGGTTCGTCCTAGACACTCGCGTTTAGGGCGGTCACGTCTCCGCGGAGACGCCCGTTTCCACGTGTTGACGTAGCAGGGGGCTTGGGGGCCGCAAGCAGGCAGTGTGAGCGCCAACCAGCGGCCCCCTCCCCTTGTCGGATTCTCACCGCTGACCGCAGCATCGAGGTGACACGCAGCCTCCGGGAGAACCCGACAGATGTGGAAGCTAGTCGAGGTTGTGGGCAGCTGGCCGCTAGCTCAAAAGCCTTCTCAACGCTTCGGCGTTGATCCTGCAAATCAATCGCTGCTCTGAAACCGGCGCGCGGCATGTGGGGGAATCTGTCGAGTGGTCTTTTGAGTGGCGATTAAGCGAAAGGGTCCACCCCCGTAGAGGTCGACTGTCCGATCATCACCAGGAAGGCCGAAATGGCGATAGCGTCACTGTGAGCTCGGTGACTGAAGATGGGGGTGTCAGTTTCTGTACCGAAACGGTCCACCACGGAATCCCAACGGACACCTGTCGAAGCCGACGTGATGGGCGAAAAGCAATATGAGCAAAGGTCTGCCATCGGTCCCATTTTAGCGAAAGCCCCGACGGTCGAAGGATTGGTGACACGACGACCTGCGGGGCTCCTTCCCCGGAAACAAAACGGTGCGGACGTGTGAGCGCCACTCCCCCGGTTTCCGAGATTGCGGACCCTACACGTTTGGCGGGCTGTTCTATGTCCTCAGGCTCAGGTGAATACCGAACGCCGGTATCAACCGGTGGCATACCCCAATACCTGGTGACAACCGTCGCAGCTTTCGACGGGCTCGCTGCGATGGTTACCTGCCCGTACACCCCGGTCGCACCATTGTCGATCACAGACTCGATGCCCCCGATGATCTCGACAAAACAGGCGTGAGCGGGAACAGCATGTCACAGGCGTGCTCTACCTTCCCGAAATGTCCTGCGTGCCACTCACCCCCGATATGCAACGACTTCTCGAAGCTGCGGGGAAATGGCCCTACGTCGACCTCGAACAGCTACGCCAGTCGCCGGCATGGGAGGACGCCGTCGCTTGGGGCTGGGTCATGGCCTCCGGGGAGCTGACCGGGACCGGCGCTCGGCACGCTGGTGACATCTCAGGGGGGATACTCAGAGGCGACTAGCGCACCGATTCGTCATCCGCGATCACTCCAACTTTGTCTCGTTGTGCTCATACGGAGTTCCATAGCTCGGCGGGGGCCCGATTGTTGGCTTCCGCACACCGCTTAGCCAGTGTTCGAGAAAGCCAGTCAACTCTCTGGCTTCATCGTTGATCCAGAGGATCGCGTCCTCCATTTTTTGGTTCACACGGCCGAGGAGTCCAAACACGTTCACCATGTATCCGTTTAACTGGATCGCGCGACCGCGCAAGTGTCTTTGCTGAAGTGTTGGAGGCAGTCGCCGGTAGCCCCGAAAGATCCTCAATCGAAGGTTTCGCTCGATCACACCAAAGTCTGGTGGATCGAGCGACGGCTCGAAGTGGAGTTGGAGGGCATCGCTAACCCACGCCGCGGATTCTTCGATAGTGGCTACTAGGTCTCGGACGTCGTCTCGATTCTCTCGCCGATTGAGAATCAACCGGTTTACCGAGTACACGGCGACGAATGATGCCACGCCGGACAGGACGGCTCCTAGCAGCAACGACGGAAGGTCAATTTCCACGATTTGGCCCCCAATCTAATTGGTATCAGAACCCGACTCCGGCAGCCTGTAAGTAGGGTCGATCACGATGATCCAATGCCGCGGCGGTTCCAGCGAAACCCTCGAATTGATTCGGCGTGTGACGGCGAGACTTCCGGATGAAGTGTCGAATCTCGTTGAAAATCGGATTGTCTTTGTCGCCGTTGGCAGCGCACATGGTTATGGGCAGACCTGGAGACACAAGCACCTATCCGCAGGCTCGGGCTGGGGAGACGAACGTCCAAACTGGGTCATCATTTTCTCCGAGGACGGAATCACTGAAGGGTTGATCGCCCATGAAATCGCTCACGCCTTCTTAGAACACAACGCCACTTCGCCTGCCTTAGAAGATGAGGCCAACGATTTGGCATCGAAATGGGGTTTTTCACGCTGATATTCAGAAAACCGGGGCGGCTGACCGACCTAAGCAGAAAACCCCCGCGGTCCCGGGACTAACCGGGTCGCGGGGGTTTCCACGTTCACTCAGCGGGCAAAGACAACTGAGCGGACGGGAGGACTGTCAGGGAAGAAATGAACCTCTCAAAGAACCTGACAGCCCAACCTTTACCCGCCGACCACCGGCCACGAGTCCGGGACCGGCGCACGCCACGCCAAAGAGCAGCCGCGGGGCATTCTGAGCGGCGATTTGAGCCTTGACGTCGCGTCAGAGACGCACGAAACGGCGGGAGCATAGGGAAACCCCCAACCAAACCACCACGAAACATAGAAGGAGGGGGAGCCTGTACGAAACCCCCTCCTTCTGTTGAGGGCACCGGTAAGGAACCCAACCAAACCCGATGCCAACCTTCAGCTGGCGACTCTCGGCCAACTCTCCGGGAACGGCCAAACCTCATCGGGTTCGGCGTCCCCCTCGACTTCGACTAGGAACGTGCCGGCCGCGGTCCCCTCGTCAGGGACCTGCAGCTCAAGCACGTCATCGCCGGGGATAGAGTTCATCAGGCGGTAGTCGCCAGGTTGAGGACTCGGAATCCGTCGTCGTTTATGGAATCGGCGCCGACACGCCAGAACGAATACCAGCCACGCCGGCCGTCCGGCAGATTGTTGGCAGTGTTCAACAAGTGGGGGATGAGCTCGATAGACATCCCCACCCGGTCCAGAATCACGTAGTTCGACCAGTCGCCGACATAGAGAATGAAGTTGTCAGCGGTTGCGGCCACGTTCACATCGGAGAAAGCGTCGACGTTGCTGTTTTCAGCGACTCCTCGGCGGAGTATCACAGGATCGGATGCTCCGACCTCGGGGAATAACTTCGCGCCATTTCCCGTCTCGAATTGGTCGATCTGATTCAAGGTTGATAGTTCGGCCATCCATCGGGCGTTAGCCCTATAACGAGGTGGTAGGGCCTCGATCAGCCCGTACACGTCGGCAGCGGCGAACACTTCCGCGGTCGCCGGGGCAACCTCGCTCGCGCCTCCGTCCAGAGCGGTTTCGATTCCTATCGGCTGGTTAGAACCGGCCACTCCTGCGATGAAGTTGGCGCCCTCAAGCCGGGCTCGAGCATCGCCGAACATTCGAGCGACTTCTTCGCTGATATCAGGCTGATCCATCGCAGCCTCGACGCTCGCCTGCACGAAGGCTTGCGCTTTCTGGCAGGTGATCGTCGGCTCGACAAGCGAGGGCGTGTCATCGGAGACCTCAACCAACTCGCCATCGAACGAAGCGCTCACGCCGGCAGACGTGATGTAACGCTTGGAATTCGCGACTGTCTGGTCAACCCGTGCCACTGAGCGCATTGGGTCCAGCGTTCCGGCGTTGCTCAGAACGATCGCCGGGTCGAGGGGTGACGGCAGTACCGCACCGGAGATGTCGAGGGCGGCACGTTGGCTCCACTGGCGGACACCAGCCCAAGCAGCTCGCTCCTCATTGGTGAACAGGTCGCGGTAGCCCTCGGGGTCCTTCATGAACTTGCGGAAGGCGCTCAGATACGCCGGGTTCGACGTTCTCAGTACGTGCTCGCCGATACCTCTCGGGTCGTCGGTCTGCTCGACCAGCTTGCTTGCGGACTCCTTCAGCGAGTCTTCAGCATTCCATCGTTCGATGCCGGTGAGAGCGGCGCTACGGAGTTCGTGGTCAGGGGTTGATTGGGTGGCGGTGTCGGGCGCGGTATACGGGTCGCCCCTGAAAGTCACTTGGGGGGCGTCGAAACCGTCACCCCGTTCAATATTCGCGGGGTCTTGCATGAGTCGTTGGGCCTCTTTCAATTTGGCGTCTCGTTCGAGTCCCTCGAGTTCAGAGTTGCGGGCGTCGAAAGACTTCTGGGCGCGGTCGAAAAGTTTCTGGTCGGCGGGTGTGAACGGCTCCTTGTTGGCGAGCCGGTCTATTTCGTCGGCCAGGACCATCATCTCGCGCACCAGTTTTCTTGGTGCTTACGCATAGATCCTCAATTTGCTCGGGCACACAGAATCGGTGTGCGGGCTTGAGGCGGTCGGCGATGGTACGGCTGGCCGGTCGGCCCGGTTCCTCTATGCGGTCGGCCCCGAATCGGGGGCGGACGGCGCCCGGGCGGGCGTTCCAAACGTCCAGGAGCGCGGACGGCGCTCGGTCTCCTAACGGAAACTTGAAGTCAACTTTAGCTATTCGCGGGGCCGGAATCAAACGGCTGGGTGGGTGTGATTCGCCGACTCTTGCTAACTGGCGCCGACCCGGTGGCCTACATCCTCTCAGCGAACCTCGCACGCCCGGCATATGTCGAAGGGGCAGCGAGCAATGGCCGGGGTCCAGGCATATGACCGAGTCATAAAACAGGACGACGCAGCGAAGATCGTCGGCTGTAGCCGAGGCGTTACCTGAGGTAACAGTTCGTGAGGGCGGGTCAATTGTCGGGACCACTGGCAAGACATTCAGCCAAGCTCGTCAGGTTCTTGCTGGCTGATCTTGACCTGGCCGACGCTGTCCTAGCCGGGGTGACCTCACTCCAACCAGAGGAAGGGCTTGGCCTCGAAGTCGTGCGCGGCGGCTTTCGTCAAGTGTTCAGCTTTACGAGCGAGAGCGTCCTCGAGCTCCTGCGCCGGCACCACGCGCATCTCCACCACGTGACCCGGGATATCCCATCGAAGCACTTTGCCGTCATGCAGGAACACCCCGAGAAGGACCGCGTCGCTTCCGAGTCGTTTGACGTGAGACTGAAAGCCAGAAATCAACGCGGCGAGCAAACCTGGTTCATGCGTCATAGCCGCGGCCGATCATCATCGAAGAACCGGCGAGAAGCCCTGGCGGTCGCGATGCTGCTCGACCAGTCAACCCCGCCCTGCTTCTTGTCTGTAACGCCTGGCGCCGAATCTGAAACGCCAGGTCCGCGATCTGTAACGGTTTCTGTAACGCCAGCCGATTCCTGGCGGGCCCGGTGCGCTCTCACCCTGCACGCACTCGAGCAATACTTAGTGTTGCGTCGAGACGCCTGAAAGTCCTGGTCACAGGCCTGGCATCGTGTCCGGTATCTGGATTTGTACTTCATCGATTTCCTTTCGTAACGCGTGGCACCCTCTCAGAATCAAGAAAAAAAGGAGTAGGGCGTCTTGGTGGTGGGGGGTGTTGGCCTTTGTGCGGCCCTATCCCCCCTGGGGGTCCGGTGGTTGATCTCATTTCTTCTCCTTCTTGGGTGGGATCGGATACTTCGATGTGAACCAGTTGGTCCGCTGTTCGTCTCGTCGGTCGTAACTTGTTTCGAATTCGCTGATCGATGGGACAGACGACAGCCGGCGTCTTCCTCTCCCCGGTAGACAAGAGTGGAAGACAACTTTCACGGTTCGTGGAGGGAACGAGACCCAGCCGCATTTGGTGCATTCGAATCTCATCGTTGTGCCTCGATGGTGACTAGCCGGAGGGCGCGTAGGTGGCTGCAGTCTCTCGACAAGGCCGGGCAGTCGCAGTGCCAGTCGCCGGCGAGACCGAGTGAGTAGACCCGTCCGTCGCCTTTGCAGAGCGCGGCGATGCGGTCTTCGTTGACCTCGATGACAAGGAGTCGGCCTTCAGCTAGGTAGCGGCGGGCTTTGGCGTGAGCAGATTCACGGCTCACTTGTCCACCTCGGGAGTGGTGCCACAGGCTGTGCAGTACCCCTCGTCGTCGATGGATCCGTGAGTGCATTCGGCCGGGTTCAGTTTCAGATGAGCTTTTGCGTCCGCGGGGATATATGGAGAAGAGTGGGGATTCGTCCCCCGACGGGGGGACACAAAGGGCCATTCCGGGGGGACACAAACCTTCGGATGGGGGGACACAAACCCCCGGCCAATCTGCCCCCTGTACCCGTTTTGCGACCTTGACCTGAGCTCATACCCCCAAGGGATCGTCGCCACGTATCTCGAGGGCCGGCTGCCTCTCCCCCTTTCGATGAACAGCCAGCCACGATCCCGAAGGGAGTTGAGATCGCGGTTCACAGTGTCTGTCTTACCCCGACGATCCTCAGCCAGTTTCCGAATCCCGGTCCTCCACCGGCGCGGCACCTCGCCCTTCTCGTTGAATCGGACGGCGAGCGATAGCGCCTGGTGGTGCTCCGAAGGCGGAAGATCAGATCGGTTGATCTCCCATTTCCAGAGCGCAGGGTGAGCCTTGGCGCGGGTCCTCATGACGGTGGACACGTTGACTCACCCCCGAAAGTTGAAGTACACTTGAGGTTGAGGTTGTCGGTATGGGCCGATGATTCGGGAAGAGCGCCCCGCGTGGGCGTTCTTCCTATTCGGGAGTTGTCGATGGCCCACTGCCAGTTCTCCCGGTACTTAACGACCGAGTTCTCTGACAAAAACCCCTTGATGCCCAGACTGGCGAACTCCTTGCCTGACATTTGACCCGAAGATCGCAATTCTGCGATTTTCGTCTTGTCTTTAATTCGCCCGTCGTAGGTGAACGCGTAGACGATGGCTGCCCTCTGCGATGGTCGGCGAAGTCCTGTAAAATGGGTGCCAGTCGGTGTGGAAGCCGTATCTTGGACCGCCCCCGGAGCGACCGGGGGCGGTCTATTTTCCAGCCCCATCAGAAGGCCTCTTGTGCCTTCTGAATCTCGTCTTGCACCCATGCGCGGACAGTTGCCGGGTCAAACAGGATGCGGTTTCCGACTTTGATTCCTAGAGCGCCCGGGTTCTGACCGCGGTGGCGCTGCTGGTGGATAGCCATCGGCGACTTACGGAAGTAGGCCGCCATCTGATCGATGTCCCAGAGAGTCTCTGTGGGCAGCATTTCTGCCTTCTCACTTTCTCCCGTGGCGGGCCTGTTGCCACGAGATGCCCCTGCGCTTTGCGCGCCTCCGTAGGGTTGATCTCGCCGCCGGACGGGTGAGAAGGTGAAGCCGGAGGGCTTCGAGTTAGTGGGGGTTGCCAAGATGTGAGTCCTTTTTTTTCTTCGGACTCCCGTCTTTTCCCGTTGCCCAGAATGATGCTAGAGATGTAGTAACCCGTCAAACCTTGGCAGTTACCGTGGACCCCTGAATGCGTGGCACGGTTCAAGACCTCTGGTATCGGTTCGACCGGAAAACGGGCAAACGGTTGGGGAGGTCGAAACGTTATGGAAAGGGTTCGAGGTGGCGCGCCCGCTACACCGGCACCAGCGGCGACGAAATCACCAAAGTGTTCCGGACGAAGGACGCCGCGCAACGGTGGCTTACCGCGGAGCTGGACTCGCTGAACCGCGGACATTGGATCGACCCGGCAGCCGGCCAGACCACTTTCGGAACCGTGGCCGAGGACTGGCTACAACGTCCCGACGTCCGCGAGAGCACCCGCGAACGGGACCGCAACTATCTACGGGCCTACATTCTCCCCCAACTAGGCGCACGACCGATCTCGAGTATCAAACCAGCGGATATTCGCCGACTGGTAGCCGAGCTCGACTCGGACGGGAAAGCAACCTCCACTACCCGTAAGGCCGCGCAGATAGCTGGCGCCGTTCTGGAACAGGCCGTCACTGACGAGATGATCGGACGGAACCCGGCGCGCAGTGTGAGACTTCCCGCGCTCACACACGATGAGATGCAGTTCATCTCCGCGGACCAGGTTCACGCCGTGGACGAAGCCCTCGATGGCGAATGGCGGGGTATGGCGTTGCTGGGTGGGTTTGGAGGTTTGCGGTTCGGTGAAGTCGCAGGACTCAAACCGAGCGACATCGACAAACGAGCAGTAAGAATTCGCCGTACCGCTTCAGACCTTGCCCGGGGTGTGACCGTCACCGACCCGAAAACGAAAGCGGCGCGGCGTACCGTCACACTTCCCGCGTTCGTGATGGACGTTCTGCCCGCGGGCGGGTCGTGGCTTTACATGAGAACCGACGGGGGTCCGCTAGGACGCCGCAATTGGACCCGCCGGTGCTGGAAGCCCGCAACCGATCGAGCCGGGGTTCCTGGGCTCCGATTCCACGACCTACGCCATTCTCACGTTGCTCTGCTGATAGCGGACGGTTGGGACCCGAAAACC
>CBDCGI010000014.1:0-15703 GCA_965216725.1 Acidimicrobiia bacterium | reverse complement strand
TGACGGTAAGCACACTCGACGGGGTGAGCGCGGCGAGGGCCCTATTTCTGAACGCGCGACACATCGGAGATAGCCAGGCGCCCCAGCCCGCGGGCGAGCGCACTGAGGGGCCTGGCTAAACCACGTCGGAGGGAAGCAAGTGGGACCGAGGTCAAGCCTCCGACCGAAGCGAGACGCCGGGACCTCCGTCGACGAACCAGATCGCCTGTCTGCCGGGCGCGATCGCCTTCGGCTCGGAGCTCATCAATGCGTCCAGCTCTGGCGGCCATCGTGAAATCGGTCTGTTCCCAAGTCATGGTGCTCCTTGTCGTCTGGCTGCGCTCGGCCCGTTGTTGTCCACCAGGCACGGGATCCTGACATGTGTCAGGATGGATTGAATCCCGGACAACAAAGGTCTGTGAATGCGGGGAAACGAGTGACGACCGCGCCCGACCAGAGGTTGACCTCACTGTTCGAAGATCACTACGACGAGGTTCGTCGCGTATTGCGCCAGACGCGTTGGGTGGGCGGAGGCCGACGACGTGGCAGCCGTCGTCTTCTCCACGGCGTGGAGGCGTTTTGAGGACATCAACTGGGAGACCGTCCGACCTTGGCTGTACGGGATCGCCCGAGGAGTCATCGCCAACAGGTGGAGGTCGTCCAAAGCGCAATGCCCGGCTTTTGCAGAAGATGTCAGGCTTCGCGCCACGCAGTGTCGACTCTCCCGACGTCTTCGTGATACGACGCGAGGAAGACCTGGCGGTCACCAACGCACTCCGGCGACTGAAGCCGTCCGACCAGGAGGTCCTGATGCTCGCTGCCTGGGAAGAGCTCACCGCTCCTGAGATAGCGGCCGCACTCGATATCTCCACGTCAGCCGCCGAGCAGCGTCTGCATCGGGCGAAGAAGCGGCTCGAAAAGATCGTTCAGCCGACGCATCAGCAGCAACCGAACACGTCCATGAATCCAGAAGGAGAATCGGCCTGATGCCCTACACAGCATTCGACCAACTGCGAGAGGCCAATCCTGTACCGGACCCGAAGGCCCGGCATGCGCGTGAGGCTGATCTAGCTGCCCTCGCCGATTCGGTCCTACGCGATGCGCACAATCAAGACGTCGATTCGGTCGTCCTGAAACCACACGTCCGGAGACCTCGCGCTGGGGCGTGGTGGTTGCCGCCTCCGAGCGTCGCTGCAGCATTCGTACTCGGCTTGATCCTCATCAGTGTTCGCCCGATCAGGAGTCCGGAGGTTGCCAACACTGTGCTCACCCCTGACCGTGCCCTCGGTGCCCTCGGTTCCCACGAATTACATCATCGAGGCTTACGACTTTGGCTTCAACGGCATACCCGACAAAGGTCGCTGACCGGGTCTGCACTTGAATTCTTCAATAGCTCTGAAACCGAGTTCCACAATCTCGTGGTTCTGAAGCTCAATGAGGACTGGAAGAACAGCCGAAGACTTCGCATCGGTGGAAGAGCTGACGACCTTCGGGCCAGATCCTCGACTGACCTCGATTGCTATCGAGCTGAAGCCTTCGGCGTTACAGACTCTGCGTGTGACAGCGATGCCGACAACGCTTTCGGTTGAAGCGTGGGTGGGGGGAATCCATGCCCTACCGGGACAAGTCGGCCCTCGACGGCGGTGCTCGAATCAGGCTCGATACACCTGGTCGCTACCTGGTCCTGGACATAGTACCCCCGAAGGTGCCGATGTGGATGCAGCAGTGCCGGAGGTGGCATTACAGTCGGTCTTCAACGGGATTACGCCTCACGCTATCGACAGTGCCCGGCGAGGCAAATTCGGCTATCAGCAAGGGATGATCGCCATCATCGAGGTGGTGGAAGTGGACCAGAATCCCTCTCCCACACCCGCTACCTACACAATCGAGGCATTCGACTTCGGGTTCCGCAATGTGCCCCAACAGATGCATCTGGGATCAGCGCTCGAATTGGTAAACGAATCGACTTCGGAGATTCACAACTTGGCGGTGAGCAAGTTGACCGATGATGAGACGCGAACAATCGAAGAGCTTATGGCTCTCCCTCCCGAGGCGTTCTTTTCCGACGCAGAAGGGACAGGCAGCCTCGAGGTGGACATGTATGTTGGCGTGATCCACGCTCGTCCCGGAGAGCCAGCCTACGACGGGCGGGTTCGCATCAACACACCTGGACGTTTCCTGATCGTCGACCTTGTTCCACAGGGGGCTGACGTTGGCGCTGTTGTCGAAGCCGTTGCGGGAAACGTCTCACCCATGAGTGTCCCCGGCGGATTGGTCGGCTACCAGCAAGGCATGATCGCCATCATCGAGGTGGTGGAGTAGTCCCTCCCGTCGAGTGTGCTTAACCTCTCGCTTTTTGGGTAGGACAAGCACACTCGACGCCTCTTCTTGGGGGTTAGGAGCCGTTGCCCTCGACGAGGCCGACCACATTGCCCGCCGGGTCTTTGAACAGGGCGTAGATGACCATGTCCGGAATCTCGGTGCGCGGCACCAGAGTGGTCCCACCATTTGCCTCGACCTTGCCCAGACTCTCCTCGATGCTCTCGACTTGGACATAGATTGCCCCGTAGGCGGGCATCTCTTCGTTGCCCTGACCAACGGCCCCACCCAGCCCGACAGCGTCGCCGTCGGTCATGTAGTAGCCGTCGAAGCCTTCCGGCGCTGCAAGCTGCCAATCGAAAATCGACGTGTAGAAACTCTTCAACGCGTCGCCGTCGGGACCAATCAGTTCCCAGTGGACGATGGGGTTCGTTGACATATCTCTTCTCTCCTGAGCCGGCGTAGGGGTATGGCGGGCTTCCGGCTCTTGCCCACCCACCTGACGCACGGTACCCGGAGACATCGACACCGAACCCGTCGAGTGTGCTTAAACACTCGCTTTCTGGGTAGGACAAGCACACTCGACACGAATCTTTGCGGATCGGAGGGCCCTCCAACCGTTCCCTTGTGCTGCTGACCGCGATGGCGCGGTCGACTCTTATATGTCACCCTGCGACACGACGCTGACAGGTGTCAGAGATCTCGGGCTCGGTGACAAATAGTGTCGTGTGGGCGCGAGAACCATGAAACACGCCGAAGCCGACCCCAGACTCATCGGGCTCTTCGAGAAGCACTATGCCGAGGTGCTCGCCTACTGCGTGCGTCGAATCGGACGTGCAGAGGCGGAAGACACAGCGGCCGAGGTCTTCGCCATCGCCTGGAAACGCCTCGACGACATCAGAATGGACTCGGCACGAGCCTGGCTGTACGGCACCGCCCGGGGCGTGATCTCCAACCGCTGGCGATCGGTGAAGAGCCGAAGTCGTCTCTCCAAGCGGGTGGCCGGCTTCGCCCCCATCCCACCGGAGACTCCCGACGTCTACGTCGTCCGGAGGGAGGAAGACGAAGAGGTCGTGGACACGCTCAAGGCTCTCAAGGATTCAGACCAGGAAATCCTCATGCTCTCGGCGTGGGAAGAGTTGAGCAACGCCGAGATCGCCGAGGTGCTCGACATCTCCAAGTCGGCGGCCGAGCAGCGGCTCCATAGAGCCAAGCAGCGTTTCGCCAAAGTTCTGGAGCCGTCATCCCCCAAGATTTCCCCCCGTGCTGCTGAAGAGAGAGGAGGAAGCCGATGAGTGTGGACACTGCGTTCCTTCGTCTACGTGAGGCAAACCCGGCACCCCAGCCGGAGCTGTTGCTCGATGACGGGCTCGATCTTGCCGCCCTCCTCGAGGCAACCGAGCAGAGGAGCACGGAGATGCAGACGAGAGAACCCATAGCGGCCAAGCCGCATAAGACGCCGCCCCCCCGGAGGAACCTGATCCTGGTGATGGCGGCCATAGCCATCGCCGTCGTGGTCGGGCTGGTGGTGTTCCTTCCAGGCGACGAAGAGGCGCCAATTGCAGACGACAACCAACCCACAGTGACCAGCGCGCCAGAAGCCGTCGAAGAACCGGCGCCACCCGTCGCCGAACCTGTGGCAGTCGCGGAAAGCTATTTCGAGGCGTTCAATGCGGGAGATGAAGCCGCGGTCCTCGCCCTTTTTGCGCCCGATATCGCCATCAGCGACAACTTCCAGGGCGACTGGAACCTCGCCAACTGGGAAAACCTGCTGGCATGGAATGTGGCCCAGGGAACCACGCACCCGGACGCGTCATGCAGCGCGGCCGACGGCACCGTCGAGTGCAGAACCGACAATCAGGATGCGTTGGTTCAGGCCTCCAACGACATCGGGGTGCCGACCACCGTCAGGTTCGAGGTTGTCGACGGCTTGATCGCGGTTCTGGACTTTCAGTACGGACAGCCCGACTTTTTCCGGGTGTCGGACCCGTTCGAGGCCTACGTCGACGCCCAGCACGGTGCGTCTGATGAGGCCATCCGTGCCAAAGAAGGCTGGCATGACACCGATCTCGCCGAATCACGACTCAACGGCGCTGCCCGATCCCAGCTTGCCACCGAGTGGGCTGACTGGGGTTTGGCCTCGATTGCCGACTTCGCCGCCACCTTCAACACCCACGATGCCGAGCCATTCTTTGCTCTGCTCACCGACGGTGACAGCTGGGGACCTGACGCCCCAAGTCGGGAGAGCTATACGCGACTGATGGCGACGGATGAGACCACCATTTACGACCTGTCCAATTGTCGGACCGCTGGTGTCGTCGGCGAGACATTGCAAGTCAGCTGCGATCAAATCGTCACCGACGCCTACGGTGGACGAAGCGGAAGCGTCGTAGGCGGGACTCTCACCATCCGGGTGCAGCCGGACGGTTTGATCAGCGGGGTGACCGACGAATGGAACGGACCGGCGATCATCAGTTTCCACGAGGACTTCATCACCTGGCTGGCTGCGACCTATCCCGAGGTTCATGCCTCGACGACGTGGGACCACATCCTGCCCGCGGCCGGTGACTACGAGCGGATGATTCCTTACATCGACGAATTCGTCGCCCAGTCGGACGTGTTTCCGATGAGCGGCTGAAACCGGGCCGCCCTGGCCGTAGTGGGTTCAGTAGCTTCGGCTGATGTCCCGCGACGGTCAGGGCCCGGTCCTCGCAGCGTTCATCGTCGGCTCCATACTCGCCGGGGGGAACGCGGTAGGGATCAAGTTCAGCAACGACGAGCTGGACCCACTGTGGGGAGCATCTCTTCGCTTCGCCACAGCAGCACTGATGATGTGGATCATCGTGGCGGTCCTGAAAAGGCCCATCCCGCGTGGCCGCGGCCTCACCGGCTCCCTGCTCTATGGGCTCCTCAACTTCGCCGGGGCGTTCGGATTCGGCTTCATCGCATTCGTCGAGCTCGAAGCAGGTTTCGGGCAGCTCGTACTCGCCATCGTGCCTCTCCTCACCCTGTTGCTCGCGGTGGCACACGGCGAGGAGACGTTGAGCGCTCGTGCCATTGCCGGGTCGCTGCTGGCGATTGTCGGCATCGCGATCATGTCGTGGGGATCACTGGGTGGCGCCTCCTTCGGGTCGCTCGTGTTTGCACTCCTCGCAGCATTCAGCTTCGCCGAAGGAGCGGTGGTGGTGCGCATCTTCCGACCTATCGACCCCTACGGGCTGAACGCGATCGGGATGACGGTCGGTGCGGTGGTGATCATCATCGGAGCCGCTATCCGGGGTGACACCATTGCCATGCCCGATCTCGCCGCAACCTGGTGGGCACAGGCGTACATGATCTTGATCGGTTCGGTCCTCGTCTTCCTGCTCTACGTGTACGTCCTCGGCCGCTGGGATGCCTCCCGGGCCACCTACGCATTCGTGGTGATTCCTCCGGTGACATTGCTGGTCTCCTGGTGGCTACGCGACGAACCCCTCGGACTGGGCTTGCTGGTCGGCGGGTTGCTCGTGCTTCTAGGTGTCTACATCGGGGCCATCAAGGTCAACCCCTGATTGCTAGTTTCCAACAATGCCCACACGACGCATCGAACTGATCACCCAGTCCAGCCAGCCGCTGCTGGACTACATGCCCATTTGGGAATCCAGGCGGGGCCTGCCAGACGTGGCCGACTTCGCGTTTGGAAATCCTCAGGAGGTGCCCGTAGCCGGATTCTCCGCCTCCTTGGCAAAAGCGACCGATCCGATCGACAAGAACCATTTCGCATACAAGTTCTCGGAGGAAGAATCCAGGGTATGGGTGGCCGCTCACCTCACGGAGTGGAGAGGGCAGCCGTTCGAAGCCGACGACGTAGCGATGACCCCCGGCGCATTCGGCGCCATCGCCACCGCGCTGGGAACCCTCCTGGACGCAGGCGACGAGGTGGTCTATTCCGATCCGCCGTGGTTCTTCTATGAGTCAATGATCCTCGCCCACAACGCCGTCCCGGTGAGCGTCCATGTGAAGCAGGACGACTTCGACCTCGACCTGGAGGCGATCGAAGGGGCAATCACCGATCGAACCCGGATGGTGATCGTCAACACCCCCAACAACCCCACCGGCCGCATCTACCCGCCGGAGACGTTGCGCCGACTCGCCGCAATGCTCGACGAAGCATCGAGCCGATATGGCGCTCCGATCTATCTGCTGTCGGACGAGCCCTATTCGAAGCTCGTATTCAGCGACGCCGCTTTCACCAGCCCGGCCGCCTACTACCCCCGGACGCTGATCTCTTACAGCTATGGAAAGATCCTGCTCACACCAGGTCAACGCCTCGGTTGGCTGGCATGGACTCCGGACATGCCTGATCGGGAGGCTCTTCGTTCTGCGGTCTTCATGGCACAAGTGGCCGGAGGATGGCAGTTCCCCAGTGCCCTGATGCAGTACTCGCTCCCAGATCTGGAGAAGCTGTCGATAGACCTGATCGAGCTCGAGAAGAAGCGCGACTACTTGGTCGAGGCACTGGCCGCTTTTGGATACGACCTACGCCCACCCGAAGGGACGTTTTACCTATGGGTGCGGTCTCCAATTCCAGACGACCAGGCCTTCGTATCCCGCCTTGCGGAGAGCAACGTCCTGGTGCTGCCGGGGGCCACGTGTGCATCCCCGGGCCACTTCCGCATATCGCTCACCGGGACGATGGAGATGATCGACCGGGCCCTTCCCACGTTTGAGGCGGCCATCGGGGGCTGACTCGCAACCTCCCACCCCGCTGCAGGTCGCTCCCTCTTGGGTTATGGGGATCGGATCGCGCCTTCACTGGGTGCGATCCGACCCACATAAGGATTCAGGCCTCAATCGGGCTCAGACGGGAACGCCCGTAAGCGATGTAGGCCAAGACCAGGATGTTGAAGACGTTGGTGCCGATGTTGGCCGCCTCGCCCTCGCGGCCGGCGTGCCAGATCAAGGCACCGATCATCACTGCGATCAAGCCGAGGGCGGCGTATACCGTGAGTTCGGGTCGAACCTTGAGCAGCCCGGGAAGGATCAGCCCGAGTCCACCGAGGATCTCCGCGGCACCCGATGCATAATGCACACCGTCGTCGAGCTCGTACATCCAATCCATCATCTGAGGAAGGCCGTCGGGCACCACGAAGTGCATGATCCCGACAAAGACGAAGTAGAGGCCAAAGACCCACTGCAAGATCCAAAGAATTCGATTGTGATTCAAGATGCCTCCTGTTTCGAGAGCAGCCCAAACTAATCACATTGGGCATCCGGCGTGATCGCCGTTCCTGCCGCGGTTCGACGGAAGGCCCAAAACCTGGGCCTCGAATCCTGGCTGGCCGGGCTCGAGGAGTTGGTCTCCTCGCTCGAACACGATTGGAGTTTTCAGTCGGGAACGGTCTTTGAAGACGCCACCGAAGCGCTGGTTTTGGAGGCACATCTCGAAGATGGATCCCAGGCGGTGCTCAAGCTGTTGGCACCCCGCGGCCCAGATGCTGCGGACAGCGAGATACGGGTGCTCCAGGCCGCCGACGGCGACGGGTGTGTCCGGCTTCTCCGAAGCGACCGCTCACGCAACGCCCTCCTCCTGGAGCGGCTCGGGCCCTCCATGTACCAACTGCATTTGCCGCTCGGCGTCCGCCACCGGCACCTCGTAGAGGCAGCGTCGAGAGTGTGGCGGCATCCTCCCGACCCAACGTTGCGGTCTGGCGCACAGAAGGCAGAACTCCTGATGGATGCCATTCGGAGTATCTGGGAACAGCTCGACCGACCCTGTTCGGAGGCAGCAGTCGACTACGCAATCCGATCGGCCTCAAGCCGCATATCGGCCTTCCAGCCCGACCAGGCCGTTCTCGTCCACGGCGATGTCCACCAATGGAATGCCCTCCAGTCCGGAAGCGGTTTCAAGCTGATCGACCCGGACGGACTGTTCGCAGAGCCCGAGTACGACCTCGGGATCATCATGCGAGAGGATCCCTTGGAACTCCTGCGTGGCGATCCGATGAACCGAGCTCGCGACCTGGCCGACATGACCGGATTGGATCCACTGGCGATCTGGGAGTGGGGCGTTGTGGAACGGGTGTCGACCGGTCTGTTGCTCACGCAGATCGACCGCCAGCCCATCGGGCGCCAGATGCTGGCGGCAGCCGACGCCGTCGTCGATGTCGGCTAATCCCCGTAGAGAATCCGACCCGGCATCTCCTTGGCCACCTCCGCCGCCGACACGAACCCCGACGTGGTCACGATGTGTCCCTGCCAGCTCACCGCCTTGGTTGAAGGATGGGCTCCTGCAGCAGCAAGATCGTCGTGAGCGAGCCAGTGGCCCGATGCGTCCCGTTCGTCCAGCAGCCCGGCGGCGGCGAGGAGAAGGCTGCCCGTGGAGACGCTCATCACGTAGCGACTGATCGGCTCCATCTCCCTGAGCCACTGCATCAGCTTCTCGTCGCGCATCATCGCGATCGAGCCCAAGCCACCGGGCACAATGAGAAGGTCAGTCGGCTCGACGCTCCCGAATCCGGCTTTGGGCACGAAGGAGTGGAGGGGCTCGAAACCCCAGGTAGTGCCCACGTTTGGGCCCACAAGCTGAACGGCGACATCGCCCGCACCAGATGCCGCCTCGATGGGTGCCAGCACATCACTGGACATGACTCCGTCGAATACGAGGGCAGTCAGTTTCATTGGCGCCAACCTTACGCATCCGGCGTCGGCCGATGCTTTGGGTGTTTTCGCCAATGGTGCAGCTCCTTCATGGGACGGGGTCCAAGAGCAACCCACGGCTAGCACAACCCTGAGGGTGCCGTCACGTCCACACAATCACCAGGGCCAGAATGAGGATCAGCAAGTTCCCGGCGATGATCGCCGCAGTCTGCATGCCGGGTGTCAGGCGAGCACCAGCGAAGCCGCCCACGATCGCCAGCAATGTCTGCCACGAAAGTGAGGCAAGAAATGCTCCGGCAACAAATGCCAGACCTCCACCGACAGTCAACCCCGACGCCAGACCCAGACCCACTACCACCGCCGCGAAATAGACGACGGTGGTTGGGTTGATGATGGTGAGACCAAGGAACCGAAAGAAGGTGCCGGCCAGCTCGGCCGGTAGTGAGAATTCGGAACGTTCAATTGGCGAACGTGCCCTGAGCAGACCGAGCACGGCAATCACCACGAGCACTCCGGCACTGAGATACCGAAACGCTTCTTCCACCGAGTCGATCCCCTGGGACAAGGCGGCACCGCCGATAACCGCGAGGGAGGCGTAAGCCAGGTCTGCCGTCGCAGCTCCGGCTCCTGCGAAGAAAGCGCAGCGAGTGCCGCATTTGATAGCGACCTGAATGATGAGGATCGCGATCGCTCCCACCGGGATGGCGATCCCAAAACCAGCGACCACTCCGGAAAGGAAGGCCTCCATTTTGGGGGAGCCTAGAAATCTGAGGAGAGGTCCAGCTTCGGCGTGGGCCCTGAAGGGATCACCAGAATCTCTTTCTGACCTTTGTCACCCGAACGCTCGGGTCGATCGTCTGTTTCTGTGATGTCGTTGACGAGCGCCCGATGACGGCCTGCCAGGAGTTGAGTTCGTGAGCCGAGCCTTCTGGTTGGTCCTGGGCATGGCCTCGGTCACGCTCACGTTGCTGAACTACATCGAAGGTGGAGACGAATGGGCCCTGAGCTTCGTCGTTTTCGGAATCGTGGGCACCTTCGTCGCATGGAAGGTGCCGAATCATGCGAGTGGACCTCTCATGATCGGGCTTTCGGCCACTTCGGCCCTCACCGACTCCGAAGCCCTAGGCCAGATTGCTGCGGCAACTGACGGATTCGGAGCGCTGATGCCCTTTCTCATGGGGCTCTTCCTTGTCACCTTTCCCGGTGGTGGTGTCTCCCACCCTTGGTGGCGCCACGTAATCGCAATCGCGGCCCTCCTTAGTGCCACGAACTCGGTTCTCCTGATTCGCACCGGTGAGGAGAACCCGTTCCTACTGGTTCCAGTGGTCGGATTCGCCATGGCCGCAACCATCGACCTGGTGGTGAGGTATCGAAGGGCTGCCGGCGATGAGAAGGCCCAAACGAAGTTGGTCGTCTTCGCCACGGTCTTGACGGCTGTGGTCCTCGTCGCATCTGGGCTTCCCGGCGTTCCCGATCCGATGGTGGATGTCTTGGTGGTGACCGGCTTCAGCCTCATACCACTCGCGGTCGGCGCCGCGATCGTGAGACACCGGCTATACGAGATCGACCGGCTGATTTCACGCACCATCAGCTACATCGTCGTGGTGGGTCTCCTGGCAGCTGCTTATGCGAGTTTGGTGTGGGTGATCACATCGTTGATCGGCGCTCAGAGCTCTTTGGCTGTCGCCGCTTCAACGCTCGCCGTCGTCACGATGTTCAATCCGATACAACGGAGAGTTCTGCTTGTTGTAGACCGCCGCTTCAACAGGACGAGATACGAGTCCGAGAAGGTCTTGGAGACGTTCACTGCAGCGATGCAGGATGTGGCTGACGCTCATCTTCTGAAGTCGGAAACCATCGCGGTGGTCCGTCAAGCCCTCCAACCGGCGTCGATGGGCTTCTGGCTCAAGGAGCCAGGCGACCAGTCATAGCCTTGGGTGAGGTCCTCGCCGCTTTTCGACCATGCACCGCGCTCTGGGCTAAAGACACAAGGCGGGGCCGAAAGGATCAGGTGTCCGGCAGAGGGCTACCCGGCCCAGGTGCTATGCGTCGCCGAGCCCGGGGTAAGCGATCCCCGTGTTGGCGTGACAGTCGTACCCGTGCGGATTCTTGCCCAGGTACTGCTGGTGGTAATCCTCGGCGTAGTAGTAGTCACCGAGGGGTTTGATCTCTGAGGTGATCGGACCGAACCCGCGGGCGGTTATCACCTCCTGGTAAACGTCCTGGGACCGCTTCGACTGATCAAGCTGTTCATCGGTCGTGGTGTAGATGGCCGACCGATACTGTGTGCCGAGGTCGTTGCCCTGCCGGTAGCCCTGGGTCGGGTCATGCGTCTCCCAGAAGACACGCAGCAGCTCGTCGTAGCTGATGACACCTGGGTCGTAGATCACCATGACAGCCTCGGTGTGTCCGGTCCGCCCGGTGCATACCTCCTCATAAGAAGGGTTCGGGGTGTAGCCGCCTGCATACCCGACATTGGTGGAATAGACCCCGTCCAGCTGCCAGAACCGGCGCTCGGCGCCCCAGAAACAGCCCATGCCAAACACGGCAACCTGATGACCTTCGGGCCAGGGGCCCACAAGCGGATTTCCATTGACAAAATGCGCGTCAGGCACGACCACCGAGTCGGTACGGCCTGGCAGCGCGGCCTCCTGCTCGGGCATCTCCATGCTCTTTCGTCCAAACATCAAAGACCTCCTGTGCTCATCATCACAGTCAACCGGTTAAGACAGCCTCAAGTTCCATCTCGATCTTCCATCTCGGATCGAGAAGCCCCGCCACCACAACCATTGTCGCCGCCGGTCGTATCTCACCAAACACTCGGCCGTGAGCTGCTCCGATGGCGGTCGCATCGCTCGGGTCGGTGATGAACATCCTGGTCCTGACCACGTCTTCCGGACGACCGCCGGCTTCGGCCAGCGCATCGAGCATGATCTCGATGCATCGCATGGTCTGAACCGCGGGATCGGGATCTACCTCCCCGTCCGGCCAAATTGGCGCCGTCCCAGCCACCAAGACCCGATCGTCCACCCGGACGGCGCGGGAAAACCCGACTTCGGGCTCAAACGGGCTTCCCGACGAGACGTTGTGCCGGCCCATCTCCCGAACCTACCCCGTTCAGAACGGAGATTCTTGGCGGGGTCTCACTTCTCGCCAGTGTCGGGCGCTGGTTACGCTGAGGCCCTCGATGCGTCTTCTGCGCTCCCTCTCCGCCTGTCTGGCTCTCGCGATGGCGATTTCCGTCGTCACGCTCGATGGCAGGCCCGCGCGCGCCCAGGAATCGGACGACGCAGAGCAGGCAGCCCAAGAAGCAGCCGAGCGAGCCGAAACCGCTGAAGGATTGGTCGACGCTGCCATAGCCAACCGCGAAGGCCTGGAGGTGGAGCTGGCGGTGGCAATCGCCAGAGTCAACGACCTTTCGGCCGATCTCTCGCGGGTGGCAGTCGACATCGACAACATCACGGAGATGATCGCCTTCGCCGATCTCGAGATGTCTGGCATCGAGGCCGCAATCGAGACCCAAGCCGTAGACGCATACATGAAGGCCCTTGCCACGCCGGCCGTCACTTTGGTTTACAGCGATTCGGTCGAAGCGGTGATGGTGACGGGCGTGGTCGTGGAGCAAATCGTGGGCTCGGGCAGGGAGACGGTTGACCGACTTGTAGCCCAGAAGCGGTCGCTCGAGGCTCTTCATCTCGAGCAACTCGAGAAACAGGACGAGTTCCTCGCACTCAAGGCCGATCTGGACGCGGAGATGGACCATCTCACCTCTCTGTACGAGGAGGCAGATGCCGAAGTCGCCCAACGCATCCGAGATGCGAACGCGGCCGACGCCGAATACAGGGCAGCGCTCAGCGAAGTTGAGGCGGCCCGGGCCAGAGATGCGGAACAAACCCGTCAAAGGGAGCGCGATCCTCCCACCACAACCACCACCGAGCCCAGCAGCGAGCCCCCACCCCCGACAACCGCCACCACCGCACCGCCACCGACCTCTCCGCCCACCACGTCGGGAGGCGGCTGGGTGTTCCCACCCGCCGTTGAGCAGTGGCGCGGCCTCGTTTCTCAATACTTTCCGGCGAGTCGGGTAGACGAAGCGCTTCGGATCATCCAATGCGAGTCGTTGGGCGATCCAAACGCGTACAACCCCTACTCCGGAGCATCGGGACTGTTTCAATTCATCCCGTCGACGTGGGCCACTACCGCTCCCAAAGCCGGGTTCCCCAACGCAAGCCCGTTCGATCCGGTGGCCAACATCGCCTCCGCCGCTTGGCTGGCAAACCGATATCAAGAGCTCGGCCAGTACTACTGGCAGCCTTGGTCGTGCCGACGAGTCCTGTAGTCGTCGATAGCAAGACTCACCCATAGACTGCGCCTCCGTGGAGAACCCGACCCTCAATCCTCGCCGCCAGATCGGACTGATGCTCTTGGCCTTCGGCGTCACGCTCCCCGGCATCGCCATCCGACTCGGCGCTGATCACCCCAACCCGATACTGGCCGCGTTTCTCTACGGGCTGGCGATCGTGGGGGCGGCCTTCATGATCTCCTGGGCGGCTGAGGTGATCCAGCTCGACGTTGGTGGCGGGCTGGCTCTTGCGATCCTGGCTTTGATCGCCGTGCTGCCCGAATATGCAGTCGACTTCGTGCTCACCGCGGAGGCGGGTCGGGAGTTTGCCGTAACGGGAGCCGCTGACCAGTACGGGCCGCTCGCCTTAGCCAACATGACAGGAGCCAACCAGCTGCTGATTGGCGTTGGCTGGCCACTGGTGATCCTCCTCGGGACGTGGCGGGTGAAGCGAACCGGGGCCACACCGGAGATGGCCGAACTGGCGACGCCGACCACGGTGAACTTGACACGGGCCCAGTCGGTGGATATCGCCTACCTTGCGGTGGCCTCCATTTACGGCATGACGTTGTTTCTCAAGGACACCCTGAGTCCGATCGACGCAGTGGTCCTGGTGGGCATTTACGTCGCCTACATGCTCAGGCTTTCCGGGGCCACACCCTCAGAACCGCATCTGGTTGGGCCCAGCGCCTACGTGGCAAGCCTGGACAAGAGAACACGACGGCTCGTCAACTATCTGCTGTTTGTCGTTTCGGCAGCGGTGATCGTCCTCGTCGCCGAGCCTTTCGCAGAGTCCCTGATAGAGATGGGCGAGGAGATCGGAATCGACGAGTTCTTGCTCCTCAAATGGCTCGCCCCCTTCGCCTCGGAGGCTCCCGAACTCCTGATCGCCTCGTTGTTTGCCTGGCGGCTCGCGGCAAGGACCGGCATCGGTGCGCTCATCTCTTCGAAGGTCAACCAGTGGACGTTGTTGGTAGGGACGCTGCCCATCGTGTTCATGATCTTCGCCGGCCAGGTAACCGGCCTCCCCCTCAACGACGTGCAGCGCGACGAGCTGTGGGTGACGGCCACCCAGTCTGTGTTTGCGGTGGCGATCATCGCCAGCCGCTCTGTATCCCGAAAGGAGGCATGGGCCATGCTCGGCCTCTTCGTGATCCAATTCGCCGAGTCATGGCTGGCCGAGGCAGGTGTGATATCCGCCAGCGTTGCCGAGGCTGCACGTATTGGCGTCGGGGTGATGTTCCTCTTGGCGGCAGGCTGGGTTCTACGAGGTCACTTCGGCCAGTTCGTGGGAGTTCTCAAAGACGGATTCCGGGCTCCTTGGTCGGTTCTAGAAGCCGACGAAGTCGAAGTTCACTGATCTGACCGGCTGGACCGTCCCACCCACCACAGGCGGGAACAGAACACGGCCAGGAGCACAGACCCGGCGACTACGGCCACAACGGCGACCGCTCTCTGTGCCGTCAAGTCGATAGCCGCTTCTGCGATCACGTCGTCCGCAGCCTCAGCCGCGTCCCGATACGCCTCCACAGCGTCACGGCTCCGACCGACCTCGACTTCGAGCCTGGTGAGAGTGGAATCGAAATCGCCGACGGTCACGCTCAGATCGACAACAGAAGACGCCAATACGAAGAGCTGGTCGGCCTCCTCCTCGAGTATCAGCGGGATCTCCGCCAGAGAGCTCTCGACCTGCTTCAGGCCTTCATCGAGAGGAACCTCGGGGTCGTAGTCCACACCCACGAGGGAAAGCGCCGAGAGCACGTTGTCGACCACCCTCGCCGTCTCGATCAGCCCGTCCATGGCAACCAGCATGGAGTCGATCTGCGCCGGCAGGTCCTCACGCATCAGCACAATCGCCGACGCCGTAACCGTCGCCACATCTTGGAGCGCTTGCTCCCCCTGGTCGACCAATTCTCGTGAGCTCTCTATCAAGCCGTCGATGATGTCGAGCGTGTTGTCGACAACGTCGATGGTGGCGGTTGCCGCGGCGACGGCATCATTTGACACCGCAAAGGCGTCGTCGAGGGTGGCAAAGAACCCGATCGTCGAGATTGTCAGCACAACACCGCCGAGCGCGGCCAGCACCATGCCACCCAATCCACCCCATTCCCACGTGCGGGAAAGCCAGGAGGGTGGCGCTTTCATCACCGAACCCTAAGCAGGCTCCTTCAAAACCTGTCGTTTTCGAGGTATAGGTTCGTCATAGAAGTGAAAGGAGAAACATGTCCAGCTATTTCACACCCGGCGTTTTCAAGTTCTTGCGCGAGTTGGAGAAGAACAACGACAAGGCGTGGTGGGAAGACAACAAGGACCGCTACATAGAGGTCATTCGGGAACCCGCTCTCGCATTCATCAACGACTTCGGTGACCGGATCAAGAAGGTCTCACCTCACTTCACATCGGACTCGAGGACAGTGGGCGGAT
>CBDCGI010000013.1:0-34973 GCA_965216725.1 Acidimicrobiia bacterium | reverse complement strand
CTTGTCAACGCCCATGCGCTTGGCCACTTCCACGATGTTCTCCGGCCCTACGGCCTGGGATACTTGGGCGTACACGGTATTGATCGAGCGATATGTGGCCTCGGCCAGTGAGACGACTCCTGCTCCTCCGCCGCCGGCGTTCTCAGGACGCCAGATATTGGTCCCGTCGGGAGCGCAGGGATATTGACAGATGATTTCCACCGGACTGGCACCGTTCCAGCGATGACCCATGGTGTATCCCTGTTCCAGTGCGGCGACCAACGCGAAAGGCTTGAACGACGACCCTGGATTTCGTTTGCCTTGGACCGCAAGGTCGAACTGACTGAACTCGAACGGGAGACCTGAAGCCATCACCTTCACCGCACCACTGTCGTTGTCGACCATGGTCATAGCCCCTGTGGGCGCACACGAGTGGGTTTCGGCGTAGGTGCTTATGAACTCGTCCAGGTCGTCCACCTGAAACAGATTGGGATCTTTCCGGGCCAGCTCGTGGCACGAGTTCACGTTCTCTTCATAAGGGGGAAGTGGCAACCAGTTAGTCAGCACTTCGTTGGCCTTCTGTTGAAGCTCGAGATCGATTGTCGTGAAGACCTGCAGGCCGCCGCCTCCTTCGCAGGCCACATCGTCGGCCGGGCACCCGAAGACGGCTTTCTTCCGCTCCTCCGGCGTATCACCGAGGAACGAGAACTGGGGGTCGTTGAGAAGCTGTCTCTTGACCTCCGCGACGACGTGATCGGCCTGGCCTCTGCGCAGTGGTGAGTCGATTACGCCGAGCGGCTTCGAGATCGCCTGTTCGGCCTGCGTGTCGGTTATCCATCCTTCTTCCGCCATTTGGCGAATCACCTCGTCCCGACGGTCGAGGGTGATCTCGGGCTGGCGACGCGGGTTGTAGAGCGAGGGGTTTCTGACCAGCACGGCCAGGGTGGCTGCCTCATGGACTTGGAGCTGGTCCAACTCCTCGCCGTAGAACTCCTCGGCTGCCGTCTTGACCCCGTAGGCACCGGCGCCGAAATACACCGAGTTCATGTAGAACTCGAGAATCCGCTCCTTGCTGAAACGCCGCTCCACCTCTGCGGCGACGAACGCCTCGTTGATCTTGCGGCGGATGCTGAGCTCGCTTCCGACAAAGGCGTTCTTGACGACCTGCTGGGTGATTGTCGAGCCGCCACGGGTGGTGTCATAGATGAAGTTGTCCAGGGCGGCCTTGGCAATGGCCGAGAAGTCGACGCCGCTGTGCTCGAAGAAGTCTGCGTCCTCTGCGGCGAGGATGGCGTTGATCACCAGGTCGGGGATCTCCTCGTAGGCAACGGGCTCGGAGTTGCGCCCATCGTGGAGCTCATCCAACACCTCACCGGTGTCGGCGTAGATCCGGCTGATCCGGCTCAAGTCGGGAAGGGTCAACTCCATGGCCCTGGTGTCCGGAACCCAGTCGGCCCGGATCTCGTCGAAGGTCCCGTAGGCAGAATTGGCGCCCAAGAACGCGAAAAGCCCGACCCAGCCCGAAAGGAGCAAGGACATGGAGAGAAGCACGGCGAGGGCTGCGGACCATCGGCCCTTTCGCTCCCGCGCCTCAACCTGGTGGATAAGGGCTTTTCTGGCCATTAAGGGGATTGGACGTCGTCGGGGATCCTGGAGTTCCCGATCTACGATCAGGGCTCACATGTCAGATTACTGCTGTTATGGGTGAATCTCGGCGCACGTCGAGCGGCATCGAGATCGACGAGGTGTATGAGACTCCGGTGGACCCCGGAGAGCTGGGCCGGCCCGGTGAGTATCCCTTCACCCGTGGCCCCTATCCGGACATGTACCGGTCACGGATGTGGACCATGCGTCAATACGCAGGCTTCGGAACAGCCGAACAGACCAACGAGCGATTCCATGACCTGCTGAAAGCCGGACAGACCGGGCTCAGCGTCGCGTTTGACTTGCCAACTCAGATGGGCCTCGACTCCGACGATCCCAGGTCAGCGGGAGAGGTGGGCAAGGTCGGAGTGGCTGTGGACACCATCGACGACATGCGACGCCTGTTTTCCGGCATCCCGCTCGGCGAGGTGTCGACGTCCATGACCATCAACAGCACGGCCGCCATCTTGTTACTGCTCTATGAGCTCGTGGCCGAAGAACAAGGTGTGTCTCCGGAGTCTCTCCGAGGGACGATCCAGAACGACATCCTCAAGGAGTACATCGCCAGGGGCACCTACATCTATCCGCCGTCACCCTCGATGCGTCTAATCACCAACACATTTGAGTACGCCGGAGAGCACCTTCCCAAGTGGAATCCGATTTCGATCAGCGGGTATCACATCAGGGAGGCGGGGGCGACAGCGGCGCAAGAGGTTGCATTCACCATCGCCAACGGCAAGGCCTATGTAGAGGCGGCAATCACCGCAGGTCTCGACGTCGACCAATTTGCTCCACGGCTCTCATTCTTCTGGAACGGGCACAACAACTTCTTCGAAGAGGTCGCCAAGTATCGAGCTGCCCGTCGGATATGGGCCCGGATCATGAAGGAGGAGTTCGAGGCGGCGAACCCGAAGTCTTGGGCGATGCGGTTTCACACCCAGACTGCGGGCTCCACACTCACCGCGCAGCAGCCGCTCACCAATGTGGTCAGGACCACGCTGCAGGCAACGGCTGCAGTCCTTGGCGGCACCCAGTCACTCCACACCAATTCGTATGACGAGGCGTTGGGACTTCCCGCGGACGAGGCGGCGCTACTTGCCCTCAGAACCCAGCAGGTCATTGCCTATGAATCTGCCGTTGCCGACACTGTCGACCCTCTCGCCGGCTCCTACTACGTGGAGGCCTTGACAACCGAAGTGGAACGGCTCGCCGACGGTCTCCTGGCGGAGATCGACGGCAGAGGGGGAGCAGTGGCGTCGATCGAGGAGGGCTGGACTCAGGCACGAATCGAGGACTCTGCGTATGAGGAGGCGAAGAGGCAGTCGAGTGGTGAGTCGATCGTGGTAGGGGTCAACAAGTTCCAATCCGAAGAGGTGGAGGAGATCCCGGTGCTTGCGGTGGATCCGGCCCTGGAGGCGACCCAGATAGAGCGCTTGGCCCAGTGGAAAAGAGGGCGTGATTCATCCGCCATCGAGAGCTCGCTGAGCTCGCTCCGGGCCGAGGCCCAAGGGGAAGCCAATCTGCTGCCACTTATGAGAAAGGCCCTGGGGGCCGGTGCGACGGTGGGGGAGGTCTCGGCTGCCCTAGGCGAGGTGTTCGGCAAGTACCAGCCTTCGTGATTCCGGTCACCGCCGGCCAGTGGGTACCGTCACTGCCCGCACATGACCAACTTGAAGACGCATCTCTTGATTGTGGGTGGCGGTCCAGCCGGCACTCAAGCCGCGACCACAGCGGCAGCCAAAGGCGGGCGAGTGACGCTGGTGGAAAAGGACATCGTGGGCGGGGCAGCGCACCTGTGGGATTGCATTCCTTCCAAGACGATGGCGGCCAGCGCCCTTCGTCACACCTCGGTGCGTAACGCAACCAAGCTCGGCCTGCTCACTCCTCCCGTCAAAGTCGATCCGACCATCCTCTCCGAGCGGATCGGTGTAATCACCGGAAACATCCACCAGAACTGGGTCGATCTCCTCAACTCGCAGGGTGTAGAGATGGTCAACGGTATGGCGAGTTTCGTCGGCCCCAACGAGGCCGAGATCGACGGCCCTGAGGGCAAGCGTCTGGTGTCGTTCGACAAAGCTCTGATCTCAACCGGCTCGACCCCTCGGGTGCCGGACTGGGCTCCCATCGATAACGATCGGGTTCTCACCACACGCGACTGCTACGACCTGCCTGAGGTCCCCGAGCACATCGTCGTGATCGGCTCCGGCGTCACCGGCGTCGAGTTCGTCCACATCTTCGAGAGCATGGGGGCTCGGGTCAGCGTGGTCGTGTCTCGCCAGCAGATCCTGCCCTATCGCGACGCCGAGGTGGCTGCGGTGCTGGAGGAGGAGTTCTTGGAGCGGGGAGTGAAGCTGGTTATTGGCGCCAGGGCTGAAGCCATCGATGTCGCCGACGATGGGGTCTCCGTGATATGCGACGACGGCAGGGTCATCAAAGGCAGCCACGCCCTACTCGCGGTGGGATCGGTTCCCACGAGTGCCGGGCTCGGCTTGGATGCGGCCGGGGTCGAGACCACCTCGGACGGCCACATCGAGGTGGACGAGTTCCAACGCACTTCCACGCCCCACATATACGCAGCCGGCGACGTGACGGGACAGATGCCACTGTCGTCGGTGGCTTCGATGCAGGGAAGAAAGATCGCCCGTCATGCCCTCAATCTTCCGGAGACTCCGATCGACTATTCCAAGGTCGCGGAAGCGATCTTCACCGAACCCGAGATCGCATCAGTGGGTCTCGTGGACGTCGATGCGGCAGCCCAAGGAAGAAAGGTGAAGACGCTGAAGGTGCCATTCGCCTCCAACCCGCGGTCGGTGCTGCAGCATTTCACGCGGGGATTCGTGAAGGTGACCTCGGATCCCGCCACCGGTGTCGTCCTCGGCGGGACGATCGTCGGCCACAGAGCGTCCGAGCTGATCGGGATCATCGCCTTGGCGGTGCAGGCTCGGGTCACCTCGAAGACCCTCATGGAGACGCTGATGGTCCACCCTTCGATGTCCGAAGCCATCACCGACGCAGCCGAGTAGCGGCTCCCCCATCTTTGTGAGCCTATTTGATGATGGCGATCACTTGACCCGAGGCCACCGTGTCTCCCGGTTCGATCCGAAGATCGATGACTTCGCCCGTGGCCGGAGACTTGACTTCGTTTTCCATTTTCATGGCTTCCAGCACACAGATGGGGTCTCCCACTTTCACTGAGTCACCGGCCGAGATCGAGACTTTGACGATGGTTCCCTGCATCGGAGAGGCGACCACTCCGTCCGGAGTGCTGGGGCCTCCTCCGGTGGCGATCTTGGGGGGACGTCTCTTGACCTGACCGTCTGGCGTCGATTCTGGAGCCCAATAGGAGACTGAGAATCTGCGGCCGCCAATCTCGACTTTGATGTCTTTCCTGGCGAGTGCCTCCTCTTCGGGAAGGCTGGGAGGCGCCTCCGGGCCCAACCCCTCGAGGACGACCGTGTCTTCCATCCATTTCGTGTGATGGTCGCCGTTGATGAAATCCGTATGGTCGAGGACTGCGAGGTGGGCGGGAATGGTGGTCGAAACACCACGGACTAGGAATTCCTCCAGCGCTCTCCTTCCCCGGTTGATGGCAGTGGTCCGGTCCGGCCCCCAAACCACCAGCTTGGCCAGAAGGTTGTCGTAGTACTGGGACACCGCCGTACCTGGAGTTATCCAGCCGTCAACCCTCACTCCCGGTCCGGATGGCTCTCGCCATTCGACTACCTGTCCGGGTGTTGGCAAGAAATCGGCGTGGGGATTCTCCGCGTTGATCCTGAACTCGATTGCGTGACCTCGGGGCTCAACATCGGTGAGAGCGATCGGCTCACCCGAGGCCACACGAAGCTGCCACTCGACGAGGTCGACGCCGGTGACCATCTCGGTAACCGTGTGCTCCACCTGGAGCCGGGTGTTCATTTCCAGGAAATAGAAGTTCCCTTCTCTGTCAGCGAGGAACTCCACGGTCCCGGCGTTGACGTAATCGCAGGAGCGGCCGGCGGCGATCGCGGCTTTACCCAGCTCCTTCCGGCTGGTCTCGGAGAACCCGGGGGAGGGTGTCTCTTCGATGAGCTTTTGGTGACGCCGTTGTACCGAGCAATCTCGTTCGCCGAGGAACACTCCGTTGCCGTGTATGTCGAAGAGGATCTGAGCTTCGATGTGGCGCGTCTGCTCGAGGTACTTCTCTACGTAGACCTCTGCGTTTCCGAAGTACGCCTCGGCTTCCCTGCGAGCACCGTCGAAGGCGTCGCTCACTTCCGCTTCTGATCTGACTACTCGCAGGCCCTTACCGCCCCCGCCGTGAGCCGCCTTGATCGCGACCGGATATCCGAACTCGGCCCCGAGGGCGATTACCTCGTCGACTGTGGACACCGGATCCGTGATCCCGGGCACCGTCGGCACTCCGAACTCCTCGGCGTTTCGCCTCGAGGTGATCTTGTCGCCCATAGCGCTGATCGCCGAGGCGGGGGGCCCGACCCAGATCAACCCTGCGTCGGTGACGGCCGCCGCAAACGTCGAGTTCTCGGACAAGAACCCATAGCCGGGGTGGATGGCCTCGGCACCTGCTTCGTGAGCGATTTGGAGGATCCGCTCCTGATTGAGGTATGACTCCGCCGCCGGGGCACCACCGACATTCCATGCCTCGTCGGCCAGATCGACGTGCAGGGCGTCACGGTCGAGCTCGCTATAGACGGAGATGGTGCGAAGCCCGAGGTCGCGAGCTGTGCGTATCACGCGAACCGCAATCTCCCCGCGATTGGCGATGAGAAGGCTCTTGATCATCAGGCTTGCTGGTTTCTTCGAGATTCTGCGTGAATCCGGCAGGGTGCGGAGAAAGGCTTGGTCACTGCGGACCGTTCCCGTGCTTCTTCGGAGGGAGCGATTCCCTCTTGTTGCGCAATATCTCCATGGCCTTGATCAGCTTCACTCTGGTCTCCCGGGGCTCGATGACCTCGTCGACCAGGCCAAGCTCGGAGGCTACGTAGGGGTTGTTGAATTTCTCCTCGTAGTCGGCGATCAGCTCGGCGCGCTTTCTCTCGGGATCATCTGCCTGGGCAATCTCCCTTCTGTGGATGATGTTGACCGCACCCTGGGCCCCCATCACTGCGATCTCGGCCGATGGCCACGCAAAGACCAGGTCGGCGCGAATGCCGCGGGCGTTCATCACCAGGTATGCGCCCCCATAGGCCTTGCGGGTGATCACCGAGACCCGCGGCACCGTCGCCTCGCAATATGCGTACAAGAGCTTGGCGCCGTGGCGGATGATCCCTCCATGCTCCTGGTCGACGCCCGGTAGGAATCCGGGGACGTCGACGAACGTGATGATCGGGATGTTGAAGGCGTCGCAGAATCGGACGAACCGCGCTGCCTTTTCCGACGAGGCAATGTCGAGCGTCCCGGCGAGAACGGCGGGTTGGTTGGCCACAATCCCCACCGAATGGCCGTCGAGCCGCCCGAACCCGACGACGATGTTGGGGGCCCAATGCTGGTGGACCTGGAAGAACTCGTCGCCATCGAGAATCGTCTGGATCACCTCGACAATGTCGTACGGCTGGCTCGCTTCGTCGGGGATTATCGAGTCGAGATGGTCATCGATTCGGTCAGCCCGGTCTGTAGGAGAGAAGCGAGGTGGTACCTCCATGTTGTTCTGAGGGAGAAAGGAAAACAGGTAGCGCACCGCCTCGAGTGCATCGCGGCCGGATGAGAAGACGAAATGAGTCACGCCCGACTTGGATGCGTGCGTGGAGGCCCCTCCGAGTTCCTCCATGCTGACCTCCTCGCCGGTGACAGCCTTTATCACGTCCGGCCCGGTGATGAACATGTGGCTCGTCTTGTCTATCTGGAAGACGAAATCGGTGAGGGCGGGGGAGTAGACGGCACCTCCGGCGCTGGGTCCCATGACTACCGATATCTGGGGAATCACACCCGACGCCCGAACATTTCTCTCGAAGATCCGTCCGTAGCCGTCCAAAGACGCGATCCCTTCCTGGATCCTGGCACCGCCCGAGTCCTTCAATCCGACGACCGGCACGCCGGAGGCCATGGCCATGTCCATGATCTTGCAAATCTTGTCGGCTACGACCTTGCTCAACGAACCGCCGAATACGGTGAAGTCCTCCGCGTAGACAAAGACCGGCCGGCCGTCGATCGAGCCGTGCCCGGTAACCACGGCATCACCCGGTGGTCGCTTGTCTTCGATTCCAAATCCGGAAGACTGATGCCTCACGAATTGGTCGATCTCCTGGAAGGTCTCCTTGTCCAGGAGCGCCTCGATGCGTTCCCGGGCCGTCAGCTTCCCCTGCTCGTGCTGACGGGCCACCGCCCGCTGGCTTCCGGCGTGTAGCGCCTCCTCACGGAGTTGCCTCAGTTTCTCGATGCGCGCTTCAGTCCCCAAGACTCCTCCGTAACCTCATGGTTTGACTCGTCGGAGAACCAGATGGCTACACCCTATTTGCAGATGAAGGTCGATGAGGTTCCTTCCACCCAAGATCTCGCGCGTTCCGAAATGAGCGAATTGCCGGTAGCGGTCATTGCCAGCGGGCAATCTCAGGGCAGGGGAAGGTCTGGAGCGGCTTGGGTTAACGCACCGAGGGCCCTGGCGGTCTCGCTCGCAGTGTCTCTCCCCGAGGAGATACGTCCCGTCTCGCTGGTTGCCGGCGTAGCCGCGCTTCGCGCACTCGATGGTCTTGGGTTGAAATGGCCCAATGACCTGATGGTGGGAGACCTCAAGGTCGGAGGCATATTGGTCGAGCGTTCCGACGACGTGACTGTGGTCGGTATGGGCCTGAACCTGTGGTGGCCCGCGCCGCCCTCTGGTGTCGGCGCAGTTCTTGACTCCGATCCGGGGGCGGGTCGTCACGCTGAGCTTGGCGCCCTTTGGGTAGCGGAGCTGATGCGACTGCTCGAAACCAAAGGTTGGCCACTTGCCGAATACCTGGCCGCCAGCACCACTGTCGGCCGCGAGATCAGCTGGGACCCTGGCGGCAGGGGTACTGCCGTGGGCGTTCTGGAAGACGGTTCCTTGGTCGTCGAGGCTGGCGGTGTCCGTCGACAGCTTCGATCCGGGGCCGTGCGCCATGTGAAAGGCTAGCCCAGGTGCTCCGGCTCCGGCTGGGGAAGTGTCTGTTGCAGGAAGGCCAAGATCCTCGCGAATGAGTCCTCCGCCGAAGCGTGGTCATAACCGTCGGCCTCGATATCGAGGAAGCCGTGGCCTGCATTCTCATAGAGAAGCCATTGCCCTGAGGCGTTGCGGCGCTGCGCCTCATCGACCGTGTTCTGATCGATGAGCTCGTCTTCCATCCCGTAGAGACCGAGCACGGGGATGGGGATGCTTCCCAGATAGTCGGCCACCTGATGTTCACGCCCCTCATCGCCCGTGAGAGGGGTGTATGCCGCCACCAGAGACCCGGCCCATGGCCTGGTGGCGGCGGCGATCAAGCCAAAACGGCCTCCGACATCCAGGCCGACGAGTCCGATCCGCGAAGTGATCGCCCAGTCCACATCTCCGGAGCTGATGAAGGAGAAGACTTCATCGAGGTCGGTCATGGCTCTCGTGTCATCCAGCTCCGCGTAGGCCTGAAACGGTTCTTCGTGGTTTTGGCGATAGAAGTCGAGGGCGACCGCGCCGAAACCCCACCTCGCCAGCCGACGACATAGATCTTTCTCAGTAGAGGTCAGTCCATCGATGGATGGCAGGATCACGACTACTGGAAACCGCCCGGCCACATCGGGGCGAGAGATGTAGCCGGTGCGATGACCCGAACCAATGGGTAGGGGCCAACTGCTGTACATGATCGGGAAAGTCCCCTCATGAGCGAGGACGGCCACGTGTCTCCTTCTTTGAGTGCGGGCAGGATAGCCCGCCCTAGCTCCACGCCTCTATCAACCGAAGAGTGCCCGAGAGGGCCGAAGAATGGCGTCTAATCCAGGAACCGCCGGTATCATGGCGACGTCTGAACTACCTATGAGTTCATCCTCCCTCCCAGCAAGCCCTGAGCCGCGCCGACGCGTCCCAAGATGGCTGAAAGTCCTCGTTGTCGTCTTGCTCGTTGTGGCGAATCTGGCCGTGCTCGGCTTGATTTGGGCCATCAACACCGGGGAGAATCTCCTGGCCGACGCCGACGTTGACGAGGAAGTGGTGTCCGCGCTCACACCGGCGGCCGGTGACACGCTGAACTTTCTAGTAGTCGGTAGTGATTCCAGGGAAGGCCTCGACGACCTCACCAACTTTGGAAGCTTCGGAGGCGAGCGGGGTGACGTGATAATGGTGGTCCACGTCGACCCGGACTCGGGTCCGAGGATTCTCAGCATCCCACGCGACCTTTGGGTAGAGATTCCGGGCCACGGTGAGGACAAGATCAACTCCGCTTATGCCTTTGGCGGCGCCTCTTTGATGGTCGAGACCGTGCAGCAGAATCTGGGCATTCCGATCAACCACTATGTGGAGATCGGCTTCGCTGGTTTTCAGGCCATGATCGACGAGATGGGAGGCATCACGATCACGTTCGACTATCCGGCGCGGGACCTGAAGTCGGGCCTGGACGTTGATGCAGGATCGCAGCAGCTGAATGGCGAGCAAGCCCTCGCATTTGCCCGATCCCGCAGCTACCAGGAATACCGGAATGGCCAGTGGGTATCGGTGGAGGCGAACGACATCGGACGCACCGGCCGACAGCGTGAGGTCATGGGGGCCATCCTCGCATCTCTCAAGTCACCGTCGTCACTGACAGAAGCCGGCGACATCGTCGATGGGGTCAGCGACCACCTGACCATCGACGCCACCCTTGCCGAGAGTTCTGCGGCAGGTCTGTTCTGGGACTTCAGAAGTGTCCTCACCGCCGGTATCGACGGTGTGACGCTGCCGGTCTACAGCGCAACCATCGGCGGGAAGTCGGTGGTCATCGCCGACCAGCCTTCAGCCGACCAGGCAGTCAACACCTTCCTGAGCTGAGCACCCGGCCGCGGTCGTGCCCGGGTTTCGATAGCGATTCGTTGTTGCCGGTGAGCTGCGACGTACCATGATCTGATGAACATTGCAGTGATCGGCGGCGGCTACGTGGGTTTGGTCACGGCCGCAGGACTGGCACGACTCGGGCACGCTGTGCGAGTTGGAGAGATCAATGAGGAACGGGTGAAGATTCTCGCAGAAGGCGGAGTCCCCATCTTCGAAGAGGGGTTGGCCGAGCTTCTCGACGAGGCAAGGATCCAAGGTCGCATCTCGTTTCACGTAAGCAATCTCGATGCCGTTGAAGGTGCGAAGCTCGCGTTCATCTGCCTGCCCACACCCGAAGGGGAAGACGGACGTGCTGATCTCAGCTTTGTGAACTCGGCGGTTGACGAGCTGGCCAACGCGATAGGCGAGGGTGGGATCTTCGTCATCAAGTCAACGGTTCCCCCCGGCACGGTTGCCTCACTCCGTAAGCGTCTGGCGAATCTGGGCAGCCAGGCGGATGTGGTGTCCCATCCTGAGTTCCTCCGCGAGGGGCGTGCGGTCCACGATTTTCTCCACCCTGATCGGATCGTGATCGGTTCCTGGGACGACAATGCAGCTTCTGAAGTCGCCTCCCTCTATTCCGACATCGACACCACCGTGGTGCTCACCGATCCCACGTCGTCGGAACTGATCAAATATGCCTCCAATGCCTACTTGGCAGCGCGACTGACGTTTGTCAATGCACTCGCCAATGTGGCTGAGGCCGTGGGCGCCGACATCCTCCACGTCGTGAACGGCATGGGACTCGACCACAGGATCGGTTCGCATTTCCTCAGACCGGGACCGGGATACGGAGGGTCGTGCTTCCCCAAAGACACCGCTGCCTTGATCTCTGTAGCCGAAGATGCCGGCTACGAGTTTGATTTGCTCCGTGCGGTGATTGTCGCCGACGAGGAACAGCGGAAGCGGGTTGCGGAAAAGGTACGGCAAGCTGCCGGCGGTGGCCTGCACGGGCGCCAAATCGGGATGTGGGGCATCGCCTTCAAGGCCGGAACAGACGACGTCAGGGAATCGCCGGCGGTTCGAATCGCGGATTATCTATTGGCAGATGGCGCCGACGTCGTCGCCTACGACCCCGAAGCGGAGGTCGAGACGTTGCGCATGGCTGCGGACCCCATCGAGGCGGCCCGGGATTCGGATGTCCTGCTGATCGCAACCGAATGGCCGGCGTTTGCCGAGGTCGACATGGAGCAAGTGGCCAAGGTCATGAAGGGTCATCGTGTGGTCGACACTCGCAACCTCCTCGATCCGGACCGGGTCCGGTCCGCTGGCCTCGACTACTGGGGGTTTGGCCGCCCCGGAGCATGAAGCGATTGGTGAGCTAACGGAAAAGATCCTCTTCGATCGGCCTGACCAGGTCGCTTCCACGACCAGCACTTCCTGAGCTCACCCAACCTCTCACGATCGCAGCGGGGATTCCTGACGCCTTTCCCATCACCAGGTCGGCGGCGGCCGCAAGCTCGTCGGCGACCGCGATCTCTGTGACCTCGAGAGGCCGGCCCGTCCAGTCTGCCTCTCCCCGCAGGTCCATGATCGCCTCAACACCTGAGATCCCGATGGCCACGTCGGTCAGCCCGCGCCGCCAGGGCCGGCCGAACGTATCCGAGATGATCACTCCCAGCTGACGTTGTGTCGCTCTCTCCAGCCGTTGCCTGATTCGGTGTGCGGATCTATCCGGGTCATCGGGGAGCAAGAGAAGGGTGCCTGGGGAAACGTTGCTTCGATCGATCCCGGCATTGGCGCAGACAAAGCCGTGTTTGGTCTCTGCAATCACCAGGTCGCCCCGCCTGCGCAGGATGGAGACCGCTTCAGATTCGATGAGCTGCCTGCGGGCGTCTTCTTCGTCGCCCTGGACGGATATGAGTGCACCTTCGGATTTTGAGACGATCTTGTGAGTCACCACGACAACATCGCCGTCTGCAACACCATTGCGGGTAAGAGCCGGAACGAGGAGCTCGGCGATGTCGGTGCCTTCCTCCACGACGCCGATCCCGGTTAGGGGGATTATCTCGAGCTTCATAGTTCGATTATGACTCGTGCCAATCGGAGAGCTGCTGCCGGCTCCTTGATCAACGTTGGTGCTTCGACAACGTCGACGCCCAACACATCCTCCGACCCGGCGTCTCCAACGTGCACAACCAGTTTCTCGAGCAGGCCGTCGTAAGCGCTGAGGACTCCAAGATTCCCCGGAGGAAACCCGAGACTTGCCATGACCTGCACGACGGGGCCTTTGACCGCTGCACCTCCCACCAGAGGACTAACCGCAACCGTGTTCGGGTGAGCCGCCACGGCATCCCTGATTCCGGGCACGTCGAGGATCGGCCAAATCGAAAGAGGAGGGTTGGAGGGGGCGATCACCAAGACGTCGGATTGGGCCATTGCCTCGATTACTCCAGGACCGGGGCTCGCCGAGTCGGCTCCAGGGAAGCGTATCCCAAGGACCGACGGGGCATGCGACCGGTTCACGAAATACTCCTGGAAAGAAATCCATCCCTCGTCGACGCGGATCTCGGTTCTGACCGGTTGGTCGGTCGCAGGGAGAACAACGGACCGAACCTGAAGCAGACTCCGCATCCTCTCCGTGAACGAGCTGAGGGTCTCACCTTCGGCAAACGCCGCCGCTCGGGCGATTTTGAGTGCGAGGTCCCGGTCACCCAGTTTGAATCGGTTTTGTAGGCCGTAACTAGCCAGCTCGGAGTTTGCGATGAAGGTGTCGTCGGCCCGGCCCCAGCCTTCTGGGCCCTCGACGCCTGCGAGGGTGTAGAGCACGGTGTCAATGTCTGGCGAAACCGGGAGGCCGTGGGTCAAAGTGTCATCTCCGACGTTCACCACCACTGTGGTTTCGGTTTCTCCGAGGAGCTCGAACCCCCTGGCAAGACGGGCACCTCCAACACCTCCGGAAAGCACGGCTACGCGCATCACACCCCTCAGATATTGCTCAGACTCACATACCGGTTCACAATGTCCTCCCGCATGACCGATGTCTCGACTCCGCAGGCCGCGGAGGAAACAACTCTCGAGAAGGCCCCCGACCGCGTTCCCGCGGTTCGCGTGGTCGTCTCATACGTCGAGGGCTCCGATCTGGGAGCAGCTCTGGCCATCCTCGATCGCCAAGTGTATGGGGCGATCGAGAGTGTGTTGGTAGTTGGTGCCGAGGGTCTGGAGATCGCCGGCGACCACGAGCGCGTCGACACTTTGGAGGCGGCCATCGCCGGCGCCGCGTCGGATGTCGAGTATTTGTGGCTCATCCAATCCGACGCCAGGCCACGACCGGACGCCTTGAACGCACTGGTTTCTGAAGCCGAACGCAACCAGGCATCTCTTGCCGGCTCCAAGGTCCTCGTGGCCGGAACTCCTGGTGAGCTGGAATCCATAGGAGGAGCCACCGACGTCTTCGGAGAGCCCTATTCCGGCCTCGACGAGGGCGAGATTGACCTGCAGCAGTACGACGTGGTGCGCGAAGTCGCCTTCGTCTCCTTGGTGTCGGTCCTCGTAAGGCGTGACTTGGCACAAGGGCTGCGCGGATTTGACGCCCGTCTCTCTCAGGAATCGGCGAGCCTCGACTTCTCCCAGCGAGCCCGTCTCGCCGGCGGCAGGGTGATGATCGTCCCCTCCTCGGAGGTCTATCACCAACGCATAGGCGCGCAGCGCTCAAGCTGGCGTGACCAGGCAGGTCGGTATCGGGCCATGCTGAAGGCCTACAGGCCGCTGACACTCGCCTGGGTCATACCCTTTGGGCTGGCGGTTGGGGTGATCGGTGCCCTCGCCGGGCTGCTGACACTGAACTGGCGCCCGTTGCTGGCCCTCGCCGCCGCGACCGGTTGGAATCTCATCCATCTGCCCTCGACCCTGGCCGAGCGCAGACGTGCAAAGAAAGTGAGGGCGGTGGGTGATGAGGAGTTGTTCCGCTTCCAAGCGAGAGGAAGCATCAGGCTGCGCGCCATCGGCACCGAGCTCGGTGATCGGCTGCTCTTCATGTTCGACGACGACCAGGCTCTCGTGCGCGGCAGCAAACGCATCTGGGCGAGCCCCGGCATATGGGGCGCAATCGTTGCCATGCTGGTCCTGGGGTTCGCCACACGCTCCATACTCTTCAACGGCCTTCCCGAGGCTGGGTTCAACTTCCCGTTCGAGCCGGGAACCACCGCCTTGGGCAGGTTCTTTGGCGGCTGGAACGAGAGCGGTCTCGGGTCAGACACACCTGTTCATCCCGGAGTCGGGATAACGGGGCTCGCGTCGTTGCTTTGGTTTGGCGCCGAAGGGGCTGCCCGGACTCTCTTGACACTTGGTCTGGCAGCGACAGGCGTGATCGGGATGGGGAGGCTTGCCGGGCGTCTCGGATTTCGGGGGCCGGGCCGCTACTTGGCGGGGCTGGTACTGCTTGCCGGGCCCGGAACGGCTTTGGCCACCGGCCGAGGGTCCTGGCTCGCCCTCGCCGGAGCCGCCGTGCTGCCATGGGCGATGAGATCTCTGTTCGTACATCGGCGCCGTGAGCGCTCCCTGGCCTGGTCGAACGTGGGCGCGGCTGTTTTCTGGGCCATCGTTCTGGGAAGCTTCGCTCCGCCACTGGTGCTTCTGCCCCCGGCCCTGGCTTTGGTGTGGAGGGCCAGAGGCGGTAGGAGAGCACGACTCTTGCTCGCAGCGTTCGCCCTTCTTGGTGTCGTCGCCGGACTCACTTTCGTCGGATACGACGTCGGCTGGATGCTCGACACCGAGCGACGTCTGGGTGTCGTCGTCCCCGTTGTCTGGCCGATCCTGATCGGGGCCGCGACCGTTGCTTCTGTTTTCAGCAGAGGTCGATCTCGTGTGCTGGCGCTTCTTGGAGCCGTCGTTGCACTGGTATCGATAGGAGTGGTCAATGCCGGGCTAGGAGGCCCAGGGATAGAAGAGGCAGCGCTGATCGCCTCCTCATTCGGCGCGGCGTTGGTGGTGTCGGCGGCCCTCAACGAGCTTTCGTCTCGACCACTCCCGGCGATCGCCGGCATCGCCGCAGCCGTGATGCTGGTCTATTCGGTCGGGCTGCTCGGGGATGGTCGTCTTGGGCTTGCCCCGGGGAACGACGTCGAACGTCTCGAGTTCGCTACGTCGCTTGCCGGCGAGGGCGGCCCGGGAAGGGTGCTCTACATCTCGACTGTCCGGTCGGCGGTGCCCGGCGAAGCGCGACCCGGTCCCGGATACTGGTATCGGACACTCGACGGAGAGGGGACCACCCTCGATGAGGTGTGGATTCCACCGCCTGCCGACGGCGACGACCTCCTTGACGCGGCCATTGACGCGATATCGTCCGGATCCGATCTCCGCCCCGGCTCGCTGCTCGCAGAGTTCGCCATCGAGTGGGTCGTCTTGGACCCGGCGCCCGAGTACCTCATTGAAATCCTCGAGGCCCAGCTCGACCTGGTTCCTCAACCGCTCTTGACCGGTGCCGTCGTTTATCAGAACCCGGCGGCAGAACCCCTCGCCAGTCAAGGGATCGAGATTTGGCAGCGTGACGGGGCGGACTTCGTGGGCGAAGCCGCGTCCGGAAGAACTGTGATTTCAGCCAATTCTGCCGAAGGCTGGGGACCATCGGTGGGCCGATCGGAGTGGAGGGCCACGGTGTCGTCGGAAACCGGCCGCGCCAAGTATCAAGCGACCGACATGCGCAGCGCGATGCCGATAGTCACCGCCCTGATATTCGTCGGCTCGCTTTTGGCCATGGGATACGGGAGGTATCGGACTTGAGGACCTTCCTCATGGTTGCATTGGTCTTGGCTCTGTCTGCAGGCGCCATTGCTGTCCCGACGACTGACCCTCCTGAGGCGGGCCCGGCGGTCACCGGCAACCCGCCCCCGGTGGCTGTGTGTGCGGTCGAGGAAGGGAGGGGACGGACGAGCCAGATCCAGCTGTTGTCGGCCGGGGCGGACGCAGGCCAGGTCACCGGCTTCGCCGCGGGCGAGGCCTCGGGATCTCTGACGTTCGGGTTCGAAGATGCCGAGCCCGGATCCTTTGTCGCATCCGATCTCTCGGTGGTGGGGGTTGCGGCTGCATTGGTTGAATCCGGTGAGCCCTCCACATCCTCATCCGTGTCAGTTCTCGGTCCTGACTCGGTGTCTGCCGAGTCGTGTCTCGGCGAACCGGCTAGTCAATCGATGCTCGGCGGGGGATCGACGCTCTCTGGCGAGGAGTTCGAGGTTCAGTTGATGAACCCATACGCAGGCCAGGCACGCGTTGAGATCACGGCGGTCTCAGAATCAGGCGTGGAAACCAACCAGGCATTGGACGACGTCGTGGTCCAGCCTCGAACGTCCGCGGTGATCGATCTCGCCGATCTTCTTCCCGGCCGGGAACGATTGTCCATCGTCATCGAGGTCGTTCAGGGCAATGTGCTCGCGGTTGGGCGATTCTTCAACGGGACCGATAGCGCAGTCTGGAACGCAAAGGCCCCGAGAGAGGACAGCTACGTTCTTGTTCCTGCGAGCGTGGGGGAGCGCCTGCTGACCATCGCATCGCCCACGGCTGTCGATGTCACGTACCAGGTCGACGTGTATGGGCCAGACGGGCTTGTCGAGGCCTATGCCACCGGGGTACTTGCCGGGAACGGTACGCAGTCCGTTGACCTGTCCGACCTGGGGAACGGCGCTGTGGCAGCGCGTGTCCTGGCGACGGCACCGGTTGGAGCCTTCGTCCGGATCGACGATTCAGGAGCTGTAGCTGTGACCAGCTCTGCCGACGGGCCGGCAACACGATGGCTGATGCCAGGCGCTGGGTCCATTTCGGAGGCATCCACCAGTCTCACCCTTTTCAACCCCGGGTCAGAGGACGCCACTGTCCTGGTCGAGGGCCACATCGGCCTATCGCCGGCAAGTGTTCAGGTGCCGGCGGACAGCTCGATCACCTACGACTTCAACATCGTGGCTCGACCGGCTGTGACCGTGGTGTCTGATCTGCCCATAATCGCTCTTTGGGTGACATCCCGGCCATTGGGCAAGGCGATCAGCCTCGGCGTGCCCATTGCAGATGAGTGATCTGACTGTTCGCCTGCTGCTGGTCGTAGCCGTGGTGGCGGTGGCAGGCATCGTTGTGGCGTTCCTCAGAACTTCGACTACGCCGCCCGAAAGACACTTCGATCAGCGAGTGCTGGGCCCTGGCGTCTATCTGCTGGCATCCGACACGTGTGCCACCTGTGCTGCCACCAGAGACGCCCTCTCCGATGCCTTAGGTGCAGATGGGTTCACCGAGCTGGCCTGGGAGAGTGATCCCGAGGTCTTCTCAACCCTGGGAATCCAAGAGGTCCCGGCGACCCTGGTTGTCACCAGCGACCGAGCGTCCTTCCTGCACCCTGGGCCTGGTGTTCCCGGCCGTGACCAGTTGAGTCCTTGATTGGCCGCGCGGCAATCCCTAGCGTTCCTCCTCATGGTTTTGAGTTGCGCCCGATGCGGGTCGCCTGCCGCGACCGCGATGACTTTTTCCTATCAGGACAGCGCGGTCTGGCTTGACGACATCGTGAATGGAGTTGAGCCGCACGGCTACCCGCTGTGCGCCGACCACTCCGACAGAATGACTCCGCCTCAGGGCTGGACACTCACCGACCGCCGCACCGTCACCAGGCTGTTCGCACCGCTTTCAGTGGCCTGATGCCCATTGACCGCGACGTGCTCGACGCGGTCAAGGAGATGGACGAGCACGACCTGCGACGTTTGCTCATCCTGACTCGGGCCCAACTCCAGACAATGGGTGCGGTCGCGTCCGACCATCCCGAGGTGAGTCTGAGACAGCAGCTGGTCCGGTGTGGGAAGCGAGAGTGCACGAGGTGCCCTCACGGGCCCTATTGGTATGCGTATTGGTCGGAGGAAGGAAGGCGGCGGAGCCGCTACGTCGGCAAGCTTCTCGAGGAGGATTCGTTGGAATAGGGATCGGCTCGACGTAGCATTGACCATCCCCTTTCGGCGCTTTGCTTTATGGACTGCCCACAGTGCTCACAAACCGATGTGCTCGAGATCGAGCACGTTCTACCCGACGGGACCGAGGTCCTCTTCTTCTTCTGTCACAATTGCGAGGAGAAGTGGTGGAATCGTGACGGTGTCACCATCGATGTGTCTCAGGTCCTGGAGATAGTGCGCCAGAACAGAGTATGACCGCGCCCCGGTTTCCCGGGAGCCGAAACCTGCTGCCGACGATCCTGACCGTCGCTGGAGTCTCCGCCGTGATCATCGCAGTCATGAGCCCTTGGTGGATCCTCTCCGGGACCACTCCCACAGGGGGTGACACCGGCGCCCATGTGTTCGGGCCCGCGTACCTCCGCGACGTGCTGTTGCCGGAAGGTCGAATCATCGGCTGGTCTAACGACTGGTTCGCGGGGTTTCCGGCCTTCTATTTCTACTTTCCACTCCCGTCACTTGTGATCGTGGGCCTCGACTTGGTGCTGCCTTATGGTGTGGCCTTCAAGATCGTGACCGTTCTCGGGCTTCTCGCGATGCCCCCAGCGGCCTATTACCTGGCGCGGTCGATGCGGCTCGGCCGGCATGTGTCCATCGTTGCTGCCGCGGCCGGGGCAGTGTTCGTTTTCTTCGAGAGTTACACCATCTACGGAGGGAATGTTGCGTCCAGCCTTGCCGGCGAATTCTCGTATTCGTGGTCGATGGCGCTCTCACTGGTCTATCTCGGGCTGCTGATCAGGGCAGTCAAAGACGACAGTCGCTACTTCAAGTGGGCAGCACTTGCGTTGGCCGCCACCGCACTCAGCCACATCCTGACGACGATCGTGATCATCTTCGCGTCCTTGTTTGTCATGCCATGGCGCGGGGGGCTCAAGAAAGGGCTCGGCATCTGGATATGGGGCTTCGCCATTGCGGCCTTTTGGGCTTTCCCGGTGCTCATGCGCATCGGTTTGACGTCGGACATGGCGTGGGTGCCGTTGGAGCGTATGGAGGAGCTGTTCCCGATCGAGATATGGCTTTTGCTGCCGGTGGCCATTGCGGGCGCGGTGTGGGCAATGCGGCGTGGAGGACGCGCCGGGCCGTTGATCGCCGCCACCCTTCTTCCGTTGATCTACTACCCGCTCCCGACGTTCCTTCCCGAGCGCTTCCCAGACTTCTTCGGAGGCGACCGTTGGAAGCTGTGGAACGGCCGGCTCCTTCCCTATTGGTATCTGGGGATAGCTTTCTTTGCTGCCGTAGGCGTCGGGGCAGCCGTCATCTGGGCATCTCGCCGCCTTCCGTCTAAGGCCTCTACTCACTGGCCGAGGCTGCTTCTCCTGACCGTGACGGTGGTGGCCGCGGGATTGGTGTCGGTCTCCCCGGAGTTCCCCGATTGGGCCTGGGTCGTGTTCGCCCTCTCTGGCCTCGGTTTGTTGGCCTGGTCGTGGTATTGGCCGAGTCACGTCGACACCCGGTGGTTTCTCACCATTGGAGCGACCGCGGTGGTCGCGTTGGGTGCTTTGTCCAGTGTCTCTTTCATCGATGGCTGGTCGGCCTGGAATTACGAGGGGTATGAGACAAAAGAGCCGTGGCCCGAATACGAGTCATTGATGATGGAAATCGAGTCGCTGCCTCCGGGTCGCGTGCAGTGGGAGGGCAACGCACAATGGGGGGACTACGGAACTCCGATGTCGCCCATGTTGATCCCCTACTGGACAGAGGGGTCGCATCAGTCGATGGAGGGCCTGTACTTCGAGTCTTCGCTGACGACACCCTTTCATTTCATCAACTCCTCAGAGATGTCGTTCCAAGCTTCCAATCCGATACCGGGGCTGAGATACAACAACCTGTCCATGGACCGAGGGTTGAGACATCTCGATCTCTATGGGGTTCGCTACTACGTGTCGATCACACCCGAGGCCACCGAGGAGGCCAACGGTCGTACCGACCTCACACCGGTGGCTACGACAGGCCCCTTTACGATCTATGAGCTCCCACCCAGTTCGCTGGTGGAGCCATTGACGGTCCTTCCCTCGGTTTATGACGCACCGGAGCGAGGTCTGCTCGACGCGATGATCGGAACACAATCAGCCACCGGGGACGACGGCGAGCCACTTCCCGGATTCCACGACATGGCCCTCGAATGGTACGACGACATCGACGGGCTCCGCAAACACCCAAGGGATTGATGGGCTTCTATACTTTGTTAATGTATTGTGCGTTTTTGGAACAACTTCTAAAGTTCCATTGAATCTGCTCACATCACAAAGTGGCACCCAAACAGAAACTGAAGTAAATTTATCTTCATCAACAAACGTCCAATTTTGATGAATAGGCACCTCTCCTGAATTCGGTTTTTTTATTAAACAAATTCACTATAAGTGGCTCATATCCATCTAAAATTTCATCTAATTGAGGTTTGAAAAAAGCATAAATCTTATCTCTAACCATTTTCCTGTATGACGCATCTCTTTTAAAGAAACTCAATTCATAATCAGATTCTACATTTACATCTTGCTTTTCAGATTCTTGAATCTCTTTTAAAAGCTCGAACAATTCATTAAGCTGATTTGGAGTTAGTAAATCAAGAGTGATAAACCCCTTATCATTAAAAGCATCTTCTTTAGACTTTTCTATAAATACATTTCGCTTCACACTTTAAAATTATCATATTATGATTGAAATAAAAAGGACTTTCATTTCAATTTATAAATTATCAATTTACTATGCTTGAATAGCTTCTTTAATTTTATTCCAAAAAGACTTTTTACTCCATATTTTTTTTTACTTCCATTTGTTTCAAGTCTTTTTTCATTTAAATTTTTAAAACGATATTTAAAAGTTCGTGTCTTAGTTATTTTTGGTCTACTTCCAATTGCATAATTCATATAGAAATCATTATCAACCTCATACTCTTCTATTTTTGCTTTTGAACTAGGCTGATAATAATGAACTATTTTTTGTTGTTTAGGTACCAAAATGGCAGTTGCAGCAATTCTTGATTGGTGACTTTTATTTGCTGGAGAACTATGAGCTAGTCTATGATTCCATATAATTGCCTGCCCAGCCTTTAAATAAATTGGTTTTAAATATTTTTGCTTGATTATCTGTTCCATTTGATGTATGGGACAATTCAATCCTGGACCACGTACATAATTTTGTATGTTATGAGAATATGGCAAAACATGAAAAGCTCCATTTGTTTCATTAATATCCATCAATGGTGTCCATATAGCAAAACTAGTAGATTCAACTTCATTTACATATGCCCAATCTTGGTGTAATTTCATGCTACTTTCATTCCCTAGTTCTTTTACCATAAAGTTAGCGTACAAGGCCATATAATCTACTGACAAACAACTATCTAATGAGTTTTGTATAATTATTCTGATACCTTTATCTATTAATTTTCTGTAGCTAATGTCTTCATGGTACATACTCGCATGAAACCCTTTGGGTAATTGATTTGGAAGGTTATCATGATATAGTTTCTTTAGATCTTCAATGTTTTCTTTATCTAAAAAATCAATAACTACATACCCTTGTATTTTAAGTAGTTCATTTAGTTTTTGATCCTTTAATAAGTTTTCCATCTAATTCAAATCTAACCAAACTAATTCTATTTATTAAAAGAGTTTTTTTATTCCAGCTACCAACCAAGATCTAATGTCTTTAAACAAAACAAGTAAGACCATAAAATAAATTATTCCTACATATGGCTTATGAAATATAAACAGTCCAAAAGCAGACAAGGGTAGTATTACTTCATGAAAGATATTCCAATTCCCTAAAAAACCATATTGACCAATGGTTGCAGAATTAGACTCATGCTTATAAGCAATTAATATAATAGCAAAAAAGACCATTAAAAGGAATATCCAATAAATCTGGTGCAAAAGTATAAATGAAAATAAAAGCAAAGAACTCAATTGGCATTACTATATTTTTAATCAATGCTAAGGTCTTTTTATCACCTAATGTATTTCCTGTAGAATCAATAGCTAGTTTTTTGTCTGCCTCTGCATCATTTAAAGTATGTAGTAGATAATTTCTTATCCCTCTTGCTATACCCCAAACAAAAATAGCAATAACCAAACCTTATGTAAATAACTTGCTCCTAAAGTATAAGCAAAAATATACATTAAAGTACCACTATATAAACTATCTAAAATAAGACTTAAGTATTTATTTCTCTTAAAACGAAAAGGAGAAACAGAATACAAGCCAAAACAAAACAACTGTATAACAACTAGCAAATATATGCCAATATGATAGGCTCATTAGCTTAATACAGAAGAAAATAATTAAAACAAATGAACATAAAAGAAGTCCCTTTAAAAAATAAACTCTTATCAGCTAACTGATTTTGTTTATTTACAACTTTATCATCCTTAATATCTGTCCATTCACCTAGAAAGAAACCAAACAAAGCGATTGCAGAAAGTAATACAATAAGAAGGACAAATTCATGTATATTAACTCGTCCCTCTCCCTGATGTATAAGTCCTAAAAAATAAAAAGCTAATACTGGTGGAATAATATTATTCCACCAATCTTGCGCTCTAAATAAGCTATATACTTTCTTTAAAACTCAATACTAAGATTTGTTTCTTCTACATTTAATCTCTAACCATTCTGCAGGCCAAAACTCTTTAAATCCTTTAAAAATTTCCATTTGCTGATCTTCTTCAAATTTTGCTCTTATGGAAGTATCATCATCAAAATCAAATTTCTTAATAAACTCAATTTCAAAATCTAAGGCACGTAATTTCTTCTAATAATGGTATAAGTCGTAAAGTATTATAACAATAATTTTCGTCCATTCTTCCAATTACTGTATCTACCTTATTTTGAAAGTGAATGTCTCTTGATTCCTTCTTAAAGAAATCTTTTATGTAAATAAAGCCATTTAATCTTAGAACTTTGGCAGCTTCTCTTATCACCTGTATAGCATTCTCTGCATGTCCTAATGATTCTAGAAATAACACGCCATCAAAACTTGACGCTTCATAATAATTAGTCAAATAGTGATAATCACCTTGTTGAATATCCACACGTTTTGCTAAACCCTTCTTATTCACTTGTCCTTTAGCTATTTCTGCTTGCTCATCCGAAATTGTTATCCCTTTAATGGTCACTTTACTTTTATTAGCAAAGTACATTGCAGGACCACCAACTCCCACATCCTGCATCTAAAATAGATTGCCCTTTCTTTAGTCCAATACTATTTCTAAGATAAGACAACAACTTGTTTTGTGAGCGTGGTCTAAATGCCTGAATTACTTCTCCATATATCCTTAAATAGGTATCTGTTTTTTTCGTTATAATAAGCCCTTATTTCTTCAGTAGTTACTCATTGGTCAATTATAATTAGAAAACAAGATATTAATTACTGCGTTTATAGTTTAGTAAATACATGTTACTAATAATATTATTTGTTTAATTTAAAGCAGAATACTTGCGAAATAGTTGATTTAATAAATTTAAGCATATGAAAAAGACATTTACATTTAAATTACTTACATTTTTACTCTTTAGCTTGGTTGTTATTAGCTGTAGCCCCAAAGTTCAATCTAATTCAGAAGCTACAGCCACAGAAGATGAAAAAGAAAAAAAGGAAAAACACAATTTTAAAATCAATTAATGGAGATTGGATTCTGGATAGTATAGCTCCTTTAGATTCTAATTCAGCAATTTTTCATCTTTTAGAACGACAAAGCTTCTTCTTATCAATAAATGGGTCAGCCAAACAAGCAACACTTTATATGGAAGAACAGAGAATAGATTATAGTATTAAGATTAAAGATGAAGAAATAATATCTATTCAAGAAGGCAAGGAAGTTAGTAGAAGTACAATTGAGAAAGTCACTAACAAGGAGTTGGTATTAAAAAAGCTTAGATCAGATCTCTGAAGCATCTCTACCTGTAACTATGTTCTATAAGCGATTTTAACAAAAATACGTATAGACCACCTCTTATAGTTGATACCACAAAGCATTCTGGAGCTTTTGGAGAATAATTAATTACTTAATAAGTTATTTTTTCAACTTGAAAATTTTAGGCATATCTGCATATTATCATGATTCAGCCGCAGCTTTGATTGTTGATGGTAAAATTATTGCTGCAGCTCAAGAAGAGCGTTTTAATAGGAAAAAGAATTGTGCCGATTTTCCCATTAAAGCTATCCGATACTGCCTAGACGAAGCAGGACTCCAGCTTAATCAATTAGATGCGATAACTTTTTATGATAAACCATTATTGAAATTTGAACGATTATTAGAGTCTTACTATCAAAATGCACCAAAAGGTTTAGTTTCATTTGTGAATGCTATGCCAGTTTGGTTGAAAGAAAAACTCTTTCTAAAAAGTATAATGAGAAAAGAATTGGCTAAAATTGGAGTCTTTGATTCTCAAAAAGTAAAATTTCTATTTACAGAGCATCACCTTTCACATGCAGCAAGTGCTTATTTTACTTCTCCTTATGCAAAAAGTGCCATTGTTAGTATAGATGGTGTAGGTGAATGGGCAACTACTTCTATTGGATTAGGCGAAGACAATAAAATCACATTTTTAAAAGAGTTACATTATCCTAATTCAATTGGGCTACTATACTCAGCTTTTACTTACTATTTAAGATTTAGAGTCAATCATGGTGAATACAAAATGATGGGGCTAGCTCCTTATGGAAACATAAATGCTGAAGAAACACAAAATTTTATACATATTATAAAAGACAAACTAGTTCAAATATATGAGGATGGTTCTATTCACTTACCTCCTAAATTATATACCTTTTCCACCTCTATGAGAATGGTTTCTGATCATAAATGGAAACAAATTTTGAATATTCCCAAACGAGATTCAAAAGAAGAAATCAATCAAAGTCATTGTAATCTTGCGTTAGCCATTCAAAAAGTAACTGAGGAAATAATTTTAAAAATAGCTTTAGAAGCAAAAAAACTTACCAATGCAGATTATCTATGTCTAGCTGGAGGAGTGGCGCTCAACTGTGTAGCCAATGGTAAAATAAAAGCTGCAAATATATTTAAAGATGTTTTTATACAACCTGCCGCAGGAGATGCTGGCGGCGCTTTGGGCGCAGCCTTAGCAAGTCATTACATTTATTATAACAACAAACTTAGTACCACATCTACAGACAAAATGGATGGTGCTTATTTAGGTCCTTCTTTTTCCGAAAAGGAAATTAAAAAGATAGTAAATCAATATAATGGTACTTCTACTTATTTCGAAAACTTTGAATACCTCTGTAATACTATAACTGAATTACTTATACAAGGTCATGTAATTGGTTGGTTTCAAGACAGAATGGAGTTTGGACCAAGAGCACTTGGAAATAGAAGTATTATAGCCGATGTTAGAAATAATGAAATGCAAAAGACATTGAATTTAAAAATTAAATATAGAGAAAGTTTTAGGCCTTTCGCTCCCATTGTTTTGCAAGAAGATTTAGAGAAGTACTTTGAATTTAAAGGCACTTCTCCTTATATGTTAATGACAGCTCAAGTAAAAAAGTCATATACAAAAACATTACCTAGTAATTACAGCAACCTTACTTCAAAAGAAAAGTTAGCACTTGAGAAATCTGATTTTCCTGCCATTACTCATGTAGATAATTCAGCTCGTTTACAGTCTGTTGATGGATTAAGCAATCCAAAGATGCATCAATTATTAAAAGCTTTCAAAGATAAAACTGGAATTGGAATGTTGGTCAATACTAGTTTTAATATTAAAGATGAGCCCATTGTTTGCACACCAAAAGATGCGCTCAATTGTTTCTTAAATACAGAAATGGATGTATTGGTCTTAGGAAATTATGTTTTGAGAAAATGAAATTATACAGGGGCATAATTTTTTTACTAGTTCTCATTTCCATTGCTACTTTTTTGTTCGGAGGTAGTAACAATATTTCATTTTTAACCACAATCCTAGCCTTATTAGTTATTCAATTAATAGGTTTTGTTTTTGCAAGTAAGATTCGAAGTAAGAAACTACAATCTTATCTTAAACTAACTCTCATTGCCATACTATTTTCTATATTTACTGGAGAAGTTATATTAAGATTTATAGTTAAGAAATATCCAAGTACAAGAGAAACTAAAGGCTCAATATTTTATAATTCACCTTACAAGTATTCTAGCTTTATAACACAATGGTTTAGAAATCAGAGTTTGGGGTCTATGAAAAACTTTGATGTAAACAAACCTAATTCTTCTGAAACAATCAAAAGAGCTGAATTTGGATATACACATACTTATAATGAATTGGGATTAAGAGAAGTTTCTTTAGATTATTCTAAAGACAGTAATGAGTTTAGAATCTTTTGTTTTGGAGATTCATTTACAGAAGGTGTTGGAACTGCACAAGACTCCACATGGGTAAAGTACTTGGAAAGAAAATTAAATTATAAAAAGAGCAAACCTATTTCTTTTACATGCATCAATGCTGGTGTTGCTGAAAGTGATCCAATAAGTTCATACCATCTTCTGAAAGATACTTTGTTGAGTTATCATCCTGATATGGTCTTTCTTGCCATAAATTCATCAGTTATAAATAACTTATTTATCAAAGGAGGACTAGAACGTAAAAAAAACAAGCTAAAAAAAGGGCCTAACTGGGAACCTCTTTATGCCAGTTTTTATCTTTTTAGGCATATTATACATGATATTCTAAAATATGATAGATTATTCCAAAAAGAGGGAAAACGGGTCACCAACAAAAAAATCTATACAGATTTAACTACTGTCATAAATCAATTTCAAGATTTATCTAAAGCTAAAAATTTTGACTTTATAGTGATTATACATCCCAATTCCTGGGAACTCTTGAGTACAAAGTTAGACTATGGTCTTGATCAAGTTTTTGGTAATTTCTTTAGAAATAGTGACATTAAATATGCTTTTTTACCTACTTGTTATGTTGCTACTATTCAAAATAATCAATTTCATCCATTAGATTTCTATTGGGCACAAGATAAACATCACAATACAAAAGGAAATGAACTATTTGCAGATTGTGTTTATTCATTACTTGAATTGCATACTTATAAATAATAGGTTAATTTAGATTATCATGGAATCATTAAAAGAACTTTGGCAATTTATGATGGAGCGAAAAAAATGGTGGCTTACACCTATTATTCTCGTTCTTTTATTATTGGCAGTACTCATATTAGTTGGAGGAAGCAGTACAGTAGCTCCATTCGTTTATACTATCTTCTAGTATATGCAGAAAGAAAGTATAGAATATTATAAGGCTCTGCTAGGTCCAGTAATTGGTACCTTGATTTTGAGTATTATTTTTTTTCATCACAAAGGCATTTATTGGATTACCTATATTCCATTAAGCATTGGATTTATTGGCTTGGCATTCCCTTCCCTAGGGATTTATTTTATTCGCTTTTTAGAAGCAGTTAAAAACACTATTGGAAAAATTCTAAATGGATTATTACTTACAACAGTCTTTTATCTTATGCTAACCCCATTAGCATTAATTAGAAAAATGACCAATAAGAAAAGTAACACCCCTAGTGTCACACAATTTATAGAACGAAATAAAACTTTTGCACCCGAAGATTTTGAAAAACCATGGTAAATAAATGCTCAGCTAAAATAGGCTTAATTTATACAGAAGCTAGTTTTTGTTTTGCTCGCTTTCTTTCCACTTCAGTTAAGTGAATCTTTCTTAGCCTTATAGAAGTAGGTGTTAATTCAACATACTCATCAGCTTGAATATATTCCATGGCTTCTTCCAAGCTAAAGCGAATTGGAGGCGCTAATTTTACTTTATCATCTGCGCCAGAAGAACGCACATTTGATTGCTTTTTAGCCTTGGTAACATTCACTTCTAAATCATTTTCTCGGCTATTTTCTCCAATTACCATACCCGTATATACTTCTTCTCCTGGGCCAATAAAGAACTTCCCACGATCTTGCAATTTATCCATTGAGTATGGAATTGAAGTTCCAGTAAATAAAGAAATCAAAGATCCATTTATCCTACTTGGTATTTCACCCTTAAAAGGCGCGTATTCCTTAAATCTATGATTCATAATAGCCTCTCCCGCGGTAGCAGTTAACATATCGTTTCTTAGACCCATAATTCCTCTTGAAGGAATTTCAAACTCTAAAAGTACCCTGTCTCCCTTTAAAACCATTGATAACATTTCACCTTTCTTCTTAGTTACCATTTCAATGACCTTTCCACTCACTACCTCAGGTACATCAACTGTTAACTGCTCTATAGGCTCGCACTTTTTACCATCAATTTGCTTTATCAATACTTGAGGTTGCCCAACTTGAAGTTCATATCCCTCTCTACGCATAGTCTCTATCAAAACTGATAAGTGAAGAATACCACGTCCAAAGACAATAAAACTATCTGCCGTTTCTCCTTGCTCTACTCTTAAAGCTAAATTCCTTTCTAACTCCTTATCCAAACGCTCTTTGATATGGCGTGAGGTTACAAACTTTCCTTCTTTACCAAAGAATGGCGAATTATTTATCGTAAACAACATACTCATTGTTGGTTCATCAATAGCTATTGGTTCCAACCCTTCTGGGTTTTCCGCATCACAAATAGTATCTCCAATTTCAAATCCTTCAAGCCCCATTACAGCGCAAATTTCTCCTGCTTTAACCTCTGTGACTTTCTTTTTACCCAATCCTTCAAAGACCATTAATTCTTTTACTCTTGATTTAGTAATAGAGCCATCTCTTTTTACCAAGCTTACAGGCATATTTACAGCTAAAGCGCCTCTATGAACTCTACCAATTGCTAATCGCCCAGTATAAGATGAAAAATCTAAAGAAGTAACTTGCATTTGCAAAGATCCTTCTTCTGTCTTAGGTGCTGGGATATGCTCAATAATTCCATCTAGTAATGGTGTAATATCTTCTGTTGGTGTTTTCCAATCTTTACCCATCCAACCATTTTTAGCAGAACCATAATATTCTGGAAAATCTAACTGTTCTTCAGTTGCATCTAGGGCAAACATTAAATCAAAAACTTTCTCATGTACTTCTTCTGGCGTACAATTTTCTTTATCCACTTTATTGATAACTACCATAGGTTTCAATCCTAATGAAATAGCCTTCTGTAATACAAAACGAGTCTGAGGCATAGGTCCTTCAAAAGCATCAACTAATAAAATTACACCATCAGTCATTTTTAAGACTCTTTCTACCTCTCCTCCAAAATCAGCGTGACCAGGTGTATCAATAATGTTAATCTTAACCCCTTTATACTCTACTGACACATTTTTACTTGTAATCGTAATCCCACGCTCCTTTTCTAAATCATTGCTATCCATAATTAATTCTCCTACCTCTTGGTGCGCTTGAAATAATTTTCCTTGAATCAATATTTTATCGACCAAAGTTGTTTTACCATGATCTACGTGTGCTATAATCGCTATATTTCTGATTTCCATAATTACACTAATTGCGAGCGCAAAGATAAGAGTGTTATTCCTCTTAATGATTTTGCAAATGCTAAGCTATTATGAATTAAAAAGTAAGTTTACTCAACCTGTTAGGTTGGGTAAGTTCAACCTAACAGGTTAAAGATTATATTTGCTGTATGAAAAAAATACTTTTATTAGGATCTGGAGAGTTGGGAAAAGAATTTGTTATTGCAGCTCAAAGATTAGGACAATATGTGGTTGCAACTGACAGCTATAAAGGAGCACCTGCTATGCAAGTAGCTGATGAATTTGAAGTAATTAACATGTTAGATAGTGCTGCACTTGATGCAATAGTTGCCAAACATCAACCTGATTTAATAGTGCCAGAAATTGAAGCTATTAGGACAGAGCGTTTTTACGATTATGAATCTAGAGGGATTCAAGTTGTCCCTAGTGCTAAAGCAGCAAACTACACTATGAATAGAAAAGCAATTAGAGATTTAGCCGCTAATGATTTAGGATTACGTACTGCAAATTTTAAATATGCAACAAGTGAGATAGAATTAAAAAAAGGTGTTAATCAGGTAGGGCTTCCTTGTGTAGTAAAACCATTAATGTCTTCTTCTGGCAAAGGTCAATCTGTTGTTAAATCTGAAGCAGATATTTCAAAGGCATGGACTTATGCTGTAGAAGGTTCTAGAGGGGATATGGCTGAGGTTATTGTAGAATCTTTTGTTGAATTTGATTTAGAAATTACCTTGTTAACTGTAACAACCTTAGATGGTAAAGTTCTTTTTTGTCCACCCATTGGTCATAGACAGGAGCGTGGTGATTACCAAGAAAGTTGGCAACCCGCACAAATTAGCGAAACACAGCTTACTGAAGCCCAAGAAATGGCTAAGAAAGTTACCTTAGCCTTAGGGGGCGCAGGAATTTGGGGTGTTGAGTTTTTTATTGGAAAAGATGGGGTCTATTTTTCTGAATTATCTCCACGTCCTCATGATACAGGAATGGTTACCTTAGGAAATACCCAAAATCTAAATGAATTTGAACTACATGTGAGAGCTATTTTAGGTTTATCAATACCAGAAATTAGATTAGAAAAAAATGGTGTTAGCACAGTTGTTTTAGCTAATGATTATATTGACAATCCAACTTTTAATGGGGTTTCTGACACTTTAAAACATCCACTTGTTGATATTAAATTATTTGGAAAGCCTAATGCCCGTCCATATAGAAGAATGGGTGTAATTACTGTAAGCGATCAGATAGGAAGTTCTATTGATACTTTAAGAAAGATTGGAAGAGATAGTGCTGTAAATATTACAGTGAAGTAGTTAATTATTTACTTTAAACTCACTTTTTTTGTTGTGTTTATAGGGATTGAAAATTTTTGCTTAATTACCTTAACCTCTACATTTCCACTAATCAAGAAATCTGCCTCTTTTGAGGTAAGCATCCCTAATCCTCCTAAGAGTAAACTTTTTACAATATTATCGGGCTCAAAAATGTAAGTAACAGGTATTTTAAAGTCAGATTTTGCTTCAGCTTGGAAAGGGTTTCTTTGTACCACAGTTCCAATTGCTTTTTGATTTAATTCTAAATCAAATTCAGAACCTTGAATAGTAATTCCTACTGGATTGGGGTTATGCATAACTACATCAGCATTAATTTGGATGTTTCCATCTATTCGTTGGAAAGAAACATTCTCTAAAGTCTTAAAACTTGGCTTTATCTCTTTCTTTGAGCAAGCAGCAAATAAAATTATTGAACTAAAGAATAAAAAGAAATGGTGTTTCATAAAATATCTTTTGAATTAAATATGTTAAATTATTTAGTTTAAAAATTCTAATAAATATTCATTTACTTTTTGAGGTTCATCTTGTTGTACCCAATGGCTGCAATTAGGAATGTATTTAACTTCAAATTCGTTCTCAAAGAACTTTTCCATATTATAGGTCATTTCAATACCTAATGCTTTATCATTCTCTCCCCAAATTAAACGTGTAGGTACTATTATTTTTTTATTCCTTTGTTTCCTACTTTTTGCTCCTAACTGTAAAGCCGCTCGATAATAATTCAAGCTACTTGTTAGGGCTCCTTTTTGAGAATAAGCTTCTACATACTTGTTAATTGTATTATCGTCAAATGCAGATTTATTATAAGCCCAACCACGAAAAGCATTTTTAAAGGTCTTAAATAAATCTCTTTTCAAATACCACTCTGGTAGAACTGGAAGTTGAAAAAAGAACATATACCAACTTTTTTGAAGTTGCTTGAAATTAGATCTCAACTCTTTTAAAAACACTCCTGGATGAGGACAATTAAGCACAGCTAATTTATCAACAACCTCTGAATGATGCATTCCTAAAGTCCATGCTACGCTTCCTCCCCAATCATGACCAACAATATGTGCTTTCTCATAACCAAGTTTTTTTATAAGCTCTACTATGTCTTTACTAACAAGCTCCATGGTATAATTCTTGATTCCTTTAGGCTTATCTGACTTGTTGAAGCCTCTCAAATCAGGGGCAACTACAGTATATTGCTTTGACAACTCTTCAATTTGTGCTCTCCAACTATACCAGAATTCTGGCCATCCATGAATAAGAACAACTAACTTTTTACCTGAACCTGCCTTCACATAGTGAAGGTTGATTCCATTTACATTTATGTTGTGATGTTGCATATCTATTTTAGCAAATTTAATTAATTAAATAGATTGAAAACAATCAGCTCTTATAAAATAAAAAAGGGTAGTCCAAAACTAGACTACCCTTTTTCATATAATTGAGATTAACTATTCTACAATCGAAAGCTTCTTAGTAACTTGATCTTTATCTGTACTAATGGTCACAATATAGTTTCCTTTAGTTAATCCAGTTACATCAATATTTGTTACTTTGTTTACGCCCTCTACAATTTCTGTAGTAAATAGTTTTACCTCTTTACCTAATACATCATATACTCTAAATTCTACATCACTTTCATAAGGAGATGCTATTTCAATAGTAGTATTTGCTGTAGTTGTAGTTGGGTTAGGAACAAATTCTCCTACTGCAAACACAGCACTTGCACCAATTGTTGCACTTACTACATCTGACAACTCAGAAGTTCCATCAAAATCAATTTGTTTTAATCTATAGTAGTAGGTTACCCCAGCTACTACATCAGCATCTACAAATTGGTATTCACTGATTTCATTGGTTGTACCATTACCAGCTACTTCACCAACATAATCAAAGTTTACTCCATCTGTACTTCTTTGGATCTCAAACTTCTCATTATTTAATTCTGATGCAGTTACCCAATCCAATTGAATAGTACTAGTTAAAGCAGTAGCTGTTAAACTGACAAGCTCAACTGGTAAGGCACTAGAGCCCGGAACTCTACCTGCTCCATGAAGGAAGAAAGTAGAATAAGTTGAAGGTTCTATAACCACCTTATATTTAGTACCTGGAACTACAGCTGCATTAGTTGCAGGTAAGTTAGTACTAACAATTGGCTCTAGAACTGCTCTAGAATCAGCTTCAGTTATTGCCTCAGCTCCAGTTGCACAACTTCCTGTACTACCAGCTATTTTAGTACATCTTAAATCAGCAGGACTATTGATTTTATGAGAAATTGGATTTGCTGCTGCTGCTGCAACCATATCTAAATAATCTTGCCCTGAGAAATAAAGTTCAATCTGAGCCTGTACTTGATTTGTAGGAGAGATTGTCCATACTCTTTCCAAGTAAGTCATTTGGAAAGTACCTCCTGCTGGATTAGGTTGATTAGCATCAACCGCTCCTGGCGCTGCATTTATAGTTACACTAACTTCAACATCTCCAAGTCCTCCACCTAAATCTCTAACCCATGCAATTTCCTCTCCATCATCAGTAGAATACATTGTTCTAGAAATTCCACTTCCAATATTACAATTAGCACACCATTGTCCTAAATCAGTTTCAAGAGTTGACGTAGTAGCTGGTAGGTTAATAACCACATCATTTTGACTATCAGTACATCCTGTTCCTGTAGAGATTGTCCATCTTAGAGTAAGTGCTCCAGTACCTGTTACTCTAATTACTGCATTTGCATCATTTAATGTATAACCCAATTCTGGGGCAATAGTATGTGTTGGTGATGACCATGTTCCTGTTCCAACAGCAGCAGTATTTGCAAATACTTCCACAGAATTATCACAAGTAAATATTTTTGGATCACCACTTGCATTTGCATCAGCTACAGTAGGTTCATCAGCTACCACCACTGTTACTTCAGCTGAATTTATATCATCACATCCAGATTCTGAATCTCCAACAACACATCTATAATAAGTTGTTCCAGATGTAGCAGTTGCAGCTGGAGTATAAGAAGCAGTATTTGCTCCTGTACCACCACTTACATTTGCAAAACCAGAACCACTAGTTGCAGATGATTGCCATTGATAAGTATAATTACCAGTACCATCAGCAGCTGTTACAGTAAGTGCACTTGGTGCAACATTAACACAAACTTCTTGAGTTGCAGGTAATATAGAAGTTACTGAAGGATCATCATATACATTAACTGTAAATGAAGTACTACCTCCTGTTAAAGAAGGACAAGAATAATTACTTGCTGTTACAGTATATGTCTGTGTTCCAATATTATTCACTCCAGAATGTGTTACAGTGCTACCAGTTGTAGTGGTTGTCCAACCACCTGGACCAGACCAACTATAGGTAATAAAATCTGCATTAGCAAATGCCACACCATTATTAGTTCCATTTGTTCCAGTAGCAGCAGTTGTATTACCATCTAATTGAAGATGAGTTACAGAACCAGCTACAGTACCATCATGCATATAATTTTGGATTTGCGCTTGAGTTAACACAGAATTGAAGATTCTTACCTCATCCATGAAACCATTGAAATCTCCCCAACGCTCTACATTTGGACGAGCAATACCCAATGTTAAAGGAGAACTACCACTGTTTGCTAATGCTCCACTTGCAGCACCATCTGAGGCAATTAATTCTCCATTAATATAGATTCGCGCAGTATTTCCATCATAAGT
>CBDCGI010000012.1:0-24171 GCA_965216725.1 Acidimicrobiia bacterium | reverse complement strand
CCCGTCAACGCAACCGGCGTCGCCGTGGCCAACGGGACGATTTCATTCCCGAAGAAGATCTCGAGGTCAGGGAAGGGCTCCTCGACATTCTGCCCGAGGGCTATGGGTTTCTGAGGGTGACCGGATACGTTTCTGGAGACAAAGACGTGTACGTCTCGGCCAACCAGGTGCGAAAGTTCCGGCTCCGCAAAGGAGACATCGTGTCGGGCCCGATTCGCCCGCCCCGCTCCAAAGAGAAGTTCCCGGCCGTGGTGCGGATCGACAAGGTAAACGGCATGGATCCGGACGAAGCTATGAATCGGCCCCGATTCAACAAGCTGACGCCCCTTTTCCCGGACGAGCGGCTTCGCCTCGAGGTCGACGGGAAGAAAGACGGCACTCTCACCCGAATCGTGGATCTGATCGCTCCCATCGGCAAAGGGCAACGTGGCCTGATCGTGTCCCCTCCCAAGGCGGGGAAGACGACGGTCCTCCAGGAGATCGCTCAGGCGATCACCTCGAACAACCCCGAGTGCTATCTGATGGTCGTGCTCGTAGATGAGCGGCCCGAAGAAGTCACCGACATGCAACGCTCGGTGAAAGGCGAAGTGATCTACTCGACATTCGACCGGCCGGCCGAAGAGCACACACAGGTTTCCGAGCTGGCCATTGAGCGGGCCAAGCGTCTCGTGGAGATGGGAACGGATGTGGTCATCCTCCTCGACTCCATCACTCGACTGGCCCGAGCCCACAACCTGGCCACACCGGCGTCGGGGCGGATCCTGTCCGGAGGTGTCGACTCACAGGCTCTCTATCCACCCAAGAGGTTCTTTGGCGCTGCTCGCAACATCGAGGAAGGTGGCTCCCTGACGATCCTGGGCACAGCACTTGTGGAGACCGGCTCCAAGATGGACGAGGTCATCTTCGAGGAGTTCAAGGGAACCGGGAACATGGAGCTCCGTCTCGACCGCAAGCTTGCCGACAAGCGGATCTATCCCGCCATCGACATCGAGTCTTCGGGAACAAGAAAAGAAGAGTTGCTGTTCGATCGCAAGGAGCTGGAACAAGTTTGGAAGCTCCGTAGAGTGCTGCTCGCGCTCGAGCCGGGCGCAGCTCTCGAGCTGTTGATCGACCGGTTGAAGACCACGAAGACCAACTCCGAGTTCCTGGCCGAGGTGGCCAAGAGCAGCGGTTGACAGGAGACTGAAGTTGAAGACCGAGATTCATCCCACGTACGAAAACACCAATGTCACCTGCTCGTGTGGCAACACCTTCACCACTCGCAGCACCAAACCCGGCGACATGCACGTTGAGTTGTGTAATGAGTGCCACCCGTTCTTCACGGGTAAGCAGAAGCTCGTCGACTCCGGCGGCCGCGTCGAGCGGTTCCAGAAGCGCTACGGGAAGACATCGTTCACCAAGGCCGGCGACAGCCCAGCCGAAGAGGAAGAGGCCGCTGACTCGAAGTGACCGCTCCGCTCCCGGGCTCGGCGAAGACGTAGATCCCGCGGAGTCCGTAGGCGGTCAAGCCGTCATCGAAGGGGTAATGATGCGCGCCCCAGGCTCCTGGGCGGTGGCCGTCCGTCGACCCGATGGCGAGATCGTGGCTCGGAGAGATGTTCTGCCCCGACTCGCCGACCGCAACCGAACTGCCCGGATCCCGCTGGTTCGGGGCGTCCTCGTTCTCTGGGAGTCGCTCTCGCTCGGTTTCAAGAGCCTCAGCTGGTCGGCTCAGCAAGCGACGGGCGAAGAAGAAGAGCCGCTGACGGGAGCCCAAATCGGCTGGACCATGGCAGTTGCCATGATCTTCTTTGCCGCGGTCTTCATTCTCATACCCGCCTTGGCCGCCGACTTCGTGGCCGGCGAGTCGTCGATCGTTTTCAACACGCTCGAGGGACTTTTCCGCCTGGCCCTGTTCGTCGGTTATATCTGGCTCATCGGTCGATCCACGGAAATCGCCCGAGTTTTCGAATTTCACGGTGCTGAGCACATGTCGATTCATGCCTATGAGGCAGGCGAGCCCCTGAGCGTCGGCTCGGTGCGTCGGTATCCGCCGGAGCATCCCCGGTGCGGAACCAGCTTCCTGCTAATCGTGATAATCGGCTCGATAGTCCTCTTCAGTTTCTTTGGTCAGCCCGGCATCGTGTTCCTGGTGATCTCCCGACTGCTGGGCGTGCCCATCATTGCCGGCCTCGCATACGAGTTGCTCCGATGGTCGGGGACGCATCAGTCCGACCGGATCTCCCGTGTCCTCGCCGCACCCGGCATCTGGTTGCAGAAACTCACCACCAAGCGACCCGCTGACGATCAGATCGAGGTAGCAATCGCCAGCCTGATCGTGGCTCTCGATGAAGACCGGGCTGCAGCCGCCATAGACCGGGGCAGCGTGCCTCCGACGGCCTTGGCAGCCAGGAAAGCGGTCGTCGGCACGGAGACCTGATGGACGACTTCAGCCGGCGACTCGAGGAGATCGAGGGGGCGTTCATCGAGATCGAGAAGGATCTGGGCAATCCCGAAGTGATCGCTGACACTCAGAAGCTGGCTGAGCTGGGGAAACGTCATTCCGAGCTGAGGCCGGTTGTGGACGACATACGACGCTGGCGTTCGGCGAACGCAGATCTGGAAGAGGCAAGGGCCCTCGATGAGGACCCGGACATGGCGGAAATGGCTCGAGACCTCGAGGCAGAGATCGCCGAGCTGACCGAGGAGATCAAGAAGGCCCTCGTGCCCTCGGATCCAAACGACAGCAAAGATGTGATAGTCGAGATTCGCTCCGCCGCCGGAGGCGACGAGGCTGCGATTTGGGCCGGCGACTTGCTGCGCATGTATGAGCGATATGCCGAGCGGCAGCGATTCAAGGTGGAGGGTCTAGACAGTTCGCCAAACGAGGCTGGCGGGTTCGACAAGGTCACCGTTTCGGTGAAGGGCAAAGGAGCGTATTCGCGATTCAAGTACGAGGCGGGAGTGCATCGTGTGCAGCGCGTTCCGAAGACCGAATCGCAGGGCCGAATTCACACCAGCACCGCCACGGTGGCAGTCCTGCCGGAGGCCGAGGAAGTCGATGTCGAGATCGACCCCAACGATGTCAAGGTCGATGTCTTCCGCTCTACCGGGCCGGGAGGGCAGTCGGTCAACACAACCGATTCGGCGGTCCGACTCACTCATGAGCCGACAGGTCTGGTCGTCTCCTGTCAGGACGAAAAGAGCCAGCTTCAGAACAAAGAGAAGGCGTTTCGAATTCTTCGATCTCGCCTGTACCAGATGGAAATTGAACGTCAGCAGGCGGAGCTGGCAGGAGAGCGCCGTTCCCAGGTGGGTACGGGTGGCAGGTCGGAGAAGATCCGGACCTACAACTACAAAGAGAATCGAGTGACAGACCATCGGATCGGTCTCACCATCCGACGACTCGACGCCGTGTTGGAGGGCGACCTCGACGAGTTTGTCGACGCACTGGCTGCCGACGAGCAGTCCCGGAAGCTCGCTCAAGGCGACTGAGCGATCTCCCGGCACGAAGATCATGCCGCTGACAAGTGGCTTCCTATCATCGAAGATCGTGCAAGTCTGTTCCCGTGTCATTTGAGAGGTTGTCTCGGTGATTCCCGAACACGAGCGGCAGAGGCTGGAGGCTTTGGCCGGAGTCGAGAATCCCCTGGACAAGCTGATTCGGCGTCGAGAGGACGGAGAACCTTTGCAATACATCGAGGGCTCGGTCCAGTTTGGGCCGATCACGATCGAGGTTGACGAGAGGGTCCTCATCCCGCGGCCCGAGACCGAGAATCTGTTTGACATTGCCTCGAAGATGGTGCGAGCGCCAGAGACCATCATCGACCTGTGTACCGGCTCTGGAGCGCTGGCTCTCGCACTCAAGAAACAGTTCCCCGGGGCAGCCGTTTTCGCAACCGACGTCTCGCCGGAGGCGATCGAGGCTGCGACAGAGAATCGTTGGCGGACCGGGCTCCCGATCTACCTCGCCGAAGGTGATCTCTTCGACCCTCTGCCTGCGGCGCTGCTCGGATCGGTGGACCTGGTGGTGGCCAATCCTCCTTACGTCACGGAGCGCGAGTACCAATCGTTGCCTGACGATGTGAAACGGGAGCCCTACGAGGCGCTGGTCGCCGGACCGTCGGGGCTCGAAGTCATTCAACGCATCGGCGCTCACGTCGCCGAATGGCTCCGGCCGGGAGGCGTGGTGGTATGTGAGATCGGCGAGTCTCAGGGTGTTTCTTCGGCGACCTCGTTTGCCGACTTGCCCGCCGTCATCCGGCAGGATCTCGCCGGCCGAGATCGCTACGTGGTAGCGGTCAAGCCCTGATCGCGTCCCTTGCCTGCTGACCTGGCTGCCGCAGTCGAAGCCATTCGGTCGGGCCAGGTGGTGGGGATGCCCACCGACACCGTGTACGGGCTGGCCGCAGATCCACTCAACGCGGAGGCGGTTGCTCGCTTGTTCGACCTCAAGGGAAGGCCGGATCACAAGCCAGTTGGCCTTCTGGTGGCCGGTCTGGGACAGGCGCAAAGTGTTGGCGAGGTCGAAGGTGGGGCCCTGGAGCTGGCACGTCGCCATTGGCCCGGGGCGCTTACTCTCATTGTCCGCCCCACCATCATCCTCGCCGACTGGGTGGGGGACAGGCAGCGGAAGACAGTCGGCTTGAGGGTTCCCGATCATCCGGTAGCGATCGAATTCCTGACTCTCACCGGCCCGTTGGCCGTGACCAGCGCCAACCGCTCGGGCGACGTGGAGGCCATCAGCGATGTGGAGGCACGTGCGATATTCGGCGATGACGTGGCTGCATACATCCCGGGAACAACACACGGTGGCACGCCTTCGACCGTCATCGACGCTACAGCCGACGACGTGGTCGTCCTCCGTCAAGGGCCCGTCTCGATTTAAGCCTGCCTCCCCGTCGAGGGTGCGGCCGCCTTTCCAATCCCGTCGAGTGTGCGGCCCGTCTTTCCTCCACGTCGAGGGTGCTTAGCGTCATCCTCTTTTTGTCATCAGGCACACTCGACGGATTGGGGCGTCGGGGGTGGTGCCCGTCCCACCGACCAGGCCCGGTACGCTTCGGCTCATGATCTCCATGGACCCACTCGAAGAGGTCGATCCCGCGATCGCGTCGCTGATTCGCAAGGACCTCGAACGCCAGAACAGCCATATCCACCTCATCGCCTCTGAGAACTTCGCATCGCCTGCGGTGATGGCTGCCTCCGGATCCGTTTTCACCAACAAGTACGCCGAGGGCTATCCGGGACGGCGGTATTACGAGGGCTGCCAAGTTGTCGACGAGATGGAACAGCTGGCAATCGACCGCGCCAAAGAGCTGTTCGGGGCCGAGCATGCCAACGTGCAGCCCCATTCCGGGGCCCAGGCCAACATGGGTGCCTATTTCTCCCTGATCGAGCCCGGAGACACCGTCCTCGGGATGCGCCTCGACCAGGGCGGCCACCTGACCCACGGTTCTCCGGTGAACTTCTCGGGTCTCTATTACAACTTTGTCGCCTATGGGGTGGACCCCGAGACCGAGCTGATCGACATGGATCAGGTTGAGATGCTTGCAAAGCAGCATCAGCCCAAAATCCTTCTCGCCGGCTACACCGCATACAGCGGCATTCTCGACTACGAGCGTTTCCGTTCCATCGCCAACGAGGTAGGGGCGATCTTCATGGTCGACGCCGCTCATTTCATCGGCCTCGTCGCCGGTGGCTCCTACCCGTCACCGGTTCCGCACGCCGATGTCGTCACCGGAACCACCCATAAAGCGCTCCGAGGTCCGCGTGGCGGCCTGATCCTGAGCAAGGAGGAGTTTGCGAGCCAAATCAACAAGGCCGTGTTCCCGAATGCGCAAGGCGGGCCGATCGAATCCCAGATCGCGGCGAAGGCGGTGTGCTTCCACGAAGCTAGCCAACCTGAGTTCTGCGAATACACCGATCAGATCGTGAAGAACGCAGCGGCGATGGCCGAGGCGACCATGGACGATGGGGTCCGTGTGGTCTCGGGCGGGTACCAAGAACCACATGTATCTGATCGACCTGAGGTCGGTCGACGAGGATCTCACCGGGAAGGAAGCGGCCAAGATGCTCGATTCGATCGGGATCACCCTCAACTTCAACACGGTCCCCGACGATCCGCGGCCGCCTTTCCGGGCATCAGGGCTCCGTGTGGGCACACCGTCAATGACCACCCAGGGAATGAAAGAGGAAGAGGCACGAGAAGTCGCTCATCTCATCACCGAGTCCCTTCGGGTCCGAGAAGATGAGACCGCTCTCGCCGGCGTCGCAGAGCGTGTGGCTCGCCTGGCTTCGAGCTTCACTCCGTATCCAAAGGATTTCGCGGGTCACGTCTGACCGCGCAGTCGGGCTGACCCAATTTGGCCGCGCCGGGACGCACGCGGTCCCGATGGCGCTTTTGCTGCGGGTTAGGCTCGCCTTGTGGCCGTCCGTGAGTCGCCCGAGATCGCCGCTGTTGTTCTAAGAGTCGGGGAGGCGTGGGCGGCGCGCGACTTCAACACGTTCTCGAACCTGATTTCGAAAGCTGGCCACTTCCGTGGGATCGGCACTGATGCCGATGAGGTTTGGGACAGCGCCGAAGAGTTCCTGGGCGTCCGTCGGGTGCAATCCGAGGAGCTAGACGGGCGCGGTCTGGACGATGTCGGTGCGACTGTTGAACGACTTGATGCTTTCGAGGACGGCAACATCGGCTGGGCCTCGATGCAGGTCTCAATCGAGACGCCGTCAGGTGTCGTTCCGCTGAGGGCGACGATGGTGCTGGCCATGGAGGCCGGCGTTTGGAGAATTGTTCAATGGCACGGTTCCGTACCGACCCCCAATATGGAGACGTTCGGAGTCGAATTGACCACGACTCTCGATGAGCTCCTGGAGTCGGTCGCTGAGGACTCTGTTGCCATGGAGACGCTGGCAGCAGAGGGCACGAGAATCCTGGCTTTTACCGACATCGTTGATTCGACGCCGCTGGCGGAACGCCTTGGCGACGCTGGATGGCTGGCTTTGATCGAGGGCCACGAGGCTGGTATTCGACGCATCACGAGCACCCACGGTGGAACCGTCATAAAGATGCTTGGTGACGGCTCGATGTTGGCTTTCACCTCGGCGAGGGCCGCGGTCAGAGCCGCACTTGACATCCAGCAGTCCACAGCGGGCGAGGGCTACGTAGTCCGCATCGGCATCCACGCCGGAGAGGTCATGAGAAAAGAAGGAGACATGCTGGGGACGGCCGTGAACAAGGCGGCGAGAGTTGCCTCAGCCGCGGTGGGCGGTGAGGTCCTGGTCTCAGCTCTGGTTGCCGAGCTCACCGGCACGATGGACGGTATTGAATATGGGCCCGAGAGAAATGCGGTTCTCAAAGGTCTGACCGGTGTCCACACGCTCATGCCCGCCCGATTCACCGCCGAACCAGACCGCTTTGCGTGATTGGCGATATCCCCGGCGGGCCAATACCCTCCGATTTGGCAGAAGATCTCTGACCAAATTAGACTTTGTGAACAGATTCACAAGGGAGCCCCCTTCCGTGAAGCGACCCACCATCAACGAGCAGATCACCAGCGCCGTCAACGACGGTTGGATGGAAGGCGGCTCATTCTTCTCATCGATCCTCGCGGGGACGCTCCTCGGCTACCTGCTCGACCAATGGCTCAACACCGCCCCCTGGCTGGTGATCGTTGGGATAGTCCTCGGCGCCTACTCCGGATTCATGCGGGTGTGGCATTACTCGAAGAAACTCGACGACCAGATCAATGACCACCGATAACGCCACCCAGCCCGTCGAAACCGTGATGGCGCGGCACATGGTTCGCCGTGCCGTATGGGTGGGTCCTCCGTTGGTGCTCGTCTTTGGGCTGGTCTCCGGCTGGACCGGGGCCTGGAGCTCCGCTCTGGGCCTAGCCGTCGTGGTCGGCAACTTCCTGCTGGCCGGTGCCATCCTCTCGATTTCGGCCAAGGTCAGCCTCTCGGTTTATCATGCCGCCGCCTTGTTCGGTTTTTTCCTCCGGTTGGGCTTGATCATCCTCACGATGCTGCTCATAGTGCGTTTCGTCGAGATCGATCGCCCCGCCTTCGGGATTACCGCAGTTGTTGCCTATCTGGCTTTGCTCACTCTTGAGGCGGTGGCAGTGGCCAAAGGACGAGAAAGGAATCTGGATTGGACCGGTTGATCCTCGCCGCGGGTGAGTGCGATTTCGTAAACGAGCCGGTGTGCGCTCCCGCAGACGTAGCGGACCTCTTCGTCTTCGATCACATCTTCGGTCAGGTCAACCGGACCGTGATCCTGATCTTCCTCGCCGCACTCATCGTGGTCCTGCTTCTCTTTTTCGCCTACCGCAAGCCGCGGCTGGTGCCGACCAAGTTCCAGGCCGCCATCGAGGGTCTCACCGGATTTGTCAGGGACGAGGTATCGATCGGCATCATCGGGCCGGAGGGGATCAAGTACTACCCCTACCTGCTATCGCTGTTCTTCTTCCTGCTGGTGGGGAACCTCTTCGAGGTGACCCCGTTCATCAACTTCCCGATCACGTCCAGGATGGCAATACCCGCGTTCCTGGCTCTCGTCACCTATCTCATCTTCGTGGTGGTTGGCTTCTCCAAGAACGGGTTCAGCTACCTGCGGGAGATCATCTGGCCAAGCTCGGTGCCCATTGCGATGAGACCGCTGGTGGGAATCATCGAGTTCGTATCCATATTCGCCATTCGCCCGTTCTCCTTGGCGGTTCGACTCTTCGCCAACATGGTCGCCGGCCACGTGATGCTGAGCCTCCTCCTGGTCACCGGGTTCGTGTTTGTCATCAACATCGGAGAGATCGGTGTCAAAGGGGCATTCGGATTCCTCTGGTTCGCGCTGGGCATCGGGATCTACTTGTTCGAGATCATGGTCGCTGTGCTGCAGGCGTACATCTTCACCTTGTTGTCCGCCGTCTACATCCAGACGTCGGTACATCCGGAGCATTGAGAGACGAAATGAGATTTCTCGTAGGAAACCCACGAGAGGGAAAGGAAAGGAAGCAGGATGGACTCAGTACTCGCCGTGGTTGAGGCCGCGGCCACGGTCCTCGCCCAGGCTGCCGAGGAGGGCATCACCGGCAGCCTCAACGTGATCGGATACGGCCTCGCCGCGATCGGCCCCGGTATCGGTGTCGGCATCGTTGCCGGAAACACGGTCCAGGCGATGGCACGTCAGCCTGAAGTCGCGGGCATGCTCAGAACGACGATGTTCCTGGGTATCGCGTTCACCGAGGCCCTCGCCCTGATCGGCTTCGTGTTGTTCTTCTTGGGCTGATGGCCACGTTTGCCCAGATCCTTCTCATTGCCGCCGAGGAAGGCGAAGAGAGCAGTGGTGGCGCCGAGCTTCTCATCCCCGAGATCAACGAGCTCATCGCAGGCATCATCGCTTTTGCCATCGTGTTCTTCTTCGTGTGGCGATATGCGGTTCCGGCGATAAACCGGCTTCTCGAGCAGCGTCAGGCTGCCATCGCCGGACAGATCGCCGAAGCGGAGAGGGCGAAGACAGAAGCCGAGAGCTTGCTAGCCGATTACAAGGCTCAGCTTGCAGCGGCCAAGGCCGACGGGAACAAGGTCATCGAGGAGGCGCGGGGAGATGCCGAGCAGATGCGAGCCGACATCATTGCCCGGGCCGAAGCCGACGCCGCTCAGCTTCTGGCCAAAGCGCGTGAGGAGGCGGGGGCGGAAAAGGCTCGTGCCTTGGCCGACGCCCGTTCCCAGGTCGGCGAGCTATCCGTAGACCTTGCAGGCAAGATCGTTGGCGAGAGCCTCGACGCCGATGCCCACAAGAACCTCATCGACCGCTACCTCGCCGATTTGGAGACGATGTAGGTGGACGAGCGAATCGTCGGTTACGCGGACGGCTTTCTCGCCCTGGCACATGCCGAGGGCGAAGCCGAGCGGGTCGAATCCGAGCTTTACGCGATCGGCGAAGCGCTGGACGGATCAGGTGAGCTCCGCTCGGCTCTGACCGACCCTCAGCTTCCGATGGACAAGAAAACTGCGATAGTCGACGACCTCTTGGGCGGACGGGCTTCTTCCCTCACTGTGGGCCTGGTTCAACTCTTGGTGAATCAGGGTCATGCTTCCGAACTGCCCGCTGTCGCCCGGGCCCTGGCGTCCAGGGCTGCCGCTTCCAGGGACCGCGCCATCGCCGAGGTCCGCTCCGCTGTTCCTATCGATCAGGAGACGGCTGAGAGGCTTGCCGCCGCCCTGGGTAGGGCGACCGGAAAAGAGGTGGAGATCAAGGTGGTGGTTGATCCATCGGTTGTCGGTGGGATCGTGGCCAGGGTCGGCGACACCGTTATCGACGGTTCGTTGGCAAGGCGCATGGCCTCACTCCGGCAGGCGGTCTCGAGCTCGGGGGCCAACTGACAATGAAGACTCCAAGGAGATAAATGTCTGATCTGACTATCACTGCCGACCAGATCACCGAGACCCTTCGGGCCCAGCTCCACGACTGGGCACCCGAGGTGGGCAAGGAGACCGTCGGATATGTAACCGCAATTGCCGACGGAGTGGCCCGCGTTCAAGGGCTGCCCAATGTGATGGCCTCGGAGCTCCTGGAGTTTCCCGGTGGCCTCATCGGAGTGACTCTCAACATCGATGAGGCTGACCTGGGGGTCGTGCTGCTCGGTGAAGGCAGCCACATCGAAGAAGGTGACCCGGTCAAACAGACCGGCAACGTCCTTTCTGTCCCAGTCGGTGATGCCCTCCTCGGCAGAGTCGTCGATCCACTTGGGAATCCAGTTGACGGCAAGGGCCCGATCGAGGCGACCGAGCGTCGCCTTCTCGAGACCCAGGCGCCGTCTGTTGTCGAAAGGCAGCCGGTTTCCGAGCCCCTGCAGACTGGTCTCAAGGCGATCGACGCCCTGACACCCATCGGGCGTGGGCAGAGACAGCTGATCATCGGAGACCGCCAGACCGGGAAGACAGCACTTCTCGTCGACACGATCATCAACCAGAAGGTCAACTGGGGCACCGACAAGCAGGTCAAGTGCATCTATGTGGCCATTGGACAGAAGAACTCCACCGTTGCCGAGGTGGTGTCTGCCTTGGAAGAAGCGGGCGCCATGGAGTACACCGTGGTGGTCAATGCCCCGGCTTCGGCCGCCCCGGCACTCCAGATGTATGCCCCTTACGCCGGCTCGGCCATTGGCCAGTACTGGATGTACAAGGGAGAGCATGCTCTGGTGATGTTCGACGACCTGTCGAAGCAAGCCGTCGCCTATCGCGAGATCTCTCTACTGCTACGTCGCCCGCCGGGCCGAGAGGCCTACCCCGGTGACGTCTTCTACTTGCACAGTCGTCTACTGGAAAGATGCGCGAAGCTCTCAGATGAGCTGGGGGCGGGCTCGCTGACCGGTCTCCCTGTGATCGAGACCAAGGCCAACGACATCTCGGCGTACATTCCGACCAACGTCATTTCCATCACCGACGGCCAGTGTTTCCTGGAGACGGATTTGTTCTTCCAAGGAGTGCGCCCGGCACTCAACGCAGGGACATCTGTGTCTCGTGTCGGAGGCAACGCCCAGATCAGCGCCATGAAGAAGATTGCCGGTCCGCTTCGGTTGAACCTGGCTCAGTTCCGTGAATTGGCCGCCTTTGCCGAGTTCGGCTCCGAGTTGGACGCAGTGTCCCTTGCCCAGCTCGAGCGGGGTCGGAGGGTGGTCGAAATCCTCAAACAGCCCCAGTTTCAACCGGTTCCGGTTGAGGAGCAGGTGTTGGCGATATACGCGGTCACCGAAGGCCATACCGACGACATCTCGGTAGGGGAGATCCGCCGATTCGAGGGCGGGTTGAGGGCTTACGCCCGGTCACGTCATGAAGGCGTTCTCAATCAGATCAAAGACTCGGGGAAGCTTCCTGAAGGTGACGAGTTGTCGGATCTGATCGGCGCCTTCAAAGAGACGTTCGAGAGGTCGGAGACCGAGTAGGCGATGGCGAGCGCGGAGCTTCGCGACACCCGACGCCGGATCCGGAGCGTCGAGGCGACCAAGAAGATCACCCGCGCCATGGAACTGATCGCTGCCAGCCGCATCCCCAAGGCCCAGGCCAGGGTCGTCGGCTCCAAGCCTTACACCGAGAAGCTGATCGAGGTCATCGAAAACGTCGGTGCTGCCGGTGCCGGCTCTTCACACAGCTTGCTCGAGCGGCGCGACGTGAGACGTGTGGGGATGCTGGTTGTGGCATCCGACCGGGGCCTGGCCGGCGCCTACGCGTCGAATGTCATCCGTCTGGCCGAGAATCGGATCAATGACCTGGATCGCGACGGAAAAGACGTGTCGTTGTTCGTGGTAGGCAAAAAGGCGCAGACCTATTTTCGTTATCGCGGTTATCGGATCGAGCAGGCCTATCTCGGTGTCACCGACACACCCGGTTACGGCGATGCCCGGGCCATTGCCAACGCTGTCATGGTCGCCTATGTGGACGGGCATGTAGACGCCATTGAAACGGTTTTCACCCGATTCGAATCTGCGCTCACACAAACCCCGCTCGGTCTGGAGCTGCTACCCATCACTCCACCTGAAATGACCGAAGAGGAGGCGTCTCGTCGAGTCTCCTACGAGTTCGAGCCGTCGCCGGACGAGATCCTGAACCGGTTGTTGCCTCGCTATGTGGAGGCAACCATCTTCAACATGTTGCTCGAGGCGTCGGCCTCGGAGCACAGCGCCCGGCGCCGGGCCATGAAGGCGGCTACCGACAACGCTGAGGAGTTGATTCGTGTGCTCACCGTTCAGGCCAACCGTGCCCGTCAGGCGGAGATAACGACGGCCATAACCGAGATCGTGGGTGGGGCAGAAGCATTGGCGGAGGGATGACGAAGTCTTTGTTTGCTCATGGGTTCGCCTGGGCAATTGCAGGATTTGTAAAAACGGCAAGTATCGGAGAACGCAGATGACTGAAACAAGCAGCGCGGGCCGCATCGTGAAGGTGGCGGGTCCAGTGGTCGACGTGGAGTTCCCACCGGACTCGATGCCCGAGATCCTCAACGCCGTTGAGGTTTCGTTCACCTTGGGTGGGGAGGAGCGCACCGTCATCGCCGAGGTTGCTCAGCACCTCGGTGGAAGCAAGGTGCGGGCAGTAGCCCTTGCCCCCACTGACGGCCTTACCCGAGGAGCCACGGTTCGCGACACGGGCGCGCCGATCACCGTTCCGGTGGGCGACCAGACGTTGGGCCATATCTTCAATGTATGGGGAGATTCTCTGGACGCTCCCGATGGAGACTTCTCCGACCCCCGATGGCCGATTCATCGTACGCCTCCAGCCTTTGAGGACGTCGAACCGCAGAAAACCATCTTTGAGACCGGGATCAAGGTCCTCGACCTGATCTGCCCCTATCTCCAGGGTGGCAAGATCGGTTTGTTCGGCGGTGCCGGCGTAGGCAAGACCGTCCTCATCCAGGAGATGATCAACCGGGTGGCCACCCAGCACGGTGGTGTTTCCGTGTTCGCCGGCGTCGGCGAGCGCACCCGGGAGGGGAATGACCTCTATCTGGAAATGCAGGAGTCTGGCGTTATCGACAAAGCGGCTCTCGTTTTCGGACAGATGGACGAGCCGCCCGGCGTCCGTCTACGCGTGGCGCTTTCAGCTTTGACCATGGCTGAGTATTTCCGTGATGAGCAGAATCAGGACGTCCTGCTTTTCGTTGACAACATCTTCAGGTTCACTCAGGCGGGATCCGAGGTTTCGACTCTGCTGGGACGCATGCCTTCCGAGGTCGGCTATCAGCCAACCCTCGCCGACGAGATGGGCTTTCTCCAGGAGCGCATCACGTCGTTGAAGGGTCGTTCGATCACGTCACTTCAGGCCATCTACGTGCCAGCAGACGACATCACCGACCCCGCGCCGCATACGGCGTTCGCCCACCTGGACGCCACCACTGTGCTCTCGAGGCCACTGACGGCACTGGGCATCTACCCCGCCGTAGATCCGCTCGACTCCACCAGCCGGGCACTCGACCCTCAGATCGTCGGTGAGGACCACTACTTCGTCGCCACGGAGGTGCAGCGAATCCTGCAGCGGTACAAGGACCTGCAGGACATCATTGCCATCCTCGGAATCGATGAGCTGTCTGAAGAGGACAAGCTCGTGGTGGGACGGGCCCGCCGAATCCAGCGCTTCCTCGCCCAACCTATGTTCGTGGCCGAGCAGTTCACCGGGCAGGCGGGAATTTACACACCATTGGAGGAGACGATTCAGTCGTTCCGCGCGGTGATCGACGGCGAGATGGACCAGTATCCCGAGCAGGCGTTCTACATGGTCGGCGGACGCGAGGACGTCGAGAAGAAGGCTGCCGACCTGGCCAAGGAAGGTGCCGCCGCCTGATGGCCAAGGCCTTCCAGGTGGATGTGGTGTCGCCCGAAGCGACCGTGTGGAGCGGTTCCGCAACCATCGTGATTGCCAAGACGCCTGAAGGCGAGCTGGGGATCATGGCGGATCACGAGCCGCTGATGGGCGCGTTGGTCACGGGCCCGGTGACGGTCGAGGCCGAGTCGGGGGAGCGGACCACCATCGGCGTTCACGGAGGGTTCATCCAGGTCCTGAACAACCAGGTGACCCTGATCACCGACCGCGCCCAGGTGGCCGAGGGAGGTCATCAGGAGGCCAAAGAGGTTGCGGAGCGGCTGGCGGAGGCCGAAGACTCGATCTGAGAACGGGGTCAAGCCGATTCGAGTCCTCGGGCGAACTCGGCGGCGGTCTCGCTGAATCCCTCGCCAATCGTTCCGACGATCACCGGGAAGAACATCGATGCAAGAAAGCCGGCGCTTTCGACTTCGAGGGCAATTTCCAGGTCAGTGGACGATCCGCTGTCGGCCAGGTCTACCGAAACCTGGCCAGCAAGCTCCGAGGATTTGATCTTCCACGAAATGCGTTGACCCTCGATGCGCTCGGCACGGATTGCCCTGCCGCGATAGGGCCTACCACCGATCCTGGTCGAGAAGTCGAACCCGGCGAGGTTGCCGCTTTCGTCGTATGTGGGGCTGGTGACTTCACCCACCCCCGGCACCCCTTCCCACGTCTCGGGGACTTGCAGGGCCGCCCACACCGACTCTCGATCCCGGTTGACCGGAACGGCTGCGGCGAAGCTCTCACTTGGCATCGACGGCAAGCTAATCGCCGAGACGCAGACTCGGGGCAGCCTGGCGGCCACCCCGAGTGCCCTTGGGAGGAGGATCAGGTTGTATCTGCGGCTAGATCAGCTGGATCAGCCGACATCCGCTTTTTAACCAGTCGAGATGAAGGGACGGTTAACAGGACGTGGCAATGTGGTGATATCCCGGTCCGCCCGGGTGGCTGGTGTAAATCCTCGGCTTGTTATCGACCTCTTCCTTAACCTCTACGCGTCATGTTGATTGCTCGCGACTTGCAAATCGACGTCGGGCCCCGGACTCTCATTACCGGGGTCTCTTTCAGCGTGCAGTCCGGCGATCGGATCGGTCTCGTGGGCCGCAACGGCGCCGGGAAGACCACCCTGATGAGGACACTGATTGGTCAACTCTCGCCGGCATCGGGGACCGTTTTGCGGTCAGGGAGCGTTGGCTATTTCTCGCAGGAGGCGGCTCTTCCCCAACTGGAGCATCCCCAAGCGACAGCACTCGAACGCATCCTCATGGCTCGGGAGATAGGCGCCATGCAACGGCAGATCGAGCAGGCTCGGGAGCGTCTCGAAGACATGGATGGGGAGACGCTGGATCGGGGAATTGCCCATTTCAGCCGACTTCACGACGAGTTCGAGTCGAAAGGGGGAACAGTCGCCGAGGCGGAAGCCAAGCGAATTGCGGCCGCACTGGGGATCGGCAACAGCGAGCTAGAGCAACCGGTGAAGACCATGTCGGGAGGTCAGCGACGCCGGGTCGAGCTCGCCCGCATTCTCTTTGCCGAGACCGACGTCATCGTATTGGATGAGCCGACGAACCATCTCGACCTCGACGCCAAAGCCTGGTTGATCGATTACCTGAGTACCTATCGAGGAGGGATGCTGGTCGTGTCCCACGATCTGCCGTTGCTCGACGAGGCGATCACGTCGATTCTGGCTCTCGAGCACGGCGAAATCGAGGCGTACCGGGGGAACTACTCCAATTATCTCCTGGAGCGGGTTGCCAGGCGGGAGCGCAAGGAGCGCGAGCGCAGGCATCAAGACGCTCACATCGCCCGCTTGGAGGAGAATATCCGCCGGTTCAAGGGGACGACCGAGAAGATGGCGAAGGTGGCCCGGGCCATGGAGACCCGAGTGGAGAGGATGAAACGCGACCTGGTACAGGTCCAGAAGGACGGTCGCCGGGTCAAGCTCAATTTCCCACAGCCGGAGCGGTCGGGTCGAGTGCCGCTGTCGGCCCTTGGCCTTGCCAAGGCTTTCGGCGACAACCTCGTGTTCGTCGACATCGACTTCGCTGTTGAGCGGGGGGAGCGGATGCTTCTCATCGGCCTCAACGGCGCCGGTAAAACGACTCTGTTGCGGATTCTCGCCGGAGTGGAGTCGGCCGATCTCGGGGAGGTGTCGTCGGGGCACGAGGCGACACTGGGCTACTACGCCCAGGAGCACGAGCAGATCACACCGGGGAAGAGTGTGATCGGGCACATGCAGGATGTCGCCGACCTTCCCGAGCAAACGCTGAGATCTCTTCTCGGCTTGTTCCTGCTGGCTGACAAGGTCGATCAGGACGCGGCAACGCTTTCCGGAGGCGAGAAGACGAAGCTCGCATTGGCGATGTTGGTGGCGGAACGGCCAAACGTGCTCCTGTTGGACGAGCCGACCAACAACCTCGATCCCCAGGCCAAAGAGTCGCTCCTGGACGCTCTGACCATCTACGAGGGGACCATCATCCTGGTCAGCCACGACACCGACTTCGTGGCACAGCTGGCACCGGATCGGGCGGTCCTGATGCCGGAGGGGGAGATCCGCTATTTCGACGAGGAACTCCTCGACCTGGTGGCTCTCGCCTGAATCATCCGGCAGCGCCGTTGGCCCTGACCCACAAGAGGTGAGTCACACCCTCGGCACTGGCTACAGGGATCCTGCTCCTCGACAAACAAACGTTCGTTCGTCTATCCTTGGTTCATGACCTCCCAGGAACGTTTCGACGCCATCATCGACGCCGACGACAAGATCGAGCCCACCGACTGGATGCCCGAGGGCTACCGGAAGACCCTGATCCGTCAGATCGCACAACATGCCCACTCCGAGGTGATCGGAATGCAGCCGGAGGGGAACTGGATCACGCGTGCCCCCTCCCTCCACCGCAAGGCGATCCTGATCGCCAAGGTTCAGGACGAAGCGGGCCACGGCCTCTACTTGTATTCGGCGGCCGAGACCCTGGGCGTGAGACGAAACGAGCTTCAGGAGCTGCTTCATCAGGGCAAGCACAAGTACTCATCGATCTTCAACTACCCCACGCTGACCTGGGCAGACATCGGTGCGATCGGCTGGTTGGTCGACGGCGCCGCTATCACCAACCAGGTGATGCTCACCCGTTGCAGCTATGGCCCTTATTCCCGGGCGATGGTTCGGATCTGCAAGGAAGAGTCGTTTCACCAGCGGCAGGGTTACGAGTTGCTGATCCGGCTCTGCCAGGGAAGCGAGACGCAAAAAGCGATGGCCCAGGACGCATTGAACCGATGGTGGTGGCCGTCCCTGATGATGTTCGGCCCCCATGATTCCGACTCCCCGCACACCGAGCAATCAATGGCGTGGAAGATCAAGCGTGTGTCCAATGACGACCTTCGCCAACAGTTTGTCGATATGACCGTTCCCCAGGCCAACTACCTCGGTTTGGAGATTCCCGATCCCGAGCTGAGGTGGAATGACGAACGCGGCCACTTCGACTTCGGTGAGATCGACTGGGACGAGTTCTGGACCGTGGTGAAGGGGAACGGCCCAATGAATCGAGACCGTATCGATCACAAGGTGAAAGCCTGGGAGGGCGGTGCTTGGGTCCGTGAGGCCGCCACCGCCTACGCGGCCAAGAGGGCCGAGAAATCAGCGGCCTGAGGAGGAGCTCGAGATGACCTACGACGTACCAGTTGCACCGGGTGAGAGTGCAGAGATTGCCGAGTCCACGGAAATCGCAGGCGAGGAATGGCCGATGTGGGAGGTCTTTGTAAGGGCTCGCCGTGGGATCTCTCATGTGCATATCGGGAGCCTGCACGCCCCGGATGCAGAGACGGCCTTGCAGAACGCCCGCGACGTCTACACACGGCGAGGGGAAGGTGTGAGCCTGTGGGTGGTGCCCAGCTCGGAGATCGCCTCATTCGAGCCTGAGGACGCTCTCGACTATGTCGAAGCCAACGAGAAGGTCTACCGCCACGCGACTACCTACGAAATCCCCGAAGAAGTGGGGCAGATGTGACTGAAGCCATCGTTGCCGGCGCGCCGCAGGGGACGCCCCCGCCCGATCTCGGGGACAAGTTCACCTTCCTGCTGGCTCATGCCGACGACAACATGGTCATCGCCCAGCGGCTCGGCGAGTTGATTTCGTGGGCACCCGACCTCGAGACCGATATCGCCATCGGAAACACCGCCCTCGATCATCTCGGCATCGCCCGCGCCCTTTACACCTACGCGGGGGAGGTGGAAGCGAAGGGACGAACTGAAGACGATCTTGCAATGGGACGCAACGAGCGGGAATACATGAACCTGCTCTTGGTCGAACAACCCAACGGCGATTTCGCGCACACCATGATTCGTCAGTTCCTCTTCGACGCCTATCAGCTCGAACTCTGGGCCGACCTCGCTCAAGGTAACGACGAGAGACTTGCCGGCATCGCCGCCAGGGGAGTCAAAGAGGCGCGGTATCACTTCCGAAACTCGTCCGGCTGGGTGGTGAGGCTTGGCGACGGCACCGACGAATCTCATGCTCGGGCACAGGCTGCGCTGGACGGTCTCTGGCGATTCACCGGCGAGTTATTCGAGGGGGATGCCGTCAGATACAGCGATGCCTGGCGGCGTCGCGTCGACGCCATGATCGAGGAGGCGACCCTCGGCCGTCCCATCGACTCCTACCAGCGATCGGGTGGGCGCAGTGGCTTCCACACCGAGGAACTCGGGTTCGTGCTCGCCGAAATGCAGTGGATGCAGCGGAGCTATCCGGGGCTGAAATGGTGAGCTTGGTCGGGGTCGATATCGAACGGGCTCGGTCGATCGTTGAATCGATTGTCGATCCGGAGATTCCTGTCCTGAGCATTGCGGAGTTGGGAGTCCTTCGGGAGGTGGCTGTCGAGGGGGCGACGGTGGTTGTGACCATCACGCCCACCTATTCCGGATGTCCGGCCATGAGACAGATCGAGAACGACATCACCGATTCCTTGGAGGCCAAGGGGTTTGAAGCCAAGGTCGTAGTTCGGCAAAACCCGGCTTGGACCACGGATTGGATGTCGGAAGATGCCCGCCGGAAACTCGACGAGTTTGGTATCGCTCCTCCGACCGCAGCTCACGAGGTCGTGTGTCCCACATGCCGGGCCGACGCACCGACCACGGTGAGCCTCTTCGGCTCCACAGCATGCAAGGCGTTGATGGTGTGCTCTTCGTGTGGAGAGCCTTTCGACTACTTCAAGAGGTATTGATGAGCGAAGTGGTTTTCCACCCGTTACAGGTCATCGAAGTCGCCCGTCTCACCGACGAATCGGTCTCGGTCACGTTTGACGTCCCCGAGGACCTGCGCAACCGTTTCCGATACCTTCCGGGCCAGCACGTCACGCTTCGCCGGGAAATCGATGGAGACGATGTGCGCCGCTCCTACTCGATTTGCGCCAATGCAAACAGCGGCAAGCTACGCGTTGGGATAAAGCGGCTTCATGGCGGAGTGTTCTCGACATTCGCCACTGAGTCACTGGAGGCCGGTGACACCGTCGAGGTGATGCCGCCGATCGGGGAGTTCACAATCGCTCCCGATCCACAAGCATCGGCCCATAGGGTGGCCGTGGTGGCAGGCTCCGGGATCACACCGGTCCTGTCACTGGTGTCGACCACGCTGGAGTCGGAGCCTGGATCGTCGTGGACGGTTGTCTTCGGGAACCGAACCGGTTCCAGCATCATGTTTCTCGACGAGTTGGAGGGCCTGAAGGACCGATACCCCGACCGTCTCCAGTTGTTCCACATTCTCAGTCGGGAAGGCTCGGACCTCCCTCTGCTTGCGGGCAGGATCGACGCTGACAAGCTGAGGCTGATCTACCGCCAGCTCATGGGCTCGAGGCCCGTCACCGGTTGGTACTTGTGTGGGCCCTACGACCTCGTCATGTCTGCCCGGGAGGCCATTGTCGAAATGGGTTTCTCAGAGGACGTGATACACGACGAGTTGTTCTTCGCGGGCCCGGTGGACCCGTCGTCACTCCCACCCGAGCCTCCGCCTGGGGAGGGGTCGGTTGAACTGACGGTGATTCTCGACGGAAGGGCCGTCGAGACCAGAATGACTCCGGAATCTTCGATCCTCGACGCAGCGCTCAGGGTTCGTAGCGAGCTCCCATTCTCTTGCAAAGGCGGAATGTGCGCGACCTGCAAAGGCCGCATCGAAGAGGGCGAGGTGACCATGGACAAGAACTATGCCCTTGTCGACTCAGAAGTCGAGGCGGGCTATGTGCTCACCTGCCAATCGCATCCCCTCACGGAGAAGGTCGTCGTCAGATACGACCATCGCTGATGGTTGCCACCAGGAACACTCGGTCCGACGTGGTGGCGGCTGCGGGCAAGCTGTTCGCGGAGAAGGGGTACCACGGTACGTCGATGCGCGATCTGGGAAGGGAGGTCGGCCTTCTCGGGTCATCTCTTTACTCACACGTCGATTCCAAACAGGATCTACTGGTGGAAGTAGTGGAGGAGGGAGCGAGGCTCTTTGAAGCTTCGGCGGCCGAGGCCCTGAATTCCGACGGAACCGCAGACCATCGTTTGGGAGCGCTCATAGCAGGGCATGTTGGCGTTGTTCTCGAGAATCTCGATGTCGCTCGGACCTTCCTCAACGAGGCGCGGATGCTCGATGAGGCCCACCGGTCTCAAATACTCGACGCCCGCGACCACTATGAGGGGGCGTTCCGGTCGGTCATCGCAGACGGAGTGGCCGATGGGTCATTCCGGGAAGACATTGACGTCAAGACGGCGTCGATCTTCATCCTGTCCATGCTCAACGCCGTCGAACGCTGGTTCAACCCGAGAGGGCGGCTCTCGAGAAGTGAGTTGATCGAGGACCTGACCGCGTTCTCGATCGCTGGCCTGCGATAGGAAACAACGCCCTTCTGGGTGCGGGGTGGTGGGGAAGAGTCCACCCCTAGGTAGGTCGTCGAGCGACCAACTCCTGATGGTTCGGGAGCTCCGCCAACTCGAGATGAACCAGGGTGTGGTGGTGGCGGCAGAGTAGGCACAGGTTGTTGATCTCGGTTTCGCCGCCGTGTGCCCATGCGACGCGATGGTGGACGTCGGACCATTTTGCTGGACGTGTGCAGTCGGGGATGACGCAGTGACGGTCGCGAGCGACAACGGCGCGGCGAAGCGCTGCTGGGACTACTCGAGTCTTTCGTCCGACGTCGAGAACATCACAATCCGGGCCGAATACGATTCTGGAAATCGAGGCGTCGCAATTGATCTGGTTGACCGTCTCGACATCGAGGACATGGCCGTCGTCGGTTTCATGGAGACCACCACCCAGCCCGGCAACCGCCTGGAGGTCGACGTGGACGTTGACGTGAGGTTTCTCGCCCAGCATCAGATGCTCGTCCCTCTCGTCCGTGGAGGCCGACGCCGGGTCTTCCAGACAGGGAATGATTATCGGCATCATCGCCTGTCGTGTCTCTCCCTTTCCCATAACCGCAAGGTACAAGGCGGGTGTGACACGTTTTCAGTGAACGGGTGCCGCCAGCGCGAGGACTTCAGAAAGGCTCATCAGCGGCTACAAGCCGAGGGCATCGACGGTCTCGAGCCGCGACCCACTCTTGCAGTCCTGCTCGTGGGACAGAGGGGTGCTGACTTCCGGCTGAAGTGGGCCGTGCGGCTAAGACCCTGCTCCGTTGCCCACGCTCCCGTCGGAGGAAACCGTCCATGTGCCGTGGCTGACGATCAGCTTTTCGACGTCGCCGGCTCCGAGCTTCTCCGTGGCTGCAGTGACCTGTTCGTTGACCGCACGGTCGTAGGTTGGTCTTTGCACATTCCGGAAGATCCCCAGAGGTGTCGGTCCGTAAGGGCCGTGCGAAAGACGGCTCAACGCGTAGGCGATCGACGGGTTGGGCCGGGTCGGGTCGTGGACGAGGATTGCCTTGGGGTCTACCGACGCGGAATCGACGATTGTGGCTTCGCCGCCGCGCATCACAACCGCTTTGGACCCTCCGTCGAAGACGATTGGCTTGCCGGCCTCGAGATCGACTCGGTTGTGGACTCGCTCTTCCTTTCCTGTGATCTGGATGAAAGCCTTGTCGTTGAACACGTTGCAGTTCTGGTAGATCTCGATGAATGCCGCACCCTCGTGCTCGTACGCCGCTTCGAGAACGGCCTGAGTGTGTTTCCGGTCCATGTCCAGAGTCCTGGCGACGAACGTGGCTTCGGCACCCAGAGCAAGTGAGAGGGGGTTGAAGGGGTAGTCGACCGAGCCGAACGGTGTCGATTTGGTGGTCTTGCCGACTTCGGATGTGGGTGAGTACTGACCCTTGGTGAGCCCATAGATCTGGTTGTTGAACAGGATGATCTTGATGCTCACGTTTCGTCGTAACGCGTGGATGAGGTGGTTGCCACCGATTGACAGTGCGTCCCCATCGCCGGTGATGACCCACACCGAAAGATCAGGTCGGGTGGTGGCGATGCCCGAAGCGATCGCCGGGGCGCGACCGTGAATCGAGTGCATTCCGTAGGTGTTCATGTAGTAGGGAAAGCGCGATGAGCAGCCGATGCCGGAGATGAAGACGAACTCTTCCCGGTTTCGATTGAGACCGGCGAGGAACTGTTGCACTGATGCGAGGATGGTGTAGTCCCCGCATCCGGGGCACCACCGAACTTCCTGGTCGGTCTGGAAGTCTGCGCGCGTGTAGGAGGGGGCGCTCACTTGGTCATCTCCATGATCTTGTCGGTCACTTCAGAAACCTTGAAGGGCTCACCGGCCACTTTGTTCAGGCCAACGGCGTCGATCAGGTGCTCGGCGCGGATCAGCTTGAGCAGCTGGCCAGTGTTGAGCTCCGGGATCAGAATCTTGTCGTAGGCGTGGAGGACGTCGCTCACGTTGCGCGGCATGGGGTTGAGATAGCGGAGGTGGGCAACAGCGACTTTGCGACCCTCCAGGCGGGCGCGGCGAGCCGCGGCCCTGATAGTCCCGAACGTGGAGCCCCAGCCGAGGACGAGAAGGTCGGCGTCCTCTTCGCCGGTCACCGCGAGCGGGGGAATGTCGTTGGCGATGTTGGCCACCTTCCACGCTCTGGTGTCGGTCATCAGCTGGTGGTTGGACGGGTCGTATGAGACATTGCCGGTGATGGCTTCCTTCTCCAGACCGCCGATTCGATGTTCCAGCCCCGGCGTTCCAGGAACCGCCCAGGGCCGGGCGAACGTATCGACGTCCCTCATGTAAGGCAGGAATGTCCCGTCCGGGCCATTTGGGTGTTTGGCGTATTCGACGTCGATCTTCGGGATCGCGGCAATGTCGGGGAGCAGCCAGGGTTCGGAGCCATTGGCGATGTAGTTGTCGCTGAGCAGGATCACCGGAGTCATGTACGTCAAAGCGATCCTTGCGGCTTCTATCGCGCATTCGAAGGCATCGGAGGGTGACGCGCGCTGCTATCACCGGAAGTGGCGACTCTCCGTGCCGCCCGTACAGCGAGAAAAGGAGGTCCGACTGCTCCGGTTTGGTGGGCAGGCCGGTGGAAGGGCCACCGCGCTGCACGTTCACCACTATCAGGGGAAGCTCGGTCATGAACGCCAAAGAGATAGCCTCGCTCTTGAGGGCGATCCCGGGGCCAGAAGATCCGGTGACCGCCAGGTGGCCGGCAAATGCGGCTCCAATTGCAGTTCCGACACCGGCGATCTCGTCTTCGGCTGGAATGTCCGGACGTTGAAGTTCTTTCTGCGCGACAACTCGTGGAGGATGTCCGAGGCAGGTGTGATGGGGTAGGTCCCATAGAAGAGGGGGAGCCCGGCCTTGTGCGCGGCCGTGATGAGGCCCCAGGAAAGGGCAATGTTCCCATTGATGTTGGTGTAGGTCCCCGGGTTGAGTTTTGCCGGCTTGA
>CBDCGI010000011.1:0-17265 GCA_965216725.1 Acidimicrobiia bacterium | reverse complement strand
ATTCTACGGGGACCCTCTTGGCTCGGCCCACTCCGCCCGCGGTCAGGCTGGCGATGCACCAAGCCTCGCTCCCAACTTCCAATAGTGATCGTGCCACGCCCAGCCTCCGAGCACGGCCATGATCACCCTCGCCAACTCCCGGACACCTTCTGTCGAATTGGGTCTTCTTACCTATTCAGATTCCTGTGGAAAAAAACGATAGAGATATTGACAAATGCCAGAGAGTGGCCCGGCGTGTTCCTACGCTGGCCGACGGCGAAAAGGGCCGGCACATGGGTAGAGGCAGAGCTATCGAACGAGAAATCAGTGATGAGGCGATCCGTCAATATCTCGACGGCATCGGCACATACAACCTATTGACAGCCGAAGACGAGGTTCGTCTCGCCAAGGACATCGAAAACGGCCGCAAAGCCGAGCTCGCCCTCGAGACGGAGAAAGATCCAACTAAACGTCGCAAGCTGCGGCAATTGGTCAGGGCCGGTGAAGAGGCTCGCCAGATCTTCATCCGATCCAATCTCCGGCTCGTGGTTTCCATCGCCAAACGTTACGGGCACGCCCGTCTCCCCTTCCTGGATCTGGTTCAGGAAGGAAACCTCGGTCTCATTCGCGCCGTCGAAAAGTTCGAATACCGCAAGGGCTTCAAGTTCTCCACCTATGCCACGTGGTGGATTCGTCAGGCCATCACCAGAGCCATCGCCGACAAGAGCCGCACCATTCGAGTCCCGGTGCACATGATGGACACCATCACCCAGATGCAGACCGCCGAGGGCAACCTCACCAAGAAGCTGGGTAGGAAGCCATCCGACGAGGAGTTGGCCGACGAGAGTGGTCTCACCGTCCAGAAGATCAGGGAAGCTCGCAAGGTTGCACCCGAGCCCGTCTCGATCTTCGAGCCAGTGGGCGAAGACAATGCAACCTTGGGCGACTTCATCGAAGACCTCGACGCCGCCGCCCCATTCGAGCTGATCGCCTCCAAACTCAACATCGAGAATCTTCAGTTTGTGCTCGAGCGCCTGACCGACCGCGAACGGACCGTCATCGAGATGCGTTACGGCTTGGGGGGCGGCGAACCATCAACCCTCGACGAGGTCGGTCGACACTTCAACGTGACGAGAGAGCGCATTCGCCAGATCGAAGCCAAGGCCCTCGCCAAAATGCGCCACCCCTCGACGCCAGGTGGGCTCCGGGAGCTGGCCGTCTCCTAAGCGGATCTGACCAGATCCCAGAGCTCTCCAACTTCGGCCTCGACCGGGAGTCCCCTATCGGCCTCACTCGGCCGACCCCGCCCCCGACGCCGATGGAAGGGCTGACCATCCCAGAAGATGACGCCACCCCAAACGCCCCACTCCAACCGCTGCTCGAGCGCCAGCTCCAAACAATTGACCCGCACCGGACACCGGCCGCAAATTCGCTGTGCCTGTGCCAGTTCGTCAGGCCGTTCCGAGAAGAAGAGGTCGTGAGCGCCTTCGGTGGTACATCGCCCCGTTTCTTGTAGTTGTGTCAAACGCTTGCTCATTTCAAGTCTTTCCTGTCGATTTCCAATCAAAAAGGCCGCCGGGATCGCCGACGGCCTCTGGAGTGGTCTGATGAGTCTTCAGATCATTGATGCGGAGGCCGTAGCGGCTGGTCGGGCAGATTCACACCCATGAATGCCGAAGCGGGCGCGACAAAAGCCCTGGTGTTCCCAGTGGTGAGAGTGAAAATCTTGATCACCAAGGCCTCCGAATATCGACGGCGACAGGTTGGCACACCGAACCATGGAGAGTCAAGGGAATTAGGCGTCCAGCTAGGTTTGGGGAGGTGCCCAGTCTCCACTTCGACCGGCCAGAGTCGCGCTTTGCCACCACGCCGGCGGGTCGGGTCGGCTATCAGGTGTTCGGCGAAGGGCCGGACGATCTGGTCTTCCTGACCCACTGGATAACCAACATCGATGCAATCTGGGACGAACCGAGCGCCGCCCGGTACCTCAGTCGTCTCGCCACTTTCGGTCGGGTGATCATGATCGACAAGCGGGGATCAGGAATCTCAGATGGCCCGCAACGAGGTTGGGTCGATCCGGTCGCGGACGCTAGGCAGGATGTGGTAGCCGTACTCGACGACCTCGGAGTCGAAACGGCGACCCTCATCGGAGATACGGAAGGTGGCACCCTCGCCATAATCCTTGCTGCCTACGATCCTGAGCGCTTTCCCGGCCTCGTCCTCGTCAACTCGTACGCACGATTCCGCCGGTCGGACGACTACCCCATTGGTGCGCCAGACGAGGTGATCGAGACACTCGAGCGCAACTGGCGGGAGATGTATGGGGTGAACGCCGACACGCTGGTCGTGACGGCACCTTCGGTCGCGAACGATCCGAGGTTTAGGTCCTGGTATCCCCGCTTCCAACGCCTCTCCATGGCACCCGCCATTGCCGCCCAGGCGGTCCATTGGATCGGGGAAACCGACGTGCGGGCATTTGTTCCTCTGGTCGAAGCGGAGACCCTTGTGATCTGTCGAAAAGACGCCCTATTCCACCGGCCAATCCACAGCGGATACCTGGCAAGAAACATACGGAATGCGCGCCTCGTCGAGCTCGAGGGTGCTGACACAATCCCCTGGCACGCAGGGAACTTCACACCCGTGCTCGACGAAATCGAGGCTTTCGTCAAAGGCGGTCATCGCTCGGTGCAGACCAATCGAACCCTCTCCACCGTCATGTTCACCGACATCGTGGGCTCAACCGCACTTGCTGCCGAGATTGGCGATGAGCGTTGGCTTGACTTGCGCGCCGACCACGATCGGTTGACGAGACAGGCCATCGAACGGCACGGGGGGGAGGAGGTCGCCGCAACCGGCGACGGCTGGCTGGCGACCTTTGATAGCCCTCAGGCGGCCGTGCTCTGCGCCCTCAGCATCAGGTCAGCAGTCCTACCCCTCGGCATCGACATCAGAGCCGGTATCCATACTGGAGAGATCGAGAAACGCAATGGCGAGATCGGGGGTGTCGGCGTCAACCTTGCGTCCAGGGTTATGGACATGGCATCGGAGGGAGGGGTAATGGTCTCAGGAACGGTCAAAGATCTCGTCATTGGCTCTCCTCTCGAATTTGTGGAATGTGGGTCATTCGACTTGAAGGGCCTTCCCGGAAAGTGGAATCTTTTTGAGGCCACCCACGGTTCACTCCAAGTGTGAGTACCCACCTCGACCTTCTCAACTACCGCAGACGGGTTCACCAGATCTACGCCCAGGTCAGGGTCGGCCAGGGTGAGGAGGCGTGGGAAGAGTGGGTCCAAGCCAGGAACGAGCTCTTCGCAACCCATCCCCAGTCGCCCATAGAAGATCGCACCAAGTTCTCGGGGCTCAAGTACTTCGACTACGACCCCAAATGGAGGGTGAACGGGATTGTGAGGACCGCTCCGGGAATGGAACTGGACGTCCGCAACAGCGGAGTCGGGATGACCCGATTCGTCAACTTCGGAACCGTCCGCTTCACACTCGCCGGCAAGCGCCGATCGCTCTCGCTGCTTTGGCTGGTCGGTTATGGCGATGGCCTGTTCCTCCCCTTCCGAGACGACACCAGCGGAAACTCCACGTATGGAGGTGGCCGCTATCTGATCGACACCGCGAAAGGGGCGGATCTCGGCCACGACGGCCAAACCGTCGTCCTCGACTTCAACTACGCCTACCACCCTTCCTGTTTTCATTCGGACGTCTGGTCGTGTCCACTCGCCCCCGCGAGCAACGTCCTCGATCTCGCCGTGACCGCCGGGGAGAGGGCCAGCTGACGACCCCGAGCCACCCTCTGGAGACAGGGCTGGCCAAGGCCACCTTGCGTTTGGTGCAATGGGGGTTGCCGATGGTGCTGGCTGCGTTCCTCCGTGGCGCGCCGGCACCGGAAGACAATCTCTTTGCCTACGTCAACATTCACTTACTCATCGTCCAGACGGCCACGTTGCTTCTGGTGGCAGAGTTGTCCCGCTTGCTCGAGACACCCTGGTTTCCAGCTCTCAAAAGGAATTGGCTGGCTTCGACAGCCTCGCTGGTCGCCCTGGCCACCGGCTTCTCGGCCCTGCTAACTATGGCTACGTCTGCGGCAGCCAGATACGACGTTTCCCTTCAGTTTCTCCAACTTCTATCGTCGCTCGATATCGCCTGGGTGACGGCAACCACGTTCATCGCCCTCGGATTTCTCCGAGGTCGGGCTGCGGCTTGGTTGGGTGGGATCGTCATCCTCATCGCCTGCGTGGCGTCGATCGCGATCTATCTCGACGTAGTCGGATTCACCAATAGCGGAGGCTGGTTGGTAGACGGATCCAAGTTGATGAGCATTGTCTTGCCCGCCGACACCATTGCCGCCCTAATTGCACTATCCATCTTGGCTGCAGCTTCGCGAGGGGTTCAGAGCACGGCGCAACCCAGACCCCAGTCGTAGCGCTGGAATTGAACCGGGCCATCGTCTACCAGATCCACCGGTAACCAGGGCCGTAAGGCATGCAAGATGCTGGCAGGCGAGGAAGGAAGCAAGGTGGGCATGCGGCCGGGACGCACAAAGTCGGAGCCGTACCAGAGGAAGATCCGGCTGAGGGCGACACCTCCACCTTCAGATGCCAGCGCTCCGCCGGCCCGAAGAAACCTCCGCATTTGATCTTCGAGCTGGCCCCCCAAATCCCGCCCCCAATACGGTTCATGGCGCACAGTGGGGCAAGACAACGAGCCACATATCAGGGCGGAATGAATCCTCGGATCTTTGAAGCGTCGAATCTTGGCGTGTTCGATGGCATCCAATGACAGCTTCTCACCGGCCACGCCGATCTGTCTTGAATTGAAAGCCCCGGGGATTCGCAACACCGACGTCAAGCCTCGGCGAAAGGCTTCGGCAGCGAGGCGAATCGCATTCCCGTTGTAGAGGTTGATCCAGAATGCAAGCCCCTCGGATCTCGAGAGTTGGTTGGGATCCACTGTCGCCAAATCGGCTAGATAGCCGTCGAGGGCTCCGAGGTCTTGGGCGACCCCTGACAGGCCACGTTCAGCCAGGACTCTCAACACCGGGGTGAGACCGGAATGGTCGAGATGGTCATTGCCCTGGGACTCGGGGCGTCGAACCGTTAGCAGTGACCAGACAATGCTGAGTGACGCACGAAGAGCGCTGGGCTGGTCCATGCCAAGTCCAACAGACGCCCGTGGGACGGTCTTCCCACACCCCATGTCGTATGGTTTGAGGGATGAGAAGACTCCTTCGCCTCTACTTCGCGATCCTGTTCGGAGCGTCCGTCGCTGCGTTACTCGCCAAGTTCACGCTGAAATCGAAAGGGGATCCATCTAGCGAGGAGATCGATCTCGTCTCTATCTACGAAGGCGTGGAGCTGGTTTCCGCCGCAGATCCGTTTTATGGAGGACAGACGCTGACCGTGTTTGGAGGGACCCTGCTCGACCTTCGGAAAGCGCAACCCGCACCGACGGGAATTCATCTCGATGCGATCGTCATCATGGGCGGCCTCAGCCTCGTGGTTCCACCGGGATGGAGGGTGGTCAACGAGTCTGATGTTCTGTTCGGCGGATTTGATGACCGCACCGAGCCTGCCGACAGCGAGGACGCCCCCATCCTACGCCTCACCGGAAAGGTGGTCATGGGTGGCCTCCAGGTGACGACCAAGTCGCCGGTGGAGGTGGTCGCCTGAGTCAGCTCAGACGATTCGGCGTTTCGACGCCCAGCGCGCCAGCTCGTGACGGTTGCTCAGTTGCAGTTTCCTCAGGACCGAGGAGACATGAGTTTCAACGGTCTTGATCGAGATGTTGAGCTTTCTGGCCACCTGCTTGTAGGCGAAACCCCGAGCGATCAAACGCAAAACATCTTTCTCTCGCGCCGTGAGCTGATCTAGCTCCGGATCGACGTCCGCCGGCATGGCCCCGGCGAAAGCATCGAGCACGAACCCTGCCAGTCGAGGGGAGAAAACAGCGTCGCCGGCCTTCACTCTCCTCACCGCATCGACAAGCTCCGGAGGCTCGATGGTCTTTGTGACGTACCCTCTGGCACCCGCCCGGATCATGGCGATGACGTCTTCGGCCCGATCCGAGACCGAGAGGGCAAGGAATTTGACGCCGGGGTTGGTCTCCAAAACACCCTCGACGACTGCTATGCCACCTCCGTCCGGCATGTGAACATCGATCAGGACCACCTCAGGGCTGAGGCCTCGAATCTCCTCGATGGCGGTGTCCACATCGAGCGCCGACCCAACGATGTTGAACTCGTTCGCCAACTCAGACTTCACGCCGGCGAGAAACAATCGATGATCGTCCACCAAATAGAGATCGGCGCTCATGACACCTCCAACTGCAATATCACCTCGGTGCCCTCTCCCGGCACACTATCGATGGTTGCCGAGCCACCTGCCCGTTCCATCCTCCCCACGATCGAATCGGCCAAGCCCCGCCCGCTCCCGGCATCATCGGTGTCGAAACCACGGCCCTGGTCGGTCACATACACCTCCAGACGGTCTTCGGCTGCCTCGAAATAGAGAGAGATGCGTTCTGCACCCGAGTGTTTGGCGGCGTTGGTCATCGCCTCTGACGCGGCGCCGACGAGCGCTCCGGTGTCCCCGTCCAGCGGATAGTCCCCCACTACCACCACCTCGACGGGAACCTGGTGGTCCTCCTCGATTCGAGCCGCCGCCTGGCGCAGCGCCGTCGACAGCTGATCCACACCCTCGAGGGGAGCGTTGCCGTAGAGCCAATCCCTGAGCTCGCCTTCCTGGTGGCGCGCCAACATCGACATCCGAGCCGGATCGTCGCTTCGCTGGATCAGGGCGAGCGTCTGCAGCACCGAGTCGTGAAGGTGGGCCGCCATCTCCGCCCGCTCCTCTTGGCGAATCCGCTCGCGCCTCTCCTGGCTCAGATCGCCCGCCAACCGCGTAATCCAGGGGCCGAAGGCGACCATCAACCCGAGCCCGGTCAGGGCGATGGCGATTATCACATCGTTGGCGTCGAAGAGCGTCCCGATGTTGGAGGCGAACACAACGAGCCCACCTATCAGCAGGGCAACCCCGATGAGCATCCGGAATCGGCCGGGGCTCTCCACCGTGGGATCGATGAGTGACGCCAGTGGGTTGGGCAGGTGCCGATCGGTGAGGAATGCCGTGCCGAACGTAATGCCCCAAACGGTTATCACCAGGCCATTCGACGGCCACCAGCCGAGCATGAGAAACAGCAGCATGAGGCCGGTGAAGGCGATCGCGAGGCCGATTGCTTGGTGCCCCGATACCGGTTCCGATTCGACATCCTCGACTCGATCAATCGCCACCAGCCAAAAGCCCAGGTAAAGAAGCACTCCCAGCCCCCAAACCATGGAGAGGGTGACAAAAGCGGCGCGCACAAAGGTGTCCCCGACCCCGAGAGTGTCGGCAAGGCCACCGGCGACACCGGCGACCATCCGGTTGCTGCGACGGCGGTAGAAGACGTAGGAACGGGTCTCTGGCACGTCATGATGATCGCGCTCGGCGTCGTCGACCTCAATCGGGGATCCCCCTGAGCGTGTCAGGGGGCAATCAGGGTCGTCCCTGATTGCCAAACAGCTGGCTGTTGCGTCCAATAGCAACCATGGAACAGACACAAGAAACGACACAGACTGAGGCCAGCCAGTCTCCAACTGAAGGCGAGCTGATCCGCCCTGTGGACGGCCGGATGTTGGCCGGCGTGAGTCAGGGCCTTGCGCTCAGGTTCGACATCCCGGTGTTGCTGATTCGCATCGGCTTCGTGCTTCTCACCTTCACTGGAGGTCTGGGACTGGTCTTGTATGCGGCAGGATGGTTCCTGATCCGCTCCGAGGACGAGCCGACCACACCCGCGGAGAGATTCTTCTCCGGAGCGGGCGGCGCCCGATCGTGGCTGGGCATAGGCATCGTGTTTATTGCGATCCTCATCCTCCTCGACAACTTCACATTCATCTCCGGTGGTCTGGTTTGGGCTATTGGCTTGCTTGTGGTCGGCGTGCTGTTGTACACCGGAGACCTTTCGCGGCTGTCGCCTAACAAGGCCGACGGTGACCTCGACATCTCCGGTGGGGAGGCTTCCGCCGTCGCAACCGACGATCACCCACCGGCCGCCGGTGGCCCGCCCTCCGATGGAACTCCGCCCATCCCCGCCGCGACACCCCCAGCGTTACCACCCTCAGCGAGGAAGACACGCGAGAAGTCGATACTCGGCAGGCTCACGCTTGGCGCGATGGTCCTCGGGACAGGTGTCCTGGCCCTTCTCGACAACACCACTGACCTCGTCCAACCCGGTTTCAGGCACTATGTAGCTCTTGCCGTCACCATCCTCGGTGTCGGCCTTCTGGTCGGGACGTTCGCGGGAAGGGCCCGCTGGCTGATCTTGGTCGCCGTGATCATGGTCCCGACCCTCGTCGTGTCACCGGCCTTCGAATGGGACTGGACCGACGAGGCAGTCGAGCGTCAATTCGCCCCGACGACCTTCTCCGAGCTCCAGACCACCTACGTGTTCGACATCGGTGGCCTCGAGATCGATCTTCGAGATCTTCCGTGGGACGGCGAGAACGTGGCCATCGATGCCCACGTCGATGCCGGGCAGATCCAAGTCTTTGTGCCCCCTGGCGTCCGCATCCAAGGAACCGCTACCGCCGACGTCGGCCAGGTCTCGGGACCCCGCGAACGGTCCGCAGGGATAGGTGACCTTCGGGTCGAGTTCAACACGCCGGGCACCCAGGGTGCCGTAGAACTGAATCTCTCGGTCGACGTTGGAGACATCGACGTCGACATTCGTTAGGAAAGGTGCAAAGTGAAGACACACAAGTTTGACGTCGTCTCGTTTCTCTCGGGTCTGGTGGTCACAGGGATCGGGCTTCTGTTCCTCATCCCTCAAGACACTTCAGACGTTTGGAGCTTTCTCGGAGACATCGGAGCCTGGTTCTGGCCCAGCGGTGCTGCTCGCCATCGGCGTAGCGATCGTGGTGCCCGCGTTGGCCTCCACTCGGGATTCAGGTGAGCCCGCCGAGGATCAGTCCGCGGATACTGGCTGAGGCACGCGAAACGCTCGATAGAGCGTCCGAATCGCAACAAACAAGACGAGAAGCCCGAACACCACCGAGAGTGTCTCTCCCTCCAACGAGAGTGCGATCCGGGACCCGGCCACCGAGCCGACCACCCCTCCAAAACCCGCAACGAGTCCGTCTTCCAGGCGGACTCGATTGTTTCGATAGTTGACAACGGTTCCCGCGATAGCGGTGAGGACGATCGCCAGCAGAGAGGTTCCTTGTGCCTCGTGCTGGCTGAGACCTAAGAAGAACACGGTCGCCGGCACAATCACCACTCCTCCCCCGACCCCGGCAACCCCTGCGAACAAGCCAGCAAGGACACCTATACCGAGCGAGATGGCGGACTCCGCCAGCCCGGCGAGACCTCCCGACCCTTGAAGGGCGTCTGCGCCGGTGATCATTCGTATCGCCGCAGCCAAAAGCACCACACCGAAGACGAAGCTCAGGTTCCGCACACTCATTCGGTGCATCAAGGAAGCCCCCAGAGTTGAACCGATGATGCCTCCGATACCGACCGTGATCCCGACGGCAACATCTATCTCGCCATCCAAGGAGAAGCTGACGGTGCCGGAGACCGCAATCAGCACAATCGCCGCCAGTGACGTGGCGTGAGCCCGGTGCCGGTCGAAGCCGACCAGCAAGAGCAGCGGCACCAATATGATGCCGCCGCCGACCCCCAAGCCGCCTCCGACGACGCCGGCTGCGAGCCCAATCAGGACCAGTCTCAACGGCCGGGCCGGGGAAGAGTTAGACACAGACCGAGATTAGGTGTCAGGGGGTGACGTGAGTTCGATCAGACCTTTTGTCGGTCGCGGTGCTCGACCTTGCCGTCGGCGTGGAGTGCGAACCTGCCCTCCTCGCGGGCATGAACCGGGTCGGGCCGTGACCATGGCCAACCGCCGAATTGAGTTCTCTGGTAATCGAGCACAGCCTGCTGCAGCTCCTCGGGCGTGTTCATGACGAATGGGCCCATCTGGAAAACGGGTGCTCCGATCGGACGTCCTTGAAGTAGCAGGAACTCCGCCGGTCCGCCCCGATTCTCGATGACTGCGGCTTGGTCTCCAACCAGGCGAGCGCCCACGTCGGACTCGACCGTGGAACCGTCGATGCTGAGATCGTCTCCGAGAAAGCAGTAGAGAGTTCGATTTGTCCCGGCCGTAGTCGGGGGAAGTGTGTAAGTCGCTCCGCTCCCAACCCGAATCAGCCATATCGCAAAGTCGGTGTCGGCACGGGAGGCCCATGAGTCGGGCGGAGGCGAAGGTGGCGTGGACCGACCGAGCTGTCCGGCGATCACATCGATAGACACGCCTGGCGCCGGAGACACGGTCGGTATGTCCTCGCTCCACAACATTCCGAAGTAGGCGTCGACCATCTTCGATTCCGGGGGAAGATTGAGCCAGATCTGGAAGAGCTCCAACGGGTTGTCTCTTTCCGGACTGAGGAGCGGAAACATCTCTGAGTGCATGATGCCGCTGCCGGTTGTCAGCCACTGGACGTCGCCTTCGCCGTAACGGGCAGTGGCGCCCAGCGAGTCGGAGTGGTCGACGTAACCCCGCCGCACAACGGTCACCGTCTCGAAGCCGCGGTGCGGATGTTGGGGAAAGCCAGGGATGGTGACGCCGTGGTACATGCTCCAGCCATCGTGGTATGAGAAATCCGATCCGAGATTTCGCCCATGCAGCGGCTTCACCGGGCCCAACTGGTCATTGCCCGCCGGATAGTGGTCGATCCCAGGGGAAGCCAAGCTGTACCAGGTCTTTGATCGCGCCCATCGTGTGGCACCAACGTTAACGACGCTTCCGGGATTCCCGACCCCACCGCGCCCCCAACCCTCGTCCCCATCTCGTCGAGTGTGCTTAATGACAAGACAGTGATGATGTGATGTCGCGCTTCATCGTGGACACCCTAAGGGTTGGTGTTTGTCGGGTTGGGTCGAGGGTGAGGTGTCTGAGGAGGGTGTTGTTGGTGAATATGTAGCCGTGGCTGCCGTCGATGATGGTGGTGGTGGGTTGTCCGCGTGGGTTCTTCCGACTGCGATCCGGTAGGGGCGTGCCCAGACGGTTCCGTCGACTGCGACTTTGCCGTGGACTATCCGGTTTGGGTGGTGGTGGGCTGGTTGGCGGGTCTGGCGGCTGGTGTGGCTTGGTGGATGTGGGCTGGTGTCTGGTTTTGGAGTGACCAGTGGGGCCGCTGATGGTTGTAGTAGTCGGTGAATTGTTGGAGCTGGTGGTTGAGTTGTTCGAGGTTGGCGGCCAGGGGTTGTTTGTCTAACCATTTTTTGGTGGTCTGTGGAAACGTTCCACTTTCCCGCAGGTGGTCGGGTTTAGTGGTGTGGAAGCCGACTGGGTTGATACCGAGAGTGCGCAGGTTGGTTTCGAAGAGGACTTTCTTGTTGCGTCTTGAACCGTTGTAGGCGAGCCCATTGTCGGATAGGACCATGGCGGGAAGCCCCCATTTGCTGGCGGCTTCGACAAAAACCTGCCAGGCGATACCGGTGGTCACTGAGGTCACTGCTGTCGAGGCCACACACAGCCGGGAGTGGTCATCAATGATCTCGATGATCCTTACCACCGACCCATCAGCCAGCTTCCACTGAGTGTCGTCGATCTGCCAGCACTCATTAGGGCGGTCATAAACGAAACGTTTCAACGCCGATTTCGGTCGTTTCTTCGGCTGAGGAGAGATATGGCCACTGTCTCGCAGCAGACGCCAGATCGAAGAAGTTGAAGGCACCGGATCCCACCCCTCCCAACACAGGTATCCGTGGATCGACCTCGGACCTGCATCATGGCCCTCCTCCACCAGCTGTTTACGGAGACGAACGATCCGCTCTTCCGAGATCAGAGCCCATCCGCCGACGAGCCGACTTCGGAGCACGAGACCGCTCCTCCAACCCCGACAACCCCTCCGACCGGTAACGAGCACGCCACTTATAAAACGTCGACCTAGAAATCCCTTCCCGGCGGCAGAACTCCCGAAACGTTCTCCCAACCCACCCGTCGCAGCCAACCTCACATCCATCGCAGTGACACTCCGTCCCATACCAAAAGTGTCCACGAAGCGAGCGCGACACCACCGCGCGCGAAGTCCCGCGACATCACAACAAGACAGTGATGACGCTAAGCACGCTCGACGGGATGAAGGTGTGGCAGCGCGTAGCGGCCGCCTAAAACTGAGGAGTTGGCGGGTGGGCCTAGCAGGACAGAACGCGAACCCATCGCCGCCAGCTGACTAGACCTCCGGAATTCTCGTGAGCAAGTAGCGGATAGCGGCCGTGGTGAAGTGAAGCGAAAGAGCGCCTCCTCGCCGTGGCTAAGTCCTGGGTGTGCCCCCTCGCTCGTTGCTGACACCGACAAGGCCCTTAAGTAGCTCCGCTTCGCTGCCGTCCAGAGCCTCCGCATTCCTGAGGCGGTCGACTGCCCCCCTGGGGCTGCTTGGCCGTTGCCCTGTCACCATTTCGCAGAGATCTAGCAATACCAGCTTCGAGGGCTGAACGCAACTGGCCATTGCTCGCCTCAAGATTGCCGTCCACAAACGCATCGACGGCCTGTTCGTAGTGACGGAGAACCACTCCGAGTCCCCTAGCATCGAGGTCACGGTGGAGCTGAGAGATCTGCGGGGCCAAAGCGGAAGGCGCCGGGCTTGTCGCAACAACCCGTCCATCCACAATGTCGAATCCATCGGTACGCAGAGATTCCACAAGTCGTAGCAGATGAGCGGTTGCGTAGCCTCGGTCCGTGATGCGGCCTTCGTACCTCCCCCTCGAGGAGCTCCTTCACTAGATCGATGACCCGATCGTCCTCGGCGAGGATTTGGATGGCGCGTGTCAGTCGCCTGACCTTGGATCGGTTGGGTACCCGCGCAACGCCCGGATCATCACCGATGCCGAGCCGCATGAACACGAGTCCGAGATCATCGTGTGTGTAGGCGGACTCCGCGGCCCTGATCAGTTCGGCATGAGTGCGCTGAGTGAGAGGCATCCTGTTTCAGTCCGGGTTGGCGTCAGTGCGAACTTGGTCTTCCGTCACGACAAGCCAGCAAGCAGCGGACGTGACGAGGTCATCGTCGTAGTCATTACCCGCCGCGGCAACTGTCCCGATCACCGATGTAGCTCCATCGGGCAACCACAAAACGGCTTGTCGGCCTAGCCAGGTGTCGGCGGTAGAGACATCGTCGAGCAACCTGAGGCCGTACGCATACTTGTCATCGACTGTGGCGCCGTACCAGAGGACCTCTGCCTGCTGTCCCTCATCGTGCGGCGGGGACTTGAATCGTGATCTCCCTGAACTCCATTCCTGCGTTCCTCTCGTAGGCTGGCCGCTTATCGGTCGGGGGACACAATCGGGGACTGAGCCAAGACCGTCAACCGTCGGGAGGGTCGCGACATCGCGACATAGAGCTCTCTTGCATTGAGATCGTCGGCCCCAATCACGATGCACTCATCAAACTCCTGCACCCTTCACGAGCACGACGCGTGACGCAGTGCTCGACTCCAATACGCCGACCGATTATTCGGGTTCTGTCTCTGACGAGGGCAACGGCTGCCGCCATTGATTCGGCGTCGCCATCTGACCATCTTCTGCACGCGCGCTTGGCTTCGCTCCACGCCTCTCGGCGTATCAAGGCATCGCCGACAGATTCGGCCGCTAGCAAGGCAGATTCAACGCTCAACGGAGAGGCATCAGTCGCCACATCCTGCAGCGCGACCATGAGCCGGCCCCAGTGCCGAGCTGGACCTGAATCCCGGGAAGGCACCGCCCTCAAGTGCGTCAAGCTTGGACTTCGAGTTGGCGAGTCCCGTCAGCGATGAGCGAGCAAACCTCAGGACACCGGCCGCAGCGTCCGTGCCGCCAAGATCCACAGTGACTGCAAGGGCCCTGAGGACGCGTGCCTCCATCTCTTCCATCACACCCAATCGGCCACCGAATCGACGGGCGATTGTCTCGCACTCGGCGGGGAACCTCCGGAGAACGATCAATGAACCGTTTCGGCGGAGCGCATCCCAGATGGCGGTGTTCTGATTTGCCGTGGTATTCGGCAGGAATGTGATTGCAGAGTGACCGAGATCGACAGAACCGCCTCCGAGGAGAGCGCTCCGCGCGTCGCCAAGGAAGCTGCCGAGAGCGGGATTCGTGGTCTTCCACCTCCAAGGCTCTGAGGGCACATCGATGGGTGGAAATGCCTTAAGCACATCGGACCAACTCACGAGATCGTCATCGAAGTCGTAGATCGCCTGAAGGGGATCACCGAAGACGACAGTTGGCATCAGGGAAGCCAGCAGGAGGACGATCTTGTGTTGGTCCTCGTTGCAGTCCTGGTACTCGTCGACGATCAAAAGGTCGTAACCCAGACCGAAGACCCACTTGAGATTCTCGGCTGCCAAACCCCTTCGAGCCGCTGTGCGGACCGCTCGCCAGTCGATCTCGTCGGACTCGTCGTACGTGGCGAGCGATGGGAATGACAGTCCCAAGCGGCGGGCCCAAGAGTCGATGGTTGTGACCGTTTGGGAGGTCGATGGGACATCGAATCGCCGTAGACGCCGCCGGATTGTGTCAGCACCAGCATGCGTGTGGGTAAGAATGAGAGTACGACGACCGGACGCTGCAGCCACTGCGGCGGCGGCGGCCACCAACTCCGTCTTGCCTGCGCCAGCCTCTAGCTCTACGGAGGCGCCGGTCGCCGCGACGACGAGCTCAGCACTCGCTCGAAGGTCATTCGATAGTGCCGCCATCATCGCCTACATCCTCGATGTGTTCCGCTCGATCAAGACCGAAGTCGGCCAGCTCTCGAATCATGATCCCGAGCTTGGTCTCGGTGATTTGGTCCAGGTGCGAAACCACGATTTCGCCCAGCCTCCGACCAGCTCCCTCCTGCTTGAACCAGCGCCCCTTTGTTGAAGCTCGACCGATCGCCACTCGCACATCATCCAATGACATGTCCAATCCCGGCCACTCCGAGCTATCGAGCGTCTCTAGCCGGGCATCGTCAGGCAGCTGGGACGAGATCGCGTCCGATACCGACGACTCCGGGTCACTTGTGTCGTTCAGATCAACAGCGAGCATCACGACTTCGCCGAGCGCATCGAGCGGAAGGTCCGCTGCCAGCTGCCTTTCGAGGGAGAGGCCTTGATCACACTGAACAACGACCACCCCGGCGTCCTGCGCCTTCTTCACCGCTTCGGCAAAGCTGGCGGCGTCACCGTCTCTATCCTAGGTCGTCATCAATCAGGAGCGCTGTCGGATAACCCAGTGCAGCCAGACATTGAGCACGTCTCGGGGCATCGCTTCCCCCGCCCAGCGCGAACGCGGTTCCCACCACGGGCATCGGGGTTGACGATGTGGAATCCCAGTGTTCGACCAATGCCCTACAGACACCGAGCTCAGTCTTCCCCTCGGTTACCACGACTCGCCTGGCGAGCAGGGCTGACGGGGCCGACCTGACGGTTCGCTGAATATCGGAGGCGCGGAACTCTTCAATGTCGGTCGGTACTTGCCCTACGTGAGTGCCCCGACTCATCCATCCTGAGGACGAAGAGCTCCTCGGCCCGGAGTTCCGTAATCACTAGCGGGGCGTGAGTGGTGAGAATGACCTGACCCTGACCTTGCTCCGCGCGTTCCCGTAGGCGGCGCAGCAGGTGGACCAGTCGGTGAGGTTTCAAGGCCACCTTCAACTTCATCAATCAGCAGTATGGAAGCCCCGTCCGATGCCGCGAGCTGGAACGAGGCACCCGCGAGGCGCTTGGAACCCAGGCCCAGGCGCGTTGCAGGAACCTCGCCATCATGAAGGACCAAGCCTGCTCCCCGAGTCAGACCAGATGGATCTAGGCCCGCCCGCGCATCGTCAAAGGACGCACTTCCTAGGTCGCGCGCGGCGCTTCCGGCCTGTCTTGCACTATCGCGCAGTTTGTCGTTGTCGGAGGCGAACACGGCCAGCCGGGCACTGCGCTGAGCATCTGCAAGAGTCTCTGCGATGCCTTCGTCTCCGGCCAGAGCCACGAGAGCTGAACCTCGAGCCCACCTGAGGTTCGCGTCGAGTCGATCATCGATGCGATAAAGACCAAAACCGCGCGCGCACGCCTGATCGAACGGGTCGTGGATCCGGCAATGCATCCTTGACAAGATGCCACTCTGGCTCCAGCGACGCATCAACCGTGAACCGCACGGTCAGCGCAGGCTCGGTGCCGTCCTCAGGCTCGTCAACGACGGTCCCCGTCTGCCTTGACCCCGCGGATATAGCTCTCGAGGTCCGAGCGAACGAGTTGCTTCGACAGATCTGTGACCGTGACTTCGACACGAATCTCATTCGACGGATCACAGTTGAAGAAGTCGACATCAGTCAGGTCGAGTCTCCATCTGGGCCCCAGAGCAAAGTCGATAGCGTCAAGAATCGAGGACTTGCCGACGTCTCCAGGCCCTATCAGACAGACGAGCCCGCTCTGGTACAGGCCAGTCGAGGGCTTTGATCCCTCGGAAGTTCCTGATGGAGACATGTCGAACCCTCATCGCCGCTCGAATCCTTTCCTGTAACTCGACGGTTCGAAGGCCTCACGTCCAATCTCACTGCCTCCAGTGCAAAAAGCTCAGCCTGTTCAAGGACGAGCTCGACGGCGCGCTCCTCCTTGTCGGGCGGGTAGTCATACTTGGCGAGTAGCCGCCGGACCTTGGCTCTCAAGGCGGCACGCACCGACTCCTTGAGATTCCAGTCGATCGTGGCGCTCTCACGGACTGTTTCGACGAGATCGTGAGCGATGGTCTTCAGAACGTCGTCGCCGAGCTCCAGAACAGCAGAGTCGTTTTGGACAACTGCGTCGTAGAAGGCGACCTCCGCCTCAGAAAGCCCGAGATCATCCTCCCTGGTGTCCATGTCTCGCATCTCCTTGGCAAGCTTGACGAGTTCGGCAATTATCTCGGCCGTCGTCAATGCCCGGTTTTGATATCGATTAATCGCTCCTTCGAGGAGTTCTGAGAACCGACGCGACTGGACGAGGTTGGTCCGGCGGAGCGTACGAATTCGATCCTCTAGCAACCGTCTCAGGAGTTCGGCCTGCAGGTTGGGCTTGTCGGACTGGACCAGCTTGTCAAGGAACTCGTCAGAGAGGATGGACAGCTCGGGTTTCTCGATCCCAGCTTCCGCGTAGATGTCGACAATGCCTTCCCCGGCGACTGCTTCGGATACAAGTTGAGCGATAGCGGTGTCGACTTCCTCGGTTCCTCCGCGTCCGGCCTTGTCTGGCGTTCCTT
>CBDCGI010000010.1:0-32131 GCA_965216725.1 Acidimicrobiia bacterium | reverse complement strand
CCGCCACAGGTGCCCGGATAGTTGGTGAACACCCACGCTTGGTAGTCGTCGACGATGCGATCGACGGGTACCTGCCAGGACACCTCGATCGCGCCGGAAGGGGTGAAGCTCACGGTGTGAGTCTCCTCATAGAGGTCAAGACCAAGGGCACTGGCGAGATCGTCGATGGAACCTATCTCACATAGGAACAGGCTCGGACCCATGCTCTCACAAGCCACCGGACTCAGAATCTCGACGTTGAGAGCTTGCCTTAGTGCAGCACCCCCGACTGCCTCGTCCTGGTAGTCCGCATCAGAAAACGTGAGGGAGTTCAACGCTTCTGTATCGCCGCTGTATAGCGCCGTCACGAACGTCTCGGCAGACGAGCCGTTGACTCCCACCGAGACCGTGGTTGGGGGGCACCTCGGTGGTTGCTGTCGGCTCAGCCATGGTGGTTGCCGGGTCTGCCAGTGTTGTCAGAGTGGATGCCGTGGCCACGTCCGTATCTTCGTTTCCCTGTGTGATCACGACGATCGCCACTCCAAGTACGAGAATTGCTGCTGCAGCAGCAATCAACCAGCCGGCCGGACGACGACGTCTTCTGTCCATGGGTGGTTTTGTGTCGAGTTGTGTCATTTCGCTGCTCCTCTCGATCAGTGTTGCGAGATACGCAGCGATGTCAGCTTCGGAAAGCTCGTAGGCATCCATGTCTGGAACCGGGTTCGCTTCGTCCAGAAGCATCAGAGCTTGGACCTCGTTGATCACCGCGCACCTCCTTCCCGAGCAACGAACGACGACTTGTTTCCTGCGTCAATAAGGTTGTAGGCAGCCGCCAGATCACGACGAGCGCGGAGAGACGTTGCTTGGCAGCGTCCACCGAGACATCCAGCGCAACTGCGAGTTCCGAACCCGACAAACCCTCCCACACGGAAAGGCGGAGCACCTCTTGGTGAGGGTCTTTCAGACGGCGCATTGCTTCGAGAATCTGGCGCGCCTCCTGGCGAACAACGACGTACTCATCGGCCGGTGCCGCCGACTCGACACCTATTGCGTCCAGCTTCTGACGCAAGCGCTTCTGGCGGCTAACCCCCCTCCAGACATTGGTCAAGACGCCATAGGCGACTCGATACAACCAAGGCAATGTTTGGTCGCCCTCCGGGACCTGATCGATCTTGCGCCAAGCCACCAGGAACACCTCAGCAGCAGCATCATCAACCCGGTCAGCATCAATCCGGCGACGGCAATACGCGTGGACAAACTTGAAGTACGAGACGTAGATCTCTCGAAACCTCACGTCAGAAGCAGTCATGTCTCACACCACGCATCTGGCGGCCTCACACCAGGAGAACGTTCACATCACAGCGAAGGTGACAACTCAAAGGCTGTCACCTCCAACGGAATCCAAACGTATACGCCATGAGTAACGAAACGCGGACGAAACCGGGTGAGGCCGACCCGGTGTCGTCCGAAACCCGCCCATAACCGGCATTATCGAGCGCCCGGCGCGTGTAGGCGGGATTCGGCAAACCCGTGGAACCCCCTACCCAGCCCGCAGCGATCTTGAGCACCAACCGGCTACCGATATACTTCCACCGTCGCACTCGGGATCGCCGGGGAAGCGACCACCAGGGAGCGTAGAACAGTCTGGAGTGTTCGCCGGCCTGTCAAGCCGGAGGTCGCGGGTTCAAATCCCGTCGTTCCCGCCAGGCCGGCTACTGAGTATCCGGTTTGGGAGGTCAGGTAGCTCAGTCGGTAGAGCGCCGGTCTGAAAAACCGGAGGTCGACGGATCGACGCCGTCCCTGACCACCAGACATCTACCAGGGGATTCGTCCAAACACCCTGGTAGATAGGCACAAACGTCTCTCCACTCGCTTCTGCCTCCGTATCGCGCCCTCTCGCCCCACATCGCAACATTTGGCTGGTGCCGCGGCACAAATGGGGCACAAAGCCGCAGCCGAGGTTGCCGAGGACGCCTTTTGCTGGTGGCGGTTGGTGAGGGCGTCGGTTAGACGTCGGGTTAGACCCCCAACGCAAGCTCGGCGCCGGGCTCCCCGGCCTCGACATCCACGAGCTGCGTCACACCGCGGCGTCGCTGATGATCAGAGCCGGCGCCGACCCCAAGCTCATCCAGACCCAGCTCGGCCACGCCTCGATCGCCATCACCTACGACGTGTATGGGCATCTCTTCCCCGACCGCCTCGACGAGTTGGCGTCCAAGCTCGAAGAGCTGATCCGCAACGGCAGACCGGGACGAGACCAGGATCGGAGCACCGGCAGAATCCTCTGAGTCGTCTGCCTATTATTCTTGGCAAATGCCTAGTCAAGTTGGCAACTGCCCACTACACTTGGCACCATGAATCTCGGGCATCCCCTCTCATCCCTGGTAACCACCCTCTCGGGCCAGGTCCTCGAGGTGTTGGTCAACACCTCCTATCCCCTGTCAGGGCGCCACGTGATGCGGCTGTTGCGTCGAGACGCCAGCCAGCAAGGCGTCCAGAACGCCCTCGACGAATTGGCAGCCCACGGGCTCGTCGAGCGGGTCTCCGCCGGGGGATCGATCCTCAACACCCTCAACCGGGACCACATCCTCGCCCCCTACATCATCGGCATCGTCAATCTGCGGAACGAACTGATCGACCGAATCACGACCATCGTTTCCGAGGAAGCTCCCGAAGTGAGGCGAGCGATCCTGTTCGGCTCTCTGGCACGTGGCAGCGCCGACGAGGAAAGCGATATCGATATCGCTCTGGTTTGGCCGGACGAGGAGTCACAAGACACCACTGGAGAGAACATCGCTGTTCGGGTTGACGATTTGACCGGGAATGCCTGCAACCTCCTCCACTACACCGCGGAGGAATTCGACACTCTACCGGGGAGGGCCCCAGAGCTCTATGCCGCCCTCGAATCCGAGGGAATCGACCTCATTGGAGCTCTGGCTCGCTGATGGCCAGGAAGTCGTCACGAACTCGGCCCTGCGGGCCTCAGGACGCAGCCCAGCGGCACGACCAAGCCAAAGCCTTCGCCGAGCTTGCCGAGTTGGATCCCGAGTCCGACGACGGACCGACCCGCTCGGCGGCGGTCAGCAACGCCGTGCTGGCGGGCATCGCAGCCGCCGATTCGATCTGCTGCCGACGTCTCGGCCGCCACGCCGCCGGCGACGACCACCAGCAGGCAATCGCGCTCGTCGAGGAGGCAGGAAACGTAGGCCGCGAGGCGAAGGGCCATCTGGAGAAGCTGTTGTCGATCAAACACAAGGCACAGTACGAACAGGCCGACCCAGCGGTCGCGGAGGCGAGAAGAGCGATCCGCGCCATGCGCTCCATCCTCGAACTCGCCGCTCGAGCCTGAGCCCTGCGGAATCCTCGCGGACTCGCCGATCCATCACCCCAGGTCAGACTACTGAAACCATCGGTCTGAAAAACCGGAGGCCGACGGATCGACGCCGTCCCTGACCACGATTGCCACCTCAGATCGCTCGATCAGATGTGCCCGTTGCGGTCCAGCCATTGCATCGAGAAGAAACCTGCCCCGGCCGGTATGTAATAGGTCGTCACCCGATAGACCACGGCAGCGGCAAACGCCACCGATTCGGTGACACCCAGGAACACCAACACCGCAGTTATCACGGCCTCGGTCACCCCGACACCACCAGGCACGGGGATCACCCCGGCGAGGAGACTCGATGCGACGACCGCCACCAAAAGGCTGGCCAAACCCATGGGCTCGCCCAGGCCGGTGAGGATCATCAGCAACGCTATGGACAAGATGATCCGCGAAACGAGATTGCTCCCGAACAGCCCGACGGTCCGTCGTGGATCCCTGAGCACATCGGAGAAGGAAGCCCAGGCAGTCTTGAGTGCAGGCAAGACCACTTCCCTCATCCGCTCGGATCTGGCCACGAAAGCGGAGACGCCAGCGCTCAACCCCACGACGATGAGGATGATCAGCCACCAGTTGATTCCACTCAGGTCGATGTCCAACGAAACGTCTGCGACAAGGAATGCCGTGATCAGGATGGTCGCCTCCACGACGAGCCCACCTATCGACTCGACCGCTGACTGAGCTACCGACTGAGTGAGGTTCACCCCATATTTGCGGAGGAACGCGGTGTTGATGGTCACCCGACCGGCCGTGCTCGACAAGGCAAGACCGGCGAACTTCGATGCCGACTGGAGGATGACCAGTGGCCGTAGAGGAATCGGTTGCCCAACCGTTGCCAGCATCGAGGTGGCTTCGGGCAGATACATCAGCTGCGCGAACAAGAAGGCGAGAACGATCCAGACCCAGTTGGCGCCCTGGAGCTCCTCCCAAACGCTGGCGAAATCGATCTTGGCCAGTTGGGTTATGAGGAAGTAGACCGCCACCAGGCTGAACCCGGAGATGATGAGTCTTCTCGGGCTGATCCTTCGGAGCTCGATCTTCTCCCCCGGATCCACGTCGGCCACCCGCCCCAGCTCCTCGCGCAGCTCGTCGATCAGATCCCCGGGGTCCTCGGCCTCCTTTCTCGCCTTGGCGGTGACAGCCGGCACCTGCACATAGGGGAGTAGCTCGGCGAGCCCATCGGCGCCCAACCCCTGCTTGGCCGAACGCACCGCGTCTTCCACGCCGATGGCGTTTGCCAACGAGAACAGCAGACTGGCGTAGTCGACCATCTGCACCGGCCTGGTCGCTGAAAGTTGGCCCGCACCCAGGTTTCCGAGGACAAAGCCGTCTTTGGTTTGGGTGAGTGCCGTGAGATCCATAGCGCCATGGGAGATCGAAACGTCGTGTATCGAACGGAGTGAGCGCCACAAATCGGCGAGTTGCTCTGGTTCTGCTGAGCGAAGACTCTCTGCACTCGGTGCTGTTCCTGGCTGTGCCACAGCGAGCACCGCCAAATCGTCGCCTGCCATACCGGACACCAAGAATCGGGCAGTCGGCGCCACCGATCGTTCAGCGAACACGGTCAACAGCGAGTCGTGCTCCATCTGCTGATTCGCCGTGACCATCAACGAGGAACGACCTTCCCGATACCACAGGTAGCGCCAGACCCTGGCAGCGATTTGGGAGTCGGTCGCGTCCCTTCCGTATACCTTGACCTCCACCCTGGCATGCTCCGATGAGGTCCCCACCAACCTCCGCACTCCCCACGACTGGTCTTTCATGAACTCCAGGTCGTCCAGAGAAACTCCGAGATCCGCCAGCGCCGACCTGACAGTTTCGATGTCCGGATATCCATCCGGCGAGCCGAAGACCACCAGCACCAACTTGGCTGCCACCAGGCCAAAAGCGGCTGCCGCGATTGCACTACTGATCAGCCCGTAGCCGAGAGCCGCGCCAGAGAAGGCTGTCAGAGCGACGATCAAGAAGGTCAGTCGACGGAGGGGCAGCGTGGCATGGGGTGATACGGCGAGCCCTACCGCGGTGACCACCCCGATTCGGAGCATCGGGTATTGCGGTGGCAAGCCTGCCGCGCCGAGCTCCGGAAGGATTTGCGGCCACTCGCCGCTGGTCATCCTGGCGACGATCAACGTGGCCAAAACCACCAAACCCAATGCAAGAGCCAGGTCTCTGAGGAGATCAGTCCGCCTCCGCCCCTGCACGGCAGCAATAACCAGAAGAGCCAGGGCATACAGAGCGCCGAGTGCAAACAGAAGCTTGAAGACCCCCTGGCTCCATGTTGGGAACAACTCCGCAAACTCGAGAGCCGAAGCATTCACGTCGTTCATATCGTTGAAGCTCAGCCACGTCAGCCAAATGAGGAGGAGGCCGATCACCAGAGCTGTGAGGTCACCTGCGCGTCGGACACGAGGCTGGGTGGTGGGCTCAATCAGATAGCGAGTACGGACGCGACGAGTCCAGGAGACGCTGGCGTCGCTCAAAGCGCCCTGAACATCGGCGGCCACGATCGGCAAACCTAGCCGTTGGCTCCTTGTCGAGACACGTTTGACCGAGATCCGCAGACGCTGGTTATTGAGAAGCTGGCGACCAGGAGACCCATGTTCCGTCGATAATCAACTCCGGGGCCCGGGACTCCACCTGCTGAACCCAGATACCGGCTCGGCCTTCGACCTCACCGGGATAAGCAAATGCGGCACCGTCAGGCGACCAAAAGGAGATCGACTGCGCGTATTGGGGAAAGAAGGGGAGCACGTCCCTTACCAGCGACGGCGCGGGACGAAAACCCACGTACTGCACCATGCCAAGTGAAGCCCTCCACACCATCGGGGTGATCGACGAACCGTCGACCACGAGCACGAGCAAAGACTCGCCGTCAGGCGACCAGAAAAAGCCAACGACCTGAGCCGTGGTCAAGGTCTCCAGATCGCCGGAGGCCACGTCGATGACAGTCAGTCGATTTGGGACGATGGACGGAGTCTCGGCCACCGTGACTACCTCGCCCGGTGACACCACGGCGAGACGCGTGCCCTGAGTGTTCGGTACAAACAGCGCGGTGCCGTCCACGGTGGCTAGCGAAACGTCGTTCAGGACTAACTGGTCATCGGCCAGGTGGACAATCCCGGCATCTGTCACAAAGGGCGCCAGGTAGTCGGCATCGGATCGACCCAAGACCTCCAGCCCGTCCCTCGCCACATCCAGCCTGTCGAACCTGGTGCCGGCGATGTGGGCCACCACCGAATCTGAATCGGGATCCCAGGCGTAGTAGAAAGGTGCGCCGTTATCCACTAGACGAGGGTCGCCGGACTCGATGTCGGCAACCACGAAGTCGATCGCACCCCCGATCCCGTTGTGCAGTGCGCCCAGCCGCGAGGCGTCGGGCGCCCACGACAGATAGAAGACCGGATTAGTGGTGGAGATCTCCTTGATCTGGTCTCCTGATTGGACCTGGATCCCGGTGCCGTCCGGAGCGGCGAACCCCCACGCCAAGGACTTGCCGTCAGGCGACCACGTGGGCTGGGAAAAGGTGGCCCCGTCAGCCGCAGTAGCGACAGTCTCGACACCAGACCCGTCGGGTTGGAGAGTCACCACGTCACCCTCGTCGGTGACCACCACCAAAGGCGCCGGGCCGATCTCGTCACCTCCACCATCGCACGATGCGGGAAGGATCAGGAGAACTGTCATTAGGACCAGAGGCAGCAGACGTCGCACAGGGCTTTCCCGGCTGGCGGAGTGCTGGCCAACCCTAGGGAGGAACGAGAGTCCAAAGACATATGGACCGATATGTCGAGGGCCCCAAGCCTTAGCGGCCGGGGCCCTCGAGGTCTCGCGGCGTTGAGTGGGGGAGGAGAAGGGAGTTTCCGCTCGGGAAAGCGGATGGAGCCCAACACCGCAAGTCTTGAAACTTTGTGATTCTGTTCACAAGGTATGACGTCAGATCGCGGCGGTTGGTTCCCGATTCTCTCCGTTCGTCAGGAGGAGAAGGTCACCGAGAAAGCGTGGGCCCACCTGGTGACCACACGCCCGTACAGCTCCCCGGCGCGCACCATGTCGCCGTCGGAGAGCGCGGCCACGGAGGATTGGATGAGGTCAGCTGAGTCGTCCAAGACCAGATCCTGGGGATCGAACAGGTCGGAAACCTCGTCGTAGTCGAGCTCGACCATCGAGCCTTGATCGAACTGGTCGAGCCAGCCCAGAAGCTGCGCTGTCTCCTCCGCCGGGCCATCGAACATCTCGATGCTCCGCAACACTTCCAACACCCGCTCGATGCGGGCCTTGGCGGTTTCGATGCCCACCCGATACCGGACACGGGGGGCACCGTCGACCTCGTAGACCTCTCGATCGTCAGACGCGAAAGCGCCAAACCAGCGCACCGGGACGTGCCAGGCAGAGGCCAACACATGCGAGCGATGAGAAGGATGCTCTCGCTGGTATTGACGAAGCTCACGGTCGGCAGCGTTTGCGGCCTCCTCAGGGATCAGACCCGCCCCAAGCCCGGCAAAGGCATTGGCGAATGCGACCGTCGATTCCAAGACACGCAGCCGAAGATTGCGAGGGCACACCATCCGCTGCCTCTCCCAGGTCGCCACCCAATCACTCTCGGACTCGGATTCGGATAGCAGCCCGTACGCCCCGACGAAGCGAGGCACCGGGTCGGTCGAGGTGTCGACCTCCGGCGAGTAGACACGAAGAAAAGCCGCTTTCGTCACCCACCAATGGTTGCACAGACTCTGGCCAACTCGTCCGAGACCTTGACCGGGGGGCACAACTAAGATCGGTGCCAGCGAGCACCTTGTCTCGCATTTTGAGAAGGAGGAAACCCGCGTTGGCCGTATTCGATGAGGTAGCCCGAGAGGGGCACGAGCAAATCCTCTATGGCTACGACGAGATATCCGGCCTCAAGACGATTATCGCCATCCACTCCACAGATTTGGGTCCCGCCCTCGGCGGGACCCGCTTTTTTTCCTACGACACCGAGGCTCAGGCACTGGAGGACGTATTACGTCTCTCAAAGGGGATGACCTACAAAGCTGCCGTCGCCGGTCTCGATTTGGGCGGAGGAAAGGCCGTCATCATCGGCGACCCCAGGACCGACAAGTCCGAACGGCTGTTCCGTGCTTACGGGCGAATCGTCGATTCCCTGCAGGGCCGATACATCACCGCGGAAGACGTGGGCACGACCACTCACGACATGGATGTGGTCCGCCGCGAGACACGTTGGGCGCTAGGCAACAGCGTTGCCGAAGGAGGTGCCGGTGACCCCTCACCAGTGACGGCCCGGGGGCTGTTCGCGGCCACCCGAGCGGTATGTGAAGTGCTCTGGGGCGACCCCGATGTAGCCGGGCGCCGGTTCGCGGTTCAAGGAGTCGGCAAGGTCGGGTCGGCCTTCGTGCAGCTCCTCGTGGAACATCGCGCCGAGGTGATCATCTCTGACGCCTACGAGCCGGCCATCCAATCGGCAGTCGAGACCTACGGTGTCAAGAGCGTGCCCGCCGACGAGATCCTCACCGTCGACTGTGACGTCCTCTCTCCGTGTGCTTTGGGAGCGGTCCTCAGCGAGGAGACGATCGCCAAGCTGGCATGTCAGGCGATCGTGGGCAGCGCCAACAATCAGCTCGCGACCGATGCCGATGCCGACAGGCTGACAGAACGGGGGATCCTCTACGCACCCGACTTCGTAGTCAACGCCGGAGGGCTGATCAATGTGTACGACGAGCTCCACGGCTACTCCCGCACTCGAGCGTTGCACCGCGTGGACGCCCTATTCGACGCCACCAAGGCCATCCTCGAGAAGGCAGACAAAGAAGGCATCACCCCCAACCGGGCCGCCATCTCGATCGCCGAACAGCGGATCAACCAGATAGGGGAGTTGAGACGATTCCGACGGAGTGGCGATGACCGCAACTGACCTCGATCTGCATCGGCTCGACGGGAACCTCAGTCATGCCGATCTCGGCCTGGGCGACGCCGACATCGTCGAGATGTATCGGCTCATGCTTCTTGCAAGGCGTGTCGACGACCGGATGTGGGCGCTGCAGCGACAGGGTCGCGCCGCGTTCGTCCTTGGCTCGTCCGGCCACGAGGCCATCCAGGTCGGGTCGGTCTTTGCGCTCGACAAGGAGCGCGACTGGGTGCTCCCCTACTACCGGGACATGGGAGTCGCCCTTGCCTGGGGCTTCACCCCCGAGGAGGTGTTCCTGGGAGTCTTCGCCAAGAAGACAGATCCGATGTCGGGCGGCCGCCAACTCCCCTCCCACTGGTCGGACAAGACCAAGAGGGTCCTCACCCAGTCATCGGTGATCGGCCCTCAGTACCCCCATGCCGCCGGGATCGCCCACGCCGTCAAGATCCGAGGTGGCGACGAGGTCGTGGTGGTCTACGGCGGGGAGGGCTCGACCTCAGAAGGCGATTGGCATGAGGCCATGAACTGGGCCGGCATCCACAATCTCCCTTTGATTTTCGTGATCGAGAACAACCAATACGCGATTTCGGTGCCATCCGAAGAAGAGGTGGCAGGAAAGCTTGCCGATCGGGCTCAGGGCTACGGATTCCCCGGTGTCGCCATCGACGGGAACGACCCGCTGGTCGTCGTCCAGGCGATGCAGGAGGCGGTGCAACGGGCGAGGCGTGGCGACGGGCCGACACTCATCGAGGCCGAAACCTACCGGTACTACGCACACACCTCGGACGACAACGACACCCTCTACCGCACAAGAGAAGAAGTCGAGACCTGGCGGAGACGCGACCCGGTGGGGATGCTCCGCCAGTACCTCATCGAGAATCGCCTGTTGACCGAAGCCCGGGAGTCAGAGATCGACAGCGAGGTCATCAACACTCTCGCCGAGGCCGTGGAGAGTGCCGAGGCCGCACCCAACCCCGATGAGCCGACCTCCCGTGTCTATGCCCGCCCAATCGAACCGGGACCTGCCGCCACAGAAGTCGAGATGACCCCTGAAGGCGAATCGGTGAACCTGATCACTGCCATCAACCGGACTCTCCACGAGATTTTCGAGGGCAACGATGACGCGGTTCTGTTCGGCCAGGATGTGGCCCGCCGCAAAGGCGGGGTGTTCAAGGCGACCGAGGGCCTGACCGAGAAATACGGCCCCAATCGCTGCTTCAACGCCCCCATTGCGGAGTCGTCGATCATCGGGGTGGCCATCGGCATGTCCGCCGCCGGCTATCGGGTCCTTCCGGAGATCCAGTTCGCCGACTACATCCATCCAGCATTCGACCAGATCGTCTCCGAGGCTGCCCGGATCAGCTATCGCTCCGACGGCAAATGGAACGTGCCCATAGTGATACGAACACCGTACGGGGCGGGCATCCACGGTGCTCAATATCACTCACAGTCGATCGAGTCGTTCTACGCGCACGTGCCTGGCTTGAAGGTCGTGATCCCATCGACTCCCGCCGATGTGAAAGGTCTCCTGCACACCGCTTTCGAGGATCCCGATCCTGTCATGTTCATCGAGCCGAAGAAGCTGTACCGGCTGGCAAAAGGGCCCTACCCCGAGGGTCAATATCGCGTGCAGCTGGGAAAGGCGGCCATCCGCAGCGCCGGCATCGACGTGACCATCATTGCGTATGGCGCCATGGCGCACTTCGCCATGGAGGCAGTGCCCGTGCTCGAAGAGCTCGGCATCAGCCCAGAGGTGATCGACTTGAGGAGCCTGAAGCCGCTCGACTGGCCGACGATCGAAGAGTCGGTGAAGAAGACATCACGAGCGCTCATCGTCCATGAGGACAACGAGTTCGTGGGCTATGGCGCCGAGATCGCAGCCCAGATCGCGGACAAAGCTTTTGAATGGCTGGACGCCCCGGTCCGTAGATATGCCCTTCCCGACGTCCCGATCATGCCCTACGCCGGATCGCTGGAGAACGCCCTCTATCCGACGGCGGAGGGGATCGTCAGACACGCCCAGGATCTCGCCAAGTACTGACAAAGGCGATCACCCCGTCGCTCCAGAGCGTCCTTGGCGATGACACACGCTCCTAACCTGCTGCGCCAGACATGTCTCTGATAACTCATCTCTCGGACCTTGTAGGAACGGCCTTCGCCGACATCGGGCTGCCCAACGAGCTCGGCAAGGTGGTTCCATCGTCTCGACCGGAGTTGGGCCAGTTCCAATGCAACGGAGCGATGCAGGCTGCGAAACTCGCAAGTCGCCCGCCCCGCGATATCGCCGGTGAGATTGTCGGCGCCCTCAGCGATCAACCCGAGATTGCAGCGCTCGACATCGCAGGTCCCGGGTTCATCAACATCACCGTCACCGACACCTCTTTGGCCCGATGGGCGCGCTCCGCAGCCGCCGACGAACACCTCGGCTTTGACGTCCGCTCCCAACCCCAAACGGTCGTGGTCGACTATGCCGGTCCGAACGTGGCCAAAGCGATGCACGTCGGGCACCTGCGGGCCACGATCATCGGTGATTCGCTGGCTCGGGTTTTCAGGTTCGCCGGGCACAACGTCATCCGCGACCCACACTTCGGCGATTGGGGGTTTCAGATGGGCCTGCTCCTCGTTGCGATCGAGGATGAGGGTTTGGACCCGTCGGCGATCAGCCTCGACGATTTGCAACGCATCTACCCCGAGGCCTCCAACCGCGCCCGTGAGGACGGTGCCTTCGCCGACCGGGCTCGCGCCGCCACGGTCGCACTCCAGCAGGGAAACGAAAGTCACCTGGCAACTTGGAAGCAGATGAAGGCCGTGTCTGAAGCATCGCAACGTGCCGATTTCTCTGTTCTGGGTGTCGAGTTCGACCTTTGGTTTGGGGAATCCGACGTCCACGATCGAATCCCGAACATGGTGGACGGCATGAAGGCATCGGGAGCCGCCGAGCTCTCCGAAGGGGCCCTGGTGGTGTTCGTCAACGAGGAAGAGGACAACCGAGATATCCCTCCCCTGATTCTCGAGTCGTCGGCAGGTGGGTTTCTCTATTCGACTACCGACCTGGCAACGATCGATTTCCGGCACCGCGAGCTGGGAGCGGACATCTGTCTCTACGTCGTGGATCGGCGTCAGTCCGACCACTTTCTCCAGCTGTTCCGTTCGGCATACAAGGCGGGAATCGCACCCAGTGAGATGGCATTGGAGCACATTGGATTCGGGACGATGAATGGCCCCGACGGCAAGCCCTTCAAGACCAGAGAAGGCGGAGTGGTGCGTCTCGGCGATGTGATCGAGATGATCACCGAGGCGGCGAGGGACCGGCTCGATGAGGCTCAGCTGGCCGACGAGTACTCAGTTGACGAAAGAGATCGGATCGCCTCGCAGGTTGGCGTGGCTGCACTCAAGTTCGGCGACCTGATCAACAACCGATTGTCGGACTACATCTTCGACCTCGACCGCTTCAGCTCGTTCGAAGGCAAGACAGGCCCGTACCTGCAATACACCGGAGTGCGGATCAAGTCGATCCTGCGCAAGGCCGCAAACCGCGGGCTAGAGCCGGCGCGCCTCATCGAACCGGCGGCACCCTCTGAGCGAGACCTCTGGCTGAAGCTGTTGGAACTGCCCGAGGTAGTGGAGCGCACGATCGAGCTGAGGGCCCCGAACCACGTTGCCGAATACGCATTCGAGGTTGCCGGCCAATTCAACCGCTTCTACGACGATTGCCACATCCTCTCCGAGGAGGACGCTGCGCGCCAGGCGTCCTGGCTGGCCGTGGCGAGATGGACCCTGCGCTCGCTGGAACGGCTGCTCGACCTGCTTGGCATCGAGATTCCCGACCGGATGTGACCGCGTGGCGTTCACAACCCGGGCCGCGAGGAGCGAAGACCTCGAGTCCATTGCCGAGTGGACCCGGGACACGTTCGACTGGGGTGACTACGTCCCGGATCGGTTCCAAACCTGGTTAGACGACCCGGCGGGTGAGGTCATCGTGTGTGTCGACGAAGCGGACGTCCCGCTCGCCCTCGCCAACGCCAAGATGCTCTCCCCCACCGAAGGCTGGCTGGAAGGGGCCAGGGTGCATCCCCTCCACAAGCGAGGCGGCATGGGGACGGCTATGAATGCCGCCGGTGTGAAGTGGGCCCGAGAACGAGGCGCCCGGGTGGTCCGCCTCGCCACAGAAGCTGACAACCTGGCGGCAAACTCCCAGGTGGAGAAGCTCGGCTACCGACTGGGATCGACCTGGGTCGCCGGCTTCCTGGACGAGCCCGACTATCGGGCCCGTGCCGATGAGACGTTGAGCGAGTCGAGGCCGGGAGATGTAGACAGCGCCTGGATGGCATGGTCGACGAGCGAGCTGGCAGCAGTCGGAAGGGAAATGATCCACGAGGGTTGGCAGTGGCGATCGGCCACCGTGGACGACCTGAGAGACGCCGCGTCGGCAGGCCGCATGTTTCAATCGCGCTTCGGCTGGGCGATCCAACGCGACCTGGCGGCCCAGTTTGAGACGACGTGGATCGGTTCGGCACCTGAAGACCTCCCCGGCATGCTCGCGGGGCTAATCGACAGGGCCGCAGCCGGTGGCTACGACCGCATGGTTATCAAACTTCCGTCACTGGAATGGGCGAGTGAGGCCATGAGCAGAAGCGGCTTCCGTCTCAATGAGATACGTGTCTATTACCTGGCCACCTAGCTCAGACTCACCATGGCCGCGATGGCCCACACCGTGAACAGGATGGGAAGTTCGAGGCTCGGCACCGAAGACCAGCGGCCCGCCACATAGCGGGCAATCACCGACAACGGGACCGCAATGAGCGGCATGACAACCAAACCGGCGCGGGCTACTGCCTCCAGTCCGTCCATCGCCAGGAAGAATGGCTCGGGTAGGTCCGTCAGCAGCTCATCGAGGTAGCGGTGCAGGACGAGCATCAGATACCCGGTCACTGCAACACCCACGATCCTGGCGATCCCTACTTCCGACCAGTGGAAACCGACGAGTCGCCGGCCCCGACCCAGCGGGCTTTCTGTGGCGACTCCGAGGAACAAGAAGCCGACCACGAGAATCACCAGAGAAGAGCCGAGCAACGCACCGGTGGACAGCTCCTCCAAGAATTCATCGATCAGTTCGAACCCAGCGAGCAGCACGGCGACTGCAAGACCGACCAAGAGGCTGCCCAAAACCATCAACCCCACAGCCAGCATCGTTCCGAATCCGCCGTAGGCAAGGATCGCGTAACGCTTCACGACGTCGAAGACAGTCGAATGCGTGATTGCCTCAGTCATTGCGCCGCTCCACAGCCGATGAAACTAATCCCGGTTCGTGATCCCTCAAGGCCCGCAAATACCACTCGATGGGATGGGCGATGGCTACGTCGTCACCAACGGCCGACCTCATCTGAATCTCGCAACCGGGGTTTGCCGAAGCCACCTGACTCACACCGCTAGAACGGATCTGATCCGCCTTCTGGTTTCCCAACTCCCAGGATGTCTCCGGGTGGAGCAACGTGTAGAGACCTGCTGCACCACAACACATCCCTGCAGGGTCGATCTCAACCGGCTCGTAGCCGGCGGCTCGCACTATCAAACGCGGCTCTGCCGTCACCCGCTGGGCATGTCGGAGATGACACGGGTCCTGAATCCCCATGCGCCCCCGGCCAGGCGGCACTGTGGGCAGCTTGCCTTCTTGGATGGCAGTCGCCACCAGAACGGTTATGTCGACAGCCCGGTCGGCGACCCCGCCATCACCCCAATTGGCGTAGTCCGACAGATGTGCCGAGCAGCCGGCAGCGGTGGCCACCACATGGTCGAAGCCGTCGAATGCCGTCGCGTTGGTCACTGCGAAAGAGGTCGCCGCTGAAGCCCTGCCGTCATGAGCCGCCAACGCACCGCAACAAGTCTGTGACGATGGCGCTTCCACCCGATATCCGGCCATCTCCAACAGTTCGATCGCAGCGATGTTCGTCTCACGGAACCACTGGTCCGAGACACATCCGACGAGCAAGGCCACTGTTTCCGCGTCACGTGACAGAGATGAATGACCGATGGTGGGTCGACCCCTTCCCCGCAGAGAGCGAAGTCCGGTGGTCAATCTGCGGTACCGCTTCGGGACGAGCCAGCCCAGGCGGACCGACTGAACCAGGGACAAAAGCTTCGAGCCGAAGCCGAGTAAACGGCGCGAACCGATGCCGGGGCCCAGGGCCCATGCGCGAATCCGATGGGACATTGACGATTGCTGAGCTGCCAACTCAGCGCGTGCCCCCTCCAGAGCACGGCCGAAGGGGACCATCCCGGGACAAACCGGCTCACAAGCACGGCAGCCCAAGCAGAAGTCGATGATCCCTGCGAACGCCCCGTCCACGTCTACCACTCCGTCGCTCACCGCGGTCATCGCGTGAAGCCGGCCTCTGGGTGAAGCCGTCTCTTTCCCGGTGAGTCGGAAGGTTGGACAATGGGGAAGACAGAGACCACATTGGACGCAAGCATCGAGCTCCTCCCGCGTCGGATGGAGCTCCGTGACCCAACCCATCACAGCCCTCCGGGAAGGCGGCCCGGGTTGATCACCCTCCCCGGATCGAACTGTGCGATCAGGCGGCGCTGCAGGTCCAGGCCGGGCGGTGCCTTCCCCCACGGGTCGAAACCGGGTAGCGAGGCCGGCGGCGCTTCGGTAACGACGAGGCCACCTCCGGCCGACTCGGCCCAACCCCTTAGCTCAACTGCTCCCGCCCTGGAGTCGGACGCTATCCGGATCTCCCCCACCCCGTGGATCGCGAGATACCGCCATCCCTCCGGGAGATTCTCGATCGCCTCGGATGTGAGGGCCGGGGGGACTCGGAGCGACCACTTCAGAGGGCCCTCAGGGTCTGTCGGCCACCGGAGGCCAGGCTGAGTTGAGCCGCCAAGACGGCCCATCACCGCCTCCAGCTCGGATTCGGTACCCCAATGAAAGAGCTGTGTGCTTTGGTTGGTTTGGAGAACGGCGAGGGGTCTGGCTAGCTCCGTTGCTTGACCGATCGAGTCCATCTCAACCGTGATCGCAGATGATGGGACGGGAAGCACCTTGAGACACACCTGAGTGACGACACCCAATGCCCCGAAAGCACCGACCACTGCGCGAGGCAGGTCGTAACCGCTCACGTTCTTCACCACCCTGCCTCCGCTGGTGACCACTCGGCCGTCGCCGGTGACCACAGTGGCTTGGAGCACCCGCTCCCTCGTCCCGAGGAGTCGAGCCCGTCGCAGCGATGAGAGACCGGCTGAGACCACTCCCCCTATCGTTGCCTCTCCGGGATGCTCGGGTAACACGGCGGTCTGCGACTGCTCGGCCAACATGGCCTCGAGGCGGGCCACCGGCATCCCGGCTCCGGCGACGACGGTCAGATCGTCGGGATTCCACTCGACCAGCTCATCGAAGGCAGCCATCGAGACAACCAAATTGGGCGGCCAGGGGGAGCCATATCCGTGATGAGAGCCGCCACCGCGGACATCGACCACCAGCTGATGCTCGGTGGCGTAGCGAAGCACCCAGGCGAGGTCGTCTTCGTTGGTGGGGCGTAACCCCACAGCTTCTGAAGGGACATCTGCCAGCTCCGCCTCGAGACGGAGGATCGCGTCCGGGTGGTTCACACCCAGGCCCCGTCGGGTATCTCCCTTCGGACACCCCCGAAGTCGAAACAGCGTGATCCCTCTGGCAGCACCTTGGCCGGGTTGAACACCGATCGTGGGTCAAATGCCTCCTTGACCCGGGCTTGGGCATCGAGGTCGACGTCGGAGAAGGTCCTACCCATCAAGTCTCGTTTCTCGAGTCCGATGCCGTGTTCCCCTGACAGGGCGCCGCCGCGACTGATACAGGCGGCAACCATCTCCTCACCGGCCGCGTGGACCTTTTCCAGCATGCCCTCCTCCGAGGCATCGAAGGGGATCAAGGGATGGAGGTTCCCGTCCCCGGCGTGGAACACGTTGTAGGTCAGCAGGTCATGTCGGTCGGCGATGGCCTGCACTTCGGTCATCGTCTCGGCGAGAAAACGACGGGGTACCACCGTGTCGTGCAGGTAGTAGTCGGGTGATACCTGGGCCATCGCACCGAAGGCAGACTTCCTTCCCAGCCACAGCTCCTCCCGCTCCGCCGCATCGGCCGCCACCCGGACACCCGAAGCCTCGTTGCTTCGTGCAATGGCCGCGATCAGCTCTGCCTCGGCGACGACCGCCTCCGGTTCACCAGCTACTTCTGCCAGCAGCACTGCCGCCGATTCCGTGGGGAAACCGGCCTGGAGCCAGTTCTCCACCGCCACCATCATGTTCTGGTCCATTATCTCCAAGGCCGCCGGAATCAGACCCGATGCGATCACACCGGACACCGTCTTTGTCGCTCCCTCGAGTGTCGGATAATCGATGAGAAGCGTCCGGACCGCGCGATCGATCGGGATCAGCCTGACCAGCGCCCGGGTGACGATCCCCAGGGTGCCCTCCGAGCCCACGATCAAGCCCTTGATGTCGAGTCCCGAGGGGTCGGGAGCAGCCGTTCCGAAGACCACGATCTCCCCTCCCGCCAGCACCACTTCGACGGCTAGCACGTGACTGGTGGTGGCACCTTCTGCAAGACAGTGGGCACCTCCCGAGTTGTTAGCGATGTTGCCACCGATCGTGCAAGCCGATTGCGACGAGGGGTCCGGGGCGAAGTGGAGCCCGTGAGGCTCCGCGGCCTTGCTCAGGTCGAGATTGATGACACCGGCACCCACCCACGCCATCCGGTTCGGCACGTCGAGATCGATCGTGTTGAGACGTGTCAGCGCCACCACAACCCCGCCTTCCGTGGGACTGGCGCCTGCGGCCAGACCGGTGCCAGCGCCCCGGGCGACGATCGGAGCGCCGTGGGCTTCGGCGATTCTGGTGATCTCGGCTACCTCGTCGGTGGTGTCGGGGATCGCCACACATGTGGGTTGGCCACGCATCAGAGAAGCGTCTTTGGAGTACAGATACAGCTCCACCGGCTCGGTGAGAACCCGGTCGTCACCGAGCAGGACACGGAGATCGGCGATGAGGCTCACCCGGTGAGCGTACCCGGGCACGCCATCATGACTTCAGGGAAGCAAGTCGCCGATGTGCTTAGTCGCCTCCCGGTAGGACAGCCCCGACAACGACTCCCGGTGCCTAGTGACGAAGTCGACGACGGCGTCCGGGTCGGTCTTGGCGTACTCGCGCAGGGCCCACCCGATGGCCTTGCGGATGAAGAACTCGGGCTCGCCCATCCGGCGCTCACAGAACGAGAACAGCCGTCCGGTGTCGGTCTGTTCCTTGAGGCCGATCTGGCAGATGATCGAAGCTCGCCGAAGCCACATGTCATCGGAATCGACCCAAGTGTCGACCTCGGGCCAGGCCTCGTTGGGGTAGTTGCGCACCAGCTCTCTCACCTGGTGGGTGGCCGCCTCGTCGACGAAGTCCCACCATTGGCCCTCGGTGATGAAGAGCCGGTAGATGTGCATCGAGTCGGGCACGATGAAGATTTTGTGCTTGCTGGCAATCCTCTGCGCGAGGTACTTCTCTTCACGCTGAGGGAGGACCCAAAGGGCCAACACCAGCTGCTCGTATTCCTCCCTGGTCTGCAGCGGGAAACGCTCGGTGAGACGCCTCAGCACCTGCTTGAGCTGGGGGCTCTGGACCCCGTAGAAGGGCATGTCGGTCTTCATGTACGCCTGCATCCCGGCGGCCTTCGTCGTGTCTCCCAGGGCGGCCAGCTCGGATGATGCGAATCTGCAGGCCTCCGTGACCCACGCAGGACTCACCTCAGGCATTGTCGAGATCCTCCAGCCGCCGTTTCAGAAATCTCGAGTCAGCCTCGTTGTCGGCGAGTTGCAATGCCTTCGCGTAGGAGCGTCGCGCCCGACCGATCCTGCCCAGGCGATGCAGCATCTCGCCCTGTGCCGCGTGCACCCAGTGGTATCCCGGGATGTCGTCCGCTACCTCGTCGATCTCTTCGAGAGCCGCTTCCGCACCGAAGATCTCGCCACGAGCGATAGCCCGATTGAGGGCAATGACCGGAGTGGGGCTGAGCTCATAGAGCTGGTCGTACAGGACGGTGATCTGCGTCCAGTCAGTTGCCTCGAATGATTGCGCATGACTATGGACAGCCTGAATGGCAGCCTGGATCTGAAACGGTCCGGGCCTTCCCCGGCGGATACAGGCTCGAACGATCCCTTGTCCCTCTTCGATGAGGTTTGGGTCCCACAGCGTGCGGTCCTGGTCGGCAAGCAGGACGATGTCACCATCCTGATAGCGCGCTGTCATCCGCGATTCGTTCAGTAACAGCAGGGCGAGGAGGCCCGCGGTCTCGGGCTCATCAGGCATGAGGTCGGCCAAAGCCCGGGCAAGCCGAATCGCTTCTTTGCGCAATGCGGATCTCGCAACATCGTCGGCACCGGTGTTGTAGATGAGGTAGAGGACCGACAGGACGGCGTGGAGGCGGTCGGGTAGGTCGGCTTCCGAGGGCACCCGATATGGAATGTTGGCGGCCTTGATCTTGTATTTCGCCCTGGTCAGCCGTTTCGCCATCGCCGATTCGCTGACCAGAAACGATCGTGCCACCTCCGGCGTGGACAATCCGCCGAGCAGGCGCAGGGTCAAGGCCACTTGATGCTCCAACCGCAAAGCGGGGTGACAACAAGTGAAGATCAGCCGCAGTCTGTCGTCACCCACCACCTCGGGCTCCTCCAGGTGGTCAGTCGCATCCGGAGGGCTTTGAGCTCGGCCGAATTCATCATGCAACTCCCGACCTCGGGCCGAGCGACGCAGGTCGTCGATGGCCCGGTTCCTTGCCGTGGTGACGATCCAACCTGCAGGGTTGGGCGGAATGCCATTGCGGCCCCATCTCTCGGAGGCCACCAGGAACGCGTCCTGGACTGCGTCCTCGGCAAGTGAGATATCGCCGAAGACCCGAACCAGGGTGGCCACAGCCTGTCCGTGAGCATCCCGAAAGGCTTGCTCGATTGAAGCTGCGGAGTTGTCCCGGTCCTCCGACGTCACACTTGGACGCGCCCCGACGCGGCGAAAGGCCGCACTTCGATGGGGTGCTGAATGGCATCCACCACCTTTTGGGCCCATGCCAACGCGTCGTCCAAGTCGTCGGCGTTGATGATGTAGAAACCTGCGATGTGCTCTTTGGACTCGGCAAAGGGACCGTCGGTGAGGAGGATCTCGCCGCCGTTCTGGCGGACGACGGTGGACGCGTCCGGACCGTGGAGCGCTCCCCCGAAGACAAACACGCCCTTCTCATCCATCTCGGACTCGAGCTCCGCGACTCGCTTCATGAACGCTTGCATCTCATCGGGGGTGCTGGGCGAGTTGGGTACGTTTCCCTCGACCGCAAAGGTTGACAACAGGTACTGGCTCATGAGTTCTCCTCATGTTGGTGCGGGCTGTTCCCGCGTTCACGTTACCTACGAACGGAAACCCGCCACCAGGACACCTTTTCTAGCTCCGAACCCACACCCCGATACTGGAAGGGCGAACCGCCGACTCGGCCGCCGTCTTCAATTCGTCCGCAAGCTCGGCCATGTCCAGCTGATCCCTGAGGCGTCCGGTCAACTGGTCAAGCACTATCTCACCGTCGTAACGGGTTCGGTAGAAACGACGGTCGATTCGCTCCTGAACCCAACGCCGGATGGGGTTGAACAACACGACGATCAGCAAAGTCGACCCCGCAACAGTTATCGGATCGTCTGACGGGAGCACGAGGCCGATGGCGAGCACGCCACCGAAGTAGACCCCAGCGAGAATCGCAATCAGAAGGCCATAACTGATTGTCCGGCTGATCAGCCGGTCGATCTCGTAGAGGCGGTACCTGACGATCGCGAGCCCAGTGGCGACAGGGATGGCCAACAACCCGACCACTCCGACGAAGGTTGCTGCGTCGAGCCAGAAGGGCGGCGAATCGAGCTCGCCGATGGTGTAGGTGAGTGCAAGGCCTACGCCGGCGAAGGCGGCGACGAAGAGAAACCACTTGAGCTGAAGCCGCGCCACGCCCTGGCTGCCCCTGTACCGAACCACCATGGAGACGATCGGAGTCAACAGGCTGATCAAGAGCAGCCCAAAAGCGAAAATACTCAACGGTGGCGAAGTCAGAGGTTCGAGCAGACCGATGTCGATGGGGTTCTCGACGGTCAAAACGCCCGAGGAATCATGCTCCAGCTCGAGCTCCGACACGGTAAGGAAGCCAAGCAGGCCCCACACCATCGCGACCGTGATGATCCGCACGGCCCACCGCCAGCGTGGTGATGGAGGTCGGCCGGTCGGGAACAACATCACGGGGAGTGCAATCGTCGCCAGGATCCAAGGGAAGTAGAAGGCCTGGCCTATCACAGCCCGGTACGCCCAACCGGGGGTAGAGGGATCGATGGCCATGGCCGGACCTGTGAACGCTATGGATATGCCTCCCAGAACTCCGGAGAGGAGATAGATCCAGCCCATTCGGTTTTCGGGAACTTTGAAGACCAGCAGGAGCCCGGTGAAGGAAAACGCCATAACCACCAATGGGAGGAAGAGCCCTTCACCGGGGTCACTGAGATTCGACCACCCATCGTGAAGAGTCATATCTATGAGACCCCAAGCCAGCCATCCGACAGCCAGCGTGAAGGCACCGAGTCCCGCAATCCTCGCTCTTGTCACTGTCCGACCACCTGTTAGCCAGTGTGGCACGATCCCGTTACCTGATCGTTACGAGCGAAAGCACGATCCTCGGGAAGGAGTAGGGTCGGCAAACGCTCGAGATTGTCAAGGAGGCGACATGTTTCTCACCCGAGCGTTGCAGATCCAATCGATAGCACTATTGGCATATGGATTGGTTCTCTTCCTCATCCCAGAGCGCGAATCCACCCACAACCGTCACAGGTAAGGTGCGGCTATGCCCGTCACCGCCAGCCCGACACCCAACCCCAACGCCATGAAGTTCAGTGTCGGCGTGCCCGTGGGAGGCCCGATGACATACGTAGCCGGCAGCGACCCGAGCGAGGATTTCGCACGTCAACTCCTCGAGATTCCGGGTGTCACCGCCGTTTTCTTCACGACCGATTTCGTGACGGTCACCAAGACACTGGAAGGCGCCTGGCCGTCGATCCAGTCCGAGGCCACGGAGATTCTCGAGACTGCGTTTCCCGGTTAGCCAATCACGACCGTCTGCGGCCTGACAATCCCGTCGGGTCCAGGGGCCATCACAACGACCTGCCAACGGCCATCGGCGCCCGCCACCCCACCAATCACTTCCGACCCGCCGGTTTGCTCGACAGCCATCGCGGCCACGTCGGTGGGGACTTCCACCAAGGCCGGAGAAGCCTGAGGCGCTGTCCTGATATCCACTATCTGGGGTGGCATGACGACCTTGGCGCCTTCCTCGCCGACCTCGACATCCACCAACAGCATCGTTGCCGGTTGCCGCTCGTAGACCCCGTCGTCTTCCGCCTTTAGCCAACGAACCAGGACTTCAACCCGGTAGGTGAGGCCATCGAGCTCCTCGACACCCACGGCTCGGGCCGACTCGACGAACACCAACGTCTCGCCGTCTCTCGCGGGCTGCGGGATGCCTATCGGGAGCAGAGCGGCCAGAGAGTCCGCCGAAACCGGGGAGCCATCGACAGTGAAGTATTCGGAGGCAAACCACTCGGCATGCGCCAGGGCTTGGTCGAGCCGTCGCTCCGGATGCACGGCATAAAGATCGGCTTCGGAAGCCACAACCGGCGCCGGAGGTGGTGTCACCGGAGCCGGAACTTGAGCCTGAACCGGCTCAGACGACGGGACCGTAGGAGGAACGGCGACCGGTTCGACGGCGGGAGCCGGTGTCGGAGCTGACGTTCGATTGCTGACAAACGAATAGCCGAATGCGCCTACGACGAGTGCCCCTGCCACGACGTAGAGAATCCACTGTCGGTCTCCACGAGGCGCTTGCAGGGTCTCCCACGGGATCCGCTCATATGTCTCGTGTCTTGTTTGTTGTGTCTCCCCTTCCATATCCCGAACGTATGAGTTTGGAGCGGGTGCCACAAGGGGGTCGCGGTGTCTTCGCCTTAGAACCTGGGAACCAACCGTGTGACGGCTATCGTTTTCGCCAGTCATGGCTGTCAACCCCGACCCGAAACCGGGCCGATGGATACTCCCTCTGGTGATCCTCGGCATGATCGGCTTCACCTATTTCTTCGTTCAGGCGCTGCCCGAAGCCTCGACGGAGACCACTCTCGTCACCGGTAGTGAAACCACGACTACCGCCGGGGCAGGCAGCACCACCGAGCCCTCCAATGGGGGCACCGTGGAGGGTCCGGTGGAGGAGTACTTCGCCGAGATGGATCGAATCAACTCCGACCTGCAGACTCTGCAAACCGAGCTGGTCGCCGTGAACGAAGGTTTCGACGCCGACCCCAGGGAAGTGGAGTTCACCGAAGCCGGGGAACGCATGGACGTGGTCGCTGCCGACACCCAGGTGTTGGCAGACGAGGTCGAGGCCCTCACTCCGCCGACGGGCCTGGAGACCAATCACCCATCGATGCTGACGGCGATCGATCTCTGCGCCACCGCCGCCGTTGAGGCGGTGGAGGGGCTGCGCTCCAGCGACACCGGAGAGCTACGCCGCGCGGCCGTGAGCGCCTACGTCACTTCGGCTTCGGACTTCGACACCGAGCTCCAGAACGCCAAGTCGGCTTCCGGCCTCTAGATCGCCGCCCGGCTCAGACCCAACCTTGGACCTCTCGTGTCGGCACGGTCACTTTGCCGAGAGTGCTGAGCATCAGGTCGAAGAACCTCTCACCATCGACCGACTCGATGACAGTCGCGTTCGGTTCTAGGTCATGTACCCCCCACGACATTGCCGAGTAGCCCCTGGTTAGGTCCGAAACCGTCTCGACATCCACGTTGTAGCGAGCATCTGCGGTCACCAGAGACGGATCGGCAACGATGGCGACCGAGAGCGAATCCGGATGGGTGGTTCCGTCGATGCCCACTCGCCTGTCGTATTCGAGGGTGCTGGCACAAATCTGGCCAAAGAACCTCGACAGTGGGGTGCCCAGTTCTGCGATCTTCCTCAGCCGCTCTTCGTGAAATACGGCATCGTTCAGCGTAAGCGGGTCCCAAGTGACCACGGTTACGTCGAAACCTGCATCGAACACGGCCTTCGCCGCCTCAGGATCGACGTAGAAATTGAACTCGGCAGCTGCGGTTACGTTCCCCCGCCCGTTGTTTGATCCACCCATCACGACCAGCCGGGCAACGTTGGACGGGAATTGGGGGTCGAGTTGTGCAGCAAGGGCGATATTGGTGAGCGGCCCGATGGCGATCACGGTGAGCTGGCCCGGCGAGGCTGCTGCCATCCTGACCATGGCCTCGATCCCGTTCTCGGGTTGGCTCCGGATTTCGGAGAAGTCCATCGTCAAACCTCCGATGCCGTCCCCATGAACGTATTCCGCCGACTCCAACTCTCTCATCAGAGGTTGACTGCTGCCTTGGTAGATCGGCACTGCGCCCAGGGCGCCGAGCATGTTCAACGTGAGATGTGTGTTCCTGGTCTGCTGCTCGAAGTTGACGTTTCCTCCAACCAACGTGATGGCCCGGAGCTCGATCCTCGGGTCGAGAAAAGCCAAGGCGATGGCGAGACAATCGTCCTGAGCGGTGTCGGTATCGAGTATTACCGGGGTGGCCACTTCTGCCTCCTCACCTGGTAGGACCGAGCCGACATCTTGATCAATAGCTCTCGGCACCACCACCGGTGATGATCTCCACTCCGGCGCTGGTGCCGACGCACGCGGCACCCGCAGCGAGCAACTCACGGGTCTGTTCCGCGGTGGTTATCGCCCCCGAGGCCTTCACCAACACACCTTCGGGTGCTCGCTCGGCCAAGAAGCGAATGCTCTCTGGGTTGGCAGTTTCGATCGCTCCGCTGCTGGCGTTCTTCAAGTAGGTGGCGCCCGCCTCGACCGACAGCTCAACAGCCAACTCTTTCTCATCGGGGGTGAGAAGAGGCAACTCGAGCATGACCTTGATCGGCACTCCGGCGGCATTCACGACTCCGGCGATGTCGTCGCGAAAACCCTGGTAGTCGCCGCTCCGCAACCAGCCGAGCTGCACGCCAATGTCGATTTCGGAGGCCCCTCGCTTCACCAGCTGCTCGGCTTCGGCAGCCTTGCCGGCACTGGTCATCGTGCCCACCACCGGGAAGTCGAGTGCCGAGGCAACTGGGATCCCGGTGCCACTCAAAACGTCCGCGACGACATCCACCCAGGAGCCGGCCACCATCGCCGCCTGGAAGCCGTACTGGGCACACTGTTCAGCGTGAGCGATGACCTCAGCTCTAGTCGTCCCCGCCGCAATCAGGGTGTGCTGGATGAACGGAGCCAGGTCCGTTGCCCGAGCAATCGGCTGGTCCTCGCTCACGCCGGCTGACATACGATCCTTCTCACAAGAAACGTTCCAGATCACGGCGATGGGGAAGGGCGGGAACCACCTCGGCGACACCGACAGCATGGGCTCCGGCGGCACAGGCGAATCTCACCGCATCGCGCAGGCCCATACGCTCGGCCAAACCGGTCGCCAGAGCGGCGTTGAACGAGTCACCGGCGCCGGTGGTGTCGACGACTGGACCCGGATCGAAGGCGGGGACGATCTCGGGAGTCCCCTGACCGGTCACCACGATTGCGCCGTCGCCACCGAGTGTCATAACCACATCCACATCCGTCCGAGCATGAAGGCGAGCTGCCGTCTTTACGCCATCCAGCCCCTCGTCACTACCGAGCAGCGTCGTCGCCTCGCTTTGGTTCGGGGTGACGACATCGACAGATCCCCAAACCTCGACCGGCAGAGCGGCTGCTGGTGCGGGGTTGAGAACCGTTGTGGTTCCGACCTGCGCCCCGATCCTCAATGCCGCCACCGCAACCTCCACCGGGATCTCCAATGAGACCAACAAGAGGTCGGCCGTGGCGATTTCCGATTCGAATCGCTCGACGTCGCTCACAGTGAGAAGGTCGAGGGCTCCAGGAGCGATAACTATGCGGTTTTCCCCGGAGGCATCGACAATGATGACCCCGACCATGGTTGCCGCCTCCCGAGTGACGACGTGAGAGGCATCAACACCCTCCTCCTCCCATAGGAGGCGGGCAGTTCTACCGAACTCGTCATCTCCGACCGCGGTAAGAAACGCGACCTGGGCCCCGAGACGCCTGGCGCCGATGGCTTGGTTCGAGCCCTTGCCTCCATGAGCAGCGCCGAAACGCCCTCCGCTCAAGGTCTCGCCGGGCCCAGGGAAGCGGCCGACGAACATGGTCATACCTACGCCGTAGCTGCCGACAACGGCCACCCGCACGCTCATCTAGCGAGGCTATCAGGCGCCCGGTGGGTAGCCGAGGACGGCCTAGATGTCGTAGTACAGGTTGAACTCGTGAGGGTGTGGCCGGAGACGGATCGGGTCCACCTCGTGCTCGATCTTGTAGTCGATCCAGGCGTTGACCAGCTCTTTGGAGAACACTCCTCCCTGCTGGAGGAAGTCGTTGTCAGCGGCGAGAGCCTCCAAAGCCTCGTCCAACGAGCCCGGCACCGAGGGCAGGCCGGCGAGCTCAGCCGGGCCCAGGTCGTAGATGTCCTTGTCGACCGGGTCGTGGGGCTCGATCTGGTTGATCACACCGTCGAGACCTGCCATCAGCATCGCCGAGAAGGCGAGGTAGGGATTCGCCGACGGGTCGGGACAACGGAACTCCAGACGCTTGGCCTTGGGCGCTTGACTGTACTGGGGAATCCGCACCGCGGCCGACCGGTTGCGACTCGAATACACCAGGTTGACCGGCGCTTCGTATCCGGGCACGAGCCTGTGGTAGGAGTTGGTGGTGGGCGCCGCGAAAGCGAGCACAGCCGGGGCGTGCTTGAGCAGCCCCCCGATGTACCAACGAGCCATGTCGGACAAACCCGCATATCCGGTCTCATCGAAGAACAGCGGGTCTCCACCTTTCCACAGCGACTGATGGGTGTGCATGCCGGAGCCGTTGTCTTCGAAGATCGGCTTAGGCATGAACGTGACCGACTTGCCCTCCGCCCAGGCGACGTTCTTCACTATGTACTTGTACAAGGTGACGTTGTCGGCTGTGCGAAGCAGGGTGTCGTAACGGATGTCGATCTCTGCCTGACCTGCAGTGCCCACCTCGTGGTGCTGCACTTCGACTTCCACCCCGGCCTCCTCGAGACGGGCCGTCATCTCCGAGCGCAGATCCTGATAGTGATCGGTGGGAGGAACCGGGAAGTAGCCCTCCTTGTAGCGAGGCTTGTATCCGAGGTTGCCGCCCTCCTCGTGCTCACCTGACTTCCAGGCCCCCTCGATCGAGTCGAGGAAGTAGAAGCCCGAATGCTGGTTCTGCCCGAAGCGGACGTCATCGAAAATGTAGAACTCACACTCCGGCCCCCAGTAGGAGGTGTCGGCCACGCCGGTGGACAGCAGATACTCCTCTGCCTTCTTGGCGATGTAACGGGGGTCGCGGTCGTACGGTGAGTTGGTGAGCGGATCGTTGACGAAGCAATAGAGAATCAGTGTCTTCCTCGCCCGGAAAGGGTCCTCAACCGCAGTAGAAGCGTCCGGCTTCAGGATCATGTCCGATTCCTGGATCTCCTGGAACCCACGAATCGAGGAGCCGTCGAATCCGAACCCCTCCTCGAATGAGTCTTCCGTCAGTTGCCGAGAAGGAACGGTGAAATGCTGAACCTGTCCGGGCAGGTCGCAGAATCTCAGGTCGATGAACTCATAGCCCTCATCCCCGACGAGGGACAAGACGTCAGCGGCCGTCTTGGTCACGATGCCTCCTTGTATCGCTCCGATCGTGAACCGCAACTTTGTATCCGGTGGCGGTTTCTGATCGGTTGCTGAAATGTGAACACCATGTTTCGAGTTCCAGGAGTCCGGGCCGCCGGAGTGTGAGGAAGCGGTAATCCCCGGGAAAGCCGGCCTCGGTTTGCATAATCCGCAGGTGAAACTGCTGTTTCACAAGACCGATCCCTCCCAGCCGCTCGTCGAGTTGGAGCCTGCCCTGCTCGACGCTGCGTTGCAGCGAGGAGGACTGGTGTGGATGGACTTGAGGGGAGAGCCACCGGAAGAAATTCGCAGCCTGTGTGCGGAGCTCGGAATGGACGCTGGAGCGGTGGAGGAGGCGCTTGACCACGGGACGATGCCGCGGGTCGACGACTATCCCGACCACCTCTTCGTGGTCCTCGCCAGCGTCCGTACCGGCACAGGAGAGCGTATGGGGGTCGTCGAGCTGGACATGTTCATCACCGACTCGGTACTGGTGACAATTCACGAACAAATCACCGCGCCATCGATCGACTATCTCCGCGACAACCTCGAGCTAACTCAAGACATCTCCAACCCGGCACTACTCGCCGGCCTGATTGCCCAGCTCGGTGGACGAAGGTTCTTTCCACTCTCAGAAGCCCTCGAAACCGGAATCGACGCTCTCGAGGAGGGGGCGCTGAAAGCCGACCCCCACACCCTGCCCGAAGTCCACGCCTTGCGTCGTGACGTCGTGTTGCTGCAGCGGTATGTCGGCAGGCAACGTGAGGTGTTCGGCGAGCTGGCAACTCTGACTCATCCCGTGTTGGACGACGAGGCTCGCGGCTTCTTCGACCGGCTCTACGAACACCATTCCCGACTCGGGGAAACCCTCGACGGGGCACGGGTGCTGCTCAACTCGGTTGTCGAGACCTATCGCGGAGCTGTGGCCGACCAGACCAACGAGATCGTCCGGGTACTCACCGTCTTCTCGGCGATCATGCTCCCGCTGTCGCTAATCGCCGGAGCTTGGGGGATGAACTTCGTGGACATCCCCGGCGGCGAGGAACCGTGGGGTTTCTGGATTCTCCTCGCTGTGATGCTCCTCGTCGGAGTCGGATTCTGGGTCTACTTCGCCCGACGAGGGTTCGTCGGAGCGCCGCGACTGCGGGACCTGCCGAAGTCGGTGGGACTGGGCCTCGTCCAGGTAGGGGTGGCTCCGATAAAACTGGTTTCCAGCGGGATTGGGACCACGGTGCGAGAAATCGGCAAGCTGGTCGGCGGGACCGAGGATGACTAAGACCATCGGATGCCTCCGATGAAGCGCTATCTGGAATGGATGAAGGAAAACCAGGCACAAGCGGTTCTGGTCGTAGTCGCAGTGTTGATACCCATTCTCTTCGTGGTGACCACCTTGCTATCGGCCGATGATCCCGAGATCTCATTGGGCACAACGCCGCTGGCCGAGCGGGATCCAGCGACGGTGAGCACCGATGGCCAGCCAGCTCTCGTCGATAACTCTGACCGCCCTCAAGTGCCGCCGGTGGCCTGCTCGGGATTGATCACGCTGGAGGAGATCGACCTTGCTTTGGGCATTCCGCTGGCCAATGTCATGGAGAGGAAACTCCGGGACGAAACCTGCCGCAAGGAACTTGCCGATGATCCCGACTATTGGATCCAAATCCAGCCCGGCGATCCCAACGATTTCGTAGCTGACACCGAGGTCCTCGGTGTCACCGGTGGGAGTGTCGACGGAGTTGGTGATTCTGCAATTTGGTTCGTCGGTAAAAGCCCGGACACGGGTGGGCAGATCGGCATGCTCGGAGTCTTCAAGGAGACACGCCTGGGGGCGCTCTTCTTTCGAATCCTCATCAGCCGACCCGACGCCGACGAGCCGACCCTTCTCGACGCCGCCAGAGGACTGGCTCTGGCTGCCCTTCCCCGCTTTCCGGGCGTGGATGCGGAGCCCGTGGAACCTCATTTGGTGCTAGTGGAGCCCGATGATCCGGACCGGGCAAGCCTCAGCTATGTCGACAACCTCCTGGCCAAAGTAGACGACGGCGAATGGACCCTGGGGGAAGGGCTCGTGGCGACATTGCAATTGTTCGCCGGGGAGGCGGATCCACAGACGGTGCTACGCGATCCCGAGCTGATCAACTTCGAGAGCACCGGAATCAATGAGATGGCTCGTGACTATCTGGAGACCGGGGACGACCCCGAAACCCAGGCTTCGATTCAGGAGCTGCTCGACCTGATGACCTTCACCAACGAGGACCTCGAGGGAATGGCGGGGCTGGGACCCACCACGCTCGGCCTTCTCTCCACGGATTCTCTGACGTGGCTCCAAGAGGCTGAAAGCGATTGCACCCGCATGTACGGCGAAGAGCTCGGTGTCAGCAAATGCCTCGAATTCGAGGCATTTGAGGTCAATGGCAAGCAATACCGTGTCTTCCGCCCTTCACCGGACGTTCCACAAGGTGGTTGGACCGAGGCGAGGTTCAAGCTGGCGGTCACCGCGGTCAAGGAATCGGTCCCCAAGCTCGACATGCACGGCATCACCCCGCCTGCCAACATCGTCTTCACGGTCTCGGGCCACAAGTATGCCGAGGCAGACGACAACATTCCTTGTGGCGTCTTCCTCCACACCAAGCTGCAGCCGTTTTCCGACGGAGACTTCAAGCAGGTTGTAGCCCACGAGCTGGGCCACTGCTTCAACGGAGCGACCTTCCCCGACCAGGCCGTTGTGGACTACGGAGTCAGAAAGTGGTGGGAGGAAGGTCTCGCCGACTATTGGAGCAACGTCGTCTACCCGTCCAACAAGTTGGAGTGGAGAACCCTCGAAAAGCTGGCCCAGTCGGAGCAGGCCACAACGTTGTTCGATCGGACCTACGCCAACGCCATCTTTTTTCAGCATCTGGAGTCACCCATCGGCATTCCCGGAATCAAATCGGTGATCTCCAACCTCCCCCGTGCCACGGGGGCAACCAGCATGCGCCAAGCAATGGCCTCGTACTCGGGCATGGACACCCTCTATCACGACTTCGTTCGAGCCATGGCGGATTCCGAGGTGATCGACACCAGCGGTGTGCTGGTGCCCTACCAGCCAGTCGGCTGGGAGCTTCCAATCGCCGGCCCTACGGAGGTGCCGTTGTCGATCCCTCCGTTCGGCGTCCGCCGCCTGCACATCACCGTTCCCAACGGGATGTACGGCTGTTACGAGACTTTCCAACAGGGCGACATGAGGGTCTCGTGGCGTGAAGGAGACCTAGGCGACTCCGGCGACTGGGATGAGACCGGACCAACGGAGCTAGAGGGCGAGAACGTGCTGGTTGTGACCACTCTCGAGGAAGGCGCGACCTTCACCCTGGTCGTGACCGACGTCGACGACGAACCGGACTGCTCGGACGAGGAGGAAACCCCTCCGCCTGATACCTGTGAGCTCAACGTCGTTTGTGATCCCTCGGGGTACTACTTCTTTTCGATCGACTAAATACCTTGAACAGAGGGCAAGGCTGTCTTCTCAGACCACGCGCTGGATCCGGCGGAGCCTCTGCAAGTCTCGAGGAGCTGAGGGGTTAAGCCAGCAAGGCAACACCGATGAGTGAGCCAACAACCGTCACCAGAATCGTGAGCATCCAGTTGGTCATCACGGTGCGCAGGGCGCCGATCTGATCGGCTAACTCCGCTTTGAATTCAGCGCGAAGGTCGGCAATCTCGGCGCGTAACTCGGCCGCCAGCACGGCCAAGTCGGCCTTGGTGGCGACCTCATCCAAATCGTGCAGAGGTATTGCGCTCATGAGGGTCTCGGCCCTTTCCGGCCCGATCGCTTCGCTCAATCCAGTGTACAGGTCAGCCCGCGCCGCCTCAGAGATGGCCACACACCGAGGATGCCGTAGGCCGGTGTCATTTTCAAGAGTGTGCGTCGGCCGCGTCATACGAAACAGGCATCCATCGCCCTTATAGGGTTGGACAGCGTCTGTTGTGATACTCGACGAGCCACGCGTCGCCTCTTTTACGAGGTTCGCTCAGGAATCCGAACCTCCGATTCGCCGCGCTCTCACCGCCGCGTTCGGACTCGATGTCGGGAGAGAGGCCACGGCCGAGGCGCTGA
>CBDCGI010000009.1:0-26300 GCA_965216725.1 Acidimicrobiia bacterium | reverse complement strand
TGAGCCGCCGCCCGAGGGGGGCGAGGCCAAGTACTGCTCCACGTACAAGGCCACCAGAACGGGCACTCCGATCTGATCACGGGTCCCTTCACGATCTATCCAATCCGACGACCCACCGCCTACATGACGCAGCCAGAGGCCACTTGTGTCATCCCACCTCCAGATCACGTGGTTCCCCAGGAAATTCATGTCAACCTCGGATGCTGGAGAAGCACCTGCGGGCATCTCGCCGAACTCCCAAATTGGCCCGTCGGGCGGGTTGTCGGGGTATTCGCGGTTGTCGGCCGTCTCCCTGAGCTCGAATGTGTTCACGTAGAGGTTGTGGGGAGCGCTTCTTCCTGAGATCCGGAATGTGCCAGACGAGAGCTCCTTGATCAGTCGTATGTCTTTCGACCTGATCAGATTCTGCACCCACGCTTGGGCACCGGAGATGGTGAACGTGGGTTCGTTGAAGGCGGCAAGGAGCGATGCATCGGTGGGGCGACCGGATCGGTTGGGACCGAGATAGTCGACATCGCTCTCATGAAAGAACGTTATGAAACGGGTGATTCCCTCCACCATGACCTCTATGACCATGTCGGCATGGTTGATCCCTGACTGCGGCCGGGCACGCGGGTGGTTGTCGATCTTCACGGCGAGCAGCCGTCGATCGAGAAGCTCCTCGTCGGCTACAGGGAGCCCGTTGAGGAGCGACGTGGGTTCTTCCTCATTCTGAGTAGTGCTCGAGGTGGTCGCGTCCGAGGTCGACGTGGTTTCGGCGGCGATGGACGTGGACGACGATGGGAAGGTGGTCGAGGAGGCACCCGTTTCCTCCCCTGAGCAAGCGGTTAGGAGGAGGCCGAGCGCGACCAAGCTGACCAGGCGGTTGCGCATCGGCGAGATGGTATCGCTATCTGTGTCTATACCGTTAGCACTCCGCCCCGCACGGGAAGCTGAGCGGTGGCAGCATCCGGGTCGTTGACGGAGAGAGCGATCTCGATACCGTCGACTGTGGAACGCATGATGTAGACGGCGTCGATGTTGATCCCGAGGTCGGCAATCGAACGGGTCAGTCGGGCCAACTCGCCGGGCCTGTGAGGCAGTTGGGCGGTCAGAACCGAGCGCTCCTCGAATGCCAGAGCAGACTCATTGAGGACGCGGCGAGTCGTGACTGCGTCGTCGACGATGAGACGCACCGTTCCGTCGCCGTCGTTTCCATACGCGGTCAGGGCCTCGATATTCACCGAGAATGCGGCCAGGGCCTCCGTGAGAGTGGCGAGTCGACCAGGTCTGTTCTCCATCCGCACTACGAACTCGGTCATGTGACCGACTCTACGCGCATTCTTGGCTGGCGTGCACGGTCAGAGTGAGAGCGCCGGCTCGGATCGACCCCGACGGTTGAGGTAGGAGTGCCAGATGAGCCGGGCCGCGACTGCGCGGACGGGGCGCCAGGGCTCGCCAAGAACATCCAGCTCATCTCCCGTCGGGGCGGTGTCCATCCCCAACACCTCCCCAACTCCCACCTGGAGTGCCCGATCACCCAACGGGAAGATGTCGATGTGACCCAAGGCCGATAGCAGGTAGGCATCGGCGGTCCAGGGCCCGATTCCACGGATCGCGATCAGGGCATCACGAGCTGAGTCCGGATCTTGGTCGCCAATGGCATCGAGGTCGAAGCCACCCTCGAGTATGGCCCTGGCCAGACCACCCAAATACGCCGCCTTTGAGCGGGTGGCCCCGAGCTTATGCAGTCTCGCCGGACCTGCAGCCTCGACGGTTTCTGCGTTGACCTCGCCAAGCTGATCCCTGATCCGGTTGTAGACGGCGGCCGCAGATTCCAAGGAAACCTGTTGTTCCAGAATGAGTAGAGCGAGAGTCGCGAATCCCGCGGTGCGGCTCCAGAATTGAGGCCGCCCATGAGTAGCGATGATTTCGGAGAAGATCGGTTCCTCATCGGCGAGCATGTCGCAGGCCTCTTGGAACGTGGTCGGCTGGAGGCTCTCAACTCTGGTGAGGGCCGAGTCAGCTCTCACTGGGCCGAACGTTCGCGAGTCGATGACTCCAGCCGCCCTGTTGTCCGATTCGAGCCAGATCATCTCCGGCTCCAGATGGGGCTTCTCCCTGACTCTCTTCACCAGCCAGAAATCGGGTTCGCCCGGTTTTGGGACGGCCACAACATCTCCGGGTTTGGGGTCCACCGAGGAGCTGGCGACGAACTCGTCGCCGGGGGCCAGCACCGGAAGCATCGAGCTCTCGGCGACGCGGAACCTTCTCATCACCATCTCGGGCCCGGAGTATGGTCAGGCTCTCACGAGTCATAGGAGTCACACATGAGACAGGTCACCATTGCCCACGCCCATTGCGACCTCTTTTGCGGGGTCTACGACCCGGCCCAGGCGAAGATCGAGGCGTTGTCGGTTCTGAAGATCGCGCAGAAATACCACGAATCAGACGACGAAGTGTTCAGGACTCGTGCCATCGCTCTCAAAGAGGAGAGAGCAGAAGACGTCAAGCACCACCTCATGGTGTTGTGGGCCGACTTCTTCACCGCAGAGCATCGTCAGCAATTCCCAGAGTTGGACGATCTGTTCTGGCGTGCCATCCACCAAGCGGGGGACGCCAAGAAATCGATGGATCCGGCAGACGGCCAGAAGCTCATCGATCTGATCGACGAGGTGGCGGCGATCTTCTGGCAGACGGAGAAGGCGAAGGGGATGGGGGTCTACCCGGTTTAGTCCTCGGGCCGACCTGTGGCCGGCCCCCCTCCCCGGACATGACCTTGGGGTCACCCCAAACCCCGAGGCCGGTACTCCCCCCATTCCGGCCTACGGCCGGCCCCCCTCCCCGGCTTCGCCGGTACTCCCCCCAACGCTCACTTCGTTCGCTGGGGGGAGACATGCGCCCACTTTGTTCGCTGGGGGGAGACATGCGCGAGCATTTCCTCCCCCAGGGAGCGGAGCGACCGTTGGGGGAGGTGGCGCCGTAGGCGTCGGAGGGGGTGGGGCCCGTCAGGGCCGACGGTGCGAGGTGGCGGAGAGGGCGGCCCTCACGGTTTTGACACAGGGTCCACGTCGTCGGTGAATTGACTAAACCGCGCATTGACCCAGTCTCTGAGCCTGGCGGCGGCAGGGATGTCTCTCGACAGCACCGCCAGCCCGGCGACGATGGTGACAATCCCGGGTCCCGGCAAAGCGAGCATCAGGACCCCTGCCAACAGGAGAAGTATGCCTGATGCGATACGAGCGATACGTGCCACGACATCAACATATACCGGAGCGGGGCCAATTTCTCTGGGTGGTTTCCCTGATCAAGCCCTTAGATCAGGAATCGAAGACTCCGTCGTCCAGTTTGGCGAACAGAGGTCTTATCTCTCCCAGTTGCTTGCCACCCTCCACTTCTGGGCGTTTCCACTCGTCGACGGCTGGCCCAAGACCCAACATCCCTCCCAACGCGGCCGATGTGGCGGGGAGATAGGGGGTCAACGCCACCCTTATGCCCGAGATCGCCTGCAAGGCAGTCCACAGGGTGGTGCCTGCCTGAGCCGGGTTGTCAGTCACCACCTTCCACGGCTCCTGGTCGTTGAGGTATGCGTTCACCTCACCGGCTGCGTCCATTGCGGCCCGTAGAGCCGCCCTCAACTCGGCACGTTCGATGTGCCCGGCGGCGACCACCAGCATCTCGTCGATGGCGTCGAGGAGGTGCTGGTCGACAACATGAAGCTCACGCGGTGCTGGAACGTGACCGTCGAAGTTTCGGCTGCTCATCGTCAACACACGGTTGACGAGGTTGCCCCAGGTGGCCACCAGCTCCTCGTTGACCCGGCTCATGATCATCTCGTCGGAGATGTCGGTGTCGTTCTGCTCCGGGAGGACAGAGGCGATCGCATAGCGCAGGGCGTCTGGCTCGAGCCGGTCTAGATACCAGAGCACAGAGCTTCCAACGCCTTTCGACTTTGATGCTTTCGCACCGCCGAAAGTGATGTACTGGTTGGCGGGGACGTCGGTTGGAAGGTTGAGACCCCCATAGCCCATGAGCATGGCCGGCCACATCACCGTGTGAAACGGGATGTTGTCCTTGCCGATGAAGTAGTACGACTCGGCGTCTGGTTCCTCCCACCACAGCTTCCACGAGTCTTGCTTCTCAGTTCTAGAAGCCCATTCGATCGATGCGGAGAGGTACCCGATCACCGCGTCGAACCAGACGTATATTCGCTTGCCCGGACCGAGGTCGGTCACCGGGACTTCGACGCCCCAATCGATGTCTCTGGTGATCGCACGGTCGGGAAGGCCTTCCTCGATCATGCCTAGGGCCCAGTTTCGAACTTGTTTCCGCCAGTCGGTTTTCGTCTCCAGCCATTCTCGGACCGGCTTCGCAAAAGCTGACAACTTGAAGAAGTAGTGCTCGGTGTCCCGAACGACCGGGGTGGCACCGGACAGCTTGGATCGAGGGGCGATCAGGTCTGTCACGTCGAGGGTGCGGCCGCAGTTGTCGCACTGATCACCGCGGGCGTCGCCAAACCCACAATGGGGACAGGTTCCCTCGACGTAGCGGTCGGGCAGGAACCGCTTGGCCTCGGGGTCGAAATACTGCTGTGAGACCTGCTTGTACAGGTAACCGCCTTCGAGAAGCTTGAGGAACACATCTTGAGTCACTCGCGCGTGGTTGTCCGTCATCGTTGATGTGAACAAGTCGAAGGAGATACCCGCCCTCGCCCACACTTCCATCAGGAGCTCGTGGTACTTCTCGACCACTTGTCGAGGGCTGGTCCCTTCCTGGTCAGCCTTCACCGTGATCGGCGTGCCATGAGCGTCGGAGCCGGACACCATCAAGACGTCGTTGCCAATGATCCTGTGGTAACGGGCGAAAATGTCCGGTGGCAGGTAGGCACCGCCGAACTGGCCGAGGTGAAGCTCGCCAGACGCGTACGGCCAGCCGACGGCGACGAGGATGCGCTTGGACATGGAGCGTGAGGCTAGACCCGTCAGTCCGGCTCCCGTATCGATTACCGGGCCGTGGCCATCCCCGGCTCGGGCTGATGGGGCGTAGCCGATTCGACCAATACGACACCGCCGATGATCAACACCGCCCCGACGACGATTGACAGCGTGAGTTCCTCGCCGATGAAGACGACGGCGAGAGCGATCGCAACCACCGGAACTGCATACCCGGTTAGAGCGAGACGGGTGGCCGAATTGACCGATGCGCCCACCAGGAAAGCCGAGTGGGGGATGGCGGTCCCGAACACACCGATGGCTACCGCGAGCGCCCAATTGCCGCCTGTCCAGTCGGTGAGTCCCTGAGCGGGAAGCAGAGGGAGTAGAGCCAGGGCCAGCACGGTCCCTGTTGCGAATTGGGGCAGCACCAGACTCTCAGCCTTCACTTCCCGTGCGAAACGCCTACTGAGTGCGCCGCCGATCCCAGCCAGGAGTACCCCGGCCACCATGAGGCCGACACCTCGCCACAAGTCTGTGACGCCCTCGACCTCGTTGCCCCCGATACCGACCAGCACCACCGAGCCCACGAGTGAGATCAGTAGACCAGGCAGCGATCGAGCGTTGAAGCGTTCGTCGTCGACGATGAAGTGCGCGGCGAGGATCGTGCTTATTGGGATCAGCGCGATGAGCAGACCGCCGATGCTCACCGGGATGAATTCGAAGGCCATGGTGCTGAGCACGATCGGCCCCATGACGCTCACCGTCCCCAGGGTCGCGCCTCGTTTCCATGCTGGGGCTCCCGAGTTCTGGAAGCGAGGGCTGATCGCGACTACTCCGACAAGGGTGATGAGAGCAAACACCATCCGTACCGGTACCAGCGCCAGAGCTTTCACGCCGTCTTCGAGAATGGCGCGGGTGAGTGCTGTCGAAAGGCCCCATCCGATGGTGGCAACAACCAATGGCGTCCATGGATTCACCTCGCGGACGGTAACGCGAGTGGGTTCGATTGATTGTCGCCGTCCACCGATAATCTCAGTTGATGTCAAGGCGCCACTTTGGCCAGATCCTGGCGATCGCCCTGGTTATCTCGGCCTGCACCGCCGGTGAGAGCTCAGGGGGATCGAGTTCTACGGCTGGGCCATCGACCTCGAGCCTGGCGACGCCGAGCACATGGGATAACGTCGGCGGCGCTCTGGCGCGGTACAAATTCGAGCCTGGTGCTGTGTTCTCGTACGAGGTATCGCTCGACCAGCACATGGTGATAGCTCCCGACGGCGAGGGCGCTTCCGAGCCAAATGGCCTCCCGGGCAGCGCCGACATCATGATCAGGGGCACCGGGACGATGACGCAGATTGTCGAGAGCGGACCGGACCCGGGGACCTACCTGATAACGGTCACCGGCGAGTTCGCGTCACTCGATGTGAGCGGTACGGTCGATGGTGAGTCAGTGGACGACATGGGGGAGATTCCGGGCCTGGGGACCGTCGCGCCTCTGGATTCGTCATTCGTGGTCGACGAGAAGGGGAACATCATCGCCGGCCAGAGTGAGGGCGATGGCTTGCTGGACAACCCCCTCTTCGGCGGTGGTGACCTCAGCTCGTTCTTGCCGGCAATCAATCCGGCCCGATTCCTCGGGCCAGCCCTCCCCGACGAGGCTGTTGGGGTTGGCGATCGATGGACGGCCGAGTCCGAGTTGGCGGGAACAGGGGACGAGCCCACGACGGTGGTGACGCGATCGGAGGTGACCGGGACCGAATCGGTCGGCGGTAGTGACGCTCTGGTGGTCGAGACCACCACTGCGACGTCGCCGATCGAGATCGACTTTGGTGATTTCCTCGGCGGGCTGTTCGGCGCTATCGGAGGTGCCGAGTCCGGGGAGGAAGGATCAGAAGACGACCTCCGATTTGTCATCCAAGTCGGGGCCACCGAAGCAGTCTCGGTGACATGGATCCATCCGGGTGACGGCTTGGTGGCGTGGTCCGAGGTCGCCGGCCGAGGCGTCATCGGTTGGGATATCAGCTTGCCCGGCGACGAGGACGATGGGCCCACCACGGCCCTGGTCGACATGGAGATGTCACAAACGCTGACCTACTCGCTCCTCGAAGGTGGCGGCCCAGCCTGATCTACGCTGGTCGGATGGGACCCCGGATCGCAGTCATTGGCTCCATCAACCGCGATCTGACTGTTTCGGCCCAAAGCATTCCCCGTCCGGGAGAGACTGTCATCGGTAGCGGACACTTCTCGGGCCCCGGCGGCAAGGGTGCGAATCAGGCAATAGCAGCAGCACGGCTGGGCGCCAGAGTGTCGATGGTGGGGAGAGTAGGTGACGACGCGGCGGGAGAAGCACTCCTGGAAACTCTAAAAGAAGAAGGCGTCAACACGGCCGCGGTTGGGATTGCCCCCGGCCTCTCCACGGGAGTGGCCCTGATCACACTCGATGGGGCAGGAGAGAATGCGATCGTGGTCAGCCCTGGAGCGAATACCGCGCTCACACCAGAGGTGGTCGACGAGGCGGCCGACATCTGGAGATCGGCCGACATCTGTCTCCTGCAACTGGAAATCCCGCTTGCCACGGTCGCTCACGTGGTGAGATCAGCGGCGGGGATGGTGGTGCTCAACCCCGCGCCGGCCCTTTTGGAAGCCCGCCCGATTCTGAAAGAAGCGGATTTGGTTGTTCCCAATCGATCGGAGCTTGCCCTCCTTGCCGCGGCGTCGGAACCGGGCGAAGTCGAGCAAGTGCTGACCCTGGTCAGCCGTTTCGAAGATGTGGAGAGAATGGTGGTGACTCTCGGCGCGCACGGTGCGCTGGTGGTCGATTCAGGCAACCACGAGTTGGTGGCACCGCCAGATGTCGAGGTCGTGGATACCACCGGGTGCGGCGACGCATTCTGCGCAGCTCTAGCCGTTGCACTGGGCGAGGGCCGCGACCTGGTCGAAGCCACGAGATGGGCTACGGCGGCAGGGGCGAGCGCAGCCACGAGGCGAGGAGCGGGGGCTTCGATGCCTACTCGTGCCGAAGTGGGATCGCTCTTTAGGGGTTGAGTTACGCTCAACGAATCTCTCGCCCCATCATCATCGACACCGATCCTGGTCAGGACGACGCAGTTGCGGTCCTGGCGGCGTTGGCCTCGCCGGACGAGCTCGACGTGCTGGCCATAACGGCCGTGGCCGGCAATGTTCCCCTCGAGCTCACGGTCAAGAATGCCTTGGCGCTTGTCGAACTGGCGAATCGGACCGATGTCCCCGTTTATGCCGGTGCGGTGCGTCCGATGTTCAAAGACTTGGTGACTGCGGAGTACGTTCACGGCCCCACTGGGCTGGACGGGGCGGACCTTCCCCAACCGAGCATTTCTCCGGGTGAGGGACATGCGGTTGATCGGTTGGTGGAGTTGCTCATGGCAGCCGACAGGAAGGTCAGCCTTTGCACCCTCGGTCCTTTGACCAACGTCGGGCTCGCCCTGGTGCGCGAGCCTCGGATCGTGGAGGGGATCGACGAGATCGTGATCATGGGAGGTGGGTTTTTCGAAGGTGGCAACACCACACCGGCTGCGGAGTTCAACATCTTTGTCGATCCCCATGCCGCTCAACTCGTGTTCACTTCCGGCGTCCCGATTGTCGTCATGCCCCTCGACGTCACCCACAAGGCGCTGACCACGCCGGAACGGCGCGAGCGTTTCGCTGCACTGGGTTCGGCAGCGGGCTTAGCAGTGGCCGGCTGGCTCGACTTCTACGATCGGTGGGACATGGACAAGTACGAGCTCCCCGGCGGTCCGCTCCACGATCCAACCGTCATTGCCTATCTGCTCGACCCGTCGCTCTTCGAAGGAAAGCTGGTTCATGTCGACGTCATCACCGACTCGGGGCCAACCCAAGGCATGACAGTCGTCGACTGGTGGGGAGTGACGGATCAGGCGGCCAACGCCACTGTCATGGCGAACGTCAATGCCGACGGGTTCTTCGACCTGCTGGTCGAGCGGATTGGGCGGATCTGAAAGCCAGTCGCATTTCCCGGGACTTGGAGCCGCTATTCCTTGGGCCGGGCCCACCAGGCCCGCCACATGAGCCAGGTCAAGCTGGGGCTCTTCTGATCCGGCTCCTCACTCTGGTGTGATCCTCGTTCGGGATCTCGGCCGATCTCCGATTCTGGTATCTCCGGCTTGAACCGGTCAGGGGTCACTCCGTGAGAACGGAGGTCGGCAAGTCGCTCACGGAGAAACCGCACTTCGGTCTCTGCCTTGGCAGCCCGTTCCCTCGCCTCTGCGAGCTCCTGTCCCGCTTGGTGGAGGTTGCCGAGCTGAACGAGCATCTTGTCCCACGCGTCGACAGGGACCAGCATCGTGCCCGGGGGTGCAACCTCGGGTCCGGCAGGGTCTTTCTCATCGGCTACCGGCGAGGACACCTGGCTTATCGGTTGGGAGTCCGCACCCTCGTTCGATACGGTCGTCTCGGTCACGGGGGTGGGCTGGGTGGCCTGTCTGGAATCCTCTCGATCGAGCCCTGCGGCTCGACGTCTGACCGCGGCCAGAGAGACCATCCTGAGCTCCCCGCCGCGGATAGGCTCGAGATAAGAGGGGATCTGGTTCTTTCTAGCCCAGCGTCGCAACGTGGTCACCGAGATCCCGGTGGCGTCATTGGCCTGGCGGAGCGTCACCCAGTCGCCGACGGGCGGGTCGGCCTGTGGGTCCCGACGAGAAGCCCTCAAAGCCTCCGTCTCCCAAAGGAATGCCTGATCGGACATCGCCATCCGGCCATCATACGACAGGGGCCGGGGTGCGGTCCCAGACCCCGGTGTTGACCTTTCTAACATGGCGACAAGTGGAGAAAAACGCCCTTTGAGCAACCTATATCGTCGAGGTCTCCCCAGCGAGGAAGAGGTTCGCCGGCTGGTCGCGGACATAGTGGAAGGTGTCGTCGGGGCAGACGACGCCGCCACAACAGTCGACATGACTCCCGAGGATCGAGTGGCCCCGACCGACCGATCAATCGCCATCGGGTCGGACCACGGCGGCTACGCGCTGAAGGAGCGCCTGGTCTTCCGACTCCGCGAGGAGGGATGGGAAGTGGATGACTGTGGTACCGACTCCCACGAGTCCGTTGACTACCCGGACTTCGCACTGGCCGTTGCGGAGAAGGTCTCCAAGGGTGAGTGCAGATGGGGCATCGTCGTCGACGGAGCCGGCATCGGCTCATCCATAGTCGCCAACAAATTGCCCGGTGTGCGGGCCGCGCTTTGTTACGACGTCTCATCGGCCCGCAACAGCAGAGAGCACAACCATGCCAACGTCCTCACTCTCGGCGCCGGGCTGATCGGGGAGGGGCTAGCGTGGCAAATAGTCGAAGAATGGCTCCGGGTCGACTGGGGAGGCGGGCGCCACGCTCGGCGGGTTGCCAAGATCGACGCAATCGAGCAGCAATACTCGGGTCGCCAATGACGCAGCAGACAACCAGCCGTGAAGCCTTGGTCGAGGCCATCACCCGCGAGGTGTTGGCCGCGCTCACGGCAAGGTACGACTTCGCCGAGTCCGCCGACACGGTGCGCGAGGTGGTGGCCAACGGAGCCGACCGGGTCAGCTTTCACGGCGAGGCGTCCGATGTCCCCCTCGATCTCGGTCCCTATATCGATCACACGCTGCTGGCTGCGGACGCGACCGCGACTGACATCGATCGCATTTGTGGAGAAGCCGTCGAATACGGCTTTGCGTCGGTCTGCATCAATCCGACTTGGGTGAAGCGGGCCGCGGCCAACTTGAGAGGATCGGCAGTCAGGGTGTGCACTGTTATCGGGTTCCCGCTTGGTGCGACCACGACCGAAGTCAAAGCCATGGAAACACGCAAGGCTCTGCGTGACGGCGCCCGGGAAGTGGACATGGTGATAAACATCGGGGCCCTGAAGTCGGGAGATCACGAAGTCGTCTACCAGGACATTGCCAAAGTGGCCGAGGCCGCTCATGACGGTGGTGCCATATGCAAGGTGATTCTGGAGACGGCCCTTCTCAGCGACGAGGAGAAGGTGGTGGCCTCCGCCTTGGCCAAACGGGGTCGGGCCGATTATGTGAAGACATCCACCGGATTCGGGCCGGGTGGGGCAACCGTATATGACGTTGCGTTGATGCGAGAGACGGTGGGCCCCGACATGGGGGTCAAGGCATCGGGCGGAGTCCGCACCGCCGATGACGCGGAAGACATGATCGCCGCGGGCGCTACCCGAATCGGGGCGTCGGCCGGCATCGAAATCGTAAGTGGAAAGGATGGAGGAGAAGGTGACGAAGGGTATTGAGCTGAGGTCGTTTGCGTTCTTGGACAGTCTCCAGCCGCAATATGCCGCCTTTTTAGGAACCGTTGCTCAAGGGTTCCTTCCTCTCGCGGGTGATGCCTCTCTGTGGGTGGAGGTGGCACCAGGTATCGAGATCAACCAGCTGTCTGACGTCGCTCTCAAGGCCACGACGGTGAAGCCCGGTCTGCAGATCATCGAGCGGTATTACGGCGTCTTGGAGATTCACTCGCCCGATCAGGCCGAGACTCGTGCTGCCGGCGCTGCAATCCTCGACGCAATCGAGCACACGGAGGAAGACAGGATCAAGCCGAGAATCCTCAGCTCCCAGATCATCCGACGGCTCGACGATCATCACGCTCAGCTGATCAATCGAACCCGACACGGCCAGATGATCATCCCCGGCCAGACGCTCTACGTGTTGGAGTGTGAACCGGCCGCATACGCTTCTTTGGCCGCCAACGAGGCGGAAAAGTCAGCAGCGATAAATGTCCTCGAGGTGCGCAGCTACGGCTCGATGGGGAGGGTGTACCTGGGCGGCGAGGAGCAGGACATCGATGTCGGCTGGCAGGCTGCAGTGTCCGCGCTGGAGGGCCTCGGTGGCCGGGAGACATGACGACAACAATGGACTCATCCAAATTGGTGACAAGACAGAGAAAGGAGCAGCCAAATGGCTGAAGCTCTGGGAATGATCGAGGCTCGCAGTTTCCCGGCGATGGTCGAAGCGGCCGACGCCATGGTCAAAGCGGCCAAGGTCGAACTGGTGAGCATGGAGAAGACCGGAGGCGGGTATGTGACGGCCGTCGTTCGTGGCGACGTTGCAGCAGTCAAGGCTGCTGTCGACGCAGGCGTCCGCGGAGCGGAGAAGGTGGGCGAGGTCATCGCCACCCACGTCATCGCACGGCCCCACGTCAACGTGGACATCACCCTTCCCCTCGGCCGACAGGACCAAGCCTCCCAGGACGTGGGTTAGAGCCACGGTCAGGAGACGCCGATGCATCTAGGCCGGGTGGCCGGGACGTTGGTTGCCAGCCGCAAGGAAGCCCTGATGGAGGGTATGAAGTTCCTTGTCGTCAGGCAGCTCGACGCAGACAACCAGGAGACTGGCTCTTATGTGGTCGCTGTCGACGCGGTGGGGGCCGGGCCCGGGGAAGTTGTTCTCTACGCCTCGGGCAGCTCCGCCCGACAGACCGAGATGACCCGTGACCGACCCTGTGACGCGGTGATCATGGCCATCGTCGATTCATGGGATGTCGGTGGTGACGAGCGGTATCACAAGGGCAAGGAGGAGTCCTCTGGCTAGACCGATAATCGACGAGTCCGAGATCCAGTCGATCATTGAGCGGGTCAAAGGGAGGGTCGCTGCAGCCGAGTACGCCAGTCGCACCGCGCCGGCGCTTCGTGCTTCGGACGAGCTTGAAGTCGCCGAAGTCGAGATGGGGGACGGCATCTATCCGACGATCGGCGAGGCGGTGGCGGCAGCTCGCCGCTCGTTCGAGTCGGCTCGGGGGATGGGCCTCGAAGCGCGGAAAGTGATCGTCGACGCAATGAGGTCTGCAATGTTGCGAGAGGGAGAGAACCTTGCATACATGGCAGCCACCGAGACCGGGCTTGGCCGCGCCGAAGACAAGGTGATCAAGAACCGGCTGGTGACCACCAGGACTCCCGGCCCCGAGGATCTCGAGCCACACGCGGTGACTGGAGACGCCGGGATGATGGTCACCGAATATGCCCCATGGGGTGTCATCGGTTCGATCACACCGACCACGAACCCGACATCGACGATCATCAACAACTCCATCTCGATCGTCTCTGCCGGCAATGCGGTCACATTCAACGTGCATCCCAACGCCCGAAGGGTTTCTGTGGAGAACGTTCAGCTCCTCAATCGGGCGATCGTCGGGGCGGGAGGGCCGCCCGACATGATCACCGCCATCCCCAACCCCACACTGGAATCGGCGCGCGACCTGATGACACACTCAGACATCAACGTGCTTCTGGTCACGGGTGGCCCGGGGGTGGTCAAAGAGGCGTTGAAGACCTCCAAGAAGTCGATCACCGCCGGGCCGGGCAATCCTCCGGCCGTCGTCGATCAGACCGCTGACGTAGAAAAGGCGGGCCGCGACATCGTTCTCGGCGCGTCCTTCGACAACAATCTCATCTGTACAGACGAGAAGACCACCATCGTCGTCGACTCGGTGGCCGATCGTCTAGTGCAGTCGATGGGGGCAAACGGGGGGTATCGCCTCAAGGAGCACGAGCTCAAACGTCTGGAGAAGGTGATCTTCAAGGAGATGGGCCCGCCGTCGAAGCCGGGGGTGATCAACCCGGAATGGATTGGTCAGGACGCCGGCAAGATCCTCGCCGCCATCGGGATCAACGTCGACAAAGACGTGCGCCTTGTCGTCGCCGAGGTGCCCCGTGAGCACAATCTGGTGTGGACCGAGCAGATGATGCCGGTCATGCCGGTGGTGAGAGTGAAGAACGTCGAGGACGCAATCGACCTAGCGGTCCGCAGTGAGCACGGCTTCCGACACACAGCTTCAATCCACAGCACCAACGTCGAGACCATCACGACGATGGCTAGGGCCATGAACTGCAGCATTTTCGTTGCCAACGGGTCGAACTTCAACGGCCTCGGCCAAGGTGGCGAAGGCTTCACATCGTTCTCGATCGCCAGCCCTACGGGTGAGGGGTTGACCCGGCCTCGGACCTTCTCCCGAGTCCGCCGGGTGACGGTGGTCGGAGCCCTGCGCATTGTCTGATCCGGCCATTGGGCTCGTTGAATTCGACTCAATCAGCGCGGGGATCGTGGCCGGCGACGCCATGGTCAAAGCCTCACCGGTGGCGTCTTTGTACGCAGGGACGATTCACCCCGGAAAGTACCTCTTGTTGGTCAGCGGCGACACCGAGAGCGTCGACATCGCTCTCGAGGCGGCAATCGAAGTGGCAGGTGGCCGGAACCTCGCCGACAGAGTCTTCCTGCCTGATGTTCATCCGGACGTGGTCGACGCCATGACGGCCCCGGCGAGGCCTGCCCGATTAGACGGCGAGGCCATCGGGATCGTGGAGACCACGACTGTGGCGTCGGTGCTCGATGCAGGTGACGCTGGGGTCAAGGCGGCCGACGTGGGCTTGGCCGCGGTGCAGCTCGCCGACGGGCTCGGCGGCAAGGGCTATTTGATATTCGCAGGGACCGTTGCCGAGGTTGAAGCGGCGACCGAGGCAGCCGTGAGCCGAGTAGATGAGCACGGAACTCTGGTCCGTTCCGACATCATCGCCCAGGTCCACGAAGAGATGGCAGACAATCTGACCGCGAAGCTCAGATTCCTGGAGCGGGTGGGGAGGCCCTAGGTGCAGCTGGGCAGGGTCGTGGGCACGGTGGTGGCCACCGAGAAGGTGGAGGGTCTCGGGGGGATCCGGTTTCTCATCATCCAACCCTTGAACAAGCACGGCTCGGCCAGTGGACACACGGTGGTTGCGGCCGACGCCGTCCAAATGGCTGGTGTCGGCGAACAGGTCTACTTCGTGTCATCGCGTGAGGCGGCAGAGGCGATGCCCGAGCGATTCGTGCCGGTGGATCACGCCATCGTGGGCATTGTCGATGACGTCCATCTTGCCGATTTGTTCTTGGAGGAAGAGTGAAGATCGGCACAGTCGCCGGGACGGTGATATCGACGGTGAATACGCCCCTGTTCGACCGCAGGCTGCTGTTGTGCGATATCGAGGGGTTGGACAACGTCGAGGGTTACACCATTTGTGTGGACGTTGTGGACGCCGGCGTCGGCGACAGGGTGCTCATACTCGACGAAGGCAACTCGGCTCGTCAGATACTCGGTCTCGACACCGGGGAGGTGCGGGCCGTCGTAGTGGGCGTGATCGACGCGGTCGACCTGGTTTGACGCCCGGCTGGCAAGAGTGGGCATCGCCCGCCTCCCGACCCGTCGACTGTGCTTAGCGTCACCAATATCTTGTTCATTAGGCACACTCGACGTCAGGGGAGGGCTGATCCGGGAATACGCGGGTAGCTCTCCGGCACGCCAAGATGGGCCGATGGAATCCCGGCGTGTCCCGATCGAGGGCCCACTCGACCTCAGGGCAACCCTGGAACCCCTGCATGGGCGGTTCCGAGCTGACGGCTGGTGGCTGGCGGCTCGCACGCCGGAAGGTGACGGGAGCCTCCGCATCACCAGGACCCGGGAAGAATTGGTTGGCGATGCCTGGGGTGACGGGAGTGCCTGGCTCCTGGAGAGGCTGGGCGCCGTCGGAGGTCTGGAGGATGATCCCAGCCGCTTTCGGACGGATCACCGCCTGGTCGGAGAGCTCCACAGGCGGAACGCGGGCTTGCGTTTCGGCCGCACCGAGCTCGTATTCGACGCTCTGCTGGTAGGGATCACCGGTCAGAAGGTGACAGGTCGCGAGGCGGCGGCGGCGATGAGGGGCCTGTATCGGGAGTTCTCTGATCCTGCACCCGGTCCAGATGGACGACTCCGGCTGCCACCGGACCCGAGGCGCATGGCCGAAGCCCCGTATTGGGTGTTCCATAAGCATCACATCGAGAAGCGAAGAGCCGACGTCATTCGCCGGGTGGCCTCGGACCACGAGAGGATCGCTGAGCTCTCCGCGGCTCCAACCTCCGCGGCGGCTGACGCTTTGGACAGATACCACGGGATTGGCCAATGGACCATCGCCAAGACATTGGTCCCGTCACATGGCGATCATGACCGGGTGGATGTGGGCGATTTCCACACCAAGCACGCTGTGGTTTATCACCTGACGGGACGACCGAGAGGGACCGACGAGGAGATGCTCGAGCTGTTGGAGCCGTTCCGTCCGCATCGGGCGAGAGTCACCCGGCTCCTCCATTCGCTCGGTCATGAGCCCAAGTTCGGTCCCCGAATGACCCCGCGGGACATCACGCGAATGTGAGGGCGTCCTCCTGCATTCCGCTCTCCGTTTGTCCCATATCTGGTGCTCTCCTCCTAAGGAGCGCGGTTAGCGGTCGAGCCAGGCGAGGAGGAGGCTGCCGACAACGTCGGGGTCGAGGGTGTCGAAGTGAGAGGCGCCCTCCACGACCTCCACGAGCGCCTCGGAACCCGCCTCCGTCAGGGCGCCGGCGAACTGGAACGAGAAGTCGATTTCCACCAGGCCGTCCCGATCGCCATGAAGGAGCAAGGTTTGCAGGTCGGTGTTTGCTGTGGTGTGGTTGAGCGGGTTGCCTGCCACCCACGCCTCGGGCTCGGCATTGGGCCCGCCCCCGAAGAACGGATACATCAAGATCCCCAGCCGGTCTACGTCATACGGGCCGCTGAGACCCACCAGACGCTCCGGGATCCCGGTTCCGTCCACCGGGCAGCCGTCGCGGTACTCATCACCGGTCAGCGCCACCACCGCGGAGATATGTGCACCGGCTGAGTGTCCGATCAGCACCACCGTGCCGTCTCCGTCCGGATGAGTCTGACCCAGTCGGACTGCACAGGCGACGTCCCGAATTGCATCCGGAAACCCAGGCTGGCCATCGGCCAGCTGATAGTTGGTGTTGATGGTCAAATAGCCCTCAGCCGTCAAGAGGCGTGCGAGCGGAGCCATCGCCCCGGGCGCTCCGGCAACCCAGCCCCCACCATGTACCAAGACTGCGACCGGAAAAGGCCCCGTGCCGTCGGGTGTTCGCACGTTTGGGTTGATCGGGAGCGATTCGGACGGAGAGGTCGGCTCGGTGGTGGTTGGAGGGGGAATGGTAGCAAGCGTCGGAGGCGGCACCGATGTAGTCGTGGTCGATTGAGGTGCTGTCGACACCGTCGCCGACTCCGCAACTGTCGATGGTGCGGGGGTAGTGGTCGGGGGCCCGATTCCCCCAGCTGAGCACGCCGCAACCACGAGCGCGATGCAAGCCGTGATTCTCAGGCGACGCGAGATGCCGCCTCCCTGTCGACATGCCATTCGACGACCGCATCACCTTCGCTCAAACGTCCAGCCGGGTTGTCGCCTTCGAGACAACTCGCGAGTGCAGGTGCTTTGGATGCACCGGTTGCCATGACCACGATGAGCTTTGCGGACCACAAGAGGGGATATGTTGCAGTGAGACGGTCCTCGCCGAGCTGTGGCACATGGTTGGCCACGTATAGACGTTCCCTCTCATCCAAGGCTCCAGTGCCAGGGAAGAGGGAGGCGGTGTGGCCGTCATCGCCCATCCCCAAGAGGATCAAATCCGGCGGTCTGCCGGCGAATATCTCCGCCAACGTGTCTTCGTACCGTGAAGCCGACTCGTCTGGCGTCAGATCGTCCCCGAAAGTGGGTCGGAAGAATCGTGCGGGGACGTGGTCCATCAGAAGAGTGGCGGCCTGCGCTCCGTTGCAGCGCACATCGTCGAGCGGAACCCAGCGCTCGTCGGACATCCAAGCGTCCACGTTTTCCCACCCCGGTTGCGGACGGAGCATCTCGTAGGCCGCAGCCGGAGTGGATCCACCGGCCAAGCCGATGGTGACCCGCCGCTCCGTAGAGGTGATGCTCGTAGTAATCCGATTGGTGACGGCCTTCGCGACCGATGCTGGATCATCATGGATCAGGAGTTGCATGGATTTGGCCACGGTACCCATGGTTTAGATTTGCGGTGTGGCCAGGAAAGTGAGCATCAATTGGTCCCAAGGCACGGTGACGGGTCGGATCGCCGGTAGCGGTCCCGATGGCATCCTCCTGGCACACGGCGCGGGGACCAATCAAGACCATCCCCTGATGACGAGCCTCCGTGACGGCCTCGCGTCAGCGGGGCACACGGTCATGACCTTCAATTATCCATATACCGAACGTGGATCGCGGAGCCCCGACCGCGCTCCGAAGCTGATCGAGTGCCACAGGGCCGCCGCCGATCATCTGAGGGCCCGGGTTGACGCCTTGTTTCTGGCAGGCCGATCCATGGGAGGTCGGATGGCTACCTATTTGGTTGCGGAGGGCGACCAGGCAGATGGCATCGTCCTCTACGCATATCCCCTTCACCCAGCCGGCAAGCCGGAGAGGCTACGAGTGGATCACTTCTCGGATGTGGCCATCCCGATGCTGTTCTTTCAGGGCTCACGCGATGCTTTGAGCCGAATGGAGCTGTTTGAGCGGCACATTGCAGTGTTGCCCAGAGCAGAAGTCGAGATCCTCGAGGGCGCTGACCACTCCTTCCGGGGCAAGGGGTGGACGATGGAGTCGGTGGTTGAGCGTCTCACTGAGGTGACGACCGGTTGGATCGCCGGCTTCTCATCTGGCAAAAGTGGCGCTCCTTAGCCATAATCAGACGTCTTCCTCACCTCTTCAAGGAGCCTTTCAATGTCGCAAGTCGATTTGCGCGCCGAATCCGGCAGAGTTTCCGGTTCGCGAGAAGCCCGTCGCATCCGACGTCTGGGCAAGGTGCCGGCCATCGTGTACGGCAAGGATCTCGAGCCGGTGACGGTTTCGGTAGACGCTCGAGAATTGCACAACGCCTTGCACACCGAAGCCGGCGCCAACGCTCTGATCAATCTCGAAATCGAGGGTGGTGAGACCGTTTTGACTCTGGCCAGGGTCATCGAACGTCATCCGTTCCGCAGCGAGTATCGCCATGTGGATTTCGTAAAGGTGTCTTTGGACGAGACCACGACCGTGGAAGTGACCATTGACTTCCAGGGCACTCCAATTGGCGTTCGAGAAGGCGGGGTTTTCTCCCCGCGTCGGACCGCTGTCACTGTCGAGTGCCTGGTGACGGCGATTCCCTCCAGCATCGAGTTTGGATGTCTCTCAAGTCGAAGTCGGCAGTTCGCTCCGCGTCGAGGACCTCCCCGAGCTCGAGGGTGTCACCTACATCGACGATCCCGATGCTGTGGTGATGTCGGTCACCACTCCCGCTGCTGAGATCGAAGAGCCAGTGGCCGAGGAAGAGGATCTCGAGTTGGCTGAGGGCGAAGAGCTGCCTGAGGGAGAGGTTGATGAGGCTGCTGAGGCCGGGTCGGAAGAAGAGTCAGAGGTCGAAGACTCCGAATAACTCGACGAGGCTGGTCGTCGGCCTACGCAATCCAGGGCCCGACTACCACCAGACCCGCCACAACGTCGGATACGAGGTGGTGACAGAGGTCGTCCGCCGCCACGGTGACAACTGGGGGAAGGCGCCGTCGAGAGTGAGGGCACAGGTGGTGACCGCAGGTTCCGGCGATTCGAAGGTGATGTACCTGGCGCCGACCACCTTCATGAACGAGTCGGGCGTGGCCGTGAGAGCCGCTCTCGCCTACTACCAACTGGACCTCGACAAGCTGCTGGTGGTGCACGACGACATCGACCTCGCGTTTGGACGTCTCCGTCTCCGCACCGGAGGCGGAAGCGGCGGGCACAACGGGATTCGCTCAATAGAGCGCTCACTCGGCAGCAACGAATTCGATCGTCTCAAAATCGGGGTGGGCCGGCCCCCCGGTTCCATGGACCCGGCTGACTACGTGCTGCGGCCATTTGCCAAATCCGAACGCCCTGAGGTGGACCTAATGGTTTCTGATGCTGCCGACGCTGTCGAGGCGTGGCACCTAGACCCCAAGCTTGCCCAGGAGATGGCGGCGAGGCGCGACAAGGACTGACCTATCGTGTCCGCAATGGCACGGTACGTAGGCGCCCTCGACCAAGGAACCACTTCCAGTCGCTTCGTCATCCTCGACGAGCAGGGTTCGGTTGTTTCGTCGGCCCAGAAAGAGCACACCCAGATATTCCCTGCGCCCGGCCGGGTGGAGCATGACCCGGTGGAGATCTGGGACAACTGTGTCGAGGTCATTGCCGTCGCCCTGGAACGCGCAACGCTGGACGCGAGCGACCTGGAATCGGTCGGGGTCACCAATCAGCGCGAAACCACTCTCCTCTGGGACCGAAAAACGGGTGAGCCTTTGGCCAATGCCGTCGTGTGGCAGGACACCCGGACTGCGGAGCTCTGCGCTGAGCTTGCGGGCGAGATAGGGCCCGACCGGTTCCGGGCGACAACCGGCCTCCCTCTAGCCACCTATTTTGCGGCTCCCAAGGCACGGTGGATGCTCGATCACCTTGATCTGCACGACAGAGCGAAGCGCGGGGAAATCGCGTTCGGTACGATCGATTCCTGGCTCGCCTGGAATCTCACTGCGGGTTCGGCGCACATCACCGACGTCACCAATGCGTCTCGGACTCTGTTGATGGACCTCGGGACCCTCTCCTGGGACGCCGACCTCGCCCTGGAGATAGGAGTTCCCACAGCCTGCCTTCCCGAGATCGTCCCGTCCGTAGGCATCGATCACCCATGCACCGGCGTGCTGGAGAGTGTCCCGCTGACCGGAATCCTGGGTGATCAGCAGGCGGCTCTCTTCGGACAAACCTGCTTCGAGCCAGGTGACGTCAAGAACACCTACGGCACCGGCAACTTCATGCTCATGAATACCGGCCAAACCGCTCCCCAATCCCAGGCCGGCCTTCTGACCACCGTGGCTTTCCAAATTCGTGACTCCTCACCGACGTATGCCCTGGAAGGTTCGATTGCGGTCACCGGCTCGCTCATCCAGTGGCTGCGTGACAACCTGAAATTGATCGATGCGGCTGCTGATGCCGAACACATCGCATCGGCCGTGGACGACAATGGCGACGTCTATTTCGTGCCCGCATTCTCAGGGTTGTTCGCTCCCCACTGGCGGCCCGATGCGCGAGGTGTCATCACCGGGCTGACCCGTTTCTCCACCAAAGGCCACATCGTCAGGGCCGCCCTCGAGTCGACCGCCTATCAGACCAAAGACGTGGTGGACGCGATGATCGCCGACTCCGGCGTCGAGATCACGTCTCTGAAGGTCGACGGTGGCATGACCGTGAACGACCTCCTCATGCAATTCCAGGCCGATCTGCTTGGCATCGACGTTGTTAGGCCGGCGGTCACCGAGACAACGGCGATGGGGGCAGGATTGGCCGCCGGTCTCGCCAGCGGGGTGTGGGCGGACTTTGACGAATTGAGGTCCATTTGGCGTGAGGATCGGCGATGGGCGCCCCATATGGATGCGACAGATAGGCAGCGGCTTCACGCGCGGTGGTCCCAGGCGGTGGAGAGGTCCCTTGGCTGGGTCTAGTCAGCAAAACCGAAAATGACCTCGGTCAGAGGGCTGGGCGTAACGAGAAAACCGATCCGATGACGTCCTAGTATCTGCACGAGTCGAGGAGGGCTCCCATTTCACTACCCGACATCCTGGCCCTGCTCCGGATCGTCCTCGTCGTCCCGATCATGTCGTTGGTCAGGGCCGACCAACTCGATCATCATTTCGGATATGCGGCGGCGCTGTTTGCAGTGGCCGCGTTCACGGATTTTCTAGACGGCTATGTGGCTCGCAAGACCACGGGTGGAACGGTTCTCGGCGGGTTTCTCGATACCACCGCTGACAAGATCCTGGTCACGGGCGTGCTCCTTGCTCTGGTCTCGGTGGATCGGGTATCGATTTGGCCCGCTGCGGTGATCATCTTTCGGGAGTTCACGGTTATGGCTCTCCGCGGTGTGGTCGCTGTTCGGGGCGGGGTCATCTCGCCATCACAGTGGGGCAAGCTGAAGACTTTCTTCCAAATGGCGGCCATTTTCTGGGCGTTCCTCCGCTTTCCCGAGCAATGGGGGGCCTGGTACTTCGACCAGTGGTTGATGCTCGTGGCGGTGATCGTCACCATCGGCTCCGCATGGGGCTACCTCCGGGCCTTTTGGCAAACGGTTCGCACGGAGCCCGCAGGCACCATCTCGTGAGAGTCGCCCTCACGGGGGCGACCGGCATCGTCGGCGGTGCGCTGCTCAATCATCTGCTGCAGGCGGGACACGAAGTCACTGCGTTGGCCCGGTCTGCTGAAGCGGCTGCATTCGTGTCAGATTCGGGGGCACTGGCGGTCGAAGGGGACATTCTCGACCCTGGCTCTCTCGCCGGTTTGGTATCCGAAGCGGAGTGGGTGTTTCACGTTGCTGGTGTCAACCAGGTCTGCAGTTCCGACCCAGGGCGAATGATGAGGGTGAACGTCGAGGGCACCCGCAATGTGGTGACCGCATGTCGCGAGGCCGGCGCCATCAGGTTGATCCACACATCCTCAACCGCAGCGATTGGGCAGCGACGAGGGGAGTTTGGCTCCGAGGTCACCACGCATCGAGGTGAGTACCGAACGGTCTACGAAAAGTCGAAACACCAGGCCGAGTTGGTTGTTCTGGAGGCCGCCCAAGCCCTCGATGTCGTGGTGGTCTCTCCTGCTTCGGTCCAGGGGCCGGGTCGGGCAAGCGGGACTGCCGGGCTGATCATCGAGGCGCTACGGGGCAAGCTGAGATACCTCCTCGATACGACGTTCTCGATCGTCGACATCGATGACTGTGCTCGAGGTCACATCCTCGCCGCAGAAAAGGGAGATAGGGGTGGGCGCTACGTGTTGAGCGGGGCGGTTATGACAATTCGCGATGCGTTGCCGATGTTCGCCTCAGCCGCCGGTGTAGAGGTGGATTCCCGCTTTGTGCCTCTGCCGGTAGCAGCATTGGGAGCTTCCGTCGTCGAGCTCATATATCGGCTGTCCCGGCGCCAGCCCCCGATTTGCCGGGAGATGGTGAGGGTGGTCCGCGACGGTTCGGCATATGACGGCTCGCTGGCGACACGAGAGCTAGGACTCGACTACACACCTATCTCGGAGACGATCGTCAGAACGGTCGAATGGTTTCGTGAAGAGGGCTATTTGGACTGAGAGCCGATCTTGCTCTGAGTACACGTCGAGCGTGCTTGTACCCCCGGTTTTTGGGTAGGACAAGCACACTCGACGGGTCTGAGATCGGTGTCACCGGGCGCCAGTACCATCGCAAGGTCAATGGTGGCCACGCTCTCACCCCTTCTCGACGCATGGAACAGTTATGCGTTTCCCAACCTGGCCGGAACCTGGGCCGTGCCGCCCGCGGGCCGTGCCTTTGCGCTGGCCGGCCTTCACCATGCTCTGGAATCGCCTCTCCTCGTCGTCGTCCCCCGAGAGCGGGAAGCGGCGGAGTTGGTGGAGGACATCGGGTTGTTCGTGGATCACAGCTACCTCGCTCCGGCCTGGGAGACCCTTCCGTTTGAGCACGTCTCGCCGAATCTCTCCACCATGGCGCGTCGGGCAGAAGCACGCCACCGTTTGACGGGCGAGACGCCGTCTTTGGTCGTGGCAAGCGTCAGGGCACTGGTGCAGCGACTCAGCCCTGCCTCTCCAGCCCCAATCACCGTCACCCAGGGCGGCACGGTCGATCTCGAAGGTCTCGCCGTCGACCTCTCCGAGATCGGCTACTCACGTACCGATCGTGTGGAGAGTCGCGGTGAGTTTGCGGTTCGAGGGGGAATCCTCGATGTCTTTCCGGCGCAGGCAGATGTTGCTGTGCGGCTCGAACTATGGGGAGACACAGTGGACGAGGTGCGCCCCTTTTCCACCGTGAGCCAGCGATCCGAGGGGAAGATCGATCGCGTCGACATATACCCGGCCCGCGAGGTACGGCCTACGCCCGAGACGATGGAACGAGCGCGAGCGCTGATCGAGACCGCTCCTTGGAACGCGTCGGTCTGGGATCGAATCGCCGAAGGTCAGCTGTTCTCGGGCGTCGAGTCGTGGCTCCCTTGGCTGGCCGGCCCAACCTCGTTGCTCGATGAGCTAGGAGACCGCGCGGTGGTCACCTTCGTGGAGCCGGCGCGTTGTATGGACAGGGTACGCGACCTGGTGAAAGAGGAGTCGGAGCTTGCGGCGGCTCTGGCTCCGACGTGGGGCGAGGGCGCCCCTGAAGCGGGCGAACACCCCCCACTCTTCCTCGACGTGGACGACGTGCTCAAGAGCCGCGACTACCTCTCGATCCCGTCAGCGCCCTCGGGTCCCTCTGATCCCCGGGTTGGGGTGAAGGGGCTGGATGCCACTGCTGGCAACCCTCGCGATGTGTCCCGGGCCGTGAGCCGTCTACTCGAGAGGGAAACGACTGTGGTGGTGGCCATGGATGGTGCTCCGGCCGCAGACCGGGTGACTCAGGTCTTTGCCGAGGAGGGATTGGCAATCGACCGTGTCGAGCGGCTGATGAACAGACGATCAGGGGTGGTCGCTGACGGTATTCATCGGGGCTTCGTCATGCCGGAGCTTGGCATAGCGGTGTTAGGGGAAAGGGAGATAGCGGGACGCCGTCGCGCCCATCGTCGGCCAGGGCGACAGCGTGGGGAGACAGCCCGCCATTACGGCGATCTAACAGTCGGCGACTACGTAGTTCATTTTCAGCATGGCATCGGACGTTTCGAGGGGCTCGTGTCGAGGACGATGGTCGGCGTCGAGCGTGATTATCTGGTCGTCGCCTACGCGGGCGCAGACCGGCTTTACGTGCCAGTGGACCAGTTGGCGGCCGTCAAGAAGTACACGGGTGGCGAGGCGCCGCGGGTGTCCCGCATGGGGGGCAAGGACTGGGCCGACCAGAAAGCCCGGGTCAGGCAGGCTGTCGCCGCCGTTGCCCAGCAGGTTGTCGAGCTACACCGCCAACGCGCAGGGGCCCAAGGCCACTCCTACCAGCCAGACTCTCCATGGCAGAGGGAGATGGAGTCGTTGTTTCCTTTCGAGGAGACCCCCGATCAGCTGAAGGCAATATCCGAAGTCAAGGCCGACATGGAGTCGAGCGACCCCATGGATCGCCTCGTCTTCGGAGACGTTGGCTACGGAAAGACCGAAGTTGCGATCAGGGCCGCGTTCAAGGCAGTGCAAAGTGGGAAACAGGTCGCTGTCCTTTGCCCGACGACTCTGCTTGCCCAGCAGCATCATCAGACATTCCTGGACCGGCTGGGCTCGTATCCGGTCACGATCGAGGTGCTTTCGAGATTCCTGACCGCAAAGCAGCAAAAGGACGTGGTCTCCCGGCTGGCAACAGGGGAGGTCGACCTGGTCATAGGCACTCACCGGTTGTTGTCCGAGGATGTGCGTTTTCCGTGATCTGGGTCCTCCTGGTGGTGGATGAAGAGCAGAGATTCGGCGTTTTCTGCCAAGGACTCCATCAAGAGGATGAGCGTTGGAGTTGACGTCCTCACCTTGACTGCGACGCCTATACCGCGAACTCTCGAAATGGCGTTGACGGGGATACGTGAGGTGTCGCACATCCGGACCGCGCCCGAGGATCGGCATCCGATTCTCACATTCGTCGGCCCTTACGACGATCAGACGGTGTCGGCTGCCATTCGGCGCGAGTTGCTTCGAGATGGGCAGGTCTTCTATGTGCACAACCGGGTGCAATCGATAGACCGAGCTGTTGCCAGGCTCCACGAACTTGTTCCCGACGCCCGCATCGTCACGGCCCACGGTCAGATGTCCGAAGGACAGCTGGAACAGGTGATGATCGACTTCTGGAACGGTGACTACGACGTGATGGTGGGCGACCACGATCATCGAATCCGGCCTCGATCTTCCCCAGGTGAACACCCTGATAGTGGAACGAGCCGATCTCCTCGGGTTGGCCCAGCTCTATCAGCTGAGGGGGAGGGTCGGACGGTCGAGTCAACGTGCTTATGCCTACCTCTTTCACCCCCTCGAGCAAACGCTGAGCGAAGACGCATACCGGAGGCTCGAGGCCATCGGAGAAGCCACCGACCTGGGCTCCGGGTTTCGGCTTGCGCTCCGCGATCTCGAGATCAGGGGGGCGGGTTCCATTCTTGGTGAAGTCCAAAGTGGGCATATCGCTGCAGTGGGATTCGATCTCTACGCAGGAGCTCGTTGCAGAAGCCGTTGCGGAGCTGGAGGGTGGGGAACCTCTAGAAGTGCCCAAAGAGGTGAGGATCGACCTGCCGGTTGATGCCCATCTCCCCCGACGACTACGTGAGTGATTCCGAGTTGAGGATCGAGGCCTACCGCCGCCTCGCCGCCGCGGCGACGGGCGCGGAAGTCGACGAGGTTGCTGCCGAGTGGGAGGACCGGTTCGGCCCGCTGCCTGAGGCCGCAATGACGCTTCTCGACCTGGCGCGACTCCGGGTCGATGCCCTCGATGTGGGGCTGACCCGAGATCGTCATGCTCAGGTCTGAGGTGAAGCTCGGTCCTGTCGATCTCAAGCCCTCTCAGGAGGTGCGGCTCGGCCGCCTGCAACCGGGATCGGTTCTTCGAGCGCAGGGAGGGCACGATCTTC
>CBDCGI010000008.1:0-17998 GCA_965216725.1 Acidimicrobiia bacterium | reverse complement strand
CTCATCGCCATGGACGAAGGCCTCCGGTTCGCCATCAGAGAAGGCGGCAAAACCGTAGGCGCCGGCCGAGTCACCAAAATCAACAAGTAGGTGATCAGTGGCCTCTGACAAACGACCACCGTTGACGCTTGCCTGCACCGAGTGCAAACGGCGCAACTACGTCACAACCAAGAACAAAACCAACACCCAGGATCGCCTGGAGCTGAAGAAATTCTGCAGGTGGTGCCGGAGTCACACCGTTCATCGGGAGACTCGCTGACGGCAGCGCATATCGAGCACGAGAAGGGATCCCAACCGGGGTCCCTTTTCTGACTCCGGTGTAGAAATCGCCGCCGTGGCACCGATCCTGGATGGTACGGCGGACCCCAATCCCGGACGTACCGAGGTAGCGTGACATGTGATGGATCTCCAGGATCTGGCGGGCCGGAGTTTCGGGCCACGCCCCTTTCACATCGGCGGCTTGGCCGTATCCGACTTTGTCGATGTCACCGGAGATGACAGCGAACGATGGCTCCAGGTCGCCCCGCCCGGGTTTGTGTCAGCCGCCCTGTTCGCAGTAGCACCCGATCTCTTGGGCCTGCTCACCGATCGGTCTGTGCTTCACGGAGAGCAAACATTTCGCTGGACGGGATCCTTGGCGATCGGGGCCGAGATGGCTGTCACCGGCACCGTCACTCGGGTCAGGGAGCGTGGCGGGGTTTCTTTCGTCGGGTTCGACATCGATGTCGAGAACCGCGAAGGGCAATCGGTGGCCGGCGGCTCGGCGATGTTTTTGGTGTCAGGCGAGAGCACGGCGACGGAGATGAGCGAACGCCCCGAGCCTTCAGCCCGGGATCGCGGTTCTCCTGGTGAGTCCGAGGTTTCGATGTCGCGACTCGATCTTGTGCGCTACGCGGCGGCGACTCGAGACTTCAACCCGATCCACTGGGATCACGGCGCAGCGGTGGACGCCGGATTGCCGGGCGTGGTGGTTCACGGACTCGCCCAGGCGTCGTGGGCGTTGGCTGCCGCTTCTCGTCATCGGGCAGGTGAAGTCCCGCTCTCCTCCGCTCGGATTCGCTTTCGTAGCCCCCTGCTCCCGGCCGCGCCGGTTGCAGTATCGGAGGAGACGGAAGGGAGCACGGTGAACGTATCCGTTACCGATGGTGAGACGGAGTATCTGTCAGCTCGAATCGAACTTGCCGGGGGGTAACCAGGTGTCGTCACGACAAGTCGAACCGGAGAGAGAACGAGAGCTGATTTCCAGAGCGCAAGACGGAGACAAGGCTGCCTTTGCAGCTCTGGTGCGAGCTCACCAAGACGAGGTGTTCACTTTGGCACGACGGCTGGTGGGAGATCCACATTTGGCTTCTGACATCGCGCAGGAGAGCCTGATTCGTGCCTGGCGCGCGTTGCCCCGGTTCCGCGGTGAAGCCGCCTTCTCCACCTGGATCCACCGGATAACCGTCAACACGTCGTGGACCCACAAGAAGCGAGCAAAGAAGCACTCCGGCCCTTCGATCGATGAGATCGCCGACGTGGCGCAGGTTCCCAATGTCGATACGCCGGAAGTGGCGGGCGAGATCATGGAGTTGCGGGGCCGGTTGACCGATGCTCTGGATGCGCTTCCCGATTCACAGCGAAACGTCGTGATCATGAAAGACGTTTATGGGTGGTCGCACGCCGAGATCGCCAGCGCCCTCGACATAACGGTGACCGCGGCCAAGGTTCGTCTGCACCGGGCTCGCGCTCGGCTTGCCCGAATGCTGGAGGAGAGCGCATGAGTCTGCGATGTGAGATGGCAGCACCGTTCATCGCCAACAGTGCGGTCGAAGCCAGGCCGGTGGCGCGCCCGTTTCGACGCCACGCCGGCTCCTGTCTCAAGTGCCAGGCTCGTCATTCTGCGATGACGAAAACGGCCAGGGAGATGTCGGCTCTCGTCGACGAGCGCCATCCCGCGCCTCGCGACCTGGAGTGGCGAGTGATGTCCTCGTTGGAGGGTGATCTGGCGGTGGCACGGTCGATCCGCAAGCCCCTTGCTTGGGCGGCTGCCGGTCTCTCCATGGCGGCGGCGCTCGTGATCTGGCGGATCCGGCCCCAGGCCTAGTCCCACATTTCCTGCCCGCATATGCGGCAGTCGTTCCATGATTTCCATCGCGTGTGCAACGCTTTGGGCAGCTCAGGCGTGGAGTGACTGATCGATGGATGACGCCAAGGTCTATCAGGAGGTGCGTTTCGAGCTGACTCGTCTCGCCACCGCCCTGGTCGGGCCTTCTGACGCGGAGGATGTGGTGTCGACTGTGGTAGCACGCACGCTTGAGCGGCCCGGTGGTTTGTCAGGGCTCGACGACCCACGTCCTTATCTGATCAAGTCGGTGATCAACGAGGCCCGCTCTCGATATCGACGCGACAAACGATGGAGCGGCACAGCGGTCGATCCGGAGCAGCTCCCGACCGTGGACCATCGCGAGGAGCTAGTGGATGTGGTCGGTGCTCTCCCCCCACAGCAAAGGGCCGCAACCTTCCTCGTGTATTGGGAGGGTCATACCGCAGCACGCGCCGCCGAGCTGATGGGAGTGCGCCCAGCCACTCTTCGTCGCTACCTCCATCTGGCAAGAAAGAAGCTCGAGGACATGCTCGATGAGTGAGGCTCAGTTTCGTCAGGCGTACGACGTCCTCATGGAGCGGATGCCTGATCCGCCAGGTTATGACGAAATCACCACGGCCGAGCCAAGACGCCGGAGCCCGATCGACCTCGTTCCCAGATGGATGGCAGTGGCCTCGGTGGCGGTGATGAGCGTCGCAGCACTCAGCGCCATTGTCTTCGTGGGCTCGAGCTTGGACTCCGGTGACGTGGCCAGCCCGGGAGAGGACCTGTCCACACCGCCCTCAGTTGGGGAAGGCCCACCCGTCCACGAGTTCGGAACACCGGTGTTCAGCCAGGAGCTTCCTTGGACGCTGGTTTTTGACAACGGATATGACTCCGTCCAGGCCATCGATTTGAACGACGGCATTCCCTACCGCACCGTTATTCCCGGTGGGTCCCCCGGAGACCAGCCTTATCGGTTGACTTTGGTCGATGGGCGCCTGGTTGTCGGCTGGGGCGGCATCTACTCCTATGACCTGACAACGGGTACGACAGATCACCTCGCTCAGTCGACGATCTACGTTCCTGCTGCCGAGCAAGACCGGGTGTGGATGGTCGATTACGGAGGTCGGATTGGCTCCAACCCTCCCGATGTTTGGCAGGTGTCGGCGAGCGGGGAGGCCCTGACCGAGAAGAAGCGAATTGAGATCGATGGGTTTCCGTCACACGGAGTCCCGGGCGGATTGGCGGTCAGCACTGACGGAGGGATCCAACTCTGGGACTTAGAGACAGCAGAAGTGATTCAAACCCTCGGCGATGCTCGCGGGATCGTTGGTGACGTCCGGAGCGACGGTCTGATTGCGTGGTGTGAGTCACCTTGCACCTCAGTCAACCTGACCGAAGTCATGGGGAATCAGACTGGTTTCAGCCATCCCACCGGACGCGCCCAATTCGACCCGGACGGGCTCCGCTTTTCCAATGACTGGCGGTTCGTTGCAGCACCTGCTCCGGGTGAGCTGGTGGTGTACGACATGGCATCCCGAGCGGTGGATGTCATCCCGCTGTTCGAAGACGAGGAGAACTACTTTCTCGAGTGGGCCCCATCAGGCCCTTTCCTGTTCGCCTCCACCTACTCCTACGGCGAACGAGCGATGTCGATCGCCTATGTCAATGTCCTCACCGGCGAATCCGAGGTCGTCGACCTTCCGTTTGGCGGCACTCTCGATTTCGTCGTGATTCCCACCGAACAGGCTCAGACCCTTCTCGGTTTCGAGTGCCCGGTGACGGTCCCGACGCCGTCTGGGTTCATCCCTTCCGAGCTTTACCCCACTCATTTCCCCAACGATGAACAGGTTTTCTACTGGAACACGGGCAACGACCACTGGTATGGGACGGATCGTCTCTGGACCGTCCTGCCCCTCGATCCCAGGCAATACATCGGGAGGCAGAGCGTGTGGTGGAGTCTTGACCTACCGAGTCCCGCAGCGGAAATCGAGCCCGACATCGATGTGTTTTGGCGAAGACTCGACAGGGATGCGCCTGTGGCCAGAGCGACCGGAGCCGGCAGCGGCGGCATCCCCTCAACCGGATCCTTCATGATGGCCGGCATCGACCCCCAAGAGCCGGGCTGCTGGCAAGTGACCGCCACATACAAAGGGGCAACACTCTCCTACGTCTACGACAACCGGGATTGAGGCCAGCCCCACCATCGATATGAGGTCGTCGGGCCTCCATCCATCGGGCTGATTGCGTAGCTTCGCCAGGGTAGAGCTCACCACAACCGATTGGGAGGAAACAAGTGACCGAGGCACCACCCGGGGTGCGAACCCTGTTCAAGGCTGCACTTCTCATCTTTGTGATCACGATCGTGATCGGAATCCTCAACGGAATCGACGTCTGGGAACCGGAGCGTCACACGCTGCTGACTCACGTCCATGCAGGGACCCTGGGCTGGCTGACCCTTTCGACCTTCGGCGCCGCGATTTGGATGCTGGGTTCCCCTGACGATGATTCGTCACGACCTCTCGCCAACTATGCGATCGTCGCCGTCGCCGTGTACATCGGTGCCTTTTGGTCGGTCGAGTTCACCGGCGACACCAGCATTCAACGGCCCATCGGCGGCACGCTCGCGTTCATCGCCATGGTCTGGATGTTCGTATGGGCGCTTCGCCGCAAACGAGGCCAGGGCTGGAACGTTGCGGAGTTGGGCATGGGGCTGGCCCTGGGCTTTTTGGTCCTGGGAGCGATTCTCGGCGTACTTCTCGGGCTGCAACTCGCCGAGGTCGAGGTCGTCGATCCGTCAAACGCCGATCAGCTCTACGACTCTCACCCTGGGGCGATGGTGGCAGGGTTCGTCATCCTCGCCGGTCTTGCCTTGATCGAATGGCTGATGCCCGACAGGGAAATCCCGTCTACCAGGGAGTCGCGGTCCGGAGTCATCCAAATGCTCCTCCTCTTCGTCGCCGGTCTCTTGTTCGTAGCCGGGGCACTGTTCGACGTGGAGCAGCTGCTGCAAGTCGCAGGAGCGATGCAACTGGTTGGCGCTCTCGTGCTGATCGGGCGGTTCAGGCGCCAGCTAGTCCCCTCCCAGTGGTCGTGGCCGGCGGCGCATGTCCATGTCCGCACGGCCGTGGTCGGGATGATCATCTCCGTGGGACTGATCGTCTATCTCATCGGAGAGATCTCAGGGGGCAAGGAGTTCGAGGAGATCCTCCACATCGGCCTGGCTTTCGATCACATCAATTTCATCATGGTCATCACCAATCTGGTGTTGGCTCTGCTGATCTGGTCCTCCGACGTTTCTGAAACGACCAACCGATTGGTCTATTGGGGGGTCAACGTCGGAATCCTGGGCTTCGCCGTAGGTCTGATCGCCGAAAGCCCAGTCGTGAAGCGGATGTTCACACCAATACTCGGCTTGGCTCTTCTCTACGCGATCTACAGCCACTTCACTTCGGGTCCGGCGCGAATGGAGACTCAAACCGAGGCGGGCGTTTAGATCTCCCCCAGCGTCACCCAAAGACGCGGTTTGTTCGTCAGTTTGGGTATTGGCGGTAGGTGACCGTCCCAATTGAGGAGCTGATCATGTCGAAGATGGGTTGGTGGCGCTGGAGCGCCCTGGTTGTGTCTGCGGCGGCACTGGTGGGTTCGATTGGTCTCGTCGGAGACAACGAGGACACAAGCCCGATCATCTGGGAGATCCTCTACCTGGCGGCGACTGTCATTGGCGCTGCAATGGTGACGGTCGGGGTGGTTCGTCGCCACGACTTGAATGCTGCCAGCGTGTTGGTGGCGATTGGTGTCGCTCCTGCATTCCTCTTTCTGATGGTGCTCTGGTTCCCGCCAGTGGCGCTGCTCGGAGCCTTGGCCGTTGCGGTCTCGGTGACGGCCGCCATCGACGCTGCGAGATCGTCGCAGGAGAGAGCCGCTTCAGACGTGCGAGCCTGAAGGCATGGGCCCTGGTGTTGCCAGCACCGGGGCCCAGAGTCGAGTTGTTTCAGTTTCCTGCTTCGTGTTTGAAGCTGACCTTGACCCTTGCCCGATAGGCGACCACTGACCCGTCGTCGATCTGGAGGTCGAGGTCGCTCACCTCGGCGATTCTCAGGTCACGCAGCGTTGAAGAAGCGGTCTCGACGGCCGTCTTGGCGGCCTCCTCCCATGAGTTTGGGCTGGTACCTACCAACTCGACGATCTTGTAGACGGACACGGATACCTCCTTTGGGTCACCTTCGGGAGCAACCTACGCCGAGTCGGCCTTTCGATGCGGGGTCAGGAAGCCCGTTCGAAGACGACTCCCCGCCAGACGAAGTCCTGGTTGCTGTGGGCCGGGACGAACCCGGCCTTTCTGGCGGTGGCCATGATGTCGTCGACCGGATGGACAAACGCCCTGAAGTCGACATTGCGAATCTTGCAGTAGGTGTTCCCAATCCCAATGGCGACTTTGGCGCCCAGACGGTCGCGGGGGAAGGAGGCGGCTAGGAATCGCCGACTCGATGCCAGCGCCGCGCCCAATAGTTTCTCCATGAAGGGGTAGCAGCAGATCACCCGATTCATGAAGACATCGTCGGCTTGGAGGTCGCCAGCCAGCTCGGTGAAGTCTCCGAGTCGTCTGTCAACCCGTCCGGTGAGGCCCTCTCGTTCCAGTAGGTCGACTGCCACGTTCTCGTAGCCGCCCGACAACTCGACATTGATCGCATTTTCGGCGCCGGCCTTGAGCAGCTCTACCTGCACCGATCCGATCCCGCCGCCGACCTCGAGGATCGACTGACCGGCCACACCGCGGGACACCATGTAGTCGACCATGCCCTGAGCGATCTTGTCGAGGCCGCGCTTGTCATAGTTGCGCAGGCTGCGACGGGCCTCGCGCTGGTTGAAGAAGTGCCGGTAGCCGGAAGGGTTGCAGCAGTCGGACATGACACACAAGGTTACGCATCGGGTCGGGCCGCGGCTTGCGCGCGTGCCGCGCTGATCTGATTCTGGGAGTTGGGTCGCCCCGCCAACGTACCGTAGGTCAGCCTGAGCCCGATGAGGGCAGCAACTGCAAGTGCCGAGCCTGCGTAGAGCCCAATGAATAGCGGGTTCGTGGAGTCGGTGCCGGCTGTCACACCGTGCACAAGGGCCGCGAGGAAGACGCCAAGGCTTCCGTAGTGAAGTGTCCTCCATGTCTTTTGCCCGATGAGTCTGCGCAAGTAGAAGCTCGCGGTGACGAGCGTCAGACCGTAGAAAGCCCCAACCCCAAGGGAAATGGCGAAAGGCCGCCAGTCTGACCGCCCGGGTATGAGGATCTCCGACCACGAGAAATCCACGTAGTCATGTATCGAAAGCACCCCGATATGTACCAGCGTGGCGACAACCGAGGAGATGGCAAATGACTCGTGAGTCCAAGTCAGGGACTTGCTGCTGATCCAGCGCGCGGGAAGGCGGGTACTGACAAGGAGGCCCCATATCGTGGCGGCGCTCAACGCCATGAAAGCCACCATCCCAGAGCCTCGAATGAGGAGCCATTCAACACTCATGAGTTTGTGACCAGGTTGCCGGTTCCGTAGACGGAGCCGTCGGTCCAGACAGCCACCGCCCCACTGATCCAGGTTTGGTCAGATGCCCACGCCAAACCTTCGGAGCCAAGTATCAGCACTGTTTTTGCCCCGACTTCAGCATCCAGGGCTGTGTCTGCGAGCACGCTGGCGCTCACCACCGGTGAGTCCACCGGCCTGAGAGTCCGCGGATCGATGATGTGATTTGCCTTCGAATTGCCCGCATTCCACCGGCGAACCTCGGTCGAACTCGTGGCCAAGGCGCCTTCGCCCACGTGGATGTTGACGATTGTTTCACCCGAACTGCCGACGATCGCCGCGGTCGTGTCGGGATGGGCACTCCTGATGTCTCCGCCGGCGGAGACGACCTCAGCTTGTCCCGATTCAATCACACTGTCGCAGGTCCACCCTTTGGCGACGCCGCCGAGGTCGAGCCGGACGGACGGTTCACGCCAAAGCCGGCACCCTTGGATACTCCAAAGAACGTTTACATCGAGGCTGGGCTCGACGTCCAAATCCTCGATCTGCGTGAAGGTGCGGTCATATCCCCAAGCCATGACCGCGGACCCGACGGCGATATCAACTAGGCCCCCGCTCAAGGTTCTTGCTCTCATAGCGGCCTGCAGCAATTGGGCCAAGGCGTCCGAGACTTCGACGGCGGGTGCTGTGCTGGCATTGACCCTGCTCAGCTCACTCGAATGACGAAAGCGACTGCATGTAGATTCGATGTGCTCAAACCGGTCGACTACTTGATCTCTGTTGGCCTTCGTGCGGCACCAGACGTGGATGCTTGTGCCCATCGCTTGGAAGCTGGAAGTGATCACGACCCACCACTCGAAGGTCTCGGCGCGCTGGTATTCGCGCTCGAGCTTGGTGGTGATTGCCGGACGTAGACCGTTTGAATCTCCGGTTCGGGCACATTTGAGGGCGTGTAGCGGAGAACGAGCAAGCCGTCGGCCGGCATTGACGGGAGGACCGTCCGGTCAGAGGCTATTGCGGTGTCCACAGTTGGCAGCGTCGCGTCAAGGGAATCCACGGCATTGCCGCCATGAATCCACGTCACCAGCGAGGTTGCCCAGGCGATGGCAGCGCTGGTCCAAACCGCGATTCGCCTCCGTCGGTTGGGTGGGAAGCGGGTCACGGCGCTTCGGCCGCCTGGGGAATCCGGAGCACGATCTGACTTTCGACGAGTGCCACGAGTACCGAAGACGGGATCTGAGCCGTCTCATCCGCACTTGCACGGGAAACGTGGCGGCTATCAACAAGGGCCATGACAATTGACGCGGGCAGGTCTGGAACCTCGCCGATACCTTCGTAACCTCTGGTCGAAGGCGTACCCGGGACGGAGCTCCGTACGTCCTCATTGAGAACTTGAAGGGAGACCGTGGAGGATGGCGCCGGCCGGAGCAACTCAACGGACGAGAAAACTCCAGCTGACAAGACGATCACGCCGGCCATAGCACTGAGACGACCCATTTCCTCAGTCGTCCTCCTCGTCTTCTTCGTCCTCCTCGTCTTCTTCTTCCTCCTCGTCTTCTTCGTCCTCCTCGTCTTCTTCTTCCTCCTCCTCCTCCTCGTGCTCGCGCTCTTCGTATTCCTCGTCTTCGTAGTCAGCGCTTTCGCCGGGAGCCGCCGGAAGTATCACGGTTCTCACAATGGGCGGAGGCAACTCCTCGAGTGGCAGCGGAAGTCCGCGCTCATCGCACAAATCGCGCAATGCATCAAGTGCAGCCTGCTGGATGTCGCTGATGCTTCCGACCCTCTCTAGATCTACGAGTTGTTGGCCGTCGGTGCCGCAAGCGGTGATCCAATCTGGCTCTTGAGCTTGCGTCGAAGCGGCAGTTGTTGACGGCACCGAGTCGACCAACGAAATCGCCTTCGGCAGCCCCGTCTCCAACTGCGGTTCACCTTGCGGGCTAGCAAATAGATAGGCGCCTGTCGCGGCAACGGGGACGAGCAGGATCCCGATAAGGGTTGAGAGCGTCATCTTGCGTGCTGAGGTCTCTCGTCTCATCTCAACCTTCCACGTATATGCACTGTGCTGGACACTCTTCGGCTGCCTCGATCACGTTTTCCAATAGGGGTTGCGGGACGCGTGCTCGGCCGTGGTGTCCCTCGGTCGCGAAGGCAGGATCAGAGCCATCGAAGACGAGTGTTCTCCCGAAATAGCGTTCGTCTTCTTTGACTGCCCACGTGCCGTCGGTTAGCGATTGAAAAACGCCGGGAGCTATCTGCTCGCATGTCCCTGCACCCATGCACAGGTCCTTTTCGATCCAGACCAGAGTCATCGGGCTCCTTTCTCGGTGCTAAGCCAAGTGTTCTGTCTCAGCCCCTAAGGAGTCATCATCACCTCGTCAAGGATTGAATAAGGCGATCGAGTCGACTTGGATTCATGCTTGGGACAGTCGGTAAACGGCCGCGAGGAGAGGTGCAACCCTGCCGGCAAGGTAGATTCGCCGCAGGCATGGATTCCGCTACCTGGATATTGGTCGCACTGGGCCTGATATTGGTCGGCGTGGGGGGTTTCTCCGCGGGCCGACGACTTGCGTCTCCCTCGAAGGCCAAGGGCACCGACACAGGTAGAAGACTCGAGGAGTATCCGTTCTACCCATTTGTCGTGAACAAGCATGGTCACGTCGAGTTCAGCTCCAAGGCCTTCATGGAGGCCGTGAACCGCCTCCTCGAAGAGCGGAATGAGCGTGCCGGCCGGGAGCTTGTCGTGATTGGTGAACAGAACCTGGTTCGCCAAACCTTGCCCAGCGGGGACCTAGCCAAATACAAGAGGCTGTACGCGGAGTATGAGGGCGATGAGATCGTACGCGACAACGACGTCTTTCTCGAGAATTACCGCCGGCTGGTCAACAACATCGGACGGTCGTTTCCCAACCTCGGCGTTGAGATTCTCCTCCACAATCTGGTCAACCCGTCGAAGTCGTTGGTTGCCATCGAAAACGGCGAGGTGACAGGCCGCAGCATCGGCAGCGGGGCCACCAACCTCGTCCTCGACCTCAAGACTCGGCGTCAGGCGGGTGAAGACAAGGTCAACTACGAGCTGAACATCGGCTCGAGGCAATTCAAATGCACCACAGTGCCCATATTCCGGCAGGACTACGGGCTGGTTGGAGCCGTATGCATCAACGTCGACGCCAACTTCATCCGTGAGGCGGTGACGCCGGAGAGCGAGCGGCTTCAAGCCTTTGTCGACAACCTGCTCCGCACCGACTTCGAGCTGGACGAGAACATCCTGAGCAAAGACGAATATCAGAACGCCATTCGCGGCAAGCGGCACTTTCTCGATGAGGCGATCAGGACGACACGCGGCCGGACCCAGGAGCGCAAGCTGACCACCGTTCTGTTCACCGATTTGGCTTCGTCTACCGAAGAAGCCGCCAGGCTTCGGGACGACCGGTGGCGGGATGTGCTTCTACAACACCGGGACATCGTCCGTCGGAAGCTTGCGGAGTGGGGTGGGCAGGAAATCGATACCGCCGGCGACGGATTCCTCTCGGCCTTTGATGGACCGGAGAACGGTGTTCGCTGTGCGATCGCCGTCATCGAGGAGACCGAGTCGCTGGGACTCGACGTGCGGTGCGGCCTGCACTCGGGTGAAGTCGAATGGACCTCCGACGGTCTCACCGGACTCGCCGTGCACATTGGGGCTCGTATCGCCTCCACTGCGCTCCCGGGCGAGGTCCGAGTGTCCCGTACGGTGAAGGACCTGGTCGCCGGGGGAGAGCTGGATTTCATCGATGCCGGTGAGCACACCCTCAAAGGTGTTCCCGACGTGTGGCAGTTGTTCACCGTCAAGCGCCCCTGAACGGTAGGCGCCAAGAGAAGGCCAGCCTCCAGCTGGGCCATGACGGCTCTGTACCCTCCCACTCATGTTGAAAAGGCTCAGAGATGGCGCCTATCACTATCGGGGGTATCGGGGTTTCAACACCCTCGATCGGCTCTCGCTGGCAGGGATGGCTATTGGCGGCGTGGCGGTTCTCGTCTCTTTCCTACTGGATTCAGCCGGAATCGGAGGTCTTGGCCTATTCCTGGTGATCATCGGGCTCCTGACGCTGATACGGCACTTCCCGGGAGATGGGGGCTGAACGGGGCAGCCGGTGATTTCGCAGGTGCAGTACGCCCTAGCCGTTCGATCGCCGCTGCATCAGGTAGATGCTGATCGTGCGTCTGGTGCCCGTCTCGCCTTTGGAAGAGATTTGTTCGATGTCATAGCGCTGGCCAAAGCGGTCCTCGATTTCAGTTAGCGGAAGCTTGTTGTCGAAGCACATGAGGACAAGCTGCGAGTTCTCCGCTGCTAGGGCCAAGACTTGGGTCATGTAGGCGTCACGCTGACCGGCGTTGAGATCGTTCAGGGCGCCGTAGTCGAGGATCAGGTCGAACGGACCGCTCACCTTCGTCAATTGGGTGAGGTCGTCTACCACGAAGTCGGCGGTGACCCCAGCGGCATCGGCTGCTTTTTGCGCCATTCCGATCGCCGTCGGTGAGATATCGACTCCCGTGGTCTCGAACCCTTGTCCGGCCAGGTAGATGACCTCCCGACCGGTGCCACAGCCGAGGTCGACCGCCCGCCCCGGTTTCACCCTCCTCGACTCGACGAGCTCGGCGAGCTCGGGGTGGGTGCCAAACACCCAGTGGGCCGGCACCCGGAACCACTTCATGATTCGGTAGAGCCATTCGTACCAGCGACTCAGCTAGACCACCTCCGTCACGGAAACCTACTCAAACCGCGCCATGGACAGACAGCCGCCCCTAGTACGCCGAGCCCTCCTCGGGGCCGTGGCACTGCCCGTATCAGGGATTGGCGATGGCGATGTAAGGCAGGTCTCGGAATCTCTGGTTCCAGTCGAGCCCGTACCCGTAGATGAACTCGTCGGTGATGTCGAACCCGGTGTGGTCAGGCTGAAACCCCGATTCCCTCCTGCCTGTTTTGTTGATGAGGGTGACGGTGGTGACGCTTTTGGGGTTCGTGGTGCCCACAATCGTGTGAAGTCGGTTGAGCGTGCGGCCGGTGTCGATGATGTCCTCGACAATCAAAACATGACGGTCGTGCATCTCCAGTCCCGCGGTGTCGCCGATGGTCAATCTGTCGCCGGGTGCGAAATCGTCGGTGTAGGAGCTGGCCGTGACGTATTCGAGCTGGGTTTCGGTCTCCATGGCCCGCACCAGGTCGGAGGAGAAGATGGCCGCGCCTTTGAGCACCGTGAGCACGACATACGCGTCCACGTTGGCCCGGTCGATGTCGGCGGCGAGCCGTGTCACCTGTTCTTCGACCTGTTCCGTGGTGTAGAGGACCTGGTGTCTCACCCTTGGTCGAGTCCCCGGAGGCAGGCGTCGGCTTCCTCGAGTTGGGATTCGGGAAAGACCCGTATTCCGTTGTCGATGAGTAGCTGAGCCACCACGCCGGTGCCCTTTCTGGTGCCTCCCTTGAAACTCCCGTCGTACTGGTAGGTGGACCCACACGATGGGCTCCCGTCAGTCAGGATGGCGATCACGCAGCCCCGGCTCTTCGCATGCTCCACGGCGAGTTGCGCCCCTTCGGTGAACAAGGTCGTTACATCGTTCCCGTTGTCTTCGGCCACGACCCCTTGTCCGCAAAGCACTGCGGTGCTGTCTCCTTCGACGATCTCCGCGGGCGGCCTGGGGATTGGGAATCCGGCCGCCAGCTCGGCGCAAAACGGGACCAGCCGTCCGTCGGCTTCCCAGCGGTCCCAAACCGGTGAATGCACGGGAACGTTTGTCTGGTTGTAGCGGATCGGCGGACCGTTGAGACAGCCACTGACCAGGATCTTCGGGCCATTGGCGTTCGACCGGGTTGAGATCCGCACCTTCTGTGTATTGGCCATCGCTCTCCTGTCTCTCTGGGGACACCATGTCTCGAAACCCGGCCAGGGGTCTAGGGCAAAAAATGGACTAGAAGAGCAGGCATCCTTGGCGGATAATCCCCTTGGTGAAGACTTACGCCCAGTACTGCCCGATAGCGAGGACCTCCGAAGTGCTGGCGCAACGGTGGACTCCGATCATCGTTCGCAACCTGTTGAACGGTCCCGCCAGTTATTCGGTTCTTGCCGACCAAGCGCCCGGGATACCCAGGAGCCTCCTCACCAGCCGGCTACGGGAGCTAGCTGGCCTCGATCTGGTCGAGAAGACATCCAATCCAGGCGGCCCAGGCACCCTCTATCAGCTGACGCCCCCTGGGCAGGACCTCGCAGCCGTCATCGACGCCATGGGAAACTGGGGAGAACGCTGGCTGGAAGTCACGCCACAGCACGCCGATCCCCTCTACTTCCTCAATTCATGGATCAACACTTATCTAGACCGTGACGCCCTGCCCCTGCACAGGGTCGTCGCCAGGTTCGAGTTCACAGACCAACCGAAGAAGGTCAGCCCGGTGTGGGTGATCTTCGAGCGGGATCAACCCGAGATCTGTCGGGAAGACCCCGGCTATGAGGAAGACCTGGTGGTGAGGGCCGAATCCGTGGCCCTGGCCGAATGGCATCTGGGGCGGACCGAGTGGGTCGACGCCACGAGGCAAGGGCGCATCACCGTCAACGGCATCCCCAAGCTCAAACGGGCCTTACCTACCTGGAACCGACGCAGCCGCTGGACGGCGGCCAGACACCCCGAGGGAACCCGCAAATGACTTGTCAGGAGCGGTGACCCCTGGCTCGGTCCCTGTCGTCGGTTCAGTCACTCGATGGGGCTGTTCTTTCGCTCTTGAATGCTCCGTACGCTGCACGAGAGCCGGCGGCGAAGGCGAGAAGTGCCAAGCCCAGAAACACAACGACCTTGAGAAACGTCGGATCCTCAGTGTCAGACAGCCGATTGAGGGACCCACTCAGCGTTCCTATGAAGAGGATGCCGGCTCCAACTGCTATCAGCGCATAAGCCCACCAAGCCGGAACGGAAAGTACGGCTGCCAGGCTCAAGGTGATGAAGGTGATGACGATCGCGAAGAAGACGGGACTTCCGTCTAGAGCAACTGCATTCCAAACCGAGACTCCGGCTAGGCCTATAAGAGCAAGCGTGGTGAGTCTTGCCGAGATGGCTGTCGGAAGGCTCAGCTCAGTGCGCATCTCTGGGCGACGATAGATCAGGTTTGAGGCTCGGCTGCGTCGTGACCATCGCCAATCTTCAATGCGATCGCGCCATCGAGTGCAAGAGGTTCCCAATGTCTCTTCTGTGGGGCCACAATCCCTCGTCTGGGACGGATCGAACGGTTCCGCGCTTGGGCGCCCCTGTCCGGGTGGAGTTTCCACATGGTGGCGATGCTCTTATACTTTGACGACCGCGGACCCCCTAGGGGTGTAGCTCGAAGTTGGTAGAGCGCCGGTCTCCAAAACCGGAGGTTGGGGGTTCGAGTCCCTCCGCCCCTGCCAGACTTTGATGTAGTCATAGGAAGAACTGATGAACCGAGAGATGCGTCGCCTCCAGGAACGTGAGGAGCGCCGACAAAAGAAAGAAGGCCAAGGCTCCAAGGCCCAACGCCGCGCCGCGGCGATGCAGTCGCGCCAGAAGCCCGAGTCGGAGAAGAAGGGCTTCTTCAGACGGATCGGCGACTACCTCCACGAGGTCCGTATGGAGTTGCGCAAGGTCACCTGGCCGACTCGGGAACAGATGATCGCGTTCACAACCGTCACAGTCATCACCTCGGTGGTTCTCACCTTCGTCATATTCGGCCTCGACTTCGTGATGAAAGAGGGCGTCTTCTGGCTGCTGGAGAAGGCTTGATGTCGGAGGTAGCCGAAGCCCAGGGGTCGGTTGACGTCGACGACGCCGTCGAGGTTGTCGTCGACTCTGAAACATCCGCTGACGCGATGGAGGAGTCCGCCACAGCCGAGTCCGAGGGAGCCGTGGACGTTGTCGAGGACGGGACCACCGTCGAAAACGCTGACGAATCGGAGGCTCCAGTTGGCGCAGAGGACGCGCCGGCAGACGATGCCGCAGCGGTCGCATCCTCCGAAGAAGCGTCTGCCGAATCCACCGCCGCGGAGGCCGTTGAGGGGGAGCCAGAGGCCGAAGCAGCCGTTGAACCGACACCGGCCAGTCCTTACGACCTGCCCGGCGATTGGTATGTGATCCACTCCTATTCCGGCTACGAGAACAAGGTAAAGGCCAATCTCGAGACCCGGATCCAGTCGATGCACATGGAGGATCGGATCTTCGAGGTCCACATCCCCATGGAGGACGTAGTCGAGTTCAAGGGCGGCAAGAAAGTCACAGTCCCGAAGAAGGTCTTCCCCGGCTACATCCTGGTGCGGATGTCTCTCGAGGATGATTCTTGGTACGCCGTCCGCAACACGCCCGGAGTCACCGGATTCGTCGCCGGCAATGCCCAGAAGCCGACGCCACTGTCCCGGCGTGAGGTGGAGCGATTCCTCGGTGTCAAAGAAGAAGACGAGAAAGCCAAGCCGCGTTTCAAGCCGGAATGGGAAGTCGGAGAGCAGGTCCGTGTCGTCACGGGACCGTTCGCAGATTTCAACGGCGTCATCGAGGAGATCAACGTCGACCAGCAGAAGGTGGTCGTGCTGGTCAACATCTTCGGTCGTGATACGCCGGTCGAGCTGGGCTTCCAGGACATACAGAAGAACTAGTACCGGGTGCCTGGTACCGAGTACTTGGAGAGAGCATGGGAAGAAAGAGACTTGTAACAACAGTGAAACTGCAGTTGCCTGCCGGCCAGGCAACCCCGGCGCCCCCTGTGGGCACGGTGCTAGGTCCCCACGGTGTCAACCTGATGGACTTCGTCAAGGCCTACAACGACGCCACGGGCAACCAGCGGGGCCAGATCATCCCCGTGGAGATTTCCATCTACGAAGATCGGTCGTTCGACTTCATCACCAAGACCCCTCCGGCCGCGGTCCTTCTGCGACAGGCGGCGCGGGTGGAGAAGGGCTCGGGCGAGCCCAACAAGGAAAAAGTGGGCTCGGTCACCCGGGCTCAGGTGAAGGAGATCGCCGAGATCAAGATGCCCGACCTCAACGCCATCGACATCGAAGGAGCGATGAAGGTGGTTGAGGGAACGGCTCGTTCGATGGGGATCCTGGTCGAGGGCTGAGCCCTAGGCCCTGACTTGAAATCCAGCGGCTCTGCCGCTGCCAACGTGGGAGGCCGCGAGGCCGCCTGGACCACAAGGAGAGAAACATGCCCAGACATGGGAAGAAGTACCGCGAGGCCTCTCAGCGCTACGACAAGCAGACCGCATACTCGGCGCCCGAGGCGCTGGAGTTGGTGAAGTCGCTGGCGTCGGCCAACTTCGACGAGACCGTCGAGGCTGCATTCGGTTTGGGAATCGATCCCAAGAAAGCGGACCAGCTGGTACGGGGAACGGTCTCCCTGCCTCATGGGACCGGAAAAGACGTTCGGGTGGCCGTGTTCGCCCCTGCCGACAAGGAAGGTGAGGCGAAAGATGCCGGAGCCGACGTCGTGGGAGGCAAAGAGCTGGTCGAGAAGATCCAAGGAGGGGGAGATCTCGATTTCGACGTGGCAATCGCCACCCCGGACATGATGAGTGAGGTGGGCAAGCTGGGTCGTGTGCTCGGCCCGCGGGGATTGATGCCCAACCCCAAAGCCGGGACCGTGACCCCGGACGTGGGCAAGGCAGTCTCCGAGTTCAAGGCAGGTCGGATCGAGTATCGGAACGATCGTTACGGAAACTTGCACGTCCCCATCGGCAAGGTGTCTTTCGAACCAGGTCAGCTTTCGGAGAACCTCGCCGCTCTGTCGGCAGAGGTGATAAGGGCGCGGCCCGCGTCCTCAAAGGGTCGATTCATCAAACGGGTGTCGGTTTCCTCGACGATGGGGCCCGGAATCCGGGTCGACGTCACCAATCTCGAGGATCTGGCCAAAGACCAAGCCTGACCGAAATCGCAATGGCGCGAGAAAGCCCCCTCTCAGGAGGGGGCTTCTCAACGGTTGGGGGTCACCGTGTTCGGAAACACCGTGGGCTGGGAGGGCTTTCGGCTGCCAGGTCCACCGTCCTCGCACAGCCGACTCGTCGTCTGTGGACCAGGGTAGGGGCTGGTCTCGATTGCCGGCCGCGCGGCCCTCTTTACTTGGGTCCGGAGAATCGAGCGGGGGCGGTCAGGGATGACCCGCTCAATTCACACGGTAACCCCCTGTTGTCAACCGTCTTAGTGTCGCGCGGTGGCTGTCGGCTGTCCAGGGAGAATCTGGAAACTTATGGCATTTCTGGCGTCCTTAGGACGAGAACGTCACATTTGGGACGTTTCGCGCTCAGAGTGACGCCAGGAAGGAGTTGAGCAGTTGGTTGAACTCCTGCGGACGTTCCAGGCTCGGTAAATGCGCCGTTCCTGGGATCACATGTCTGGTGGCGTCGATCCGATCTGCCAGGTGTTTGGTGCTTTCGGAGATGTCTGGAAGATCGTGC
>CBDCGI010000007.1:0-388591 GCA_965216725.1 Acidimicrobiia bacterium | reverse complement strand
CAAGAGCTCCGAAGGAGCCTCCGCGAAAGTGGCGCCGACTACAAGGTGGTCAAGATGACCCTGGCTCGGCTGGCGGCTAACGACGCCGGCGTCAGTGGTCTCGACGACTATCTGTTGGGCCCCACCGCGCTTGCGTTTGCCCAGAGCGACCCCGTCGCCACGGCCAAGGCGCTCAAGGACTTTGCCAAGAATCACGAGGTGTTCGTTCTCAAGGCCGGTTACCTCTCGGGTGAGATCCTCACCCCTGAGGAGGTTTCCAAGCTTGCTGAGATCGAGCCGCTCGAGGTGCTCCTGGCAAAGATCGCAAGAGCCACCAAGGCGCCGCTGTTCAAGGCGGCCGGCATGTTCGGCTCGTTCACGCGTGACGCAGCTTCGATGTTCGATCAGCTACTGACCAAGAAGGAGTCAGGTGAATTCTTGGGTGGGGGGGCCGACGAGGCCGTTCTTCCCGAGGAGGAGCCGACCGAGACCACGGCCGACCAGGCCGAGGAGGAATGAAATGGCAAAGATGAAGACAGATGAGCTTCTCAGCGCTTTCGAGGAGATGACCGTCCTCGAGCTGAAGGAGTTCCTCGATGCCTTCGAGGAGAAGTTCGATGTCACTGCGGCCGCCCCGATGGCCGTGGCCGCTGCCCCCGCCGCCGGCGGTGGTGATGGCGCCGGAGATGCCGAAGCCGACAAGGATGATTTCGACGTCGTCCTCACCTCGGCTGGCTCCGCCAAGATCCAGGTGATCAAAGAAGTCCGCGGGCTCACCAGCCTCGGGCTCAAAGAGGCCAAGGATCTGGTCGACGGTGCACCCGCCAATGTGCTGGAGGGCGTCGACGAGGAAACGGCCAACAAGGCCAAGGAGACCCTGGAAGCCGCCGGAGCTTCAGTCGAGCTGAAGTAACGCGCTGGTTGTTTAGAGACTCTCGAGGGCGCCTACTGGGCGCCCTCGAAGTATTTGGATACCTCTGATGTGGCCCGGGCCCTGAAGGCCACGTTCGCGTCGAGCAGCTCGAGCCGTTGCACGGCGAATATCGAGTCTTTCCCGAACTCCGATTCGGCAAAGAACCCTTTGACGTCAGCGGCGGTTTCCGGCCTGGACAACGCGGGAATCCCGGCCACGATCATTCGATGGGTGAACGGCGGCATCGCCCCAAGCACATCGTCCCAACGGCTGCGAAGCGCCTGCCAGGCCCGATCACCGGGTTCGGCCATGAGGACCAGCGCCACCATCATCAGCCCATCTTGGGTGCGAATCCCGCCGTCGAGGATTCGTTCGATCACAAACTCTCCCGCCGTATCGACGTTGGCCGAGCCGATGGCGCGGAGGAAGCGGACTTTCTCCGCGGACAATGCCGATTCCTCGTAGGCAGCCCACAGTTTGTCGAAGTCGGACTGGTCGGCATGACGAGCCACCACCCGCAGGGCCGCGGTTCCCAACTCCGGATCGACGTCGTCTCCGGCGATCATTGAGCGCACCATCTCCCGTGCCGCTTCCAGGATCTCCGGATCTGCGCCGAGACTCCCCTGGGCCCCGACCAGAGTGCCCCGAAGCTTGGCGTCCATGTCGCGTTCGCCCTCGACTGGAGCCAGACCGAGACGGGCTAGAGCTGGTTGGAACAGGTCCATGACAGAACTGCTCGAATGCCGGCTCGTCGGCTTCGGCTAAAGCGTGATGTGACAGGGCGCCCAGCCCGCCGACTATTGCATCCCAGATCGCCCATTCGGTCTCAGCTCTGTAGGCGTCTACGAGGTTGAGGAACACTTCTGCCTCGGCCTGACCCGATTTGACCAATGCGAGAGTGTCGCTGACCAGGGTGTACCTCTCGGTCGGTGTCAGCTCGCCGATGTGGGGAAGGAGCAGGTCGAGGAGCTGAGGCGAGTAGTGGGACCGGTAGAAGCCGTCGCCTCCGGCGTTGACCAGCACGAAATCGGCGTCTTCGGGAACCTCCAGCATCAGACTTCTTCTTCGGTGAGGAGGATTTGGCTCTGGAACGGCTCCCCTTTTGACATCCCCCTGACCGAGATCGGGACATGCCACAGAGTGGCGTCGGTCTCGTCCGGGGTGAGGAAGAACCGCCGCTGGCTGACGCGGAGGCTGCCGTTCGAGAGATCTAGATCGATCTGCGGGTGGCCCTTCTGATAAACCCAGGTGTCCATGATCTCGCCGACGGGCCATTCCGAGGCCTGGTCGAGCCCCTTCCACAGATCCGATGTCGCTGTGTTCCCGTAGGCGTGTTTGCGAAGGTAGTTGCCGACACCCGTCCTGAACGCGGGCTCCCCGATGAAGGATTCCATCTGACGTAGAACAGCTGAGCCTTTCCCGTAGGTGATGGCATCGAACATCTCGTCGACCTCGCTCGGGGCGTGCACCTCGAACTCGATCGGGCGGGTTGCCTGAAGATGGTCGGTGCCGTACGCCCAGGCTTTGCGGTCGGCGTGGAAGCCAAGCCAGCGATTCCAATCGGGCCGCCGCTCGTCCACCGCCTTGCCCTCCATGAAGGTGGCGAAGGCCTCGTTCAACCAGGCGCCCTCCCACCATCGGAGCGTGACCAGGTTTCCGAACCACTGGTGAGCGATCTCGTGGGCAATCACTTCCAGGCTTCGCTCCAACTCCCGCTGCGTCGACTTGTCGGGGTCGAGGATGAGATAGGAGTCGCGGTAGGTGATCAAACCGACGTTTTCCATGGCACCTGCGGCGAAGTCGGGTATGGCTATGTGGTCCAGCTTGTCGCCCGGATAGGGGATGTCGTAGTAGTCCCAGAGGTACTCGAGGCACCAAGCCGCCTGTTCTAGGGCGTAATCGGTGAGATGCAGATTGCCCCGGGGGACGATGATGCGGGTCGGCACTCCTCTCACGTCGACGGGCTCGGTGGCCTCGAAGGGGCCGACCGTGAAGGCAAGTAGGTAGGTGGACATCTTCATGGTCTTGTCGAATTTGAACTCGACTCGCCCTTCGTCCACAGGACTGCGCGATAGTTCGGCGGTGTTGGAGTAAGCCTCCAATCCGTCCGACACGGTCATGGTGGTGCGGAAGGTGGCCTTGAAGTCGGGTTCGTCCCAGCAGGGGAGCACGCGGCGGGCGTCGGTGGCCTGGCATTGGGAGGTGGCGATGGTGTGTTCTTGCCCCTCGGGGTCGCGGTATACCGATCGGTAGAGCCCGCGAAGCTGATCATTGATCATGCCCGTGTATTCGATTTCGAGTCTGTAGTTGCCGGGCTCGATGGTGGCGTCGAGCACCAGGGTCGCACGGCCGTACTCCTCATCGACCGATATCTCGGTGATGCCGGTCTCGCCTTCTGCGCCGGCCAGTGACGCTCGTTTCAACTCGAGCTCCGCGGCGTTGAGCGTGAGCTGGTCGACGGCCTCAACCACGCCGAGCTCGATTGCGACCTTCCCCTCGAAGGTCAGGGTTTCGAGATCGGGGGAGAGCTGAAGCTCGTAGTGGATCGGCAATGCCTGTCGAGGCAGGCGATAGGGGTTGTCAAGCATTGAAGGATTCCTCGTCAGTCCGCTTTGTCGATGGTAACGGTGTTCTAAAAGAGCCGATCCGCCGATACCCTGCCGCTGGTGACTCAACGCTCCACAGTGCTGGTGTCCGTCAACGGCCCCGATCGTCCGGGCATCACCGCCGGGTTGATGGAGGTTTTGACCAGAGGTGGCGCCGAAGTCTTCGACGTCGAGCAGATAGTCGTCCGGGGCCGCCTGACGCTGAACATCCTCATCGAGTCGGAAGGGGAAAGGGGCTCCATCAGCGATCTGCTCTATTTCGGCTGGGAGAACGGGCTCCATCTCGATTTCGAGATCGTCGACCCGACACCGACACCGGCGAAACAGATAAACGTCGTCACGGTGATCGGGATCAGGATCGGGCCCGAGGATTTCGGCGCGGTGGCCGCCGCTATCGCGGGTGGTGGTGGAAACATCGAGCGCATCTACCGGTTGTCCCGCTACCCGGTGGTGAGTTACGAGCTGGCCGTCTCCGGCGGGGACCTCGACAAGATTCGTGCCGGGTTGATCGACGCCGCCGCTGCCGCGCCGATCGACATCGCAATCCAGCCCGATGGCCTCACCCGGCGCGCTAAGCGGATGGTTTTGATGGATGTCGATTCGACGTTGATCGAAGACGAAGTCATCAACCTCCTGGCACGCGAAGCGGGCGTGGAGGACCGGGTCGCCGAGCTGACGGCCCGCGCGATGGCGGGTGAGATCGATTTCGAGCAGTCGTTACGCGAGCGAGTGGCGCTTCTCCAAGGGCTCCCAGTGAGCGCAGCGGACGGGGTCAGTCGGGCAATCACGGTCACCAAGGGTGCTCGCACCTTCATCCGGACCTTGAAGCGGATGGGGATGAAGACGGCCATCGTCTCCGCCGGCTTCACCCGTTTTGCGGACGCCCTGGCCGCCGATCTCGGGATCGACTACTCGCTGTCGAATTCGCTGGAGGAGAGAGATGGTGTGTTCACCGGGAAGCTCGATGGCGAGCTCGTCGACGGTCCACGAAAGGCGAGATTCCTCGAGGAGATCGCAGCCAAGGAGGGGATCCCGACCGACCAGGTGGTCGCGATAGGTGACGGTGCCAACGACCTCGACATGCTGGCGGCGGCGGGGCTGGGAATCGCCTTCAACGCCAAGCCGATCGTCCAGGAGCGAGCCGACACCGCAATCTCGGTCCCATTCCTGGATGCGATCCTCTTCATCATGGGGGTGCGTCGCGACCACGTTGAGAAGGCCGACGAGTCGGACCCCGACTTCGACTCGCCTGACCTCATCGAGGTCCCGGGGACCCCACCGGTCTGACCAAATCCACCTTTCCTTCTCCGATTTCCCCCCTTGCAACGGGGAAGGGGACGGTTTTGGGGGCAGGAGCGCCGGGTCAGTCCGACCCCCACCCGTGGTGGAAGAACTCTCCACGTGGGCGGTCGACGCGTTCGAAGGTGTGGGCACCGAAGTAATCCCGCTGGGCCTGGATCAAGTTGGCAGGCAGCCTTTCCGATCGTTGGGAGTCGAAATAGGCGAGTGCCGATCGAATATGCCGGTGCCGGCACTCCGGTGTGGGCGGCATCGGCCACCACCCGCCTCCACGCGGGGAGAGCATCATTCAAGGCGTCCGCGAAGAACTCGCTTTCGCTCAAATCTGCCAATCCGGGGTTGTCCCGGTATGCGTCGGTGATGTCCTCGAGGAAGTCGGCCCTGATGATGCAGCCGGCTCGCCAAATCGAGGCGATGGTCGCCAGGTCGAGGTTCCAGCCGTACTCGCTCGAGGCGGCGTCCATCAAGCGGAAACCCTGGGTGTAAGACATGATCTTGGACGCATAGAGAGCCGACTCGATCTCGTCGGCGGTTACCGATGCCTTGCCAATCGGCTGGTCGAACAGCCGGGATGCTCGCTGTCGCCCCGCCGGGTCGGAGCTCACGATCCGGGCGTAGACCGCCTCGGCGACCAGCGAGGTCGGCTGGCCGAGGTCCATCGACGAGATGACGGTCCACTTGCCGGTCCCCTTCTGGCCGGCAGCGTCAAGGATCAAGTCGACGATCGGAACGTCATCGATCGTTTCGACGAGTATCTCCGCCGTTATCTCGATCAGGTATGACCGCAACCTTCCCTTATTCCACTCGGCGAAGGTCTCGCCGATCTCGGCCGCCTCCATCCCCAATCCCCGTCGCATCAGGTCGTAGGCCTCGGCAATCAACTGCATGTCTCCGTACTCGATGCCGTTGTGAACCATCTTGACGAAGTGGCCGGCTCCTCCTTCTCCCAGCCACTCACAGCAGGGCGCCCCATCGGGGGCTCGGGCCGCGACGCCCTTCAGCATCGCCTCGACTCTGTCCCATGCCTGTGGGCTCCCTCCGGGCATGAGCGACGGCCCGCGCCTCGCTCCCTCCTCACCGCCGGAAACGCCGAGTCCCAGGTAGAACAGGTCCCTGTCCTCCACCAGCGCCCTCCGGCGGTCGGTGTCCTGGTAGAGGGAATTCCCGCCGTCGATGATCACGTCTCCGTCTTCTAGAGAATCCGAGAGCTGGGCGATCACCAGATCGACGGCTTCTCCTGCTTTCACCATGATGAGGACCACCCTCGGGGTCTCGAGAAGTGCGACCAGCTCCTCCACCGTGTCGGCGGCAACGATTCCCTTGGATCTCGCCTCCCCGGTCATGAAACCTTCGGTGACCGTATGCGTCCTGTTGAAGACCGCGACCTTGTTGCCCATGTCGGCCAGGTTGAGAGCGAGGTTGGCCCCCATCACCCCCAAGCCGATAACACCGATATCTGCCTTCTGTGCCATGCGACGAGGCTAACCGTGTGGAGGGAAGGCATGACAATCCCTAATCTCGCTCGCCGTGACCACGTTGCGAATAGGCGTAGATGTCGGGGGCACTGGGATCAAAGGGGCCCTCGTCGACGTTGAGACCGGGCAGCTCGTCTCGGAGAGAGTGCGGGCCAAGACGCCAAAGCCCGCTGTGCCGGGTGCCGTGGCCGAGGTCGTGCAGGGGGTGGTCTCGGAGCTGGGGCTCGAAGGGCCGGTCGGCCTGGGCTTTCCCTCGGTGATCAAGGGTGGAAAAGTGTTCACTGCCAACAACATCGATTCGTCGTGGATCGGTGTCAACGCCGGCGAGTTGTTCGCCGCGGCATTGGATCGTCATGTCGAGATAAGGAACGATGCAGACACGGCCGGCCTGGCCGAAGCCACTTTCGGCGCGGCTCGAGACGTGGACGGGCTGGTCGTGGTTCTCACGTTCGGGACGGGGATTGGGAGTGCTCTCGTCTATCGGGGGGCCCTCATCCCCAACATCGAGCTTGGCCAACTCGAGCTGGGAGGGGTACGGCCGGCAGAGCTCAAGTACTCGGCGAAGGCTCGAGAAGACGAAGGCTTGGAGTGGGAGGAATGGGGCCCAAGGGCGAACGAATTCCTGAAATATGTCGAGTCGCTGCTCACACCCGACCTGATGGTCTTCGGAGGTGGCGCAGCCAAGCGTTGGGATCGGTTCAAAGACCAGATCGACCCTTCCCTGCCTCTCGTCCCTGCCGAGATGAGGAACAACGCCGGAATTGTGGGCGCTGCCCTGCTGGTCAGAGGCTGAACTCGGCGAAGCTGCTGACGGCGTGCACGGGAACCCTCACCTCCAGGATCGTCCCGCCGTCGTCGTGTTTCTCGGCGAGTACCTCGCCGACGCGATGAGCGGCTGCCACCACGTCGCCCCGGTCATAAGGCACTTCGATGGTCAAGGCCACCAGGGCCCGGCTCAAATGATCGGCGATCAGCTCTTCGACTCGCTGCAGACCTTCCCCGGTCAAGGCAGATACCAGTGCGGCGTCGGGGTAGAGGTTGGCGAGTCGCCGGCGGGTCTGCTCGTCGATCAGATCTGTCTTGTTGAAGACCAGGATCTCGGGGATTCCGACGGCCCCGATCTCGGCTAAGACTTCTCTCACAGCGGCGATCTGGCCGGCCGGGTCGGGGTCCGAAGAGTCAATGACATGCATGAGCAAGTCCGCCTCGTTGACCTCGGAAAGCGTCGAGCGAAAAGCCTCGACGAGATGGTGTGGCAGCCGGCGTACAAAGCCCACGGTGTCTGCGAGGACGATTGTGCGTTTGTCGGCGAGATCGAGTTGGCGGACTGTTGAGTCGAGGGTCGCAAACAGCTGATCTCGGGCGAGCACATCAGCGCCGGTGAGGGCGTTGTGCATTGTCGACTTTCCGGTATTGGTGTATCCGACGATCCCAACTTGAGGGGTGGAACGACGCTTCCTCGACTTCCGTTGAGTCTCGCGATGACCTGAGGCTGCCTTGAGATCACGCTCGATACGGGAGATGCGCTCCATGATCCGTCGACGGTCGGTTTCCAGCTTGGTCTCCCCAGGGCCTCGGGCCAAGACCCCAAATCCCTGCTGGGAAAGGTCTCGGCCTTTGCCACGCAGCCTTGGCAAGTTGTACTTATGCATCGCAAGCTCCACCTGCAGGGCGCCAACCTTCGACGTTGCATGCTGGGCGAAGATGTCGAGAATCACGGCCTCACGGTCGACGACGTCGCAGTGGAAAATCTTCTGCAGGTTTCGCTGCTGGGCCGGTGTCAGGTCGTTGTCGAACACCACGACGTCGATGTCGAGTGCCGTGGTCAGCCCCGCCAGCTCGGTGGCTTTGCCGGAGCCGATGTAGGTGGCGGGATCGATGTCGCGTCGACGCACCATCTCGCTGTCCACAGGGTCCGAGCCGGATGTTGAGGTCAGCAATGCCAACTCGTCGAGGCTTCGCTCGACATCGATCTCGGCAAGGCCCGGTGAAATCACACTGATCAAAAAGGCTCGTTGGACCGCGACGTCGAGATCGGTGACGGTGGCGGTAAGTCGGCGTCTGGAGCGGCGTAGGTGGTCAGAAGTCATATGCGGTTGATAGGCCGGGTCCGATGTTGGCTGCAGTCGGGAGGTGGTGCCGGCGAATTAGCGACGGGCTCAGAGGTATTGGCCCTCGTCACCTACGTGATCCAGCTCCTCTTCGGCGATGATCTGAGACTCGCGTACGGCAATCACAGGCTTGCCGCTCGGAGGCCATATGAAGCGCCACGCGCCGGTGGGAACGGCCCAGAAACGCTGGCCAGACTCGACGTCGATCAGATCAAGCGCGTCGTTGCCATCTTTGGTGCCGATCGGAACGAGGAGCCCGGAGCGGGTCGTTGACTCTTCTGGGGCTTGGCCAACACGCCACCCAGTCATCACCTTGAAGCCGTTGTTCGCAGAAATCGGCAGATCGGTCGTCATCATCACCATCGATTCTCGCAGGGATGGTGGGCAAGGGCGAGTGCGACCGGTGAGGTACTCCGGATCGGCGGCATGGGCCTGAGGAGGCCTGCCCGGTGGGAAGTAGGGTTGTGGGATGTCTGAACACTCCCGCTTCTCAGAGGCCCTCGTCTATCACGAGCAGCCGACGCCGGGCAAGATCGCGATTCGCTCCACCAAGCCGACAGCGACTCAGGCAGATCTCAGCCTCGCCTACACGCCCGGGGTGGCGGAACCGTGTCTGGAGATAGCCGATGACCCCGAAGCGGCCTTCCGCTACACCAATAGGGGCAACCTCGTTGCCGTGGTTTCCAATGGGAGTGCTGTGCTCGGCCTGGGCAATATCGGCGCCCTGGCCGGAAAGCCGGTCATGGAAGGAAAAGCGGTGCTATTCAAGAGGTTCGCCGACATCGACGTGTTCGACATCGAGATCGACGCCTCCGATCCCGACGACATCATCAGGTTCTGCGAGATGCTCGCTCCCACAGTGGGCGGGATCAACCTCGAGGACATCAAGTCGCCTGAGTGCTTCTACATCGAGGAGACGCTGAGGGAACGACTAGATATCCCGGTGTTCCACGACGACCAACACGGCACCGCGATCATCGGTGGCGCCGCCTTCCTCAACGCAATCGAGCTCACGGGCCGCAATATCGCTGAAACCAAGGTGGTCTTTGCAGGTGCGGGCGCAGCCGGGATCGCCTCCGCCCGGTTCTTCATCGAATTGGGCGTGGAACCGGAGAACATCTTGATGACCGATGCGCAAGGGGTGCTGTCGACGAGGCGCAATGACCTGGTCGACGTCAAAGAGGAGTTTGCCCGCGACACGCCGGCCGTCACTCTTGAGGACGCCATGGTCGGCGCCGACGTCCTGGTGGGAGTGGCGGTGGCGGGGATCGTGAGCAAAGAGATGGTCCAGTCGATGGCCGACTCGCCGATCGTGTTCGCCCTGGCCAATCCGGATCCTGAGATCTCATATCCGGACGCGAAGTCGGCTCGGCCCGACGTGATCATGGCCACGGGCAGGAGCGACTTCCCCAATCAGGTGAACAACGTCCTCGGTTTCCCGTTCATCTTCCGGGGTGCCCTCGATGTGAGGTCGAGAGGAGTGTCCGAAGGAATGAAGATCGCTGCCGCGAAAGCACTTGCGGACCTGGCCAAAGAGCCCGTCAGCGATTCGGTCTTGCGTGCGTACGGTTTGGATCAGCTTCGATTCGGGCCCGATTACCTCATACCGAAACCGTTCGACCCGAGAGTGCTGTGGCGGGTCGCCCCGGCAGTGGCGCGGGCAGCTGTGGCTGAGGGCTTGGCGCGGCATCCTTTGGGAGAAGGCGACGAATACGAGACTCGCCTTCAGACTCGCTTCAGGGCGTCTCACGCGTTGATCCACTCCATCACGGCCAAGGCCATCGCCGAGCCGAGGAAAGTGGCCTTCCCCCACGCCGACGACCTCCGGATCATCCGGGCCGCCAGAAGAGTGACGGATGAGGGCATCGCCTCCCCGATTCTCCTCGGTGACCATGTGAAGATCGAGGCCTTGGCATCGGAGTCCGGGATCTCGCTGGACGGGATGTCCGTCATCGACTCCACACGCGAGGACCAGAAGCGGCGGCATTACGCGTCGGTTCTCGAGAAACTCCGGCGTCATCGGGGCATGTCGCTCCAGGAGGCCATGCGACGAACGGTTGACCCCAACATGTACGCCTGTCTCATGGTCCGGGAGGGTGATGCCGACGCGGTACTCGGCGGGCTCACCACCCATTACCCGGAGACGATCAGGCCCGCCCTTCAGGTGATCCAAGTCGAGCCAAGCCGGTCCATCGTCAGCTCGGTCTACATCGTGATGGTGGGTGGCACCCCCTATTTCTTCACCGACTGCGCGGTGAACATCGAGCCATCTTCGGAGCAACTTGCCGAGATTGCCCTCGCTGCCGTCAAGACCGCCGAGGAGGACTTCGACCGTGCACCGCGAGTTGCGTTCGTCAGCTACTCGGACTTCGGTTCTGCGGGCGGCGACGAGCCGGCTCGGGTGCGCCGCGCCGTCGAGCTCTTCCAGGCGGCTCGACCCGACATACCCGCCGATGGTGAGATGCAGGCCGACACGGCCGTGGTCAACGACCTGATGCGGTCCCGGCGCCCCGGAGGACCGATGAACAGGGCGGCCAACGTGGTTGTGTTCCCCAACCTGACGGCGGCAAACGCCTCTTACAAGCTGTTGAACCGACTCGGCGACGCCGAGGTGATCGGGCCGATCTTGAACGGGCTCTCCAGGACGGTGCATGTCCTGCAGCGGGACGCTTCGGTGAGCGACGTCGTCAACATGACTGCCATCGCGGTCGCTCAGGCGCAACGTCGAAGGACCTGAGCCGTTCCGGCAGATAGATCGGCTGCGGAGCCGACGCCAAGACCTACTTGTCGGTCCAGTACTCCTCGTAGTGGACCTCACCCCGCTCCCGCCGGCGATCGATGGTGAAGCCGCGCTCGTGGAGCAGTTGACACACTCCAACAACGTCGGGGAAGCTAGCCGACCCGTCTTCGTCCCATTCCGGGAGCCCGATCATCGACGGGTTGCCACACAGGTAGACGTGTGTGTGGGAGGGATCGAGAGGGCCACCAAGCTCTTCCTCGAGACGCCCTGACGAAATCAAGTCCTGGATGTACACCTTGTTGTTGATGGTCTCCGGTTCCCGCGTGGTGAGAGTGATGTAGGTGTAGTTGCGGTGACGTTCGCTGAGCACGGCGTGCTCCGACGTATATGCGAGGTCGGTCTTGTATCTCACGCACACAGCGTTGAGGATCTGCCCTTTGTGGCCGCGACGTAAGAGCTCGGCGATCATCGCGTTCTGAGGCGCCTCGCCGGTTCCGGTGCTCAGGAAGACAACGGTGTCCCCGGGCTCTACCCCCTCGAGTGTGTAATGCCCGGTGAACTTCCTTCCCATGAAGATCCGGTCACCCTCGTCCTTCGTGAAAATCCGGGGGGTGAGCGCCGGGATTCTGTCCTCCGTTGGCTCGACGCGGACAACGTAGAACTCGATCTCTTCGGTGTGCGGTGGTCGCAGCTCCCCGTCCTCGTCGATCATCGAACTCGACACCGAATACGAGCGACGTGCCAGCTTCTCACGTTGCTCGGTGGTGAACTCCTCGACGGCGTCGTCGGCGCGGGGCTCCCAATAGCCCAGGGCAAGAGTCGTGTATTGGCCGGCGTCAAAAGGCTCAGCCGGCTCGTCGGGCTTGACCCTGAAGACCCAAAGGTCGGGGTTGTGAGCCCGAATGTGGGTGATGGTGGCGTTGTAGTGCTGATCGCGGAGGGCCTGGTCGTGCTCCTCAGGGCTCTCGGCTCTGTAGAAAACGAACAGGTTTTCGATGACTTCTGTGGCACTTTCCACGTCGTCGTCGCTCCACCCGGTGTGGCGGCCGACGGTCACGACGTTGGACAGGACATGAACGTGATCGACATCGTCGACGGAATCGAAGAGACGTGAGGCGAGGACAGATGGCCAATCCGCACCGTTCTCCGGTGGCGCGGTGAACACTCTGGGGTCCTGCCCGGTGAAAGACCGATTGGTTGCGAACATCGCCACGTTTCCCATCGGCACCGCTCTCACGTCGATGTTCTGGCCCATCAGGTCACGCTACCTGGGGAACATCTGAGAAGGCGGCCCTGTTGGTCGAGACATGGACGCTGCGATCAAGAAAGCGATGGACCGAGGGGGCATCGCCGACATCACCACTACCGGGCGCAAGAGCGGGCTGCCCCGGAGAATCGAGATCTACTTCCACCAATTCGATGGTGACTACTACCTGACGGGCCGCCCCGGGAGGAAACGCGACTGGGAGGCGAACATCAGGGCCAATCCGGAATTCGTTATTCATCTCAAGCGTGGTGTGATGGCCGACGTACCCGCAAGAGGTGAGCCAGAGGCCGATGCGGGGGAGCGGGCGAACATCCTTCGTCGGGCTCTCCTCGAAAGCTGGGGCTCGCCTCCAGAACGAGTGGAGGCGAGCCTTGACAGGTGGGTGGACAATGCCCCGTTCATAAGGTTCCACCCGGTGCGATTTCCTAGGTCTGAGCGTCGAGGTGCTCGCCGACGTCCTTCATCCCAAGGCCGATCAGGATGAACAGGATTCCGGCGACGATGGCCATCCCCGCCACGCCAAACGCGACAACCGAGGTGAACAGTGACGCCTGGAGGAAGGCCGACTGGGCCGCCACCTGACGGAGAGGATCCTCACGGTCGAGTTCGGCGTAGGTCAAGCCACCGGTCGCGTCCAGGGTGTGCTCGTCGATGATGCGGGCTTCGCAGTATGCGCTGAACGGCCCATTCACATCGTTGCCTGCGAGGCAGCTGGCGTCGTCGGACACCACGATCTTCTGATCAGCAAGCGTGTTGCTCACCAGAATCCAGGTGCCAAGTCCGGCAACGATGAAGAGCACACCGACCACGACGGTCGCTAGGTATGCAGATCGTCTCATGAGTTCCTTTCCGAGGATTCTGTGAATCCCACTTATGGGGCTGAGTCAAGGGTTCCTTCAACACCCGCGTAGTTGCAAGGACCTTTGGACCCTATCCGGCGGCATCTGGTCCTTAAACGATGGTGGCGAAAGTCCCACGGGGGTCAGCTGGAGGCGTCGTCGAGGATCTGCCTCTGGGTAGCGCAGATCATCCGGCTGGTTGCCTCAGGCTGGAACGTGCTGCATCGATGATCGAGGCCTGGGTGATCTCGATCCTGGGGTCGACGTGCTTTCGAGCTTCCCGGTCGGCGACCGCGGCGTCTACGAAACGCTGAGTGTTCTTGGTCAGCACCTTTCTCATCATGCTCGGCATCAACACCTTCCCCAGTGCGGTGACCGACCGCGATGCGTCGATTCTCCCGAACGTCCTCGTCATCGTGGTGCCCGCATCGTCCTCGGCAAGTTCGATTACCGCGATCGACTTCGCCTTCCAGGGCCCCGTCCACGTCTCCTCGGTTACCACCCGCCGGAATGGGTCCCACTCCACGACGACCTGAGGAACCACGTCTTTGCCGTGGTAGCACTGGTAGACGCTTCCCAATCCCGTGCGTCCTCCCGCCCGGTCGGTGATGACCTGCTTGTCCGACCCTGTGAGCAGCGCCCGAAACTCTGGGGCAGCGAGGTAATTCCAGACCTCGGAGGGCTTCATCGGCAACGTTGTCCCCGATGGGTCGTGATAGTGAGCATCACCTCTTCGTCACCCAGTTCCACCTTCGCGCCGTGTCGCCGTTCTTCGTACATGGCGCCCAGGTCCTGAACCCAGGTGTCGAGGTCTCCGAAATCAGCGACCTCTTCCTTGTGGGGAGTCAGGTCCGCTATCTCCTCGAGCCCCAGAGCCCGTCGGGCCTGATCTGTGTAAAGGCAATAGGCACGGATGCCGGTTGCCTCGGCCACCGAGTTCTTCATGAGCCGGTGCACCAGATTGACATCGGACCCCACCAACTCGCTGAACCCGCCCACCTCTTGCATCCGAAACTCACCGTGGTGGATGACGAACTTGAGATCCAAGGACGAGACGTTGGCGCATGCGTTGCACTGGCACGTGTTGTTCAGGACCATGAGTTCGATGGTCCTCCTGAACTCCACATAGGTGTCCTCGACTAGCTCCAAGAAGGTTTGACCGCCCGCCATCTCGTCGTCGATGGCGTAGGCGAAGACCGCGTCACCTTCCAGTTTGGAGACGATGAGCGGCGACCCGGGCTTGTCGATCAGCACCTGCAACAGGTCGGTGAGGGTTCCCTCCGCATGCTCCAACTCGGATTCGTTGAGGTATCCGGTGAAGCCGCTGATGTCGGCCACCCAGAGACAGCCTTTCTGGTCAGCCATCGTGCCCCAATCCGAGAGCGTGTGGTTCATGTGGAATCCGTGACAAGACGGGGGACCCTAGCGGTCGCCACCCACGTCGATGCGAGCGGAGGATCCTCTCTCACGCGTCTGGGCCGAGGTCAGAGCTCAACCTCGGGGCGGGAGTAAAGGCGTTGGTGAGGCCCAGGTCGAGTTGACCTACCGCCGGTCCCGGCGTCCGCCTTCGGGTGATTCCTCGGCGATCGTTCGCATGGCATCTTCGTCTTCTTGGTTGACTCTCAGTGCCTCCTCGACTGCAACCTCAACCTGGGCAGGAGGGATCACCACGGCACCTCCCGAATCGGCAAAGATGAAATCACCTGGATGGATTCCAACCTTTGACACCACCACCGGCACGTTGGCCTGATACGGCGTAACCACGTCGCCGCCCCAGCGAGTCGCCTCACCCCGGCAGTATGTAGCGAAGTCGTATCTGGCCAACTCGTCGAAATCGCGAAGTCGACCATCGGCGAGCACGCCGCTCATCGACATCTTCTCCAGCCGAGCCAGTTTTGTTCCACCACCAAGGGAGGTATCAGGGTGACCGTTGCTGGCCAAAACCAGCACCTTGCTCTCAGCACCTTCGCTTACTGCCTCGTAAAACAAGTCGGCGAAGTTATAGGTGGCGGGGTCCAGAGCGACCGAACAACTCGGAAAATAGGAGATGGTGACCGCGTACCCCATCAGTCTCCTTCCTGGGCTGGGCGTGACGAGGTCGAGCAGGTAACAGCGGTGGCGGTGCAGTCGGCCCATGGCGTCCACCAGGTCGGCTGAGGTCACCGTTTCCGGGATCGGTTGGTGCGCTTCAGTCATCACCAAGAACGTAGTCTCATCGCTCCTCGCTCTTTATCACCGTGCCCCAGTGAGATCGCGTGGAGGACCAGTGTGATTGCATCACTACATCAGTGCTTCGACGTGATCCGCTGCCAGGGTTTGTGCGTCGACCTCGGCCAGACGTCGGCGCTGACGCAACGATGCCGCACCCATCCCCTCGTCGGCTAGACAGTTGTCGATCGCGGCCGAGATCGTTTCGGCGCTTGCGTTGTCCCGATCAATCACCGTCGCCGTGCCCAAGGCCTCGGCGCGTGCAGCAACGCCTGGCTGGTCCCGCCCCCACGGCACCAAGACCATCGGAACGCCGTGTTGCAGTGCCTTCATCACCGCTCCGTGCCCGGCGTGGCTCACGAGGATGGAAGCCCGTTTGAGGACGGCAGCGTGGGAGATGGCCTTCTCGATATGCAGGTTTCGGCGCGGAGCAGAATCCGCTTCTGGTGCGCGGTCGGATCCGACAGTGGCGACGATGCGAAGGTCCTTACCGGCCACTGCGTTCAGCGCTGCCTCCAAAAGCGGCAAGTCGTCTTGCGTTTGGGAGCTGATCGTGATCAGCCCCCAGGGCGGGCCCGGCTCGTCGAGATAATCGGGGGAGGGAAGTGCCGGTTCCCAAACTCCAAGCGGTCCCACATAGTGATGCCGAGGTGGGAGCCGCTCGAATTCGAAGTCGAAGACTTGGTCGGTGGCATGCAGAACTAGGTCCGGGTTGCCGAGGAGCGACCCATACCAGGCCATTAGTGGGATCGCCCGGGTGCTGAAGTCTGTCGTCATGGGTCGCGGTGGGTCAGGGCCGATGTAGAAGGTGCTGTTGACAACGACCCAAGGACATGCCGGATCGACGGTGGTCATTGCCTCGACACCGAACAGCGACGTCAACACCACGTCAGGTCTTCTCTCGCGAATCGATGCGGCTATCGGATTGGCGGCTGACTCTGCCCAAGATGTCATGCGCTCTTGGACAATTGGACCTGCCCTGGACTCGTCCCCGCCGGTCCGGGTCACAGCTTCGCGCACGGCGGCAACGAGAGCCGGGCCGAGGTCGTATTCGGGAGGCAAGGCCTCCGCCTCCATGGCGAGGCTCGCAGCCGCCCGTTCTACCGAGCTGTCTCCCAATAGCGATATGTCGTGGTTTCGATCCCGCAACGCCACGACCGTCGCGAGCAGTGGCTGGAGGTCACCACCCGCCCCCGCCGTGGCAACGACATGGACACGAGCCATCCAGCCGAGTCTTGCACATTGCGACAGCACACAATGCCGTCAGCAAAAGTTCGCAGCCCAAGTACGGTGGCTCTGTTGGCTTCGTACCCTCCCTTGGCCGAGCCGTTATGGGTGATCGAGAAGATCCAAGAGTTTGGTGGTGGTGGACCAGTTGCGGATCGTCATGAGTCGATATTCCGGGGTGCCGACGATTCTGCTCATTCTGCTTTGGGATCGCCGTTCGCTGAGACGGGTGAAGTAGATGACACTGCTTCCGGGCCAGACCTGATCCACGCCTTCCCTCGGGTCGATGACAGCCATCGCCCTACCAACCGAGAGTGGGGACTTGAGGAAGATCACGTCAGAGTGGTAGAGCTCAGGTTGTTCCCCAAGCCCGTTGGGCGCCTTTCTGACGATATTGCGCAGTTGACGGTCCGATCGAACGACGGCCACCAGTTGGATGCCAAGCCGCCGTGCCAGCATCGCCTCGAGCTCGGCTTCCAATGACGGCCGTGGAGCGTCGGTCTCGAATAGAACGTTCCCCGACTGGATGAAGGTCCTCACGCCTCCGTAGCCCTCCTCTTCGAAGGCTCTTCGCAGGTCCGCCATCGAGATCAGATTGCGACCGCCCACGTTGATGCCGCGGAGCAATGCAACGAATCCCTTGGTGCTCATCCGTGGTCGGACCGTACTCCCACATCCCTCCTAGGAATCGAGTATGGCTTGGGTGGCTTCGAGCAACTCTTCTCTCTCAGCGAGGATCGTGTTGCCGTACGAGATGAGTGGTGAGGGGGTGCTGGCCCACATGGCTTCTGGTCCGAAGAGGAAGTAGGAGTCCCAGACGATTGGGCCCTTGTTGAATTCGAAGCCAATCTGGTCTTCGTTGGCGTCGAACCAACGTCCGATGGACAGGTCCGGATCCCAATAGTGGGTAACTCGGGCGTCGGAGAGCAGATCCGGGTCCCACTGACTCTTGGCGTCACTGAACAGCATGTTGAACCAGACAGCGGTGACGTCGATGTCCGCTTCTGGGTAGGCATCGAGAATGTTGGTTTGGACCCAACTGGCCCCAGCTGTACAGACGGGTCAGGTAGGCGAGAGGAGAAGGATCAACCTCGGGGAGCCCTCGGCACCTTCGAAGTCGGCGGCGATTTGTTCAATACCTCCGACCTCTCGCAATGCCGCCAATTCCTGGGGCGTGGCACCAGAGGCGCATGCCGACGCAATCGCTGTCAGAGCGGATATGAGGAGCAGCAACCTGCGTCCCATTGCCAACAAGCTAGGACCGGTTTCTGCCTACAGGGCCGGCCCGGAGGTCAAACACTGTCGTAAGCCCGACAGGCCAAACCGGTCGGGATGATGCGGTCGGCCATTTGATAGGGTGCCTCGATGGCGGATAAGGAGATGCACAGCAGGGCTTACGCGCTTCGCTCCGGTGAGGGGGAGTCGGTCTGGTCGCTGGGTGGACGTTTCACTGTGAAGCTGGACGGTAAGCAGTCGGAGGACCGGTTTTCATTGGTCGAGGCGGTCGCGTTCCGGGCTACCGAGCCTCCGGAGCACATTCATCACGGCGAGGATGAAGCCTGGTACGTCCTGGACGGACACATGACATTTGACGTCGGAGGCGAAAGCTTCGAAGCGCCGCCCGGAACGTTTGTGTTCGGGCCGCGAGGTGCACCTCATGCCTTCACCGTCGACATCGAGCCAACCCGGGTTTTGGTTTTCGCGGCCCCCGCGGGGTTCGAACAGTTCACGTTGGACCTGGGGCATCCGGCTGTGGACGACGGCCCTCCACCAGATCTGGCGATGCCTCCGCCGGAAATCCTCGGGCCTGTTGCGGAGCGGTACCAGATCGAGGTTGTGGGGCCGCCCATGCGGGCAAAAGCCGCCGGAGAGACGCACTAGGGCAGAAAGCGTTCGCCCGCGGGTCGTCAAACAGGTCCGTCATGCAGTCTTCCCGATGGAGCGCTGCGTTTTGGGGAACTAATCAACATGTGGTGGCAACAGAGGGATGATGGAGCACTCTGACCGCTCTTCGTTACGAAGAATTGCCAAGGGAGACACCAGGGCCCTTGCCGCTCTGTATGAACGGCACGCTCCCCTCATTGGCTTTCGGCTACGTCAATCGGGAGCGTCGGTCGAGGAGGCCGAGGACATCCTCCAGGAGACTTTCGTGGACGTCTGGGAGTCGGCTTCCGGTTTCCGAGGCGAGTCGGCTGTTGCGGGTTGGATCTGGGGGATTGCCCGACGGAAGTTCAACATGATGATTCGCAGCGAAATCCGGTTCCGGGATCGTCAGGCGAGGGCAACTACCCAGTCGGAGTCGTTTGTCGGTGAGGGTGACCTGGTTGACGGTCTGATGACCAAAGACGCCTATGCGGCTTTGAGCGCCGACCTCCAGGAGGCCTTTCGGGCAGTTGTTGTGGATGGCCTAACTACCGCTGAGGCCGCGACTCGGCTGGGTGTCCCGGAAGGCACCGTGAAGAGCCGCGTGTATCGGGCACGTCAGGCCATGCGGGAGAGGTTGACATGAGCCACGTAACTCGAAACATGGTTGAGCAGGCCGCGGCGGAGACGATTGCCCATTTGGAGGCGTGTTCTAGGTGTCGAAGCCTGGTCGAAGTCGACGTTGATCTTGATGGGGTTCTTGCTCGGATTCTCGACTCGGTGGAAGAGCCCGCCGTTGATGTCGGAGAGCGGTACAGGTTCGGCTGGTTGCGCAACCCGTGGGTTGTGTTGCCTGGTGCGGCTGTCCTTGTGGCTCTGGTGTTCGCACCGCTGATCTTTCTGAGTGGTCCAAACGATGGTGATGTTGCTGGAACGGCTACCACGGTCAATTTGACTGACACGCTGGATCATCTGGAGAACGGATCCGCGGCGAACTCGTTCATGTCGGCCCTGGCCAGGGGCGACTCCCAGCACGCACTGGGCCTGATCAGCGACGAAGCAACCATCGAAGTCGGGGAGGCCAGAGACAAGGCTGGTCTGATGGGAGAGGTCGAGTTCGCGGCAGACCGACGCCAGGAGTTGACGGTCGAACCCTGCGAGTTTATCTCGGTTTCGGACAGTGCGTCGGGGACTGATGTGCGGTGCTCCTTTACCTTGTATGGCCTCGACAACGACGAGGACCCGGCAGTTCAGCTCAGTTACGCCTACGAGATCACGGTGGAGGATTCGAGGATCGTGGCAATGAGGCGGAGCGCAAGCGTGCTTCGGCCCGGATCATGAAAGGCAGGACTTCGGGTATCGGCTCGACCACCAGGGTTGGTTCTAGGTGTTGGAAACCTCAGTCGCCCCAACGGTTGGTGAAACGCAGCTGCTTCGTAGCGAGTGCGATAGTGGTGGCGCTTGCAGTGGCGGCATGCTCTGGCGTGGAACCGACCGGGACTACAGAGCCGATTGAATCGGCGACCGACTCGACTCAGATGGCGGTTGAACGTGGCGAGTTGGATGGCGTCTGGTGGAAGCCCCGAACGCCTGATGTTTCATTAGACATTCCGGTCGTTTTCCAGATAGGCCCGGGCGACCTTTTCGTGCTCGATGGTCGCGCTCAGCTCACATCCCCTGTCTTCAGCGGCTCCTACACCTACGTCGAAGACGTCGTCACGTATTCAGGGAATCAAATCTCCGATGGTCCCTGCGAAAGTCCCGGTGGCCCCAATCAGCTGGCGGTGACGGTTCTCGATGAGGGCAAGATTGCCACTGAAGTGGTTGCAGCTGAAGGATGCAACGGCAAGGTCGGCACCCCCGGGATGATGATTCGTCTATCTCCGCGCTCCGAGGCAGGTGAAGGCATCGCCCCGCCGGAAGGCGAGTATGACGACAGCTTCCAATTCCCTAGCCAACTCAACGGGATCTGGCTCAGGCAAGGAACAGGCGAGATCCTCTACGTCCACTCCGCAGACAGCACCTATGCGCGTACCACCACCGGCGACCTTGTTGAGGCGCCCCTCGACAGTGGCACATTCGAATTCATTGCCTCAGGAGCTGATCAGGAAACAACCACCCTCATGTTCACCAGCGACGGCAGCGGGGACTGCTCTCCAGGCGAAACCATGACGTGGACCGCGGTCCAATGGAACCGGGTCCCGCCGGCAATGGACCCCCCGCTCGGCCCAATCGGAGCGGTGAAGACCGACGCGGCCGACTCCTGTGGAATCTCATCCGGAAGCCAAACCTGGATACACGTCGCCGGCGCCTAACAACTAGAGCGAAACGCTGCCCAGCTGCCGCAGACGGCGACACTCCTTGTTGGCATATTTGGCTTGGGATTCCCGCTCTTACGCCCTCACTTTTGGCCCTGGATCGCGGGGATAATCGCCCACCATGAGCATGTCGACCGCGCCCCACGGGCCATCACCCGGCAAAAGAGCATTCCTGAAGGCTCTCAGCGGAGCCTTGTTCGTAATTGCGACACTGGCATCGCTGATGACCCTGTACATCTCGTTCCTCTTTGTGCGGGCGGCGCTCGACGGCCAGGAAGACGATTGGGCCCAGCCGCTGTTGGGACTCGCCATCTGGGTGGCCGTCGCCATCGCAGCCTGGTCGTTTAGATACCGCTTGGCCAGGTAAGGTGAAGGCTTGTCTCGCACTCCGAACGAAGATACGAACCCTTAGTTTCGGCAGAGACCGAGGTCGTCGTGTAACTGTCGAATCGTGGCACACGATTGTCGTCATGGACCCGGGTCCGCAGAATGGCGAGCCACTTCAGCCTCCTCCGCGCGCCGATCGTGGAATGCGTCACTGATCCAGACGCCTCCGCTCGTCGGCTGGAAGTGCTCGTTGACGGTTTCCAGCCAGAGGTGTGTCAACTCGTCCGTGGTATGAGGGCTGCGAAGGTGACCGGCGAACCTCTCTGACACGATGTCGGCCTTGTACGCCGACCGGTTGAATCGTTGATCAATCCTGCGCTGGACGCGTCGGCGCCAAGGGTTGAAGGCTCGTGCCACGACCAGGGTCGAGCCGGCAACGGCCAATGCGTTTTGCGATGGCAGCATCTGAGACGCCACTGCGACCAGACCGAAGTAGAGGGCGCCAAGCGACACCACCACAATCGAGTAAGCCACCACCCGGGAGATGATCCGGTCGATGTTGTATAGCCGGTATCGAAGAATCGCGACGCCAATGGCCATGGGCAAGGTCAGTGCGGCTACCACTAACAGCACCGCTGAAACCACTGTGTCCTGGCGGATGCTCTCCACAATCCAAAACAACGCCAAGGCTGTGAACGGGATCAGTAGAGCTTTCAACTGTTGACGTTCCACCCCTTCGGATCGGAAGAAGCGGTATACGAAGGACACGAGGGCGCCGACCACGGCAAGGGCTACAAGGCCTTGCCCAAGCGTGATTGCGGCATCAAACCAACTCACACCCGTTGCGCCGTCCTCCAGTTGATCCAACGGCAGCGTCCATGCCAGGTAAGTGGCTCTAGCGATCTGTGTGAGCAGGCCGATGAAGCCGAGAATGCCGACCCAACGCCACTTCGGAGTCGGAGGTTTCCCAGTTGGAAAAAGGAGGAGGAACAGGACGGTCATCAAGTAAATCCCCACCCAGAACACTCCCGACTGGATGAAGAACGCCACACGGGCCAGAAGCGGTACTTGCTCGGATGCAGAGGCCAAGTAGTCGGAGGCCAGAGATGCAGAGACGGCTGACATGATTGACAGAAGCAGAACCCATGCAACCGGGTTTTGAGGCACTAGAAGGGTGAGCCACCCTGCCAGAACGACCAGGATCATGCTCAGCCCGAAGCCGACAAAGAAGTCAAGAGTGAACCCGGTGCTAGGGCCCACCACCACCAACAACACTCCGACAAGGCTCAGGAAGACCGCGAGCAGCCACAGCGTCACGGTTCGCAGACCGCGGTCACTCGCAACCTGGCCGATCATGGGAGAATTCTCGCGCGATCCGGGTTACGACACCGTTACGAACCCATGAGTTTGATGCAGCCGCGCTGGATACGGCACCCACAATTTGCCGGTCGTGGGGGGAGCAGCCTCGGGTCCGACGCGCCTACCCGCGGGCGGCGATTTTCGGTTCCAACGCCGTGGCGACAGCCAGGACGTCCGGGGCATCGGCTCCCACGGACAACGGGAAGCCATCCGTCGAGACGCGAACCCGGGTCTCGTTCGTGATGAACTGGATAACACCGTCACACTCGAGCGCCTCATCCCCGAGATCAACCGGCGTGCACTGCTGCCCGGGAGCGGTGACCGGCGTGGTTGACCCGACGCTTACCTGAACAATCACGCTGCCCGTGTTCCAAGAGCAGCCAGTGTTTGGCGAATCCGGACCGATTGGTTCGGAGGGGAGAGCTTGGCCGACGAGTGATTCCATCTCTGCGTCGGACAGGAGCGCGCATACCTCGTCACTCGTGATCTCGGATGCCGACGTCGAGCCGTTCCCTGCCGCAATGTCGGATGCGTCGTCGTCGCTTCCGTCGCTGCCGCAGCCCCAGGCCACCAGGGCGGTCGACAGCAGGGCCACGCCGAGCCTGGCGACTCCTCGATGCCGTTTCATTAGTCCATTGTCGCGTAAAGAGGGAAACGACGCCGTGCGCAGGCGTCGGTGCGTCGCGTAATGGTCGGATTCATGCGGGCGTGCTCGGGTCCGTCCCGACTCCGGCGAGAGGCGGCATCTACACGGTGAAGACCCAAAAGTGGCGGAGGCGGACGGGAATCGAACCCGCCAGAGACAGAATCTGCCTCTCACCGGTTTTGAAGACCGGGGGACCCACCAGGCGTCCGGACGCCTCCGAGGGAACTGAGAGTAGGCAGGCGATCGTTTCAAACTTCTCCCAGTCCAGCAACCACCGCTAGGTACCATCATGACGATGCCGGAACGCTCCTTTGGACGCACCATCCGATATCGCCGCACCAAGATGGGGCTGAGTCAGGCCAAACTCGGTGAGTTGGTGGGCAGGTCGGCCAGCACAATCAGATCTTGGGAGCGAGACAACGCCATGCCCAACGACACGTCTGTGGTGGATGCGCTCGCCGCCGTACTCGATCTCGATTCACGTCTCCTCTACTCCAAGGCAGGTATCCAGCCTTCGGAAGCAGAAGAGAATCCCACGTTGCAAGAAGCATTGGCCACCCTCGGGCCTGGTTCGGTCCCCGTATCGGAAAAGCCCCCGCCACCTCCACCGCCCGTCGGCGTCGGTGTCGCCGACGATCTCAGCGATGTGGATGACCTCGTCGATGAAGAGCTCCCGGTGGACCCGCCGCCGGGAGAGGAGGAAGAGCCGCCGGTTTCCGTCCCCGTCACCCCAACACCGCCGGGCTACGTTGCCCCTCGGCAAGATCTGGTGTACACCCCCGTTCGCGCCCGAGCAGCAGAGCCTTCATATGTCGAGGATGCGCGGCAACGTCAGATCTACCGGATTCGGAATCTGGCCACCTTCGTCCTGGCCGTGGCCCTGGTAGTGGTCCTGGTATGGGCCACATCCAACGCCTGGGACGCCTTCTCCACATGGTGGGACGACTTCTTCGGCAACCTGAGGCTCTAGCCTCAGGACACCTTGAGCGCGAAGTCGAAGACAATATCCGTCGTTGGCGGCGGTCCCGCCGGGCTCTATCTGGCCATCCTCACCAAGAAGGCACGTCCCGACTTCAACGTTTCGGTCTATGAGCGGAACAAACCGACTGACGCATACGGGTTTGGAGTTGTGTTCAGCGATGAAACGCTGGACCACTTCGAGGAGGCCGACTCGGAATCGTTCACCGAATTGAGCAACGGGTTCCGCCGCTGGGGCGACATCAAAGTCCATCACCCGGCCGGACGCCTGTTTACCTCTGGCGGCCACGGCTTCGCCGCCGCCGGCAGACGCCAGCTCCTGGAGATCCTCACCAAACGTGCCGGTGACCTAGGCGCCGACCTTCACTTCTCGGCTGAGATTGCCTCCCTTGCTGAGGTCCCGGAGTCGGACCTGATCGTCGGGGCCGATGGAGCCAACAGCACGGTCAGACGCGAGCTCGAGAGCTATCTCCAGCCATCCATTGATATGCGCCGCAACAAGTACATCTGGTTCGGTACCACCAAGGTTTTTGACGAGTTCAACTTCGTCTTTGAAGAGACCCATGCCGGCCTGGTCTGGGCCCACATCTACCCCTACAGCGACGAGGGAAGCACCTTCATCGTCGAGATGAGCCCCGAGACCTGGCTCGGCCTCGGGCTGTCACGCACGGAGTCCACCGAGTTCCCACCCGGTGTCAGTGACGAGCATGCCCTCCAGTTCTGTGCCGACCTTTTCAAGGCTCACCTCGACGGAGAACCGCTCCTTGGCAACAACTCGAAATGGCTCCAGTTCCCGACGATCACCGCCAAGAGCTGGAGTCATGAGAACGTGGTGCTCATGGGTGACGCAGTGCACACCGCACACTTCTCGGTGGGGTCGGGCACGAAACTGGCGATGGAAGATGCCATTGCGCTAGCTGCGCTACTGGTTACGGACACTCCGGTCGAAGAGGCCCTCGTCAGGTACGAGGCGGAGCGACGACCAGATGTCGAGAGCCTGCAGCGTGCGGCCAAAGCAAGCCTCGAGTGGTTCGAAGGGATCAACCGGTATCGATTCGTCGAGCCGGAGCAGTTCGTCTTCTCCCTGCTCACCAGGAGTCAGCGCGTCACGTATGACAACCTGAGGCTTCGCGACGCCGAGTACATGGCGGGCGTGGATCGGTGGTACGCGGGTTCCGACCACCGGGCCCCGGTAGTACCCGAGGCGTCGGTACCTCCCATGTTTCACCCGTTCAAGATTCGGAGCCTGGTACTCGAAAATCGCGTGGTGGTGTCCCCGATGGACCAGTACTCAGCGGTCGATGGCATGCCCAACGAGTGGCATCTCGTCCATCTCGGATCTCGTGCCGTCGGTGGCGCGGGGCTGGTGATGACCGAGATGACATGTGTCTCGCCGGAAGGTCGGATCAGCCCGGGGTGTGCCGGAATCTGGACCGACGAGCAGGCCGCCTACTGGTCTCGTGTCGTCGACTTCGTGCACGAGCACACCCCGGCCAAGATCGGCCTTCAGATCGGGCACTCAGGTCGCAAAGGGTCAACCAAGCTGATGTGGGAGGGAGACACCCACCCCTTGGACGACGGTAACTGGGAGATCATCGGTCCATCGCCCATCAAGTATCGGCCCGACAGCCAGATACCCCGGGAGATGACGACCGACGATATGAAGCTGGTACTCGAACAGCATGTCGAGGCGGCTCGTCGAGGCGACGCTGCCGGGTTCGACCTCCTCGAGCTCCATTTTGCCCACGGCTACCTGCTGTCGAGTTTTCTGACTCCACTCGCCAACCGGCGCACCGACGCCTATGGGGGGTCGCTCGCCAATCGAATGCGGTATCCACTTGAGGTGTTCGATGCGGTGCGGGCCGTGTGGCCTGAGGAGAAGCCGATGTCCGTCAGAATCTCGGCCACCGACTGGGTGGACGGTGGCTTCGACGGCGACGACGCCGTCAGGTTCAGCCGGGAGCTCAAAGACCGGGGTTGTGACCTGATCGACGTGTCTACCGGCCAGACCTCAATCGACGCGCAGCCCGAGTACGGACGTCTGTACCAGACCCCTTTCAGCGACCGGATCCGCCATGAGGTGGGCATCGCCACGATGACAGTCGGCGCGGTGTCGAGCGTCGATGACGTCAACAACATCCTCGTTGCCGGACGGGCCGACCTCTGTCTTCTGGCGAGACCCCATCTGGTCGACCCTTACTGGACAATGAATGCCGCCATCGATCTGGGGTACATCGGGCACAGCTTCCCCAATCAGTATCTCTCGGGTCTGGGGGCCCGAAGAAGAGAGCAGGATCCGATCCCGCCCGATGTCTTCCGTCAGGGCTAGCCGTCGTAGATGATGCTCACGAGTGTGATGTCAGACTGCTGTTGCACCGAGATGCTGACGAAACCGTCCCCGGCGAGGTTCCACGACCAGCTCTCAACCGGAGGGCTCGCGATCGACTGCGTGTTCAGGTCTGCGCTTGCCTCGGAGTCCACGATCTTCTGAAAGTGGTTTACAACATCGTCGAAGGCGCTTCCTGGATACCTGATCGCGACCACGTTGCCCTGGCTGCTGGTCGATACGGCCTGAACCTCTCCGCCACTGGGGACGTCCCAGGGGAAGTTCTCCGGTAGCTCGCCTCCACCTATGGATACGGAGGCGTCGCCCTCGTCGCTTTCGATGGTGAGATCCATCGAGCCGTCGTCGCTGTCCACATCCACTTCTACGTCACCCGAGCCATCCTGGCTCTCGATGCCCTGCTCGATGGCGTCCTCGGCGACCTCGTCCGCTCCGCAGGCGGCAAAAGCCAGAAGTGCAATGACAAGCAGCAATCGTCTCAAGTCGAATCCTTTCGTCCCCGGTCCACATTACGTATAGGGAATGATCGGAGCGAGAAATCTCGTGACCGAGTTGGCGTCGTATGCCAAACTGTGACCACCAGAGAAAGGAGGTGGTCCGAACTTGTATGAATCTTTTAGGACTCTGGAGGTGGTCGGGCGCTGAGCGGCGCTGACCGCATGCGCCGCTCGTCTCATGAGACGTGGTGGCGACTACAACCCGGACCACCCGGCTCTGGCTACCGCGGACTTCGTCCACCCGCGGCGATTCTTCGAACAACGCCCGAGCTGACGTTTTGGAGCCCCCGGCATTGGCCGGGGGCTCCCGTTTTCTTGCCTTTCGTACCCGTTCTGTGTGGGCTCGCCCGAGGCTGTGATCAGATGCCCGCCGAGAACAGGATGTGGTTACAGGGAGAAGCCCTGGGCGGCCATCCATTCGTCGTTGAAGACCTTCGACAGGTACCCACGGCCTGAATCGGGCAGGATGACCACGGTCAGCAGCTCGGGATGCTCGGCCGCCACCTGAAGCGCTCCGTGCACTGCCATCCCACATGAGCCTCCCACGAGAATCCCCTCCTCTCGGGCCAGCCGTCTCGTCATGGCAAAAGCCTCGCTGTCGGTGACTTCGATCCAACGATCCACCAGATCCAGATCCACCGTCTCCGGATAGAAGTCCTCGCCGACGCCTTCCACGAAATATTGGTGCAGGTCGCCGTCGGGCCCCTTCGTGTAAATCGAGCCCTCAGGGTCGACCCCAACGATCTTCACCTCAGGCTTTCTCTCCCTGAGGTAACGGGCCACTCCTGTGATCGTCCCGCCGGTGCCGACACCAGCCACCAGGATGTCCACCTTGCCGTTTGTCTGGTCCCAGATCTCGGGACCGGTGGTGGCGTAGTGCGCCTCGGGGTTGGCCTGGTTGGAGTATTGGTCGGGGCGGAAAGAACCTTCGATCTCGGATGTCAATCGGTCGGCGACCGCGTAATAGGAGTCGGGATCCTCGGGCCCCAGCTCGGTACGGGTAACCACCACCTCGACGCCGTAAGCCTTGAGGAGGTCTTGCTTCTCTTGGGACACCTTGTCGGGGACGACGCATACCACGCGATAGCCCCTCACGGCACCAACCATCGCCAGGCCGACTCCGGTGTTCCCGGAGGTGGGCTCGATAATCGTGCCTCCCGGTCGGAGAGAGCCGTCCGCCTCGGCAGCGTCGATCATCGCCACTGCGATTCTCTCCTTGACCGAGCCTCCGGGGTTGGTGTGTTCCAGCTTGGCGACGAGATTCCCCCGAGGGTGGATTCTGCTGAGACGGACCAGTGGTGTTGCCCCAATCGCTTCCAGGACGTTGTCATGGATTTGCATCGCGACAGGGAGGCTAGGAGCCACCTCGGCGATGTGTCGCATCACCCACGGTGAGGAATACGAGGCCGCAAGTCGCGTTCTATTGGTCTCAGATATCAAGATTTGCCAGCGCCGAGGGGGCACGTGAATGAGTAGTTGGAACGCCGGGGTAATCGAAGAGTTCAGGGCGAGCGGCGGCAAGGTTGGAGGCGTCCACGAAGGAGCCCCGCTTCTCCTCCTCCATCACACCGGTGCCAAGACCGGCGTTGAGCGAGTGACACCGGTCATGTATCAGGCGGTTGGCACAAGCTTTGCCATCTTCGCCTCCAAAGGCGGTGCCGACCACCACCCTGCATGGTTTCACAATCTCAATGCCAACCCCGAGACCAAAGTCGAAGTCGGAGACCAGATGATTTCGGTGGGTGCCCGGGTGTTAGAAGGCGACGAGCGGGAAGAGATCTGGGAGGCACAGAAGCGAGATTGGCCGCAGTTCGCCCAGTATGAGAGAAAGACGGCTCGCAAGGAGATCCCGGTGATCCTCCTCGAGAGGATCTGACGGCAGTACAGGCCACCCCGCGGCTACGTCGAGTAAGGGTTTCTATTGTTCGGGGCATGACCCGCCTCGCCCGATTCGCTTGGTTTGTCCTGTTGTTCAACGTGGGGGTGATCCTCGTTGGCGCTTGGGTGAGGGCCACCGGTTCTGGAGCCGGATGTGGCCGTTCGTGGCCGACATGTCAGGGCGAGCTGGTGCCAGAGCTGGAAGGCGCCACGGCCATCGAGTTCTCCCACCGCTTCGTGGCCGGCATATCGCTCATCCTGGTGGCGCTGTTGGCCTGGCTGGTTTTCCGGGAGCTACCGAAAGGACATCGTGCCCGGCGGGCTGCAATCGTGGCACTGGCTGCGTCGGTGGCAGAGGCGTTGATCGGCGCCGTGTTGGTTCTGGCCGAGCTCGTCGCCGGCGACGATTCGGTGGCACGTGCGGTCACCGGGCCTCTTCACCTGATCAATACCTTGCTCTTGTTGGCCGGTTTGACGCTCGCGGCCTTCTGGCTCTCCGGAGGGCGACCACTGGATACGTCGCGGGACCCGAAACTGATGCGCTGGATCGTTGCCGGGGGAATAGCGCTGGTTCTGATCGCCGCCAGCGGGGCGGTTACGGCGCTTGCCGACACCCTATTCCCCAAAGGTGATCCGACCCTGACCCAAGAGAGCATTCTGTCCAACCTCAGGGTGATTCATCCGGTTCTGGCCGTGTTTTCCACGTCTGTGGCCTGGTGGGCGTCGCGCAGAGTCGACTTCCGGTCTTCTCCACTGGTCACGGCTTTGCCGGTGTTGGTGGGGGCAATGCTGGTGACGGGCTCACTGAACGTTCTACTTGGAGTGCCGGTGTGGATGCAGCTTGTCCATCTCCTGTTGGCGGATGCCTTGTGGATCGTCTACGTGATGGTTTCAGCGACCGTGCTCCAGGTGCCCGCCGCCCGGACTCAAGCGGTGGGTTGAATCCTCTCGTCTCCCATCAGGTAGCGGGGGCCGGAGCCCATGTTCGCAATCGCATCCGCCGGATTGAAGATCGCGCACGACTTCAGGGACAGGCACCCGCAGCCAATGCAATCGGTGAGCTCGTTCCGCAATGCCTGCAATTCGGCGATCTGGGCATCCAGCCGCTCTTGCCAGGCGCGTGAGAGCTTCTCCCAGTCGCTCTTCGTCGGCGTCTTCTCGTGAGGGAGTGTCTCTAGCGCCGCGGCGGCTTCCTGAAGGGTGAGACCGACTTCCTGAGCGGCGCGGATGAGGGCCACCCGGCGCAACACCGCTCGGGGGTACCGGCGCTGGTTGCCGTCGGTTCGCTCCGAGTGAATGAGCCCCTTGGTCTCGTAGAACCTGAGAGCAGACGTCGCCACTCCGGAGCGATTCGCCACGTCCCCGATTGTGAGCCATTCCATTTTCTGATTATGCCCTTGACTTCAAGTGAACTTCAAGTTGTAGGGTTCCGTTGGAAAGCGCAAATGACAAGCGAAAGGTGATCGGGATGCACGTTGTTTGGACACCAGAACGGCTCCAATCGGAACTTGAAGAGCGCATCAGGCAGGCTCGGGAAAGCTGAGCGATGCCGGGCTCCAACGGAGATTGGGTTCGCGCGGCTACGGTCGATGACCTGCCGGTGGGAGGTAGGAAACTCTTCCGGCATTACGACAAGCGGATTGCCTTGTTCCGTACTGAGCGGGCGATCTACGCCATCGACAATCGTTGCCCCCATCAGGGTTACGCCCTCTTGCAAGGCGATATGAAGGAGGAAACCCTGACGTGCGCGTGGCACAACTGGAAGTTCGAGCTCGATGAAGGCGGTTTCTGCAGCTTCGGCGGGGAGAGCGTTCGCTCCTATCCGGTAGAGGTTCGCCGCGGCCAGGTTCTCGTTGACGTGACCGACCCGGCCGCAGAGGTGATCGCTCCGCAGCTGTTCCAGAGCCTGCTGGAGGCGATGGGCGAGGTGGACATTGGCCGGATGGCCCGTGACACGATGCGGCTCCGGCAGATCGGGACCCCACTCACCGAGGTTGTGAAAGAGGGGGTCAACTACGGAGCCCCAAGGATGGAATACGGGTGGAATCACTCACTGGCCACTCTCACCGACTGTCTCAATCTCGCAGCGCTGTTCGAAGGCGAGCTCCAGGCGTTCCCCGTCATCCAGGGGATGTCGGTGGTGTCCCAAAACGAGGTGAGGCGGCCGATGCGCCCCCGCCCCGATCCTGTCGACCCGGTGGAGGCCTATGGCTCGATGGAGGATGCCCTCGAGGCATATCCATTCCTGGTGGATGACGAGCGAGCCGAAGAGGCTGAGGCGCTCATGCGCGGGTTGATCGCCTCAGGAGCCACCCGAGCCCAGATTCTCCATGCACTGCTCTCTGCCATCACCGATCACTTCTTGGGCTACGGGCACCCAATGATCTATGCCCAGAAGTCATTCGAGATGCTCGACCGAATCGGGTGGAAGGAGGCGGACAGCGTCCTGGGGCCGCTGGTCCCAAACGCCGTGCTGTCGACACGCTACGACAAGCTTCCATACATGAAGAAGTTCCTGAGAGCATGGGACGAAGCCGACGTCGATCTTGCTGCCCTGCTGGCCCGTCAGAACGGAGCCCCGTTGGATGAGCGAGCGCTGGCCGGTGCGGTCCTCGATGGCAGCCCGCAGGCCGCGTTTGACGCCTTGAACGCTGCTTTGGCCGCCGGGGCGGAGGTGACCAAGATCATCGACACCGTGTCGAAGGCCGCCGCAGAGCGCTTCAGGAGATTCGACATCGACATCGACACCGACGACACCAACGAATGGGGTTGGCTCGACGTCACTCACAATCTCACCTATGTCGATGCGCTGCGCTGGGCGTGGTCGGTCGACCCCAGCTCTGAAGTTCTCCGCGGGGTCTTTCATGCGGTTTGGTTTGTGAACTTCACCAGCCAATTCGACGAACGGCAGCCGAGGAAGCGCCAACAACCAGTTGCAACGGACAACGCCCAGGACGTGTTGAAGGTCATCAGGGACAAGGACCCCGACGGGGCCGAGGGCCTGATAGCCGGGTTCGACGGCCCGGTCGAAGACCTCCATGCTGCATTGGCTCAGGCCGCTTCGGAGGACAACAGTGTGGCGCCGATCATGGTCGCCCACTCGGTGAAGACAGCCAGGGCATCGATTGTGGAGTCGGAGATCCTGAATGAACGTTCCCCGATGGTCGCCGCCGGCAGGTTCATGGCTTCGCCGAAACGAGAGCGGTTCGTCTACAACGCCACACTGGAAGCAATCGACTTCGCCGCGGGGCGCGCCCGCGGCGACTGACGACGCATCACGCGTCGCCGTTGCTCACCCATCAAGGAGAATCTCGAGCTCCGCAGGGGTGGTGACCGGAAGATCACATACGAAGCCCTCACACAAGTAGGCACGGGTCTCGTTCTCGACGTGTCTGTGAGCGAGTAGCGGGACTGTGTCATCGGGCCCGGCAGACACCGCAAGGGCGACATGGGGGCGGAAGGCTGACCAGTGGACCCGAGCCATCTGGGGCCATTCGGCGCCGGCCACGGCCAGCTCCTTGGGTCCCTTGCTCAGAGCGGCCATGATCGAGAGATGGTGGCCCACCATCGAAGGCGCTCTCTCCGCAACTACCGCCGCTGCCCGGAGTGCTGATACCGAACGGTCCATGTAGATCTGGTTGCCGGTGTACAGGGCGGCCAGCAGGTTCGCTTCCGCGGCCAGGCCGTTGCCCGACGGAAGCGGGTTGTCCGACATGTCGATGGGGCGTTTGATCAGGTTCCCACCCTCGGATGTGGAGTAGTAGCCCACGTCGGGACGCTCGAATCTGAAGAGGTCGTCGGTGAGGCGCATGGCTTCCCGATACCAGTCGACCTCACCGGTGGCTGCGTAAAGCGTGAAAAGGCCGACAGCCATGGACGCATGGTCTTCGAGGAAACCTGGCACCGATGGCCTCCCCGCTCTCCAGGAGCGCATGAGACCGTCGGCGGTGACCAGGTGGGTTCGGCAGAACTCGGCGGCCGCAGTCGCAGCCTCCAGATAGTGGCGCTCCTCGAGGGCAGCGCCCGCCTCGGCCAATGCCCGGATGGCAAGCCCGTTCCACGAAGCGATGATCTTGTCGTCGAGCCCGGGCCTGATCCGATTGTCCCTTTCCTCGAGAAGCCGCTGCCTGATGGATTCGATGTCTTCGGTCCACTGCCTTCCCGTCGGGCGGTGGAGCACGTTCGACCCCTCGAAGTTGCCCTCCGGTGTGACTCCGAAGAACTCGGCGGCTGTCGTCGCGTCATCAGCACCCAGAACCCCAGTCAGCTGATCGACGGTCCAGACGTAGAACTTGCCCTCGACGCCTTCGGAGTCGGCGTCCTCGGCTGAGTAGAACCCACCGTCGGGGTGCCTCAGATCGCTCAGCAGATAGTCGAGAGTCGTCTTTGCCACGTCGAGGAGGCGCGTCGACCTGAGCTCGATGCCGGCCCACAGATAGATCCGGGCAAGCTGTGCGTTGTCATAGAGCATCTTCTCGAAGTGAGGGACAAGCCAGGACCGATCGACGGAGTAGCGGGCAAATCCACCCCCCAGATGGTCGTGGATGCCCCCGTCGGCCATTTCGGTGAGCGTGCGTTCGACCATTCGATCGGCACCGGCCGCCCAGGATTCGCCTCGAGAACGGAGCAAGAACTCGAGGACCGGCTGCTGGGGGAACTTGGGTGCTCCGCCAAATCCGCCGTGAGACTCGTCAAAGGATGCAGCAATTGAGGAGTAGGCCGTCCCGAGCGCCGAGGGGTCAGGAAGATCGTCACCGCTCGGTATCTCCCGATTGATGGCCGCCGTCAGACGGTCTGCTTGGTCCACCAGCTCGCTGCGACGGTTGACCCACGCGTCTGAAACCGCCTCCATCACCCGGCGAAAAGACGGCATCCCGTGACGATCGGTGTCGGGGAAGTAGGTGCCGGCATAGAAGGGTCTTCGGTCGGGAGTCAGAAACACCGTCATCGGCCAGCCACCGTGCCCGCTCATGGCTTGTACGGCCTCCATGTAGATGGAGTCGACGTCGGGTCGTTCCTCGCGGTCGACCTTGATGTTGATGAAGAGGCGGTTCATGACGGCCGCGGTTTCGGCGTCCTCGAAGGACTCGTGAGCCATGACGTGGCACCAGTGACATGCCGAGTAGCCGACACTCAACAGCACGGGCACGTCACGGCGGGTTGCTTCTTCGAAAGGCTCGTCGCTCCACTCCCACCAGTCGACCGGGTTGTCCTTGTGTTGGAGAAGGTAAGGAGAGGAGCTGTTGGCGAGGCGGTTGGGCATTTCTCCTTCGAAGGTAGCCCCAGCGTCCGGCAATCTCGGGGGCTAGGTTCGGTGACCGTGATCGAGGCAATCAAGATCGCCCACATTGCGTTCGCGTCGGCGTGGTTCGGGCACAAGCTGTTGATTCCACGCGACGTGCATGACTCGATCAGGGACATCGCCGGAGCCGAACGCTTCATCTCTCGAATGTCGCGAGCCCGAAGGCTGGGCATCGTCACCGGATTCCTGACTCTCGGCACTGGCCTTTGGCTGCTCTATGAGGTGTTTGGTTTTGGGGATGCCCCGCTGCGCATATGGGTGGCGCTCGGGGTGGTCGTGGCGATGTTCCTTGTCGGCGGCTTGGTCGCAGAACCGGCTTGGAAACGCATCCGCTCCGGCCTCGAAGCCAAAGATGCGGCGGCCGCAGCGGCGGGTGTGGTCCGGTTCCGGAGGTCGTTGGCGTTGGAGAATCTGCTGTGGATCCTGGCCCTGACGATGATGATCATCGACTGATCGAGACGTGTTGAATGTCATCCATGTCTGACTCAGATATCCGAGCGTTGTACATGTCAGCCGAGCAGCGGTGGATGGATCGCTGGCTAGAGGGACCCACCATCGAAGGTCGTCCCTTGCGGCGGGGTGACATGGCACCAAATGTCACGGTCTTCAACGAAGAGAACTCGCGTGTCGATCTCAGCACCACCTGGTCCAGCCAGCCCGCCTTGGTGATGTTGTGGAGACATCTTGGGTGTGGCTGCGGGCTCGATCGCAACGGGCGTTTGGCCGGTGAGATCGGTGACTACCGGGCGGCGGGTCTCAACGTCGTCATTTGCGCCCCAGGTGACCGGGCGCGGGTTGACGCGTACAAGGAGAAGTTCAGCGTCCCGGTGCCGATGTACTCCGACCCCGGCTACGAGTCACACAAGGCGTTTGGGCTAGGGCATTGGTCCGAAGAGCAGGTTCTCTACGACGCTCCCGAGGAGTACTGCAATATCGATCTTCGACCACAGACTGGGGAGGAATTCCAGGCCGAAAGAAGGGAGCAGGGTCGGCCGCTCGTTGATGATCCCTGGATGCAGTCGGGTGAGTTTGTCGTGGACACATCGGGGCAAATCAAAGTCGCGTATCTGTACAACTATTGCGAGGACTACCCGGACCCCCGGATCTTCACAACCGCTACCCGCCTAATCGCCTGAGCCGTGAGCACGATCCTGGTGATGCGTCACGCCAAGTCGGATTGGTCCGCCGATTACGACTCCGACCACGATCGGCCGCTCAACGACCGTGGTATTCGCAGCGCTCGGCTCATGGGTCGCTTGCTGGCCGACCGAGGTCTGGCCCCCGAGCTCATAGTCAGTTCAACCGCGGTGCGGGCGCGGAGAACAGTTGAGCTGGCGATGGACAGTGGCCGCTGGGACTCGGCCTTGGAGCTCGACGAGCGCTTCTACTTCTCGGGCTTGAGGGGGGCTCATGACGCAATCAGACGTCATGGCGGAGTGGATCGGCTGATGCTCGTGGGCCACCAACCCATCTGGTCGTTGTTGGTATCCGATCTAACCGGGCGGAGCGAGGAGATGAAGACAGCGTCGGTTGCCGTCATCGACCAATTCGACGCCGGCCAGTCAGCCGGGGTGCTCGCCGAGATCATCAATCCACGCGACTACTTCGACTCGGAGTACGACGATTGAGATTCCCCGAGGGCTCGTGGAGGGTCGTCGAGATCGCAATCGCCGGCGAGCTGGTCCCGCCCCTGAAAGGTCGTGGGCCGCTCAGTCTCGACGTCGCCGATGGAAAGGTTGCCGGCAATGCGGGGGTCAACCGATTCTTCGGCACGGTGGGGGACGACGGCCGACCGGGCCCGCTGGCCACGACAATGATGGCCGGACCGCCCGACCTGATGGCGCAGGAGCAGCTCTATCTGGGATTCCTTGATTCATTCGACGACATACAGACCCACGACCAGGGAATAAACCTGCTGCGGGACGATGTTGTTGTAGTGGCACTAGTCCCGTCCGACTTACCGGAGGGGAACCAGACGTGACCACCCGCCGTCGAATACTGTGGAAAAGAGGGGGGTTCACAAACCACCCATCTTGTGTCATAGTTGACCGTCCGGGGATCGCTGTCCCCTTTACTGCCCAGGGGCCCAGGAGGACCTAGCCAAATGGCTGCTGTTGATACGCGTACTGACAAAAAGGAAAAACCCCGCGCTCGCCTCCAGTCGAAGCTGACCGACGAGCGTGGTCGACTCACCACAGATCTCGTCTCCCAATATCTCGCCGCCATCGGTGAGTATGAGCTTCTGACCGCAGAGCAAGAGGTGGAGCTCGCCCAGAAGATCGAGGCGGGAGAAGAAGCCGCCGAGAAGCTCGAGGAGGGCAACTACTCGGGCAAGCGCGAAGAGATGGAGCTGAGGCGCATGGCCAGGCGGGGTGCTCAGGCCAAAGACGATTTCTTGACGGCCAACCTCAGACTGGTTGTGGCCAACGCCCGGCGCTACGCCAATACCTCGGGTATCGATTTTCTCGACCTCATCCAAGAGGGCAACCTCGGTTTGATACGCGCCGTCGAGAAGTTCGACTGGCGCAAGGGTTTCAAATTCTCCACATATGCCACCTGGTGGATCAGGCAGGCGATCACCCGTGCCATCGCCGACAAGTCGCGGACGGTCCGTATCCCGGTTCATCTGCATGACACCTTGGCGGCTGTTCGCGCAGCTCAGGCCTCCCTGAAGGCAGAGCTCGGGCGGGATCCACGTCCCGAGGAGATTGCCGAAGAGGCGGGCGTCACCGCCGACAAGGTGGAACTGGCGTTGAGTGTGGCCGACACGGTCTCTTTGGAACAGCCCATTGGCGAAGACGGAGCCCAGCTTGGCGACTTCATCGAGGACGAGGATGCAGCCGACCCGGTGCAAATGACCGAGGAGATGGACGTTGCGAACTCGCTGCGTATCTCGATCGAACGGCTTCCGGAACGCGAGGGACGGATCCTCGCCTTGCGCTACGGGTTCTACGACGGCGTGCCGCGCACGCTCGAAGAGATCGGTGACGAGTTCAACCTGACTCGTGAGCGCATCCGCCAGCTGGAGAAGTTGGCTCTGTGCCGGCTACGCCACCCGTCGTTCGGGATTCGCGAGGCCGATCTCGTCTAATCATTGGGGTCGATGACCCCGGCCCGGTGGAGGCTCCATTCAGCGCACCGGGATCCAAACCAGCCTGACCTCGCCGACGGTGATGTCGGTCTTCTCGAGGGAGATCTCGACCTCATCGATGGCGCCGGCTTTGGTGTCGTAGTCATCTGCGAGATCGGCGATCTCCGCCGCCAGCTCCTCTTCCAGGTCGAGGAGGTCGGCCATGTCGGCGGCGAGTTTCCCTTCCGCCGCTTCCACCCGGGACTTCGCCTTCGATGTGGCGGAGCGTCTCCGGGCCGCCCTGCCTATCGCGTCGGAGTCTTTTCTCCCGCTGAAGAGCGCGCCGAGGAGGTCCCCGGCTCCGGACAAAAGCTCCTCCTGGCCCTTGGATGATGCCTCTGCTTCGAGATCTCGCACCCTGTTCTCCGACTTGGTGATAGTCGCTTTCGCCCGGTCAATCCGCGTCTTGTGTTTGCGCTGCAGGCCGACAATCGCGATGTCTTTGGCTTCGTTGGCTGCCGTCACGCATCGAGATTCAAACTCAGGCAGGGTCTCTCCCACACGCGAGTAGATGTCCAACTCTGGGTTGTGATAGATCGACTCCTTCTCGTTGGCTACCAAGTGGGTCTTGAGCTGCGCCTGAAGAGACGTCCAGTACGACTTGTTTTGGATCTTCGCCTCGGGGAGTTCGAACACCGGCGACGACGCCTGCGGCTGGTCAATGAAGTCTCGGGAATCGTGGTCGACCGTGAACACCGTCTCGGTGCTCAACGCCGCCGACAACGGGAACAGCACCGCCTCGTACGTCTCGCCGTGAGCCAGGTCCGCCTTGGCCTCGTCATACAGGAGCTGGACGGACACGGCAGCACCCGCCTGGTAACTGCTGGAGGTCGGTGTCGCACCAACCTTTTTGGCCCAAGGTGCTGCTGGAGCGAGGAATGACACCGGTATTCCCTCGGCTGCAGGTGGTGGTACCGGGACGCTTGCAGCCCCGGCGACCGGGGGAGCGTCATCTGTCGGCGAGGAGTTTGTCGCCTGCGTGGCCGCGGTTTCGAGCTTTTCAGCCGATCCGGCGGTGATTGAGGCAACCTGGTCCCGAGTCAACGGACCCGCGAGATAGGACATCACCCACCTGGTGGCGAAGACCACCGGATCCTGTCGGGTCGAATGAAGGAGAAACTGCCTCTTTTTGAGACCCGAGATCATCTTGTCGTAGCCGCTGATGTCGACCGAGCCCTCTGCTGAGTCGAGCCCTTCGAGAATCCTTCTCTTGTCGTTCTCGGTTTGGAGACGTCCCACCATCCAGGTTCCGGCGTTGGACATCGCTTTGTAGTCGAGGTCGACGGGGTTCTGGGTGGAGAGCACCATCCCGGCTCCAAAGGCTCTCGCCTGTTTCAGAATGGTCAGAATCGGCTTCTTGGATGGCGGTTCGGCCGTCGGTGGCGCGAACCCGAACACTTCGTCCATGTAAATGAGCGTCTTCAGCGTGGACGCCCCCTGCTGGCTTCTCATCCAGGTGATGAACTTGGACAGCAGGAGCGTCACCACAAATTGCCGCTCCGTGTCGCTGAGATGGGCGAGGTAGATGACAGCGGCCCGGGTCCGTTCCCCATCCCACAACAGTTCTTCGATGTCGAGGGGCATGCCCTCGAGCCAGGAGGAGAACGTAGGAGACGCCAGGACACCATTGAGTTTCATGGCCAATGCCAAGCGATCCTTCTCTGGGAAGAAGTCGTCGACATCGAAGACGCCGAGTTTGCGAAATGGGGGCCTTGGCACCTGCCCGATGAGTGTCGCCAGGTCGAGGTCGTTTCCCTCCGACCAGAACCTCTCGATGATCGTCGACAACAAGATGTGCGCCGGGCTGGACACGGGGTCGGCCTCGACATCGGCCAGCACCAGAAGCGAGGATACGAACGCCTCGATTTCGTCGCGGATGACCTCGGCGTTGTCAGCCCACTCGACGATGGGCGCATCGAGGGAACCGATGACGTTTAACGGGACACCTGAGGTCGAGCCCGGGGTGTAGATCGTCACTTCGGTCTGCGCACGGAGCCTGAGCATCTCGTCGGGCCCCAATCCCGCGGTGGCGAGACCCTGTTTCCACTTCTCTGTGGTTTCCGCGGCCAACTCCTCAGGCGTGATCCCCTCGGTAGCGGCCTCACCCTCGTCGACCCACGGCAGGAAATCCGCGGGGCTGAAATCCGGGAAGTTGAGGGCCAGATTCCCCATGTCGCCTTTGGGGTCGAGGACGAGGCACGGGATCCCATTGAGCAGGGCCTCTTCGATGATGCCCACTCCGAGACCGGTCTTGCCCGAGCCCGTCATACCGACAATCACACCGTGTGTGGTCAGGTAGTCGGGGTTGTAGGTCAGCCTCTCCGCTGAATCAGCGCGGGAGCCCAGATAAAACTGTCTGCTTGCGATGGTGGCGCTCCAATTGCGAGGAGCAAGGTAACAAGGCCGGTCGGAAGCCGCACAACTCCGAAATCGCCCTCTCAAGCTCCAAAGCTTGCTTATCGTGGGCTCTCGTGCGGTTTGACTTCAACTGCGCTTGAAGTTCTACATTTGGTTTGCGGTCATGTCTTTCGATCAGATAACACCTTCGGCAGTTCTCCGCGACGGCTTGCGCCTGATCGGAAGCTTCGTGCGTGGTCACCCGGCTGCTTTCGCCCTTGCCGTGTTCAGTTCGGTGATCTTTGCCGCAGCCATCATCGGGTCATCGCTGGTGATCGGCTGGGTCACGGACACTCTGATCGTCCCGGTCCTGGATCAGGGCGTCAGCTCGGACGGCCTTTTGATACCGGCGGCCGCGGCCATCATGGGAATCGCCGTTGCCAAGACTATTGGTGTTGTGGGGCGCCGTGCATCGGCGGGATGGCTCACTTTCAAGACACGTGAAGACACGCGCAATCGCCTGATCGATAGGCAGCTGCGCCTCAAGATGTCCTGGTTCAACGAGAGGGCCGTCGGCGATCTCCTGGCCGTCGCCGACTCCGATACGGATCAGTCGACGAGTGTTCTCCATCCCCTTCCGTACGCCACGGGTGTCTCAGTGCTTCTCCTCGGTTCCCTGGTCATGATCGGGCTCACCGATTTATGGCTTTGGGCGGTATCACTCGTCGGATTGGTGCTCATCGTCGTAGTGAACCTCAGGGGGAGCTGGCTCACGTACTGTTGTGGGAGGACGTCCAAGAGAACCGGGGCCGGGTATCTGCTCTCGCCCACGAAAGCTTCGACGGAGCCCTGACGATCAAGTCGTTGGGCAGGGAGGACTACGTATCCGATCAGTTCCAGGAGGCGTCGGACACCCTGCGCGACGGGCTGATCGAGGTCAACTCGTTGTGGCGTTCCTTTCAGGCGGTGGTGAAGGCTCTTCCCCAAGCTGTGATCTTGGCGCTCCTGGTCGTCGGGGTGGCACGGATCGAGGGTGGAGCCATGTCGACCGGCGATCTGGTGAGCGTGGCCTACCTATTCACTCTTCTCGCCTTTCCTGTGCAATTCCTCGGATTCATGCTCTGGGAGATGGCGGGGAGCCTTGCCGGGTGGCAACGAGTGCAGCGGGTCATGAACGCGGATGACGTGATGCCGTACGGCCCAGCGGAGGCTCGTCCCACGGGAGGTCCGGCGGCTGTCGCGGGAGAGGGGGTCTGGTTCGGGTACGACCGCACTTCAACGGTTCTCGAGGATCTCGACCTCGACCTCGGCGCGGGCAAGACTCTTGCCGTCGTCGGTGCGACCGGCAGCGGAAAGTCGACCCTGACGCTGTTGATGGCGAGGCTTTGGGATCCGAACGGAGGGCGGATTCACCTCGACGGCAGCGATCTCCGAGATTTTGCCGTTTCCGAATTGCCACGCGAAGTGGCTTATGTCGCCCAGACCGCGTTCCTGTTCGACGACACAGTGGAGGGCAACATCACCCTGGGGGACCCGTATCCCCGGGCGGCAGTCGAGGAGGCGGCGGCGCTGGCCGCAGCCGAAGAGTTCATCGCTGAGCTTCGCGACGGGTACGACACTCACCTAGGCGAGCGCGGGACCACGCTGTCGGGGGGCCAAAGGCAAAGGGTGGCTCTTGCCCGCGCTCTGATCCGCAAGCCCCGTCTCCTGATCATGGACGATGCGACCTCAGCGGTTGACCCATCTGTCGAGTCCCGCATCCTGAGGAGCCTCCAGAGGTCGGATCTCCCATCCACCATTGTGCTCGTGGCCTATCGCCCTTCCTCGATCCGGCTCGCCGATGAGGTCGTCTTCATCGAGGACAAGAGGATCGTGGCGCACGGGTCCCATGAAGACTTGATCTCGGCCTTCCCCGGCTATGCCGACCTGGTACAGGCCTATGAGCGCGAGGCAGCTGAATCATGAGACAGTCGACGTTTGCGCTCCTCCGGCGTGCCCTCGACGTTGCTCCCCGTTTGGGCGACGGTCTGATCCTCACGCTGTCATTGGCCATGGCTGGTCAGGCAATCACCGTTCTGGTGCCCATCGTCCTGCAATCCGTCATCGACAACGACATCCTGGGCGATGACGGGCCCTCGCTCAGCGCGGTTGCAATCAAGTCGGGTGCGGCGCTTGTGCTGCTGGCTCTTGGAGTGATCGTCGGTCGTGCGGCAGTTCTTCGCCTCGTGCGATCCTCCTCGACCGGACTCTCGGATCTCCGCTCTTCCACCTTCCGTCACCTCCTGCACCGGGCAATTCTCCATGTCCAGTCCTCCCGGCGCGGAGTTCTCGTGGCGAGAGTCACCTCTGACGTCACGACGATCCAGGAGTTCATGGAATGGGGTGGCATCGGCCTTGTGGTTTCGACCAGTCAGGTACTGATGGCGGTGCTGGCGATGACTCTCTACGAGTGGCGCCTGGCTCTGGTCGCGGTCATCACCATGTCCATCTACTTCATCATGATGCGGCTCTTTCAGCGGCTGCTTCGCCGTCGGTACGACGAGGTCCGTGCCGAGGTTGGACGTTCATTGGGGGTGTTGTCGGAGTCGATCAGCGGCATTCCGGTGGTGCGGGCCTATGGAATCGAGGACAACACGAGGGGGAAGGTCGCAGATGCCCTGCGCCGACGCTTCGTCAAGGAGTTTCGAGCTGGGCGCTTCGGTGCCACGCTGTTCTCATCGGCGGAGCTCTTTGCAGGGCTCCTCACCACTCTGATGGTTGTCGGCGGAGTGATGATCGGAGCCGAGGGAGGCATGACCGCGGGACGGCTCGTCGCCTTCCTCTTTCTCATCAACCTCGTGGTGGAGCCACTCCAAATGGTGGTACAGACGCTGGACCAGGCACAGAGCGCCGGTTCCGGCTTGCGACGGATTCTCGGGGTCCTCGATTCGGAGATCGAAGTGGCCGACCCGGAGGATGCCCGTCCTCTGCATCCCGGCGGCCTCAGTTTGAGCTTCGACAAGGTGACCTATTCCTATCCCGACGGACCACCGGTGTTGCGAGATGTCAACGTCTCGGTTCCGGTGGCGGCCCGGGTCGCGGTGGTGGGAGAGACGGGTTCGGGGAAGACAACCTTTGCCAAGCTGGCGGTGCGGCTGCTCGACCCCGACCAGGGTGTGATTAATCTCGGGGGCGAGCCGCTGCGGCAGGTGAAGCTTGCCGAATTGCGGGATCGGGCCGCATTCATACCCCAGGAAGGGTTTCTGTTCGACGCCACCCTCGCCGAGAACGTCCGTTATGGAAGGCCCGATGCCAGCGAGGCGGAGATTTGGACCGCTTTCCACGAACTGGGCCTCGCCGACTGGCTGGACAACTTCAGGAACGGCCTGCAGGAAAAGGCGGGCGAGCGGGGCCATAACCTCTCGGCCGGTGAGCGTCAGCTCATAGCCATTGTCCGGGCCTGGATCAGCTCACCCGACCTCCTCGTCCTCGACGAGGCGACATCAGCCGTGGATCCCGCGCTCGACGTTCATCTGAGGCATGCCATCGAGCGGCTGTCCGAAGGTCGAACAACCATCACCATCGCTCATCGGCTCTCTACTGCCCAGCGCGCTGACAACGTCCTGGTGTTCGACGATGGGCGCCTGGTCGAAGTCGGAAGCCACGGCGATCTCGTCGCGGCCGAGGGCGTCTACGCGGGCATGTACGCCGACTGGGCGACTGGCACCCGAGGCTGAGTCACTTTGGCGGCGGGGTGTAGCGGCCTGTCGTGAACTTGCCGCCCTCCAACTCGACCTCCCATATCGAGCCTTTGGAGCAGTAGAAGTGAGACTCGAGGCTCAGCCCGGCCCACATCATGCGATTGATCACGGCTGGGATCACGTCACCGTGGGAGCAAATCACGGTGTTGGCACCGACATGGCTGTCGATGAGGTCGTAAGCGCCGTCGATATCCGGGCCTTCACCGAGAGCCTCGGAGATCACCACCTTGGCGCCGATCGCAGTGGCGAGAGGCTCCACCGATTGGACGCAGCGCAGATTTGGGCTGGTGAGGATGCGTTCGATCTCCATCGACGACAGGCGTTCGGCGATGGCTGCGGCCTGGCGCCGGCCCTTCTTCGTGAGCGGTCGGACGCGATCATCGCCCTCCCATTTCGTTCTGTCTCCTGCTGCCGCGTGCCGCAGCAGGTACAGCGTGCCGGTTTGGGAGATGCGCTTGAGATCGTTGCTGGCTAGGAGGTCCCGGTCGTGTTCGTAGTCGAGGATCTTCAATGCAGCCTTCTTCGATACCCATTTCACCGCGTCGACCTCTGAGTTCTCCTTGAATTTCTTGCTTGCGGGAAGGGGTCGCATCGCAAACCAGGCCACCTCCTTGATGCCTGAGGCGATCCGGTAACGGGTAGCTCCGAGGGGGGCCACGATCCGGCACATGACCCGAGTCTCCTCGAAGACCTCCCTGATTGCTGTCTCTTCCGGTGTTTCCCCTTTGTCGGCCTTGCCTTTGGGGAATGACCAGTCGTCGTAACGAGGCCGGTGCGCAATCAGGTATCTCAGGTTTCCCTTCGGGCTCCGGCGGAAGATCACGCCACCGGCTGCCCTAACGACCTTGGTCATGGAGGGTGAGGATAGGTCGGCTTAGGACAAGCGCCTGGTCGCTGAGCGCAGTCTCCCCGCCCGTGCCTGGGACGCCTCCGGCTCATGGGCGGCGGTGAGGTCGATCGACACGTCCCCACAGGTGTCACAAACCCTCCGTTCGATCCCGGCGCCGATGTCCTGGGCCTGCCCATAATTGTGGCGGCCTTTCCGGCACGACGACACGCGATGTCGGCGTCGATCCTGTTCGCGGAGATGCGTCATCCAAAGAAAAAGCCTATACGTCAGTCTTTGTGGTTCAACGCTTTTCTATCAGGCCGATCAGGGTGTCTACTCCCGCTGCCGCATCGTTTTCCCATTGGATTTCGTCGATGTCGACACCGATTTCGGAGGCCAGCGTGGTACCCACCCGTTTCCAGGCCTTTCCCACCGCGACGCACGGCAAGGCTCCGGTCGAGTGGCGCCGGCCGACCATTGTTGACGTTCCAAGTCACCAGGAGCTCGGTCATCGTGCCGATCGATCCGGGCAGTGCGAGACATCCCGCCGCCATGCTCAGCATCGTGTCGATTCGCGTCGGGATGGTGGGTGCCTCGATGATCTCCGATACGTATCGGTTCGCCCCGGAGCGGCCCGGGAACACTGCCGGAGCTATGACCCCCACCACTCGAGCGTTGCCTTCTGCGGCACCCCGGGAGGCGGCCTCCATGGTCCCGCCGTAGCCACCGGTGATCACTCCAAAACCGTTTGTCGCAAGACGTCTTCCTGCGTTTTCGGCATCGACCCAATCCCGAGATCCTGGTGTCGTTGCCGATGACCCGAAGACTGCCACCAGAGGGTCGGTCAAGCCTCCATCACCCGGTTGATTCCGGCGACGATGCGGTCCTTGTCCACGAGGGCGTGTTTCTCGATGGCAAATTGAGGCCAGGGCACGTCGAAGCCCGTCACTCTGGTCACCGGTGCCTGCAAGTCGTACAAACTCTCCTGCGCAACGACTGCCGCGACCTCGGCTGCCACCCCAGCCGAACCCTGAGGCTCCTGCACCAGGAGAAGCCGGCCGGTTCGCGACACCGACTCGAGGACCGTCTCCCGGTCCCATGGGAACAAGGTTCGCAAGTCGATGACCTCCACCGAGAAGCCAGACGCCGCGGCGGCCTTTAGTGACACGGGGACCATGCCCCCGTAGGTGACCAGAGTCAGGTCGCTGCCGGTGGCACGCACCCGGGCACGGCCGATCGGGATTGTGTAATGGCCCGTCGGAACGTCCTCTCTACCGGCGCGGTAGAGCACCTTTGGCTCGCAGAAGATCACAGGATCGTCGCCTTCCAGCGCCGAGGCGAGCAGGCCTTTGGCGTCGGTCGGCGTCGATGGGCAGATCACCACCAGGCCGGGGGCGTGGACGAAATACGCCTCCGGTGAATCGCAATGGTGCTCGTGGGCCCCGATACCGGCGCCGTTGGGGAATCGCACTACAACAGGCACCGAGACGTGTCCCCGGCTTCTGAATCGAAAACGTCCAAGATGGCTGACGATCTGGTCGAAAGCCGGATATACGAAGCCCTCGAACTGAATCTCGGCCACGGGCCGGGCACCTGCGAGTGCCATACCGACGGCCGTGCCGACGATCCCCGATTCGTTGAGAGGAGTGTCGATCACACGATCCTCCCCATAGCGTTCGAGGAGGCCCTCCGTCACCCGAAACACACCTCCAGCCACCGCGATGTCCTCTCCGAGGAGCACGACGTTCTCGCTCGCCGACATGGCGTGGTCGAGAGCGGCGTTTATGGCCTCTGCCATGGTCCATGACTCCGTTGGCCCCTCGAGAGCCGGCTCTGGCCCCGGCTCCCAGATCTCCTCGGCGGCGAATTGGGTCAACTCCTCGCCGTGGGCACGTTGCATTTCGTGCAGCTGATCCACCACATGGGAGGGGATCCGGCTGAAGGCGTGGCGAACCGAGTCATCTCGCGGAGGGAGCGGTTCTGCCTCGATTGCAGTGATGGAACGGTCGACCATGTCGGCCACCTCGAGGGCCACCTTTTCGCCCACTCTCTCGTCCCACTCTCCTCGTCTCTCCAGAAACAGCCGGAGCCGCTCGATGGCGTCCTTCTGTTTCCACTCAGCGACCTCCTCGTCACTGCGGTACAAGGTCGGGTCGTCGGCTGTGGCATGGGGTCCGTACCGATAGGTCATGGCCTCGATCAGGGTGGGCCCCTTGCCTTCGCGGGCGCGACGAGCCGCCAGCCTCGTGGCGAGGTACATGGCAATCGGATCCATGCCATCGACGCGCAAGCCTTCGAAGCCGTAGGCCTCAGCTTTCTGAGCGATTGTCTCCGAGGCCGTCTGCTTTTCGAAAGGCACCGAGATCGCATAGAGGTTGTTGGCGCAGATGAAGATTGTCGGTGTTTTCCAGACACCGGCGAAGTTCATACCCGAGTGGAAGTCCACCTCTGAAGTGGCACCGTCGCCGAAGTAAACGGCGCTCACTGAGTCCTCACCTCTCAGCTTGGTCATGTATGAGTAGCCGACGGCGTGTGGAAGCTGGCTGGCTATGGGCACCGTGACAATCCCCGTGCGGTATTTGTGGATGTCCCAGCCGGCATTGGGCAGGCCCTTCCAATAGGCGAGGAGGACCTCGATGGGAAGCCCGCGAGTTATTTGGACTCCATGCTCGCGGTATGAGGGGAAAACGAAGTCGTGCTCCTGCAAGGCCAAGGCGGAGCCAATTTGGACAGCTTCCTGGCCTTCGAGCATCGCGTAGGTGCCGATCCGACCCTGACGCTGCAGCGCCAGCATTCGACGGTCCAGCTCACGCGCCAGCACCATCTCCCGGTACATGGTCTGGTAGATCTCTGGATCGAGACCGGGGTCGTCCCCGACCAGGTTCCCCAGTTCGTCGATTATTCCTAGCGGCTTCACTTCTGAGCCCTGCTCCTGTTTCGGGATCAGGGCCTCGAGCCCCCGACCCAGTCCGGCCTTTCGCTGACTCACAGCCGGTGAGCCCGAATCAGCCCGGTTCTCGCCGGGAGTGGAGGCGATTGGATGTCAATGCTATCGAAGACCGCAGACGACATGCAGTGAGTGTGCCACATCCTGGAGACACCGAAACCGGCCGCTCTCGCTAAGTTTCCGTGTGATGCCCAGCTTCCGCCCAGACCTGTCGGCCATCAACCCATACGTCCCCGGCAAGCCGATAGAGGAGGTTGCGAGGGAGGTCGGAATCGATCCGTCGACGATCGTGAAGATGGCGTCGAACGAGTCGCCCGACGGCCCATTCCCCGGTGTCATCGAAGCTGCCGTCGGGTCCCTTGCCGAATCCAACCGCTACCCGGACAACGACTTCTATGAGCTGCGTTCCGTGCTCGCCGCCCAGATCGGGGTCTCGAAGGAGCACCTCCTGGTCGGCCCGGGTAGCACCGGGCTGATCATGGCGATCGCCATCGCCTGCGGGGGCCCGACCACGACCGCGCTTTATGCGTGGCCCTCGTTCGTGATGTACCGGATTGTGACCAAGATCGCCGGCTCAAGGCCGATCGAGGTGCAACTGGACTCGGCAATGAAGCACGATCTGGTCTCGATGAAGGAGGCCGTCGCGCCCGACACCTCGGTTGTCTACGTTTGTAACCCCAACAACCCGACAGGGACTTCGGTGTCGGCCGACGCGGTGGTGGCGATGATCGATTCGATGCCCGAATCGGTTCTAGTGGTCGTCGACGAGGCCTATCACCATTACGTAGACGATCCGGAGTATCGGAGCCTGATACCTCTGGCCGCCGAGACTGCAAATGTCGTGGTGTTGCGCACTTTCTCCAAGATCTACGGGCTCGCCACCCATCGTGTGGGCGTGGCAGTTGGAGTTCCCTCGACACTCTCCGAGCTGGGCAAGACCTTGCCCCCTTTCAGCGTGAGTCAGGTGGCCCAGGTCGCAGCGATGGCCTCGCTGGGAGATGAGGCGGAGTTGGCACGGAGGGTCCGGGCCAATTCCGAAGGCCGGGAGCTGCTGATGGATGCCTTGGCAAAACGCAACATCGAGTACGTCCCGAGTCAGACCAATTTCGTGTTTGCCCGCCCTGGCCACAGTGAAGGCGAGTTCGCATCCGAGATGACCCGCCACGGGGTGATCATTCGCCCGATGTCGCGGGGCTGGGTGCGGGTGACGGTGGGCACACCCGAGGAAAACAGCCGATTCATAGAAGCCCTGGACTTGGTTCTCCCGTAATCAATTCCCATTTCGCGATCTAGGCAATAGGCTGGCTCGTCGCCGTGCGCCATATCCGGTCCTGGCGTAGCCGTCTGACGCGAAGGGTCCACAAACAATGAAGACACTTGTCAACCTCCTCGCCGCCATGGTCCGTAGAGCTCCCTGGGTCGTTATCGGGGCCGTGGTTGTGATCTCGATGGTCTTCGGCGCCCTGTCCGGGAACTTCGTGCCGGCCGAAGACCAGAATGAGTCCTTTGCCCCCGACGCACCCGAGTTGTTGGCCCAGGCACGTATTGGTGATCTGTTCGGGACCACACAGCGGAGAATGCAGGTCATGATCAGCTCCGAGAGCGGAGACGTGATCACGTCTGACGGTCTGGCGGCCGTGGCCGCAATCGACGAGGCGGTCCGATCCAGCGAACTGGCGCCTTTCCTTGCCGACTCGCCAGAGGCTCCCGCCGTTGTCAGTTACCTGCTCCCGGTCCAGGTCGCGGTGGCCGAGGGTGCCCCTCCGCCCGCGTCCGACGACGAGGTCAAACAGAGCTTTGTCAGCTCCTACGACCAAGCTCCACGTCAGCAGCAGGAATTCGTGTCCTTGTTGCTCCCCTCAGACGTCCAAGTATCTGAAGCGGAATCAGACCTCGGGTTGGTGGTCGTCAGCTACGACGGGAGTGAGAACTTCGACGTTGCGTCGGAGAGGGCCCTGATCGCCGCCGAAGCCGTCGCCGATGCCGAGCTGCCCGACGGAGTTGTGGCCGAGTCGTTCAACACCGACCTCATCTTCGCCAACCAGGACGATTTCACAGCTGAGATCGCCAGGATGTTCATCGCCGCCGGATTCATCATCATCACCGTGCTCAGCGCCGTGTTCCTGCTGCGTCCCCGGCGCCGCACGACAAAGGCGCTTGCAAACGTTGGGTTTCTGCTGCTTTTCGCCGCCATCGTCTATGTGACCTTGCCTTCGCTGGCCGCGATCTTCCCCGACGTTTTCCCGGAATCGTTGACGGACCTTGAAACCGGAGCCGTGGTGTTGCCCGCGGCTGGAGTTGTGTTCCTCGTGTTCGCCATATGGTCGTTTACGTCGGGCCGGCTCAGGAGAACCGTCGCCGACACCATGCTCACGATGGCCACGATCTTTTTTGCCATCTCCTGGATGAATGGAATTGGTTATCTCGTCTACGGCGAGCAGGGAGGCATGACCCAGATTCTCCCGATTCTTCTGATCGGTCTCGGTGTCGACTACGCCATTCATCTGACTTCTCGCTATCGGGAAGATGTGGCGGCCGGGCACTCGGTCGACAGCTCCGTTGGACACGCCATCAGGTCGGTCGGCATCGCACTCGCCTTGGCCACCATCACCACCTCGGTGGGATTCCTCACCAACATCACCAACGAGATTCCCGCACTTCGTGAGTTCGGAGTGCTCGCCGCCGTGGGAATCGTTGCCTCCTTCCTCCTCACCTTGACCTTCGTGCCCGCTGTGAGAGAGGTCCTCGATCGCTGGGCCGAGCGAAACGATCGCCTCGACAACGAGGCCATGGCCGGTACCAGCTCGCGGGTCCTGCCCAGGCTGATCGGCTCCACCTCGGTGCTGGCCCGCCGGTTTGCGGTCCCCGTTGCCATCGTCTCCATCGTCCTCGGTGGCGTGGGCGGGTGGGCAACGTTCACCCAGCTGGAGGCAGCGTTCGACTTCCTCGATTTTGTTCCAACCACGTCGCCGATACGGGACACCGCGGTGACGCTCTCTGATCGCTTCGAATTCCCGGAGACCACAAACGTGCTGGTCGAAGATGACGATTTGGCTGAGCAGGGCTCCTGGAACTCGATGGTGGCCTCCACCTTCGAGCTCGGCGAGACCGACAATGTCGTGACCATCGACGGCTTCCCGCTGGCGCAATCGCCTGTGTCTGTGATCGCCCAACTGACCGATCCGGAATCGCCTTCATTTGCCCAACCCGTGGCCGACGCCGCCGGGGCGGCCGGATTGGGGCAAGACCTGATGGCGGCCGGGAATATGGCGCCCGTTTATGAGGCGGCATTTGCCGCGGCCCCTGATCAGATGGTTCAGGTGCTGAACCGGAGTGACTCCGGGTCGTACCAGGCGGCGCTATTCGCCGTGCAGACGCAGGCTGGTCAGGACGCAGTTAGTGAGCTTCGCGGAGACTTCGACTCCGCGTTCGTTCCGGTTGTGGACAGCGGTGCCTCGGCGACCTCGACGTCGGACGCGATCATCAACGACGTGGTAGTCACATCCCTGCGCGACTCGCAGGTCTCGTCGCTGCTTCTCACTCTCAGCGCTGCCCTCCTCTTGTTGATTCTCAACTTCTGGATCGAGGTTCGGCGCCCCCTTCTCGGTGTACTGACCACGGTTCCGGTCGTGCTCGTGGTGCTCTTGGCCTTCGGCATCATGGCAGGGCTCGGGATTCCGTTCGGTCCGGTTACAGCCACCATCGCCGCTATGGCTATCGGAATCGGCATCCCCTACATGATCCACATCACGCATCGATACGAGGAGGATCGTTCTCGGATCGAAGGTGCCGACGACGCGATACACAGCACGCTCACCCACACCGGAGGAGCGCTGGCAGGCTCGGCGCTGACCACCGTTGCCGGCTTTGGGATCCTGGTGGTCTCGTCGACCATCCCCTTCCGACAGTTCGGGTTTGTCACCGCCTACACGATCCTGCTGGCGCTGCTGGCTGCGGTGTTGATCCTCCCCAGCTATCTGTACCTGTGGGATGCGTGGCATCGTCGACGTGGCGAGGATCCGATCGTGGATACGGGCATGGTGCCGACCGGGGCCAACGAGGCTTCCTAGGGCTGCAAAAGGGCTATCAGCCGATTTGGGTCCCAAGACCCGTCGAATCTGAAGGCCTCGGCACTTGAATGATGCCTGCCGTCGACCTTTTGTGAGGAGCCTTTGGACGCGCAACGCATATCAGCTGAAGCCGAAAGCCTGCTTCCTTTTACGAGACGCGTCTTAGACCGGTACTCCTTCGAAGTTGCCCAAATCGAGCATCTGGAGACTCACTCAAACGTGATGTATCGGCTCGTGTTGGCCGACGGACGGCAGCGCGTCCTCCGGGTGGGGACACCTCACGCCAATTCGCGCCAGAACATCGACTATGAGGTTGCCTGGCTGGCAGCACTCAACAAAGAGACCCGCCTCGATGTTGTCGAGGTTGTGCCCACCGGCTACGGGGGGCTCGTTGTCGAGGCCGACGACGAGAAGACTGGGTTGCAGCGCTCGTGTGTCGTTTTCTCCTGGATCCCAGGGACGCCGTTGGGTCTGGGGGCCGGCACGTTTGGCTACCGCCTTTTGGGACGGATGTGTGCCTCCCTTCAGATGCACGGCCGAGACTGGCTTCCTCCCAACCCGGACGGCATGAGGAAATGGGATCGCGTCTTCTATTACGGAGCCGATCTCGATCCGGTGGTCATCGACGACAGCACCTATGACCACATTTTTGATGCAAGGAGACGGCGCACGATCCACCGGGCCATCGATTTGGCCAACGCCGCCATCGACGAAGCTTGGGAGCACGGCCAGGTCCAGACAGTGCACGGAGATCTCCACGAATGGAACGTGCACATCGCACAGAGCCGCCTTTATGCCTTCGATTTCGAGGACATCATGATTGCCACCCGGGCCCAGGACATATCGGTGTGCCTCTACTCCTCGCGAACCCGAGACGACCGCGCGGCGATCCACTCCGCATTCCGCAAGGGTTACGAAGAGATCAGTCCCTGGCCCGTTCAGGATGAGAGTCAGATCGACATGTTCCACGCGGCTCGCCAGGTCATGCTGATGAACTACGCGGTGCGGGTGCTTCCCCTAGACGAGGGGTCGGCATTTGTCGACAATGTCATGCCCTGGCTGGAAGGTTTCGTCAAGAAGTACGGATGAGATTCTCCGACCGCCGTGATGCGGGGAGGGTCCTTGGTGAGGCTGTTGCCGCGGCCCGGCCTCCGTCTCCGATCGTTCTCGCCCTGCCTCGTGGCGGGGTTCCCGTGGGGTGGGAGGTCGCTAAGGCACTTCGTTGCGACATGGATCTCCTGCTTGTGAAGAAAGTTGGCGTTCCCGGTCATGCGGAATTGGCGATGGGTGCGGTTGCCGAAGGCGGTGTGACCATGGTCAACGAGGGCGTGGTGGCAGCCGCCGGAGTTGACCAGGTGGCACTCGACGGCGCCATCGAGGCAGCTCAACGGCAGCTTGAGGAGGCAACCGGCATGTATCGGATCGGGCCAATCCTGGACGTGCAAGGACAGACCGCGGTGATCGTTGACGACGGGCTGGCCACCGGTTCCACTGCCAGGGCGGCGGTCCGGGTGGCTCGGGCGAGAGGCGCCGCGGAGGTATGGCTCGCGGTGCCGGTGGCACCACCGGAGACGGTTCGTGAATTGGCATCGGTGGTGGATGGCATGGTTGTTGTGCACCAGCCGCGCCGATTCCTTGCAGTGGGCAACTGGTACCGGGATTTCACCCAGGTCAGTGATGGTGAGGTGAGGGCGGTGATGGGCGAGATTACCGGCGGGGAGGCTGGCTGAGGCCGGTCGCGGGCCGGTCATGCACGTCGAGTTCGTCGAGCCTACAAATGGACTCCTTCCCTCGAACCTGCAGTTAGTCGCGTGTGGCGCGTTCTGTTGCAGGCCCGACAGGGGGGCGCGGGAACTTATTTTGTCGAGCTTGCGGTTAGTCGCGTATGGCGCGTTCTGTTGCAGGCTCGACGAAGGGGGCATGAGGGCGCGATGGCCGGGTTGAACAGGGTCAGCCCCGGCTAGCGTTGCCAGGGCTGTAGACAAGGAGCGTCAGTTGCCCACGTTGGAGAAGTTCTGTCACATCGAAGCCGATCTCGGGATGAACGTGATCGGCAAGTCACCGGCCGGTATGCGTATCGATTTTCCTTTCAAAGGAACGGCGACCAGCGAGCACTGGGACGGGGAACGACCGGTCAGGGGAGTGGACTACGTAACTGTTCGCTCAGACGGGAACATGGATCTCGACATCCACGCCACCATCGGTGAGAAGCGGGAGAGTGTCTCGTACACAGCCACCGGAGTTTCGATTGCCAACCCTGATCAGTCGGCGGAGCCACGGGAGCTGATCACCTTTCAGACCGGAAACGAAGACCTCGCCTGGCTCAACAACGAGGTGGCAGTTGCCTTCGGCAAAGGCGAGGGGGGCAAGATCGCACTCGACATCTACCTGATTCGGCCCGCCTAGGTGTTCCGGTAGTCGGCTGGCCGTTTCTCGAGGAAGGCGGCCACCCCCTCCTTGTGCTGGGGAGTCTTTCCGAGACGGCTCTGCTCCTCCCGCTCTGCTGCGAGCGCCGACTCAAAAGAGGTGCCGGCCGCGTCTCTTATCAGCTTCCGGGTGGTCACCAGCGAGTCAGGCACCAGATCGGCGAGAGCCCTGGCCAAGGCCACTGCTTCGTCCAAGACGTCGTGATTCGGAACCACCTTTGCACAAAGACCCAGCTCAGCGCACTCGGAGGCCGGTACTCGCCGGTTGGTCATCGCCAGCTCCAGGGCGCGGGACACTCCAACCGAATGCGGAAGCCACCATGTGGTCCCCGAATCGGGGGCGAGCCCGATTGCAGTGAAAGCCGATGTCAGGAAGGCCGACTCGGCCATCACCCGGATGTCGGTCGCCAATGCCATCCCCAGTCCGGCGCCGGCAGCTACTCCGTTGATAGCGCCGATAACGGGTACAGCGGCGCCGACGATGGCTCCAAGCAGCGGGTGGAAGACGTTGTCCAGCAAATCGCCCAGGTCGGTGTCCTCACCGATCATGTTGAGATCTGCCCCGGCACAGAACGCGTTCCCGGCACCCGTGAGCACCGCAGCCCGTGCCTCCTGTCCCGCCCGTTCCAGGCCACCGATGACTCCCACTGAGAGATCATGGTCGATCGCGTTGAACTGATCGGGCCGGTCGAGAGTGATGATTGCGATGTCGCCGTCGAGGGTGTAGGTGCTGCTCACAGCCGGGAGGGTAGTGGCGGGAATGCCAGCGTTCTCGGGCGGATTTGGCCTATGGTTGCTACCAATTCGTCGCATAGCGGCGTCCCCATACGTCGACCCACAAGGAGGGGCCGTGAACAAATCGGAGATGGCTGACAAGCTCGCCGGAAAGGCGGACATCTCGAAGGCCAAGGCGGCCGAGATCATTGACCACATCTTCTCTACAAAAGACGGTGAAGGAATCATCGCCGTCGAGTTGGATGCCGGGCGCAAGGTCAACATCACCGGGTTCGGCAACTTCAGCACGAAGAGCCGCGCCGGTCGCCAGGGCCGCAACCCGGCCACGGGCGAATCGATCTGGATCGCTCCCAAGAAATATGCTCACTTCTCGGCAGCCAAGGGTCTCAAAGATCGAGTCGCGCAGTAGCCGAGCAGGAAGTCGATTGACTACGGGCCTCGCTCGAAGCGGGGCCCGTTTTCTTGTCCGATGAGCATCGACCATTGGCAGAGCCCCGCGGCTATCGCCCATCGCGGGTCCCGGCTGCTTTGGCCGGAGAACACGATGGTGGCGTTCCAGGGCGCTGTCGACCTGGGGCTCGCTCATGTGGAAACCGATGTCCATGTCACAAAAGATGGGGTTGTCGTCTGCATCCACGACCGCGACGTCGATCGAACGACTGACGGCACTGGTCCGGTGTCGAGTTTCACTTTTGGGGAGTTGCAGCAACTGGATGCCGGCTATCGGCACCAGCGTCGAGGCTACGAGCACAGGGGAACAGGGGTGCGGGTCCCCTCTTTGCAGGAGCTGGCGACCGCGTATCCCGACGTGAGGCTGATTCTGGACCTCAAAGACGACCACGTGGCAGACCCCCTGGCCCGCCTGATCGCCGATTTGGGCATGGAGGACAGGGTGATGGTCGGGTCATTCTCAGATCGGCGACTCGCCGATTTCAATCAGGTGACGGGCGGAGGCATCCCCACGTCCACGGGCCCGGCGGCCACCACCAGTTGGGTCCTGGCCTCCAGGGTGGGTCGCGGAGTCCCGGGGCCGGCCAGCGCGCTTCAGGTGCCCGTGCAGATGCGCGGAATCCCTGTGGTCACCCAGAGATTGGTCGATCTCGCCCATCAGCGTGGATTGGCAGTCCATGTGTGGACCGTGAACGACCCGATTGAGATGAATGTGCTCCTGGATTTGGGGGTCGATGGGATCGTCACCGACCGGCCCGACGTCCTGAAGGCCGTCCTGGTCAGCCGCAACCAATGGACCGGTCCCTAAGGCACGGCCCGGGCTTACGATCATTTCATGAGACAGGTCGCACTCGCCGCGCTGTTGTCGGTGAGTCTCGGCGGGGGGTTCGGTGACGCATCGACAGAGATCATCTCGGTCGAAGGAGACTCGATGTTGGTGTCGATCTCGGTCGAAGTAGAAGTGTCGGCCGACGCAGTAGTGGCTTTGCTTTCCAACCCCGGTGATGAGAGCCTCCGCCTTCCCCTGCTCGACAGGGGCGGGGGAGTCTTCGGCATCCAAACCGAGGTGCGACGGGTCGACTACCGGGTCGTCTTCGAGATCCTTGGTCCGGAGCCGGCGCGGTCAGACCCGGTTTCCCTCTCGGATATGGGCGCCGACTTCTCGGCCGGAGATGGATCCGACTCAGCCAACGGGTCCGATGACGATGGGGGCACCGAGTTCAGCAGCGAGACGAGACGGTGGGGATGGCTCGCCCTGGCCCTGGCCGCAGGCAGCCTTGCGGTGCTCGCCTTCTGGGTGTTGGGCGGGACCGATGACGAATCCGGAGATGCAAACGCCCAGGCTGGCACCGACGATGGCACCGATCAGGATTCGACCGGCCGCTCCGAGTGATGCTCCCCGGCTGAGCGAGGTCAAGATCGCTGCTTGGCAGGCGACCTACCGAGACATCTTCCCGTCGGAGTTCTTGACCGGTCTCCAGTATCCCCAGCAGTACTGGGATCGCCATCTCGACGGTCTTCTGGTCGCCGAGAGCGAGGGCACGATCGGTGGATATTGCTCTTACGGCCAGGCAGACGACGAGGGTTGGGGGGAGATCAGGGCCATATACGTCGATCCGGTGGTGCAACGCCGCGGTCAAGGCTCGGCGCTCATGAGGAGGGCCCAGGAGAAACTGGCCTTCAGCGGGCATTCCCGCGCGTTGTTGTGGGTGATCGACCGCAATCGTCAGGCTCGAGACTTCTACGAGAGGCAAGGCTGGTCGTTAGGTGTCCCGATACGGCTCGAGGACATCGGTGGCGTCCAAGTCACTCTGGTTCGCTACCAGATAAGCCTCTGAGCTTTGCCTTCACGACCTCGATATCGCCGGGATAGGTCACCTTTACGTTGTCGGGGTCACCAGGCACGGCTGAGATCGCCACTTCTTCGTACATGGCGACGACGTGTGCAGTGTCGTGACCGGTGAATCCTTCCTGGGCGGCTTTGGCGTAGGCCGACCTGAGCACATCCACCCGGAACACTTGAGGAGTCTGAACCATTGCTGCCCCCGAAACGGGCTCCAACGTCGCCCGATCGACCAGGGGGTGACTTGGACTCACAACGGGCACGGCACCTCCGTGTTCGGCGGACGCCGAATAGAGCGCGTCGATGAGTGGTCGGGTCACCAAGGGACGAGCGCCGTCATGAATACCCACCAGCTCCGCCTCTGCGGACAGGGCCTGAATTCCCGCAATCTCGGAGCCGGTCCGGGTGGTGCCTCCGGGAACAACCACCACATCTGCCAAGTTGAGTGTCGCGGCGACCTCCGGCCGGCACACCACTATCACCTCATGGACCGCTTCCCGTACCCGAGAAACGGTCAACTCGAGCAGAGGTCTCCCCGAGATCTCAACCGTCAGCTTGTCCGCTCCGAACCGGTTGCTGGACCCACCGGCCACGATGATCATGGCGCGTCTTGACACGACGGGAGGGTACCTTTCGCTGGTGATCCGGCTGTCTGAGATCAGCAAGTCCTCCGATTCCGAGGTAGTCGAGTTCGACCACCAGGGTGTTCCCAAACGTTGGGACACGGCGGTCGAGGCGCCGGCCACGGTGTTTGTCGACGAGGTGACAGACGCGGTCAGAGCCTTCCGAGAAGGGGCGCTCGACGCTTCCCTCGATCGAAATCAGATGTGGGCCGTATGCGGCTTCAGACTCACCAAGGAGGTCGTAGCCAAACTGCCCGGAGACGAATTCAGCGCGGACGAGCTTTTGAAGTCTGTTTCCGAAGCTGGGTTCAACTGGACCAGGATCAGGATTTCCGCCTCTTGATCATCCGGTAGGCCAGGGCTGCGGCCAGGCCACCGAGCACCGCGGTCGCGGGAACTCGTGCGGTGTCGACGCGGTCCCTGAGGGTGACCGCCGATTCAAACCACCTGATCTCCCAGTCGCGCTCGGTGGCTACCGCGAGAAGATCCTTGTCGGGGTTGACTGCAACCGGATGCCCGACGGCTTCGAGCATCGGCAGGTCGGTCATGCTGTCGGAGTATGCGTAACTCTCATCGAGGTCGAGGTTGTTGGCTTGCGCCATTTCGATCATTGCCTGAGCTTTGGCCGGCCCATAGGCGAACAACTCGATTTCGCCGGTGTACCGGCCCTCCTCATCTACTTCGGCCCTGGTGGCGATCACTTCATTGATCGACAGGTGGGCACAGATCGGGCGCACGATCTCCTCAGGGCTCGAAGAGATGACCACGACCCGTCTCCCCGCCCCGCGATGCTCGGCGATGATCGCCAAGGCCTCGGCGTACGCAAGCGGCGACAGCACGTCGTCCGCCGAATCCTCGATCAGTGCCTGCACCTCCTCGCGGTGCCAGCCTTTTGTCAATGCTGCCAGCTCGTCCCTGATCCGTTCCAGTTGATCGTGATCGGCGCCGAATGCCTGGTAGTAAGCCTGGGCGAGCCCGGCCTTGGCCATGGTTGCTCCCTTGAGATAGCCGGCGCGATAGAGGGGACGGGTGAAGGCGAGGGTCGACGATTTGGCAATGATCGTCTTGTCGAGGTCGAAGAAGGCCGCACTGGGCATGGTCCCCGTCAAGGTAATGGATTGCGGGGCCTGGTCCGGCCAAGGGTATTGAATCGTCTCACGTCCTGGCATACGTTCGATACATGGTGGGGGAGATCAGGGGCGGTCTGCTCGGCGTCGAGGCGCCGGACCCAGTGCTATCGCTCGTGTCGAGCCTGGGTCTGGCACTCGTCGCCGGCACCGCGGTAGTCGTCGACGTCGAAGGCGGTGTCGCAACCGACCGTTCGTTGGGCGATCTCGCCACAGATGGGCCGTCCTTGCTCGATCTCAGCCCGGGCCGGGCCGGAGTGGCCTTGATCTCGGGCCGAGGTGCCGATGCCGTGCAACGTCAGGCGCTCATCGAGCTGCTTGCGCGGCATTGGCCCGCGGTGGTGGTTCGGGTGCGACCCGGGCAATGGCAAGGTCCGGTGGTTCCAGTTCGTGCCTTGATTCCGGGGATCCTGGCTCCCTCTGCACTCGGGGTTGCAGTCTGGCAACCGGTCAGCAGACAGATGCGGGCGCCGGGTGATGGGCCACTGATGCCCATCCTGGGCGCCCGGACTACACGGGCCCTGCTCGCGGGCCGTTCGATTCACCGGGATAGGTGGGTCCGATCGTGGGCTCCGGTTTGGAGCATGCCATGGGCCTGATCGATCGACTGGCCGGCCAGATCGCTGCTGGAGACGTTCCGATGAGACAGTTGGATGTGCGTGCCGAGGCGCGCCGTCTCCTGGAAACAGCCTCACCGCATCGGGCTGGCCATGACGAAGGAGCAATCGTCGACCGTGTCTTCGGCTTGGGGCCTGTCGAGGAGCTTCTTCGAGACCAGGACGTATCCGATGTGCTCATCAACGGAGCGAGGCAGGTTTGGGTCGAGAAAGGAGGCGAGCTGGAGCTGTCCGAAGTCTCCTTCCCAGATGACGAATCCGTGGTGAGGGCAGTGGAGCGGGTTATCGCTCCACTCGGGCTCCGGATCGATAGGTCGTTCCCGTTCGTAGACGCCAGGTTGAAAGACGGCAGCCGCCTCCATGCCGTGATTCCCCCCGCCGCCGCCGACCATCCGATCGTGGCCATCCGAAGATTTACCCAGGCAGTGGACGATCTCGAGTCGCTAGTGGCGATCGGGTCGGCCTCCCCCGAACAGGTTCAACTCCTGACAACGCAGGTCGAGGGAAGAAAGACGGTCCTCATCTCTGGGGGCACCGGAACAGGCAAGACCACCCTGCTCAACCTTCTAGCCAGGCATATCCCCGATCACGAACGAATCGTCACGATCGAAGACTCGGCCGAGTTGAGAATCAGTGGCCACGTGGTGCGAATGGAGGCCCGGCCCTCCAACGCCGAAGGTGCGGGCGAGATCACGATGGGGCAATTGTTGCGGTCGGCCCTCCGCCTGCGCCCAGATCGCATCATTCTGGGAGAGGTCCGTGGTCCCGAGGCCTTGGAGTTGGTCTGGGCCCTCAATACCGGGCACCGAGGCTCGATCTCAACCATCCATGCCAACTCGCCCGACGAGGCACTGTGGCGCCTGGAGACTCTTGCCCTGGCACGTGGGAACGTGAGCGCAGAGGCGATTCGTCGGCAGATCAAGTCTTCGATTGCGGTGGTCGTCCAGTTGGAGCGAGTTGGCCGAACTCGTCGGATATCAGAAATCGTGGTCAACGATGTTTGACGTCGGTCTTCTGGCCATCGGTCTCTGGGCAGGGGCCGACGTGCGCCGGCTGACGCTTCTCGCCGCCGCCACCTACGTGCCCTTCGTCGTTCTGCTACTTGTCGCTCTCCTGTGGTGGCGTCGACGGCGTGCTCCCGCGCTCGGCGCGGTCCATTTCTGTCGGTCGGTGGCTTCGGAGCTGCGTGCCGGATCCAGTCCGAGGCAGGCGGTATCAGAGGCCGCGCGCGTCGTGGGAGCATCGGCGATAGCGGAGGCTGCGGAGTCGGGTGCGAGTTTTGCCTCGGTGGCCGCCGCGGCCGCGACGCAGTTTCCCGCGATCGGGCCAGAGCTGGGTGCTTGCTTGGAGAGGAGCGCCTGGTCGGGAGCACCGGCGGCCGATCTCTTCGAGGAGGTTTCCGGCCTGGCGCTCGCCCAGGATGAAGTGGCGCGAGAAGTCACCACCGCGCTGGGTCCCGCTCGGGCCACACTGATGATTCTGCTTGCGGCACCCGCCTTTGGGCTCTGGTGGGTGACCAGCCATGGACAGTTGGGCGACTATCTGTCATCACCGGCGCAGCGGCTGGTGGTCTTGGCGGGCCTCGGTCTCTGCGCGGCCGGCATGGTTTTCGGGCTGGCGATGGTGCGGAGGGCACGGTGACTTCGCTCCTCCTTGCCACGGTCGGTCTGGTGACAGGAGGGCCATTGCTTGCCCTTGTGCTGGCTGGTCTGCCTCACTTGGGTCGCATTCGGAGACGGACCCACGATCTGGCTTCACCACGTGCTTTTCTCCTCGTTCTGCTCGTCGAGCTTCGCTCTGGCAACTCGGTGCTTGGCTCCGTACATCGGACGGCGGCCCGTTTTCCATTCGACAGCGACCTGATGCGGGCGTCGAGGGTGGCCACGGTCAGCGGCTTCCTGGCTGCAGCCGAGCAGGGTCCTCCTCATATCCGTCAGCTATTCGTCCAGTTGGAGCGCGCCTCGCGTTCGGGTGCTCCGATATCTGCGACTGTTGAGACATTGCTCCAGGCCGACATCGCGGCGGAACGCGCAAGGAGGCTGACCAGGGCTCGAACGTTGGCGGTTCGGTTGATGATCCCCCTATCCCTGCTGATCCTGCCCGGGCTGATGCTGATGTTCTATGCGCCGGGGCTGATCGGGGTGGTCGAGAACCTCGGAGGCCAGTTCACATGACTTCGCACTTCTCCCCGCAACCGGTCGGCAACCGGGCTGGAAGGAGAGACCATGAGTTTCTCAAACAAGAAATCGCATTTGGCCGAGGACGAAAGGGGACAGGGCACCGTGGAGTACTTCCTGGTCATCCTGGCAGCCACCGCACTCGCTCTGGTCGGGCTGAACTGGCTCCAATCGGGCGACGGTGGTGGCCTGCTCGAAGGGCTCTTCGGCAACGTGATCGACTGGGTCACAGACATGTTCTGATGGGGGATAGAGGCTCAGTGACCGTCGAGTTCTTCCTCGTCATCCCGTTGGTGATGCTCGTCCTCGTGTCGGCGGTTCAGGTCGTCGGCGTGGCCAGGGCGAGGGTCGAGCTTCAGGGGGCGGTCCGAGAAGGGGCGCGGGTCGCGGCCACGACTCCCGATCCCGCGAGAGCAGTGGAGGCAGTATTGGCGGCGCTGCCTCCCCAAATCCGAAACCGGGTGAGAGTCTCAGTGGAGCGCCCTTCGCAGGTGGGGGTGCCCGCCCGTGTGACGGCCTCGTACCGCCACAGGTTCGCCACTCCGCTTCCGAGCGATCTTGGAGTCGAGTTGAGAGCCGCCGCCACCATGAGAACCGAACGTTGAGATCGGAGCAGGGTGCTTCCACAATTCTCATGGTCTTGGTGGTTGTCATCGTGGGTGTGGCCGGTATCGCATCCGCATCGCTTGGGATGCTGTATGTGGGCCGGGAGAAGGCAGCAACAGCGGCCGAGGCGGGCGCGCTGGCAGCCGCTGTCGCAACTTATCCTCCGGCCGCTTCCGATTCGCCGCAGCAGGCCGCTTCCCGTCTCGCCGAAAGCAATGGCGCCCAACTCGAGTCCTGCGCCTGTCCGGTGGATTCATCGCTCCGACCGCGTCGGGTCGAGGTGGTGACATCGGTCTCGATCGATGTGCCCCTCTTTGGCTCGATGAAACTGGGCGCCAGAGCTGGGGCCGAGTTCGACCCTGGCGCCTGGCTCGGGTTGTGAACTGCGGCTTTAACCTCCCGGCATGGTCACCAGAGGTGAGGCGATGCGCATGCTCGCCGAGCTGGCGAAGCTCACGGCGCTCGACGAGGGAAGTCCGCAAGCCTTCAGGGTTCGGGCATATGAGAAAGCTCTGCACGGGATCGAAGGCTTCCAGGGCGACATCGACGGTCTGTCCAAGAAGGACCTGACCGAAATCCCCGGTGTCGGGGGCTCGACGGCTGACAAGATCCTCGAACTTGGAGAGTCAGGCCAGGTTGCCAAGTTGGAAGAGCTGAGGTCACGGTACCCACCGCCTTTTGTCGAATTGACCAAGATCCCCGGGCTCGGTCCCAAGACTCTCAAGCTCATCCGTTCCGAGCTTGGAGTCGTAGACCTGGAGAGTCTTCAAGCGGCGATCGCCGCTGAACGGCTACGGGAGCTTCCCGGATTGGGCAAAACCACCGAGGAGAAGATCTCCCGGGCGATCGAGCGGCTGGGTCTTCATGGCAAAGACCGGAGGACACCGCTGGTGGAGGCGCTTCCGCTCGCCCGCTCGCTCACGCGACGAATCAACGAGATACCGGGTGTATCTGACGCTGTTCCCTGTGGGTCGATTCGACGTTTCTCGGAGACGATCGGTGATATCGACATCGTGGTGGCGACGACAAACCCTCAAGAGGTCCATACCACCGTGAGGGAGTTTCCCGAGGCGTCCGAGGTGATCGGCTCCGGAGGTACCAAGACCTCCTTTCTCACCAGAGAGGGGCTTCAGGTCGATATCAGGACGGTCGCTCCCAGCCAGATCGGGTCGGCTCTCCTCTATTTCACCGGCTCGAAAGGGCACAACATTGCCCTTCGGCAACGAGCCATCGATCGGGGGTGGCTGCTCTCCGAATATGGTTTGTTCGAGGGTGACCGGGTGGTCGCCTCCGTCTCCGAGGGGGAGATCTACACCGCACTCGGGATGCAGCCTGTGCCGCCCCCGCTGCGCGAAGGCGCAGGGGAGGTGGAGGCCGCTTCGGGAGATGGCCTGCCCGACCTGGTAGCTCGGGCTGACATTGCGGGTGACCTTCACTACCACTCCGATCGATCCGGAGATGGCCGCTCTTCTCTTCAGGAAATGGTCGAGGCTGGCATCGCCGGTGGCTACCGCTATATGGCCTTCACCGACCATGGCGAGGATCTGGCCATCAACGGATCGAGCCGGGAGGAGATGCTGGCTCATCGCGACGAGATCGTGCGGCTGAGGGACGAATACTCCGAAATGACCATCCTGTTCGGGTGCGAGTTGAACATCGGACCCGACGGCAGCCTCGATTACGACCCGGACTTTCGACTCGAGTTCGACTATTGCGTGGCTTCCATCCACTCGCATTTCGATCTGCCGGCAGATCGGCAAACGGCTCGAATCCTCACTGCTATCCAGGACCCTGCAGTTGACGCCATCGGGCATCTCAGCGGTCGGTACATCGGGCGGCGACCGGGCGTGGAGATGGACCTCGACGCGATTCTGGAAGGTCTGGAGCTGACGGGTGTGGCGCTCGAGATCAATGGCGCGTTGGACCGTCTCGACGCTTCGGCGGAGGTGGTGCGTCAGGCGATGTCGAGGGACATCGTCTTCGCGATCGATACCGATTCTCACCACACACGTGATCTGAGTCGGATGGACTTCGGGGTCGAGTATGCCCGCCGGGGTTGGGTCACCGGGGAGCGAGTGGTCAACACCTGGGATTTGGACCGGCTCCTGAAGTGGGTGGGCCGTCGGCGGGGCTAGATCCTTGCCGGCTTTGCACCCCGGGAGAGTCGTCGACAACGGAGCGGCAATCCTTGTAATCGGGCTCGGGTTTCGTGAAGCTGTTGGCCTTGGCGATCAGATCAAAGGAGACCCCCCGGGTGGCTAACACCTTCGTCCTCGATACCTGTGTCCTCCTCGCCGATCCCAACGCTCCCCTCCGATTTGATGAGCACGATGTAGTGCTCCCGTTGGTCGTGGTGGAGGAGTTGGATCGGAAGAAAACCCGGCTCGACGAGGTCGGTGCCAACGCCCGGGCCGCGATCCGGCTCCTCGAGGAGCTTGGTGCTTCCCGCGAGGGAGGCATGCGGGAGGCAGTGGAGATGGCCGGCGGCGGATCTCTTCGCATAGAGCTCAATGGCGTGCATTCCGACAGGCTGCCCATCGCACTCGATCCCAACACTCCCGATCACCGAATCCTCTCCACGTGTCTCAATCTGGAGCAAGGTGGGAGGTCGGTCCTGGTGACCAAGGACGCGGCGTTGCGTATCAAAAGCGCGCAGTTGGGGGTCGCCGTCCAGGACTACAAAGCTGACACCGTGCCGGTGGAACAGATTCACTCCGGCGTTGCAGAGGTGGCCACCGACGGATCCACCATCGACAGGCTCTTCGACGAGGGCAAGATCGAGCTCCAGGACGTCGAGGCTCTCGTCAATCAGTTCCTCGTGCTGAGAAGCGGATCGTCCAGATCCGCCTTGGCGAGGGTGATTCAGGATGAGCCCACGCTTGTGATCGAACGGGTCCCCACCCATGTCAGGGCGTTCGGAGTGGAGCCGAAGAACGTTCGTCAGACCGTGGCCCTCCACCAGCTACTCGACCCCGACATCCCGGCTGTGTCCCTGATGGGCATGGCCGGCACTGGAAAGACGTTTCTCTCGCTCGCCGCCGCTTTGGAGCAGGTCCTGGAGCAGGGCCGCTACCGCAGGGTCTCGGTCTACAGGCCGTTGGTGGCGGTCGGGCGTCAGGAAGTCGGTTACCTGCCCGGTGACTTGAGTGAGAAGCTTGCGCCGTGGATGGCGGCCGTGCACGACAATCTCTACGCCTTGTTCAGCGACGCAGGGGTCGACGGGGCCAGACATGCCATAGAGGAATTGGTCGATCGCGGCGAGTTGGAGATGGCGGCTGTTACTTATCTGCGGGGCCGTTCGATCACCGGCGAGTTCGTCATCATCGACGAGGCTCAGAACCTCGAGCTTCCAACACTGAAAGTGATTCTCACCCGGATGTCGAGAAACTCGAAAGTGGTCTTCTGCGGCGATCTGACCCAGGTCGACAATCCGTACATCTCGCCTTTCGGTGGCATGGCGGCGCTGATCGAGAAGTTCAAAGGATCCCCGTTGTTCGGGCACGTCTCATTGGAGCGATCAGTCAGGTCTCCGTTGGCTGAGATGGCTGCAACCGTTCTATGACGTCACGGGCCGGCTCTGAAGCCGGCAGTCACCTCGTCTAGAACCGCCACCGCGCGTTGGTACTGCGTCCACGCCTGTTTCCGGCGAGGCGCTATGGAAACCATGCCGACCTTTCCGTGCTCGGTCACCGCGCCGAGGAGGTGAAAGACCAGCCCCGCCTGGCGCGCAGCGTCGTAATGAAGGTCGTGTCCCACGGCGATGTCGATCAGCTCGGATGGGGAGAGTCCCCGGTAAGCCCCACTTATCAGGTTGTCCGTCGCGTAATAGGTGCGCGGGTCACCATGCGGGGTGAAGAACCGGCCACTGAGCTCGTCGTATCCTCCGTCGGTGAGAAACTCGAGCATGAGATACGGGAGTGTGGTCCCTCCTTTGCGGAGGTTGATCTCGATGGCGTAGTGCTTCCATTCGTCGTTTTCTCTGACTGAGACGAAGTCGACGCCGAACCGGCCCAGCACACCTCTGTCGCGGAGTGCGGCTCCCACTCGACGCCCGGCGTCGTGCAGGTATTGGCGGTATGAGCGCCGGGCCGGGAAAGTACAGCCTTCGTACACTTGGCCTGTTGGGCCTCCCAGAACCTGGTCGTGCGTCGAGATGACCTCGACTTCGCCCAACGGGTTCACCCTCGCCTGAACGGATGGAGAACGCTTTTCGGTGCCCGTTATGTAGGCCTCGACGATGCCACCCATTTCCCGAAGCTTCTTGATGTAGCTCGGCCAGTTTTCTCCTTCGGCTTCAAAACGTGTTTCGTTCTCGAGGAGCCGAAGAGCCTCTCCGGTCGGATTGGCGGAGCGGGCTATCGACCTGAGATCGACAAGGGCGTTCCCCTCCCCGGAGAAGCCCTCGTTCAGCTTGACCACCGCCATTTCTGTTCCGGGGCGGCTGCGTTGGAGATCTACGAGTGCTTGGGCGGTATCGGTCTCGTCGCGTAGCCCTTCAAATCCGACAGGAGGGTGGAGGCCAATGCTTCGAAACAAACGGCGGCCTTCGGTCTTGTTGCCGAGATCGGATTTGTCCGGGTCAGTCGCATACATCGGTATTCCCAGAGAGACGGCGAGTGAGCGTTCCCAGTGGGTGGTGTTGAAGCACGACATGTGAGCCGTCTCGCGATGCTGGATCGCCGATCCGATCTCGGCCAACAGGTCGGGACGCTCCATGATCTTCTGCGACAAAGGCTTCAGAGACGCATCATTGGCTGTGAGGAGCCGCAGTCTCCTCCGGGCGTGGAAACCAGGGATGCCGGGCAGGAGATGCAGGTAGTAGTCGATGATCGCGGGGTCGATGGGGAGCGAGGTGACGTAGACGAGCTGGGTGCGGGGGAGACGGAGAAGCATCAGCAAGCAGAGCATCCTCTCCTCGTAGTGGATCACCCCGGGGATCTTCTCCAACTCCCTTGGGTCCATGCTCATCGAGGGGATCACCACGACGGTCCTCGGTGCCTTGGGGTCCGAGAAGACGGCGCGATAGAGCTCCGGGAACCGGGCTTGAATCGCGGCGAAGGCCTCCAGTTCCTCGGGCTGAGGCTGAAAGCCGAGTGCCTCGTCGGTCACCATCGCACCAGATGATGGTCGCGCCGGCCCCAATTGCATAGTGTCAATCGACCTTGTCTTGGCCACATCGCCGGGATGCGGCTTCAGTGGGCGTGATAGCGGGCGACCAGCTCATCGCCTTCGGTTTCTCCCGTCTCGACAAAGCCCAGATCGAGGTAGAGGCTCCGGGCGACCGTGTTCTCGGGGGAGAATGAGAGGGCGAGATTGTCTTCGAAGCGCTCGATGAATCGTTCAACGGCCGCCCGACCAAAGCCGCGGCCCTGATGGGCCACGTCGATGATCAGGCCCCCGAGCCAGGTCGAGCTGTCATCGGTGTCGACTGCCCACATCAGATGCCCCACGATTTCATCGTCGGCCTCTATTGCAAGTGGATGCCAATCGCCTCCATAGAAGCCGAGACACAGGTACCAGGCTGGTGCCGCCACATAGGCGGATTGTTCGGGGCTCACCTCCAGCGCGGCGACCGTTCGCCAGTTGGAGGAGTCGATGTCGATCAGCCGCACCGTTGGAGAGGGCACATGCGAACAGTAGGCCAAATGCCGACGGGAATGCGCTCGGCGAGCCCATCGACAACTTGGTCCGGTCGCGATTTCCGGGACTTTCGGCCCTGGCCGAGGAGCTGCCGATAGCGGACGATAAGAGGTGGCCCTCTCGAGGAGGGCCAAGCAGACAATGGAGGTGATCATGAGATTCGACGGGACGGTCGCTCTCATCAGCGGAGGTGCCCGTGGCATGGGCGCTGAGCATGCCAGAGGCCTGGTGGCAGAGGGGGCCAAGGTGTTGATCGGCGACGTCCTCGACGACGACGGCAAGAAGCTCGCCGAAGAGCTTGGCGACGCCGTCCACTACGTCCATTTGGACGTGACCAAGGAAGACGATTGGAAGGCGGCAGTGAAAGGCGCCGAGACTGAGTTCGGCCCGGTGACGCTGCTGGTGAACAATGCAGGAATCGTTCTATTCGGCGATGTTGATGCCACTGATCCGGCGGATTTCCGTCGCATCATCGACATCAATCTGACCGGAACGTTCCTCGGGATGCATTACACCATTCCTTCGCTGAGGCGGGCCGGCGGGGGCGTCATCATCAACATCTCATCCACGGCCGGCCTCATGGGGTACGCGGGCATCGGCGGCTACGTCGCTTCGAAGTGGGGCGTGCGCGGGCTCACCAAGAGCGCTGCCATGGAGCTGGGGAAATACGGCATCCGGGTCATGTCGATACATCCGGGTCCGATCCGCACACCGATGCTGGATCAGGTCACCGACGAGGTGGCGTCCGCCCAGCCGATCCCACGTATCGGCGATCCCGAAGAGGTGACCAGGCTGCTCATGTTCATGGCGGCCGAGGCCACCTACAGCACCGGCTCGGAGTGGGTCGTCGACGGGGGTGCCGTGTTGGGGCCGGTTATCGACCTGCCCGAGGAGTAGCCGCTCAAGGTGGGGCAACGGGCCGGTTGCGGCCCGTCATGAGTGCGTCAGACCACCAACCTGTGGTCTGACGCACTCGACTACTTGCCTCTACTTCCCCAAACGTTCGCGGCGTGCTGTCAATAACTCGGCGGCACGGTCGATGTCGATGGTGTCGGGCGAATCCCCCTGGCGTAGAGAAGCGTTTACCTCTCCGTCGGTCACATACGGGCCATACCTGCCCGAGCGCAGTGTCACCTTCTTGCCGGTCACCGGGTCTTCTCCGAGTTCTTTCAACGACGATGCTCGCCGCTGGCCCCGGCGTCGTGGGGGCTCGGCTAGGAGCTTCAAGGCTTCTTCCGTGGTGATCTCGAAGAGCTGGTCTTCAGTTTCCAGGCTGCGACGGTCGTCACCACGTTGGATATAGGGGCCGTAGCGGCCGTTCAGTGCCAGGATCTCGACGTTGTTCTCATCGACTCCCACGGTTCTCGGGAGTGAGAGAAGCCGGAGAGCGTCGTCGAGTCCCATCTCATCGAGGATCATGTCCTTCAACAACGATGCCCGTTTCGGTTTCTCCTTCGAGCCTTCCTCCTGCTCTCCGAGCTGCACATAAGGGCCAAATCTCCCGGTCTTGCCCAGGACCACAAGTCCAGACTCGGGGTCTGTGCCGAAGATCTTGTCGCCGGCGTTTTGAGTTTCGATCAGCTCGACTGCCTTGACCGCCGTCAGCTCGTCCGGTGCCAAATCCTCGGGAATTGAGGCCCGTTCGTCTTCCCCTCGCTGCACATACGGCCCGTAGCGGCCGATGCGGGCGACGATCGATGTGCCGTCATCGTCTTCGCCGATGGGAATCGATCCCACCTCTCTCGGATCAATCTCGTCCAGGCGGGTTGCCACCTTCTCTCTGAGGCCTTCGTCACCGAAGTAGAAGGCGGTCAGCCATGGGACTGACTCCTCATCGCCGGCTGCGATTCGGTCGAGATCGTCCTCCATCTCGGCGGTGAAGTCGTAGTCCACCAGGTTTGGAAAGTGCCCTTCCAACAATGCCACCACGCCGAAGGCGGTGAAGGTAGGCACCAGGGCCGAGCCTTTCTTCCACACATATCCTCGATCCTGGATCGTGGACATGATCGATGAGTACGTGGATGGCCGGCCCACCCCCAGATCCTCGAGCTTCTGGACGAGCGAGGCCTCGGTGTAGCGTGCCGGAGGCCGGGTTTCGTGCCCGGTTGGCTCTAGCCGCTGGACCGCGATCCTCTGACCCTCCTCCAGAGGTGGCAGCACGGTCTCGGAGTCGTCGAGGGCAGCGTCTGGGTCGTCGGCTCCCTGGACATACGCCCGGAGGAATCCAGGGAACGTGATTGTCCGCCCACTGGTGGCGAACAGCACGTCCGTTCCGTCCTCGGCTTTGGCTGCGAGACGAGCCGACACGCTCACACCTTTGGCATCTGCCATCTGGGAGGCGATAGTTCGCTTCCAGATCAGGTCGTAGAGCCTGGCTTCGTCTTTGCCGACCTGGGTCGCTACCTGCTCCGGCGTCTGGAAGATCTCGCCGGAGGGCCTGATCGCCTCGTGAGCTTCCTGGGCTCCCTTGACTTTCGACGCATACGCACGTGGTTTCGGTGACAGGTATTCGCTCCCGTAGAGCTTGGAGATCTGGTCTCGTGCGGACGAAACCGCAGCATCGGCCAATGCGGTCGAGTCGGTGCGCATGTAGGTGATGAATCCGTTTTCGTAGAGCCTCTGAGCGACCGACATCGTGCGTGACGACGAGAAACGCAGCTTTCGGCCCGCCTCTTGCTGCAGCGTCGAAGTCCGGAAAGGCGGGTAGGGAGAACGCTTGTAGGGCTTCTCTTCGACACTCCGCACGGTGAACGACGAGTCCGACAGGTGGGTGGCCAGGTCGGTCGACTGCGTCTGATCGAGGACACGGACTCCTTGTCTTGGTGTGCCCGAAGAATCAAAATCCTTGCCGGTCGCAACTCGCTCTCCGTTGACCTCAACCAGGCTCCCGGAGAATGTCTTCTGCCTGTCTTGGTCCGGAGCAAAGGTGCCTTCGACGCTCCAGTAGCCGGCGCGGGTGAAGGCCATTCGCTCTCGCTCTCGCTCGACGACTATCCGCACCGCGACGCTCTGGACTCGTCCGGCCGACAAGCCCTGTTGCACTTTGCGCCACAAGACCGGGGATACCTCGTAGCCAAAGAGACGATCGAGGATTCGCCGCGCCTCCTGTGCTTGGACCAAGCGATCGTCGATGTCGCGCGGATTCTCGAATGCGGCGGCAATCGCAGGCTTGGTGATCTCGTGGAAGACCATTCGGTGTACGGGCACCTTCGGCTTCAGGACCTCGGTGAGATGCCAGGCGATGGATTCGCCCTCCCTGTCCTCATCGGTCGCCAGGTACAGGTGTTCTGCGTCCGCCAGCAACTCTTTCAGTTTCTTGATCTGCTGCCGTTTCTCTTTGGGGACGATGTAGAGGGGCTCGAAGTCGTTCTCCACGTCGACTCCGAGACGCGCCCAATCCTCCCCCTTTGCCCTTTTGGGTATCTCGGACGCCGACCGCGGGAGATCCCGGATGTGGCCGATCGACGACTCGACCACCACTTCGGGACCGAGGAATCCGGCGATGGTTCGCGCCTTGGTCGGCGACTCCACGATGACGAGGCTCTTGGGCATGTGCGGCCAGAGTTGACCGCATTTCACGACCTAATGTCAACATCTTCATTCGTCCCTGACGCCGGTTAGCGTCTCGGGGATGACGTCAACCCCGCTCCTATATGGGTGAATACCTGGCTCTCGAAGGTGGTGACGGAACCGGGAAATCGACTGTCGCCGGAGCCCTTGCCGCGAGACTCGAAGCCCTGGGACATGGGGTGACTCTGGTCCGAGAGCCGGGAGGCACCGATCTCGGCGAGGTGGTGCGATCTTTGCTTCTCGATTCGGAATCGGTGGAGCCTTGGGCCGAAGTCATGCTTTTCGCGGCACAGCGCGCCGAGCTGGCCGGCGAGGTGATCCGGCCGGCTCTCGAGCGTGGCGACTGGGTCGTGAGCGATCGCTCCTATTTCTCTTCGATTGCCTATCAGGGAAGGGCGCGTGGGCTTGGTGAGGCCACGGTGCGTCAGGTCAACGAGATCGCCTTGGCCGGCACCACACCCGACCGGGTGTTCATCCTCGATGTGGAGCCGTCGCTCGGTTTGGAGCGACAGCACCACCCCGATCGAATCGGCCGAGAGGGCGTCGAGTTCCAAACAGCCGTGCGCGAGGCTTTCCACGATCTGGCAGACGCCGAGCCGGAGCGGGTCACGATTCTCGACTCCGGAAGGCCAGTCGACGATCTGGTGGCCGACATCCTGGAGAGGCTCGAGGGTGTCTGAGCCTTTTGCCGACGTCATCGGTCATGAGACCGTCGTTGAACTACTTCGGCGAGACGCCGAAGGCCCGGCTCAGGCTTATCTGTTCACGGGAGCAGACGGCGTGGGGAAGGCAACGGTCGCCCTCGAATTCGCGGTTCTGTTGCTCTGTCCCGAAGGCGACGAGAGGTGTCGCAGGCTGGTGCGTTCCGGAACACATCCCGACCTGGTGGTCGTCGAGCCCGAGGGAGCAACAAGTCTTGGCGTTGACCAGACTCGGGCCATGGTCTCCCGGGCCGCGCTCTTGCCGGTGGAGTCGTCTCGGACGGTTTTCTTGCTGCCAGAGGCAGGGTCGATGACCGATCAGGCTGCCAACGCATTGCTGAAGACTCTGGAGGAGCCCGCCACATCTGTGGTCTTCTTGCTCGCCGCAGGATCAGAGGATGACTTCCCGGCGACGATTGCGTCGAGGTGCCGTACCGTGCACCTGGGGCGAGTGCCAAGCCCTGTGCTGGTGGAAGGCCTCGTAGCCAGAGGCCTCGCCGAACTGGACGCTCAAGGGGTTGCCGCCGTCGCGGGAGGCAGACCCGGCCTGGGAATGTCTCTCATGGCTGAGCCCGAAGTGGCCAGATTCCGGGAGTTGTGGCTCTCAGTGCCCGAACGGGTGACTCCACGGCCTGGAGATGGTCTCCGCCTGGCACGTGAGGTCCTAGCCGAGCTTGGCCCACTCGTGGATCAGGCGGTGGCTCCGGACCTTCCGAAGGAGATGAGGCAAAGGGCCGCGAGACGTGCCGAGCAGTCCCTGCTCATCAACGGCCTCGAGATACTCGCTTCCTGGTACTCGGACTCCGCCTCGCTCCAAATGGGAGGGCCTGTCAAGAACGCCGATCTGCCTTTGGGCCCGTTCACCGACATCACCCCCCGAAAAGCCGTGAGCTCGGCCGACCGGGTACTCGATGCGGTAGTCGACATCCAGCTGAATCTGCGAAGGGAACTGGTGTTGTCCGACCTATTCGCCGAGCTGGGGTCCGAAGCTTGAGAGCCGGAGAGGGGAGTCGAACCCCTGGCCTACCGCTTACGAGGCGGTTGCTCTACCGCTGAGCTACTCCGGCGCATGAGAAATGTTATCGGTCGCCCGGCGGTGAGCCCATTCTCGGATTGGCCCCACATCTTGTGCGCCAAGCCTCAGGACGCCGGTTTATGGCCGATTAGCGCTGGCACCGCTATCCGTTACCGTCACGCTCATGGCTGACCAGGCCGACTTCGATCGCGACGCGATGCAATATGCACGGCAGTTGTACAGCGCCGCGATGCGGATGACGCGCAATCCCGCGGACGCCGAAGATCTGGTACAGGAGACCTATCTCAAGGCATATCGGGCCTACGACAGCTTTCAGGCCGGCACCAACCTCAAAGCCTGGCTGTATCGGATACTCACCAATACCTACATCAACAAATACCGCAAGGAATCCCGCCGGCCCTCGGAGGTCGATTTGGGGACGATCGAGGACTTCTACCTCTATCGCCGTATGGGCTCGGAAGAGTCGGCAGAGGTCGCCCGCACCACCGAAGACCGCGTGCTCGACGGCCTCGTCGAGTCGGATATCAAAGATGCCGTGGAGGCGCTGCCGGAGAACTTCCGACTGCCCGTCCTTCTCGCGGATCTCGAAGGCTTCTCGTACAAGGAGATCGCCGACATCCTCGATATACCCATCGGTACTGTCATGTCTCGCCTCCACCGGGGAAGAAAGGCGATGCAGAAGATGTTGTGGGAGTACGCAAGAGAGCGGGGGCTTCTCCCCGAAGGTGCCGAGATGCCATGACTCATCACGACTGCAACACACCCGATTGCGACGACGCTCTCGCCCGCCTTTACGAGTATCTCGATCGGGAGATGGATGAGGCCGACGCCTCAGGCATCAGGCAGCACCTCGACGATTGCAACGGCTGCCGTTCCCGATACGACTTCGAGAAGCGACTCAAGGTCGTGGTGCGCGAACGGCTCTCAGAGGAGGTCCCGGAGTCATTCCTGGTCAAGTTGCGTGTCGCCCTCGAGACCGAAACCACCGGCCGAGACGCTCGCCACACCTGAGCGTCGGATGTAGGCTGCGCTCCTTCATGGCGACCAGACGACTCATCGTGTTGCTCATCACTTCCTTGGTCGTGGTAGCCCTCCTGGCGCTTCCGGCGATCGCCACCGAAGGGGACGGTGAATCCGAAGCTGGGCCAGGCGAGACGACGGAGAGCACCGTCGCCGAGCCGGTTGGCGATCTTGAGCCGGCCGTGACCGTCGAACAGGAGGCTCCGGAGGAGAGTTCCCTCGACTGGACTTATCGCTACATGATCCCGACAGGCATTGTCCTCGGTGTTCTCGTGATAGTCGTCACTGCCGGCCAATACTTCACATCGGTCGTCCGCAAGCGTTACCGAATAGTCGAGGAGTGATGGACAGCAGGTCGGGCCGAAAGAGTTTGGCCCACCGCATCGCAGGCTCCTACCCCTTGGCCGATACCTATCACCTCGAAGCCCTCAAAGAGGAGATGGACCTGGTTACAACGCGAGTCTCGAGCCTCGTGCCGGAAGCTACTGGCCTCACCCTGGTCGGTGCCCCGACAACCGTGGTAATAGGCCGAGACGAGTGGGTAGACCGAAACGTTGCCAGCTTTGCGCACCTGATCGAGCCGATGAGAAGGCGTTTGGTCAACATGGGAGAGGAAGAGGCCTCGTCCACGGTCCCCAAGGTGGTTGACAAGATGATCTCAGCGGAGACCGAAGCCCTTCTCAGCGTGCTGGCGCGTCGGGTTCTCGGCCAGTATGAACTGGTTCTTCCCACCGGCGAAGATGGAGATGTCGTCTCCTACGTCGGCCCGAACATTCTGCAAATGGAGAGGGCCAACCAGTTCCGCCCATCTGAGTTCAGGTTCTGGGTCGCCCTCCACGAGATGACGCACCGGGCCCAGTTTCAGGGAGTTTCCTGGTTGCGCGACTACTTCATGTCGTTGGTCGGCGAGCTGGTCGAACAATCTCAGCCGGAGCCGGGACGTCTTTCCAGAATGATGGAAGAATTGGGGAGGCGCCGTCGCGAAGGTGAGGAGGTGCTCGACGAGCGTGGCTTGCTCGGTCTGCTCGCTTCAGGTGCCCAATCCGCGGTGATCGACAAGGTCCAGGCTCTCATGTCACTGCTGGAGGGCCACGGGCACGTGGTCATGGATCGTCTCGGGGAGCGGCATCTCAAGACTCAGGCGCGAATGAGCCGGGTTCTGAAAGCCAGGCGCACCGACAAGCGCACCGCGGCCCTTTTTCGGCTAACCGGCATCGAGATGAAGCTGAAGCAATATCAAATGGGAGAGCGTTTCGTCAAAGAGGTGGAGTCCGAGGCGGGTTGGGATTCGATCAACCTCGCTTTCAGGGGCGCTTCAAGCCTGCCAACGCTGGACGAGATCGAGCACCCGGTCTCATGGTTGCGACGCGTCGCCTGACCCAGCTCGTCGACGAGATCTCCAAGCTTGCAGACTTTCCCACGTCGCCCCTGCTGGTTGCGCTGTCAGGCGGCGCCGACTCCGCGGCGCTGGCATACGTCGCGGTCGGCATCGGCGTCCCGGTTCGCGCGCTCCATGTGGACCACTCCACTCCTCACTCACAGGAGCTGCGCTCCGCGGCAGAAGCAATTGCGGACCAACTCTCGATGAGTCTCGACGTCGTTGTAGTCAGCTCCGGTGAGCCCTTCTCGGAGGAGGTCGCCAGGGAGGCCCGCTACGAAGCGTTGTTGGCTGCACGTGCCAGAGACGAGTGGGTCGCGACCGCACACACGCTCGACGATCAGGCGGAGACTGTTCTGCTCAACGTCATCCGCGGTTCAGGCACGGCCGGCTTGACCGGTATCCCACGCCGGACGTCGCGACGGGTGGCAAGACCGTTCCTCGATGTCACGAGGAGCTCGGCCCGCGAGTTGGCGATCTTGGCCGGCCTGCCCTATGTCGATGACCCTTCCAACGCCGACGTTGGCTTCACCCGCAACCGCCTCCGACTCGATGTGATCCCCCTTCTCGAAGCCGAGTTCAATCCCAGGCTCTCGGAGTCTCTGTCACGGCTGGCGGCTGCCGCGCGTCAAGACGAAGAGTTCCTCTCGGCTCGCGCTGCACGCCTCCCGGCGCATCGGGATGGGAACACCGTGTCGATCCCGATATCAGTGTTGGTCACGAGTCCCCGCCCGCTGGCAGACCGTGCGTTGCGTTCCTTGTTGAGCCACATTCGGCCCCCTCACCCTCCGACCAGGGCCGAGCTCACCCGGCTGTGGGAGGTGGTTGAAGGCTCAGCGGCACGGGCCGAGCTCGAGGGCCGCGTCATAGCCGTTGCTCAGAGTGGGGTGCTTGTCATGGAGAAGGGCGATCTGCGATGAAGCTCCCGCATTTTCGCGGAGTGGTCGCGACCCGCTAGCTTCCCACCCTCACCGAGGAGAGCGATGGAGATCAAACCACTGATCACAGCCGAGCAGATCGAGGAGCGTCTGGCTGAGATCGGTCGTCAGATCTCTGAGGACTACGCGGGCAAAGACCTGCTCTTGGTCGGGGTGTTGCGGGGCGCATTCATGGTGATGGCGGATCTGGCCCGTCACATCGACGTTCCTGTGGAGTTCGATTTCATGGCGGTGTCCTCTTACGGGGCCTCGACCCAGACCTCGGGCGTGGTTCGGATCCTCAAAGACCTGGACGAAGAGATCGAGGGTCGTCACGTCTTGATAGTCGAAGACATAATCGACTCGGGCCTCACCCTGAACTATCTGATCAAGAGCCTCACAGTGAGGCGCCCCGCCTCACTGGCCATCGCTGCCCTCCTGCTCAAAGAGGGGATTCAGCGGGTTCCCATCGACGTTGAATACGTCGCGTTTCCGATCGGGCCGGAGTTCGTGGTGGGATACGGGTTGGACTATGCCGGCAAGTATCGAAATCTTCCTTATGTCGGCGTCATGAGTGACGAAGACTGATTCGACTATCCGGGGTTTCCCCGTAGCATGACCAGTCCGAGCCTTCGTCCCGCGAGGTCTTTGTGAATCGAACTGTCAGAACACTTCTCATCTACGGGCTTTCGATCGTCATGCTGGCGATCTTGGCCCAATGGTGGTTTGACCAGGTGTCAGGGCCCGAAGAGGTGCCGCTTTCCCAGTTCCTCACCACCATCGAGGATGATGGTTACGGCGCGGTCGAGTTCCTGGCCAGGTCGAACGAGGTACGTGGTGCGTTCAATGCCGCTGATGCCGCGGATGGTGTTTTCGACGAGTTCTCCAACTATCCCGAAGGTTTCGAAGGCGACCTGACCGGCCTCGTCCAGGAGTCGGGGATCCCTTATTCGATCGACAGCCAACCTCCAGGGTTCTGGGAGGTCTTCATCAGCTTCCTCCCTTGGCTCTTCATCCTCGGATTCATGGTTTTCATCTTCATGCAGATGCAGGGCGGCGGGAACCGCGTCATGCAGTTCGGCAAATCCCGCGCCAAGCTCGTGGGCAAAGAGCAGCCCAAGGTCACCTTTGATGACGTGGCCGGTCTCGTAGAGGCCAAAGAGGAGCTCGAGGAGATCAAGGACTTCCTGCAAAACCCGGACCGCTATCGGCAGATGGGGGCCAAGATCCCCAGGGGCGTCCTTTTGTTTGGGCCGCCCGGCACTGGGAAGACGCTCCTCGCCAAGGCTGTTGCCGGTGAGGCAGGCGTGCCATTCATGTCGATTTCGGGGTCCGACTTCGTCGAGATGTTCGTTGGTGTCGGGGCCTCGAGGGTGCGCGACCTGTTCGAGCAGGCGAAGAACAGTGCGCCGGCCATAGTGTTCATCGACGAGATCGACGCCGTCGGCAGGCACCGTGGCGCCGGGCTCGGTGGGGGCCACGACGAACGGGAGCAGACGCTAAACCAGCTGCTTGTGGAGCTCGACGGGTTCGAGGGCAACAGCGGTGTCATCGTCATGGCGGCCACCAACCGTCCCGACATCCTCGATCCCGCCTTGCTTCGGCCTGGCCGTTTCGACAGGCAGATCGTGATCGATGCGCCCGACATCGAGGGGCGTGAGGCGATCCTCGAGGTCCATTCCAAAGGCAAACCGCTCGACGACGAGATCGACCTTCATGTCCTCGCCCAGAGAACCCCTGGATTCACCGGTGCCGACCTTGCGAACTTGATCAACGAAGCTGCGCTATTGGCCACCCGCGAGCGTCGGAAAGCGGTGGGCATGGAGAACCTCGAGGAGGCGATCGACCGGGTGATTGCGGGGCCCGAGCGCAAGAACCGGGTAATGACCGACGAGGAGAAGAAGGCAATCGCCTATCACGAGACCGGTCATGCCCTCGTGGGGTTTGCCTTGCCCAACTCGGATCCGGTGCACAAGGTCACCATCGTGGCCAGGGGCCGGTCGCTGGGGCACACTTTGGCGTTGCCCGAGCACGACAAGTACCTGGCCCGCCGATCGGAGCTCGTAGATCAGCTTGCGATGCTGCTCGGAGGGCGAACCGCGGAGGAGATCATCTTCGCCGATCCCACCACTGGAGCCGCCAACGACATCGAGAAAGCAACGGCGATTGCGCGCAAAATGGTGATGGAGTACGGGATGAGCGACCAATTGGGCCCGATGCAATACGGAAAGCCCAATGGCGAAGTGTTCCTTGGTCGGGACTACTCACGTCAACAGGACTACTCCGACGAAGTGGCGGCCAACATCGACAACGAAGTTCGCAAGTTGATCACCGCCGCCCACGATGAGGCTCGGGAGATCATCGACCGTCACCGTGATGCGATGGAGCGCATGGTGGCTGCCCTCCTGGAGAACGAGACGGTCGACCGCGACGAGGTCGCAAAGCTCTTCTTCGACGTTCCGAAATGGGAGCACACTCAGAGTGGTGCGCTGAGGATCAGGTATCCGGAGAACCCGGTGCTGCCTCAGCTTCGTGAGGAGGTAGCCGCCGCTTCGGAGAATGGACGTGACGAGGAGGAGACGACCGAGTCGCTCACTCTCCAGCCCAACCTTCGCCCCTCCGGCCGGCCCGACCCGGCCGGGGCCTGATCATTCGTTGACGAAGAGGGTTACGTCACCGGTCACGAGGCGCGCCTTGACGCTCACATTTCGAACCGGTTCAGATTTCTTCTTGGGCGGGTCAGGAAGACGCACTTTTCCGGAGAGAGTGTCGACGTCGAGGTCGACCTGAGTCCCGGTGGGAAAGCCGAGGCTCACCGATCCCGACATCGACTTGCATTTCACCTCGGAGGACTGACAAATGGCGATGGAGACGTCTCCGCTCGCCGTTGAGGCCTTCATGAGGCCTCCGCTCGCCTGATCGATATCGACGTCGCCGGAGGCCGACGAGAAGCTTGCCTTCCCTTTGCATGATTTGATCCGCACGTCTCCGGAAGCGGTTGCCACTGAGGCCATCCCGTTGACTTCATCACCGGTGATGTCGCCGCTCGCCGTTCTCACCGTCAACGATCCAACGGTGCCGAAGTCGACGTCACCGGACGCTGTGTTGACTTCGAGCTCGGAGAGAGGCGTCATTACACGGACCTCGGCCGAAGCGGTGCTGACCAGGACCTCTGCCTTCTCGGGCACGTACAGAGTCACGGCAGCACTGTTGCGGTTCATCCAGCCAGTGCTGGGAATCCGCACTACCACCGTGCCCCCTCTTTGCTCGACGAGAACGGTGCTTTCGTCACGAGCATCGACAACCGCTTTGATCTCGCCCTCGGTCCCGGATTTGATGCGAACGTCTCCGGCCTGGATCTGGACGTCGGCCTTGGGGGCTGCGTCGACGGCGAATATCTTTTCGATCACAGTTCGATGGTGGTCTTCACGGACGAACCGGAATGGGTCGTCGTCTTCGATCGTAAGGCGTTGACCACCCAAGAGTTGATCGAGTCTCCGGAGGTGTCGGCTGCATCTTCGATCAGGTCCTTCAGGCTCTCTGGGAGCCGCAGAGTAAGCCGTGCTTCCACCTTGTCTTCTTCGGCGGTCTCGTGTGCGCCGGCAGCGTCAACCACTACCAATTCTGGCTCGCCATCCTGGAGGCGGATCTCCACGTTCTGGCCCACGAGTTGGCTCGAGATCTCGGCTGCAGTCCCTTCGACGACGTTCATCAACGTCTGTCGGACTGCGGGGCGGAGGGCCTCCAGCAACTGTGAGGCCACTTCGGCCAGACCCTCGCCCCCCAGCCGGATTTGGGTGTTGACTGCGTTTTCCAAGCTGATCAGGGAGTGATCGAGCTGCACGTCAACGGCCCTTCCTTGGATAGAACCTTCGGATCCTTCGTCTAGTTCGGCTTCGAGCCGCTCTTGTGTCCATACCACATGCATTTGAAACCTTCTTTCGTATGCGACACCATTGCGATGCCGATCATGACATCACTATAATGTCATCGTGACATCATGTCAAGCCATTTCCTTGGGGGAAATGGGTGTCGGGGTGGAATACGTGCGGCCTTCGATAGGTTTGCCTCCCCATGCACGAGATAGACACCGGGAGGATCGAAAAGGCGGTCCGCGAGATCATCGAGGCCATCGGTGAAGACCCAGATCGGGAAGGTCTCGTGGAGACTCCGGAGCGCGTGGCCAAGTTCTACTCAGAGGTGTTCCAAGGGATCCATCAGGAGCCCGGCGAGGTGGTGGACGCCTTCTTCGGCGAGGAGCACTATCAAGAGATCGTGATGGTGCGGGAGATCCCCTTCTACTCCATGTGCGAGCACCATTTCGTCCCGTTCCATGGGCAAGCCCACGTCGCTTATATGCCAAGCGGAAGGGTGACCGGGCTCTCCAAGCTGGCACGGCTGGTGGAAGGGTTTGCCCGGCGACCGCAGATGCAGGAACGTCTCACCGCACAGGTAGCCGATGCTCTCGATGAGCGTCTCGATGCCCTCGGCGTGCTCGTGGTAGTCGAAGCCGAGCACCTGTGCATGTCGATGCGCGGAGTGAAGAAGCCTGGAGCGATGACCGTCACCTCGGCGGTACGAGGGCTCATGCAGTCCAACTCTGCGACCAGGGCGGAGGCGATGAGCTTGTTGTTCGGGACCAAACATTGAGCAGTGACGGTCGGCTGCTCTGGCACCTGCGCAGTCGATCGATCGACATCTCCGAAGGTGCCGTTATGGGTGTGGTCAATGTCACTCCGGATTCTTTTTCGGACGGAGGCATGTTCCACACTGCCGATGATGCAGTCGACCAGGCTGTGGCACTGCACGCGGCCGGTGCCCAAATCATCGACATCGGGGGTGAGTCGACTCGGCCCGGCTCGGATGCCGTACCGCTCGAGGAGGAGCTGGATCGGGTAATGCCGGTGGTGTCGGAGGTTGCCGGCATGGGGATCGCTGTATCGGTCGACACTTCCAAGCCGGAAGTGGCGGCCCAGGCCCTGGCTGCCGGAGCGCAAGCGGTGAATGATGTAACCGCGGGACGGTCACCGGATATGGCCGAAGTCGTTGCCAGGTCCGGGGCGGGTGTGGTCTTGATGCATTCGGTGGGCGACCCCAAGACAATGCAGGACGATCCCCGGTACACCGACGTTGTGTCCGAGGTGGGTGAGCACCTGATGGCCAGCGCTTCCCGATTTGAAGACGCCGGTGTGGAACGTGAAGCCATTGTCGTGGACCCCGGGATCGGATTCGGCAAGACAGTCGCCCACAATCTGGCACTCCTGCAACGTCTCGGTGAGCTGGCCGATCTCGGTTATCCCGTACTCATCGGGACCTCGAGAAAGTCCTTCCTCCGTGCCGTGACCGGGATCGAATCGCCCCCAGATCGTGACGGTGTCACGGCCGTGACAACGGCGCTTGCTTTTGAGCGGGGGGCACGCATTTTCAGGGTCCACGATGTGGCGTCGTCCCGAGCCGCGCTGGCGATAGCGGGCGCTATCGTGGCGCCCCAGCAATGGGAAGAATGGTTGCAGGGCTAAAGCCCCGGGGTTTCACCTGGGTGATAACCGATCGGCTTGCGGTTTCTGAACGTGTCGGCGGCTCGGGGTTCCAACACCGGCGAGTCCGCCGCGAGGAAGAGATCACCTGGTTGGTCGAAGAGGCAGGCATCAACACAGTTGTGTCGATGCTGCCCGGCAACCAGAACGTACAGGCCTATCGAGAGGCCGGCATCGCCACCTACTCAGTTCCGATCGGCAACGAGGTCGAGCGTGACGAGATCGAGTCTTTCAACGTGGCACTCGCCCGGGCCACAGAACGCTCGAGGGCCAAAGTCCTGGTTCACAGGGAGGTCATCGACGACACGGTTGGCGGCCTTCTTGGGGGCTACCTCGTCAACTCGGGCATGGTGGAGGACCCGATTCTCGCGCTGGCCGTGATCCAGCAGATCCTGGGTAGGGCGCTCGGCCCCGAGGGACGATCTCTGATACCGGCCTCGGCCGGCAAGTGACCGACCACATCTCACTCACCGGAATCGAGGTCTGGGCCCAGCACGGCGTTTTCCCTCAGGAGAAAGAGTCTGAGCAGCTCTTCATCGTCGACGTCGAAATCGATCTCGATGTCGCCAACATCGACGACAACCTCGAAGAGACTGTCGACTACGGACTGCTCGCGGAACGGATACATGGAGTCGTGGCAGGGGAGTCGCACAATCTGATCGAGACGGTTGCCAACCGGGTGGCGGAGGTGGTGCTGGAGGATTCGAGGGTCGGGGCAGCACGGGTGACAGTGCACAAGCCGAATGCACCGATTGCTCTGGCGTTTGGCGACGTGGCCGTGACGGTAGAGCGGTCGAGATGACGAGATACGCGGTGGGCCTCGGGTCGAATCAAGACGACCGTCTACGCCACATGATGGCGGGAGTGTCGGCCCTCTCCGGCGTCGGCGAAATCGTGGCCGTCTCACCCCTTTACGAGACCGAGCCGGTCGGGGGTCCCGATCAAAAGGAGTATCTCAATGCGATCGTGGTTGTCGAATCGGATCTCGCTCCCGAAGATCTTCTCTCGGCTCTTCACGAGATTGAGGACCAGCGCAACCGAATGAGAAACGTGAGGTGGGGTCCGCGAACCCTGGACCTCGACATCGTCAGCAGCGATTTGGAGCCCATCGAAAGCGAGATTCTCACCGTCCCTCATGTCGAGTCGGCCAATCGACGTTTTGTGCTGCAACCGCTGGCGGACGTGTGGCCGGAGGCTCCTGTTGCCGGCGGCATCAGTGCCGGGGAGGCGTTGTTTGGCCTGGTAGGCCAAGAGGTCGAGTTGATAGCTCGCCACTGGGTGGAGTACGGCTGAGCAGCCGGGGGACTCGTGGTCGCGGTGCCGGCCCAAACCCGATTTCCCGACAAGGGGCCGTAGGTCCCGTCGCAATGGGGCAAGAATCCGGTTTCGGCGCGAACGGGGCCGTGCTAGGTTCGAGCTATGGGAAGTGGCCGTGGCCCCCCAATAGACCTCTTGTAGGACCGAATTGTCAGGACAGGAGGTACCAATCGATGGCCAAGAGGTCGCGCGAGCGTAGGAACAACATCCCCGGATACGACGAAAGTCGTCCCTCGCGGGAAGAACGCAAGCAACAGCACCGCTCGCTTCGTCATACCACTCATCAGCGACTTCACATGGTGGATGATCCCGAGGAGATCGCCGATCTGCCCGAATTGCGGCGAACCCGGAAGCACGAAATCAACGGCAGCGACTCTCAACCCGAGAAACGCCGTTTCAAGGTGCGTAAGACCAAGTTTTGGAAACGTCGTGACAACTATCACGACATGAAGGCGAAGCTCGACGCCGACTGGCCGGTGGTGACCCCAGAACAGCTGGAAGAAGACTCTGCGTAGGGCGGAACACACCGATAGCTAGCCTCGCCTCGGTGAGAGCCGGTGGCCATAGATGAAGCTTCTGATCGTCGGTCCGGGGCGGGCCGGCGGGTCCCTGTCCATTGCGGCCTCGGCCGCCGGTCATGACGTCGTCGGGGTTGTCTCGAAGACCGGTGACACACGATTCGGGCCCCCGCTGACCTGGGATGTCGCCTTTCCGAACGCTGACATTGCGCTGATCGCAGTGCGCGATTCACAGATTGAAGACGTCGCACTCGACCTCCTGAAGAAGGAGGTTTCATACCCAGTGGTCGCTCACGTCTCCGGTTTCGAGTCACTGAAACCTCTGGAACCGCTGGTGGCCAAGGGATCGACGGTGGGTGGATTCCACCCGTTGCAGACTCTCCCCGACGCCGAAACCGGCGCCGAAGCCCTCGACGGGGCGTATGTGGCAGTCGCCGGCGAGGGTCTGGCCTGGGACATGCTGACCCACCTCGGCGACTCGATGGGGATGGTCCCCTTCTACCTGTCAGACGATGACCGCCCCGCCTATCACGCGGCAGCCGCAGCGGCGGCCAACTTCGTCGTGACCTGTCTGGCGATCTCGAGCGACTTGATGGAGTCCGCAAACCTGGACCCCACAATCGTTTCGCCGTTGGTTCGCCGTGTCGTCGAGAACGCTCTTGGCGGGGATGCCGACGTCGCGCTCACAGGCCCCATCGCCCGCGGCGATTTGGAGACGGTCATTGGACACCTCACCGCGGCCCGACGAGTTTCGGTCGACGTGGGGGAGCAGTTCCGGCTGATGGCCGAAGCAACGGCGATTCGGTCTGGGCGCCGAGAGGAGTCGAGACTCTGGAGATAACCACCACATTTGACGAGACCTTGCGGCTCTACACGGGGAGGGTGGGGCTGGTGCCGACGATGGGTTTCTTTCACGAGGGGCATTTGTCGCTGATGCGAGCGATTCGCGATCTGTGCGACACAGTGGTGGTTTCCCACTTCGTGAATCCGACTCAGTTCGACAAGGAGTCTGATCTCGAGGGCTATCCCCGCGATTTCGACCGGGACGCCGAACTGGCCCGCAAAGAGGGTGTTGACATCCTCTTTGTCCCTTCTATCGAGCATATGTACCCAAAGGCGTCCACGACCGTGGTCGACGTACCCGGTGTTTCGGCGTGGATGGAGGGCAAACACCGTCCCGGCCACTTCAGTGGAGTGGCCACCGTCGTGGCCAAGCTCTTTGCCGGTCTTCAGCCCGACCTTGCGGTGTTCGGTAAAAAAGACGCCCAGCAGCTGGCCGTCGTGAGATCGATGACGCGGGATCTCAGGTTTCCGATAGGAATCATCGAAGCGCCGCTCATCCGCGACCACGACGGGTTGGCGCTCTCGTCGCGGAACGTCTTGCTCGACCGTCACGAGCGTGAGTCGGCTCTCGCCATCAGCCGTGGCCTCTTCCAGGCGGCAGAGCAGATCGACGCCGGCGAGAGGCGGGGGGAAAGGCTGGAAGCCACAGTGGCGAGATCCACCCGATACGTCGAGACCGAGTACGTCACACTTGCGGGATGGGAGTCCATGGTTCCTCTCAAGGAACTCGACCAGTCAGCGGTCCTTGCGGTAGCGGCATCGGTCGGCGAGGTTCGCTTGATCGACAATGTTTCGATCGAACTCAGCGGAGGGCGGGTAAAGGTCGATCGAGGGGTGGTCCTCGAAGAGCCGAGCCGACTCGGTACCCTGCCCTGACCCGACGGAGCTGCAATGCCTGAAGACCCAACAGCCGAACAACAGCTGATCGCGGCCCGTCTCGAGCATCACGCAGATATTGCCAGTGCCGTCGGCTTCCCCGACCGTTTTCAGCGTTCCCACACGTGTGCTGAGCTACGCGACGCCTACGGGGATGTTGGGCCCGAGGTCATCACGGAAGACGTGGTGGTGGTAGCGGGTCGGCTCATGCTTCACCGATCTTTCGGCATGCTCCAATTCGGCACCATCCAGGACTTCTCAGGATCCATCCAGCTCTTTGTTGATGCCGAGACTCTCGGAGCAACGGAGTTCGATGAGTTCGCAAAACTCGACTTGGGCGACTGGGTGGGTGCTTCGGGCCGGGTGATGACCACCAGAAAAGGCGAGCTGTCGGTGAGGGTCTCCGAGCTCACGGTCCTGCAGAAGAGCCTCCGCCCCCTGCCCGACAAGTATCACGGTCTCCAGGACATCGAAGCCCGGAGTCGGCACCGCTATCTCGACTTGATGGTCAACGAGGAAGCCCGGGATGTGGCCGTCAAAAGGGTGGCCATCGTCTCCGAGTTACGCCGTCAATTCGAATCGCGGGGATTCCTCGAGGTCGAGACACCGGCGCTCCTCAATCAGGCCACCGGTGCGCTGGCCCGGCCTTTTGTAACCCACCACAACGCTCTCGGCACCGACATGTATCTGCGCATCGCAACCGAGCTCCACCTCAAGCGACTCGTCGTCGGCGGTATGGAGCGAGTGTTCGAGATTGGTCGTATCTTCCGAAACGAAGGCGTTGATGCCACCCACAATCCAGAGTTCACGATGCTCGAGGCCTATCAGGCCCTGGCCAACATGTCCGACATCATGATTTTGATCGAAGAGGTCTTCGTGGCCGTGTCCGAGGCGGTGGGATCCTCGACGATCAAATACAAGGAGCGTGAGCTCGACCTATCCCGCCCCTACCGGGTTGTCGAATACCTCGACCTGGTTTCGGAGTCTGTCGGATCCAAGGTCGATCTCGACACCCCGCGCGCCGAATTGGCTGTCCTGGCTGAGGGAGCGGGCCTTGACGTGGATGACAACTGGAGTGCGGTCCGGATAATCGAGGAGATCTATGAGGAGGTCGCCGAAGCAACGATTTGGGACCCGACGTTCGTCGTCCACCCGCCGATTGCGGTTTCGCCGCTGGCTCGTCGTAACGACTCGGATTCGAGGCTTGCCGACAGGTGGGAGCTTGTCATCGCCGGTTCCGAGTATGTCAACGCCTTCTCCGAGTTGAACGACGCCGCCGATCAGCGTGCCCGTTTCGAAGAACAGGCTGGGGGCCGTGCCGCCGCCGATGACGAGGCACACCCCTTGGACGAAGATTATCTCCTCGCTCTCGAATATGGTTTGCCGCCAACCGGGGGCCTGGGAATAGGAGTCGACAGGTTGGTGATGCTGTTGACCGGCCAGACGCACATTCGGGATGTGATCCTGTTCCCCACGATGCGGCCTGAGCAAGGAGACATCTGAATGGGCTTTATCATCAAGACCGCGGTCAACGCCCTTGCCCTGTGGATCGCAATCCTTATCGTGGGTGGGCTCGAGTTTGACGGATCCTTCTGGCAGTTCCTGATTGTCGCGGTGCTGGTGGTGCTGGCCAATGCGATCGCCAAGCCGATCCTCATCTTCTTCAGCCTTCCCTTCGTCTTGGTGACGCTCGGGTTGTTCCTCCTCATTGTCAACGCGCTGACCCTGCAGCTGGTGGTGTGGCTGTCACATCCCGACCAGTTCGACCTGGGGCTCACCTCCACCGGGTTCTGGTGGGCGACATTCTGGGGGGCTGTCGTGATCAGCCTGGGCCGGTGGGCGATCGAAGCGATCTTGGAACGGGTGCTGGTCCGGGCGTAACGCCGAGATCAGACCTGGAAGGCGAGTTCTAGCTGTCCTGGGCCCGGGCCAGGTCAACCCTTCTCAGCAGGTACTCGCCGAGAGTGTCCATGATGGTGCGCGCCTCAGACTCAGGTAGCCGAGCTAGTGCGCTGTCGGCAACCTCGAGTCGACGTTCGGCCTCTTGCAGGGCGGAGTCGACGTAACCGCCGGACCGAACCAGGTTTATGACCTCGGTCACGGACTCGGAGGGATAAGGCTTGATGCCGTCGAGGAGCTCCCGCAGCCGGGGACCGTCGTTCCCGCTGGCTGCCATCAGTACCGGCCCGGTGAATGTCCCCTCGTGGATGTCGGATCCGGCGGGTTTGCCGATCGTGTCCTCGTCTGCCACGAGATCGAGTGCGTCGTCGGCGATCTGGAAGACCATTCCAACCTCCCAGGCCCATTCGGAGAGGGCCTCCACCGAACCGGAATCGGCATCGGCCGCCATCGCACCCAGCCGAGCCGAGGTGCGGATGAGAGAGGCGGTCTTCCCCCCGATCACCTGGTAGTACTCCTCGATCGAATGGCTCAAGTCGTCCTGGAGTTGCAGTTCTCTGGTCTGCCCTTCGACCAGCTCTGCGTATGTGGCGGCCAGCAGGCGAACCGATTCCTGGCTGAGGTGAGTGGCTGCGACTTCGGAGGCCCTGGCCATCAGGAAATCTCCGGCGAGGATGGCAACGGTGTTGGTCCAGTTGGCATTTACCGAGGCCGCTCCGCGTCTGGTGTCGGCCTCATCGATGACGTCGTCGTGGTAGAGCGATCCGACGTGAATCAGCTCGGCCGCCACTCCCGCCTCCACGGGTCGGTGGTCTTGGCTCGGGCCGAATTCGGCAGCCAGTAAAGCCAACAGGGGCCGGAATCTCTTGCCGCCGGCGATCAGCAGATGCTGGGCAACCTTGGTCAGATAAGCGTCGTCGGCCGTTGACGCCTCGAGGAGTCGTTCTTCGACTCGCGCCATGTCTTCCCAAATCGTGGGAATACTTATCAGCCTACGGAGTTCATCCATTGGTGCCGATGCTACCGGTGTGGGATTGCCACCGGAATTGCCGCATAAAGTGAATAATCGGCCAGTGTTAAACTTCGCTATGCCAGGTTCAGGAGTCAGATAGGTGTTTGAGCGGTTTACAGACCGGGCCCGCCGGGTCGTTGTCTTGGCCCAGGAAGAGGCGCGTCTACTCAACCACAATTACATAGGGACCGAGCACATCCTCCTCGGTCTTCTCAACGAAGGTGAAGGCATCGCCGCCCAGGCTCTGGAGAGCCTCGACATCGACCTCGCGTCGGTGCGCGACGAGGTGGTGAAGATCATCGGCCAGGGCCAGCAGTCGCCGTCGGGCCACATCCCGTTCACCCCGAGGGCGAAGAAAGTCCTCGAGCTCAGCCTGCGCGAAGCGCTGCAGCTCGGGCACAACTACATAGGGACCGAGCACATCCTCCTCGGCCTGATTCGCGAAGGCGAAGGCGTCGCCGCTCAAGTCCTGCAGTCGCTCGGCGCTGAATTACAGAAGGTCCGTCAGACGGTCATCCAGCTGCTTTCGGGCCCTGGAGCCTCCGAGGAACAGCGGCCTCAAGGCGCCGGCACCGGCGGTCGGGGCGAGTCCTCCTCGTCGGGGTCCACGGTCCTCGACCAATTCGGTCGCAACCTGACGCAGATGGCGGCAGACGGCAAGCTCGATCCGGTGATCGGCCGGGCCCGCGAGATCGAGCGGGTGATGCAGATCCTCTCCCGGCGTACCAAGAACAACCCGGTCCTCATCGGAGAGCCTGGCGTGGGCAAGACGGCCATCGTCGAGGGTCTCGCTCAACGCATAGTTGCCAAAGACGTGCCGGAGAATCTCCAGGCCAAGAACCTCTACACGCTCGACCTGGGGGCCCTCGTCGCCGGTTCCCGCTACCGGGGTGACTTCGAGGAGCGGCTGAAGAAGGTGTTGAAGGAGATCAAGAGTCGCGGCGACATCATCCTGTTTATCGATGAGATCCACACCCTGGTGGGTGCCGGGGCGGCCGAGGGTGCGATCGACGCGGCCTCGATTCTGAAGCCGATGCTGGCCAGAGGCGAGCTGCAGACGGTAGGAGCCACGACCCTCGAGGAGTACCGCAAGTATCTGGAGAAGGACTCGGCCCTGGAGAGGCGATTCCAGCCGGTGCAGGTGGATGAGCCTTCGGTCGGTGACACGGTGCAGATCCTCATGGGTCTGAAGGATCGCTATGAGTCGCATCATTCGGTTCGGTTCACCGAGCAGGCGATCGTGTCCGCCGCCAATCTGGCCGATCGGTATCTCTCCGACAGGTTCCTGCCCGACAAGGCAATCGACCTCATCGACGAGGCCGGCAGCCGCACGCGAATCCATAGAACGAGCGACGTCCCGGAGATAGTCGAGATCGACGAGAAGCTCTCCAAGGTCCGCCTCGACAAGCAGGATGCCGTCACCAAGGAGAACTTCGAGCGAGCCGCCAATCTCCGAGATGAGGAGAAAAGTCTCATCACCCAGCGAACCTCCATGGAAGCCGAAGGCGACGGCACGGAATGGGTCATCGATGAGGAGTCCATCGCCGAGGTCCTCGCACAATGGACCGGGATCCCGGTGCACCGACTCACAGAGGAGGAAACAGCGCGTCTCGTGAACATGGAAGGCGAGCTGCACAAGCGCATCATCGGTCAGGAAGACGCCATCACTGCAGTGTCGAAGGCGATACGGCGTACCCGGGCGGGACTCAAAGACCCCAGACGACCCTCCGGCTCGTTCATCTTCCTCGGGCCATCCGGTGTCGGGAAGACCGAAACCGCCAAGGCTCTCACCGAGTTCCTCTTCGGTCAGGAAGACGCCCTTATCCAGCTCGACATGTCCGAGTACATGGAGAAGCACACAGTGAGCCGACTCGTCGGTTCGCCACCCGGATACGTCGGCTACGACGAGGGTGGCCAGTTGACCGAGGCCGTCCGGCGCAAACCGTTTTCAGTGGTTCTGTTCGACGAGATCGAAAAAGCTCACCCCGATGTCTTCAACACGCTGCTCCAGATCCTCGAGGAAGGACGTTTGACCGACGCCCAGGGGCGCACGGTGGACTTCAAGAACACTGTCATCATCATGACCTCAAATCTCGGGACCCGCGACCTGCACAAGAAGGCAGTCGGGTTCCAGGTCGACTCCGACGAGATGACTTACGAGCACATGAAGGAGAAGGTGACCGAGGAGCTCAAGCGCCATTTCCGGCCGGAGTTCATCAACCGGCTCGACGAGATCATCGTCTTCCACGAGCTCACCAGTGAGGAGCTGAAAGAGATCGTCGACCTCATGCTGGTGCGGGTTCGCAAGCAGTTGGAGAGCCAACATCTCGACTTGGTTCTCACCGACGACGCGCGGGGATTCCTCGGCACCCAGGGCTATGACCCCGAGTTGGGCGCCCGGCCGCTCCGTCGTGCCATCCAGCGGCTGCTGGAAGACCCTCTCTCGGAGAGAGTGCTCCTCGGAGAGTTCAAAGCCGGGTCGACCGTGCTGGTGGGTGTCGACGAGGAGAACGAGGAGCTCACGTTCGAGTCGATCGAGACCCCGGAAACTCCGCCGGTGGAGCTGGCAGAGCAAGACTGACGCCCTAAGCGTGATTCTCTTTCACGCGTTACATCCAAAGCAGGTCGTGTCGGTGCGTTCCCTGCGCTAAAGACGGTGGCTGAGTAGGCCGATCAAATACGGGCGCAAAATGATATCGGCCCTCCTGCTCACAGTTGCCCTATCCACCTCCTCGTCGTTCGCCCAGGAGTATGTCCCTGCGGGTTTCGCGGCGTACACCCAGGACCTCGAGGCGGAAGGTTTGAGCAACGGATACCTGCCTTACGACCGGATGCTCTCGGTGGACGGATGCTGGCTGGAGAGGGACGCCGCCTACATGTACGCACTCATGCTCGACGCCGCCGAGGAAGACGGCATCCGGCTGCGTCCCATCGACTGCTACCGCACCTACGGAACTCAACAGCGAGCCTGGGAACGGCGTTGCCCCTATGTGGAGGTCGAAGTCAAGGCCGTCGATTCCGAGACGGGAGAAGTGGCCACGTCGGTAGCTCGGCACCGTGAGTGCTCGGGTCCGCCTACAGCGCGGCCGGGGCATTCCAACCACAGCTGGGGCCGGGCCATCGATTTCAGGAGCAGCCGCGGGGCCGAGTTGTCGTGCTACGACTCGGAGTTCCTGTGGCTTCAGGGCAATGCCCACCGCTACGGATGGGTACATCCGCCGTGGGCCCACTGTGGGTCGCGTCTACAAGAGCCCTGGCACTGGGAGTGGGCCGGCGTGATCGAAGCGACATTGGTCCCCGACTACGCCGCAATCTGGGTCTTCGACGAGATCACCATGGCGCGAATGGCAGCCGGTGTCGATCAGCCCATTCCACTGCCGGTGATCGGCTACGGCGACTCCTACTTCTCGGATCGCTGGCAAGAGCTGTTTGGCTTCACCTCGAAGCGTCTTCACCCTATCGCGGACGACTGAACCTCCGACCTTCACCTCGGCAGGACACAACCCGTCGCCACGCACTATCGTTCCTCGACGGGCAGGCTTACTGTCCTCTTTCAGATAGGTAATGGAGGAATCTGCGTGAAACGCTATCTGCGGTTTTTTGCGATCATTGGAGTGCTGGCGCTGGTGCTTGCCGCGTGTAGCCCCGATGACGGCGAAGACACCACAACTACCACCAGCGGCGGTACGGACACGACCGCGCCACCTGACGGTGGCGACGAGACGACCACCACCGCTGCCGGGCCCGACGAGACGACAACGACGGCCGCCGGCTTGATCGGTGAAGGCAAGCAAATCGGCATGGCCTTCGACATCGGCGGACGTGGCGACCTCTCGTTCAACGATCTCGCGGCTCTCGCGTGGGACGACGGCAAGAGAATGTACGGATATATCGGTCGTGAGTTGTCGCCGGCTGCCGACGGAAGCGGTAAGGGTGAGAACCTGCAGCTGCTATCGGAGACCGGTCATGAGATGATCATCGCCAACGGGTTCTCATTTGCGAGAGACGTGCATGACATCGGGATGAACTTCCCCGGAGTCACTTACGCCCTCACGGACGACTGTCCACAGGATGAGACCTTCACAGCGGTGGCAATGGACAATGTGCGTTGCATGTTGTTCGCCGAAGAGGAGGGCTCGTTCCTGGTCGGCGCAGCAGCCGCTTTGAAGAGCACCACAGGCACCATCGGATTCATCGGCGGTGTCACCGTCCCCCTCATCGACAAGTTCGATGCAGGATTCAGGGCCGGTGCTCTGCACGTCAATCCCGACATTGTGATCCTCGACTCGATCTATCTGACCTCACCTCCGGACTTCGCGGGGTTCAACGATCCCGTAGCCGGTAAAGAGGCAGCACTCTCGTTGTATGCCGCAGGCGCCGACGTGGTCTACCACGCCGCCGGTGGCTCAGGTCTCGGGTTGTTCGAGGCCGCCGACGAGCAGTCGACCGACGATCTCTTCCTGTGGGCGATCGGGGTTGATGCCGATCAGTACAACACTGTCGGAGGCGCCGACAGCCCGCTGAGCGAGCACATCCTCACCTCGATGTTGAAGAGAGTCGATGTGGCCGTTGGATTGGCTATCAAGGACTATCTCGAAGGCACCTTCACGCCCGGTGAGAAGCGTCTGGGTCTTGCTGACGACGGCGTCGGCTACTCCACTACTGGTGGTTTCGTCGATGACATCGCCGCTGAGCTCGACGCTTTGGCCGAGCAAATCATCTCAGGTGAGATCGAAGTGCCGTCCACGACCGGCTAACCAACAAGCTGTCGTGCTAACTTGCGCCGGGCCCGGGTTTCTCGGGCCCGGCGTTTCTATTGGACGGTAAATGGCCCAGGTACCCGCAATTGATCTGAACGGCGTCACCAAGCGGTACCCGGGCGTGGTCGCCAACGACAACGTCTCCCTGACTGTGATGCCCGGCGAGGTCCATGCCGTTGTCGGGGAGAACGGTGCCGGCAAGTCGACGTTGATGAAGATCATCTACGGGATGGTCAGGCCCGACGAGGGCACAATTTCCATAGATGGCAAGGAGGTCCATTTCAGATCACCGAAAGACGCCATCGACGCCGGTATCGGGATGGTCCATCAGCATTTCATGCTGGCCGACAACCTCACAGTGCTGGAGAACGTGATCCTCGGGTCAGAGCCGAGGTCCGGGGTCGAGATCGACTTCGACACGGCTACCACCAAGATCCGGCTGCTGGGGGAGACCTACGGGCTCCGGCTCGACCCGGCTCGCAAGGTGGAATACCTCGCCGTTGGCGAGCGGCAACGTGTGGAAATCATCAAAGTTCTGTTTCGTGGCGCACAGATTGTGATCCTCGACGAGCCGACCGCCGTGCTGGTGCCTCAGGAGGTCGACGAGCTGTTCGACTCGATCCGTGATCTGCGATCGGAAGGCGAGACGGTCATCTTCATCTCTCACAAGCTCGACGAGGTGCTTTCCATCGCTGACTCGATCACCGTGATGCGCGGGGGCAAGACAGTGGGTACCACCACACCCGATCAGGTCGACGCTCGGCAACTGGCCGAGATGATGATCGGGTCGGAACTGCCGACGCCCGAGACCCGGGAGTCGACAGTGACCGACGAGGTGCTCCTCGACGTACGCGACCTGTCGCTCGAATCGGAGACCGGCGGCAAGAACCTCTTGACCGATATCACTTTCAAGTTGCGAGCCGGTGAGATAGTCGGCATAGCCGGTATCGAAGGCAACGGACAGGCGCAGTTGGTTGATTCGTTGATTGGGCTCGAGCCCGATGCAACCGGTTCCATTTCGCTCAGCGGCAGGGACCTGACGCGTCTGGCTCCAGTCGACCGTCGGGACGCCGGAATCGGCTTGATCCCCGAAGATCGACATCGTCAAGGCTTGTTGCTGCCAGCCCCGCTCTGGGAGAACGCTGCTCTCGGCCACCAAAACAACCCTCCGTATGCACGAGGTCCCTGGATCAGCAAGAAGGGGGCGCGGGCACAAACAACCGAGATCATCCGACGTTTCGGAGTGAAGGCTCCGAGCCCCGACGTTCCGGCGACGGCTTTGTCAGGAGGCAACCAGCAGAAGCTGGTGGTGGGACGCGAGCTGATCGCCGACCCCAAGATTCTCATCGCAGCGCAGCCGACCCGTGGAATCGACATCGGAGCCCAGGCCGCGGTATGGGAGGAGTTGAAGGATGCCCGGGCCGCCGGCATGGGCATTCTGCTGTTGTCAGCCGACTTGGAGGAGCTGATCGGTCTCTCTGACACGATTTACGTCCTGTTCGAGGGTCGTTTGGTTGCGGATCTCGACCCTTCACAGATCACACCTGAAGCCTTGGGGACCTACATGACCGGCTCGGCCCAGGAGGTCGCATCGTGAAAGGCGGCCGGATACTGACCACGGTTGTCGCGCCCGTCTTAGCCGTGGTGATTGCGTTTGTAATCGCTGCGGTTGTCCTGCTATTCGCCGACATCGATCCACTCAACGCGTTCAAGGAGATGTGGAAATTCGGGACCACCACCGACTCACTAATTTCGACCGTAAATAGATCATTGCCGATCTATGTGTCGGCCTTGGCAGTTGCCGTCGGTTTCAAGATGGGTCTGTTCAACATCGGGGTCGAGGGTGCATATCTACTCGCCGCACTCATCGCCGGATGGTTTGGCGCCTTGTTCTCGGCTCCGCCGTTGATACATGTCGGGTTGATCCTCTTGGTGGCGATGTTTGTCGGTTCGGTGTGGAACGGCATTGCCGGTCTGCTCAAAACGACGCGCGGGGTGCACGAGGTCATCTCGACGATCATGTTGAACTTCATTGCCTTCAGCCTGAGTGGTTATCTCTTTCGAGAGCATTTCATCCCTGAAAGCGAGGGTGGTGGGCTCTCTTCGGCGACTGCTGCAATACCTGAGAGCGGCCGAATACCGTCGCTGAACCCGATTCTCGAGTTCTTCGGAATCGAGGCCGGCGGCATCTTCGAACTCCACGGGTTCCTCGTGATCGCCATCTTCCTCGGCATCGGATACCACTTCCTGGTCAACAAGAGCCGTTTTGGCTACGACCTGAGGGCGAGCGGTGTCAACCCGACAGCGGCCCATGCCAGCGGGGTCAACCCCAAGGCGATGGTCTTGAAGACGATGCTCATCTCTGGAGCTCTGGCAGGTTTGGTTGGGATGTCGCTGCTTCTTGGCGAATACCACCAATACCCGCAGGATTTCCGCCCCGGTCTCGGGTTCACCGGCATTGGTGTCGCTTTGCTCGGCCGGAATCACGCCCTCGGTATCGCCCTTGGGGCCTTGTTGTTCGGATTCCTCGAGCGGTCGGCCCTCATCCTCGACTTCTTCGATGTCCCCCGTGAAATCGTCACCATCATGCAGGGGGTCATTCTTTTCACCGTCGTCATCGTCTACGAGGTGATCTCCAGGTATGTCGCGAAGCGAACCGTTGAAGCCGCCGCCCGTGCCACAGCACAAGAGGCAGAGATGGCGGACACATCATGACGACTGTTGCCGACCGACCTGCGGAGACCCGCCAACGAAGACGTTTCAACCGGACCACCAGGCTGATCCTCATCGCTTTGGGTGCGGTCCTGATCATGACGATCGCCGAGCTGATCACCGGTTCGTCGAACCTGACGACTCGAGGCACCGCTAGCGCCGCCCTGCGTGTGTCGATACCGATTCTTCTCGCCGGGTTGGGCGGGCTGTACTCGGAACGATCCGGTGTGGTCAACATCGGGCTCGAAGGCATGATGATCGCCGGGACCTGGTTTTCAGCCTGGGGCTCATGGATGTATGGCCCGTGGCGCGGTGTCCTGTTGGGCCTGGTGGGCGGGGCCATCTTCGGACTGCTCCACGCCATCGCCACCGTGACTTTCAATGTCGACCACATCGTCTCCGGTGTCGCCATCAACATCCTCGCTGCAGGCAGCATGCGGTTCCTCTCTTCGATCGTCTACACCGCTGATACTGGCGGCTCGGTTATTCAGTCCCCATCGGTCGACGGCATCGAGACCATCAACATCCCGATTCTGGCGGGAGGGGAGGTGTTCGGATGGTCCTCACCCGACTTCTTTGGCTGGCTGGAGAATCAGGACTGGTTCTTCATATCGGACATCGCCGGGATCCTGCGTGGGTTCACCGGGGACGTGAACTGGCTGACGATCATCGGGCTGGCCATTGTCCCGCTCACCGCTTGGCTGTTGTGGCGGACGGCTTGGGGTCTGAGGCTTCGTTCCTGTGGTGAGGATCCCTGGGCGGCGGAGTCGCTCGGCGTGCCGGTGCTGAGAATGAAGTATTACGCAGTCGTGATCTCCGGCGTGCTGTCCGGGCTGGCCGGCGCCTTCTTGGTGCTCGTTCAGTCCGGGATCTATCGGGAGAATATGACAGGCGGCCGTGGCTTCATCGGTCTCGGTGCTCTGATATTCGGGAACTGGATCCCGAGTGGTGTACTCAGTGGATCATTGGTGTTCGGTTTTGGCGAGGCTTTGAGCTTCCGGGGAGGCGACGTGGTGCGAGCATTCATTCTCGCCCTGGCAATTGGGCTCTTCTTGGCGGCCATCTACTACATCACCAGGAGCCGGACCCGAACGGCGATCATCACCGGTTCCGTTGGCGCTGCGTTCCTCGTCTTCTATCTCTTGGTCGAGGAGCCTCCGAGCCAGCTGCTCAATGCGACTCCATATCTGATAACGCTGTTTGTGCTGGCTGCGGCTTCCCAAAACCTGCGAATGCCGGCCGCCGATGGTGCCCGATACATGAAGGGCCAGGCACGCTGAGATCTGCCGGCCGACTTGGCCGTGCAGTTGAGAGCAGGCGGAATCGCCCAAGACCGGCGTCGTAGCTGCGGCCCTTTCATGCCGACCAGCGTCTGTTTGGTCGACGATTGCCTGTCTTGTTCGGTTGCTGGCAGTGTTCCCCGGCGGCGAGGGTCGCTTGACGTGGTGGGAGATGGGCGACCAAAGTCGGCCGGAGGATCGTCTGGCTTTTGTCTTTGCGGTGGGACGGGTGCGGTAGCTGCGGCCTTTCATACCGGCCGACTTTGGCCGATGGTCTCCAAGGCAGCAACGAATCGCGCGAGCGTGGGATTGCACAAATCGCGTCACCCGCGACGAGTGGACAAACCGGCCAAACAGACGCCGGTCGGCCGGGGCTGCCGCCTTGTGGCTAGCTTTGCCACACCTGTGCAATCCTTCGATCCCTACTCACCCGAATTTCTCGAGAATCCCTATCGAACGTACACCCGTCTCCGCGAGGAGTCGCCGGTGTTTTACGACCCGGAGTGGGAGCTGACCTTTTTCGCCGCACACGATGACGTCTCCACGATTCTCAAGGATCGTCAGCGGTTCGGTCGAGACTTCCGGCATCGGATGGATGTCGAAGACGTCGACCAGGATCTCTACCGGCGCATCTACCCGCCGCAATGGCCGACATGGACACGTTACATCAGGGAGAGCTTCATCGACCTCGAGCCCCCACGCCACACCCGGCTCCGGCGTCTGGTTTCGGCAGCTTTCACCCGCCGTTCGTCAGAGGCTTTCCGGTCACAACTGGAAGGGGCAACGCAGCGGGTCCTGGACACGGCTCTGGAGTCGGGCCAAATCGAAGCGATTCGTGACCTGGCGACGCCGATTCCTCTTGCGATGATCGCTGAGCTGATGGGGATCGCCCCCAAAGACCAGCCGCAACTCGTCGAGTGGAGCCACGCCATCGTCAAGGTGTTCGACCAAGGAGTGACCGCCGAGGAGGGCGATGCTGCGGAGGCCGCGGTGGAGAGCTTCATCGGATTTCTCGAGGATGAGTTGAACAAACGGCGCCGTCACCGTGGAGAAGACCTGATCTCGGCCATGCTCGACGTTCGCGAATCGGGTGATTCCCTGAGCGACGAGGAGATCGTCGGGACCTCCATCCTGACGTTGAATGCGGGGCACGAGGCCACGGTCCATGCCATCGGCAACGGGCTCTTGGCCTTGGCTGCAAACCCCGGCGCCTACCGTGACCTCCGGCAGGGAGACATCGCCAAGGCCGTGGACGAAATGCTTCGTTTCGATTCTCCGCTGCAGATGTTCGAGCGGTGGGTGCTGGAGGACACCGAAGTCGCGGGTGTGCCCCTGAACAAGGGCTCGAAGGTCGGGCTCCTATTCGGCTCGGCCAACCATGATGCAGAGGTGTTTGGGCCCGACGCTGAAGACCTCGAGGTCGGCCGGACCCCGAACCCCCATGTCTCATTTGGGGCGGGTCTACATCATTGTGTGGGTGCGCCTCTGGCGCGAGTCGAGCTGGAAGCAACCTTTTCGATCGTGGCCCGCATGGTGCGTTCGATCGATCTGGTCAGTACGGCCGATCGGATCGAGAGTCTGGTGTTCCGCGGAGTAGGCGAGCTGAACCTTGAACTCGAAGCCGCTTAGCTGACCGTCCCCTGGCGACCGATGACGGTTATTTCGACTATCGCCAGCTCATCGAACGCGTTTCCGTCCACAACTTCTGCATTCCACGCCGTCTGAATCTCGAATTCGATCCAATTGGAGTTGACCGCAGCGAACGCGAAGTTCTGTTCCCCGGGGACGTCCTCGAGCTCCTTGGGGAACTCCGCAGGGTTGTTGTTGGCTGTGATCACCAGGCCTCGGGCTCGGTAGTTTTGGCGGAAGCGGGTGTCGTCAGCGATGTTTCGCCAGCGAATCTGCTGCACAGTTGTGGGTGTGGGGAACGTGAGCCTGATGACGACCGATTCGCCTTCGGGCTTCTCCAGCCAGTCGACCTGGAACTCGGTGTCGGCGCCGTCCACCAGGTTGGCGCAAACGAAACTGCCAACGATCGCCTCTTCAGGTGTGCAGTCGGTCCTGATTATCTGGATCGGCCCCGGGTCGTCGATCTCCGGCTGGGTCGTGTCGGTCGGCGCAACCGTGGTTGTCGGCGATTCACCGTCTCCTCCAAGAACATTGACCAACAGGGCGACCAACACCACCACGAACAGCAGTCCGCTGATTGCCATCGCCGCCCGGACCCCGGCGCTCGCCTGAACCGCAGGCCTTGGCGCCGTGGGGAGGGGTGCCTGACTGAGGCGCGCCCCGCACTCCTGGCAGTGACGGTTGTGAGCAGGGTTGGCCGCACCACAGCTCGGGCAGGCCACGGTGCGCACCGGTGGCTCGGGGGGTGACTCCTGTTCTTCGGTCGACTCGTCCGCGGGAGGGGACCCCAATGAGAACTCCTCATAACCTCCGTCGGACCCCACCGATATCACCTTGTCCGTGTTTTTGGGCCGCGTTTCAGCCAAAGGATCGATGAAAGCCCCGCACTCGGGGCAGAACTGCTCGTCTTTGGGGACGTCAGCCCCACATTGGTGACAGGTGGTAGGAACCAAGAAACTCCTTCGAAGTTATTGTGCCACGCGATGCATGTCTGGGCGGTGAGAAGCTACGAGCCCTGGTCGATTCTGTCGGTCCTGGCAGGCATAGTGCTGTTGGCCCTGCTTCTTGCGGCCTTGATCTTCGCGGTAAATCGGCGTAATCGGTAACCAAAAATGGCTTCACACACTTCTTTCCGGTGCTCGAGGTGCGGGCACACCTCATCGAAATGGATGGGGTTTTGCCCTCAATGTGGCGCTGATGAGCCCCTCGTCGAAGAGGCGGCTTCGCCCCGCCCCTCGGTCAGGCCTTCCGTGTCCACAAGCCTCCCCAAGGCGCTGGAACGTGATCACCACCGAACTCCCACCGGATGGGCCGAGTTCGATCGTGTCATCGGCGGCGGCCTGGTTGAGGGGTCGGTTCTTCTCGTGGGCGGCGAGCCGGGTGTCGGCAAATCGACCCTGTTGCTCCAAGTGGCGGGATCAGTGGCTTCGCTGGGCACTCGCGTGCTGGTCGCGAGTGCTGAAGAGTCCGTCCATCAGGTGGCGATGAGGGCGGCTCGTCTCGGTGTCGACCACGAGATGGTTCACCTGGTGTCCGATAGTGACACAGACGCCATAGTGAACCTCGCCGACGAAATGCGGCCCGGTCTCTTGGTAGTCGATTCGATTCAGACGGTGGGTGTCCAGGAGCTGGGCAGCTCCGAGGGCGGGGTCGCCCAGGTCCGCGAGAGCGCGGCGAGACTGGCGCGCATGGCCAAGAAGACCGGGGTCCCGGTGGTCCTCGTCGGCCACGTCACCAAGGAGGGCGGCCTTGCCGGGCCCAAGCTCCTCGAGCACATGGTCGATGTTGTGATGTACCTCGAGGGCGATCCTGACCGAGGCTTCCGGGTTTTGCGCAGCCTCAAGAATCGTTTCGGAGCGACCCACGTGTCAGGAATGTTCGACATGCAATCGGTGGGTCTCGTCGAACTGGCCGATCCTTCCAAGATCTTCTTGGAGAGCTGGGAAACAGAAGTCCCGGGCACGGTGGTCTATCCGGCGGTCGAAGGAAGACGTTCGGTCCTTGTTGAGATTCAGGCCCTGGTCGCTCCGTCTAGCCAAGCACAGCCGAGACGGTCGATACAGGGGCTCGATGCGAGGCGGGTGAACCAGGTGATCGCGGTCCTTAGCCATCACGGCCAGTTGCCCCTTCACGATCAGGAGATCTATCTCAACGTGGTCGGCGGGTGGAGGCTCGACGAGCCCGGGAGCGATCTTCCGGTCGCTCTCGCCCTTGCCTCTTCCGCTAGGGGCCGCTCCCTCGGGCGGCTTGCTGCTTGGGGGGAGATCGGGCTGGCTGGAGAGGTCAGGTCGATTCCGTTCGAATCACGTCGACTGGACGAACTCAATCGCATGGGTCTCGATCGATGGGTCGCCCCCACTTCAGATGGCCCGTTGCGGCTCGGCGAGGCCCTAAGGGATGCCGGGCTGGGTGCGTGAACCTCCAGGGTGATAGCCTCCGGGTGTGGGCGATCACACCATTCCTGAGACGCTCGAGCGGTTGGCCCCGGGCACTCCGATGCGCCGCGCCCTGGAACGAATAATTCAGCAAGGCAAGGGCGGCCTGGTCGTACTCGGCAACGGGACGGAAGTGGAACGAGTCAGCTCCGGCGGCTTCGTCCTGGCCCACGCCCCCTTCACCCCAGCCCGTCTCGCTGAGCTGTCAAAGATGGACGGCGGGATCGTTTTGGACGACAACTGGAGCTCGATTCTGGCTGCAGCGGTTCATTTCGTCCCCGACGGGTCGATTCCCACCGACGAGACCGGAGCGCGTCACCGAACTGCCGAGAGGCTCGCGGTGCAGACCAAGAAGCCCGTGGTTGCGGTATCCGAAGGTAGAAAGGTGGCCACTCTCTTTCAGGATGGCCAGAAGATCGAGCTGGCCAGCCCCACTGAGGTCGCGGCGCACGTCAATCAAGAACTTCAATCATTGGATCGGCTTCGAGGTCGGCTCGACGAGTCGGAGCTGAAACTGACACGGCTCGAGGTCGCAGGTCTGGCGACATATCGGTCAGCTGTGACGGTCCTTCAGCGAGGGGAGATGGTGCAACGTCTGGGGAGTGTGGTGGAGGCGAGGACGCTGACCCTTGGCGACGAAGGAGCGATCGTTACCTTGCAGCTCAACGACCTCTTGTCTGGGGTCGACTTTTCGATGCGGGCCGTGCTCCAGGATTACATAAGGCCCCTGCGATCCGGTGCGGTTGAGCGGGGTCTGACTCGGTTGAGCAGCCTGTCGGCCGCGGATCTCGAAGATCCGAGCCGTGTCGGCAAGGCAGTCGGCTTCCCCGACCTCGATGATCTGGCCAGCCCTCGGGGCTATCGAATTCTCTCCGAAGTGGGCCGCCTGCCCGACTCGGTGCGCGAGGACATTGTGCGTCACTTCGGTTCGGTGAGGAGGCTTCTCTCCGCCGATTCCGACGCGTTGCAAGCCGTCGAAGGGGTCGGCGAGACCCGGGCCCAGCAGCTCAAGGCATTCCTGACCCGACTGGCGGAGATGGTCGACGAATGGGAGCCGGTGCTGGATTGATTCGCCTCCCCGGTACACTCCACCAACCTCATGCCCAAAACCGCACCCAAATACTCGGTAGGTGACAAGGTCGTGCACCCACAGCACGGTGCGGCCACGATCCAGAAGAAGGTCAAACAGGAATTTGCCGGGAAGAAGCACGACTATTTCGTCCTCGACATAGCAACCGAGCAGCTCACCGTGATGGTTCCCTTCGACAAGGTCGAAGACCTGATTCGACCGGTGATCTCGAAGACCAAATCCCGAGAGGTTCTTCGCTCGCTCAAAGGGGAGCCCGAGGAGGCCGGGTCGAATTGGAGCCGCTGGTACAAGGTCCTCAACGAGAAGATGACATCGGGTGACATCTTCCAGGTCGCCGAGGTGGTGCGAGACCTCTCTTATGCCCAGCAGACGAAGGGCATCAGCCCCGCTCTGAAGCGCATGCTGTCCAAGGCCCGTCTCACACTGAGCTCTGAGCTCGCCTTCAGTCTCGAGGTTGATGACGAAGAGGCGATCAAGAAGCTCGATAGGGCACTTCCCAAAGTCGAGCCCATCGAGGAGTGATGGCCGATCCCGCCGGCATCCGGGTCGGCTGGGGCTTCGATGCTCATCGTCTCAACAGCGATCCGCCTCTTGTTCTTGGAGGTGTTGTGGCCAGCCGAGAATTCGGTGTTGCCGCCACCTCGGATGGTGACGTCCTGGCCCACGCCCTCTCCGACGCTGTGCTGGGTGCTGCCGTAGCCGGCGACATCGGAGAGCACTTTCCATCATCCGATCCGTCTTCTGAAGGTGCCGATTCGATGGCAATATTTCAGCACTCACTTGGAGTGGCTCAACAGCGTGGCCTACAACTCTCTCATGCCGACATAACCGTGATCGCGGAGGATGTGCGTATCGGCCCGATTCGCGACCAGATACGAGCCGCCATCGCCTCCGCCGCCGGGGTGGACGCGGATGTGGTGTCGGTCAAGGCGACCTCGACCGACGGGATGGGCTTCACGGGGGCCGGACAGGGGATCGCCGCCATTGCCGTGGTCACCATGACCGCCTCGTCTTAACATCGTTCGATGCTGCGAATCCTCAGCACGCTTGGTCGTCGAGTGGTCCCCTTTGAGCCACGCGACGAAGGCAAGGTGTCGATTTACCTGTGTGGCCCCACGGTCCAGTCCGAACCTCATGTTGGTCACGGCCGCTCGGCAGTCGCGTTCGACGTCATCCGCCGCTATCTCTCGTGGCGCGGCTACGACGTCACTTTCGTTCGCAACATCACAGACATAGAAGACAAGATCATCGCTGCCGCCGAGGAGTCTGGAGTCTCCGTCGGCGAGCTCGCCGAGAAGATGGCTGCCCGATTCGAGGCCGGCTATCGGGAGCTTGGGGTCCTTCCCCCCGACCATGAGCCGAAGGCGACCGAGCACATAGACGAGATCATCGACATCACAACACGCCTCATCGAGCGGGGTCTCGCCTATGTGTCCGACGGTGACGTCTACTACTCGGTGCGAGCGCTCGAGTCATATGGCCGGCTTTCAGGGATGAAGCCCGACGAGCTGAGGTCGGGCGTGAGAATCGAGGTTGGAGAATCGAAACAGGACCCGCTCGATTTCGCACTGTGGAAGGCGGCGAAGCCGGGTGAGCCATGGTGGGACTCGCCTTGGGGTGCAGGTCGGCCGGGCTGGCACATCGAATGCTCGGCTATGGCGGAGCGATACCTGGGCGACGGCTTTGACATCCACGGTGGCGGTTCCGATCTGATCTTCCCCCATCATGAGAACGAGATTGCCCAAAGCGAAGGCGTCAGCGGCGAGACCTTTGCCCGTTACTGGCTGCACAACGGGATGGTCAACCTCGACGGCGAGAAGATGTCGAAATCCACCGGGGTGCTGACCGATCTCGAATCGGCCGCAAAGATCCACGGTGGGCGGCCACTGCGGTTTCTGATGCTCAGGGCTCACTACCGATCTCCGATCGAGTACACGCCTGAGTTGGTCGGAGAAGCAAAGGAGGCGTTGCATCGCCTCGACAGATTCCGCGATCGTGTGGAGCCAACTGAGCCTGATGAAGCCGCGGTAGGCGAGTTCCGGGACGCGATGGACGACGACTTCGGCACTCCCGAGGCCGTTTCGCTCCTCTTCGATTTGGTTCGTGAGGGCAACCGCCTCGTGGACGTCGGCGAGGATGCCGGCTCTATTGCTGGTGCGGTGGAACTGATAGTCGAGGTCCTGGGCATCGACGACGCCAGCCGGACCACTCAGGATCTGCTTGACCTCTCCGCGATTGGGGCTCGCTTCGGTGTCGAAGGAGAGGCTGAGGCGGTGGTGGAAGGTCTCATTGTCCTGCGGTCCCAGGCCCGCGAAAGCAGGGAATTCTCCACGTCTGACCAGATCCGTGACGCCCTGGCCGAGGTAGGTATCCAACTCGAAGATGGGCCCGATGGCACGAGCTGGATTCGGGCATAGGGTCGAAGGGGTCCACGCGGTAGCAGCCGCGGCTGCTGCGGGCAGGGTGCAGAGACTCTTCATCGAAGAGAAGCGAAGATCCAGACCGGAGATCGCCAACATCGCCGCATTGGTCGATCCTGATGCCATCTCATACCTCAGAGATCTCCGTGACCGTTCCGAGACCGAGGTTCCCCAAGGTGTCGTCGCAGATTGCAGGCCGATTCTTCCGGTGCCCGTCGACCAGCTCGCCGGACCGCAGGCGGCAGTCATCGCCCTCGACCACATCGAAGATCCACACAATGTGGGTGCCATCGCACGCTCCGCGTCTGCAGCGGGCCTCGATGGGATGCTGGTGTCGGATCGCCGTTCGGCACCGCTCTCGGCGACTGCCTTCAAGGCTGCAGCCGGCGCTATGGAGGAAATGCGAGTCTCGGTCGTCGGATCGATACCTGAGGCCTTGAGCAGGCTGAGCAAAGCCGGAGTCTGGGTGGTTGGGCTGGATCAGGTAGGAGATGGCCGGCTCTTTGGCCTCGATTTGCTCACCGAGCCGGTGGCGATTGTCGTTGGCTCTGAAGGCAGCGGTCTTTCTGAACTGGTCAAGAAGCGATGCGACGTGACGGTTTCGATCCCGATGCCGGGACGCACAGAGAGTCTCAATGCCTCGGTTTCCGCTGCGTTGGCGTGCTTTGAGATAATGAGGGTGAGAAGTGGCGCCGTACAGGAAGCGCCAGACAGGCCGGGTTAGCTCAGGTGGTAGAGCGGCTGATTTGTAATCAGCAGGTCATCGGTTCGAATCCGGTACCCGGCTCCCGCCTAGAAGGTATGCCAGGGCGGCAAGGGTGTCTCAAGCGCTCCTGTCGACCTGCAAATGGTGCAAAATCCTCAGTTACCAGGCCGTCCCCAAATACGCTCGCGTCGATGTTGACGGCTGAGGAGAGGGTGATCCTCGATTTCGAGCGCGCCTCCCTGGTTGAAGGCGGCCCCAAAGACCAGATCATCGAGTTCAGACTGGGGATCACGTCGGCCGACTATTACCGGCGGCTGCTTCAGATAATGGACAAGCCTTCGGCGCTGGTGGACGACCCACTCACCATCAGACGTCTCCGGGGTCTGGTTGAGCAGCGGACCAACCCGAATCAGAAGGGCGTCGCCGGCTGATGGCCAAGGGCAGGCACGCATCGTCCTCTTCCGGGGGGTTCTACCGCGACCTGGGGATCATGGTGCTGGGGATACTGATCGTTGGAGCCGTGGTCTTCTTTGTCTTATACCTCTTCGTGGGTAACGATCCCGACGAGCCGTCGACCACCACGTCACCGGTTGCGGTCGAAACCACTACCACCACCCCTGCCACCACCACATCCACGGCCGTGGATACAACCACGTCGACCACCACTCGAGGCACCACGACGACCACGGTCCCGGTTCGGCCGCCAAGTGAAGTGACGGTGGCAGTCCTCAACTCGGTTGGCCTCCCCGGCGCGGCCGGGGCCATGACCGCGGTGCTGGTCGAGGCCGGTTACCAGACGCTTCAAGCGGCGGATTACGAGCCGGAGCAGGACCCGTCGCGACTCTGGTATCGAGAAGGCTTCTCCGCGGAGGCAAACGAAATGCTCCAATTCATCCCCGGGGCTCTTGTGGAGCCGTTACCGGATGACGAGCTTCGTCCCGGCGCCGACGTGATCATGGTGTTGGGAACCGGCTACGAAGGGTGACCCACCGGGTCCGAGCGCCAAAGAGCCAGATCCCCAGAGCCTGGCTGATCCCATCGGGTCTGCTGGTGGCGCTGCTGGCTGCGGTGGCCGCCGGGTTGATGAGCCGAGCCGTCGGAGCCGATTTTCTTGCTTGGTGGCCAGTCTGGGTCGGAATCGGCCTTCTAGGGTTTTTCACACGGAGCTCGAGGATTGGCCAGGTGAAGGCCTCCGGCGTGCTGCCCATCCTGGTGGCCGCGATCCTCGCCCTGTTCGTCGTTGCCTACTTTCAAGGCTGGCCGGTGATGCCTTCAGCCTCGATCTCACTGAAGGGCCCCCCAGCCGAGGGCGTCGAGTCGGCGGTTCTCTCCGTGAGGATCGACGGCGATCTCGAGGTGGCTGCGGCTGAGCTCGGGGAGGTCTATGAGGTCCAGCCCCAGCGGGGCGGAGGCGATGTCGGCTACGCCAACGCCTTGGAGCAGGTCCAGGGCGCGTCGTTTTCCGTCGCCCTCGAGCCTGTCGCCGATCCTGGCATCTATCGCTATGCAGGTTGGTCGATCTCCATGGACACCGCCCCGGAATGGAAGCTGACCCTCGAAGGTTCGGTCACAGCGGATCTGAGGGAGCTCTCCCTCTCCGAGATTCGGTTGGTTGGTGAGGGAGAGGTCTCACTGGGGGCGGCCCAAGGCGGTGCCCCGGTGTCGATCGACGGTGACTTCGTTTTGGTCCTCGCGTCGGGCAGCCCCGCGTCGGTTATCGGAGACGCCGACGTTCCGCCCGATTGGACAATGACGTCGGACGGATGGCGGTCGCCGATCGAAGGCGAGGGGTGGGTCATTTCGACGGCTCCCGGAGCATCTCTTTCGCTAATCACCCCGTAGTTACACTGCCGACCAGTGCCAAGCGATCGCATGCAAAGAACCGGGTTGATCATTTGGATCGCCGTCGGCGCGGTGATTCTGGGATACGCAACGCTTGTTGTCCTCGATGCAGTGAGAGTGATCTGGCTTCCGGTGGCGGTGGCGGCGGGCATGGTATTTCTCTTGGAACCGGCTGTCTCCAGCTTTGCCCGGATGCGCGTGCCCAGGCCCTTCGCAGCCATTCTCGTGTTCGTCGCAGCCACCGCACTCCTGGTTGCCGCTACTGCGCTGATCTTCCCCACGCTGAGAGACCAGGCAAGCCAACTGGGCGAGAATCTCCCAAGCCTGTACGACGAGTTTCTGAGGTGGCTCCGAGAGACAGGTGACAGGTTCGGCGTGAACGTCGACGAGATCCTCACCGAGGATTTCATATCCGAATGGCTCAATGACCCGGCCAACCAAGAAACCATCACTGGGCTGCTCCTTGGATTCGGATCCGGTGCGGGACAGCTGATCAGCGGCTTCGCCGAGACCATCGCCGTTATTGCTTTGGCACCCTTCCTGGCCCTCTACATCTTGATCGATCTCGACCGGTTCCGACAGAACGCCTTTGAGCTCACGCCCCGCAAGTACCGTGAGGAGGCGACTTTCCTCTCGACTCAGGTGATCCGGGCTCTGGGGTCGTTTGTACGCGGTCAGTTACTCGTGGCGTTCATCGTCGGCGTCGCGTCGACGATTGGGATGTGGGCCATTGATCTTCCCTTCTGGCTGCTGATCGGGATCATTGCCGGAGTCTTCAACATGATCCCGTTTGTTGGTCCCTTCGTCGCGGGCGCTCTGGCCGCAGTGGTGGCCCTCCTCGACGGCAACGTCACCCAGGCGATCGTCGCCGTGGTGATCATGATTGCCATCCAGCAGGTAGACAACCATGTGATTACGCCTCTGGTGCAGCGGACACAAGTGAATCTCTCGCCCCTCGTAATCGTCCTGGCACTGGTGATCGGCGGCTCCCTGGCTGGCCTGCTCGGCGTTCTCATCGCGGTCCCGACAACGGCTGCGATCACCATCATCGTCGGGCACTTCTGGAGAACCCGCATGCTGGGTCAGTCGTGGCGGGAGGCCAGCGATCACATGATCGGTAGGACCGAGCCTCCGGAGCGGATAGCCGGGATTCGGGTACGCAACCCGACGCAAACACGGCTGTTCGACACTCAGGAGATCAGCGCCCTCCAGGACCCCCCCGATTCCGGAGACGGCGAGAAGTCGTAGGATCTCATCATGAGCGGTCAGATCGTCGAAGACCTGATCGACGAGGAACCGCCTCCGTCGCCACGTCCCAAGAACGCGATGCCGTGGGCACTACTCGTTGGTGTTGGCATTGGGTTCTCGCTGGCCGCCATCATCGGTGTGTTGGATGGTGGGGAAGACCCTCCAACTGCCCTGCCGGCTGAAACCGACCTGTTGCCGACAGGCGAGCTGCTCCCCGAATTCGAATCCGGCTTCAGCGCTGTCGTGGTGGTTGATGGGCAAGCGATGGACTACGTCGAATGGCCTCGAGCTTCGATGGAAAGGCCAATCTCCAGGAGACGACTACCCATCGGCGATGTTGGGGCGGGGGCGTCGCCCAGTTTGGACGTCACCGGGACATTTGTCGCCGTGTCCGTTCCCTTGCACGACACACAAGGAGCTGCCTTGTACGCCGGTCCGGTCGGGTCGGTCCGGGCGGTTGCATCGGGAGTCAGCGGCTTCGCATGGCACGACTCTCAGGAAGCCGGCCTGGGATGGGTGACCCGGGATGCCACCGGTGAGATCGGTCTCTGGACCAGTGACGGCGGGACTGGTGCTCCCCACAACCTGACTGCGGCTGTGGGCATGCAGGACGCGGTCATGGTCGCCTTCGGCGACTGGGGGTGGGCCTTACAGAATGGTGACGAGGTGGTAGTCCTCAACGACTTCGGCGAGATTGTCCGTATCCACACTGGCGAGTTCATGGACTCTGCACCCGACGGTTGGCTGCTGGTGCGTCGTGAAGGCCAACCGATCACGATTTCGCCGGGAGGGGTGGAGGAGTCCTTTCAACTCGGTGCCGAAGTCGACGATGTGCTCCGGGTCCGCGATGAGGTCGGTGATTGGTGGTCGGCGGCCTTTGCGGGAAGCCCCGAGCGGGTGGCGATTCTCGGGTCTCGTGGGCTGGCTGTCATCGAGGAAAGCGGTAATCGCTACTACACACAGAGCCCGTCGAGACCGGGCCTTTTCGCCAACGCCTCACATGTCGCCTACATGCGTGCCTCGGGTGGAGCGGTAATCGTCGATTTGGAGACCGGCCGCGAGTTCGAAGTGCTGGTCAACGACTTCGTGCGCACCATCGTCATCGGGTGACACCACCCAGGGGTTAGCCTCGGGGCCATGGCAGGCCCAGGCCCCACCGAGGAGATTGCCCCCCAAGACGCATACCAGGCACGCGCCGAGGGCACCGTGACCGAGGTCACCGACTCCGGTCTGTTTCTGGACAGGACCGTTTTCTACTCCCGTGGCGGTGGGCAGCCGGGCGACATGGGTCTGATACGTTGGGACGGGGGAGAGGCCCAGGTGATCGACACCTACCGCCGCGACGGCAGACCCTTCCACGAGGTGGCGGACGGGTCGACGTTGCCGTCACCCGGGACACCGGTCGAAGGCGTCATCGATTGGGATCGGCGTTACCTGACGATGCGAACCCATACCGCACTTCACGCCCTCTCCGGTGTCATCTTTCGGGACTTCGGAGCCAAGGTCACCGGAGGCAACATGACGCCGGGTGAAGCCCGAATGGATTTCGAGCTAGAAGCGATGTCCGTCGAATTGGGGCAGCAGGTAGAGCGTGTGCTCAACGAGGAGCTGGTGAAGGGATATCCCACCGAAATCGTCTATATGGCCAGGACCGAGGCTCTCAAAGACGCAGACTTGATAAGGACCAAAGTCAACCTGATACCGGAGTGGGTCTCAGAGATTCGGGTGGTCGACATCGTCGGCCTCGACCGGCAGGCCGATGGCGGAACTCACGTCGCTTCCACGCTCGAAGTAGGTCAGGTCGAGGTGGTGAAAACCGAGTCGAAAGGCAAGGCCAACAAGCGGATGAGGATTCGGGTAGTCAGCCCCGAGGGGGAGCCCGAACCAGGATGAGCATGGGGCTCAGGGCCCGCAAACACCATCGATTTCGGCTCAACACGGGGTAACTTCTAGAACGAGTCGGGGCGACGCTGGGCGTCGCCTTTTGTGTTGTTGTGAACAGGTAGGGAGTTTTGCTCGATTTCATCTTCGGGATCTTCCTCGCCGGTCTTCTGGCGAGGGGTTGGATGCGAGGCTTGGTGAGGGAGGCTTTGGACCTGGTCGGCTTGGTGGCAGGTGCCTTCATTGCCTTTTGGCTGGCGGGGCCGCTGGGCGAATTCCTGATCGACACTTTTGGTGTCCCGCCGGAGTTGGCGACGATCGGCGGGGGCATTCTCCTCTTCGTCCTTTTCGCCATTGCCCTCAGCGCTGTCGCCCACTATCTGAGCCGGATGATGAAGCTGCCCGGTCTCAACATCGTCAATCGGGTGGGTGGCGCAGTGCTGGCTGCCGGTTGGGGGGTGGTGTTGTTGCTAGTCGTCATCAACGTCGCTCGCGTGATGCCACTGTCAGAGGGCTGGCAGGAGGCGTTCGAGGAATCGGTGGTGGTGGAGACAATCGCCGGTCCTGACGCCTTCCCCCAGCAACGTTTGGAGGAGATCGGCGGGGACCACGTCTTGAACTCCCTGGCAACCATTCGATCCTTGTTCGACTCATCTCGGGTCGTGCCCGAAGGCGAGGAGGTCGTCTCGATTCCTCCCGCTCCAGAGGACGAGATACGCCAGGTCCGCGACGAGGCCGGAGAGGTCGGTGAGATGGTCAACCAGCACCGGACGGGTCTCGGGCTGCGTGCTCTCGTGCCCAGTCAAGGTTTCAATGAAGTGGCCGAGGCGAGGGCCGAGGAGATGTACACATCGGGCCGTCTCAGTCGGAACACTCTGCCCGGCCAGAGAGTCGCGGCCGACCTGACGGCCGCCGGGCTCACATTTGCCCTATCGGGTGAGAACATCGCTCTGGCCAGCAGCTCTCGAGCCGCGTTCGATGCTCTACTCGACTCGACTAGCGGCCTGGCCCAGCTGTCAATCGCTGCTTACGACCGGATGGGCGTGGCCGTGGTCGACGGTCCTACCGGAAGACTGCTGGTGATCGTGTTCGGCGGCTGAGGGTCCTACGTTGAGCGCACTCACGCGCGGGCGGGCACCACTTCCCTCGCCCTGGCGAGAGCCACGGCTCCAACGCCGGCCAACACCAACACTGCTCCGGCCAACTGAATCGATGAAGGTCGCTCGTCGAAGATCAAGGCACCCCAGACCATGGTCATTGCTGGTTGGAGGAGGATGATGGTCGAGGTCTCCACGGCGGGGAGTCGGGGTAGGGCATATCCGATCATCAACCAGGCAATCACTTGGGCTCCGATGGCCAGCGCCAGGAGCCAGCCATGGCCCGGCCACGTGGGCTCCAGATTGAGATCGCCATTCACGGAGCCAATGGCCCACGAGGCAACCGCCGCACCGAAAGTGGCCTCGAGTAATGGGCCTGCAGTGGGGCCACCACCAGTGTTGGAGGCTCGATAGCCGAGTAGGAACGCTGCGTAGAAGAACGCGGCCACAAGTGCCAGCGCGGCTCCGAGTAGCGGGTCGTCGCCGAATGCCTCCTCCTGACCGACCCCGGAGATCATCGCGATGCCTACCAGCACCACCGGAATGGCGATCAGGACTCTGCGCGTCGGGCGTTCGCCCTGAAGCAGCCAGGCGGCCACGGCGACGATCACGACTTGAGAGTTGGCGAGGAGGGTCGCTAGTCCGGTTCCTATGTAGTTGATGGCCGTGTGCCACAGGACCACATCGATCCCAAGGGCAATCCCTGCCCCGAGTGCCAGCCAACGCAGCCTCGGCGGCCTCTTGTCTTCAGATCGTCTTGCCAGCCAAAGGACAACCAACACCGGAACTGCGTATGCGGCTCGAAAGAAGCTCCCGGTTACAGCGTTTACCTCGGAGAGCTCGAAGAAGATGGCCGAGAAGGAGACGATCAACGCCCCGGCCAGCGCCGCGGCGAGAGTCATGGAATCGGCTTCAAATCGGGTTCGACCCAGGTCCGTCGGGCTTCGTCTCGGTTGATGTCGGTCCAGTGTCTTTGGTGGAGGTAGGGGTCGGCGAGGTCGGGAAACACCGTCAACGCGTCCTCGATGCTGGCTATGTCAGGGTGGGCCCTCCTCACCGCGTCGAGGGCCCTCACCCAGAACACCGTCATCGTGAGATGGAACTTGTCCGGATTGCCCGCCAGCTCTGCGGCGTGCCGAATTGTCATCGACACCACACCTATGGCCGAGTCGAGGTCGTCCGCTTCTTCGAGCACCGCCCAGGCGAAGGCGAGGTGCTCATTGTGGCCAAAGGCTCCTTCGTTGTCTGTGGACTCCAACAGACGCAGGCCGTCGGCCAAGTCGAGTCGGCTCAAACCTTCAGATCCCGAAGCTCCTCGAATGATGCCCGCAACGCCGAGGCAAAGTCGCCCGTGTCGGGAACCGCGTCGTAGTCGGCCTGGATGCCCCAGAGCAGACGTCCGTTGTAGGAGAAGAGGGCGAGCCCGATGCCGTGCTGGGCCCAAAGCGGAACCATCGGGTAGTTGGCAAGCATTTCCGATTCGAGGAGATACATCGGGAATTGCGGTCCAGGGATGTTGGTGACCGTCATGTTGAAAGGACGCATACGGGGCCCCGCCACGCGATTGGCCAAAGCGAGGAGGGTGATAGGGGTGCCGGAACTCATCTCGACGATGGTCGCGGCCCCGAGTGCCTGCTTGGTTTCCTTCAAATTCGACGTGCGTTCCTTTATCAACCGCAACCTCTCGAGCGGGTCTTCGACTTCTATCGGCAGATCGATGAGCCACATCGCCACTTGGTTGCCGAGCTTGCCCGACGGCGACCCGCCCGACCGCGTCGAAACAGGGTTCATGGCTCGGAACTCGGTTTCGTCCACGTCAAAGTCGCGTGACTCGATGAGGAAACTCCGCACCGCCCCGGTGGCAATGGCGAGGACGACATCGTTGACGGACCCTCCAAAGCCGTTCTTGATCTCCTTGATGTCGGACAGGGGCATGTCGGTCCAATCGAAGCGACGGGTGGGTCCGATATCGGGATTCAGCGGCGTGCGGGAAGACGCCGTGAGCCATCCCGATTTGAGGGAGGAAACGGCGGCCGCCGACTTGTCCATGGTCTCGTCGCTCACTCCTTCCGAGCTCCGAATGGAGTCGGCGACGCGGGTCAGGCGGTCGATTGCACGTCGGGTCAGTTTCGCCGACTCGGCCACTGCCAGCTGAGTCGCTGTCGGCGCAGGTCGGGGCTCCCATTCGGTCGGGTCCTCGATTTCGCTCGTGGGCACGACGTTCATCAAGATCGTGGTCAAGTCCACCCCGGACATGCCGTCGATCATGCAGTGGTGGATCTTGGCGACCAGAGCAAACCGGTCATCGTTTACGCCTTCGACGACCCACATCTCCCACAAGGGCTTGCTCCTGTCGAGCTTTGTGGAGACGATCCGACCCGCGAGCGCCTTGAGCTGAGTGTCGGAACCCGGACGAGGGAGAGAGGTGTGTCTGACGTGATAGTCGAAACTGAAGTGGTCGTCGTCGACCCAGACCGGATGCCGGCTGTAGGGGACATACTCGAGGCGCTGTCGGTACCGCGGGATGTATTCGAGCTTTGATTGGATGTGTGCCCGGATCCTGTCGATGTCGATTCCGCCGTCGTCGGCTTTCAGGGGCGACGCGTCGAACAGGGCCACACCGGCGACGTGCATGTGGCTGACCCTTGATTCGAGAGCGAGGAAGGCCGAATCGAGAAAGCTCAGAGGTTCATAGTGGAAATCGGTCACGTTCGGTTGAAGACTAGGCGCCCCGTGTGGGTTCGGAGTCAGGCTTTGTAGCCTGTGCACATGGCCGACAGCACGCTCTCCATTCTCTTCGATCTCTTTGCTGTGGGCCAGAAGACACGGGTCCTCCTGGCCGAGGCGATGGCCGAGAGTCCGCTAACACCGACGGAGTATGCGGTCTATAGCCTTGTGTTCGACCTTGGTCGGGTCACGCCGACAGATATGGCCGAGACCATGGGACTGCCGGTAACGACGTTGCTCGACTATCTCCACGAGATGGAGGCGAATGGCCACCTGTCACGCTCCCCAAACCCTCGCGACGGTAGGTCTTACCTCGTCTCTTTGACCGACGACGGACTCGAGGCCCACCGCGAGGCAGGCGAGAACTTCAACCAGGCCATGTCGCGGATCCTGGAGCACCTCGAGGCCGACCCTGAGGAGGTGCGACGCATGTTGAATGCTCTCGGTGATGCCAGCCAGGCAGCACTTGGTCATTTGCGGGACAGTTTGGCGCGAGCCGATCTCAACTAGCACGAATTCGTGCTAGTTTCAGATGGTGATCAAACGCCACTTGCTATTCAGTGCTGTGTTGAGCCTTGCCGTAGCGTGCACCACGGGCGAGAACACCGCTGTCACGTCGACTGTGCCGATCCCACCTTCAACGGAGGTGGCGGCCGAAACCACGACAACTCGGGGGCCGACCACTTCCACCGTCATCGACCGCCTCGCCGCCTGGGAGGAGGACATCGATACCTTGCGCGATCGGCTCGATTTGTTGCACCCAAACCCTTTCTGGCGGGCCGACCAAGCCGAGTTCGAGTCCGACTTGGCCTTGCTGAAGCAGTCGGTCGCCGAGCTGAGCGACGAGGAGATCGTCCTCGAGCTGACCAAGCTGGTGGCCAGAATCGACGGTCACACCAGTCTGTCCCTGAGCCAGGATGTGGTGGCATTTGGGCGTTATCAGATTCGCTTCTACGAGTTTGACGACGGTGTGTTTGTAGTGGAGTCACCCGACGACGGCTTGGTAGGGGCACGCCTGGTCTCGGTCTCCGGTGTCGATGTCGAAGAGGTTCTAGAGAGGGTCAGCAGCTATGCGCAATGGGACAACTCGCAGACGGTCAGGAACCTGCGGACTCTGTTTCTCGTCAACCCACTCGTCCTCGAGCACGAAGGCGTCATCGACGATCAAAAACAACCTCGGTTTGAGCTGCAGGTGGAGGATGGCTCCACAGTCGTGGTGAACCCCTCGGTCCTTGATCCTGGGCAATGGAGGGAATGGGTCGAGCATCCGGTGCTCCCCCCGGCGCGGGCGTCGTTGGAGCACGAGACGATGACCGACGAGCCGATCTGGTGGGCGGTGCTAGATGCCGGCAACGTCGTCTATGTCCAGTACAACTTCGTCACCGCCCTCGGCGGCGTTGTCGCAGAGCTCGAGGCACATGTGTCGGAGAACGAGGTGGCGAGAATCGTTGTCGACATGCGGCGCAATCCTGGCGGCGACAACACCACGATCGGACCCCTGCGCACGTTTCTCCGAGAAGTGTCCGAGGCGGGCGTAGACCTGGTCCTGATCACCTCGCGGCAGACCTTCTCCGCGGCCGCCAACTTCTCCACCTATATGGATGTGGAGGCCGACGCCAGATTTGTTGGGGAGGAAATGGGGGGCAGCCCCAATCTCTACGGCGACGCCCGGACCGCGACGCTCCCCAACTCGCGGGTCGAGGTCAGGATCTCGTCTCGTTACTGGGAGATCGGAGGCCCCGACGACACGCGGGAGACAATCGAGCCCGACATCCCGGTGGCGGTGACCTCGGCCGATCACTTCGGAGGTCTCGACCCGGTGCTGGAAGCGGCCTTGGCCGATTAGGCGCCGATCTCTATTGCGTCGAGTGTGCTTAATGACAAAAAGAAGATGACGCGAAGCACACTCGACAAGGGTTGGTGGGTGCGATAACCCTCAGCCGTTTCTTCGGAGCCTTTTGATCGCAACCGCACCGCCGATAACACCCAGGCAGTAAACAGCGGCCAGGCCCGCCGTGATCACGCCAAACTCGATGAAGACCATTAGCAACGCAGTCGTGGTCTCGACGAGTCCGAGAAAAGCGAATTGGTGGCCGATGAGAAAGACCAGAAGAACCTGGGTGACGAACAGAGGGATCAACGCCGCCGGCTTGCGGCCGTAGTAGATCCACATCGACGCTGTTCCGACAACCATGGCGCCGATGATGAGCGGCATGGATGGCGGCAACAGGCGTTCGAAGGCGTCGTCGGCCACCATCAACTCGGCCATCGAGAACTCCGGACTCAGCACGATGAGCGAAGCGGCGCCAAGGACGATGAGCTCGACCGTGAGTATCGCCGCGAACTGAAACCATGCGGCCGAAGAATGGTCAGTGACCGAGCGGTTGTACGCCCAGACGATGCACAATCCGGTAAGTCCTCCTGCGAACACCATCGGCCCCGCGTTGAACCAGATGTCTGAGATGAGGATGTCGTGCACGACCGTGAACGCCAGCACTACCACGGCGCCAGATAGCGCCCCTAGGACCGCGAGCGGAGGCCCCCAGCCATACCGGACCAATACGGCTTCGGATGTCTCACCAGCCTGGCTCTCCGGGTGCTCGACCATGCCCAGGGAGCGTACGCGCCAGCATGTGATGGGCGCCCGGTCAGGGGGTTAAAACGGACCACCTTCCCAGCATCGTCAACACAGCGCAACGATCGCTGGCAGGATTCCAACCCGCGACACTCGCCTACTCGGAAGCACCGGCCGGGGATTGACGTTGAGGACCATGTGTTGCCCAGCACGATGCCGGTTATCCGGCGTGGCCTCTTGGCGGCCATGCTCATCACGATCGGCCCTCCCCAGTCCTGGCCCATCACCACCATGTCGTCCAGACCCAAATGCTCGACGAGTTCTCCCAGAACTCCAGCGTGCTCTCTCGGTGTGTACCCGTAGCCGTCGGGACGGACCGACAGTCCATAGCCCGGATAGTCGATGACCACGCACCGGAACTGGTCCCGAAGGCCGATCACGATGTGTCGGTAGAGAAAGCTCCACATAGGTTGGCCATGACTGAAGACGATGGGACGCCCCGCGCCTTCGTCGATGTAGTGAACTCGACCGACCGACGACGCAAACCATTTCGATCCGAAGGGATACAACTCTGGGGAGGGGACGAACTCGACCGGTATGAAAGCCTCCTGTATCCCAACAGCCATTGGAGATTCCTGGCGATCCTACAGAAGCACAGGCCGCTGCTGGGCACTAAGAGGAGTCGTGGCCTTCCTCGGATGCGAGCCTTCGGATGGTTTCGTCGATTCGGTTGGAGCGGGTAGCGGGCCGCTTGACCGAGTGGGTCCACCAGAGATACTGCTTTTTGGCCGAATCGCTCAGCGCTTCATAGGCAGAGTCAGCCTCGGGGTCCTCCTGGAGGGCGGTCCTCAAGTCAGGGGAATGATGAGGGCATCGACGTCGTCTAGCTGGGCCCACGAGCCGTCGGCCTTGGCTTGGTCGATGGCCGCCTGGCCGCGTTCGGTCCGGAGGCGATCAGCCGAGCGACCCTTCCCTTATTGACAGCCGACCATAACCCTCCGCTTCGACGTGGAGAGAACCACGGCATTAGCCGGTCATCGTCGACCCGCCGGGCCCGACTGTCGATCCATCCGAAACAGAGGGCTTCCTCGACCGGATCGTCATAGACCGGACCGTCCAAGCTGCTTGACTTCTTGCGGTAGACGATCCAGAGACCATCTAGTCGCTCGGAGTTTGAAGCCAGCCATCTACGGCATTCGCTACGGCTCGGCGGGACCAGAACCTCCTTGCCATCAAGCGAAGGAGGATCGTCAAGGTCATCGATACGTGCCAAGGTGAGGACCCTATCGACCCACGCGGCGGGACCCGTGCGGTGGCGGCATAATCGGCTGGTGCCCTCGGCAGGATTCGAACCTGCGACACCCGGTTTAGGAAACCGGTGCTCTATCCCCTGAGCTACGAGGGCATGAACTTGAGAACACCCTGGTCAGATACCCTTTTTAGCCTCTTTCTGCATGTGGATAACTTCGCCTGATTCGGTTTTGGGCCGCACCTGGGCCGCACCTGGGCCGCACGGTAACGAGCATCCATCGCATCTGCGAGGTCCTCGAGGTCGTCTTCGTAGAGGTGCGAGTAGCGATCCAGAGTGATCTGAGCGGAGGCATGTCCCAGCATTCGCTGGACGGCTTTCACGCTCGCTCCAGAAGAGATTGCCAGCGAAGCCGCGGTATGTCGAAGGTCGTGCGGCACCAAGTCGCCTAGATCGCATTCAGCGGCTGACGGCTGCCACACCCTGCGAAGAAAGTTCCGCGAGCGCAGAGGATGACCATCCGGCGAAGTGAAGATCAAGTCGTCGCCGTCGATTAGTCTCGAAGGTCCACCGGTTCAGCCAACCATGGGAAGCCCAAGCATCCCTTCAGCTACGAGCCGGCAGGCCCGCTGCCATCGCCGTATACGACCAACACGACCGCATCCATTCAGGAACTTCAATCGAGATGGGAAGGGACATCCTCGAAGCATGGAATGCGGCGAAAGACCGGGGCGAGACCGTCGCTCTCATGGCCAACACCAACGAAACCGTCCGTCAACTCAACGAACAATGCCAACAACTTCTGATCGACACCCCCACCGACCACCCGGCCATCTACACACCACTCACCAGAGGCCGACACTCGAACCACGCCTACATCGCCACTGAACGAAATCAGGCCGGACCAGAGATCCTCACCCATGCTGTCGCCAAGCATTGGTACGACCATCCAGCCCTTGCGCGACGGGTCGAAATGGGGCGAAGTCCAAAGCGAGCGCTTCCCGGTCAGGGGCAGTCGATCGCACAACAGGCCTGCGTCTCGCGACTAGGAGAGTGGGAGGAGATACGAGTTAGGAAACGAAGATCAATCGGTTTGGAACCGTAGAAGTAGGACCGGGTTCCACACTTCTGTCCGCTACTCGAGATCCCCGGGATTGTCAGCGTATGAGAACCCCTCGATGTTCGCACCACTTTGTCTACTGGCTTGCTCCAGCGATAATGAGTCGGTGACCGAGTACCGCCAGAGACTTCGAGACATAACGGACGATGAGCTGAGCACCGAGTGGGTTCGGGTCATGGTGGCAGTAGTGGAGCCAGACAATCGTGACGCTCAGCTTGCAGCGATTGATGCGGTGTGGGACGAAATCAATGTGCGCTACGAGGAAGGCAGCGTTTCATCGCTTGTGATTACCCCAGAAGACGCCCTAACGGTGACGAAGCACCTGAAGAATACGATCGCAACGAAGGATTCAGATTGGTTCGGACCCAAGAATGAGAAAGATGGCTAGGGCGGGGTCTGCAGCATCCGGCACGATTCGTCCGCTATTTGAGGGGCATTCAGCTCGCTCCGCCCGTACGGGACTTGGCTAAGCGCTCATATTTCGTCATTTCCCAAGTCGCGTGCATGCTCTTCGAGCTTCTCCTGTTTTGTCGTGTTTGGCCATCTAGTCGGGCGTTTCAATATGGTCTTCGCTGGCGTCGCGCCGCTCACGCTCGAAGCGTTCCGAGCGAGATCCTTCTGCTTGCAGAGGCTTCTGGCGTTAGGTGCTCATTGATCGCGTAGTTCATCGCGCATCGCGCCAACGGCCTGGTCATGCCCCAGAATCTGATTCGAGCCGTCGCTGGATTCGTTCACGATTGCCCCATTTGAACATCGTCCTCTGAGTTCGGACATTCGTGACATCACCCGGTCCATCCCTATCGCGTATTCCTGCGGCTCGCAACCCTCTGAGTCCTATAGGCGGTGGCTGTCTGTAGAGGTCAAAGGGGGGTCGTGAGCTTCCACGAATACACCTGATGGAACATGATCTTGCGAGTCGTGTACCTGTCACCGGCATCCTGAGGCGCGTATACAGAGAACCAACCCCCCTCGTTCTTGCAGGAGTGGGGCCCTGTGGTCAGACTCTCGCCGCCAACCAAGCGGAGGTCCACAGCGACCCCCAGCGCCCGCGCCACCTCTAATGAGTCCTTCATGACGGCGAGTCAGGGTCCAGCAGAGTGCATGCCTTTTAACGGGGAGACCGTTGGCCCGAGGGATGCTGATCCGAGTTGGCGAAATCATCGCATCCACACCGAGGGACGGTGCAGCCGAGTGTGCCTCGATGTTCCTCGCTGGGGTGGCCGCAGACCGCGCATCGGCGCAGTCTCACGGGTAGCTGATCGGAGCTCCGTCTGCTCATACCGCGGCTCGTGTCATAGCGGTGACCCGGAACATCAGGTCTCCCTTCGGGTGGACCGCCGGGGTTGACGCTCCGCTTGCCTCTCGACGTCGCGACGGTCGCTTGACAAGGCAGCTGTCCCGCCGGACGGAACCGCAGCGGAACGGGCGTTGTGGGTAGTCAGACCCACGAACTGTTGACACCACCCTAGCCGGTGCTTTGCGATGGGAAGTCCGGCAATTCGCCAGAGCGTGGCGACGACTCTCCAGATGGCGATGAAGTGGAGGACGCTGGCGGTGATCACCATGGGCGCGGAAGAACTCGTGGTGGGAGAAGATCTCCAGGAAGAGTCTTGGTCGGCGTTTACGAAGAGAAAGAGGCCCACGAGGTAGACGGCTCCCCCGAGGACCGCCATGACTGCGGTTGCGGCGTCGATTGCGACCAGTGTGCTCACCAGAGGACCACCCACAAGGCTTCGCCCGTGGCGAGGACAAGTGGCGTGAAGGTCGCTGCCATGAGCGCGTAGATGAAGGTGTGGTCGAGGCCCTGCAGCTTGGCCTTCCATGTGGGCTGCCAGGGCGCGGAGTGATACAGCGCACTGGTGAGATACATGGCGATGAGAGTCGAACCGTAGATGGCGGCTCCTGCAGTGTTAGCCGCCCTTTCGGCCCGGACGACGAGAGCCACCAGCCCTGTGACCGACACGAGAGTCGCCGTGCCGTGGAGCAACCCACGCACCGGGTTCTGCATACCCCCGACCTGCATGCGATCCGGACGCCGACAGTACATGTTCCCGGTGACCTGATCTACGAGTAAAGGACGTTCTGCTCGGGGACGAGGAGCGATAGGATCCAACTCGTGGACTATTCGGTTTCCGACATCTGCGGCTGGAAGGGGAATCTCGAATCAGACAGTCGCGGCGAGTTCTGGATCGATCGAGAAGCTCTGACTCAGAGAATGTCGAAGCTATCTGTGACACAGCGGGCGTTCTTCAGATGGGGGATTGTGGAGGAGTTCAACAGCGGACTGGAGCAGATCCTGGAACAGGATCAAGCTGTGGGGGAGATGAGAGAGGACTTTCGTGACCAGTGATGAGACTGAGCGGGAGCGGGCCGAGCGTCACGAACGAGAGCGCATCGAGAGCGCGAAGCGATACGAACGGGAGCGTAAGGAGGCGCATGACCGCCACGAGCGCGAGCGTCGGGAGGAGCAGGAGCAACGGGATCGAGACAAAGACACCGAAGACGCCGATCAGGCGTAGCTGATTCCTACCCGCATTTCGCTGCAGGAGCGAGACCGGTGAGGTTTTCGATGTTCCAGTCCTTGATTAGGGGAATAAGCACCCGGTCGTGATGTATGCGAAGGTTGTACACGCCTGCCTTCGCCACGTCGATGGATCGCCTCAGGAAGTTCGGCATGGCGATTTCCGGGCATCTGGAAGTTGTCGAATACACGGTGGATTCCCTCGAGCATGAGACCCGGTGCCTGGTCGAGCATCGCCTGCATCACGCTCTTGAAGAAGATGAAGTGATGGTTCTCGTCGGCGGCGATGTTGCGCATCAACTCATAGGCAGCAGGGTCGTCGGTGATCTTGTCGGCGTTGCGGTGACTGACCCGGGTCGCCAACTCCTGGGTGGCGGTATAAGCGAAGATCTCAGTCGGGTCGTCGTACGTCGGCCGATAGCCGTTCGTCATGGTCGCCTTGCGATCGTCCTCCAGCTGATGGGGATCGGCTTTGCGTGACGCGAGCAGGTAGCTTCGGATGGCGATCGCATGCTGTCCCTCCTCGGCGGTCCATAGTCGATTCCACTTGACGAATGCTGACGTGTTGGGCATGTGCTTCTCGATGAGGGCGTGGTAGTAGGGCCGGATGTCCTCCGTGGGCAGGTTCAGGACGAGCGATGTCCGTGCTTCCTCTGAGATGGTGCACTGGGAGACGTCCCACGGCTTCTCGCGGAAGCTCTCCCCTCTCTCCCATGGGACGATGTCGTGAAAGTACCAGTCTGAGCGACGGCTGAGATGTGCCTCGGTGAGAGTCTCGACTTGTGAATCGATGGCCTCCACCAGCGCGAGCTTCTCTGATTCGGCGATGAGATCCTGTCGTTGGTAGAACAGACGCTAGGCCAGCAAGCTCCCTTGTCCCATTCACGGCCCGTGACCTCTAATGACCGGTTGCTGCCGAATCGGTGTTAGCTTGGGTCCACGCCGCATCGGGTGGAGGTCAGCGACCTTTCGCTTCCCCGATGAGCGACGGCACGTTCCCAGCCCGGTTGGACTACCTCTTTCGGCCGAATCTCTGACGCTTCTGAAATGGCGTCGATGCGGATTGTTAGGCCATCTCGTCTTAGGAGAAACTATGTCCACCACCTTTCAAGACTTCGGGCTGCCCCGATCGCTCATCGCAGCGCTGGAAGCACGCCAACTGACCCGACCGTTCCCCATACAGGGCTCTGCGATACCTCCGGCCCTCGCCGGCAGAGACATCCAAGGGAGCGCTCCAACCGGCTCCGGCAAGACTCTCGCCTTCGGCCTTCCGATGCTTGCCCGGGTCGAGAGAGCTGAACGGAAGCGGCCGCGCGCTCTCGTCCTTGCCCCGACACGTGAGCTGGCAGAGCAGATCAAGAGCGACCTGGCACCCCTGGCCGCCGCAGTAGATCGTCGTATTGCCGCTGTCTACGGAGGCGTTGGATACGGGCCGCAATTGAGTGCCCTACGGAAGGGTGTGGACGTGCTGGTCGCAACTCCTGGCAGGCTCGAAGACCTGATTGATCGCGGCGATATCGAACTGGCGAGCGTCGCCATCGTGGTCATCGACGAGGCGGACCGCATGGCCGACATGGGCTTTCTCCCTGTCGTGCGCAGGATCGTCGATCTGACCAGTCCGCTTCGGCAGACGCTTCTCTTCTCGGCGACGCTAGATGGCGAGGTGGCAGTCCTCGCCCGCGAGTACCAGAACCATCCCATGGTCATACAGGCAGAGGCTCTGCGGGGAGCAGAAGTCGAGGCGTCCCACCACTTCTGGCAAGTGGCACGGACCGACCGCACCGCCCACACAGCGCGACTCATCGGCCAGTCTGGGCGGACCATCGTCTTCACCCGAACGAGACACGGCGCCGACAGGCTCGTCAAACAGCTGAAGAGAGAAGGGGTTATGGCGGTTTCGATACACGGCGGCCGATCACAGAGTCAACGAACTCGAGCCCTGAACGCCTTCTCGACCGGCGAGGCGGGTGCTCTCATCGCCACGGATGTTGCCGCTCGGGGGATCCACGTCGAAGACATCGATACCGTGATCCATTACGACCTCGCAGGCGACCACAAGGACTATCTCCACCGTTCCGGGCGGACAGCACGTGCCGGTGCCACCGGGGCGGTCGTCACCCTGGTGGCGGATGGCCAAGAAGGAGAGGCCAAGAAGCTCCTGAGAAGACTCCAACTGAGAGCTCAGATCGAGGCACCTCACATGGAGGCGGTAGTGCCCGGCCACCGTCGTTCCGAAGACTCCCGACGTGACGTCGGCGAGGAGCGAAGCATCTTCGTGGGGAATCTTCCCTGGGACACCACAAGCGCCGACCTCGATGTGCTCTTCTCACAGTTCGGGATCGTGAGGCGAACCACAGTGAGTCGGCATAGAAAGTCCGGCCGGTCCAAGGGCTTCGGCTTCGTAGACATTCGTGAGAACAAACCCGACGCCGCGATCCACGCGCTCCACGGTGCGTCCTTGAGCGGGCGTCAACTAACGGTGCGACCGGCGAGGTAGCTCGATCCGGCATAGGTCGGCGTCGCAGCTAGGCTTGTGATAGTGCGCCCTCTGGCGCACACGCCTTGCTTGCTTCTTCGGCCCGTCGGATGTCGCAGCCAGACGTCGACTGTCCCCCGGACAGGACCCTGGTGCTCGGTGACCGACAACGACGGCAACCACTCAAAGGAGTATGCAATGTCAACCAACCTCTACGTGGGGAACCTCTCGTTCCAAACCTCAACCAGCCAACTCGAGGGTCTATTCGCCGACTTTGGTGAAGTCACGAGCGCGCAAGTGATCACGGACAGAGACACAGGCCAATCACGCGGTTTCGGCTTCGTCGAGATGAAAACCAGCGACCAAGCCGACAGCGCCATCTCGGGCCTCAATGGCAGAGAGATCGACGGTCGCAACCTCAAGGTCAACGTCGCCAAGCAGCGGTCTCGCTGAACCGCTCTCGCCACTGAGTGGCCAAACGCAGCCGAGAGAGTTTCCAGAAGCGAGCCAAGGAGAAGGCTCGTCAGGAAAAGCAGGCGGACAAGAGGGCAAAACGCCGATCTGCCTCAGACACTGACGACGTCAGCAGATCTGAGGAGGATGCGTTGATGGAGGAATTCGCGAAACTGAGCGAACGCTTCGAAGCCGACGAGATCTCGCCGAGGAAGTTCGACGAGGAACGCCAACGTATCTTCGAGGAGCTGGGACTGGAGATGAACTGACCGGGGCGGGTACCGGAGACAACGGCCTACACGGGGACAGAGCGCCTTTGCCTTCCAGCCCAATCGAGGTTGGGCCGTACCCGGGCCGCAGGCGGGGTGAGATGCTGCCAAACGACGCGAGACTACGAGAGGTCAAACGACCAGTTCAAAGCCCTGATTTCCATGTTTGTCCAGGCTGTGGAAAACCCGCGTATCGGTTTAGGAAACCGGTGCTCTATCCCCTGAGCTACGAGGGCCGATTGGCTCGATCAATGATCATCGGCCCCGGCGGCCAAGACAACTCTCCACACGGGCCGACCTGAGACGCGGGGACCGCAGCTGCCATTCCGCGTCCCAGAAGTCCCATATCTGACGCTCTGCTCCTAAGGACCACCTAATCCACCAGGTCGAGGCGGGCTTCCTTGAAGGTGCGGGTCCGCTCATACAAGGAGTGCCCGGTGCCGGCGGTGGTCTCGACGTCCCCCTCGCCGAGGCCGATCGGCTCTCCGCCCAAAGGGTCGGTCCCCCTCCACAGATTGCGCCACTTTCTGCCGAGGCGCCTGTTGGCCGCGTCGATCAGATCGCCGACGCCTGACTTTGGGAACAACCGTTGGTAGAGGATGCCCAAAGGGCTGCCATACGTGATGACGCCGAGGTTGGGCGGCACGACCTCCATCGTGGCCAACGTGGCGGCTGCTATCACCGATCCCTGGGAGTGGGCTTCGAGAAGCTCCGGCTCTCGGTCCGCGATCTCGGCGGCCAGGTCTTCGACGATCTTTGGCCCGTACGCCGGCGGTGCCAGCGGATGAAACCATCGCGGCCAGAACGATGCCAGGTCCCACAGGATCCCAACGTGGCGGTTGGAGGTCCTAGTCAGAAAGCTCTCGGCGAGGCTCTTGATGATGAACCAAGTCGGTATCAAGATGATCAACCAGGTGGACACGGTCACCAATGCGTCCCACCTCTGGGGAACTCCGAGCCGGGCAGGGTCACAGGTGATTCCTCCGTCGTTGACGCATCCTCCGACGAAGGCAACCGCGCCGGCCGCGAGTCCATAGAGAGCCGCAACGATGAAGAGCCACTGTGCTCGCTGCGTGACACGTCGCAGCATCGCCATCAATCGGCCCCTGCTTGGTAGCGGGCCCGTCCAGGGAACGAGCATCACTACGACCGCCCAAGCGAGCACAGCGCCAATGAGGAAGAGCATCGCAACCGCAACCCAACCGGCGCCTTCTGCGGTGATCCGGTCCAGCCCGAACGCGGATTCGAGGATCAAGGCGCCTCCGATTCCGAGACTTCCGCCAAACAGAGCCCCGAGTGCAAGCGACCCCAGGCTGCGCAAACCGGCAAAGAGGGTGCTCGCGGAAGCCGCACCAAGGATGAGGGCGACAGCGAAGGTGACGACTGTGATGTCGGCCCACTCTCCGCTGGGAAGACTCCCGGTGGCCATCTCCCAGAGACCCAGACTCGTGAGGACCGAGGCGAGTAGCGGGAGCCAGGCGGTGACAACCCGGGTCACCGCCAGTTGGGGGGCGAACGAGGTGAGCGCCATCGCCAGCACCACCGCTGCGAACCCCCAGACCGCAGCATCCCGAATCCACCAGGATCGGACTCCGACGGCGAGCAAGGTCGCTATCACCAGAAGCGCGGTCGCCAAATGCAGCCGGCGAATCCTGTTGACAATGGCGTGCGGTCCCCAGGTGGGTTCTTCGTCCAGCTGAGCGCCCGCCGGGTCTTCCCATTGGGAAGGGTCGGGTTGATCGACGTTCCACATGTCGCGGGGGAGCATGAATCGAGATGCCGGATGTAGCGTCAGGCGGAAACGATCGGCCCACCCCAGCTTGTCGTGGAAATGCGACTGAGTCGAGAGATGCATGATCACGAAGCCGGCGACGAATGCGAGATAGGCCAGGGCAGACAGCACTCGCCACAGATCCGCCCAAGCGAGGGCGGCCGGGATTTCGAGAAAGATGTAACCCAGTTGGACCACGAACAACCCGGTGAGCCCAAGTCCGGCCAAGCGGATGCTGAGGTAGGCGAGTTTCGTATTCCAAATGGTCATCCAGCCCGCCACGTTGGCGAATGCGAAGGGGCTGAGCAGCATCCAAAACGCCGTGGTCCAGTGTCCGGTGGTGAGACCTCCCCAGTGGAGGGCGCTCGCCTCGAAGACGTGCACAGTGCCGTCCGGTGCCTTGGTGGCGTCGGGACGACGGCGTCGGTACAGCCGGGTGTAGTCATCTTTGGGGTCTGACGAAACGGGATCGGTGTAGAGGATCGACCTGGGCGGCACTCCCGACACCCCATGGACCCTCAACTCGGTATGTGTCGGCATGGGCACCTGCTGTTGACGACAGGATCGACGCTAGCCCGTGCCTACTCTTGTCACATGGAAGAAGAACGGATCGCACTGTTCATCGACTTCGAGAACCTGGCAATCGGCGCTCGTGAGGCATTGGGAGGCATGGAGTTCGATTTCGATCCCATCGGCAACGCTCTCGCCGAACGCGGCCGAGTGGTCACCAGGAGGGCGTATGCCGACTGGTCGATGTTCGAGGATGCCCGCAGAAGATGACCAGGAGCCACGTCGAGTTGATCGAGATTCCTCAGCGAATGGGCGCCACTCGCAAGAACGCTGCCGACATCAAGATGGCGGTGGATGCTATCGAGACTGCCTATGAGCGCAGCTACGTGACGACTTTCGTCATCTGCACCGGTGACTCGGATTTCACACCCTTGGTGCACAAGCTTCGCGAGCTCAACAAAAAAGTGATCGGCGTCGGAGTCAAAGCCTCCACTTCGAAGCTGCTTCCACCCGCGTGCGACGAGTTCCTGTTCTACGAGAACCTCGAAGGCGTCGAGCCGGCCCGGGCCACCGAAGGGACCACTGAAGACGATTCAGACAACGGCGAAGCCGAATTGGAGACTTTGGTCAGTTCCACCCTGAGGGGCCTTTCCCACACGTCGGGCGATGAGGTCGTAGCCTCCTCCCTGAAGCGGGCCATCCTCCGCAAGGACTCGACATTCACGGAGGCCGACTACGGGTTTCGGGCCTTTGGGGAAGTTCTCCGTCATCTCGAAGACAAAGGTCTTGTCCAACTGGTGGACGGTCCGTCGAAAGGGGACCCGTTGGTGTCCTTCGCCGCCGGCGGGGCTGCCGAGGCGGAGGCGTTTCGCCTTCTCGGCGAGGTAGTGGGCCAGCTGGAGGGGAAGGGAAGAACCGTCGCCCTGTCCGGCCTCAAGAACCAACTTAGGAAGCAGCAATCCGGGTTCTCCGAGAAGAAGTTCGGATTCGGTGGCTTCCTGCAATTCTGCAAGGCAGCGGCGACCAGGGGGATCATCGACCTCACATGGGACGACGAGTTGGGCGACTACAAGGTTTCGACGCCTTGACGACAATTCGTTGCTCTTCTCGGCACCGCCGATAGCCTGCTGGCTAAGGTGTCGGCCCTGTGAACATCACCCTGGGAGTAGAGGGCCTCGGAAGACGCCTGGCGGGCGTCTTCTTCTTGGTGGCGATGGTGTTCGCCCTGTTCGCGGCCTTCGCCCCTCCGGCTCTAGCTGAAGGCGAGATGGTGGGGACACGGTTCGTCTATACCGATCTCGAAACCGGCGACAGGGTGCCTGCTCCTGGTGTACTCGTCACGGTCGACGACGCCACAGGGACCTTCGTCGGCGAGGGCGAATCGGATGCCGATGGCATTGTCGAAATTCCAGTCGATGGTCCGGGTCTGTTTGGGATGACGGTCGATCCGGAGAGCCTTCCAGACGGAGTCTTCCTCACCGATCCGGAACGCTCGACCGTGCTAGTCGAGGTATTACCGGGCAGGACCGGACGGGCCATCTTCCAGCTCGCAAATGAGGACGAGGTGGGCGCCGCAGCCACGGGGCGAGTGACCTTCCGAGCGGTGGCGCAGTTGACTGTCGAAGGCCTTAAGTTTGGAGTTTTCCTAGCGATGGCCGCAATAGGACTCTCCCTCATTTTCGGCACAACTGGCCTGGTCAACTTTGCTCATGGTGAGATGATCGGCTGGGGCATGTTGTGGGCCTTCATGTTCAACTTCTACGGGCTCGCAGGCGTCTTCGGTTTCATGGAGGGTTGGCCTGCTCCATTTGGTCGTGGAGTCAACCTCATCTTTGCCATCCCAATTGCCGTGGCCTTTGGCATGGCTTTGGGGTGGGCGATGGACCGCTACATCTTCCGACCCATGCGGAGGCGGGGAGTCTCGCTGATCGCAGCGATGATCGTCACTTTGGGTCTGTCGATCTTGATTCGCTACGTCTACCTCTTCGCCTTCTCTGGCGTGCCCCGTTTCTACCGCGACTTCACTGCCCAGTCGGCCATCGACATTGGGCCGATTCAGATCACCCCCAAGGACCTGATCACGGGTCTGCTCTCGGTGGCGATCCTCATACTCGTGGGCCTCTTTCTGCAGAAGACCCGGATGGGCAAGGCCATGCGCGCCGTCTCGGACGATCGCGACCTCGCCGAATCGTCGGGCATCGATGTCCAGCGCGTTATCAGCGTGGTGTGGGTGATGGGAGGCGGGCTCGCCGCACTAGGCGGAGTGTTCATCGGCCTTTCCGAACAGGTGTCATGGAACATCGGGTTCCGCATCCTGCTCTTGATATTCGCCGCAGTTGTTCTCGGAGGTCTGGGTACTGCGTACGGCGCTCTCGTGGGAGCGCTCGTCGTGGGAGTCGGAATCCAGGTTTCGACGCTCTGGATTCCTACCGAGTTGAAGAACGTGGGAGCTTTGGTCCTCCTCATCGTCGCCCTTCTCATTCGACCCCAAGGCATCCTCGGCAAACGTGAGCGGGTGGGTTAGCTATGGACGGGCTATTCATTTTCGCCATTGATTGGGGCTTCATCTTCGAGCAGAGCCTCAACGAGGCATTCGATATCAACGCCATCGTCTACGCACTGGCCGCTATCGGCCTCAACGTCCATTTCGGGTACGCCGGCCTGCTCAACTTCGGTCAGGTCGGATTCGTGGCCATGGGTGCCTACGGCATGGGTCTGGGCATCACCTATTGGGACACCAACCCCTTCGTCGCCGTGCTCATCGGCGTCCTCTTCGCAGTTGTGTTCGCCCTGATTCTTGGTGTTCCCACCCTCCGCCTCAGAGCCGATTATCTGGCGATCGTCACCATCGCCGCGGCCGAGATCATCCGTCTCCTCGCTCGTTCGACGGCGATGCGCAACATCACCAGGGGTGCGGAGGGCCTCAACGAGTTCATCGGACCCTTCCGAGACCTGAATCCGTTCAATCCGAGCGTCGAATACGGCTTCGGCCCGTTCATGTGGCGAGGCAACACGTTCTTTGCAGTGGTCATCGGTTGGACTCTGATCGCGATCTTCCTGCTCCTGGTCTGGCAGCTGATGCGGAGCCCCTGGGGACGTGTGGTCAAGGCGATCAGGGAAGACGAAGACGCGGCTCGTGCCCTCGGCAAGAGCGCCTACTGGTACAAGTTGCAGGCGCTGATCTTGGGAGGCGTCATTGGCGGTTTCGCCGGGATGGTGCTCGCACTGGGCAACGCCACGGTCCAACCGGACTTCTTCGTGGCGCCCCTCACCTTCTTCTTCTGGCTGGTTCTGATCCTTGGTGGCGTCGGCCGGGTCTGGTCGCCAGTCGTTGGCGCCGTGATTTTCTGGGCGATGATCACTTTCATCCAGAACCTCGGCCGTCAGATGGTCGACGACGGGTTGATCCCATCGTCGATCATGGACTCGAGCCAGGTCGATCAGATCCGATTCTGGATCGTCGGCGCCGCTCTCGCCCTGCTCATGGTGTTCCGACCACAAGGGATCTTTGGATCCAAGGAGGAGATGGCCCTCGATGCCCACTGACATGTCCACCCTTCCCCGCGAGCCCGGAGTGGCCAAACCGGACCCGATACTCGTGGTGGACAACATGAGGAAGCGTTTCGGCGGCATCGTGGCCGTGGACGTGGACCACCTGGAGATCGAACGGGGTGTGATCACCGCTCTGATCGGGCCCAACGGCGCCGGCAAGACGACGTTCTTCAACGTCCTCACCGGCTTCGACCGGCCCGACGAGGGACACACCGTCTTCGACGGTGAGTCGATCGACAAGGTGCGCCCCGAAGCCCTGGCCAAGAAAGGCATGGTGCGCACCTTCCAGCTCACCAAGGCATTGACCAAGTTGGCTGTGATCGAGAACATGAAGCTGGGTGCCAAGCACCAGCGGGGTGAGAACTTCGCCCGCGCACTGGTCAGCCCGGTTTGGAAAGGGCAGGAAACCGAGATCGAAGAGCGCGGCGACACTCTCCTGACCCGGTTCAAGCTGGATCACATGCGTGGCGAGTATGCGGGCTCTTTGTCGGGAGGACAGCGCAAGCTGCTCGAGATGTCGCGCTCTCTGATGGCAGAGCCCAATCTGGTGATGCTCGACGAGCCGATGGCTGGGGTCAACCCAGCTCTCAAGCAGAGCTTGCTCGACCATGTGAGACAGCTGAAAGACCAGGGGATCACCGTTGTTTTCGTCGAGCACGACATGGACGTGGTGCAGGGGATCTCCGATTGGGTGGTGGTCATGGCCGAGGGCGCCATCATTGCGGAAGGGCCACCGGAGTCGATCTCGGAGAACAAGCAGGTGATCGACGCGTACCTCGGATCCCACCACGACACACCGCTGGACCTCGACGCCGGTCTGGAAGGGGATGGGGAAGAAGAAGAATGAGCGAATCTACACCCATCATCGAGATCGACAACGTCGTGGCCGGCTACGTGCCCGGCGTCGACATCCTCAATGGCGTGAATCTGGTCCTCAACGAGGGTGAGCTGGTGGGGATCATCGGGCCCAACGGGGCGGGCAAGTCGACCATGCTCAAGGCCTTGTTTGGTCTGATCACAATTCGGTCGGGCAAGGTGACCTTCAACGGCGAGGACATCTCCAACCTCAAAGCCCACCAATTGGTGGAGATGGGGATCGGCTACGTGCCTCAGATCAACAACGTCTTTCCCAGCCTCACCGTTCGGGAGAACCTGGAGATGGGGATGTTCCTGCATCCGGACCGGGCAAAAGAACGGATCGACTTCGTGGTCGACATGTTCGAGCGTCTCGGGGAGAGAATGGACCAGCGTGCCGGTTCACTCTCAGGCGGTGAGCGCCAGATGGTGGCGATGGGTCGTGCACTGATGGCCGAGCCGTCGGTCCTGCTGCTCGATGAGCCGTCGGCGGGGCTTTCGCCGGCTCTCCAGGATCAAGTGTTCATTCGCACCCGGCAGATCAATCGTGCCGGCGTGGCAGTGATCATGGTGGAGCAGAACGCGCGACGCTGTCTCCAGATCTGCGATCGCGGCTATGTCCTCGACTCGGGCACTAACGCCTACACCAATACCGGCAACGAGCTGCTCAACGATCCCAAGGTCATCGAGCTCTACCTGGGGACTCTGGCCAAAGTCGACTAGCGGTTTCGCTTCGCGCCAACTGCTTCGCCGACACACGCCATTCCACTCGCCATTTGTCCCACATCTGACGCTCTCCTCCTAAGGAGCGCTGTTAGGAGCTGGTACCGGTGGTTGGCTCGGGACGGAGGGGGATGTACCTGGGGACGCCGTCGTCGGCGTCTTTGACCCCGTGCTGGCACTGCGCCACCGTCTGAAACGACGGAATCAACTCCGGGTCTCCGTACGACGCCAACTCCGGCTTGGCGAGGTCAATGACCTTCTCGAAGGCCAGGAACAGCGACGGCACTATCTCGTGATAGGTGGGGTCGACCATGGCTTCATAACGGGCCTCGACGCTGGATTCAGCAGCGTCGATCGCGGCTTCGGCCTCAACCAGCCCATTCTCGATCTCCCGTCTGAAGAAGCGCTGGAAGCGGTCGTTGGGGAGAGACTCGAGCTGGTCTCGCAGATGGTTGAGGTTCTCTCGCGCTTGGTCCATCGCCCCAAAATAGAGCTGGAGCCTGGCGTCGGGATCGGGCTCCCGGAACGCGTCGTGGGACATGTCGTTCATGGTGGCGCCCATGGTGAGCTGCCACTGCCAGAGGACGGGACACAGGTGGTAAGCGGCCTCGGCCAGGTCTGGGTTGACCGCGGCCGAGGCCTCATCGCGGGCACATGCCCCTGTCACCAGCATCAGGGCCAGGGCGATGGCAACGGCACGCATCACATAATTATTGCGCACTCACCAAATGAGAGAGGGCCGGCAACCGCCGGCCCTCTCTGCGTTGATAGTTGGTTTGCCTTAGGAAGCGAACACGTACTCGTCGAGATCGGTGTTCGGGGTCTCGCCACCGTCATAGGTAGCGATCCGGAAGCTCGCCGCTGCCGGCTCACCGGCATCGACAAACTCGTAGGGACCACCCTGACCGTCATAGTCGGGGTCGCCACCACCTTCGATGATGGCCTTGCAGGCTGCGAAGTCCGTGCACTGCTCACCATCTTTGGTGACGCCGTTGATCTCGGCTGCGATCGCGATCGGATCGTCGCTGCCGGCAACCAAGGCCGCCAGGGCAACGATGATGATCGAGTCGTAGGTCTCCGCACCGTAGGCGAATACGCCTCCGACTCCGCCTTCGTACGCACCGTCGAGACGATCCGTGAAGGCGCTGATCGAGGAGAGGTCGACCGAAGGCTCGGTGCCCTTCATGCCGGCAATGATCGAAGGATCTGCCAGCTCGGCGCCGATACCACCGATGTTGCCGTCAACGCCCCACACGTTCTTGTCCGAGGTGGGGCCAATACCCCGCTCGTGCATGGTGGTGAGGATGTTGGCCGACTCGGCGAAACCAATCACGACGATGGCGTCGGGATCGGCGGCCACGATGGCGTCGACTTCGGCATCGAAGTTCTCGGTGTCGACCGCATAGGCCGTGAACGGCTCAACCGTTCCACCCTGAGCTTCGAAGTTCTCCTTGAACGCGTCCGCAAGACCCTGACCGTATGACTCCTGGCGATACAGGACCGCCACGGTCTGGTTGCCTTCCGCGGCCACCTGGTCCGCCAGAACCTTGCCCTGGAGCAGGTCGGACGGAGCGGTGCGGAAGTACAGCCCACCGTCGTCATAGTCGGTGAAGTCAGGCGAGGTATTCGCCGGGCTGAAGTGGATGACGCCCGCGCCGGTGATCTTGTCGATAACCAGCTTGGAAACGGCCGATGAGGCCGCACCATGGATGGAGTCGACGTTGAGCGCCAGCAGACGGTCTACTTCAGGGTTGGCGATGTCCTGGTTGGTGTCACCAGAGTCGCCTTCATGGAGCACGACGTCGTTGCCGAGGACGCCGCCAGCGGCGTTGATGTCCTCAACAGCGAGTCGGGCGCCGGCTACCTCTGGTGGGCCCAAGAACGCAAGGTCACCGGTGACCGGCAGCAGTGTCCCGATTGTGAGGACGCCGTCGCCGCCGTCGCCACCATCGCCACCGTCTGCCGTTGTGCCTGGATCGTCGCCACCATCTGCCGTGGTAGCCGTGTCACCACCTTCGGTGGTGTCACTACCACCATCATCATCACCGCAAGCGGCGACGATCATGGCAAGGACAGCGATCAAGGCGATCAACCGCAACCAATTCTTGTTGCGCATGTACCTTTTTCCTCCTGTTTGGTGCTTGCCGCGAGGGCAAGTCCCCAAACGATAGACAAATATGGATTCAATAGTCCACAAAAGGCCCAGATGTTGATTCGCTCTGCGGAGGTGGTTGTGATCGGCGCCGGGATCGTCGGCGCCGCCATCGCTCACCAACTCGGTGTGGCTGGCGTCAGTCTGGTGGTGGTGGATAAGGCTCTGGGCCCGGGAGAGGGCTCGACCGGAGCTTCGTCTTCGATATCCCGCTGTCGGTACACCCACCCCGAGGTGATCCGGTTGGCCCGCTACGGCCAGGACGCATACAGACAGTGGAGGGAGTTCACTCGGCTCGCTGAAGTCAGGGCGGGTCTCGTCGAGACCGGAGTCGTCTGGCTGATGGGCGAGACCAAATCAGAGGTTTCGGAGCAGGCGAAGCGGCTGCACGCGGAAGGCGTCGACGCTGCCACCCTCGACGTTGAGTCGCTACAAGGTCTGTTTCCGATGCTCTCGCCTTGTTCGGCCCCACTCGACTTCGAGGGCGGGACGCATGAGTGTGCCCCGGGTGAAGCTTTTCTCTATGAACCGGGAGGCGGGTACGTCGATCCGGTGGAAGCCAATCTGGACTTGTTGGAGGGAGCGGCTTCGTTTGGTGTCGATGTCAGCTTCGGGTCTGAGGTCGTTGCCTTGACCAAGCGCGGGGAGACGGTGGCCGGCGTCGAGTTGGCCGACGGAACACGAATCGCTTGTGGCCTTGTGATCAACGCAGCTGGGCCCTGGTGTAACCGGGTAAACGCCCTGGCCGGTTGGGACCACCGGTGGACCCTCAACCCGACGCGGATCCAGACCGTTTATCGGCCCATGGGCGACCGGTCTCGGGGCCCTGCCGGTGGGCGCAGATTCGTCTGCCGGAATCTACTTCAGGCCCGATTCAGCAGGTCAAAGAATTCTCATCGGGTCGGTGAGAGCAGAAGACGAGCTGGAGGTTGTGCCGGACCCGGACTCCTACAAGACAGTCGCCCGACGCCGGCTTCGCCGAGAGAATGCTGGCGTCTTTTCATCACCGCGTACCGGGGTTGGAGCCGAAGGGTCAGATCTCTGGAGTGGCGGGCTTGTACACGATCAACCGTGAAGACGTTCATCCCATCGTGGGGCCGACGAGCGTCGACGGGTTCTGGGTGGCCAACGGGTTCTCCGGGCACGGGTTCAAGCTGGCGCCGGCCATCGGCTCGATGGTTGCCGCTGCAGTGGTCGGTGACGTAACCGGCTTTGATGTGCAGGTGCCGATCGAATTTTTCGCTGCCGACCGGGAGCCGATCCAGATGGACGTCAAGAACGTCCTTGCATGATGTTGTACCTCGACGCTGCTGCCCTGAGGGAATCGCTTTCGATGAAGGAGGCCATCGAAGCCATGCGCTGGGCGTTCTCCGCGGAGACACAGGTCCCGTTGCGAAGCCGAGTCGGCCCCTCGCTGGTGATGCCAGGTGTAGTCGACGGGGTGATGGCCGTGAAGGTGGTGTCGGTCGTTCCAGGCAACCCAACAGGCTTGGTCGTCGTCTTTGACCAGGATGGTTCACCAATTGGGATGGTCGACGGTCATACGCTGACCTCGATACGGACCGGAGCGGTGACCGGGCTGGCAACCGACCTTCTTGCGGTCCACAACGCGTCGACTCTGGCCATGCTGGGTGCAGGAGAGATGGCAGCGGACATGATCGCCGCTGTCCGAGCGGTTCGACCCATCGAGCGCGTTTTGGTTTGGTCTCGGAACCTCGAGAATGCAGCCCGGCTCGGTGGGTTGGCGGATGGGGAGCCGGCGAAGACGGTCGAGGAGGCGGTTGAAGTCGCCGCCGTCGTCTCCTGTGCCACGCCGGCAAAGACTCCGCTATTCGATTCCGACGTCGTCAACGAGGGAGCCCATGTCAACGCGGTAGGCGCCTTCACGCCCGAAATGGCCGAGCTGTCACCGATGCTCTTGGAGAGGGCGTATGTGGTCGTCGACGACCGTGAGGCCGCTGCCGCCGAGGCGGGCGACCTGATCCAGGCGAGGCCGTGAGCCCAATGCCAGCCTCTCTGAGGTGCTCGCCGGGTCTCATCCCCAGATCGGCGAGGACGTGACCGTGTTCAAGAGCGTGGGCCTCGCCATCCAAGATGTGGCCGCCGCGCGCCGGGCGTTGTCGAACGCCACCGAGCGCGGCCTCGGCACCCCTCTCTGAGGGTTCCCAACGGGGTTTCGGCCCTTCCCAACGGGAGTATGCTTGGGGGTTAGGAGGCGCGTCGGGCGCCGCGAATCTCGAGGGAGTCGAGAAGTCGCTGCGAGCTCTCAGCGATCTCGGCCACGGCCCGATCGAAGACGTCGGTGTTGTGGGCGGCGGGCTGGCGGAAGCCCGAGATCTTGCGCACGAACTGGAGTGCGGCGGCCTCGACCTCGTCGGGAGGAGCGGGGGTTGCGCCCTCACGGAGGACCTTTATTGATCTGCACATGTCAGCCGACCTTAGGGCGCAGGGATCAGAGGCGAGGTCGGGTGACTCGCTCCACTTCGCTCGAGGCGAGCCCCAGGATCAATGCCACGAGGACGGGGACCACCGCGAGCTTGTTCGCCGCTCCTACTAGAGCTCCTGCGAGGCACATCACCGCGACCAATACCCGGCCGGAGTGCAATCTGCGTTGCTCGAGGAAGGTCTTTCGCCTGCTGTCGACCTGGGTGGTGGGCGTCGGCGGCTCGCGCAGCACCGACACGATGCCCACCAAACCCGCCCCCACGACGAGGTTCGGGCATCAAGTCCGTTGGCTCTCCAGAGAAGGCTCCGGTTGCGGAGGCGACGAGTCCCGATCCGACGGCAATCGCCACCGATGCCCATAACGCGTCGCGGATCGGCTCATCCGAGTAGTGGTTGTCTATGTAGACCGCGACCGCGACCGCGAACCCTGCGATGAACCCCAACTGGGTGAAGGAAAGGGCCACCGCTCCAATCGAGACAGCAACCAGGTCCTGGCGTTTAGGGCGACGGCCTGTGGTAGCGACGACGATTCTTGCCACGCCGAGGGCGCCGAGCATGAAGATCAGGTGTGTCGGTTGCTCCAAGAGCGGCCAAGCACCTGCCCCGATGCCGGCGACGATCGCGGTTGATTCACGGTCGGGATCGATCTCCCGAGTGATCGCCCAACCGAGGCCGGCGGCGGCAACGGCCCCTATCGGCAGCCACCAGGGGCGACCAGCGACGGCCACCAACGCCAGTCCGGTCACTGTGACGACGGCCATCAAAGCGAGGAGCATTCGGTGATAGGGAAGCCGGGGGTCTAGAGACCTTCCCAGCCATCGCAGGACAACCATCTCATCATTGTGGACATGACCGGCCGCCACTGGCGAGCCGGATACTCTCCCCGATGTGAGCGCTCCTCTGGAAAGAATCCGCCGAGTCCCGGGTGTCGGTGCCCTGGCCGAGCCCCAACTGGGTGGCTTTCTCCTCGTCTCGACTCTGGTCGGCATCGGCGTGGGGCTTGGGGCCTCTGCCCTGGTCTTGAGTCTCGATGTCGTGGAGCACTTCCTGGTCGAGCTGAACTTGGAAGAGGGTGCAGCCTGGCTGTTTCTGACTATTCCGACGGGCTTTTTGGCCGCATGGTTCATCGCAAAGCACTACGCCCCCGAAGTCGCAGGGGACGGGGTCCCCGAGGCCAAAGCTGCCTTGATCGTCCATGGCGGACACATTCGGAGACGGGTGGCACCACTGAAGATTCTGGCCACGGTGGTGACAGTCGGCTCCGGGGGCTCGGCTGGGCGGGAGGGCCCGATCGTGCAGATTGGAGCCGCCATTGGCTCATGGATCTCGAGAACGTTCCGATTGGGTGAAGACCAGGTCCGCTCTCTGGTGGCGGCGGGAGCGGCGGCAGGCATCGGGGCCTCGTTCAACGCCCCGATTGCGGGGATGCTCTTCGCTCTCGAAGTCATCCTCTCCAGCTTTGCCGTCCGTCACATGTCGGCGATCGTCCTGGCTTCGGTGACTGCCGCGGTGACCACGCGGCTCATCGTGGGCGAGGAGCTTGCCATACGCACCGGCACCTACCGGGTTGTGGATCCAACCGAGCTGCTGCTGTACCTCGGGCTGGCATTTGTCGTTCTTGTCGTAGGTCTGCTCTTTCTGCGATCTCTCGACTACACCTCGAGACTGGCCGAGCGCTTCGGTCCCCGGCTCGGGTTCCTGCGGCCCCTCGGCGCGGGACTACTGGTCGCTGCACTGGTCTACGTCGAGCCCCGCCTCTTCGGCACCGGCCAGGAGGTGACCAACAGCCTGCTCCTCGGAGGCCAGCAGGACGATGCCCTGGGCTTGGCCTCGGAGGCATGGTGGTTCTTCGGGCTCCTAGCAATTGGGAAGGCTCTGGCCACTTCGTTGACCATCTCCTCTGGAGCTTCGGGTGGAGCATTCATGCCCTCATTGCTGATGGGGGCGGCCGTGGGTACAGGCTTCGCCGTCCTCGTGGAGCCGGCTTGGGGAGACCTGCAGGTGGGAGCATTCGCGGTTGTGGGTATGGCCGCGATGTTTGCCGTTGTGGCACGCGCTCCTCTCACCGCGATCCTCATCGTCTTCGAGATCACAGGAGCGAATGACTATCAGCTGATCTTGCCGCTGATGCTGGCGGCCACCATCGGCACCTACCTCGCCGATCGGATTTTCCCCGAGTCGGTATACACGATGCCCCTGAAACGGCAGGGAATCACCGAGAGGGCGTCGGGGGACCTGGATGTTCTCGACACGATCTCGGTCGGGGACGTCATGTCGACGCCCCGATTCGTGGCTTCCCCTTCCGACTCGCTTGCCGAGATCGATGGACAACTGAACCGGTATAGATACCACGGGGTGCCAGTCGTCGAGCAGGGTCGCCTTGTCGGCATCATCACAGTTTCCGATATCACCCGCTGGCATGGGCCCAACGACGCCACCACGGTGGAACAGGCGATGACGCGCCATCCCGCAACCGTGGAGCCGGGGACTCCGGTTTCGATGGCGTTGGAGCGTATGGCGGTGCTCGGAGTCGGTCGGCTTCCTGTGGTCGATCACGATTCGCCTGATCGCCTTGTTGGCGTGTTTTCGTAGGGAGGACGCAGTCACTGCCTATCACCAGGCGCTCGTTTCCAGCACAGACATCCATCTCCACCGGGCTCGGCTCGCCCAGAGGATCGACCCTGGCGCCGGCTACTACGACTTCCGGGTGCCGCCGGGATCGATTGCGGACGGGAGGCTGGTGAAGGAGGTCGCATGGCCTGAGGGCGTCACACTCGTGTCGGTGAGGCGGGATAGGGACGTTGTTGTGCCCACCGGTGACACCAGGCTCGAGGCCGGCGACGTGCTCACTGCCTTTGGGACAGAGAGCGGGCAGCGTCTGGCGATCGACCGTTTGAACCAGGGCGCCGACGAGCCGACCGCCGAGATCACGCTCGAGGAGATGGCTTGGGTCGAGGGCAACGAGGCATCCCCTAATATCGGTGACGAGCCAACAGAAGGGGACAAGGAGTGACCACGGGCGTCGTTGCAGGCATCATCGCCGTAGCCGTCTTGGTCTTCGTGGCTGTGACACTCATGCGCCAGCGGAGACGGGCGGCCGAGGTCGACGTAGATGACAAGACCTGGATGAGAGGTCCCGAGCCAGAGCCGGACCCGTTGGAGCGCCATTCGCCGGTTCGGGAATTCCATGTCCGCGGCAACGAGGCGACGGTGATCTTCGACGTCCCCCTCCCACAAGACGACGACGAGGTCCTCAATCAGCTGCTCGTCGATGAGGCCGTCGAGGTGATTCGAGAGAAGCGGCACGAGCTGCCGATGTCCGAGGTCACCGAGGTTGTGGCTCAGGCCGGTGTCGGCGACGCGGCAACAGAGGTCGGCAGGGCCAAGCTTCCCCACCCCGGTGAATTGCCTCCTCCAATGGCGACCGAGATGCTGCGTCTGAGCCACGTCGCCAAAGACCCCTTTGAGGGCCAATTCGAGGAGCAGGAAACTGTCACTGCAGTCGAAACGAAGATGCAAGTCCCCAGCGACGACCTGGGACCCATTCGCGACGAGCTCCGCATCCCCAAAGGCCTCGAGCGGGGTTTGCGTGCCCGCGGTGTCGACCCCGACCAGATTGATGGTCCGACGTTCGTCGTTTCGATGCTGGAGTTGTTCGACTACCGGGTGACACCAACTGGGGAGCCCGACTGCTACATGGCGGTCAAAGCTGATGGGACCACGTTCTTGAAGACGGTTTCACATGAATCCGGATCCCATCCCGAGCTGGACGAAGGCGTGATCCGCAAGTTCATGGTCGAGTTTGGGACGTCGGGAGCCGATAGAGGCATGCTGATCACAGACAAGTTCGGCCCGTTCATGGTTCACGATGTCGAAAGAAACGACTCGCGAGTCCGCTTCATCACACGTGAGCGGACGCAGAGGTTCATCGACTCGATGGCCCTTGGGTAGCCGACCCTGGCTAACCCGGTGCCCGGGTAGCATGGTCGGGCAAGGAGGAATCCTATGTTCGGTTTGAGAGGTCAAGAGCTGCTCATCGTCTTGCTGATCGTGCTGCTGGTCTTTGGTGCCAGGAAGCTGCCCGACCTTGCACGATCCCTCGGTGCTTCCGCTCGCGAATTCCGGAAGGGCGTGGAACAAGGCACCGACGATGTGGCAGATGGAGCCGACATGCAGTCGCCTCCCACTGAGGCGATGCCACCGGAGAAGCCCTCTGGCGAGACTTGACGGTGCGGCTCTAGGAACCCTTTCGTCGCTTGTGGCGTTGACGGAGTAAGTCTCCATGCCGGAGTCTGTCCCGATCACCTGGGAAGAGGTAGCCCGTGTCTACGGACGCAAGATCTACAACTTCGCCTATCGCCTCACCGGCAATCCCGCCGACGCGGCCGACCTCGTCCAGGAGGTCCTGCTCAGAGTCAGAAGAGGTCTGGCCTCGTACCAACCGGGAAGCTTCGAAGGCTGGTTGTGGAGGATCACGCGCAACGCGTTCCTCGACGATGTCAGACGCAAACAGCGACGCCCCACCGCCCCGCTTCCAGAAGACCTGGATCGCTGGGACCGCTCTTCAACCCCCGCGGCCGACATCGAATACGACCGGCTTGCCATCGGGGATGACATCCAGAAAGCCTTGTTGGAGCTTCCGATCGAGTTCAGAGAAGCAGTTGTTCTCTGTGACATCATCGGGCTGTCTTACGACGAGATCTCGGCGGCGACCGCGGTTCCGATCGGCACTGTCCGGTCGAGGATTCACCGGGGTCGGCGGCAATTGAGGGACAAGCTGACATGAGGCATGCGGGCGAGCAGATCAGTGCCTACCTGGACGGCGAATTGCGGCGCGACGAGGTTGAGGCACTTCTGGCGCACCTTGCTGTGTGCGGCAAGTGCGCTGCGGATCTCCATGAGGTCCAGCAGGTCAGGTCGGCTGTCCGCTCGCTGCCGATGATCGAGCTTCCCGCAAGTGTCGTGCCCGAAGCCGAGCGAGTTGTTGTCCCTTTGCGGAAGAACCGGGGCTTCATCGCCGGCGTTGCTGCGGCTGTGGTCGCAGCCGTGATCGCGGTGGCGGCGATGGTGACACCGGCGCCGGATGCAGGTGTCTGTGGAAGATCTGAACAGTCGCTTTGGTGCCCGCGTCTCGCTCGATCCTGCGTTCGGGCCGGCCAAGGTCGTTGTCCCGGAGATCTTGGAGCTCTCGGAATGAGCAGGTTGCTCGCGGTCACGGTGGCTTTGCTTGTGATCCCGGCTACGGCATCGGCTTCGGACCTCGGGGATCTGTTGGAGAGGGGGAAGAGCGCCAGCTATTCGGCGGAGCAGATAATCACCTGCTCCACTCCCGACGGCGTCAAAGACGCAGTGGTCAAACTCCGCCAGGACGGACAGGGCTTACACGCGGCGGCGCCGGTGCCTTCGGATGTGGAAGTGACCACCGGATACGGGGAATGGACCCTGGCGCACAGTGGATCTGTGGTCTCCAGAGCCGAGGTCTCCGCTTCCGATGGTGAGCCAGTGAACCGGTACGAACTGGATGACGGAACGGCGGCGGCGTTCTTGGGTAGGCACGCCACCTTGTACGAGATGAGCGAAGGCGACACGCTTCGGGCCCGCCTCATCATCGACAACCAAGTTGGAGCGCTGTTGAAGGTTGTCACCTACACCGAGGACGGAACCGTGTACTGCGAGCGGAGGTTCATCGCCTTCGACCCGACGCCACCTGCCATCCGCTTCAGCTCTCCAACTCCCGACCGGGTCGACGCCGACGACGACACTGACCTCCCGGAGGAGATTGCCGGCTTCTACCGGCTCGATCATTACGCGGAGGAGGGCCTCTCCTACACCTACTACTCCGACGGCTTCTTCTCCTTCGCGGTCTTTGAGACCGACCGTCGGGTCGATCTGGGACGGGAATCCGAGACGACCATCGCCGACGAGACTTATCAGCGCGAGTTCACGCCCGGTCGGGTGATACTCGCCTGGGAGACACGTGACGGGGGAATGGCGCTGATCGGCGACCTGCCGCCGGACATGCACCAGGAGGTCCTGGCCGACCTTCCCCAGCCGGGTCGCCCCGGCTGGTGGGGCCGCCTCTGGCGGGGCCTGTTCGGCTGACTCCCCTTTTCCCATCCCGTCGAGCGTGCTTATCCTCTCGGTTTTTGGGTAGGACAAGCACACTCGACGGGGAAGGCGGGTCGAGGTGGGTTACTCCCAACCCTCCAGCAGCACCCGGGCGGCCCAACCGGTGGGGTCCTCCAGCTCGTCGGCCGACGGCATGCGGGTCGGGTCGGCCCACAAGGTCTCGAGGGCGTCGTTGCCGTAACGACTTTCCACGTCCTGATTGAACTGGTCACCCAGCCGGGTGAGATGTGCCGACACCGCAGAGACGCCGATTTGAACCTCGGGCCCAGAATCGTCCCGGGCGCCGTCTCGCAGCCGGGATATTTGGTCGAAAGAGGGGGACAGATCACCCAGGCCGCGCCTCGCCAGGAGCCGGGCGCAGCCGGTGAGGGCGCCGAGGAAGGCTTCCAACTCACGCTTCGGTCCCGCCGCCTCTTCGCCGTCGATCAGCCCGTCAATACCTCCAGCCTGTTCGATCGCTTCCTGGACCGCAGCAGGGTCGGCGCCGCCGGTCATGATCCCGCCGAGCTTGGTGGGATCGATGCGCACGGCGCTGGCGTAGGCGTCGGTGAGGTGATGCAGGTGGTCGGCGACCCATGCCAGATTGGAAGCCGCCCTGAAGGCGACCTCGTTGGCAACGACCCAGAGGTGGAGTTCTTTGGGGTCGACGCCATGGCCCGTTGCGAGATTCTTGATGTTTGGCACCACGAGCGTCAGGGGACCTGCTGGGTGTTGAGGCAGCCCGGCATCGAAGGCGCTGACCACCCAGGTCGCAAGTGAGCCCACCAGCGATCCCGCCTGAAGGCCCACGATCGCCGGCTTCATCTGGTCCATCAAAGGTGCGATTGGGCCGTCTCCGGCGATGGAGTCGGTGAAGGGCTCCACCAGGTGGGCGTATCCCTGGAGGTTGGTTTCTGCCCATCCTCGTCGGTCGAGCGGAAGGACGTCGGGTGCGCTCTCTACACGGAAGGGTGCAATCTCGCCGATTCGGTACTCGGCGAGGCGGGCAAGCTCGCGGAACTCCTCGGCCGCCCATGGCTCGATCGGTTCCGGATCGCCTGAAAGGTGGCGCGCCACCTCGCCAGCCAGCTGCCAATTGACCGGTCCCGGCTGGTTGAAGAGCTCGAAGAGACGTGAGAAGAGATCGTCGCCCACTATTCGAGTCTCCCCAAAGTCACACTCAGATCCAAGTCGGCGTCTGCCCGGAGCACCTCGAAGACGACGACGTCGCCGGCTCGCCTCAACCTCAATTCGGCGAGCAACTCATCCATGGTGCGCAGCTGGACCCCGTCGACCGATGTGATCACGTCGTTGATCTGCCCGCCCGCCTGTTCGTATGCAGAGTCGTCCAGCAGGTCATCGACCAGAATCCCAACGGGATATGTCGCGTTCCCTTCTTCGGCGAACGCGGTGGTCCCGCTCACGCCCAGCAGCGCATGGGGCACTTCTCCGCTCGTGATGAGGTCGTTGGCCACAGAAACCGCCAGTTCCACCGGAACCGCGAATCCGAGCCCCTCGGCGCCGACATCGGATACGGCGATTGCAGTTGTGATGCCGATCAGCCTGCCGCTGCTATCGAGCAGAGCCCCGCCCGAGGAGCCTCTGGTGATGGGAGCGTCCGTCTGAATCAGGCCATGGAGGACGGTCCCGCCGTCAACCTCGAGCGATCTCCCGGTGGCGCTCACGATGCCCGACGTCACCGATGGCCCTCCGGCGAGGCCGAGCGGGTTGCCGACTGCGACGGCGACTGATCCGATGGCCAGGTCCCCGCTGGTGCCCAACGCAACGCCAACCATGTCGGGGCGGGCCGTACGAAGAACAGCAATGTCAGTCAGGGGGTCACTGCCGACAATCGTCGCTTCGTAACGGGCCCCATCGGAGAAGATCACCGCAACATCGTCGGCATCATCAACGACGTGATGATTGGTTATGACGTAACCATCATCTCCATAGATGACACCGCTGCCGCCGCTTTCGGTGAGGAAGCCGGATGATTCGATCGTGACGATCGAGGGCAGTGCCCTGGCTGCGATATCTGCGGTCACGCCCGGGTTGACGACAACGGGTGGGTTGGAAACAGGCGCCGGAATCGTGAGAGTCGGTGGAGGAGGATTGGTAGTGGTCGAGGGCACCGGTTCCACCAGCACGCCGGTAGCGGTGAGAACGCCGAGAGTCACCCCGGTACCGAGTAGAACTCCGCCGAGAAGACCGGCGACGATTGTTCCTGCGTTGGTTTGGGGTTTCGGAGTGTCGACTTGGGGGCTGGCATCGCGTTGGTAATCCGGATACGAGATCGGCTCGTGCTCAACGTCGTGCTCGCTCTCGGGGCCGCCGGGCCCGTGGAAAGTCATAGGCTGTTGATTGTATGGACGCCGGCTCACAATCCTTCGAGGTGCGTGTCTCCTTCGACATCATCGATGTTGCACGTGTGGTCAAGAAAGTGGGAAGGCCTGATTCTGGGGCGACGGCTGTATTTCTCGGCACCGTTCGCGACCACTCCGAGGGCAAGACCGGCGTGACGCATCTCGAGTACGAGGTCTACGCAGAGATGGTCGAGCCCAAGATCGAGGAAATCGTCGAGGAAGCCGCAGCGAAATGGCCCGTGTTGTCGGCGGTGGTGGAGCATCGCGCCGGGAAGGTGGATCTGGGTGAGGTCTCCGTGGCCGTGGCCGTCTCCACGGCTCACCGTGTCGACGCCTTCGCCGCCGCGCAGTTCATCATCGACACGTTGAAAGAGCGTGCCCCCATATGGAAAAAGGAGCATTGGCCGGGAGGCGCGGAGTGGAGCGAGGGGTCTTGACACCGGGTCCCGGCGCCGGTCGGGTTTCCCCGTCGGCGAGAGGTCCTTTCCTCTAGTCTGCGACTACTCGTGAGGAGGAAATGCCAGTGACGACGGTTGTCGAGAGACCAGACGCGGCGGCAGGTGTCGGTTACAACACCGTGGCGGCCCGGGTGCGTGATTGGGCGGAGCGGCTTCCCGACGGCGTGGCGATGCGGGAGAAGGACTTCGGGATCTGGCAGGAGATCACTTGGTCCGAGTACTGGGACACGGTCCTAAACGCTGCCCACGGTCTGCTCGCCTTGGGCGTCGAGAGAGGTGACAGAGTTTCGATTCACTCCGAAGATCGTCCGGAGTGGGTGATCCTCGATGTAGCTACCGTCGCGATACGGGGCATCACCGTGGGTCTCTACCCGACCAACCCTGCGGCCGAAGTCCAGTATCTGCTCTCTGATTCCGGGTCCACGGTCCATCTGGCTGAAGACCAGGAGCAAGCCGACAAGGTGATGGAGGTCGCCGACCGGCTGCCGGACTTGAAGAAGATAATCCACGTCGAGCCCCGCGGATTCAGGGAGTGGCGAGGCGACGATCGCTTCATCTTCTGGGATGACTTCATCGCCGTCGGTCGCGAGCACCGTGAGGCGCACCCGGGCTTGGTCGAGGGGATCATGGCCGATGCGGAGGCAGACGATGTGATGACCCTCGTCTACACCTCGGGGACGACAGGTCCCCCGAAGGGGGCGATGCTCACCAACGCCAATGTCAGCTACTGCATCGATAATCTGATCGGCTGGCCGGAGCGAGTGGGCGGAAATCCTCCGACGCCGGATGACCTGATTCTCACCTATCTCCCCCTGTGCCACGTCGCAGAGCGCATCTTCTCCACCTGGCATCAGGTGGGCTATGGCTGCACCCTCAACTTCGCCGAATCGATCGAGACGGTCCAGGCGAACCTGCGTGAGGTGCAGCCGACGCTGTTCTTCGCGGTGCCCAGGATTTGGGAGAAGATCCATGCCACGATTGCGATAAAGGCGGGCGATGCGACCTGGTTCAAGCGCATTTGGCTGGGGATGGGCATGAAGATGGCGGCGGTCATCGGCAGGGATCGCGTGGCGAACGACGGTGAGCACACCGTGAAGAGCCGTGCGTTGTACCTCGTCGGTTATCCGCTCGTCTTCAGAGCCCTCAAGGAGCGGATCGGGCTGCGTCGAGCGCGTTATGCGGCCACGGGAGCTTCAGCGATTGCACCCGAGGTGATCAGGGATTTCCTAGGCCTGGGGGTGCCGGTCCATGAGTTGTACGGCATGACAGAGAACATGGCCGTGGCCACGACCAACCGACCGGGCCGCAACAAAGTGGGAACCGTGGGGGAGCCTTACCCCAACATCGGTTTCAGAATCGATGAGGAGACGGGAGAGATTCAGACCAAACACGCCGGGCTTTTCAAGGGCTATTGGGGCAAGCCCGAGAAGACAGCAGAGGCGTTCACCGAAGACGGATGGCTGAAAACAGGTGACGTCGGTGAGTGGGTCGACGGAACACACGTCAAGATCATCGACCGCATCAAGGACATCATCATCACCTCGGGAGGCAAGAACATCTCACCCACCGAGATCGAGAACAGCCTCAAGACGTCTCCCTACGTGAAGGAGGCGATGGTCATTGGCGACGGTCGGAAGTTCCTGAGCGCACTGATCGGTATCGAGTTCGACGTGGTGGGAGATTGGGCGACGCGCAGCGGGATTCCCTACACCACCTATCGCGACCTATCCGAGAAACCGGAGACCATCGAGCTGATCCAGGGTGTGGTAAAGGAGACCAACTCCAAATTCGCCCGAGTCGAGAACATCCGCCAGTTCAGGATGCTGCCCAAAGAGCTCGATCACGAGGACGGTGAGGTCACGGCGACCCAAAAACTGAAGCGTGCAGCCATGGTCGATATGTTTGGCGAGCTGGTCGAGGACATGTACGGGTCGTGACCCTGGACATCCTGGTATTCGCGCAGGCCGCCGGCACAAGCAGCCTCGACCGCTTCCTCGACATGCTGGTCAAAGGTCTTGCCATCGGCACCATCTATGCGTTGTTGGCGATGGGCTTTGTGATCATCTTCAAGGCGACCCAAGTGGTGAACTTTGCCCACGGGGCTCTGGTCGCCATCGGCGCCTTTTTCGTCGCCATCATGGCGGTGGATTATGAGATCCCGGGTCGGTGGATGGAGGGTGCACCGTACTGGCTGAGTTGGAGTCTCTCCGCCATCCTCGGTGTGATCATCGGCGGGCTACTCGGCTTGCTATTGGAACGTTTGTTCATCCGCCCAATGATCGGGGAGCCGTTGTTTCAGATCGCGATCCTCACCGTTGGCCTCGACATCGTGCTTCGTACCGTGATCGACGACATCGCCGGCCTCGACGGACGCCCCCTTGCCGATCCTTGGGGTATCACCAGCACCACCTTTGGCAATATCACCATTCCCAACACCCAGCTCGTCCAGTTCGGAGTGACGGCTTTTGCCGTGGCTGCCGTTGCTCTGTTCTTCCGCTCGCGAACCGGAGTTGCGATGCGGGCTACGGCTTTCGACCAGGAAGCCGCCAGCGCCCAAGGCATCAAGGTAGGGCGGATCTTCGGCATCTCCTGGTTCATGGGCGCCCTTCTAGCGGGCGTGGCCGGAGTGTTCTCCTCGGTCTTCCCTCGGGCTGCCGGGGTCAGCAGCTCGACTGCTTTTGTGGCCTTCGGCGCCTTCCCCGCCATCATTCTCGGTGGCCTCGATTCGGTGGTGGGCGCGGTTGTAGGTGGGATCGTGATCGGCATCGCCGAGTCCGCCGCCGCCGTTTATCTGGTGGAGTACAACGACATTCTCGGCTCCGGGTTCTCGGCCATCATCGGTTACATCATCATGCTCATCGTTTTGTTGGTCAGGCCGTACGGCCTCTTCGGGACCGAGGAGATCAGACGGGTATGAGTGCGATAGTGCGGTCCGTCTTCCCACTCCCCGGTTCAGCCGGTCGGAAAGCGACTCCTCCTCCCCCGGAAGTCGGTCAATCATGAGAGGCCGACCCCTCCTCTACACGTCGTACGAGTCGGACCAGGCGCTCCTCAACACCGGCACCAAGAGGGTCCTTTTCGTCTTTTTCCTCGCAGTCCTACTCCTCCTTCCCCTCGAGGTAATTCCCGGGCTCACCTTCTTGGCTGCGGACGACTGGATGCTGACGCTGGCCGACGTTGCCATCGTTCTCATCGCGGCCCTAGGGCTCAATATCCTCACCGGTCTCGCCGGCCAGGTCTCGCTGGGTCATGCCTTCTTCATGGGGGTCGGGGCGTATACGGCTGCGATTCTGGGTGGCGCGGAGGGCGAGCCCCTATGGGGCATGGGACTTCCGATGTGGGTGTGGCTGCCGGCGGCCGGCATCGTCGCCGCACTGGTAGGCGGAGCCGTTGCTCCCACGTCCTTCCGGGTGAGGGGTCTTTACCTCGCCATCGTCACGTTGGGGCTCGTCTTCATAGGGGAGCACCTTTGGCGCAACCTGGAGTTCATCACCGGCGGTTCCCAAGCCGGCAGGAGGTTTCCCCCACTGGAATTCAAGCTCTGGAAAGAAGAGACGCCTTTGGTTGATTTCAGTAACGACGGTGCCTGGTTCGGAATCGATCTGACAGGTCAAGCAAAGACGTTTTACTTGATGCTGGTGCTGTCAGTGATCCTGGCGATCCTCGCCAAGAACGTACAGAGAACCCGGGCCGGGCGTGCCTTCCAGTCGATTCGCGACCGTGACATCGCGGCCGAGATAACCGGCGTCGACGAGTTCCGGTACAAGACGATCGCATTCATGATCTCCTCTTTCTACGCGGGAGTGGCTGGTGCCGTGCTCGCCTCGACGTTCGGTCGTGTCACCCCTGAGGAGTTCGGCCTGCCGACGTCCGTGGAGATCATCGCTGTGGTGCTGATCGGCGGTGCCGGCGTTGTCTCGGGCATGGTCCTGGGCTCGATTTTCGTCGTCGTGCTTCCCGTCGTGGTGCTCAACGTCACCGAATGGCTCACTGACATCGCCAAGACGGGTGAAGGGGTCTTCGCGGCGATCGTCGACTTCTTCGTGGCCACGGACCAGCTCGACGGGGGTTTCATCAGCGCCATTCCCGGTGCCAGCCCTGGTCTGAACGTATTCCAGATGAATCAGGTGCTATATGGTTTGCTGATTGTCGGCTTCATCATCTTTGAACCGCTTGGCTTGTACGGGATATGGATACGAATTCGAAACTACTGGAAGGGTTGGCCGTTCACTTATTGAGCGGCCGGCATGGATAAGGCCTTTGGGTCTTGAAGGAGGAAGAAATAGATGAAAGTTAGGACCAGGTGGCTGTCGCTACTCATGGTGTTTGCTCTCATCGTCGCGGCCTGTGGCTCCGACGATGGCGGTTCCGACACCACCGAGGGCGACACCACGCAGACGACCAGCGGCGGTGATTCACCGGACACGACGTCCGGCGGTGACTCACCGGACACGACTGCGGATGCCGGCGGGGAGATCCTCACTGATGTCGGTGTCGATGTCGAGAACAAGGTCATCAAACTTGGATATCTCTCCGACTTGAGCGGACCGTTCGCCGCGCTGGTCGGTGCAATCAACGCCGGCGCCCAGGTCTACTGGGAGGGAGTGAATGCCTCAGGAGGCATTGACGGCTGGACCGTGGAGATGGTGGTCAGAGACACTGGGTACGACCCGACGGCTCACACCACCTTCTACGAGGAGCTCAAGGACGAGACCGTCATGATCGCGCAGAGCACAGGTTCTCCGCACACCGTTGGCATCTTGTCTCAGCTCGCTGAGGACCAGGTGTTGGCGATTCCGCTCACGTGGTACTCAGGCTGGACCGACGAGACCTTGAACGCGAACCTGCTGCATCACGGGATGCCGTATTGCGTGGAGGCCCATCAGTTGCTCGGGTACATCAGCGACAACAACGACGTCTCGTCGGTGGCTATCGCTTCGATTCCCAATGACTACGGGCTCGACTCCGCTGCAGGCGCTGTCGAGGCTGCTGGCAAGCTGGGGCTGGAGGTCGTTTACGACGGCTCGGGCGCCATCATCCCGGGTCCGGAAGGGCCGGAGAATCCGGACGAGATCGCCAACGCGATCATCGCCGAGGATCCTGACATCGTGTTCATCACCGGTCGCTCCGCTGACACGGAGCAGATCTACGGTCTTGCCTCGGCACAGATCGATGCGATCTGGACCGGCGCTTTCCCGACGTACAGCCCCCGGTTCATCGCTCCCGGCTCGCCCATTGCCGAGTCGGCTGCTGAGGACTTCATCATCAGCTTCTACGGAACACCGTGGGCCGATGGCAACCCTGGGATCACCGCTTTCTCGGAGCAGATCCAGGCATTGGGTCTGCCGGCCAGCGAGTTCTACACCGAGGGTGCCATCGAGGCCACGATTGCCCATCAGGCGCTCGCGGCTGCGATTGCCAATGGTGATCTGACCCAGGCCGGAGTTCTGACGGCGGGCAAGAGCCTGGCCAACGTAGATCTCGGTGGCCTGGCCCCGAATGAGGTGTACGTGGGCTCGATGAACGAGCAGTTGCAACGGGTCTCCAACCTCGTCAGGCCTGACCCCGAGGGTCTGGCCGCGGGGCTCACTGGGTTTGCGTTGCTGGAAAGCAACTACACCCACCCGTTGGTTGCCGACTACGACTTCACCGGAGCCTGCTACACGCTGAGCTGACGAAACGATTGATGGGAGGGCGGTATCCCGCCCTCCCATCCTGACAACACGGGAGCCCGATGCTGGCAGTTGAAAACCTGGAGTTCGTCTACAACGACGTTGTCCTGGTTTTGCGCGGGATCTCACTGGAGGTGCCGGACGGCAAGATCGTGGCCCTCCTCGGTGCCAACGGCGCCGGCAAGACCACGACCATGAGGGCGATAACCGGCCTTCACGACATCCATGAAGGTGACATCACCAAAGGGTCGGTGAATTTTGACGGAGAGGAGATCACCGATGCTCTTCCGTCGAAGATCGTCCGGATGGGGATCAGCCAGGTGATGGAGGGCCGCCGCATCTTCGCCGAGCTGTCTGTAGTTGAGAATCTGAAGGCCGGGGCATATCTCAACCGATCCGGGTACGAGGAGTCGTATGCCCGGGTGATGTCGCTGTTTCCCAGACTCGAGGAGCGGCGGAACGCCACCGCCGGCTACCTATCCGGAGGTGAGCAGCAGATGCTCGCCATCGGCAGGGCACTCATGCAGAGCCCAAAACTGCTGATCCTCGACGAGCCCTCTTTGGGCCTGGCCCCGCTGCTCGTTCAGGAGGTGCGCGACATCATCGTTGAGATCAACCAACAGGGGACCTCGGTGCTGCTCATAGAGCAGAACGCCACGATGGCGCTGTCGATCGCCCACCACGGTTACATCATGGAGACCGGGAAGATGGTGATGGATGGCAAGCCAGACAAACTGCTCAAAGACGAAGACGTCAAGGAGTTCTATCTGGGTCTGCACGCCACTGGTGAGCAGAAGTCATTCCGCGACGTCAAGCACTACAAGCGCCGAAAGAGGTGGCTGTCGTGAGGCATCTCGCCCCCTCCGTCGCCTACGGCGCCACCTCCCCCAACGGTCGCTTTGCTCCCTGGGGGAGGAGATGCTGGAACGTTTCTCCCCCCAGCGAACGTAGTGAGCGTTGGGGGGAGTACGGCGAAGCCGGGAGGGGGGCCAATGTCGCGCTTCCGAGCCTTGCTCCCTCCGTCGCCTACGGCGCCACCTCCCCCAACGGTCGCTTTGCTCCCTGGGGGAGGAGATGCTGGAACGTTTCTCCCCCCAGCGAACGTAGTGAGCGTTGGGGGGAGTACGGCGAAGCCGGGAGGGGGGCCGGGCGCAGGCCGGAATGCGCCCTTTATCCGGCTTGGGGACACTCGGCCAAAGTCGGCCGGCAGATGTTATGAGCGGCAAGTTGCTCCAACGTCGGGTCGACGAGTCCGGTACTAAGGACTACGACCACCTTTTGGAAGCGCGAGACATTCACCTGTCGTTCAAAGGGGTGAAGGCGGTCGACGGCGTTTCGTTCCATGTCGACGACGGTGAGCTATTCGCCATCATCGGGCCCAACGGGGCCGGCAAGACATCCTTGTTCAACGTCATCAACCAGGTCTACAAGCCGCAGGTAGGTGACGTCTTGTGGAAAGGCGAGTCGATCCTCGGCGTCAAGCCCAACAAGACGGCGGAGATCGGCATCGCCCGTACCTTCCAGAACATCGCCCTCTACCCCCACATGACCGTCGTCGAGAACCTGCTCACCGGGCGTCACGTCAGGATGAAGGGCGGGTGGATGTCAGGCGCACTTTGGCTCGGCAAAGCCAAGAACGAAGAGATGGAGAACCGGGAGATCGTCGAAGGCATTGTCGACTTCCTCGAGATCGAGCAATGGCGGAAGCACCCCGTCGGCCTGCTCCCCTACGGAGTTCAGAAGCGGGTGGAGTTGGGTAGGGCCCTGGCCATGGACCCTGAGCTGTTGCTTCTCGACGAGCCAGTCGCCGGGATGAATCTCGAAGAGACCGAGGACATGGCGCGGTTCATACTCGACGTGCAGGACGAGCTTGGGATCGCGATCATCCTCGTTGAGCACGATATGGGCCTTGTCATGGATATCGCCGCTCGTGTCCTGGTCGTCGATTTTGGGCGTCCAATTGCAACCGGGCTTCCGGCAGAGGTTCAGCAGAATCCCAATGTGATCAAGGCCTACCTCGGCGAAGAGGTCGAAAGCGCCTAGCTCAGGACCGTGGGCGTCAGCGCTCACCGAGCAGACGCCACGTCCCAGGTAACAAGATGCCGGCGGTGGCCGCCTTGATCACGTCCCCGATTAGGAAGGGGACCACTCCGGCCTCGATTGCGGCAACAAGTGTCATGTCGGCCAGGATCATCAACCCCATGACGCCAAAGGTGTAGATCACCGCCGAGCCAACGAAGAAGGCGGTGAACATGGTGGAAAACGTGCGGTCCTGGCGGTGCTCTGCCATGTAGCCCACGACGCCGGCGGCGATGACAAAACCCACCAGATAGCCGGATGTGGCCCCGGTGACCACCTCCCATCCGCCGTCGCCACCGGCGAAAACGGGTACGCCGAGTGCACCGGCCGCCACATAGAGCAACTGGCCGGACGCACCCAATGTCATCCCCAAAGCTGCCCCGGTGAGCAAGACCGCAAACGTCTGACCGGTGATCGGCACCGGTGTGAAGGGAAAATCAATGCGCCACTGCGCAGCTAGGGCCGTGAGAGCCGCCGCGGCGACTACCAAGAGCACCGACACCGCCCTGGAACGGGGCAGCACACGAGAGGCCAAGACTGCAGATGTCATTTCTTTACCTTCTGGGAACCGGTGGCGGCAGACACTACGTCTGAGACTCGTTGCAATGAGTGACCGTTACGATCCCGACCATATGGAGGACCACACCCCCCGCGGTTCTTCCTGGCCCCTCTACTTCCTGGGAGGGCTCCTGGTAGCCGGCGTGCTCTCTTTGGCTGCATGGAACATTGAGCTTCCCTACCTCGCCTACTCCCCCGGTCCGGTGAGCGATGCGGGTGACGTCGTGGTTGCCGAGGGCGTTGAGACCTTCCCTTCCGAGGGCGAGCTTTTGATGCTCACTGTTTCTTCTCAGGATGTGAACATTTTCGAGGCCGTCGTTGCCGGAGTGGATCCTGGCATAGATCTCGTACGGAGGGACGCCGTCAGGCGAGCGGACGAGTCCGACGATGAATACCGGGAGCGTGTGCTCGCCCAAATGGACACTTCCCAGGAGGTGGCTATCGAAGTAGCCCTCGGATACCTGGGCCACGAGATGGTCCCGGTCGGAGTTCTGATCACGGAGGTGTCGGAGGACGTGCCGGCGGCCGAGGTGCTACAACCCGGCGACATCATCGAAACCGTGGACGGGTCGGAGATCGTTTCGTTCGAGGACCTCACATCGGCGCTCGATGGTCTCCAGCCTGGAGACGTGATCGAAGTGGAGGTCGCGAGAGGCGATAAGAGCATGAAGATGAGCGTGGAGATGGCGGCCGCGCCCGAAGACGGGGGGGCGGTCATCGGTGTGAGGGTGCACCAGCTTGACGAGCCGCCTTTCCCGATCTCGCTCGAAACCGGCGTCGTTGGCGGCCCCTCCGCGGGGATGATGCAGACAATCGCCATTATCGACGCGCTGACCGAAGGGGACATGACAATGGGCCGGGTTGTAGCGGGCACCGGCACCATCAACTCTGACGGGACCGTGGGATCAATTGGGGGGATACGCCAGAAGGTCGTCGCAGCGGAGGCGGCCGGCGCCGAGTTCATGCTCCTGCCGGAGCGGAACTACGAGAGAGCGCTCACGGCGGAGCGCGACTCCATGGAGTTGATTCCTGTGGCGAGCGTCGACGAGGCTCTCGCCTTTTTCGATTCTCTGGATCAGCCCGCAGCCTGATCGCCTGCGGCCACAAACAACGGGAATCGCTGACGGCGTCAGTATCTTCTAGGGGATATGGCGTCTGACCTGAGCCCAGAACAGATTCGCCGCGCCAGTTTCAGGACCACATTGCGCGGATATGACTCGGGCGAAGTCGAGGCGTTTCTGAGCCGGCTTTCCAACCTGGTCGAGAGTCTGGAATCCGAGCGCAGCCGCCTCGAGTCACGTCTCGGGGAGCACGCCGACCGCGACCTCGAGACCGAGTTCGAGCAGCTGGGCAGGGAAGTTACCGCCGTGCTTCAGTCAGCCCGAGAGGCAGCGGAGGCGATGCGTGAGCGGGCATCTCTCGATGCAGCCAGGTGGCGCTCCGAATCGATGGCAGAGGCAGAGCGAGTGCGAAAGGACGCACGCAACGATGCTGAGGCGCTCCGGGGTGACGCCTGGACCACCGGATCCGAGCTGTTGAACCAAGCCGCCGCCGAGGCGAAACGCGTGACTGACGAAAGCCAAACGGAGGTTCTCAGCGTCATGGGTGCCGCCGAGCGTGAGGCGCATCGGCTGGTCTCCAGTGCCCGTCGTGAGACCGAGGACATGCTCCGCTCGGCTCAGATGGATGCCGAAAAGGTGACGTCGGAAGCGACCCGACGTCGTGATGAGATGATCGCACAGGCGCAGCGTCAGGCTTCGTCCGCTGAAGAGCGCACTCGAGCTCTCGAAGAGAGGCGCGCGGAACTGCTGGAAGAGCTAGAGAATGTTCGGGCCACTCTCAACCGACTGGAAGGCACACTCGAGCAAAGACGAGAAGATTTGAATCTCTCGTCAACCGAAGGCTCCTCGGTGAAGGTGGTCCCGCCGGGCCCGGTCGCCGCAATCGAAGACTGGGAACCTGGAGAAACGATCCGAATCATCCCGCCCGGACCCGACGGCAGCGATCCGCCACCCGAGACCGAGGTAGAGCCTTCACCTCCTAGCGCCGGGGCTTCGACAACGGAAGACGAACCTGCTCCGAGCATCGAGCAGCCGGATCAACCTCTCCCGCCTGTCGAAGTCGTCGACTATCCCGAGGCGTCCGCTCCTCCACCTACCGAGACCGATGCCGCCGGTTCCGACGATGTCACGGCGCTGTTTGCATCTCTGCGTGGCGATGGCTCGGCGCCAGAGCCGCCATCTCCCTCCGATGAGCCGGCTCCCGTGGCTTTGACTGCCAACCCGGTGGAGGATGCACTGGCGAGCATGTCCGAAGAGTTCCTCGAGGAGAGAGATGCCCGTCTCCTTCCCATCATCAATCGTTCGCTTCGGGGGGTGAAAAAGGCGGTCACCGACGCCCAGAACGTCGCTTTGGACGGCCTCCGCGTCGACCCCGACTGGATTCCGGATGAAGCGAGACTGGCCGACGAGCTGAAGGCGGACCTGATCGGCCTTTGGACGGAGAGTTTCACTGCGGGACACGAAGCAGCGGCTGACATGTTGGGCCGCAGAAGCAAACGCCCGGAAACTCCACGTACCAACGCCGCCGAGGAATTTGGCGAGTCCCTGGCTCAGGCTGTCACCGAGGCCCTGATTGCAGCGGGCGAAGGGCAGCGGGAACGCCAGTCGGCAGCGTCCCGGGTGTTCCGCGGATGGCGTACGCAGGAGGCAGAACGAAGGATCCGGGAACTGGCATTTCTCGGCTATCGATCGGGCATGGAGCAGTCAGCCGGAATTGGCGACTGATCACACCAGGCGAATGTACAAGCCGGGCTAGCCGTTAGCCTCAAAACCTCAATGTTCACCAGGGTCCCCCCCGATTACAGGTCGGCGCCCGATCGTCGCCGGCCACTGGCCATCATCATCGGTGTTGTAGTGGGCATCTATTTGCTCCTCACCGCCGCCGGGACCTATTGGACCGACTATCTCTGGTTCGACTCGGTTGGATACGAAGAGGTATGGCAGCGGCGAGTGGGAATGTCCCTCCTGTTGGCGGTGATAGGGGTCGGCGTCACCTTCGTCGTCGTCTGGCTCAATCTTCGCCTCGTCGATCGACTGTCTCCTGCCTGGGTCCCCTTTGAGTTGAGCGAAGAAGAGGAGCTGGCCGAACGGTTCCGGGAATGGGTCGAGCCTCGGGTCCGCCAGGTGAGGATCTGGGCCACGGCAGCCCTCTCTGTGATTCTGGGACTGACCCTTGTCGCCTGGCGCGACGACGTGTTTCTCTTCTTCAACTCACAGTCGATGGGCGTCGAGGATCCGGTTTTCAACACTGATGTGGGCTTCTACCTCTTTCGGATGCCACTCTTCGACTCACTGGCCAACTGGCTGTTCAACTTGCTGGTGGTCACCCTGATCGTGGTTGTGGTGGCCTACTACGTCAGTGGTGGGATACGTTTCGACGGGCGCCGCTTCAGCGTCACGAGGCCCACCAAAGTCCACGTATCGATTCTGATGGCCCTCATTGCCCTGGTCCGGGCGGCCACTTATCGCATCGACATGTATGAGCTTCTCCTGTCGGACCGGGCCAGCGGATTCTTCGGCCCGGGCTACACCGACATCAATGCGCGGCTGCCCGCGCTCCGCCTGCTCTTCTTCATCGCCATTGCCGCCGCAGTCATTTTCATCATCAATATCTGGCGAAAGGGATGGATCCTGACCTTGGTCGCCATCGGCTCGTGGTTGGTCGTTTCCATCGCGGCTCTTGCCATATACCCCGCGATCGTCCAGCGGTTCCAGGTCACTCCTGCCGCCTTGGAGCGGGAGACGCCATACCTGGAGAACAACCTCCAATTCACCCGAATGGCTTGGGGTCTCGACCAGGTCGAGGTGCGGGGGTTCGCCGCGACCGATGATCTGACGGCCGATGATATCGACGGCAATCGTTTGACCATCGACAACCTCCGGCTCTGGGACACCTCAGTGCTTCCGCGGACCTACCAGAACTTCCAGGAGCTGCGGCCCTATTACACACTGGGCGTGGTTGATACCGACCGCTACCCCAACCAGGAGTACGAGCCGACCCAGGTGATGCTGGCAGTGCGGGAGCTGGAAGAGAATGACCTGCCCCGGACGGACTGGCAGAACGAGATGCTGTTCTACACCCACGGCGTTGGGGCAGTGGTCAACGAGGCCAACGTCGTCGGATCGGGCGGCCAGCCCGAATTCCTACTGAAGGACGTTCCGCCGACGGCATCCGTCGAGGCGCTGGACCTGGTCGAACCTCGGGTCTATTTCGGCGAGACGTATCGACCGGGAAGGCCAGTGGTGGTCAAGACAGGGGCGTCACCCCAGGAGATCGACTTTCCGTTGCCTGGAGAGGGAAGCACCCAACGCAACGAGTATCAGGGTGAAGCCGGAGTCGAGTTGAGCAATATCTGGAAACGTGCCGCATTCGCCCTCCGCTATCGCGATCTGAACCTTTTGATCTCGTCCGAGATCCGTTCCGACAGCCGGGTCCTCGTCGAGAGGAACATCAGGGAGATGGTCGACGAGGTTGCCCCGTTCCTCGAGACCGACACCGACCCCTACCCGGTGATCATGGATGGGAGGATCCACTGGATCCTCGACCTCTACACCAAGACATCGCATTTCCCTTACTCACAACCCCTGACCAACCAGGCGATCGGCCGGCTTGCCCAATCGTCGGATCTGCGCAGCGGCGTCAACTACATGCGCAACTCGGTGAAGGCGATTGTCGACGCCCATGACGGGCACATCACCTTCTACATGTTCGACGAGTCGGATCCCATCATCCAGGCATGGGCCGATGTCTATCCAGGGGTCTTTGTCCCGGCGGAGCAGATGCCGGCCGGGATCGCCGACCACGTTCGCTACCCCCAGGACTTGTTCCGAGTTCAGGGCCAGCTCTATCTCGAGTATCACGTTGACAACGCGACAGAGCTGTTCACCGGCAATGACGCCTGGTCGCTGCCGGCCGACCCCTCGACCATCTCCCGGAACAACGCCGTGGGTCAGGAGCTGTTGTTCGGCGATCAGATCAGCGCCACCACCGGTTCGGTGAGGCACCGTGCCGAGATACTCCCGTATTACCTGCTCACCAAGCTGCCTGGTGAGGAAGACCTGTCATATCTCCTGTTACAACCTTTCACACCCAGGGAGAAGCGCAACATGGCGGGCTTCCTGGTGGCCGACTCCACGCCGGGCCGGTATGGCCGTCTCGTCGACTTCCGCATGCCTCAGGGCGAGCTCGTGGACGGCACCGAACAGGTCGGGCAGCGGATCGAACAGGACGCCGAGATCGCCCAACAGCTGAGCCTGTGGCGGGGTAGAGGGTCCGATGTCATAAAAGGTGACCTTCTGGTGGTGCCCATCGAGGACTCCCTCATCTACGTGCAACCAATCTTCCTCGAAGAGGAGGGTGGGGCCTTCCCCGAGTTCCGCAGGGTCGCCGTTGTCTTCGGAGATCAGGTTGAGTGGTCGGGAACCCTGGAAGGTGCGCTGTCGCTGGTGTTCGGCAGTTCCGATGGCGGGGACCCTGGCGACGGTGAGCCGCAACCGCCGTCACCGCCTTCGACTGGCGACGAGACAGTCGAGGAGCTACTGAGCCAGGCTGAAGCCGCCTTTGCCGCTGCAGAGGAGGCGCTGCGAGCCGGTGATCTCGCCGAGTACCAACGTCAGGTCGAGGAGGCGCAGCGTCTGACCCGCGAGGCGCTCGACATCATCCAAGGGTCGGTCGAGGCCCGGCTTGGTGCCATCTCGTGATTCGGCAAGCCCGGCGCTGACCTTCTCCAAGCCCCATCAGGCACCTAAGGTGTAGGTAATGGCCAAAGACCAGGACGAATACATACGGATGCGAGGCACGGTCCTCAAGATGCTGCCCGACTCGACGTTCGAGGTGAAGCTGGAAAGTGGGTTCGAGCTCCTGGCGAAACCGTCCGGGCGAATGCGTCGCGGCCGGGGTATTCGTGTTCTTCCGGGAGACACAGTCGACGTCGAAGTTTCAACCTACGATCCAACCCGGGGCCGGATCGTCTGGCGCTACCGCTAACCCCTCAGCAAGTCCTTCATCCGAGCAGTTCTTTCCTGAGAGCCAGATTCATGCTGGTTCGCTTCTGGGTTTGGTGATGTCGGCAACCGCGGCGTCGAGGGCACGAACCATGTCCGCGCCGTCGAGGGTCAGCGAGGATCCGTGTCTGCCGGCGCCGACTGAAACGGTCCCTGAGGAAATCTTCACGTCGGCGATCACGGGGAGTGCGGCTTTGGAACCAAAAGGGGTGATGGTGCCCCTGGCGTACCCTGTCACCGCCAAAGCCTCGTCGGCGTCGGGCATGGATAGCCTTCGTTCGCCGAGGAGTGAACGCAACTTGGGCCAATCGATCACCCTGTCTCCGGGAACCAAGGCGAAGATGTAGTCGTCTTCGCCGCGCCTCACGACCATGGTCTTGATCATGGCGTCGGGCTCGACGCCCCGCAGCTGGGCGGCCTCCTCGAGGGAGCTCGCCCGGCGATGTCGGATCAACTCAAAAGTGACGCCGGCGAGCCTCTCATCGTCGAGAGCTGGCTCACCGGCATCATTCATCGCGAATCCCGTCTATGCAGAAGCTTTGTTTCCAGACATCCGGGCATAGAAGATGATCGCCACGGCTGCCACCACCACCTGAATCGCGTGTTTGATCCAATCAATGCCGTCGGTCTCGCCGACACCGAGAGCCTGGGCGATGAAGCCACCTACAAGGGCACCGACGGCTCCGACCAGAACGGTCATCCCAAGGGAGATGCTCTGTTTTCCGGGCAAGACCAGGCGGGCCAGGGGACCGATGATGATTCCGGCGAGTAGGGCGCCGATGATCGTTCCGATTACATCTCCCACAGATACCTCCATGTCGTGTTGGGTCGGCGCAGGTTAGGCGGCCTGTCCCAGCGCCGCATCGGCCTTGTGATTCGGCCGTCGTAGAATTCTCCGTGGTGGATGCCTTAGCGATTCTGGCCGGCTCGGGCTGGGCCTCCGGGATCAACCTCTATCTGGTGACTCTTCTGCTGGGTGTCGCCGGCAGACTCGGTTGGAGCGATGTGCCCGAGGTTCTCACCCGCGTCGATGTGATGATCATCGCCGGAGTTCTGTTCGCCGTGGAATTCGTCGCGGACAAGGTTCCCTATTTGGACAACGTCTGGGATGCAGTCCATACCTTCGTCCGTCCGCTGGGAGCCGCGGCGCTGGGAGCTGTCCTCGCCGGCGAATCGGAGTCCATTGGCGCCGCGCTTGGGGCCGTGGTCGCCGCCGGATTGTCGGTCACATCCCATTCCGCCAAAGCCAGCACCCGGCTTGCCGTCAACACCTCGCCCGAGCCTGTTTCCAACGTCGGGCTCTCCTTATTCGAGGATTTCACGGTCGCCGGTCTGATCGGACTGGCCTTCGCCTTCCCAGTAGTCGCCATCGTTGTGGTGGTCATACTCGCCGTCGGGGCTGGTGCCTTGACGTTCTGGCTGTGGAAGGTCGTGCGGAAGCAATGGAGGCGGGTTGGGGAGTTCTTGGGAACCGTCCCCAAAGGCGAGGGGTTGTCCTAGTCCCGAGGTCCCCTTAAAATCGCCATCACAACCAAGCGACGCGGGGTGGAGCAGTCTGGTAGCTCGTCGGGCTCATAACCCGAAGGTCGCGGGTTCAAATCCCGCCCCCGCTACGAGAAAGCCCTGGTCAGAGACCTCTCTGACCAGGGCTTCGTTGCTTCTTCTACCGGTTCTACCGGTTCTTCTACCGGCGGCTACCCGGTAGAAATGTCGGGATCGACCAGGGCGGCGAAGGTGGCGGCTGCTTCGGCCTGCATTCCGGGGAGGATGTGCTGATAGGTGGCCATTGTGAACGCTGGGCTGGAGTGCCCGAGCCGTTCGGAAACGACCTTGAGCGGAACGCCAGCTCTGAGCAGCAGGCTGGCATGGGTGTGTCTCAGGTCGTGCAGACTTATCCGCGGCAGGGAGGTCTTGGCCACTGCGCGGTCGAAGGCCTGTGACAACGAGTGGGGATGCATCAAGGTGCCGTCAGGCTTGGTGAACACCGGACCTTCCGCATCGTGGCCCCCGATCTCATCCTTTTGGCGCTGCCGCCATCTGGTGAGCATCTCGATGCTCCTTGAGTCGAGGTCGACGGTCCGTCGTGAGCTGCGGGTCTTCCCAGGGCTTTCGTGAACCTCGTATCCGATTGAGACCACGGATCGACACACCGAGAGGCGACTGGCATCGACATCGACCTGGCTCCACCGCAAGCCGAGTATCTCAGAACGTCTCATCCCGGTGTGAGCGGCAAGCCAGAACAACGGGTGATGGCGCAGTCCGGCACTCTCCTGGAGAAAGCAGCGGAGCTGGTCCGCGGTCCAGACGCGATGGGCGCGATCAGTGTTACGTCGGTGCTTCGGGGCGTTGGCGAGTCTTGCGGGATTCTCCCGCAGCAAGTGTTTGCGTACTGCGTTTCCGAAAGCGGCTCGCAGGATCACGTGGATCTCGTGCACAGTCTTCGGTGAAAGTCCACCTCTGTTGTCGGATCTGCCCTCCTTGAGGAGCATGGTGTAGAGCTGCTCGAGCTCCTCGGCTTGGAGTTTCCGTAACACGACGTCTCCGATGTGAGGGATCACATGTAGGCGGATCATTCGTTGGTATCCGGCGAAGGTGACTGGCGCCAGCTGCGCCTGTTTGGCCGGCAGCCAGTACCGGAGAAGAAACCCAGCCACGGTGGGCTGCGACCTTCGACCCGACCTACGTTGCTCCTCCTCAGTGCCGAGACGTCTCGCGAGATCTTCTGCCTCGGCTCGGTCAGCGCCAGCCGGCACCCAGCGTCGACGCTCCTTTCCGGTCTCGGGGTCGACACCCTCGTACACCACCGCATACCAGCGGTCGCCCTTGCGAGCTACATAGCCGTTCATCCCCGCCTCCTTTCCTTAGCTGTCGGGGAAGGCGAGCACGCTACGAAGCGGGCGGCCTCTTCGGGTTGGCAACCACGTCACAAGCCGCAGTCGTCATTCTCCGGGAACAGTCTCGGAGATCATTGGAGGTCGGGGCCGGCGGTCTGTAATCCCCGGGGGATCTGGGGTTGCCGGTAGTAAGCCAACCACCTGGCGAGGATCACGCGTCAAGACGCTTCCGGAGATGATGACGTGGGTCTTTAGGGCTTGAAGACCATGATGCCGAAGATGACCAACAACACTGCCACCTCGACTCCGGCTAAAGCGAATCCACGTCTCGCCAGGTGGACAACTCGAGCCGTGTCACCTTGCTGTTCAGCAGATCCGATTCGCCTGTAGTTGGGGGTGTGGCCTACGAATGCAAGGGCGAGCATCGCCACGAAGAGGACCAGTCCCAGGATGATCCAGAGGTCGGTGAAACCCCACGATGCGCTGCGTGCAACCATCCATACCCCGGTCACCGGGATGAGAATCGAGATCGGTCCGCCGATCCGGGGGCCTATCCACTCATACTGTTGGATGATCTTCGGCTCTATGCCCGTTTGGACCGCATACCGGCCGAGCAGGAAGAGGACTATTCCTCCACCGAGCCAGACTGCTGCGGCTACGACATGGATGAGCAACAGCCAGTCGTCAAGTTGCATCGCATAGCCCGAGGTAGGCGACCGTCGTCGGAGCGTCAGACATCGAGCCGATGCACCGTGCCGCGTCGAAGGAGGTGATGCCTGACGATGCTGGGGACGACCGGAAACACCGGCGGTGGTGGTTCCGGGATCGCATCGGGACACTGGGAAGGCACGCTCCCTAAGGTACGAATTGCACCGACGGTGGACAATCCACTGGAGGGTTATTTGGGGAAAGAGGCCAACAGGTTCAGGAAACCCGGACGCCCCCGCGAGAACGTGGTCGAGCGGCGTTTGGATATCTACCAGCGGGTCGCGCCGTTAATGGCTGAACCAGGACCAAGCGGCCTGTCGATGGAACAAGCTGCTCGGGCAGCCTACGTCAGCGTGGGGACGCTCTACCGCTATTTTCCGAACAAGCGGTCGCTTGTCCTCTATGGCATCAATCCGGAGCCGGCCGACCTCCTTTGCGCGCGCTTCGCCCATTCGTCAGCCCGACTTGAGGACCGGCAAGCCATGCGCGCCGCGCTGGCTGCCTTCATCGTCCAGAACATCCAGCTCATGCGGCCCTCGGTGGACGCAGCCATCCGGCTCGGTCCAGAGGTCGTCCGCACTCGACTCGACCACGTCGCCAGACAACCACTCGAGATCTTCCCGGCGCTCCTGGCTTTGGGAATGCCTGTCGGCGATGGGCGGAGTCCAGCGCGTGTCGAACGTGTTGTGCGCCGGACCATTGTCTCCTCCCTGTTGGAGAAAGAGTTTGAACCGGAGCAGCTGAGTGGAACTTTCGAAGGGCTCCTCGCAGGCGGGTGACGGAAGCTACCTGCCCGCATCACTGGATATTTCTCAGGGTGTGTGGACGGCGGGGTCGAGGCTGGCTGTTCCTCTTTGGGCGGTAGGTCTTGACAGGCGATCACTCTGTCCGTATAAATAAATAAACCATATTTATCTACGGAGGATCGTATGCCCAAGGTTTCTGAGGCTCACCTCGAGCAGCGGCGCCAGCAGATCCTCGACGCAGCCATCACTTGTTTCGCTCGGAACGGTTTCCAGAGAACAACGATGGCGGATATTGCTGCCGAAGCCGGTGTCAGCGACACGCTCGCCTACCGCTACTTCGAAGGGAAGAGCGACATCTTGGAGACGGCAGTGCGGCGGCGGGGGGGCTTGACCGTGGATGACGTACTGTCGAGTGAAGACGGAGTGGAGGATCTGCGTGTCCTGGTGGACATGCTGGTGTCAGCCAACATCCGTCGTTTCGATGATCCGCAGGCGATGAACGCAACGATGCAGTTGAGGTTCACCTCCTGGGCCGAAGCACTCCACGACGATGACATTCGAGCTGAAGTCCTCAACCGTTGGAAACATCACTGTGACCTCGCTGAAACCTTCATCAGGAGAGCGCAGGAACGAGGTCAGATCAGTGCGGCCCTCGATGCCCGAGCGATGGCCCGGGTGATGATCGCGATTCACGACGGCTTGAACCTGCAGGCCGCTTTGGATCCGGATGTCGATCTCGAGGCGTGCCGTGAGGTGTCGATGGCAATGACTTTCGGCCATACGGCTGCCGTCACCCCAACAGGACCTGGGCCCGCTGACTAGGCGAAGGAGGAAGTCATGGCAACAATGCGTTCGACATCCCAAGGCCTTGTCCTCGAACTCGCCGAGATCGATGTGTCCGACGCCGGAAGGGTGGGCAGCAAGGCGGCAAACCTGTCGTCGCTATCACAAGCCGGCTTCCCGGTCCCGGACGGAGTTGTCGTCACCACCGACGGGTTCGACAGCTTCCTCGATGACGCCAGGCTGGACGCTGACAGCCCATCGCGAGCTGTGATGTCGTCGCCCATCCCGCATGGCCTTCGCGAGGTGATAGCCGACAGTTTGGGTGCCTTAGCTGACAGGCGACTTGCCGTCCGCTCCTCGGCTGTGGCCGAAGACCTCGCAGACGCCTCTTTCGCCGGTCAATACGAAACAATGCTCAACGCGATTGGCCTCGACGAAGTCCTAGAGGCGCTACGGCGAGTCTGGGCCTCGGCCTTCGCCACCCACCTGAAAGCCTACCGAGAGGAACATTCCCTCGGCCTGAAATCGATGGCTGTCCTCCTTCAGGAGATGGTCGACGCCGAGGCCGCCGGAGTGGCCTTCTCCGCCAACCCAGTGACCGGTGACCGGCATCAGGTGGTCATCAACGCGGTCAAAGGTCTCGGGGAGAGATTGGTCTCAGGTGACGTGTCGCCTGACGAATGGCTGGTGACAGCCGATGCGGCAGAGTGTGAATCTTCGCCGGAGAACGCCATCGACGCGGAGCGCGCCTTCGAGATCGCCGACCTGGCCCGGCGTGTCGAATCCCACTTCGGAACTCCCCAGGACATCGAATGGGCCATCGAAGACGGAATGGTCTTCCTACTCCAGGCTCGTCCCATCACTTCGCTGCCCGACCAACCCATCGAACCGATTCCGATCGACTTCGAAGTCCCGCCTGGCTATTGGCAACACGACGCCAGTCACAGTCCCCGTCCCGGCCACCCCATCGACCTCTTCATCTTCCCTCTGGTCAGAGCGACGTCACAACGCTGGGCCGAGGACTTCGGCTACCTATTCGACGGGATCGAGTTTCGCGAGTTCGGGATGTGGCCCTACATGCGCCTCGTGCCCATGGGAGGCCGCCAACCGTCCCGGATGCCACCGCAATGGCTGATGTGGCTGGCGGCCCGCACAGTGCCCGCCATGCGGAAACGCATCGCCAAAGCCGCCGAAGCGGTGCGCTCCGACAAAGCGGGCGAATACGTCGACCGCTGGTACGAAACCTGGCAGCCCCAACTGAACAGCGACATCTACCGGCATCTGGACACCGATCTGAGTGCGCTCAACAACGCCGAACTGGACCATCACATCAGCTCGACGGTGGACCTGTTGGAAAGAGGCATCGAAATCCACAGCCTCCTCGCGGGAACGCTGGCGATCATCATGTATGACCTGGCAACCACCTGTCAGGAGGTCCTCGGCTGGGACCTGGCCCGGACAATGGATCTGGTCAGTGGGACGTCCTTCAAATCCACCGAGCCCGCCCGTTGTCTCCACGAGCTGGCGAACAAGGCATCCCAACGTCCCGCTGTGCTCGAGGCCATCCGGCAGCCGAATGAACAGACGATCGAGCAACTGACGGATATCGATGAGCAATTCTCAGCCGAGTTCCATGAGTTTCTGCACCACTACGGATGCCGCGCTCTCGGATACAACGTCGCCGAGCCAACGCTTGCTGAGAACCCAGGGCTGTTCCTGCAAATGATCAAAGGCCAGCTGGAAGCCGGCTACGACCCGAGAGCCGACCAATCCTCATCGACAACAACCAGGGAGCAGAGCGCAGCCGAGGCACGTCAGAGCCTCGCCGAACAACCGGGAGACCAAAGCAGATTCGAGAGAGCGCTGACCAGAGCCATGAGAGCCTATCCGGTTAGGGAAGACAACGAGTTCTTCACGCTGAGCGCACCACTGGCGATCACCCGCTATGCAATCCTCGAAGTCGGAACACGCCTCGCCGAACGCGGTGTGATCGGTGATACCCATGACGTACGGTTCTTGGAACTCAGCGAAGCCCGCGCCGCGCTCCTTGACGACGGTGACGACCTTGGCGACTTGATCCAACATCGCAAGGGAGAACGCATCTGGGCCGAGCTCAACCCAGGTCCGCCTTCCTACGGTGAGGCTCCCCCCGGGCCCCCCGCTCTCGACTTTCTTCCCGCGGACGCCCGGATACCTATGGAGGCCATGCTGTGGAGCTTCGACGCGATGTTGGCCCTAAGAACTGACACCGATGCCAACTCAGACTCGACCCTGCGAGGGTTGGCAGCCTCGGCGGGGGAGCACACCGGCCCGGTGCGGGTGGTGATGGACGACAGCCAATTCGGCAAGCTCCAGCCAGGCGACGTCCTCGTCTGCCCCATCACATCGCCGGTCTGGTCGGTGCTGTTCCCGAGCATTGGGGCCCTAGTCACCGACGCCGGAGGTGTCCTCTCCCACCCGGCGATCATCGCCCGCGAGTACGCGGTCCCTGCAGTCGTCGCCACCGGGAGAGCTACCGAGCTCCTATCGGACGGGGAGATCGTGACCGTCGACGGAACGGCCGGGACTGTGAGGAAGGTCGAACCATGATGATGCTCAAAGCAACGATGATCTTGTACGGACTAGGCAACGCTGTATTCGGTGTTCTCTATCTGGTTGCTCCGGATCAACTGGCGCTGATGCAGGCTGCCGAGAGCACATCGGCCTACCTGACTTCAACCAAGATGACGTTGGGCGCCGGTCTCGCCGCCGCAGGAGTCTTCATCGTTATCGCGGCGCGCGACCCTGTGAAAAGGCTGCTTTGGGTGAAGTTCGCGATCGCCCTTGCCGTGCTCTTCTCAGCAGTCGCCTGGTACTCCGGACTCGTCCTGTTCGATGATCTAGGCCAGGCGTCCACCGGTGTGATCATCCACGGCGTCTTCGCGCTGCTCCTTCTCACCCTCTACCCAAAGGCGTCCCGTGTGACGCAATACGCCTCATGAAACAAACACGTGGCCGAGAGACACCGAGGCCAACTCGGGTGGCAGGAATCGTTTTGGCTCTGCTCGCCGTGGGCATGGCGGCGACAGCTGTGATGATCCTCTTCGCACCGATCGACGCTAACGACTTCGAGGCAACCGTGGGAGAGTCATGGGAGGCGTTTTCGACAGACAATCCGTCTGCGGCGGACTACCTCACGCGCGAAGCTCGATTGCTGGCGTCGGGCTACCTCGGGTTAGCCCTGTTTGCCCTGGTCATTGTCTGGTCGAGATTGAGGTCTGGCGACGTTTGGGCAGTCAAGGTCTTGTGGATCTTTCCTGCCACTCTTGGTCTCGCAGCAGTCGTGTTCTTCACATCTGACGGCCCGGTACTCGGATGGGCCTATGCAGTGGGAACGTTGGTAGCTGCAGGAGCCTTGATCGCCGCCGCCAGATCGAACTGAACTTTGAGCCCATCGCGCGTCCATCGCGCGAGAGGGTGCGATGGGACGGTCAAGAACGCGAAACGACGCGAACCGAAAAGGCCCTCTGAGCAGGCGTTTCTCGCATTTCGCCTGGTCAGCGAAACCATGACCCTAGGTCTCATAACCCGAAGGTCGCGGGTTCAAATCCCGCCCCCGCTACTACGAACCCCCAGGTCCTAGACCTGGGGGTCATTCTTTTTGGACGGCACCTGTCGAATCCGTATCAACCGGGGAGATCGGCAGGTGTGAGATCGGCAAGGCTCCTTTGGAACCAACAGAACCAAAGTCGGATCAGAGCCTAGGGGTGGCTACCGATTTGCTAGATGTGAAGACGCGACGTTTTGGCTCGGGCCGACACAAGGTAGGTGTGGCGGAGCGGGACGCACACCTCGCCGAAAGGAGACGAAATGAAGCGGCTACTCCGTGTGGCTTTAGTTGGCGGGTTTGCGCTACTGACACTCGGAACCACCGTGGCTCTTGCCGACAACATCTGCAACTCCGGGGAGGGATGCATCTGGGACAGTGTCAACTTCTCCGGACAGTTCTGGGATCCGTCCACTAGTGATCCTGATTGGCCGTCGTCGGTTGACAATGAGGACGACTCAATTCGAAACCGCGAGACGAAGGGTCTACGCGTATTTGATGGCAATACCTATACAGGAGGTGTCAAATACTGTTTGAGCGTGGCCCAGTATGAGGAGGATGACATAAACGGCAGCAGGGACAGCGACGGCCAGTCTCACTACCTGTGGAGCACGGCTGGTTGTCCCGCAGGAGACCCAATGCCGTGAAGAGAGTTGGGATCCTAAGTGTCCTACTAGGTCTCGCCATCGCCTCCTGTGGCGATGGCGAGGCCGATCCGGCGGTCTTCGATGAGGTTGGTGGGTCTGAAGGGGTTCGGCGTCTCGGCGAGATCTTCCGAACACAGGTGAGTCCCGAGGACGACATATTCCTTCTCAATGTGGTGGACACGTTGATCGAACGATGTATGCATGAAGCCGGCTATCACTGGTTCAACTATGAAGGCGTGACAACCGAGCAGGTGTCTGGGTTCGGCGCTTCATGGTCCGATATCGATCGCTGGCTGTTTGACGACTTGGATAAGGCAATGGCCACGGGCTATGGATTCGCCGAGATTGTGAGTCAGCGTTCTGCACCGGGCGGATTCAACCCGGATCGAGCGGGTCCGGATCCGTTCGATTCCTTGTCTCCGGAGGAGCAGGTTGAGTTCGAACTAGCCTTTAGAGGCACCGAGCAAGACCGGTATACGTATGTGGAACCCGACGGCGGGACGTCGGTTTGGGTTTCAGGCGGCTGCGTCGGAAGGGCCTACAAAGACGTGTGGGGGCACGTGGGCGACTACGCACAGGTGGGTGAGACCAGGACCTATGTGTCGGGTGAGCTTTGGAGTGAGACCTTGTCTGATGGGAATCTGCAATCAGCATTGAGTGAATGGCGGCGATGCATGAGTCGGTCCGGCTTTGAGTACGAGAACCCTGAGGAGGCAACGGAAGATGTTGGGCAACAAATCGGCAATCATCCTGTAGAAGAGGCTCGTCTCTTCGAGATTGAAGTAGCGACTCAAGATGTGATGTGCAGGCAGGAGTCGGATCTGACCATCGCGTTTGGTGCCGCCTTTGCGACCGTTGCCCATGACCTGCTCGACGATTGGGAAGACGAGCTCATAGCGATCCAAGAGATCGAAGCGGAAGCAGTGGGGCGAGCACGGCAGGCGCTCGCCGATACTTCTTAGAGTCCAGCTGAATGAAGGGTGTCCGACTGATCGTCACTCTCGTCGTCGCGGCAGCGGGGCTAGTCGCGTTAGGAGCATTCTTGGGTCGCCAGCTGGAAACGCCTGAGCAAGCACAGCTCCGCTCGGAGCCGGAACGAGTCGCGGTGACCGATCCCGTTCGCTTGGAGACTTTGGAGCAACTGGTCAGGTTGCGCGGAGAGGTCGTGCCTGAAGGGGTGGTTGAGTACGTCCCTCCCAATGATCGCCCCAATGTGGTTACTCGGGTTGGTTCCCTTTCGCGAGATTCTCGGTTGGTCTCCGGGCAACCGCTCGTCGAGCTAGCCGGGCGACCCGTAATCATATTGGAGGGCGTCCTGCCGGTATGGCGCGATTTTGAACCGGGGATGGAAGATGGACCCGATATCACGCAACTCCAACAAGCCTTGGTCGGGCTCGGTCTTCTCGAGATCCAGCCCAACGGTAGCTACGACCGAGCAACGCAGAATGGGGTTCGCGCGTTGTACGAATCGCTGGGGTATCCACTCGCTCCAGTTGCGCCAACAGTCGTTCCAGTCAGCGAAGTCATGTTCATCGACTTCCCGCAGTACGTCCATTCCTATTCGGCAGAATTGGGCAGTCTGCTCCAGCCAGGTGACATCAGCTTCTACGACCGGGCGCTGGTGGTGAGTGCGACGCCGCCTCCTGGATTCAGCGACCCCCTTGACGAAGGTCTTCCTGTCAGACTGTTTGATCAGTCGGGCGATGTGCTGTTGGAAACCGAGGTCTCCGGTGTCACGACCAACCCAACAGAAGAGGGAGACACCACACTCCGATTGTCGATACCGGGTCTTGCGCGTATTGGAGAGCAAGCCGTAGTTGTCGAGTTGGTCCTCGACCGCACCTCGGGACCGGTTCTGACCGCAGTCCCGCCAGCGGTATTCAGCGGACCCGGGGGGCCCTATGTGGTCGTCTTAGACGAAGGCGGAAACGAAGTCCCGGTGCTGGTCGCCGTTGGTGTGGCGACAATCGACAGAGTGGAGATCCGCAGCAACTCCGGAATTCTCGATGAGGGATCGCCACTTGTACTCAACCCGGTGCCATGAGGGCGCCCGTCGCCGAGCTCGTTGGGGTTTTTAAGGTTTTTGATGAAGGCCGGGTTCATGCCCTCGCCGGGATTGATCTTGTCGTACGGCGCGGGGAGTTCCTTGCGGTGGTCGGCAAGTCGGGCTCGGGGAAGTCCACCTTGCTAAATGTTCTGGGGCTCCTTGACCGTACGACATCCGGCACTTACAAAGTTCAGGGTGTGGACGTTGAGTCGACGAGCGAGCGTTTGCGGACGCAGCTGCGGGCAAGGTCGGTGGGCTTTGTGTTCCAGGACTCGCATCTGATTCCCACGCGGACTGTTGCGGAGAACATCGAGTTCGCACTGAGGATGGCAGAGTTCCCCCGATCAGAGCGACGAGACATGGCCCGGGATCTGATAGGTGCTGTGGGGTTGGAGGACCGCTCCGATGTTCTACCCGGCACACTTTCCGGTGGTGAACGTCAGCGGGCCGCCATCGCAAGGGCGCTAGTTCATCGACCATCACTTCTGCTGTGTGACGAGCCCACCGGGAACCTCGACACCGCCAACTCAGAAATGGTGGTGGACCTCCTTCGAACCGTACCTGATTCCAATTGCGCCGTTGTCCTGGTTACTCATGACCTTGAGCTAGCGGCACGGGCCGACCGTCAAATAGAGCTCTCAGATGGTCGAATAGTCAGTCGTCGAGGGAAGGTCGCGGGTGAACAGGCCCCACAAGGCGGCCAGCCGCCCATCGAGAGATCATCGACAGCAAGCCGGATTGCCCAGATCGCGGATGGAATTGAAGATACGGGTCTCAATGTAGCTAGAAGGCCAGGGCGAGCCCTACTTGCGTCTCTTGGAACCTTGCTGGCGGTTGGTCTTTTGGTTTTCGGTGTCACGTTGTCCTCCACCGCGGCGTCGAGAATTGAGCAGGAATTCGACCTGTTGGCGGCAACGAGTGTGAGACTTTCTGGCTCCGACACACTTGATTCGCTCCGGGACCCTGACATCGAGAGCGACGTGGCCTCGTTGCCGGGAGTAGAGGGCGTTGGCCGGCGCTGGTCGATCGGGAACCACGAAGTGGTAGCCGGCGATGGCCCGTGGGTTCTCGATTCAGTGATCGCCCCGGTCCGCGCAGTTTCGGACGGTGCCGTGGCGAATCTGGAGCCTCAGATCGACGGTCCCGGCTTCCTCCACTCGGACACCGCTTTGGGGTCGCCCGCGGTTCTAATCGGCCAGGTCCTTGTCGACGACTTGGATGTCCCGATCGTTGCTGGCTCCCGACTCTGGCTTTCTGGGCGGAGGTTCATCGTGCGCGGCGTCATCGAAGATGTTGGTCGTAGCCCGGAGGTCCTCTTCGAGGTCCTCTTGCCGGCAGCCACCGCTGAGCGATATTGGCCCGATGAAGCCAAGGCCTCTGAGGTGGTCGTAGACGTCGAACTCGGAGCAGCTGAGACTGTGGCGTCCGAGCTTCCCTACGTGGTTGATCCCAGCCGATCCAACGAACTGTTCGTCGCATATCCACCGGAAGCCGAGCGCCTCGCTAGCGCAGTGACGACTCAAGTAGACGAATTCGTGGTGATTCTGGCGGCCTCATTGCTCATCGTGTCGGCGTTCGGAATTGCGAGTTCATCGCTGGCCGGGATCCTCGAGCGCCGATACGAGATCGGCCTTCGCCGCGCCCTGGGCATGAGCCGTTTCGGAATCGGATCCATGATTGTTGGTGAGACAGCGGTGACGGGGTTGATCGCGAGTCTCTTAGGCTTGGTGGCTGCTCTCCTTGCGGCGCTCGTGATTTCCGTGGCTCGCGAATGGGCGCCGGTGGTGCCGACGGGTGTTCTACTCTTGGCGCCGCTTGCAGGGACTGTGGTCGGGTTCGTGGCGGGCCTCATTCCCGCGGTCCAGGCAGCGGCGTTGCAACCCGTTGACGCCCTTCGCAGGTGAGGCCCCAGATTCGTGTTGGCCGGTTCTTAAATGCATCTGATCCAACTTCGGGCGTGGATCACCGATGGGCGTGATCAAGCCTATCCGATTACTGCAGCGATATCCTCAATGGTCAGGGACTCAACGCGTGCCCCTCCGGTATCCAGGCTCAGTGGGCCGAGGCGCGGTGTTGCTATGGTGCCGTCCACGTCGAAGACGCCTCCGTCGCCTCCAACGAGGACCCAGACTCCGTCGTACCCCTCCGGGATGTCAGGTGCTCGTTGTTTGGGTACATAGTCCAGGAAGAGAACCTGATTCTCGCCCTCGTCAAGTGGCGCAAGATTGTCGACACGTATCCGGTCGAGATCTGGTCTCGCCACGACCAGCGTCTTGGTGGTCACTGAACCGGCGAGAACTTCGGTGACCGCCACTTCAATAAGAACCATGGGGCGGCCCTCGATGGTCTTACCTTCGATTACAGGTGGATTACCTCCTCGGTCCTCCCATTCCTGGAGTTCGGAGCCGATCTGGGCGACGATCACGGCGCCAGAGTCATCGGCAAGATCGGCAACCGTGTCGTACTTCTCGTAGTCGAGAAACGCGGTGGGTTTCGACAGGTTGCTCCATAGCAACCAAGCCAACAAGATTGCAGTGCCAATACTCATCGACGACCTGAACCGTGACCAGCGCGCCATCAGCGGTCCTTGAGCTGGCTGAGAAGACCCTTTCGCGCGCCGAAGGGCAATACCATGACCGGCGCTAACACGAGTGCAATCAGGACGGTCGATAGTGTGGACCGACCGGCTATCACCAGCTGACTGATCGTTGCTCCACCAGGATTGAGCGCCGTATATGTGGCTGCGGCCCAAATCGATCCAACTATCCCTGCTACGCCCACCACGATGGATGTCTCGATCTGGGTGATGCAAAGCAGCGCGGTGCGAGTTGATCCAAGCGCCCGATACAAGCTCAGTTCGCCCCGCCGAAACCACATCGAAAGGAGCAGAATCAACGTCAGCACGGCACTCGCGAGAACCCAGAGTCGGGCCTCGCTTCTGCCTTCTAGAGTATCGTCGGGGTCTTGGGCGAAGGGGCCGAGATCGATGGCGGATCGGATCGTTGTGCCTTCTCCCAAGGGACGGAACCACCACTCGGCTATCGAGCGTCGAGAGGCGCCGACCCCCGGAAGAAGCTCGATCCAGCACTGATCTGCGACACTCACGGGTGTTGCGGCGGTGATGACCCATCGGTTGGCCTGAGCATTGCGGAGGGACGGATCGATCACCTTGACGGGCCGGGTGATGTCGCCCTGCGGAGTCGCGTAGTCGCCATTCCCAACACCGAGAGAATCAGCGACAGATGGGCCAACCAGCAAGGCATCCCGAGGGAGGGACGAACTCCGTCGATTCGGCGCCCAAATTCGCAACATGTCCCCGTTGACGGCGACGTTCTGGAACAGCGTCCCCGGTGATGATTCAAACTCGATCGGATCCAGGAGCGTCAAGGCGCCTGTGTACTTGACGGCGGCGTTTTGGGAGAGGACGATGCATTCCCAGGCCGGGATGACCTGGGCGTTTTCAACGACCACCACGTCGACTCCCCGTAGCTTCTGGTCGTTGTGGAGTGCCAAGACCTGCCCAGTAGCCGACAATTCGCTGAGACTTAAGCCGCCGAGTACCAGCAATGCCGTCGCAAACAGGACAGTGGTCCGAATACCGCCCGACGTTAGATTTGACCCGGCGTCGCTTATCAGCGTCGATATTCGCCAACCCCTCACGAGCCTTGAACCAGCTTCCCGTTTTCCAGCCGGACGATCCGGTTACATCGGTTTCCGACCGACTCGTCGTGAGTGGCCACAAGCAGTCCAATGCCGCTCGACATGGTGAGGTCGAAGAGAAAGTCCAGGACAGAGCCTGTTGTAGATGCGTCTAGCTGGCCTGTGGGCTCGTCGGCTAACACCACCGGGGGACGGCTTACAAATGCCCGGGCGATGCACATCCTTTGCAGTTCGCCACCGGACAGGGTCCTTGCCGCTCTGTCGGCTAGATCGGCGAGACCGACGGCGCTCGTGATGTGGCGGGCAGCGGTGTGCGCACTCTCGAGATCAGCGCCAGCAGTGAGAAGGGGCAGGGCAACGTTTTCGACGGTACTCCTTCTCGGGAGGACGTTCATCGATTGGAAGATCCATGCAAAATTCTTTCGACGAATCTCATCCTGGCGCGATTCAGTTCCGCTCACTCCCCGACCATCGATCAGCACAGTGCCAGTAGTCGGTTGAAGCAAAAGACCGCATATCGCGAGCAGCGTTGTCTTGCCCGAACCCGAAGGTCCCATGACTGCGATGCTTTCACCTCCGGAGATGTGCAGGTCGATGCCGCGCAGAACTAGTGCACCACCGAAGCCGTGGGAAACGGTTTTGAGTTCTACGGACATTCGAGCGGTGGAGACAATTCACCGGGATTCGCTAGGACGAGGTCGGAACCCTCAATGCCCGAATCCACGAAGGCCTCGCCCAGTCCGCCGCCAGCCAATACGACAGACCTTGGTCGGAACCCGGTTGATGAGCTCACGAAGACGCACAGTGACTCGTCGATGCTGGTACGCACTGCTGGCGCCGGAATGGAAAGAACATTTGTGGGAGCCTTCTTGAAGAGCTCTCCAATCAGTTCTGCCTGTCCGACCTCGAGACGCTCGAGTTGTCGGGTACCTTCCAGCGTCGGTTCACCGTTGATCAACTGAATCTCTTGCCCGTTGAACTCGAATACCCATGAGCCGGTGAGCTCCTGGTCGGAATCGATGGTGATTTGAAACTGTTCCAGATGCCGCTTTCCTTCCAAGATTGTCAAGCCGGCGGTGGTTGGAGAACCGGTAACGACGTGGGTTGAGCCGACGTCGAATGACTCTTGCGGGAGCCAAACCACCCATGAAGGGTCAAACACCCCCTTGGGAGGAGGTGCTCCGAGTCGGGCGGCAAACCTGTTCACAGCCGAAACGGTTGGAGAATCCATGACTCCACCCAAGTGGTCTTCGAGCAGACCAAGGCTCTCGAGAATGAACTGAAGCGCCGCCACGTCGGCGCCCGAATGCCCTGTTTCCAGAGATCGCCAGAAGGGAAGCACTGTGGCGGCCGCCAGCCGGTCTACGCCATCGACGGCAACGACGCGTGATCCTGTGACTAACCGAGATCCTGGAGTTGCATAGACCGCCGTAACCACCCCCTGGAGGAACGGCGAGTTGACGACGACAGGGTCCGACCACGTCAGCTCCGCCACGGTCTCGAACCGTCCGTCAAGAGCGACCGGCCGCGGCTCGACCAATACAGCTACGGGAACCGGGGCGATCTCCCTCAGCTCGTCGTCCACTGCGTATCGCAGCCAGAACAATCCGGCGAGAGGGACCGCAACAAGGAGGATCACGATCAGCAAGAGACGCGAACCAGACATCTAGGTTGGCATACTCAGAGATGGGTACTTCCAATCCCTGGTAGCAGCTGTAGGCGGGTCGGGCGTACCCACTACGGGTGCCGATCCAGGCAAACGCTGACGTCTGGGTAGCTCAGGAGGAGGTCGTACAACGCCGAATCGGGGCTGTCGCCCGAGATATCGAATCCGAGGTCAGCAGCGCATTCTCGCCTCAGTCGTTCTCTTTCGGCGACCTCGGCCTCCGAGGGTTGATTCTCCTTTGTATACGCATCTACCACATAGGTCAGATACTCATCCTCGCACCGGCTCATCGCTTGGCTCGCGGCTTCAACTTCAGAGTCCGGCGTGCCCTCAGGAAAGATGCCGAAATCAAATGAGAGGAAACGTCCGCCTTGCTCTAGGTGCGGGCCTTCAACGTCGATACCAGCATCGTTGAGACATGACATCGCAGTGAGTACTGCTGACTCGTACTCGGAGAATGTGACTCCACCCTCGATCAGTCTCGCTTGGAACTCGGGAACGTCAGGCGCTATCACCTCTCCCCTCACCGGTTCAGCCGATCCTCCGGAGCAAGACCAAAGGAGTGCGAGAGCACTGATAAGGGTCAACGCCTTCGCCACGCTAGGGGGCGCCGGCTTGCGCATTTCGAGTTGTCCCCGACTAGCCGTAGAGGGTCGGATCGATTACCCAGTTCGGATCGGCAGCCCGGTGTTGAGACCATATGACATCGATCCCCGGCTTGGATCGATAGTGAGAAACGGGATCCGAGCTTGAGTAGTACACAAGGCGGGTCACGTAGCTCTGGTCAACATACTTGAGCTGACTCATTCGCACGGCGTCGCAATTGTCAAGGTACTCGGCGGTATAGGCCCAAACCGTTCCACCCCCACTTGAGTTGTATCCATTCGCATCGATATGAGTACAGGGGTTGTACCGGACTACTGAAGCGGCAAGAGCCGTGCTGGCCATCGTGACAACCAAGGCCATTGCGACAAGCGCTCCTGTTGTCGAGAAGCTCCGGATTCGTCGTCCGATGTTCCAGCTGCGTCCACGCATGCGCGGGTCCTTTCGATGTATGTCGAGGTTTGGCCCTCCTGTTGGTTGACTTGTGTCTTGAGGGGGCTTCTTGTCGCGCCCTTTCTTCACGGTCCGCAGAAGCGGGCGCGCATACATGCGCCAACACTGCGATGAATGAATAAGACCACATGGTTCTTCCTACGCCCCGCCGTACACGTCCGGTCGCTACGCGGCGATGACGCCAGGCCAGGCGTCGGGCAATTCTCGAGAAGAATCGGTTAGGTAGGTGGCCGGGGCTCGGTGACCAAGACCACGGCGTTCCTAGAGCTGTCTACCGAGAACCCGACGCATGGTCGCTCGTCGGTCGGTGTTGCTGGCTGGATTGTCCAGTCGTTGAGTGCGTTGGTATCTAAGGACCGCCGTGCGGCGACTTCTGCGTCTTGGAGGGATGGGCAGTTGTTGTTGAGTGCGAATGTGATCAGGTCCTTTTCGAGTTGTCGGACTGCATCGGCGGCGCCTTGGTCACCCGTGTCTGGTCGTGCCATCCCCAGGTCTTCGCAGATTCCCAGGTTGTCGGTCGGGAACACCGCGAGCGCTCCGTCGTCGTTGACGCAGGCGGTAAGTGGAGGTACGTCCCCTGGTTCCACCACGTGGGGGTTGGTGAGTGTGCCGTCCACCCAGGGTTGCTGACAAGCATTGGCGATGGCAGGGCCTCCGGCAGGGGCGGCGGCGATGTCTGAGCCGACGTCTACATCCTGGTAACAGAGAATGGCGGTCGGCTCATCGATGGAACGCGTGGCGTACAGGGCAGCGGCAACGAGGATCAGGGCTGATACTCCCATCAGCACTGCCCTGCGTGGTGTGACAATCCGTCGACGACGGCCCGTTGATTCATCGTATGGGGAAGAGATCGCTTGGTTGAGCAGATCCTGGGCCCGATCGGTGTCGGAGTCGTCGACAAGCCGCTCGTCGACCGGATTGGCCTCGGCCAATCGCTGTATTGCCTCTCGGTCTTTCTTAGGCATCAGATTCGTCTAGCCCTCTCGCGGAGAGATTCGGGTCGTTGCTTTCGTAGTTGTGTTCTGCGGTCCCTGGATGTCGCGTTGGGTGCTCATATAATTCGCGGGCAAGTCTCCGGCGTGCCCGATGAATGACTGACCGGACCAGTGTCCGGCTGATCCCCATCACCTCTGAGATCTCGCGATGACTTAGACCCTCGAAGGCGACCAGCCTGAGCGCCTCGCGATCTCGCGGAGAAAGTCGTTGGAGCGACTCGATGACTCTTCTCAGCTCGTCGTTTTGTTCAACATTGCTAGAGGTTGTGTCACCGGCGACCAGTGTCTGTGAGGCTACGTCCTTCTGGAGCCGACTCCTGAAGGCAGACTTTCGTTGGCTGTTGAGAAGGACTCGATACGCAACCGCATATAGCCATGCCTGCTCGTGGTCCTTGGTCTCGAGTTCGGCGAAACGTCGCCAGGCAACCAGGTAGACCTCGGAAACAATGTCGTGAGCATCTGCTTCGGATCCGGTTCTCCGCAGCACGTAGGCGAGTGTTGGGCGATATGTCCTGTTGAACATGTCGGTGTAGCGCTGCCGGCGACTCGGGTCTACGTCGGAGGAGGAGAGGCTCAACCCGCACTGACTCCGACTTGCGTTAGAGGATCTTGACCGACGAAACCCGATTGTCCCATCCAGTTTGCATCCACGACGCCTGATCGTAAGCCTGGGTCTGCGATGTGGGATACCACGAACCGCCACCATTCGAGTAGTCCGCAAAATATGAAGAGCAGGCACCGATCTTGTATGACGAGGTTCGGTTGGAAAAGCCGTATGAGGACAGGTTGATCCAAATACCCCGCTGAGAAAGGTATAGGACCTGCCCTGTGTGCAAGGAACCGTCGTACAAACGAAGGCTCGTACTGCATGAGGATGACCTAGATTGCTGTCGGGGAGCTACGGATTCGGTATTCACTGTGGGCTCGTGCCCTATATGGCTGAGCAGCTCGGTTTCCGTCTTGAAGCAAGCTAAATGTTCTAGCGTCTCGACAAGGCATGCATCTGCCTTGGCCCACGCCTCCGCTGGCGTCATTTCCTCGCCAGCGAGAGTGGCGACCACCGTCATTTCGTCCGCGGCCGCAGTCCCAGTAGCTAGGGATGCGGTCGCAAATGAGATTGCGATCAGAATGGTTCGAGTCTTCACAGATACTCCTTGGCTGGCCAATCACTATGTGTCCTCCGGCGGACATTTGTCGCGCGACACTTTGGTCTGACCTGACACATGTCTCACCATGAGCCCAGATCAAGGGGGCCAAGTCACTGGGAGCTCGCTCGTGCTCGATGCCCGGGAGGTAGCGCTCGTGAAATCACTGATTGGGGAATCGTCACTTAAGGGAGCAGCAAGTCATCTCGGGATGTCGGAAAGGCATGCTCGACGGCTAGTCGCGAATCTCATCGAACGGCTTGGGGTAGGTAATCGATATCACTTGGTTGCGATCACCGTCCAAGCGGGTGTGGTTGAAGTGCCGTCGCTCCCTCTCGAAGATCACCAACATCATCCCGGTTAGCACCCAGCTAGCGTGAACGCTCGATGCGAGCCATCGCGCACCCATCGCGCGAGAGGGTGCGATGGGACAGTCAGGAACGCGAAATGGCGCGAAACGAAAACTACCTCTGACCAGGCATTTCGCACGTTTCGCCTGGTCACGGAAACCATGACCCTAGGTCTCATAACCCGAAGGTCGCGGGTTCAAATCCCGCCCCCGCTACTACGAACCCCCAGGTCCTAGACCTGGGGGTTTTCTGTTGGGGGTCCGCTTCGTCGTTCTTGCGACGCCCAGTTTCACCGACTCATCCACAGCTGCACTTCGACGATGCCGTGGTCCTCGACTGATACGACGAGTGGTCCTGTCGGCGCCGTTATCCCATAGTCGGGGAAGTCGATTACAGCGGTTGCTGTGATGAGGATCATGCCGTCGATCAGTTGGGCTTCAATCTGGAACTCCTCCGGCTTGGTAGAGCCGTTGATTGTGAGGTCGCCAGGCGCGGTGACACTGATGCGTTCGCCGGCTCCAGCTTCGCTCCCAAGTTCTATGGGGTCGGTCAAGACGAATACCGCATAGGGGTTGCTGGATGTGTCCAGTGTCTCCTGGATGTGGTCGTCTCGACGCGATTCGTCGCTGATGATGGCAGTGAGGTCGCCCGTTATATCAGCGGAGCTGAGCGTGGTTCCTTCGATGACGACTGATCCCACAACGTTGGGTGTGCGGCCCACAGCCGTGTTCGACCCGATTCCGTCGAGTACCTCTTCGACCCTGAAGCCGACGAAGGATGCAGTCGTGGTGTCTTCGAGGGTGAACGACCCCACTGTAGTGTCGACGTTCCAGGTCCCCTCGATACTTGATGTTGCCTCAGCAGGCGTTGCGGTTGTTGAGGTCCCGGTCACTTCCTGATCTGCAACAGAAGATGCAGTTGCGGCCAAGTCGACTTCAGCGGGTTCGTCACCGCCAAAGAACCAGAACAGGCCCGCGCCGGCAACGAGGACGCCAATCCCAACAACGCTCACCCATACCTTTGTACCCATCTTCTGTCTTCCTTCTTCCTTTTGGTTGTGCAAAAGAGTGGCGCGCCGACCTGTGGATTGACTCCGAGAATTCTCAGCGTTTCCTGTCAAGGAGGGGCATCACGCTGCCAGCGTTGAGATCCCCCATCTCGCCCTTGGAGCAAAGCGAAAGAACCCTGCCCTTGTCGGCTGACGTGGACAGGGTTCTCCTTGTTGCTTTCTTGCCTGTGGGTTAGGCGTTGGACGTTGCGGCTCGTCGGCCTCGTAGACCCATTCGATAGTCGTTGGGTTCACCGTTCACGATGTCCTCGGCCTTGGCGCGGACTCCCGCCCGCATCTCGCCGGCTTCAGACTCGTCGATTGTCCCGTCCGCAACCGCATCATCGATTCGGCCGTTTGGCACAGCGGTCAACGCATCTATCACCGATTCGGTGTCGACACCGTTGGCGTCGGCGACATCGCTGATGGTTTGGCCACTTTCGAGGTCTGAGGCCAGATCATCGGTTTCGATTCCGAGGACTTCAGCTGCCCACATGATGAAGCGATAGCCGATTCCTTCGATTTTCTGCCGCGTGTCGAAGGCGTGCTCTTCCGTCGAGACAGCCACGCCTTCGGCAGCTGTTTCCGCCTCGGCCGGCATTGCAAAGGCAACGACAGCCAGTAGGGCGACGGAGGCGAGGACGATCGCCGCCCTCCGCCTTGTTAGTGAAATGTCCAAGCTAGGACCTCCTTTGGGTAGTTGGGGACCAGCATCCAACAACCGCCTTGGACCGTCCTTCGAATGACCTTGGAGTTCGATCAGAGTCTTTGATCGGCTCTTTACGAACACTTCACAGGATTCTCTCAGGAACTTCTCAGTTGCTGCCAAGACTCCCCTCATACGTTCTCTGACGGGAGCTCGAGTAAAGGAAGCCAACATCACGACCAAGGGAACCGAGGCGGCGCGGGTTCTCGTCGTCGACGACGAAGAATCACTATCGGACATGGTTTCGACCGCCCTGCGATTTGCAGGGTACGAGGTGACCACTGAAGTGAGCGGATACGATGCCCTTCGCTCCATCCGATCTTCGCCACCGGACGTGATCGTGCTCGACGTGAACCTCCCCGATGTGGACGGCTTCGATGTTTGTCGCCGCATTCGACGCGATGGTGTCGACGCCCCGGTCATCTTCCTGACGGCGCGGGACCAACCCGACGATCTGAGAGCCGGTTTCCAGGGAGGTGGCGACGACTACTTGACCAAGCCATTCAGTCTTGAAGAACTCTCGCTCCGCATCGAGGCTTTGGTCCGAAGGAGTAAGAGGGATTCCGACGTGGGACACCGGTTGACTGTTGGGGAAGTAACCCTCGACGAAGACTCTCACCAGGTGTTCGTCGCCGATGATGAAATCGAGCTTTCCCCAACCGAATTCAGGCTGCTCCGCTACTTGATGCTGAACCGTGGCCGGGTGCTCTCCAAGCTCCAGATCCTCGACTTCGTGTGGGAATACGACTTCGACGGGAATGTGAGCGTCGTGGAGACCTACGTCAGTTATTTGAGGAAGAAGCTGGGACCCGCGGTTGCAGACTCGATCAAGACGGTGCGAGGAGTCGGATACCTGATGCGGCCGGTGGCGGATTAGCAGGTGACCCTCAAAGCGAGGCTCGTAGTCGCAATCGGCATTCTGATTCTGATCGTCATCGCGGCACTCGGAGTAGTTGTTGTCAGATCGAGCAGCGAGGTTCTAGTCGGACAGGTTGACGAGCTACTCGACGGAGTCCGGTCCCGGTCTGGCGGTCGTTTACCGCTGATACCGGCCGAAACGACTCGGGGCTTTCGCGATGTCGCGAGCTACTCCGCCGCCCGCATGATCGTCGCCGAGGATGGTGAAGTCGTGTTCGCCGAGCCTTCCGGATTCTCTGACGACCCAGACCCCCTCCCAGATCCTGCCGCCGTCGATGCTCTGCTGCTGACCGGAGGGGTGGCAACGATCCCGTCGGCCGACGGCTCCCTCGACTACCGAGCTGTCGCCGCGGAAATCGGAGGTGGGCTGGTTTCGGTGGTTGCGGTTCCACTCGGAGACGTCACTGCCGCCCTCGACAGTCTGGTGCGGATGCTTTGGCTGACTGGCATCGTGATGGCCCTGGTAGCGGGCGCTGTCGCGTGGTGGACGGTCAACCGGGCAATGAAACCGGTCGACCGGATGGTCGATTCCGCAACGAAGATCGCCGGTGGCGATCTCTCCCATAGGATCGAGGACAGCAACCCCGAGACCGAGTTGGGGATGTTGGGAGTTGCCCTGAACGACATGCTCACCAAGATTGAGCTCGCCTTCGATGAGGAGCAGCGTGCGAAGGATCGTCTCAAGCAATTCGTTGCCGATGCCTCCCACGAGTTGCGCACCCCAATCGCTGCCGTTCGTGGTTACACCGAGCTGTACCGTCGTGGGGCGCTCTCCGACGTCGACGATCTCGACCGTGCCATGACGAGAATCGGCATGGAAAGCTCTCGTATGGGGCGCCTGGTCGAGGACCTCTTACTACTTGCAAGACTCGACCGGGGCATGGCCTTCGAGGTGCGTCCGCTCAACCTCGCGGCCCTAGTTGGCGATGCGGTTACCGACAGTCGGGCCATCGACCCCGACCGGCCCATCACGATCGAGGGGCCGAACACGATCACAGTCGTGGGGGATGAGCAGCGTCTTGTCCAGGTGATCGCCAACCTGTTGGCCAATGCTCGAACCCATACGCCTCCCGGGACCCCGGTTTCAGTCACTCTCGAAGCGGGTGCGGGTACAGCCACCGTTGAGGTCGCCGACCAAGGTCCCGGTCTGGCTGGAGATGCGGAAAAGGTGTTTGACCGCTTCTATCGCTCCGACGAGTCGCGAGCTCGGAGCAGCGGAGGCGCTGGCTTGGGCCTTGCCATCGTCGCCGCAATCGTTCGAGCGCATGGAGGGACCGTGGAAGCCGCCAACCGGGACTCCGGTGGCGCCGTGTTCAGAGTGGTTCTTCCGACGGGTCAAGATACCAACATCAGCCCTGTCACGGTCAGAGACATCGACGAGTCGCAATACGGCCGAGGCTCAGTGACCTCTTAGCCGACTCACAGGAACTTCCGAGGTTGGACGCGGATCCTGGTCTTCATTCGAACCAGGAGTAATCAATGACCAAACGCTTAGCTGCCCTCGTAGTGGCCGCGTTGCTGTTAGCGGCATGCGGGGAAGCCGCGGCCAACGTAGCCAGTCTCGAAAACGCCGACGGGGTCGAAGACCCACAGTCGAGCCAGGAAGAAGTCGACACCGAGGTCGCACTTCTCGCCTACGCCCAATGTATGAGAGACAACGGTGTCGACGTCCCTGATCCAACAGTTGACAGTGAAGGCAACGTGCAACTGCCCCGTCCTGCCGGCGCCGACATCGACCGCAACGCAGTCGGTGCAGCGAGAGAGGCGTGTTCCCAGCATCTCGAGGGCCTGTCGCTCGGGTTTGGCGGAGGCGGAGATCAAACCGAGATCGCCGATCAACTGCTGGCCTTTGCTGAGTGTCTACGCGACCAGGGTCTCGACGTAGACGACCCGGACTTTTCGGAAGGCGGAGCCAGGGGCCGAGGAATCCTCGGAGGACTCGATCAGAACGACCCCGAAGTAGCAGCAGCCCTCGAGGCTTGCGGCGACCTGTTCACCTTCGGCGGCGGTAGGGGAGGCAACGAATGACAGACCAAATCATCACTATTGACGAAGAGACAACCGAAGCCGATCTGGTAGGAGTAGCCGAAGACGGTCACGTAGAGGTTGCGCCGTCTCGGTGGAAACGCCGGCCGCTCATCACTGGTGGTGCCATCGCCGCTGGCATCGCTTTGATGCTCGTGATTGCCAACCTCGGCGCAGGGAGCGAAACCCCGGATACGGGTGCCGCCGAATTGAACGTGGCCGAAGTGGTGGTTACAGACCTGACCCAAGTCGTCACATTCGAAGCGACGCTCGGCTCGACCGACGACGACCCGGTAGCAACCCAGATCAGTGGCACCATCACAGGTATCGCCGAACCGGGGACGACAGTGGCGCTGGGAGAGCCGATGTTCTCCGTCGACGGCGAGCCCGTTGTCCTACTTCATGGCGAGCAACCGATGTACCGGGATCTCACGGTCGGTCAGGACACGATTGATATCACGCCAAAACTGAACGGCACCATCACATGGGTTGCCGCCCCGGGCACTGTCGTCGAGCAAGGCGATGTTCTCTTCGAGATAGACGGCCAGCCGGTGGTCCTCCTCTATGGAACCGAGCCGGCCTATCGGCGACTGTTCGATGCTCCCACCAACCTCACAGGTGACGACGTCCTCCAACTGGAAGCGGCGTTGGTCGCCCTCGGCTATGACCCGGACGGGGCCCTCGACGTCGACGGCGAGTTCACGTCCGGGACACGGGGCATCGTCGAAACGTGGCAAGAAGATATTGGAGCTGAGGTGGACGGATCCGTTGACTTCGGCGAGGTTGTTTTCCTGCCGGGGCCGGCCCAGGTGATCAGTACCAGCTCGACCCTCGGTGACAATGCAAGCTCCAATGCTGCGGCGATGACGGTGTCCAGCGGTGACGCCGCCAACGGGCCCGACATCCTGCAACTCGAGGCGTCCTTGGAGGCATTGGAGTTTGACGCTGACGGCGCATTAGTCGTCGACGGAATCTATGACTCGGCTACGAGAGAGGCCGTTCTCACCTTCCAAGAAAACAGCGGGCTGACACCAGACGGAGTGCTTCATCTCGGTGAGGTCGTCTTCATGCCAGATGACGTGCGGGTCACGGGCCTGCTCGTCTCCGAATCGAGCCAGATCGGCGCCGGCAACACCGTGATGTCGGTCAGCTCTCCCGACAAGATCGTTCGACTGGATCTCCCTGCCGACCAACAGGGATTGGTGGCGCCTGGATCCGCGGTCACCGTGAAGCTCCCTGACTTCACTGAGATAGCGGGGACCGTGGTATCTGTTCCACAAACAGCAACTCGCAGTACCGATGGACCGGCCACCTTCCAGGTTCTGATCGCACTCGACGATCCTTCGCAAGCCGGCGACCTCGACGAGGCGCCAGTCGCCGTCATCGTCGAATCCGACTCAGTCGAGTCGGTGATTGCTGTACCAGTCTCAGCCTTGGTCGCCCTCCTCGAAGGTGGGTACGCAGTGGAAGTGCCCAACGAAGACGGCACCCGCAGTCTCGTTGCCGTCGAAGTCGGCTTCTTCGCCGACGGATTGGTCGAAATCACAGCAGGCGCCCTCGAAGCCGGCGACCAGGTACTGGTGCCATGAGCTGGGGATTCGAAGACGCGGTTCTCGACGTGATCGATGTCAGAAAGGAGTACCCGACCACACCGCCGGTTCACGCCCTTGCCGGTGTGACGTTCAGTGTTCGCCGAGGTGAGCTTGTTGGCGTTGTGGGCCCTTCAGGCTCGGGCAAGTCGACCCTATTGCATCTGATGGGCACACTCGACCGCCCCACCTCGGGCGACATTGTCGTCAGCGGCTACCGGGTCTCCGAGCTATCGGACCGCGACCTGTCATCGTTGCGAGCCCATCACATCGGCTTTGTGTTTCAGCAGTTCCATCTGCTCAACGGCATGTCGGCTCTCGAGAATGTTGCAGACGGGCTGCTCTACACAGGGCGGTCCCTCGACGAGCGGTGCCAGTTGGCCGAGATCGAGCTGCTTCGGGTGGGGATGGGGCACCGTCTGAACCAACCCGCCACCAAGCTATCAGGCGGTGAACGCCAGAGAGTGGCCATTGCGAGAGCGATGGTGGGAAGCCCCTCGATCATCCTGGCCGACGAGCCCACAGGCAACCTCGACACCAAGAACAGCGACGCGATCGTTGAGCTCATCGAGGAAATCCACGACAACGGAGCAACGATCGTGGTGATCACTCACAACCGCGAGATCGCCGACGAGTTCCCCAGGGTCATTGGTGTCCGTGACGGAACGATCGACTACGACACCGCCCTCCAGGGAGTGACCGCGTGAGCCAGTCGTTACAGCAGAGCGAGATGACCTTCGCCGACCTGGCCCGAACGGCCACAGTAGGTATGAGGACCCGCAAACTCAGGACGGTGTTGTCGGCACTAGGAATCATGATCGGAATCGCGGCGATGGTCGGAGTGCTCGGTCTGTCTGAGTCCTCGAAGTCTGAGCTGCTAACTCAGCTCGACCGCCTCGGAACGAACCTCCTGACGGTCGAACCTGGCGAAGGAATCGGCTTCGGCACCGGAACCCTCCCTGATGAGGCGGCCGAAATGGTCGCACGCATCGGGCCCGTTGAGTCGACGAGTGTCGTCAGTGCAGTGGATGCCAACATTTACAGGAACGACCTCGTTGACCCGGGCCAAACTGGCGGCATCACCGTCCAAGCAGTTGATCTCAGCCTCCTCGACGTGCTGGCAGGTTCGGTCGCTGACGGCACATGGTTGGACGCCGCCAAGGCGGACTATCCAACCGTGGTGTTGGGCTCGGTGACGGCCGAACGTCTCGGCGTTCTCGATGTTTCGGGCACTCAACAGGTGTGGCTGGGCGACAGTTGGTTCACCGTGGTTGGCATCCTCGGGACATTTGACCTTGCCCCCGACCTCGACCGCTCTGCCTTGATCAGCATGGAGGCGGCCGCAACCTATCTCGACCATGACAACGAGGCGACTCGGCTGCTTGTGCGGGTCGACCCCGAGGCAATCGACGAAGTGACTGCAGTTCTCGCTGCGACCGTCAATCCGGAGTTCCCCGAAGAGGTCGAAGTGGCGCGACCGACGGATGTCCTGGAAGCACAGGAGGCAGCCGATGACACATTGACAGCACTCTTCTTGGGATTGGGGGCGGTGGCTCTGTTGGTTGGAGGAGTCGGGATCGCCAACGTGATGGTCATTGCTGTTCTTGAACGAAGGGGCGAGATCGGTCTGAGACGAGCCTTGGGCGCCACGAGGCGAAACGTGGCCATCCAATTCGTGGGTGAGGCACTTCTCGTCGCCATCATCGGAGGGGTAGGAGGTGTGGCGCTCGGGTTCTTGGCCACTGCGTCCTACGCGACGATCAAAGGCTGGGACACACTCGTACCGCCGGTCGCGTTGATCGGCGGGATGCTGGCGTCACTGCTCATCGGAGGCGTCGCCGGTCTCTACCCTGCAACCCGTGCGGCCCGGCTATCCCCAACTGAAGCCTTGCACACGACGTGAGAACCACCCCAGGAACCGACAGGCCAAGGCTATGCCAGAACCACGGAGGCAAAATCCGACTCGACGGTCGAGAACGCCAATTCATGTGGACCTCCGGCGCGTCAGCCCTGGTGCACCAAGTCGGCACATCCGAGCTTCGGAGAGTTGTTGCTCGCTCGATGGATCACCACACTCGCTGCTTCCGCGGTCCCCACATGATGGTTCTCGCCAGTCATGAATCCGTTGCCTGAGCCGTCAGATGCCAAAGCGAGATGGATCTCGTTCGAAGGTGATCTGATCCACGAATAGGACGCAGTCACGTCGTTGGAGAAGCCCCGAATCAGTGGTGGGGCCCCTTTTCGTTACATCGAGTTGGTTCTGGTGTCGCGGGCTAGGCCGAGCTGCGAGGCGGCGAAGATGTCGACGCTTCTACTGAGTCGGCATCGAGATCCGTGAGATGTGACACGACTTTCGCGGTTGTCTGAGGGGCATCGCTGGTTGTGGTTGGCGTGGTGTCGGAGGTACACCCGATCGCGAGAAGGCAGACGGCGATCGATGTGGCAAAGAGATGCCAGGAGCGGGCCGTTGAGGGGCCTGTCAGGGTCCTGACTGTACTCGCCGATGTCTACGACAGCCGGGGACTGAGAGCGTCCATGGCCGAGATCTGCGGCGCCGGGTTTACGCGTCGGTGCCCCAATGGACACCTCGTCAGGCGCATGTTCCGACGGTCGGGGGTTCCTATCCCGCCACCCCGGCGACAATCCGGCCCGGAAAACTCGCACCGTTGCACCGTAGATTTCCTCGTAGTTATCAGATATGATAAGCAAATGCCCGACCTGAGTCCGACCCTGAAGCGAGTCCTCGAGTCCGCAGCCCTACTGCAGCGAGTGGTGCCTGACGCAGTGCTTGTTGGCGGATCCGCGGCTGCTGTTCACGCCGGCCATCGGGACTCCTTCGACCACGACCACGTCTTGGCAGACCTCGTGGAACGCTACGAAGCGGTGTTGGAGGCCGTCGAGGCGACAGAAGGATGGGCGACGTCAGTGAGGGCATCGAAGCCGCCGTTCACGATCATGGGCAGTCTTTGGGGAGTCGAGGCTGGACTCCGGCAGCTGCGTCGCAGTCGGCCTCTCGAGACGTGCGAAGTCAGGGTTGGCGACGAGGCAGTGGTGGTGGCGCCGACTGCAGCTGAAGCTCTCCGGGTCAAGGCTTTCCTAGTCGTGCAGCGCAACGTCGTTCGTGACTATCTAGACGTCGTTGCGTTGTCAGAGCATCTCGGACAAGACAACGCAGTCGAGGTCCTCTCCGGGATCGACTCCTTCTACTCGGATCGGTCCGGTGAGGAAGGTTCAGTGCTGACTTCCCTAGTGATGGCCCTGGCCGATCCGAACCCACGAGACCAAGATGTCATCGAGGAACTGCCACGCTACAAGGGCCTTGACGAGCGCTATCACCGTTGGGGGGATGTCGTTGAGATCTGTCAGTCGCTTGCTCTTCGGTTGAGTGGAGCCGCCTGATGCCAGTTGCGTTCCGAAACGTCGATGCCTCTCCCTCAGACGAGGTCGGCACGTGGCCATACGAGGCGCTGATCACGGCCATTGATCGGGGACTCGTCGGAGACTGGCAACCGATCCTTGCCGAGTTGCGTCAGTCACCATGGGGAAAGGTCGCCCGCCGGGTCGAGAATTACCTCTCATATCGCCAGCCAGACGGTGTAAGTGCCCTGTTTGCTCTCGCCATTGATCACGCCCGAAACCAAGTGGAGAAGGCGGATCGGGCCGAAGTAGCGATCAGGGTTAGAGAGGCTGTTGCGAGGTCCGGACTAACCAACGCCGAGTTCGCCAGAAATGTTGGGACAAGCGCATCCCGGCTCAGCACCTACCTCAGTGGGAAGGTCACCCCATCAGCTGCGATGCTGGTGAGGATCGAGCGCGCCGCGGAAACGACGAGTCTTTCGTCGGGCTCATAGCCCGAAGGTCGCGGGTTCAAATCCCGCCCTCGCTACTACGAGCCCTCAGGTCTCAGACCTGGGGGTTTTCCTGTATGAGGCTCTGCTTCGTCGGTTTGCGACGCCCAATTTCACCGACTCATCCACAGCTGCACTTCGACGATGCCGTGGTCCTCGACTGATAGAACGAGTGGCGCCGTTGGCGCGGTCACCTGGTAGTCGGCGAACTCGATTTCGGTCGGGGCGGTTACGAGGATCATGCCGTCGTCGAGCTCTGCTTCGATCTCGAACAACGCCTGGTTAGTCAATCCGTTGATCGTCAGGTCGCAGTTTGCAGTAACGCCGACGCGTCCTCCCAGATGGTTCCAGCCCGGATGCCAACGGCGTCGCTCTTTTCCGGTCACCGGATCCAATCCTTCGTATACGACCGCACACCAACGGTCACTCTTCCGAGACACAAGGCCCTTCATGATCCTTCCTTTCTCGAGGTTCCAGCGTTCGGAACCCGGTAGAAGGATCGGTAGGAGCGTCGCAAATCGAAGTGCTTGCCAGGTTGGGGTTGACCGCTGTGGTCAACAGCGGCTGGCCGAATGCATCCGCCGGTACAGTGGCTGATTCGGAGCTCGGAGGAGGCCAGTGGACTACGTGCTATTCACCGTTTGGTTCACCATCGTCCATCTCGGCGCCTACATCATTGCTGGCGTGGTCAGCCTGCGTTTCACTCGCGACCTGTACCAGGGTGATGATGCACTGTTCACAACGTTCCTACGTGACGTGGGAGAAGCTTCTGAGAAACGGCGCCAGGGGATTGTCATGTGGCCGGCGCAGGTGGCTCGGGCCGTGGTCATGTCGCTGGTCCTGTACCCAATACTTGAGCCTCTGGCTGGGTTCTCGTACCTGGTGCGGTTCGCCTTCTTGGCAGGGCTCATGTTCGTATACACCGACCTCGCGGCGGCAACGCCATTCTCGAACAACATTGAGGGTCTGGTTTACATGAAGCGGCGGTTCGTTCGGTCCGACGTGTTCTGGAGGGTCCAAAGTGAGGCCATCCTCTACAGCGTTCTCTTTGGTGGGTTCGCAAGCTGGATCGCTCTCTGAAAGCCTCAGCGCTGTAGGTGCTCAAGCGGGATCGCCACTGGATTCCGGCATGACAGGATCCGATACGACTTGATTAGAGTCGGATTCTTTCGACGCCTGCCTGGCGACTCGGATCCTGCTAGAGCCGCATGCGGGTGATGGGCGGCAACCTGCGATCGCGGTAGCCGATTGGCCTGCCCGGCCGTGTCTTTTGGCTCTTGTTTGACAGGTGGGGTTGATCGATATTCGGGTTGTGGAAGAGCCTGTTATCGAGATCGACGGGCTGAGCAAGAGATTCGGCGACTTCTACGCGGTCGACGGATTGAGTTTGACCGTGCCGAGAGGATCAGTGTTCGGTTTCCTCGGTCCAAATGGTGCCGGCAAGACGACCACGATCAACTTGCTGCTTGGCCTGATTGAACCCAGCGGAGGATCGGCGAGGGTGCTCGGGTTCGACTCGGTGGCAGGTTCGGCGGAGATTCGGACACGGGTCGGTGCTCTCTTGGATGAACCGGGCCTGTACGAGCAGATGTCTGCTTACGAGAACCTGGAGTTCTATGCCCGCGCCTGGAGAATCCCGCATGCGATTCGTGGTGCACGAATTGAGGGCCTCCTCAACGAACTGGGTCTTTGGGACCGCCGAGACGATTTGGCGGGGTCATGGAGCACGGGCATGAAACAACGCATCGCTGTTGCACGAGCCCAACTGCACCAGCCTGAACTTCTGTTCCTGGACGAGCCGACGGCCGGATTGGATGTAGTTTCAGCGCGTGAGGTTCGGGATCAACTCCGCAGACTTGCAGACGACGGCACGACCATCTTCTTGACGACTCACAATATGTCTGAGGCTGAGGAGCTGTGCCCACGAGTAGCGATCATCAATCGAGGGCGCCTCGTCGCAGACGGGGCCCCCTCGGCATTGTTGTCGGAATCTGGCTTTGAGGTGAGCATCGAAGGGGAGAACCTGGATGCAGGGGTGGCAACAATCAGAGAACGGCCAGACGTCATCTCCTGTATGAATGAAGGCGACCGACTTCGCCTGAGAATGGCCACCTCGGATCCGTCGGGAATCGTCTCGGCGCTAGTGGCCGCAGGGGCATCAATACACGAAGTAAGTCGCGGCACGCATCTTGAGGATGCCTTTGTGGAGCTCGTGAGGTCCGAGAGTGATTGAGGATCTGCGCACCGTGGTATGGAAGGAGTGGAAGTCCCTCTTCCGTCATCCTGGAAGTCGACTTCGTTTGGTGCTGACGGTCGGCGTCCCGGTTGGCTATTTCGGAGTAGTCAGCCCCCTTCAGGCCGGGGAGAGTTTCTTCGATGGGGCGGGTCCCTGGTTCACAGCGATTGTTCTTCCGCTGCTCACGGTGATCATGACGGCTCCCGATGCCTTTGCCGGTGAGCGAGAGAGAAAGACGCTTCGAACACTGCTGGCCAGCAGACTCCCTGACGCGGCCATCCTTTGGGCGAAGATCGGATTCGCAGTGATGCTGGGAATGGGAATGATGCTCTCAACGCTGATATTGGCCCATCTAGTGGTGAACTTGCTCGGAGATTCCGCCGCGGGATTCGTAGCAATTGCTGGTGAACAGTTCTTCTATATGATCGGAGTTTCGATTCTTCTGTCTCTTATTGCGGCTGCCGCCGCCGTACTGATCTCGCTCCGAGCGCAAACAGTTCAACAGGCCCAGCAGATGCTGGCCGCCGGCTTCTTCCTAGTCCCTACGGTGGCCGGTCCACTTGTCCTGTTTCTGTCCCGGGAAGATGAATCGAGGCCGATCCAGGAGCTGTTTCAGAACCTTGCAACACCTCAGGGAAGGCTGATAGTCGCGGTGGCAATGTCCACTGCAGCTGTCGCGCTACTCGTGGCCGCTCGTCTCAGTTTCAAACGAAACAAGCTCGCCGCCTAACGAGGTCGGCGGGGCAAGCTTCGCGTGACCAGTCGCAGCCCCCTCATCGCACCATATGGACGCTTGTTTGCGGCAACGGTTTGCTACCCGATCCGCTCAACAGCGTCCTGATTAGACACCAACGGGCTCCACGGTCTTGTACACAACGGGTGTCTCCTCGGTTTTCAACAATCTCACGGGCCGCTCGCTGGTCTCCTCGCCATTGCCCTCCTAGCCAAGCACCTCGGACTTGACATGGCCGTAGAGATCCTCTCCGAGATCGATGCCTACCACGAGGATCGTTCGGGTCAACCGGGCTCAGTGCTGACCTCTTTCGTCATCGCGTTGGCTGACTCGGCTCCGAACCTGTAGCCCAATGGGCACCAAGGGGACCAATGACTCTGGTGCTACTCCGTCGCAGCCCTCAACATCGTTTGGAGACAACAAGGAGGGAAGCGAGATGGAGCAGACACAAGCTGCTCTAGAGACCGCCAAGGAGCGGCTCAAGGCCATAAGGGATTTCATGTATCACTTGATGGTGTTCATATTCATCAACGGCCTGCTGGTCATCCTGGACGTTCGGGCGGGGGTTGGCGGCCAGGCGGTGTTCGGTCTGGATTGGGCCTATTGGGTGATTCTCTTCTGGGGTTTGGGGCTGGTGAGCCACGCTATCTACGCGTTCTTTGGCGACCACTGGATCGAAGCCCGCATTGAGGAGAAGGGCAAAGACCTGGTCAATCGATGACCCGGCTCCCCGTTTCGTGAGACCGGGCCGGGTCTGAGCTGGTTTGATCTGATTCGGTCCGTGGCAATCGAAGAGTCCGCATGGGCCGGGGCTGACGGGCCGGCCTTCGCCCGACTCCCTGGAGCGTCCCTCCAGAGCAGGTCGTCGCTTAACCTGGCTGGCTATGTCGGAACGCTCCAGACGCATGAACCATGTCAGGGAGGTCTTCTGGCAGCCACCCCGTGCCCATGGGGAGATCATCGAAGACCGAACGGTCAGTTTCCTCGAGCTCTTCTATGACCTCACCTATGTCGTGGTCATCGCTCGTGCGGCACATCATCTCTCGGAGCACGTCTCCTGGCGCGGTGCCGCGGAGTTCGCAGTCGTCTTCGGGCTGATCTGGTTCGCCTGGCTCAACGGCACGCTCTACTACGAGCTGCATGGCCGCGAGGATGCTCGTACCCGCGCCTTCGTGTTCCTTCAGATGCTCATCCTTGCTCTGCTCGCCGTCTTCACCAGCGAAGCCACCGGCGAAACGGGAAGCCAGTTCGCCTGGACTTATGTCGCGTATCTGGTCGTCCTGACCTGGCTCTGGTATTCGGTCCGGCGGGTTGACAGCGAAGAGTATGCGCCCGTCACGGCGCGGTATCTCATGGGCATGGTGGCGTCGATTGTCGTCATCGCCCTCAGTTCGTTCCTCGACGACGACGCCAGGCTCATCGTGTGGGGCGGGTTCTTTCTCGCTTGGACGGCGTTGAACATTCTCACCGGACGTCTTGTAAACCGGGAATCTATGGCAAGTGGGGTGGTCATCACAGACTCGATGGTCGAGCGGTTTGGGCTCTTCACCATCATCGTGCTGGGTGAAGTGGTCGTGGGCGTCGTGTCCGGGATGTCGGATGCCGACCGTTCGTTGAGCGTTGTCGCAACCGGGCTGCTGGGCCTGATGATCGGCTTCGCCTACTGGTGGACGTTCTTCGACTTTGTCGGGAGAAGGCTGCCCGACATCAGCAGAGGTTGGAGTGCGGTCTGGATGACGTGGCATTTCCCGGTGACTCTGTCTATTGCAGCAAGCGGCGCCGCAATGTTGAGTCTTGTCGAACACGGTTCCGACGTGGAGACCCCGGCCGCTACGGCTTGGCTGCTTTCGGGGTCGGTGTCGGTGGGGCTGGTTGGGCTGGTCTTCCTCACACGCACACTTGCCGACTACGGCCGGCTTCGCCCACTCTTCGACCCGCTCATCCGTTCTCTGATGGTGACGGCAGCCGTGTCGGTCTTGATCGGCTGGGTGGCACCCCGGCCGTGGTTGCTGGCGCTGTCCATAGTCGTCCTGCTCAGCGTCAATTGGCTGATCGCAGTCCGCCGCATATTTGGTCTCGAAGATCCAACGATCGCCTGGGCCAACGATCCGCGGAGTCTCTAAGCATCACGGAATCGGGGCCACCAAACTCCCGTTACGACTCGTCCAGCAGAAATGCCACCTCTTCTTCGGCCTGCTCGACGCGAACATTGGTTGTGATGACCCTGCGCCGGATCTGCTCCGCCCGCTCCTCGAGGTCTCTCATTCGATCTTCTTCACCTGCTGCCGACGCCTTGGCAACGAGACGATCGACGTCTTGCTGCTGCCGCTGCAGTTTTCGGAGGCGTTGTCGCGCCTCGGCCAGTGCGGCCTCGGCCTGGTTTATTCGAAACGCCCTACCGCTCTCAGGGTCAGTCTTGAGATGGATGGGCTCGCCGGCGTGAACGGCTGCCGTCATCGGAAGCCGAGCAGCCAGCGCGATGAGATCTCCTCCCAATGGGTCGAGAATTCGGCCTTCTTTCAATCGCATCGGAGTGAGGACCAATGTCGCATCGCGGCACGCCTCCACGATGTCTTGATGAGTGGGCTCGGGCAGACGGACGACTTCTGCTTCGATGCGAGCTTCTTCCAACAGGGCGGTGAGAGCCTCCGCCGAGTCTGATTCTGAGGACTCGAGCGAGATGAGCCGAATCGAAGCCTTCCGCCACTCAGGGTCCCTTGTGCAAAGGTAGGCGGCCAGCAGGGCGAGCCTTCCTGAGTCGTTGTCCTGCCACATCACGTCCAGCCTTCGATCCGACATGGTCGTCTCGGCGAAGTCCGTCCACCTGGCGGCATCTGTCGAGAGGCTCATGACGCTGACGCCGAGACGTGCCACGTTCCTGACCGCGCTGAGATACAACGCCAGCCGCTCCTCCTCGGGGGATTCCGGCCATCCGAACAGCACTACGTTGGTTCGGATACGCCCGATGCCGAACGACTGGACGACAACCGGTAATGCCTCCATTCCATCTGCCGCAAGCACAGCTCGCCCGTGCACGGCGAGGCCGAGACGGTCGATCTCGTCCTGGAGTTCAGCCGTGCGCTGGTCGGTCTCGATGCGTTTCTTGACCCCTTCCCCCACAATGATCTGAAAGGCAGCAGTGAGCCCGCTGTGGCCCTCGATCCACTTGGCAAACGAGAGGAGACGAGATCGCCTCTCCGGGTCGGCCGACAGCACGAGGATCTGAGGACGCCAGTTACGGGCGTGTTCGACTTCGTTGTCGAGAGAGCGAATGCTCTCGATGGCCCTGTTGAAATGGTGGGAGGCGGCGGCGTCGGCCCATCTCTCTGGGAGGTCTCGGCGCTGGAGGTATTTGTAGACGCCGGCAACCAAGACCATCGAAAGCGCGCCCGCCAGGGGATCGATCGCGAGCATTGCACCGCCGCAAAGCAACGCACCGGCCAGGCTGACCCAGCCTTTGAACCATCTGAACCTGGGGCGAAAGGATGGGCTTGATGCCCTTGCCTCGTAGTAGGTCGCGTAGTTGATCAGTCCGTATGAGATCAAGAAGAACATCGACACGACGGGGGCGATTGCGTTGACGCTGCCGAGCGAGATGGTGCCGAGCGAAATCACGAGGCCGAGGACGGTTGCACGCCGGGGATTGTTGGAAGGCCCGGAGCCTTTGCTGAACCACGCCATCTTCGGGAAGACGCGGTCACCGGCCATTGACTGGAAGATGCGAGGAGCGCCGAGTAACGAGGCCATCGCAGAGGAGAGCGTGGCGGCAACGACCCCCGCTCCGACCATGAACCCGACCACGGCCATGTCCCTCATCGCGGCGCCCGTGTCATCTACCAGCAAGGGAATGGGCGTACCAGAGGCGAGGAGGATCGCCGTGGCCAAGTACACCAGAGTTGAGATGCCCACAGCGGCGAAGGTTCCCTTGGGGAGGCTCTTTCGCGGATCACGCAAGTCGCCGGACATGCTTACCCCTTGTGTGAATCCGGTCACAGCAGGGAAGAAGATCGCAAAGGCAGCGAGCAGTCCAATGGAGCCCGGACCCGGTCCCCACGACTCAGCGAGCCGGTCCGAGTCGAACGATCCGACCGCGCCTGCGAAGAAGGAAATCAGCCCTCCTCCCAGAATCGCCATGATGACGAATTGGAGCTTTGTGGCGACGTCCGCACCGGCCCATGCGAAGACAAAGAGAACGAGCACGGCGCCCCCGGCTAGAAGTCGGATCACGGTGGCGCTGTCGATCCCTGCGAACGCGGCCACCGCCTCGCTGAAGCCAACTGCGTAGAAGGCGACCGATATCGACTGGGCCAGGAACAGAACCAGCCCAATGGCACCGCCAAACTCGATACCGAGCGTGCGCGAGATCAGGTAGTAGTCGCCCCCGCCCCGAACCTCGATATTGGTGGCGATGGCCGACAGCGAGATGCTGGTCAGCACGGACACCAGTGTGGAGACGGCGATGATCGCCAGAAAGCCGCCGAGTCCAGCGTTACCCACCACGTAGCCGGTACGCAGGAAGAGAATGATGCCGAGAATGGTGAGAATCGACGGCGTGAACACACCTGCGAACGTCCCCAACATCGCTCCGCGGGCTGACGTCCCTGGCCCGGTCTCGGTTTGAGGCTGCACCGCGGCAGTATCGCATTCGGCGTGGCCGAGCAGCGGACTACCTTCTGGCTGCCTCCATGCAGGTGACGCCGCCGGGCCCCACGGTTGCGCTGTGAGCCGTACCCGGCGGAAGGTCCATGCGGTCCCCTGCAATCAGCTCCACGTCGCCGTCCGAGGTGTGGAACGTGATCGTGCCTTCAACGCAGATCAGCACCTTGTGATAGTCGTGGGCATGAGTCGGATAGCGATAACCGGGATGATTCGACCAGCTATGCGGCATCATTTCCTCCGCAGCGAATGCCCGTCGGGCGATTTCTTCAGAATCACTCAAGGTATTCGCCGATGATGGAGTCATATTCGGGGAAGTATCTCGGGATGACCGCCAGATCGAATTCTTTGAGGATCGATTCTTTGGATTCCCTGTCGAGGAGGAAGCGAAACGATGCCTCCACCAAGTCCTCGGGCGCAACATCCACCGTTCGGAGTGTTGAGCTGGCTGTCACGATGTGGGTCGTCGTGGTTCCACCCTCGGAGACGGCAACGCGATACCGCCCACTGCCGATGCTCTCCACCACGACGTTGGACATGATTCCAACCTAGCCCTCCGAGGGGCGAGGCTCCCGGGCATCTCGATTGATGCAGGCGGCTGTCCAGTCGGTCCACGCGCGGGTGAGTGACACCATCGAGGAATCTGTCAGGGGTGGACCCACTGTCACCTTGATTTGGGCCCGGTGCCAGCGGTTGTCAATGTCGAAAGCGAGGTCGGTGCCTTGCACCGCAACCGGTATCAAAGGGACGCCAGTCCTGAGTGCCAACCACGCTGCGCCCTTCTTGGGTCGCCGCATGCCCCATTTCTCAACGCGGGCGCCTTCCGGGAAGACGCCGACGACCCCGCCATGCTCCAGGACACGGATCGCCGTGCGCATGGCCGTGAGCGGAACCGAACCACGCGGTAGCGCGATGGCACCCGACCAATCGAGGACTTTGTCGAGGACCGCCGAATTCCCCTGCAACTCGTCTACGGCGAGGAATCTCACAGGTAGTCCTATGACCGCCCCGACAATTGGTGGATCCAAATGTGAATAGTGGTTGGCGGCGACGACATAGGGCGGGGGAGGAACCTCAGTCTGGTAGTCGACGCTCAGCGAGTAGAGCAGCCTCGCCAGTCCACGCACGATCGGTGGGCCGGCCGACCAGAGAACGCGCCCGGGTAATGAGAGGTCAGTCACCTGAACCGTGGTTGTGTGGGTCGCTGATTATCGGAGAGGACACGATGTTTGCCAGCCCATGACGAGGGGCGTGGTTACCCGATGGCCTTTATGAACCGCGCCAGCTCCTCCGGCGCAGCGACCACAACCTCGCTGTCCTTGGGGAAATCACCTGACGCGACGTCGGCGCGAAACGCGGAGAGAGCCTGGATTCGCTCGTCCCTCATTTTGGCGCGCAGGGCGTTGAAGTCGGCGTATACCCGGGCATGGCGGGGGATGTGGTCTCCGTCTCCGGTGAGATCCGAGGTGAAGAGAAACAAAACGTCCGCGTTGGGACCGGACCCGAGCGACACCGTGGCCATGCCTGTGCGCTGGTTGATCTCGGCCATGACGTTGGCGGGGATCAACTCGCATTCCACTGCAAAGGCCCCCGCATTCTCGAGGTCGCGGAATCGTCCCCAGAGCTCTGTGGCTTCCTCAGCGGTTTTGCCCACCGGTCGGACTCCGCCGAGGAGATTCGACTTCTTCGGGACGAAACCGAGATGACCCATCACGGGGATGTCTTCTTCCGCGAGCTTCTCCACCACCTCGAGGCGCCTGGCGGTGATGACTGCGTCGGCACCACTGGCCAAGGCGGTCAATGCCCGTCCGACGAGCTCGTCGACAGTGACGTCTCCTTCAAAATCGATCGCCGCTGTAACGAAAACGCGGGAAGAGCCCTCTCGAACGGCCGTCACAAACTGTGACATGCACACGACCATCTCGACTCCTGCGGTCTCCGCTGCCGCCGACTCGTCCGGACTGGAGGCGGTCACCTGTGCCAACTGAGAGCCGGTTCCCTTCAACGATGCGATTGATGCGACGGTCACTGTCCGGTCCACGCTTTGACCGGTGTAGTCGAGTATTCGCGGCATGACCCTCCTGGGTAGCGGTCTGGCCGTGGGGAGGCTACAAGCCTGGCATGGAACCCTGCCCGCGACGCCACCACCATTGGTGTCGGAGACCGAACGGTCGCGGTGTAGGTTTCTCCGAGTGAGTGGTCCCGTCGAAGAAGCCTCCGGCAGAGTTGACGAATCCTTCGGTGTGAAGACCATCGAGATCAAGCCGGGAAGACAGGCTCGCGTGGGCAACATGGGGATCTTCCGTGTCCTGCCCACGAAGCGACGTCGCACTATCGGCCCCTGGTGTTTTGTCGATCTGATGAGCCCAGACGACGTCGACAACCCACCGCCGCTCGAGATAGGGCCCCATCCCCACATTGGATTGTCCACCGTGACCTGGCTCTTTGCCGGCGAAGTCCTCCACACCGACTCGCTCGGGACGCAGCAGCCCATCCTCCCTGGCGAGTTGAATCTGATGACCTCCGGTCGCGGCATTGCCCATGCCGAGGAGGCGATCGGCACCAGTTCGGCCCAAGAGACTCGGGGGATCCTTGGGGCCCAGATGTGGCTGGCCCAACCGGATGCGACTCGAGACGGAGGTTCGGCTTTTCAGCATCTCAAGGCACTTCCCGACGTCGAATTGGACGGTGGGGAGGCTCGCTTGCTCATCGGCGAGCTCGCCGGAGAGACCTCACCGGCTGCATTCGACCATCCAGCATTCGGAGCTGACCTCAGAATGCGGCGGTCGGTGACCATGGAGGTCGAGCGCGACTTCGAATACGGCGTCGTCCCAATAGATCGGCCAGTCAAGGTCGACGACACCATTGTCGAGCCAGGCGATCTGGCTGTGGTGCCGACGGGATATGAGACGCTCCGATTCGAGACTCGGGCCGGTCCTGGCAGGGTCCTCGTGGTCGGCGGGTTGCCACTAGGAGAGCGGGTCAAGATGTGGTGGAACTTCGTGGCCCGCACCACAGACGAGATCACCGACGCCTGGCGGGATTGGCAGACGGGCAACGACGAGCGATTTGGTCCGGTGCCGTCGCGGCTGGATCGAATTGATGCGCCGCGCCCACCGTGGCTCAAGGCGTCGGACTGAGGACGTCAGCCCATAGGGACGTTGGCCCCTAGTCGGCTTGGGCTGGGTTTGGTATTTGTTCGGGGAACGAGGAGGAAGACCATGACAACACAATCTGACACATACTCGGCGCGTCTCGAGATCGACTACCCGGAGAAGCTGGACCGCTTCACGACGTTCTTCCGGATCCTCTGGGCGATTCCCATATTGATCATCTATTCGCTGCTGTCGGGGACGTCGAATTCGAGCACGACGCTCGTCACAGAGACCGGTGAAACCATCTCGAAGGTGTCGAGCTCGGGTGGCGGGATAGTCGCCGGGTTGTTCGTGGCGACGGCGCTGATGATCGTGTTTCGCCAGAAGTACCCGAGGTGGTGGTTCAATTTCGCCAAAGAGTTCACCCGCTTTGGCTATCGGGTGTCCTCGTATTTGGCCCTGCTGACTGACAAATACCCGTCCACCGACGAAGAGCAGATGGTGCACGTCGAGATCGACTATCCCGACGTCGAGGCCGATCTGAATCGCTGGCTCCCACTCGTGAAGTGGATTCTGGCGATTCCGCACTACATCGCACTGGCGTTCTTGTTTGTCGCGGCTGTGTTCGCGGTGATCATCGCCTGGTTCGCCATCCTGTTCACCGGTCGCTACCCGAAGGGTCTCTTCGATTACGTGGTCGGAGTGGGGCGATGGGGCCTCCGCGTAGCCGCTTACGTCAGCCTTCTGGTCACCGACGACTACCCGCCTTTCAGCCTCCGCTAGGTCGTGAGGGGCGCCGAGTAGAGGCGCTCCCTCCCCTCTTTGACGTCGAGTGTGCTTGTCCTACCCAAAAAGCGAGAGGACAGGCACACTCGACGGGGAAGGGGAGAGTGAGAACGTCGGGCACCCGGCAATCTGGTGACGGCGGTGGGGTGCGGCTGTAATGTTGGGTCATGGCCCGCGGCGACGCACCCGAGCTGGTCCCGGTCCTGTCCGCAGGGAAGCACCGGAACGCCCGAAAAGGGGCCTGTTTCATGGAGTACGCCTCGGTTCTCGCCGGTGAGAGCTGGAGCGACCACCCCGAATGCACCCACGAATTGCTCTCAGCGGCTGCCCGCGGGGTCAACGACCGCACCTCCGACGACAACAGATCGAGGCTGGTCCCACTGATTCCCTCGGTCATCGGCCTGACCTCGGACGATCCGCAGGTGGACGCCAGGATCGCAGTCCGCTGCGCAGCCACCGCCCTTCCCCTGGTTGCCGAACACCGACAGCGCGCACTTGCCGTCGGCATCCTCGTCGCGCAGCGCTTCCTGGAGGCGCTCGACCCGAATTATGCAACCAGCGATCCGACTGGGTTGTTCGATGAAGTTGCGGAGGCGATGAAGGCCACGCCCCGCGCCGGGCGATGGGCCGAGGAGTTCGTCGAAAGTGTCAACGTCAGCCTGAGGCGCTATACCACCAGGTCTGCGCCCAACGTCGTGCGGCTTGCGATCGTGGGGATCTCTGAGGCGGCGATCACAGACCCCGACGCCGTGCTCTACGAGCTTCTGGCCTCTCTCATTCGTGATTTCGAAGCGTGGGTCGAGCCAACACTGATTCAAGGCTCCGTGAACTTCGACTACGCACCGGTCGGCGGCTAAACCTCAGGAGCGGCCTCAGCCGTCAAGACCAGAAGGCAATCCCGGAATGGATGGTCTACCACGGCCATCGGCTGGTCGTACACATCCGAGAGAAGGTCGGCCCGGAGCACCTCCGAAGCAGCACCGTCGGCAACAACCCTGCCTTCACTGATCAGGATGATCCGGTCGGCGTGAACGGCGGCGGCGTTCAAATCATGCAGAACCGCCACCACCGTCTTGCCGGCGGCCGCCAGCTCAGCGGAGCGTCTCATGATCCGCTCCTGGTGTGCCACGTCGAGCGCCGTCGTCGGCTCATCGAGTAGAACGATCGGCGTCGCCTGAGCGATCACGCGAGCCAGCGATACCCGGGTTTGTTCTCCCTTCGAAAGCGTCGAGTAGATGCGATCTGCGAACTGCGCGGTGTCGGTCAGAGCCATGGCAGCGGCGATGGCTGCAACGTCCTCTCGGTGGGAGTTGGATTCCTCTCGCCGGTGGGGGAAACGGCCCATCTCCACGACCTGGCTGGCGGTGAAGGGAATATCTGCCGGCTCGCGCTGGGTGAGTATCGACCTTTCCCTGGCCAGGTCCGACAGAGCTGAATCGGTGGTGTTGGACCCGTTGACGAAGACCGCTCCTTCCGTGGGATGAACCGTTCCCGACAGCAGATTCAACAGCGTCGACTTCCCCGCACCATTGGGGCCTATCACCGCCACCAGCTCACTCGGCACGATTTCGAGCGAAACAGCTGAGATGAGGGTGGTCTTGCCAACGATGAAGGTGGCGCCTTCCGCAACCAGCGTTGGTTCAGGCATATCGCCTCCTTGTGATCAGCCACAAGAAAACGGGACCGCCGACGGCTGCTGTGACCAGTCCGACCGGGATCTCCACCGGTTCGATAGCCAACCTGGCGACCAGGTCGCTCGCCACGAGGAAGACGGCGCCGCCTCCCAGCGAGCCGGCAAGCAAGTGACGATGAAGCGGACCGGTGAGCCTGATGATCAGAAACGGGATGAGCAGGCCAACGAAAGCGACCACTCCTGCTGCTCCGACAGCCGCGCCGACCGCAGACCCAACCGCCACCAGGATCACGGTCTGTACCAGGTCGACATCCATCCCGAGGTGCCTGGCCTCGGTCTCGCCCAGCCTGAGGATGTCGAGGATACGAGCGGACCCAAGGAGAACGGCAACGGCGACTGCAAAGAAGACGACAACAGTGCCCAAAGCTCTCCACGTGGATCCGGCAAGGCTTCCCAGGAGCCAGAATTCGATCGGGGGAACTGTTGCCCTGTCGGCAGCGAATACCGCGAATCCCACCCAAGCGCTGAGGGCTGCGCCTAGCGCCACACCAGCGAGGATGATCCTGGTCGGATCCACGGACGCCCGACGCGCCAGCCGTCTTATTGCGAAGGCTGTGGCGACCCCTGCGGCGACTCCTCCCGCGATCGCGCCCTGCACGCCTCCGGCTGATGACCCCAGGGCGGCCCCGATAGCGGCGCCGGGCCCAATCCCGAGGAGATGGGGATCGGCCAGGTTGTTGCGGAGGAGACCCTGCAGGGCGGCGCCGGTGATGGCGAGGGTGGCGCCAACGCTCAATCCGAGCAGGAGGCGGGGCATCCGAATCCCCCAGACGACGGCTTCAGCTTGCGCTGATGGCTCCGCGAACCAATCGATGCCGAGTTTCTGGGCTAGTACGCCGAGCACCTGACCTGCCGGTACGTCAACGGCGCCAAGGGACAACGCCGCCCAGCTCGCCCCCGCTAGGAGCACTGTCATGAGAGGCCAGACCCATCGCCGCCGTCTGCTGTAGGGGTCGACGCCGATTGCGGACTGTGATTCTGCGGTCAACCACCCAGCTCGGGGTAGAGGTCGGTCACGAATTGGGATAGAGCCTGACCAGCCCGAGGGCCCAGGTTGAAGAAGTAAGCCTCGTCATAGGCGAGGAACCTCTCGTCTTGGCCCGCAGGCGTATCCGCGACTCCAGGAATGCCGAGAAAGGCCTCGACCCCACCCAGCGCCGCCAATCCTGCCTCCGGGAGAACTATGACCTCGGGGGCTGCTGCCACCAAGGCTTCGGGTGTCAACGGTGCCGGGCCGAAAACGCCAGCCTCGGCGCCGGCATCGATTGCCCCAGCTCCCGTGATCATGGCCTCGGTTGGCGTCCCCGCCCCGAACAAGAAGATCACCTGCGGTCCTCGGACATAAACGAACGCGACCCTGGGCTCTGAGTTGGCAGTCTCGGCCAGAGAGCGGGCCTCGTCGATCTCGCCCGTGACCCGCTGTGCCAGTGACGCCCCGGCGTCGGGGACATCCAAGATCTCGGCGACCTGGTTGATCTTCGTCTCGACGCCGTCGAGGGTGGTCTGAGTCTCCAGAATCACCACCGGAACGCCCGCCTGGCGGAGCTGGTCAATGGCCTCCGACGGTGCCACTTGTGTGTCTCCTATGACAAGAGTCGGTTCAAATCGGAGCACCGCCTCGGGCGAGAGCTGCTGAGCGAATCCAACAGTCTGTCCCTGATCATTCAGCGCCGACGCCTCCAGTGGGTAAGTGGTGGTGACGTCAACGCCAACGACGTTGCTCCCGTGGCCCAGTTCGAAGATGATTTCTGTCAGGTCACCATTGAGGGACACGATGCGAGAGATGTCGGTGATCGTGGTTTCCACTCCATCGGCCCCGACGAACACGCGGCCCTCTTCGACAGGCACCGTCGTGTCCGTTGCGGGGCTGGTCGTTGTGAGTTGGGCTGTCGTAGTGGTCTCCGCCGGCGGTATCGACGTGGTGGATTCCCCGGTCCCGTCACCGCCGCATGCGGCGATGGCAATCGTCAGAATCAGCGCGGCCGAGACAACGGTCCTGTTTGTCATCGATAGTTACCTCAGTTTCTCGTGGGCGAGGGGCCGACAGCAGTCCGCTGGGCCCGGTGAATCGAAGCCGCTCGATCGCCGGCAATGACTCGATAGCCCATCCAGATCAATATCAATCCGATGAGCTCGGTGACGTACAACACTTCGACGATCCCGGCGCGGGCAAACGATCCTCCGACTCCGGGAAGGATGGCGCCGATGGCGATCAGGACGTTGCCCGACACCCGATTGGGCGCATCGCCGCGTCCGTGGTATTTCCATGCCGACCAGATCGCGCCTCCGATCAGAAAGACAACCGCATAGAGATTGACCAGCGGCGAGAAGAGCCGAACCCATTGCCATGACATGACTTCTCCGGAGAGACGGTTGGGCTCGACCAGGTCGAACAGGAGCGGGGTAGCGATAACGAAGGCAGAGGCGATAGCAACATAGGTCACAAGTGCTACGGCCAGTCGGTCCGCGACCCTTCTCGGGAGCAACAGGTAGACGGTCCCCTGTGCCAACGGCCCTGCGCCGAGCAAGGCGCCCGCTATGTACCAGGAGCGAAAAACCGGCTCACTCCACCCAAAGACGGTCGTCAGCGCTTCGGTGAGTGTGCCCAAGCCATAGAAGCCGACGCCAATCATCCACCACAGGACATATCGGGCCGATGGATTTCGTCGCCAGTGCAACCACAGCACACGGAAGAATGCGGCTGCCACGACTGTCGTGACCACCGGCAGGTAGTGGATCAGATTCGACGACAGAAAGCCACTCCCGAGCGCATGAGTCAGCACTCAAACGCCTGCGCCGACCGACACCAAGTCGGATCGATTCCGACACGTGTCGTTGATCGGTCACACTTCTGGTCGGCTCGACCGGCACGCAAATGGGCATGGCGCGATTCGTCCTGATATGTTCACCCGTCGGTTCTCAGAAAAGGAGAAAATGTGGAGTCATTTGCAGACTTCTTCTGGTTCATGATCATCACCTTCTTGTGGGTTGCATGGATCCTGGTCTTGATCCGAGTCTTTGCCGATATCTTCAGATCGGACAGCTCAGGTTGGGCCAAGGCAGGCTGGACGATCTTCGTCATAGTCCTCCCGTTCCTCGGAGTGTTGGTCTATCTCATAGCCCAAGGTGCCGACATGGCGCAGCGCGACCTCTCCAGTGCCGCAGCGATGGAAAGGGCGCAGCGTGATTACATCCGTGAAGTGGCCGGAGGATCGGGTAGCGCCGCCGACGACCTGGAGAAGCTGGCGGCACTGAAGGACAGGGGAGTTCTCACCGAAGACGAGTTTTCCCAGTACAAGGCGAAGCTGCTCGCATAGGCGACCCACTCATCAGTGATTCGGACCACGGGCAACTGTGGTCCGATTCCCTTTTGTGTGTCGGTCTTGGGCACCGCGGTCTGGTTCGGCTCGGGCTTCGACCCATTTCTGGAGAACCACCTGCCCCTCTTATCCGTAATGGTCGGTATCACTCACCGAGGAGTAGAAATGCGGATGAAGTTCGGGTCGGCCCTGATGGTCGTGACGCTGACGGCCGTTGCGTGCGGCGGTTCTGAGGGCGAAGGGGGCGATGCGACACAACCACCTGGAGTTTCGATAACGATCGAGGACTTCGACTTTGGCGATCCGTTGTCAGCGGTCGTTGGGGAGACCGTGACCGTGACAAACGCTGATGGCGTACCTCACACCTGGACTTCGACTGAGGATTTCTTCGACTCCGGATCGCTTGGCGGAGGGGACAGCTTCTCCTTCACCTTCGAGGAAGCCGGTGACTATTCGTTCTTTTGCTCGATTCACCCATCCATGACCGGGAGCATCACTGTCTCAGGCTGAGAGAGTGCAGCCGCCATCTGTCTAGAGTCTGTCTTGAGGGGCCCGGGAGCGGGTCCGAGACGAGGCAAAGGACTGGAATATGGCTTTGGGCCCCATAGAGCTGGCAGTGATCGGGTTTCCCGGCACCCCCAGCTCAGGTGCGATCGCAGCTGAGATCGAGAAGCTGATCGATGATGATGTGATAACGCTTGTCGACGCCCTATTTGTCGCCAAAGGTCACGACGGAGATGTCACTTTCATAGAAGTCGAACAGGTCGACGTCGATTCGTCGATCCAGGCGCTGGCCTCCCTCCTCGACGAATCGGATGGACTGCTGGCCGACGAGGATGTGGATGCCATTGCCGATGCTCTCGAGCCGGGCGCCTCTGCGCTAATGCTGGTCTTTGAGAACACCTGGGTGAAGCCATTACGCGACGCCGTGCTTGCCGCCGACGGCGAGCTTCTTGCTCACATCAGGGTTCCAGGGTTAGTGGTCGAAGAGGTGCTGGCGGAGCTCTCCGCAAGTTGAGATAGAAGGAGACAATGATGCCGAGAAGAAGGGGCCGTCCCGGCCTCGTGGGGACGATGGCCCGGACCGCGGTTGTCGCGGGTACCGCCAACGCCGTTGTCGGTGGAATGAACAGAAAGAGGGCGGCGTCTGATCAGGAAGCCGCCCAGCAGCAAGCTGCCGACCAGGCAGCGTTCGAGTCTCAGGCCCAGATCGCCGAACTCCAGACCCAGTTGGACCAAATGCAGTCGGCTCAGGCGCAGCCTGCCGCCGCGCCACAAGACGACATGATGGCCAAGATCAAGCAGCTCGCCGATCTGCATACGGCCGGTGTGTTGAGCGACGAGGAATTCGCTGCGGCAAAGGCGAAACTCCTCGCCTGAGCCAGACCTTTACTCCCGCCGGCTCCATTTGCTGGCGGTGCTGGCGCTTCTTGTGGGCGCCTGTGCCTCCGGGCCCCAGACGACCTCTGCCGAAGCCTCAACCACCATCGGACCGCCCCACCGGTCGCCGCAATCCACGCCAATGGCCGCGGTCCCGAGCACGACCGCTGAGTTGGGGACCAGCTCCACGACGTCTCCAACCCGCAGCTCCCTAGTCATCCACGGTACCGGTGACGTAAACCTCGATGCCGACCACCTTGGCGTGTTCTTGGCCGAAGGCTTCGGGCACGCCTGGTCGGGTCTCGGAGGCTTGTTCACGAAGGACGACCTGACAGTGGTCAACCTGGAGTGCGCCCCGTCTCCGGATGGTGCGCCGGAGCCAAAGGAGTTTGTCTTCGGCTGCTGGCCGGAGGCATATCCCGCCGTGGTGGAAGCCGGGGTCGACGTGGTGAACCTTGGCAACAACCACAGCCAAGATCATGGCAAGGCGGCTCTGCTCGAAGGTCGTCAGGACCTTTTGGGAATTGGCATTGCTCCTGTTGGCGCCGGTGCCGACCACATCGAGGCCGGTGCCCCGGCATTGTTCGAGATCGGCGGGTGGTCGGTCGCTGTCGTCGGCTTTGGGGGTGTGGTGCCGTGGGAGGGTTGGATTGCCGGGCCCGGGCGAGCGGGGATGAGGGACGGGGACACGATTTCGACAATGGTCGAGGCAGTAGAGGCTGCAGACGCCGTTGCCGACATCGTCATCGTCACCATCCACTGGGGAGTCGAATTGGACCTCGTACCACGCCCCGAAGACCGGGATCGGGCGCGGGCGATGATCGCCGCTGGAGCCGACGCCATCTTCGGCCATCACTCGCATCGACTGCAACCGCTGGAGTGGGTGGATGGTCGGCCAGTAGCGTGGTCGCTCGGCAACTTCGTATGGCCGCGGCTTTCCGTTGAGGGGTCGCATACGGCCATCGCCCGAGTTGTGGTCGAGCCCGACGGCACACTCGATGCTTGTCTGATCCCCGTCGAGATCGTATCCGACGGGCATCCGGTGCTAGTCGGTGAGCCCGAGTGCGGTCCGCCGTTCCCTTAGCCGCAGAAAGTCCTCAAACAGCGTTGATGTCGACCGGGATTGCATTGAGGACGGCGTTGCCGGAGAGGGGATCGACCTCACCCGTGGTGAGCCGGTTCTTGTTGACGCCCGGTCTCGTCGAAGCAACGGACAATCTTGTTCCGGCCAGATCGTGGCCCCAGCCATGAGGAAGGCTGACTACGCCATCCATGATGTCGGGAGTCACCTGGACTGGAGCATTCACGGTTGCCGCCTCCGAGGTGATTTTGACCATGTCACCGTCCTCGAGGCCCAAACGCGAAGCATCGGAAGGGCTCATCTCGAGCAGGCAGCGTTCGCGCCCTCGGATCAACACTTCGATGTTGTGCATCCATGAGTTGTTGGAGCGGACATCCCGGCGGCCAACTAGAAGGAACTCCCGGTCCCTTTTCGAGGCCATCGCGGAACGGAGTCGGGCGAGGTCCTCGACAAAGGAGTCGGGCGCCGCATCGATTTGCCCCGATGGAGTGCATAACGCGGCGGGAAGTCGTGGTTGGAGAGGACCCAGGTCGATTCCGTGCGGCGCCTGTTCGAGGCGCTCCAGGCTGAGGCCATCGTTTCTCTCCCCAAAGCCATCGCCGTATGGTCCGGTTCTCAGCATGAAATCGAGCATTCGCTCGGCCCGCTTCCCTCTTGTCTTCTGGAAGATCTCTTCGGGTGATGAGTTGTAGATGGGTGAAGTCGCGTCGGCCACGGCCGAGCCGAGCAGCGTTGCAAACAAGGCGTCATCGAGGTCATCGACGTCGGCGTCGGCTCCCTGACCGGAGACGATTGCAGCCAGTCGGAGCAGGATCTCGGTCTCGTCGGGCGTGTCCTCGGGCAGCGGAAAGACCGGAGGCGAGTAGTTGGCTACGTTGCGCACTGCCAGTTGGTTGAAGGCGAAGTCGTAGTGCGAACGGTTCAGAGGCGGCGTACCAGCCAAGACCACATCGGCGTGGCGGCTGGTCTCGTTGAGGTAGAGGTCTATCGAGACCATGAATTCGAGAGAGTCGAGGGCCGCCACCAGCCGGTCGGAATCGGGTGTGGAAAGAACGGGGTTGCCGGCGATGGTGACCAATGCTCTGATCTGGCCTTCGCCTGGCTCGAGAATCTCTTCAGCCATGGCCGACACCGGCAACTCCCCTCTGGCCTCGGGGATGCCGCTCACCCGGCTCGTCCACCGACCCACCTGAAACTGACGTCTCTTGCGCGGCCTCTCGTGAGCGGCGAGAGGGAACATGGCTCCACCCGGCCGGTCGAGGTTTCCGGTGATCAGGTTGAGCGCGTCCACAATCCATGAGGCCAATGTCCCGAAACGGGCGGTGTGGGTCCCGATCCGGCCGTAGACGACTGCCGATTCCGCCTTCGCGAGATCCGTGGCGATCGTTCGTGTGGTTGAGGAAGGAACGCCAGTCGCCTTCTCGACCGCCTCCGGGGTGAACTCGATCACGCCCTGGGCCAGCCGATCCAGGCCGTCGACGTTGCCGACCAGATCGCCGAGGTCGACCTGATCGGTCTCGAACAACGTGTTGGCAATCGCTGCCAGCAACATCGCGTCGGTCCCGGGGACTATTGGCACGTGCAGGTCGGATGCGGCCGCTGTCCTGGTGTGACGGGGATCGACTACAACGATCCTGCCCTCCCCGCGCCCGGATACGCTCCATTCTCCCGGGCCAATCGGGCGCCGTAGCCAGGCTTCCGTTCGATTCGAGAGGGTTGGCGCCGAGCATCAGGAGGTAATCGGTGCGGTCGATGTCGGGCACGGGGATGAGGTCGGGGTGCCCGAACATGTATCCGGAGCTGACGTGCTTCGGCATCTGATCGACCGTCGCTGCACTGAAGATGTTCCGGGTTCGGAGCATTCTCAGGAAGGCCCGGTTGTAAAGGACACCCGCCATGGAGTGAACTGTGGGGTTGCCCAGATACACCCCAACCGCGTTGGGTCCGTGCTCTTCGATGATGGAGGTCAGTCTTTCGTCGATGATGGAGAAGGCGTCACTCCATGCCGCCTCGCGATGACCATCACCATTTCGCACCAGGGGGCGTCTCAGCCGGTCGGGGTCGGACTGGATTCTGCCGAGGGTGGTGCCCTTGGGACAGATGTACCCGCGGCTGAAGACATCTTCTCTGTCACCTCGGATCCTCTCCACCTTGCCGTCGGTGTGGCTTATCTCCAATCCGCAGGTTGCCTCGCAGAGAGGGCATGTCCGGTAGCTGGTCAGCTTCTCGGGTTCCATCAGGTCATCTCCCGTCACCGTCGAGGTCGGGTGGGGACACGCTTCTCTGCAAAGACCGCCGCGCTTGGCTCCTCACCCTGCGGCGGAACAGAGGTGACCAGCCGAGTGCCGCTCCTGTCGCACCAAACGCCTGGGCGGCCCACCCGTAGAAGCTAAAAAGGTCGACGTGATGCCCGATCCTGCCTTCTTCGATGCCCAAGCGGGCTTGGACGCTGTTGCGCACGGGACGCCCGGTAGGGGTGAAGGTGTAGGTCGCCACCCAGTCGATGAGAGCGGCGGTATCGCTCATGTCGACCACGTCATATTCGATCTGTAGGTCGTCCGAGCCCTGGCAGAGCATTCGCCACATGTGCCCGATCTCTTCGCCGGCCAGATCAAACACCGGGTCCGTGAATAGCGCTCCCGGTGCATAACAAGCGGCCATTGTCTCGTGGTTCCGAGCCTGGAAGGCGCTGTAGAAGACCTCGGCGACGTGGAGGCTCATCAGTGACCTACCACGTCGGGGATGCCGCCTCTGGCCAAGACAACTGGTGTTATGCCTCTGGACTCGAGGATTCCGGCGGCGATGTTGGCCCGGTACCCCGACCTGCACCCGACCCAGGCCTCTGTCATCGAGGTGTCGAATCGGGCGTTGGCTAGATCCGGGACGTAAGAGTGGACCGACCCCTCGACGTGGCCTGCCTCGTACTCGCCTGGGGAGCGAACGTCCACGATGGTCCGGTTCTCGGCCATCGCGGCTCGGAACTCATCGATTCCGACGGTGCGGAACGAGCTCACCGGCTGACCCTCAGATCGCCAGCCCTCGAGACCATCCAAGACGAACTCGATGTCGTCGCGGCCGATCCTTGCCATCTGTACCACTGCGTCAGACACGTCTTGATCGCGTCGGGCGACCAGTGCGATCGGCTTGTCAGGCGGAGCCAACCATCCGGCCCAGCTGGTGAAATCCTGTCCCAATTCGATTCCCAGCGACCCCGGGATGTGTCCTTCGGCGAAGCGATACCTATCTCGAACGTCGATGATTGTGAACTCAGCCGAACGCGCGGCCAAGGCGCCCGGTTCGATGGTGGGAACGTGGGTCGAGGGCATTGGGCCACCGCCGGCTCGGTTGGCAGCAGCCATGAAGGCGTAATACGAAGGGAACGGCTGCAGTCCCGACAGCTGGGAAGCCAGGAAACTCTCCTCGTCGCGATGAGAAAGAGCAGGGTTGGCCAGGATCTCGTCGCCAATCGTCGACGTCGCTTTCCCGGCCTCCGATACCGTGCAAAACGAGCCTGCGCCATGAGTCGGGTACAGGCCTACTGTCGACGGGAGCTTGGACAGCTCGGTGACGGATCTGAACTGGCTTCGGGCAAGCTCCACCGTGTGGTCGGGTCCCAGCAGATCCGATCGGCCTGCAGATCCCACAAGCAGCGACCCCCCGGAGAAAAGAGCCACCGGCTGGCCGTGCAGGTGCAATAGGTACGAAGTGTGCTCGGGTGTGTGGCCGGGTGTGTGAAGCGCAGTGATGGTCAGGCCGCCGTGGCTCAATTCCTGGTGATGGGCGATAGGCGTGTGGGAAAAGGACGGATCCGCTCCGGATGGGATCAGGAGCTCGGCACCGGTTCTCAGAGCTACCTGCAACCCACCCGAGACGTAGTCGTTGTGGATGTGGGTTTCGGCCACCCAGCGCAGCTCGATGTCGAGCTGGTCGAAATGCTCCATGAATCTGTCGATGTCTCGTTGTGGGTCGACCAGCAGACCCACTCCGTTGTGACTCACCGCATAGGTGTTGTTCCCAAGCTCCGGAGTCCGTATCGGGTGGATCTGGATTCGCTGAGCCGTCTCGGAGACCACGAGTGGAGCGTACTCCGTGGCTGACGCCGGCCGAGGTGTGCCGACACCTGGTCGACTCGATCCCGAGCCCGCTTGGACCGTTACGATTCCCTCACGCCTTCCTGGACGTTTGATGCATCTCAACAAGAAGGACCTCGACACCTTTCGGGTAATCGTGGACACGCTGCTCCCCGCCGTCGAGGGTGAGGGTTCGGCGTGGACCACTCCGGGCCGAGATCTCGGTCTGGAGCATCGGTTGCCAGACGTCTTTGGCCGGCTCCCGAGCGACCGGGATCGGAGGCTTCTCAAGCTCTTCCTGGCTCAAATGCGGTCGCCGGCCGGCGGTCTCACTCTCTTTGGAAAACCCAGGGCATTCGTATCCCTGCCACCGGAGGAACGAGCCGACATAATGCGGCGACTCTTCGCACATCCGCTGGGCCTTGTCAGCGGGGGTGCGCAATCGCTGAAGACGTTGGTTGCCCTGCTCTGGGTGACCACCGAGAATGAAGAAAGCCGTCCTGTGGCCTGGGAAGCCATGGGCTATCCCGGCCCGGTTGGGGAACCCCCGCCCACACCAAAGACACTGGAGACGATTTCGATCGAATCCGACACCACGATGTCATGTGACGTGGTCGTCGTCGGCAGCGGCGCCGGTGGAGGCGTTGTGGCAGGAGTACTGGCGCAAGCGGGGCTCGATGTTGTCATGTTGGAAGCGGGTGGCTACCTGAACGAATCCGACTTCACGCACCTCGAGGCCGATGCATATCGCCGGATGTATCTCGACGGCGCACTCAACTCAACTGCAGATGGCGGCATGATCATGTTGGCCGGTGCCACGCTCGGCGGTGGAACAGTCATCAACTACACCACGTCGTTTGCGACTCCGACCTCGGTGCGCGAGGAATGGGACCGTATCGGGCGTTTCTCAGAGGTCTTCACAGGGGAAGAGTTCGCTGCCAGCACGAAGGAAGTCGAGAATCGATTCGATGTCAACACCGAGCACGGCTGGCCTTCGAATCGCGATCAGCTGATGGAAAAGGGTCTTCGTGAGCTGGGCTGGCACGTTGACGAGATGCCGAGAAACGTTCGGGGATGCACAACCAGCGATTGTGGCTATTGCACGATGGGCTGTCGTATCGGAGCAAAACAATCCACGTTGATGACCTACCTCGAGGATGCCTTTGCGGCGGGCGCCCGGATCGTCACCGGTGCGAAGGTCGAGGATCTCATTGTTGCCAACGACACAGCTACCGGAGTTGTCGCCGTGAGCGGGGCCAACCGGCTGATTGTCAGCGCGCGGGCCGTTGTGCTCGCTGCAGGAGCCCTGAGCACCCCTGCGGTCCTTCTGAAGAGTGGGCGAGGCGGACCGGCTGTCGGCCGCTACTTGAGACTCCATCCGGTCACCGCGCTCTGGGCACGTTTCTCCGAGCGAATCGAACCGTGGTCGGGGATCCTGCAGGCGAGGTATTCGGATGAATTCGCCAACCTCGACGGGAGGGGCTACGGATTCAAATTCGAGACGGCGCCGGTTCACCCACTGTTTCCCGCGGCATTTCACGGCTGGGGAGACGGTCCGAGCTTCAAAAGGGACATTCTCGGCCTCGGTCACCTCGACGTTGCCGGCATCCTGGTTAGGGATCGCGATCACGGCCAGGTGGTGATCACCAGGGCTGGCCGCCCGGTGTGGAAGTACAGCATCTCGGAGTATGACCAGGCCCACGTCAGGGAGGGAGTTCGGCGGGGAGCGGAGCTATATGCGGCCGTGGGCGCCGAAGAGGTTTTCGCCTCCACCAGCCGCCCGGTGCGGTGGCGGCCTGGAGAGGGCACCCTCGATGAATTCGTGGCTGAGGTCGACTCGGTGGGTTATGGCTCGAACCGGACGAATTACTTCACGTTCCATCAGATGGGCACGGCAAGGATGGGCTCCAATCCGGCTTTGTCGGTGACCGACGCAGACAATCGGGTTCACGACACCAGGGGCCTTTACGTGATGGATGGCTCGTGCTTTCCGAGTTCGTCCGGTGTCAACCCCATGCTTACGATCGCGGCCCTTGCCCATCGAGGGGCCACCAAGCTCGCTGCAACGCTGGCCTGACCGAACTAGGCAACAACCACTGTTTTGACGTTCAGGAATTCCCTCATTCCGATGTCGGAGAGCTCCCGCCCGTATCCACTCATCTTGATGCCGCCAAACGGCAACCGCGGGTCGCTGGCGACGAACGAGTTGACGAAGGCGGCACCGGCCTGTAATCGGTCCCTTGCGATCTCTTCACCTTTCACCAGGTCTGAGGTGAACACGGCTGCCCCAAGCCCAAACTCGCTGTCGTTGGCGATCCGAACCGCGTCGTCCTCGTCGGTGGCCCTGATGACGGCCGCCACCGGCCCAAAGGTTTCCTCGGCGTACACGGCCATGCCTTCCTGCACCTCCGAGAGAAGCGTTGGCGGGTAGAAGGCGCCGGGCATGTCGGGGACCTGGCCGCCCATGACGAGATTGGCGCCTGAGGTCACCGATCGTTGCACTTGGTCGTGGAGCTCGTCACGCAGGTCGGATCTGGCCATCGGCCCAAGAGTTGTTGTCGCCTCTTTGGGATCGCCCATCACCGCCCGGCCGAGACCTTTTGCCAGGAGTCTCGTGAACTCCTCGACGACTGGCTCTTCGACGATGAAGCGCTTGGCAGCTATGCAGCTTTGACCTCCGTTTATCAGCCGTGACGTGGAGCAGGTCTCAGCAGCTCTCTCCAGGTCGGCGTCGGCGAGCACAACATATGGATCGGAGCCTCCCAACTCGAGCACGGTCTTCTTGAGCAGGCTGCCGGCCTTCTTGGCCACGGCCCGGCCTGCGGGATCAGAGCCGGTCAGGGTGGCGGCTGCGACCCCAGGGTGCTCCAGCACCTCATCTACGCGGCTCGACGGGAGAACCAACGTGCGGAACAGTCCATCGGGAAAGCCCGCCTCCACCGCCAGCCGGTCGATCTCCAGGGCGCAGCCGGTCACGTTCGAAGCGTGTTTGAGAATCCCCGCATTCCCTGCCATCAAGGCGGGTGCCAGGAACCGGTACACCTGCCATAGTGGAAAGTTCCAGGGCATCACGGCCAGAATCACCCCCAGAGGTCTGTAGGCGACATAGCTCTTGGTCCGCTCGGTGGCAATCGGGTAGTCCTCGAGTATGCGCTCGGCGTTCTCTGCATAGTGGCGACAGACCCACGCACATTTGTCGGCCTCGGCTTTGCCTTGAGAGATTGGCTTGCCCATCTCGTCCGCCATCAGAAGAGCCAGCGCTTCGCTGTTCTTCTCCAGCAGGTCGGCAAGCCGGAGCATCGGTCGGGCCCGCTCAGCGATTGGTCGAAGTTCCCAATCCTTTTGCAGCAAGACAGCATGATCGAGCGACTTCGTGACTTCGTCCGGGGCGGTCTCCGGGTATTCGGCGACGATCTCGCCGGTTGCCGGGCTCTTGGATATCAGCATCGTCCCAGGTTACGGCTTGGTCGAGCTCAGGGTGCAGGTAGGAACTCGGTGGTGAAAGCTCGGTCCACTGAGGTCCCGCCTGGCAAAGCCTCATAGGCCACGAGATGGTCCCGCAACGCCGACCATTGCTCGTGCGTTTGCCACCCGATTCCCTTTACGTCAGTGACGGCTGTCATTGCATCGGCGAGCTCGGTGTCGAGGATAAACCGCTGATGGGCGGGGTCCGCCTGCGGTCCGGTGTGGGTAAGGACGATTTCCACCGCCTCCTCGCGGTTGTCGGCGGCGTATTCGATTCCTTCGATCACCGCTTCCATGAAGCCCGAAAGCATGGCCGGATCCGCTGTGGTCGCTTTCTCGGTGGTTACGTATGTGAGGCCCAGCGTCGGGATCCCGTAGTCGGCTGCCTCCCACATGACGAGCTCGAAGCCTTGATTGGCGAGGAGATTGGGCTCGTTGGACTTGAACACCGGATAAACGTCGACCTGGCCTTCGGTGAGTACACGTGGATCGAATCCCACATTGATCAAGTCGACGTCGGCAGGCGTGAGACCCACGGCATCCAGGATCGCAAAGACGTCCGGCGGTGGTGTTCCCTTGAAACCGATTGATCGCCCTGCCCAGTCCGATGGCTCTTGCAGCCCGGAGTCAGCAAGGGCGACGTAGGCCTGCTGTCCGGTCTGTCCGATGAGGCCTATCGACACCAACGGTATCCCGGGGTCGGCACGCCGCTGCATGAGCACGGCTGCATCCTGGGTCGTGATGTCTACGGTTCCGGCCGCTAGAAGCTGCAGGTGTTCGCCACCACCGGCCGAGTGCTGGATCTCGACGTCCAGACCTTGTTCCTCGAAAAACCCTTTGGCCTCTGCGACATACACGCCGACAAAAGGCAGATTGGCCTGAGGGTTGAACCCGGCCATGAACGTGACAGGCTGGAGGTCGGTGGATGTCTCCGTCCCGCACGCGCCGATGGTCATCAGCGCTGCGGCCAACAAAGCACTTGCCTTGGTCATGACCAGCGGAGAACTTGGCCTTCTATGGCTGTGACCATCCGGTAGAGGCCGGCGCTCAGCACCGTGAGGATCATCACAGCTGCGAAGAGTGAGGGCATGTCGAGGTTGGTGTAGGCCAGCCACATCTGGCGCCCCAAACCCGACGACGCCCCCATCCACTCGGCGACGACAGCGCCGATTATCGATAGCGGGGCGGCAACCTTGAAAGCGGCGAAGAGAAATGGGTGAGCGGAAGGCCACCGGATCTTGGTGAACATCTCGGCGGGTGAGGCATCTACGGAGTGAGCCCAGTCGCCAATCGCGGGGTCGACCGATCGGAAGCCTTCGAGGCTGTTGACGAGAACAGGAAAGAACGTGAGAAGGGCGGTCACCACCACCTTGGGCCCGTAGCCGAATCCCATCCATATGGTCAGGATCGGTGCGATTGCAATTATCGGAGTCGACTTCACCATGAGAGCCACCGACATCACGGCTTGCTCGAGATGGCCCCAGAACACGACGGTCACTGCGAGCAGGATGCCCACGGTCGCGCCCAGCACCAGGCCGGCGAGGGCCTCGAGAAGTGTCACCAGCGCCGCTGGGGCGAGACCGGAGAGGTCGGACAGCGATCCCGCGATGTCGCTGGGGGCAGGCACCAGATAGACCGGTGTGTCGATCACGGCCACCACGATCTCCCAAACGGCAAAGACGGCGAGAATCGCAACAGCAGCAATCAAGGAGGAGCGCCTCATCCGGCGGCCTCGAAGCGGCGTCGATTGTCGACTACGAGACTGGCCCGGGCCCGCCGTACCAACATCTGGAACTCGGCAGTGGTGTCGTCGCGTGGCCGGGGGATGGCCACCTCAAAAGAGTCGGCGACCCTGCCCGGCCTCGGGGTGAGTATCACGACTCGATCTGCGACCTTCACCGCCTCCGTGACGCTGTGAGTGACCCAGAGGACGGTGGGACGAAACGATTTCCAGAGCTCCATGAGGTCCTCGGTCAGTTCCGCCCTTGTCAACTCGTCAATTGAGGCAAAGGGCTCGTCCATGAGCCAGATCGGGGCGCCCACCGCCAGTGTTCGCGCCAGCGAGACTCGCTGCCGCATGCCGCCCGAGAGTGCAGCGGGATAGGAGTGCTCAAAGTCGGCGAGCCCGACCATGGCCAACAGATCTCGAGGGGGGAGGTGTTCCCGCTCCGGAATCGGATTGATCGTCTGCGCCAGCTCGACGTTGGCGAGGGCGGTTCGCCAAGGCAACAGCGCCGAATCCTGGGACATCCATCCGATACCTTTGGAACGGCGCACGTCGTTCGGGCTCTGGTCACCGATGAGAACCTGCCCACTGGTGGGAGAATCGAGGCCGCCCGCCAGGCGGAGCAGCGTCGACTTTCCAGATCCACTGACCCCCAACACCGATGTGACCTCTCCTGAGCCGGCAACGAGGTCCAAGTCCTGCAAGGCGATGGTCGAGGGCTGGTCGTAGCGTTTGCCCACTGATCGGAATCGAATCGCGTCTGCAGTCATTTGGTGCCCAGACCCTTTCGGCCGTGGATCCGCTCTGCGTCGATGCGTATCGCGGCCCATCCCCGGGTCTCGGTCAACTCGGGTCTATCCACGGAGCTGCGGCCCAGGTACCGCTCGGCCAAACGTCTCCTGAGGTCGCGCAGGCCACCGGGCACCTCATCGCCCGTCACCTCGATCGCACTTCCAGAGACAAACACACGTCGCAAGGGGGGCCATGGCTCGTCGAGTGTCACGGAGACCGACGAATTCGCTCTTATGGCCTCTCGCCAAGTGGCGCCAGGTGAAGCCGCCAGCCACATGTGGGCACCGTCCCACTCGTACCAAAGCGGGACCACGTGGGGGCTGCCGTCGGCCCGGATACAGGCCAGCTGTGCACTCCAAAGACCTTCGAGGAATCGATCGAGCTCGTCGTCCTCGAGATCCGAAGTGGGCCCGACCCCGTCTCCCGCTTCCCAGCCATAAGGCTGATAGACGGTCGCGCCGATGCGGTATGAGAGGCGTGCCGCCAGCTCACGGATGTTTCGTTTCACGCGCTCCACCTCGCCGGGATGGGCAAGGTGCGCTGGAATGCCGGCGACGATCGCTGCCACGGGATGGATGCCATCCGAACAGACCGGTACCGATAGCTCGATTAGCTCGGCGCTTTCGTGTTGTGCCAGGCCTTCCCGGCGAACTCCGTCGAGTCCTCTGTTACCGGGCTGATCGCCGGCAGCGAGTATCTGGCTGTCGGCCCTCTCCTCGGAACGTTTGCTCCCAGGGGCGTAGACCACTCGGACCTCTGCAGATCCCGGTGCTTCCGCTGCGATGAGACAGCCGGTGCCGTCGGGCCAGCTGAGGGCAATGGTCTCGACATGGCTTTGTCCCGTTGACTCCGAGCTGAAGGCGTTGATCAGCTCGGGCAAGGGTGCGGTGGGTGTAGCGGCTAGTCGGCGGAGCGCTGGGCCCACGCGATGCAGCCCATTGGACGTCGTCAGGTAGTCGGCCTCTCGGAGGGTGTTGATCAAGGCATAGGTGCCAGATCTCGACCCACCCAAAGCGTCCACCAGCTCGGACGTTGTGGTCCCGGATCCCGATTCCACTAGCTGTTCGAGGATCTTCAGGGCCCTGGCTGCGGCCGGCACTTGTTGGGAGTAGGGAACCCTGCTCAAGACCCGTGCAGCATACCGGATGAGTGTCCTCTATACAGGACGCCGTACGACGTTCACTCAGAGGGTGTATTCGTCTCCCCAACGCAGTGGGACCAGCTCGATGCCAGTGCCGTCTAGGCCAAGAACTCCGAGACGTCGAGCGAAGTCCCTTCCCGAAGCAGAGAGATAGAAGTCGTGAATCGGGATCACCTGGTCCGGTGAGAGACGTTTCGCGAAGGCCACGGATCTGGTGATCGAGGTCCATGGAGCCATCAGGGGGAGCGCCAGGACCGGTGCCGATTCGGACAGACCCTGGCTGTCACCGGGGTGAGTGAAGGCTTCGGTCAGCGTGAAAGCACGATTCGGAGGCTGGGCACCTGTGGGCAGCGGCTCGTGGAGAACATCCTCGGCGGTCATTCCCTCGGGCACACCGATATCGGCGGCGATATCAGCCTCTTCCAAGATCGAGGCCACCTTGGGGTTGCAGTGGATGGCCAGGTCGGAGTTGCGGTCCCGGACCCATCTGATGAAATCAGGGCTGACGTGGTCCGCATGCTCGTGGCTGATGACGATTCGGGTCACGTCACCGATCGTCTCGAGGTCGACTTCGCCCGACTCGAAGGTGTGAAAGCCTGGGTCAAACATGGTCGCGTGCTCGTCGGTGGTCACCAAAACGCAGGAATCGCTCAGCCTTCGAATAGTTGTCACAGTCCCGCAACCTACAGATCGGCATCATTTCCGCGAGTTGTGTAGGTTGCGGAGAGTGGTGGCCGGTTACCCCCTGTCCGGGGTGCGGGCGAAGCGGATTCCACCACCTAGCGAAGCGTGGAGGAACCGAATGAAGCGTCGTACCGGCCGACTGATCTCTCTTGCGTCTGCACTCGCCTTGGTGGGTGCTTTGGTCCCAGCGACCGTCAGCCTCGGGCTGGGCGAGGGAATCACCATCAACGAGCTGAGAATCGACCAGCCGAGCTTTGACGATGACGAGTTCTTTGAGCTGACCGGGGCTGGGTCAGCCAGCCTCGACGGGCTCAGCTACATAGTGATAGGCGACAGCTCCGCCGGATCGGGTGTCGTGGAGTCGGTCACGGATCTCAGCGGCCAATCGCTTGGCCCGGATGGGTTCTTCGTCGCCGCCGAGGGCTCATTCAGCCTGGGCACCGCCGACTTGATCGCTTCTCTCAACTTCGAGAACTCGGACAACGTCACCCACATGCTGGTAGACGGGTTCACCGGGTCGAGCGGAGATGACCTGGACACGGACGACGACGGCATCTTGGATGTGACTCCTTGGACCTCCATTGTCGACGCAGTCGCCTTGGTGGAGTCATTTGGCTCAGGTGATCAGATCTACAGCGCGGTGACGGTTGGCCCCGACGGGCCTTTTGTGCCCGGTCACGCGTATGACTGTGAGGTGGGATGGCTGGTCGGTGGCTTCAGTCTCGGCTCCGACGAGACCCCTGGCGTCGCCAACAACTGCCCGCCACCGCCGGTATCCGCGTTGATCAGCGCCGTCCAGGGCCCGGGTAGCTCCACACCGTTGAACGGCCAGTTTGTCAGGGTCGAAGGCGTTGTCGTGGGTGACTTCCAAGGTAATGACTTCGCAGGCGATCAGCTCGACGGCTTCTTCCTGCAAGAAGAACCTGCCGACCAGGACGGCGACACCAATACCTCCGAGGGGATCTTCGTGTTTGCGCCGGCCAAGCCGGTAGCCGTTGGCGACATCGTGGAAGTTGTCGGTCAGGCTGGTGAGTTCTTCGGCAAAACCCAGCTCAACAATGTGACCTCGGTGACGGTCACTGGCAACGATCCTTCGCAGATAACCAGCGCGGCGGTTTCCATCCCCGTGACGGCAACATCGGATTGGGAGAAGACAGAGGGGATGCTGGTGAGCTTCGCTCAGGATCTGACCATCTCTGAGTTCTTCAACTTCGACCGATTTGGCCAGATCGCCCTGACGTCGGATCGCCAATTCCAGGGCACCCATCTCGCCAGCCCCGGGGCGGCAGCGGTCGCGATCGCGGATGCCAACGCCTTGGACCGGATCCTCCTCGACGACGGGAGAACCAGCTCGAATCCAGACCCGGCGATTCATCCCAATGGGGCCGAGTTCACTCTGAGCAACACCTTCCGCGGCGGTGACGTGCTGCAGGGCGTGACCGGGGTGATCGATTACTCGTTCGGCTCATATGTGTTACAGCCGACTCAGGGGGCCACATATGTGCCAATGAATCCGCGTCCGACCACCCCTGATCCAATCGAAGGTGATGTCCGGGTCGCCTCGTTCAACGTGTTGAACTTCTTCACCCACCTCGACGATGGCTCCAACGACATCTGCGGTCCCACCGGGAATCTCGAGTGTCGTGGTGCGGACAGCGCCGAGGAGCTGACCCGCCAGCTCGACAAGCTGGTTGCGGGGATCATTGCACTCGATGCGGACATCGTCGGGATTCAGGAGATTGAGAACGACATATACCCGGCCGGCGTTGATGGCAGCCGCGCCCACGATGCGGTGCTCACTTTGGTCGAGTCGCTGAACGCAGTGGAAGGTGCCGGCACGTGGGCATGGGTTGGTGAAGCCAACTACTACAACGATTATCCCGTGCGCAACGAGATCATCTACAAGCCGGATTCGGTGGTGCCGAAGGGTGATCCCGTCGCCTATCAGGATGACGCCTTTGACCAAGTGCGGGGCGATGACATCGAGCCAGTGGGTCGTCCACCCCTGGCCCAGACTTTCCGTCAGAACCTGACTAAGGGAAGCAACCAGCCCTTCACTGTCGTGGTGAATCACTTCAAATCCAAAGGATCCGATTGTGACGAACTAGGCGATTTCGACCTCGGAGATGGTCAGGGCAACTGCAACCTGACCCGTGTCGCTCAGTCACTTGCCCTGTTGGACTTCGTGGACATCCTCGAAGACACCAGCAGCGGGGTTCTGGTGATTGGCGACCTCAACAGTTACCGCCTCGAGGATCCCATCACTGCTCTGGAGGACGGCGGCCTCACCGAATTGGTGAAGCTCTTCGAGGGAGTCGGCGCATATTCGTTCGTGTTCGACGGCCAATTGGGGTATCTGGATACGGCTCTGGCGACGCGGTCGATGTTGAACAAGGTGAGTGGGCTCACCACCTTCCACATCAACGCCGACGAGCCCGACATCTTGGACTATGACACCTCATTCAAGAAAGATGCCCAAGATGCCCTTTATGAGGCGCTTCCCTACCGAGTGTCAGACCACGACCCGGTGATAGTGGGCCTCACCTTCGGCGGGCCGAAGTAGCAGGAACGGGTCTCCGGGGGCTGGGTGGGCCCCCGGAGAGCCACACTTCGGGCCGGTCGCCTCTGAGGACCCGGCCAGCGAGAACGCGGAATAGGCGTCGCTAGTCGGACGATCCAGGATTCGTTGGGCCGGACCCGACGTAACCTCACATCGATGAAGCTCGCTGTGGCCGCCTCGATGCTCTTGATTTCAGCGTGCACTCTCGACGGCGCCGCAACCACCTCGAGTTTGGCGCCGACGACAACGACACTGGCGGTCACGTCCACCAATCCCCCTACGACCTCCACGTCGTCCAGTTCGACCACGTCGACCACATCTACGTCCACGACGACCACCACCATCCCCAGCCTCCAATCGCTCATGTACGAAGAATTGGCGAGCCTCCCTTTCCCGGTGCAGTTGATCGATTATCCGGATAGCGACGTCGATCTCGTGGCTACCAAGGACGGACGGGTGTGGGCCATAGAAGGGGGCGCGGTGCGGGAGACTCCGGTCCTCGACATTCGGCAGCGAGTGACAAACCAGAGTGAAAGGGGATTGTTGGCCATCGCCGCACGTCCCGGTGACCCGCTTCTCTACGTTCACTACTCCGACACCAGTGGCGACACCGTCGTTGCTCATTTCACGGGCAGTCCTGGGGACGGCTTCGATTCCGAGACCGAGGAAATCATTCTTCAGGTGGATCAGCCGGCCGGCAACCACAACGGGGGCATGATCCAGTTTGGTCCCGATGGCGCTCTTTACGTGGGGCTAGGTGACGGCGGAGGTGCCAACGACCGATTCGACAACGGGCAGAACCAAGCGACCTTGCTCGGAGGCATCGTGAGGGTCGATGTCGCAGCCGAGGCAGAGCCGACCCTGTACGCATACGGGCTGAGAAACCCATGGCGCTTCTGGATCGACGGCGACACCATCTACATCGGCGACGTCGGTCAGCGGCGATTCGAGGAGGTGAGTGTCGGGCAGATGGAGAGCGGTCTCAACTACGGGTGGCCGGTCACCGAGGGGTTCCACTGCTTCCGCCCGGCTTCGGGATGTGATGTCCGCGGCCACGTCCTTCCCGTGGTTGAAGTCAGTCACTCTGACTCGGGGACCTGTTCGATCACTGGAGGGGTGGTGTACCGGGGGCCGGCGATTCCCGAGTTAGAAGGCCACTTCTTCTATTCCGACTATTGCGGAGGGTATCTCAGAAGCATCCACGCCGAAGGTGACGATTGGATCGAGACCGATTGGACCGACCAGGTCGGCGTGCCCGGTCGTGTCGTCAGCTTCGGAGTCGGCGACGACGGCGAGATGTACGTGATGACCACGGAGCGAGTGCTGAAGGTGGTCGCCGTCCGCTAGCCGAACGCCGGGATCACCTCTCGGGCGAACAGCTCCAATCCCGATGTGTCGTAAGCGGCGTCGGCAAAGTTGACGATGAAGTAGCCGGCGCCGGCGATCGCCCACTGGTTCAGGTCGTCGAAGATCTTCTCGGGCGTCCCGGATCGTGCCCGGTAGAAGCCTGCCTGCCGCTCGGCTCGATCTTCGGGAACGAAACGCATCAGCTGGGCCTTCAGGTCCTCCACTTTCTTGTCGGCTTCCGCCTGCGTTTCACAACAGAAGATGTTGAAGTTCACCGAACGGGTAATTGCGTCGTAGTTGGTTCCCTCTGCGGCGCAGTGGTTTTCGAGTATCCGCGACTTGTGCCGAAACTCTTCCGGGCTCGCTGCACCGAAGTTGGTGTATTGGGCATGGCGAGCCGCCACCCGAAGCGTGAGTTGTTCTCCTCCTCCCGCCACCCAGATCGGCACGTGCGGTTTCTGCATGGGCTTCGGCTGGGATATGGCGCCCTTCAGCTGGTAGTGGTCGCCGCTGTAGTCGACGACGTCTTTGGTCCACATCGCCTTCATGATCTCGACGCCTTCTTCGAGCTTTCCGATGCGTTGTGACGGTTTCAAGAACGGGTAGCCGTAGCCGTCGTGCTCGTGCTCATACCAGCCGGCGCCGATGCCCATCTCGAGGCGCCCACCAGAGATGACATCGATGGATGCAGCCACTTTCGCCAGGTAGGACGGGGGTCGATAGGTATTGCAGGTGCACATCTGGCCGAGACGCACGGTGTCGGTGGCCACTGCCAGGGCGGCCATCAATGTCCACGCCTCGTAGGTGACTTCCTGGGTCGGCGCGGGGACCGTGTGGAAGTGGTCGTAGACCCACAGGGAGTCGAATCCGGCCTTCTCGATGGTCGTCGCCACCGTTGTCATGGTTTCCCAGTGGTCCTCGATTGGGATATCCACGAGATCGTGTCGCCAACCCTGGGGTACAAACGCTCCAAACTCCATGGAGGGAGCGTAGGCACCCCGGGACTGGTTGACAGGGCGGCGGGCCGGCCCGTTAGCCGGCCGCCTGTTCTACCGCAGATCAGCGCACGCGATCTTGACGCTGCCTTGTGATGCAGGAGCGTGCACCACTACTGACACGGCGTCAGCACCCGCAGTCGCTTCGACCATCGCAAACCCACGTCCATGACCCGCTGCATTGGCAGTGAACGGGCCTGGCCAGATTTCGCTGGCTCCGCCGAAGAGCACGGCGCCAGGAATCAGACCGAGTCCAGGGTCGAACTGGTAATGGCCCCCGGCGTCACCGTTGCGGCACTCCTGCTTGTGGACGTGGGCTCCGTAGGTCTCACCCGGTGTCAACCCCCTGGCCTCGAGAGTGACGATGGTTCTCCCAGAGGCGGTCCTCACCATCGTGGCGTGACCGTCGATGTCGTACGCCAGGCCGCTTCCTGCACTAAAGGTTTCAAGGTCTCCCCGTGTCACCTCGGCGGGTGCTGCTCCTGCCGATGCCGCCATCAACACGATGAGGGCCACGGCCAACGACGCGGCCATGGTGGTTCTGCTCTTTCTCACTGCTGTCCTCCTTCGACAGTTTTCGTGAGACAGACGAATTGACGAGGGATTCCGGTGACAGGATACGGGTTGGTCCGTCAGGAGCCGGATATCCTCGCCGCGATGCCCGTCAGCCAGCGTCTTCGGCCATTTGGGGTCACCATCTTCACCGAGATCACTTCGCTGGCCCGCGAGCACGACGCAATCAACCTCGGCCAGGGCTTCCCTAACTGGGACGGCGCCGACTTCGTCAAGGAGGCTGCCGAAGAATCCATGAGGGCCGGGGGTCAGGATCAGTACCCGCCCAGCCCAGGCACACCTCGTCTGAGGCATGCGATCGCCGACCGCTACTCCCGTCTCCTGGGACGGGAGCTAGATCCAGACACCGAGATAACCGTGACCAGCGGCTGCACCGAAGCCCTGGCCGCTTCGTTTCTCGGTCTGATCAACCCGGGGGACGAAGTGGTTCTCATCGAGCCCACTTATGACGCCTACCCGGTGGATCTGGCTCTGGCCGGAGGTGTGGCCCGATACGTGACTCTGCGTCCACGAGATTTCAGGCTCGATCGGGCTCAGTTGAAGGCGGCTTTTGGCCCAAAGACGAAGGCCGTGGTGGTGAACAACCCGCACAACCCGACCGGCCGAGTGTTCACGGACGAGGAACTCGGATGGATCGCAGAGCTGTGTGTCTCATTCGACGTAATTGCGATTTGTGATGAGGTGTACGAGGAGATGACCTTCGAGCAACCGCACCGCAGGCTGGCCACCTTCCCCGGGATGTGGGAGCGGACCCTGACGTTGTCGTCACTGGGAAAGACTTTCTCTCTGACCGGTTGGAAGGTGGGGTGGGCGATCGGTCCGCCGGAGCTGACAGCCGGCGTGAGGGCCGCGCATCAATACCTCACGTTCACGACACCTACCCCGGTCCAAGCCGGAGCGGCCGCGGCGCTGGAAGCGCCGGATGGCTTCTTCGATGCGATGCGTGCCGACTATCGCGCCAAGAGAGACCTGCTCTCGCAGGGTCTGGCTGACGTCGGCTTCGAGGTCCATCGGGCCGAGGGCACCTACTTCCTGATGGCCGGGCACCAGCCATTCGGATTCGCCGACGACCGCGAGTTCTGCAGGCATCTGATAACGACGTATGGGGTTGCAGCCATTCCCCCGTCGGCGTTCTATCACGACCCGAGAGACGGATCGACGTTGGTGAGGTTTGCCTTCTGCAAAGACGAGGACACGCTTCGCCAGGCGCTCGATCGCGTCAGTGAGCTCAAACCGCTTCAACGGTGAAGGATCAGGCCGGGTCGTGCCGGCCGCGGACGATGCGATCGTGGCCGGCTCGCAACCTGAATCAAGTCTCCGATCATTGCTGACGCAGTTGCGCCGCCACCTGCCCCCGGTCCCGACAGCAGCAGGCGACCGATGGCTGGGCCCTCGATGAGCACCGCGTTGGTCACTCCGTCGATCGAGGCGAGGGGGCTCGCGGGACCTAGGGTTCGCAGCCTCACCTCAGCCGAGACCTGGTTCTCGCCGTCTCTTGTTGCCGAGGCGACCAGCCTGATCACTTCTCCATTCCGGCGTGCCTGCTCAAGGTCGTCAAGACTCAGGCTCTCGATGCCTTCGTACGGGATGTCCCACGGTGGAACGGGTGCGCCGAAGGCGACCCGGGACAAGATCGACACCTTGAAAACGGTATCGATGCCGGACACATCGTCTTCTGGGTCTGCTTCCGCGAAACCGAGCTCCATGGCCTGGCTCAAAGCCTGGTGGTAGCTGATCCCTTCAGATGACATCTGGGAGAGGATGTAGTTGCTGGTGCCGTTGAGAATCCCTTCGACGCGGCTGATTTCCTCTCCGGCGAGACTCTCTTCGATCGCCCGGATCACGGGCATTCCTCCCCCCACCGCCGCCTCGTATAGGAGCGGCGCACCATGCCTGTCCGCCAGGTCGAAGAGCTCGGCACCGTGCTTGGCGACCAGTTCTTTATTGGCGGTCACCACAGGCTTGCCCGATCTGAGCGCTGCACGAAGCAGAGAGGCGGCAGGGTTGGTACCCCCAATCGCCTCGATCACGATGTCGATCGCCCGATCTTCCACCACGTCCTCGGGCTCGTCGGTCATGGTCTCCGGTGCATCGAACGGGCGGGGCTTGTCGAGGTGCTTCACCGCTATGCGACGGACGTTCAAGTCGATGCCGTACCTGGCTGCGATCGATTGGCGCCTTTCGATGAGCCTGGATACCACGGCGCCACCGACAGTTCCGGCCCCCAGTACTCCGATGCCAATTGTGGGTTTCATGCTTGTCCTTGTCCGGACCCGTCGCAGAAACGAAAAAGACCCGCTCCTGCCGGTGCGGGTCTCGTGTTGTGGGCTTGGTCCCTGGTGTTACACGACTATCCGCACGGCTCCGGGGCCGTAGTCGTCGTCGTGGTGGCAGCCAGGTGATTCATGTGTTCCGAGAAGTTATCGACAAGGTTGCGCGGAGTCAACACATGATCGAGAAGGAGTTGACCCACCATGGTCGACTGTCCGATAACATGTTCTGACAATCCGAAGCGCTCATCTAGAGCGGTGGAGGGAACAGGCCCTTTGATACCGCGGCAACCGGCGCAAGCACGGTGCCAATGCCTGGATCGATGAGCCGACCGGGGGCTCAGGCCCGCGGCGCTCCTCAAGCGTTTCGAAGAAACAAGGAGAAGCCGCATGGAAGCATCAGTATTTGAGTGTGGGACTCGTCCTCCACTGTCTCCTAGAACTACCCGTCTCGGTTTGAGTCTTCGGGCTTTGCCCCCCTCCGTCGCCTTCGGCGCCACCTCCCCTTGTCGGCCCTTCGGGCCTTGCCCCCTCCGTCGCCTTCGGCGCCACCTCCCCTTGTCGGCCCTTCGGGCCTTGCCCCCTCCGTCGCCTTCGGCGCCACCTCCCCCAACACTCGCTGCGCTCGCTGGGGGAGGAAACCACTCGCTGCGCTCGCTGCGCTCGCTGGGGGAGGAAACCACTCGCTGCGCTCGCTGGGGGAGGGACCTGCTCGCTCAACTCCAGGAGGCACCTATGAGTAACGACTACATGGACGCGATCTCCCGCGGGGTCGTCGTATTCGACGGTGCCACCGGGACAAATCTCCAGCTTGCCGGGCTCACCATCGACGACTTCGGCGCTCCCCATCTCGAAGGCTGCAATGAATTGCTCAACGTGACCCGCCCGGATGTCATCCGGGATCTGCACAGGTCGTTCCTCGATGTCGGCGTCGACGTAGTCGAGACCAACACCTTTGGAGCGTTCGCCGTGCCTCTCGCCGAATACGGCCTGGAAGATCGGTCTTATGAGATCGCTGCGGCCGGGGCCAATCTCGCCAGAGAGACGGTCGACACTTACATCGCCGGCGATGGAAGGCCGCGCTTTGTCGGCGGTTCCATCGGCCCGGGCACCAAGTTCGCCACGTTGGGCCAAATCGGATATCGGGACTTGGTTTCGGCATATGAGGTTGAGGCGGCGGGTCTCATCGATGGTGGTGTCGACTTCTTTGTTGTAGAGACTCAGTTCGATCTCCTCGGTGCCAAAGCGGCGATCGAGGGGGCGCGAGCCGCCATGGCAAGTGCCGGGGTCGATCTTCCTGTGCAAGTGCAGGTGACGATCGAGCTCACGGGTCGCATGCTGCCTGGAACCGAGATCGGTGCCGCGCTCACCAGCCTCGATGCGTTGGGCCCTGACGTGGTCGGCATCAATTGCGCCACAGGTCCCGAAGAGATGTACGAGCCCATAAGGCACCTGAGTCGCTACTCGAGACGACCAGTGTCATCGATCCCCAATGCGGGGCTGCCCAAGGTGGTTGACGGTGAGATGGTCTACGACCTGTCTCCAGACGACCTGGCGTCCCATCTGGCAACGTTCGTCTCGGAGTACGGAGTGGACATCGTTGGCGGGTGTTGCGGAACGTCGCCTGCCCACCTCTCGGCGGTGGTCGACGCAGTAAAAGGCGTGGATCGCGGGGATCGCCAGGAGCAAAGTGTGCCGTCGGCTGCCTCGATCTACACCCAAGTTCCTCTCGACCAGGACACTTCGTTCCTGATAATTGGCGAGAGGGCCAACGCCAATGGCTCAAAGGCGTTCCGCGAAGCGCTGCTGTCGGGAGACATCGAAGGTTGTGTGGCGGTAGGTCAGGAACAGCTTCGCGAAGGAGCGCACCTGATCGATCTATGTGTCGATTATGTGGGTCGCGACGGCGTGGTGGACATGGAAGTGATGGCCTCGGCCTTCGCCACCGACGTAGCGGCGCCGATTGTTCTCGACTCGACTCAGCCAGAAGTCATGGAAGCGGGGTTGGAGCGTCTCGGTGGCCGGAGTGTGCTCAACAGCGCCAACCTCGAAGACGGTGCAGGAGCGGGATCGAGGATCGACGCGGTCCTGTCTCTTGCCCGGAAACACGGTGCGGCGGTCATCTGCCTTCTGATCGACGAAGAGGGACAGGCCCGCGACGTCGAGTGGAAGCTCCGGGTGGCGCACCGCATCTACGACATGGCAACCAAGGACTACGGGCTCGACCCCGAGAGTCTCATCTTCGATCCTCTCACGTTCCCACTGACCACGGGCGATGACGATCTGCGTCGCGATGGCATCGAGACCTTGGAGGCGATCAAGCGGGTCAAGTCGGAGTTGCCGGGAGTGCGCACGGTTCTCGGAGTCTCCAATGTCTCCTTTGGCCTCAACGCGGCAGCCCGGAAAGTTCTCAACTCCGTGTTCTTGCACGAGGCGGTCGAGGCGGGTTTGGACGCCGCAATCGTCCATGCCGGGAAGATCATGCCTTTGTCAGCGATAGACCCCGACCAACGTCAGGCAGCCCTGGACCTGGTTTATGACAGGCGTAATGAGGGTTACGACCCCCTGCAGCGGATCTTGGAGTTGTTCTCGGACGTGACCACCCACGAGAAGAGCGTCGATGCCTACGAGGGACTCACTGTGGAGGAGCGGTTACCTCGGCGGATTGTCGATGGTGATCAAAAGAATGTGATAGCTGACCTCGACGAGGCCCTGGCGATGGGCCACAAGCCTTTGGACATCGTCAACCGTTTCTTGCTGGCGGGTATGAAGGTTGTCGGAGAGCAGTTTGCCAGCGGGGAGATGCAGCTGCCGTTTGTGCTCAAGTCGGCGGAGACGATGAAGAGGGCGGTGGCGCATCTCGAACCACTCATGGAAAAAGCAGACACAGCCGGCAAGGGCAAGATCGTATTGGCGACCGTTTCGGGCGATGTTCACGACATCGGTAAGAACCTGGTCGACATCATCCTCAGCAACAATGGATACGAGGTCCACAATCTCGGCATCAAAGTTTCGATCGCCGAAATGATTTCAGCGTTCGAGTCGACCGGGGCCGATGCCATCGGGATGAGCGGGCTGCTGGTGAAGTCGACCTTGATCATGAAAGACAATCTCGACGAGTTGGAACGTCGGGGATTGGGTGACGTACCCGTACTGCTCGGCGGGGCGGCTCTAACCCGGCGCTACGTGGAGTCTGACCTTCGCTCGCAGTATGCCGGGCCCCTGTACTACGGCAAGAACGCCTTTGCGGGTCTCGATGCGATGGAGAAGATCCGTGCCGGCGAGCCACCACCTCCCCCTGCCGCCGAACGAACCGCCTCCGAGGGCGACTACGAGGAGATCGTCATTCCCCGACGATCACCCGAGGTCGTTGTTGACAACCACATCTACGAGCCACCCTTCCTCGGATCTCGGGTCATCAAAGGGCTGTCGATCGACGAGATCGTGCCCTATCTCAACCTCACCGCGTTGTTCCGGAACCAATGGCAATACCGTCCCAACCAGGGAGAAAACGACAAGCAGTTCAAGGAACGGCTCAAGGTGAAGCTTCGGGAGGAGCTGGCCCGGGCGCGCTCCGAAGATCTGTTGCGACCCCAAGTCGTCTACGGGTACTACCCGGCCAACGGCGATGGTGATGAGCTGATCGTGTGGGCAGACGAGGATCGATCCGAGGAGTTGACACGCTTCGGTTTTCCCCGACAGGCCGAAGAGCCCTTCCTCTGCATTGCAGACTTCTTCAGACCGGTGGACACCGAAGCCGATTACGCCGCGTTTCACATCGTGACCATGGGCGACGCTGTCTCAAAGAGGGCTTCCCAATTGTTCGAAGCCAACGAGTACCAAGATTATTTGCACCTCCACGGCTTGGGAGTGGAGCTGGCCGAAGCGTTGGCCGAGTATTGGCATCACCGAATACGGCAGGAGTGGGGATTCGCAAATGAGGACGGCCCGACATTGCTGGGGCTCTTCCGTCAGCAATACCGCGGCGGTCGCTACTCCTGGGGGTATCCCGCCTGTCCGGACCTGGAGGACAACGCCCGGGTGGCGGCGCTCCTGGAAGCACACCGAATCGGGGTCGAGGTGGGAGAAGAGACCGGTTTCCAGTATCAGCCGGAGCAGACGACGTCGGCGATCATCTGTCATCACCCTCGTGCGAAGTATTTCGTAGCCCGAAGGAAGAGGGAGTCCAGATTTGCTAAGTGATCCGAGAGCCTGGATTCGGATTGCCGAAATCAATCCGCCCGAACTGCCCGACGAGCGCCATCTGATGCTGACCCCGGGGTGGGATCACGTCATGGTCACGGACAACGTGTTTGGGCGGATTCGGGTCTCGCCGTATGCCTTCTCCGCGCGTATCACCCACGACGTTCCGCACGTCTCGCCAACGGTGGTGGTTTCGACCAGAGATCGAAACATCCTCGCCATCGAGTCCGAGGTGCGCGGGGCTCTGGGCAACGGGGTCAATTCCTTCCTCGTTGTCATCGGCGACACGGTGCCCCACGTCGACCATCTCGCCCATCATTACGAAATCGTCGAGCACCTTCGCGCTCTCCAAGAGCATCTGCCCCATTTCGAGGTGGGGATGCCGACCAGGTTTCGCGAGTGGCAATTCAGGAGAAGGATCGAATTGGGTGCACAGTTCTTCGTTGCCGGACCTGTTCTCGATCCGGAAATGGTGAAGCCTGAAATGGCCAAGTTGAAGTTGACTGCCGGAGATCCCCCCGTCTACCTCATGGTGATCCCGCCTTTTACCCCGGCGTGGGTGGAGCAAATGGAGTCGATGGGGTCGGTGCCGGTAACCCAAAACCTGCGAGACCGTATCGAGGGTCACGGGCCTGATGTCGCCCGTAAACTTGGCTGGCAGATCACTTCCGAGGTTGAGGAGCAGGCTGCACAGGCCGGAGCGGCGGGGGTGATTCTCATGGGTCTTAAGTTCAGCTCCGTCGTCGAAGAGGCCACCACGGCGTGGCCGCGTCGGATGTGAGGAGGGTGGCTCGGCCTTGATCACTAACTTGGCCCTATGCGTGAGGCGACCGGCCAAAGACTGACGAAGATCGTCCTCGGGGGCCTCGTCTTCCTCCTCGGGGTCCAGTCGATGCGCTTTCTGTTCGCATCGGCCGCGTGGTATCTGCGGGACACGCTGGGAATCGCGACCCTCGACCTGATTCCCGTCGCTCTAGCACCGTTCCTGCTCGCGATCCTGATTCCGGCTGCGAGTCGGTGGTTTGGGATACGTGCCTCCCTGATGGTCTCCCTTTGGATGCTGGCTCTATCTCGGATCGGCCTCCAATACTTCACGAGCCCGGCGGCCGACTTCTGGATGTCGGCAAGCGGGACCTTGGCGTTTGTCGCCTCGCTGCCTCTGCTGCTCAGTCTCGGCCGTTCAACCCTCGTTGGAGGAGTCCTCCTTGGGCTTGCCGTGGATAGCGGGATCAAGGGAATGTTTTTCAGCCTCGATCTCGCTTACCAGCCAGGGCTGCTGGCGCTCTTGACCGTCATCGTGGCCGGCGGTGCGGTGATCTACATGGCGATGTCCATCGACTACATGCCGAGGAGGGGTGTGGGGTGGCGTTCGGGAGTTCTATTGGTGGGGCTGGGTCCGTTTCTCCTCGTGGAGTATCTGATCCTTCAGAACCAAGGCTGGGTAGCAGAGGTGACCGGTGTCAGCGGTCCGACAGCTGCCCTGCGGATCTCGATACTCAACGTCCTGACGCTTCTGGTGGTTACAAGGCTCTACGCATCTCGCGTGGCGCTTGCGGCTTCCGTCGCGATAGTCGTGGGCACGGTGGCGCTTGCCGAAGGTGACGCGACCGCATTCAACGTCTTGAGCCTGGCCGCAGTCCCCGCTGCCGGGCTGATGTGGGCGGCCATGGTTCCGCGGCCAACCACAGAACAGATTGCCTCCTCGGCGATCTACTTGACAGCAGGAGCAACGGCCTTCGTGATCCTCGGGTTTGCCTACTACCTCCCACTGGACATCGATATCGGATTCGACGCTCCTCAGGTACGGGTGGCGGTCGCGATCGTATTCGCCTTTTTTCCTCTGCTCGCCACGGTCAGGGGACTCGAGTCGAAGCCGGGCGTGGACAGGGTGGTCTGGGTCTTTGGGGCCGCGGCGGCGCTTCTGCCGACTGTGGCCCTTCTGTCAGCGGCGGTCTCAGACCCGGTCCCTCCCGGGGAGGCCGGGGAGACCGTGAGAGTGATGAGCTACAACCTTCATTCAGCGTTCAACACCGACGGCTCCCTCGACGTGGAGGCCATAGCTCGTGTGATCGAGGATTCCGGGGCGGACGTGATCGGCCTGCAAGAGGTCCCGCGGGGGAGGCTTCTCAGCGGCAACACGGATCTCCTCTTTCTCCTCACCCATGAGCTGGGCTACGAGTTCGTGGCGTTCTTCGGGACGACGGATCCCACCTGGGGGAATGCGATCCTCAGCAGGTACCCGATATCCGATGTCGAGCGGACCTTGCTTCCCAAGGCGGGGACCCCAATGCAACGCGGCTACTTGGAGGCTGTTGTCGTCTTGGACAACGGTCCTCTCGTCGTTGGGTCGACCCATCTCCAGCACATCAACGACCCAGACACTCACGACGAGGACCCGGAAGCCGACTTGTACCCGGTGCACCATGCCCAGATAGGGGAGATCATCGCCTTTTGGGACGGGCAAATGCCGGCGGTGCTGGTCGGGGACTTCAATGCGCGGCCGGATTGGCGCCAGATCGAGGAGCTGCTGGACGCCGGATGGGTCGATGCATGGAGCGAGGCGGGTGTCGGAGACGGGTTCACATCGAGCTCGGACAATCCGGAGCATCGCATCGACTACGTGTTCATCACTTCCGATGTCTCAGCTGTGGATGCAGGCGTTCTCCTGTCGCAGGCGTCCGACCATCTCCCGGTAGTGGTAGATGTCGCCATTCCCTGAGCGGGGGGCAAAAACCACACAGATGCAGGTGAATCCTCAATAGATCGCTCGCCCCATCCAGGGAAACGCCAAAAACAGCGATCAGAACGTATGCGGTCGGCTCAAGGTGCCCCGACTGGAGGCAAGCGCAGCGTCGGCGTTGCCGTCGGCGTTGCCTTGCTGCTCGCGCTGTTGGTGATTGGGATCTCCTACGCCAACGCGGTGGGAGCCGTTCGAGTTGCCGACAATGCCAAGGCCCTGCACTGGGCCAACGCCACCTCGGGTACCGCCACGGCGTTGAGATTGTCCTTGGCTCAGGCTTTCACCTTCGCCGAGCTCTCCAGGGTCGGGCAGGCCACAGCTTCGGACGTCTCATTTGCGATGGATCAGGTCGAACTGACGCGCGGTGAGTTGGCCGAGTTGGAAGACTCGGGGGGCAGCACCGTATCTCATCCCTACCTCGTCCATTTCGCGCGTCCGGTTGTTGAGGCGGTCGAAGCCCTGGGAAAGGGTGACATGGCGACAGCGGAGAAGATTCTGATGTCGAGCGTCGAGCCGGCTTACGAGGCCTTGATGGCCTCCTTGGCAGCCGAGCAAGCAGACATACAGGCCCGAATCGACGCCAACACCGCCGGAGCTGCGCGCGCCACTGAGGTGGTTCGTTTCCTGCTGGTGTTCGCCATACCCGCGTCAGCGGTTGTGGTCTACCGCTACCTCGCCAGACGGGCGGTTCGCGAACGACGGGTGGTAGCCGAAGTCGAGCTCGAGGCTGAACGTGCGGTGGGGCGCGCCAAGGATGAGTTCATCGCGGGCCTTTCCCATGAATTGCGCACCCCGCTGACCTCGATCTACGGCTTCGCGGAGGTTCTGGCCGAAGACGGCTCTGATCCCGAGAACGCTCGGGAACTGGCGACGATAATCGCCAACGAGTCCGCGGAGCTCACGCGGATGGTCGACGACCTGCTGATGGCCGCCCGCATGGAAAGCACCGGAATCGAGATCAATTCGGTGCCTACCCGGGTTGTCGATGTCGTTCAATCGGCCGCAAGCCCGTTCCGCAAAGCGGGTCTCGATCTCGAGGTTTCCGGTGATGATGTCATTGTCAACACCGACGCTCCCCGGCTCCGGCACGTCATCATCAACCTTCTCTCCAACGCTGCACGTCATGGCGGCGAGAAGGTCGGTGTGAGCTTCACGTCCGACGAAGAGTGGGTCGACATCGAGGTCTGGGACAACGGGCCGGGAATTCCCGAAGATGACATCGATTCGATGTTCGATCGCTTCAAACACGTCGGAGACGAGTCACTTCTCGCAGGCAGTCTGGGCATGGGCCTCGGCGTTGCCTATCGGCTGGTCACGATGCTTGGGGGACGGCTCTCCTATCAGCGTTATGTCGGACGTACCTATTTCACGGTTCGGCTGGCACGGGTCCGGAGCGAGTTCGGCGACGCTGAGGATGAGCAGTCCGTTGCCGAGATGATCCGCAGCCTGACCGCATGAGAAGGCTTCTCGGCCTGGTTCTCGCCAGTCTGGTCCTTGCCGCTTCGGCAGCCATGGCCGCCGTCGGCACCGGGAACTATGCCGACGATTTCGACAAAGTTGGCTATTCCGGAAGCAATGGAACTCTGAAGTGGTCGGGCGACTGGCGTGAAATCAACGACGACGGAGATCCGGCCGACGGATCGGTTCACGTTGGGGGCGACGGCTGCTCCGGCCAGTGTGCTCACCTCGAGAACGAGGGTCTCACCGCTGTGACAAAGCCGATCGGTCTGGAGAGACGTGCGGACACGGCCGTCTTTTCATCCGCCGAGATCAGCTACGAGTTGGCGGTGAAGTCGGAGGCAGGAGTCGCCGGGACTCTCGTGGTTCAGGTCTCAGCAGACGACGGCAGCAACTGGCAAACCTTGGCGAGCCATGACCTCTCCATAATCGAAGGCGAGACGATTCGGCCCACGGTCAAGATCAACGAGCAACACTTTGCCGAGAGTTTCGTCGTCAGGTTCCTGGCATCGAAGCTCCTCGGTGGCTACGTGTTTGTGGACGAGGTCGATATCCGTGGTGAACTCGTCGGGAGCAGTTCGACCACCACGTCGACTTCGACCACTTCGACCACTCTTTCCCCGCCCGCCACCACGAGCGCTCCCAGCTCGACGTCAACCACCGCCCGGGCGACGACGACTTCTGTCGTCACCACCACAACTCTTCCCCGGGCGACCACGACGACGGCACAGCCCGAAACTTCCACTTCCGATGCTTTTGCTGTGGCCGGACCTAGGCAGCCTCCGACCCGTCCGGGTGAGGAAGAGGTGTCAGCGATCAGCCTTCGCAGATCACAATCTGGGATGCAGGCGGGTCTTTCCGATTACATGTTCGCCGAGGCTGATCCTGTTCCCCGCCTCGACCCCGTTGCTGCAAACGTCGGCTTCGAGATGATGGCGGAGACGATTGAGACGTCATGGGTCTGGATGGGGCTTTTTGGGCTGGTTCTCACCTGGGCTGTGGTGGCAGGTCTCGATCGAAACTCGTTCAGGCGCGTTCCCAACGACTGATCCGCCAGAATTGGCGCTGTGCACAGAGTTTCGCTGCCACTGGCGGTGTTGATGCTGATGGTGGCGTGTGATGGCCCATCAAGTTCACCCAGCTCTACTGCGGTGGACGCCAACTTGGCCCTGGAGGCCTCACTCACCAGCTCCGATCCTGGAGCCGGAGGTGGGCTGCGCAATTTGGTCGACGGTGACGTAAGTACTGGCTGGACGGGCCCGGCCGGGCCGTATTGGTTCGAGCTCGACCTCGGCGCCCAGGTCGAGGTAGGCGCGGTTCGGCTACTTGCCGGGGCAGATTCCGATGCGGTCGTCTACGTGAATGTGGGCGTGCACGACAATCCTGGCCGCCGACCCGGTGAGCATCGAGACGGATTGCAGGGCGGGGGCTGGCTCGAAACACCGGTGGGATACGAGAGCAGGTTTGTCCGCGTGACGGTCGAGCGGGCCAGTCCCCACATCACGTGGCTCGAGGTCGAAGTCGTTGCCGGTTAGTCGGCTTCCACTGCTTCGATGAGACGGTCTGCAAGAGTCGCGTCAACTTCCCCGAGAGCCGAAGCTGCGGCCGCTACCAGATGTGGTGCCGTCTCGTATCCGTGGTATTCCAGGGTCTGAGCTTGCCATTGCAGTGTCTCGTGGATCGGCGACACACTGTCGACAAACTCCGACACCAACACCGACCTCACCAGCAGTTCGATTTCCTCAGACAGCCGTGGGTCCGGGTCGGCATCAATGGTCTTCCACAGACGGCTGCGCGCGGCACCCACTATGGCTGGCTGGCGGTCGATCAGACGTAGAAGCTCGGGTGTCGGGTTCGCAGCGCTCGCTTCTGCTGCGACCATGTCAGGGCGCCATGAGTCGAGCTTTGCGCCAACCTCACGTGGAGCGGCCACCCAGCCGTCCGCTCCTACGATCCTGGCCCACTGGCCTTCCGTTCCATAGCCTCGACCGCCGGCCAATACCGGAACTCCGCAAATGTGGCTTTCCCGAATCACCGCCCTGGCTCCCAACAGGTGGTTTGTCATCGCACAGGAAAGCACCATGGCGTCTGCATCTTCGGACTCGAGGTACTCACGCAAGTCGCGAGCCGGGAGGTTGGCTCCCAGGAAACTGGTTCGATACCCGAGGAACAGGAGGTGGGCGGCGACGGCACGCGCCGGCAGTGAATGCTGATCTCCCTCCGCCGTGGCTATCACAACGTGCATTCCCGACTCGGGTTGTTCCAATGATCCGATCATCATCGAGACGACTGTCTCCACCGTGGCGGTTGCAGCATGTTCTTCGGCGATCAAGTAGTCGCCCTGTTGCCATCGTTGGCCCACTTGACTCTCACTGGGCATGAGAACTTCAAAAAGGACGGTTTCGAAGTCGAAGCCCTCGTCGAGCAATGACCCGACGATCCGGTAGAGGCCTCCGGCATCGCCGGATATCGCCATGGCAATGGCCGCAAATTGGGCGTCCTCGAGACTCTTGTGCGTCATCGGCAATCCAGGTTCAGGGTACCGTCTGCCGTTGTCGTGCGGTCCGGTGATCACTGGGCCATCCCCTCGCTGCCTTCCGGCGGAATTGGAACGGCGTAGACGACGACATTGCTGTCGTAGCTGGAGGTCGACGAGTCGAACCCGCCGCCGCATGTGACCAGGGTCAAGACCGGCGGCCCCGACCTGGAGAAGATGACGTCGAGGGGCAGCTCTTGCTTGTCGTAGCGGTCACGGGCGACCACCTCGAAGCCCAGGGTCGACCCGTCGTCGAAATCAACCCCTATCCGGTCCCCCGGCTCCAAATTTTGGAGATTGAAGAAGACCCCCGGCCCCTGCCGGTACAGGTCTACGTGCGCCGCGAGCACCGCCGAGCCCGGCTGGCCGGGTGACGGTCCGTGCTCGTACCAGGCAACATCTTCGACGTTGTAGGGCACATCCATCTGGCCGCTCGTCGGATCGACGCCATACGCCTCTACGGGGGCGTCGACACCTAGTTTGTTGATCGTCAAGCCCACCGGAGCCCGCGGCGTCTGAATCTCGGTCTCACCAAGCACAGAAACTTCGTTGGGTTGCCAAAGGGGGACTGGGTTCTGGGCGGCGGCGACCGGATCTTCGGTGCTGACCTGACTAGGCGGCGCAGTCGAAGGCAACGCCGGTTCCGGCCGGAGCACCGACTCGATGGAGGCAACGTCACCTGCCGGCGACGGAGGGCGGGTGCTGACCACGACGGCTACCGCCATGGCGACGCCGAAGAGAATCGCCGCCCAACCGAGAATCGCTCTTCGTGTCAGATTCATCCTCTCCACATAAAGGGAGGCCCCATATGGGGCCTCCCTCGTTTTAGCCGACTCGGTTGGAATCAGCCATCCTTTCTCGCAAGAGCGACAGCTCCACCGGCGACCGCAATGGCGGCCAAGCCGGCCAAGGCGACGGTCAGCCAGATGCTGGTGTCGGCCTGGAGTCCGGCAGTCCCGGTCGGGACGCCGTCCGGGGCTGCGCCCAGCCCGGTGAGGGCTGAAGTCACAACCTGGAAGCTGCCACCGGCTACCGAGCCGATCGCATAGGCGATGGTGTTGGTTCCCTCAGCAAGGGCGACATCGGCATCAAAGGCGACGGTCTCCGAGTCACCAGCAGCGGTGATCTTGATGTTGTAGGTGTCTGCCGGGACATCCGTATTGGCTCCCTGGCCGTTGGTCACACCTTCCCAAACCGCACCGTCGTTGGCGAGAATGTCAACGGCGCCGAAGTCTGCGAGGTGGTAGGCGGAGATTCGAGCCTCGCCGGCTGCGATCTCCGAAGTGTTCTCAACGAACACGCCCAACGTGGGGTCCCCACCCTCCTGCAGGTAGGCGGCGATGGTCGCCGCGGCTCCTGCCGGGAGATCGGCTGAGCCCTCGAGAGCCGGGGAATCGGCCTCAGGGTCGGCTCCGGCGGCGTAGATCTCGATGTCGTAGCTGCCCTCAGGCAGGTTCAGAGGACCTGCCACCTGTCCATACTGGAACGTTTCGAGCGTGAGCTCGCCGTTCACGTAAATGTCGACATCCAAGTCGGGCACTCCGTGAACCACTATCACCTGGCCCTCATTCGACTGGGCAAAAGCCGCCCCAGCCGGGAGAGCAACGATCGCCAGAGCGGCGATCAGAGTCGTAATCTTTCTCATGGGTCTCCTTCCTGTTAGACGGCCACTTGGCGTCTAGGTCTTTCGTCAGTGTTTCGGATCAGGAAGGAGATCCGGATGACAATTTCTTTGAGTCAAGCCCGCGCCAGCACCCTTTGCTCTACGTCGATGCGGCCCATGATGAATCCGGCCTCACATAGCGACAGGTAGAGATCCCACATCCGAAAGAACCTCTCGTCCAGCCCATGTTCCTCAGAGAGGTTGGCCCAGTCGGCGACAAAACGCTGTCGCCAGGCCGCCAACGTCCGGGCGTAGTCTCATCCAGGAGTCTTCGAGGCACGAATAAGGCGTGATGATGCCGCTAGCCGAAGCTCTCACCGTCCCGGAACATCCGTCGGGCCACTCAGCCTTAAGATCGATTGTCCATGAGCCGTATCGAATCTGGGGCACCGAAATGACGCTGACCGACGCCGACTTGGCGGCAAGGGTCGCCGACGGAGATCGCGTCGCCCTGGAGCAGGCCTTCAACCAATACGGAGGAGCGGTGGAGGCGATTGCCAAGCGAGTCTTGCGCAACGAGACCCTGGCCGAGGACGTAGTCCAGGACACCTTCGTCACTTTCTGGAACGCCCCGGAGAGGTTCGACTCTGATCGCGGGACGCTGCGCACCTTTCTGGTCACGATCGCGCATCGGAGAGCAGTCGACCAGGTCCGTTCCGAGATGGCCCGGATCCAGCGAGAGCAGAGGCCACCTGACCCCGACTATGGGCCAGACGTCGAGGAGGAGGTCTGGAGCAGAAGCCTCTCTGAGGAGGTCAAAAAGGCTCTTGCGGGACTTGGGGACGACGAGAGGGAGGCCATCACGTTGGCCTATTACGGCGGCTTGAGTTACGTCGAAGTGGCGCGCAGGCTAGGTGCCCCCGAAGGGACCGTGAAGAGCCGGATACGGTCGGGGATGAAGAAGCTCTCGGGTGCATTGGCGGGAGTCGCCTCGTGACGCTCGACGCCTACATCGACCGCATCCCTCTTCTGGCCCTTGATGCTCTCCCCGCCGATGAGCGATCGGAAACCGAGAGCCACGTCTACCTGTGCGACGAGTGCCTGGCTGAGTTGGAGTCCTACCTCGCGCTGGCCGCGGCTCTTGTCCCCGATCAGGCTGCTCCGGCCGGGGTGTGGGACCGCATCGTCAGCGCCACCGAACAAACAGAGATCGACACCGTTTTCGCCAAACCGCGAACACCGAGGACCCCGGTGCTCACCTGGCTGACTGCGGCGGCAGTCGGGGCGGTGCTGGCCCTGGGTGCAACCTCGCTCGTCGATCGAGATGGCTCGTCTTCAGAGCAGATTCTGGCCGCCGCCGAAAGTGCAGCCAACGAACAGGAGTCGACCGTTGCCGCGCTGAATTCGCAGGACGGTGCCGACGAGTTGCTGAGAGTGATCCTCGACCAGGAGGGTCACGGCTTTGTGATTCCCGGCGACACCTTGCAGGACCTCGACACCGGGCGCACCTACCAACTCTGGGTCATAACGCCCGAGCAGGAGGCAATTTCGGCGGGTGTGCTCGGGGCCAGCCCTGTACCTGCGACGTTCACGTGGGTGGGCGATGTGGCCGGTTTTGCATTGACCCGCGAGGTCGAAGGCGGTGTTGTATCGAGCGCCGGCGATGTGGTGTCGGTGGTGACCGGGTTGTGATTGACCCTGTGGCGAGAGTCCGCGACTCGCTTTCCGCCGTCGTTGAAGAGCTCCGATCCAGGATCGCGGCGACGGCCGCGTCGCCGTTCGCTCACGCCCCGTATCCCTTGTCCGGCACCCTCCAGTACCGCGGCGATCCCGGCTTGCTGGGCCCGGGGTCGGTCTCGTGGCACGTCATCGGGGACGTAGCGGCCTTTGTCGGCGGGATCCGGGGCCTCTTGATACAAGCCGCCCATCCGGAGGTGGTTGCCGGCGTCGGGGATCATTCTCGATACCGCGAAGACCCGCTAGGCAGGCTTTCCAGGACGTCGGCTTACGTCACAGCTACCACGTATGGGGCGATGCCCGAGGTCGAGGCTGCGGTCGACAAGGTTCGGCGCATACACCGGGTGGTCTCGGGCGTCTCCAGCAGAGGAGTCGCCTACGACGCCCGTGAGCCGGAATTTGCCGCGTGGGTTCACAACGCCCTCACCGACTCGTTTCTGGTGGCGCATCGGCATTTCGGGGGCATTGCCTTGACGGCTGGTGATGCGGATCAGTTTGTCGTCGAGCAGACTCGGGTGGGGGCCCTGCTCGGTTCCGATCCGATGCCCATGACCTCAGATGACCTCTCGCGTTGGGTGACATCTCATCCCGATTTGGCTCCTTCGTCTGAACAGGAGGCCGCTGTCGCCTTTTTGACGGATCCTCCCCTTGCCACGCCTCTACGGGTTGGCTATCGGATTCTCATGGAGGCGGCTTTGGCCACGATCCCGGAGAGACTCCGGTTGGTGCTGGGCGTGAAGGCTTCCCGGTCTGGGCGGGCCGCAGGTTCTGCTGCCGTGTCGACGCTGCGTTGGGCACTTGGCTATTCGCCGTCTTGGCGTCTCGCTCTTGAGCGCTGCGAGGCCCCGGTCCCAGCGGGCTTGTTCAGGGAGCATCTTCGCTCGGCCTGAAAGCAGTTCTGAAATCGAGAAGGTGCGCCACGTAGACCGTGGCGCACCTTCTGTCGGCTTCAATGATTGGTCAGCTAGGGAGAAGCACGCCTGCTGTGAGCACGTGGATCACTCCGTTGCTTGCCGAGATGTCGGCCGGAACTACACCAGCTGCGGCGAGCTCGCCAATGGAGAGCTTGTCGCCATTGAGCATCTGGTAGCTGCCACTGGCGAGAACCGAGTTGCTGGTCCGACGACCCTTGGTGACGTGATAGCCGAGTATGTCGCCAAGGCTGTCGTCAAGGGCTCCGGCGTTGATGGCTCCGATGATCTGGCCTTCGGTGAGACCGAAAGTGCTCTCGAACGCCGCATCAGTCGGTGCAAACACCGTGAATTGGCGGTTTCCGTTGAGCAGGTCCACAAGGCCGGCACGGGACACTGCTGCCACAAGAACCTCAAAGTCAGAGCTTCCAACGGCGATCTCCACGATCGTCTGATCGCCAGGCTTGGCCGCTTCCGCGTATCCGGGCTTTTCGGCCACGGCGGGAGCCGCCATCGCAAGGGCAAGGGCCGCCACTAGCGCCCCCATCATCAACTTTCTCATGAAGCCTCCTTCGCTTCGCTAGTACCCGTTATTCGGAGCGGCGCCCGCCACGGATGAGTGTCTCGCTAGTGGCGGGAGGAGGACAGGGTGTCGAGCCAGACCGCGCACATCCGTCCCACGGCCCGGGTGCGCAGCGAGGCAATTGCATCAAACCCATGTTGTGCCCCGGCGACGATGTGGTGTTTGACATCAGAGCCGGTCGACTCGAGGGCATTCACGAAGTGCAAGGATTCGGTGGCCAGGACCACGGAGTCGAATTCCCCATGCACCACGAGGAATGGAGGGGCCCCGGGGTGCACCTGGTCGACGGGGGATCCAAGTCGATAGAGGTCGGGCGCCTCGTGCGGCTTCGCCTTGAGGACAAACCGGGCAATGAACGGCCAGTCATAGCGGGTCGGGTTGCGAACGAGCAGGTCGTATATGCCGTAGAACGGGACACATCCGATCAAATAGGTGTCAGCCTCTTCGAAGCCTGGCTGAAGATCCGACCGATTGGCGGTGAGGGCTGCGAGCGCTGCGAGATGAGCCCCTGACGATGCACCGGAAACTGCCACCCGGCTCGGGTCGATTCCAAGGGCGGCTCCTTCTCCCTTGGCCCAGGCGATGGCTCGCTTCACGCCCACGAGATGCTCAGGGAACGTGGCACCAGGCGATAGTGGGTAGCGCAAGTCGAGGACAATCCAGCCGGCTCTGACCAGTTCGTAGAACATCGGGCGCGCCTGTCGCCCTGGTCTGCCCCGCATCCAAGATCCAGGGTGCAGGTAGAGAAGGCACGGCGCGGCGTCAGACTCGGGGGTCCGATAAACATCCAGTGTGTACCCATCCCAGTAGGGCACTTCAGGCGTCTTCTCCACGCTGTCTGGCATACGGATACGCACAACGGGTAGCGAAAGCGGCGACGGGGAATGGCCCGTTTCCCGCGCCGACCTGACAGTTCGAGCCATCAAAGGGATCAGACCGACTTCGGACAGCAAGAACAGCACGAATCCCGCCTTGCCCACGAAGGTCTCTCCACCTCCGGCGGCGAGGAAAGCCCAGGCAATCAAAGGTCGCGCCACGAAGTAAACAGGGGCCAGCTCTGAGATGAGCATTCCCGGAAGCCACATTGGCGCCAAACCTTCACCCGGTTCAACAGGGCGGCGCAGCGCGTTGACGGTCCAGAGCGCAGCGGCCAGGAACCACGTGAAGAACAAGCCCGCGATCACATCCCGGCCCTCGCAGGCAGGTCCCGGCCCGAAATCAGCGCCAAAACCAACATCCGGGATTCATCGAGTGACGAAGATAATGGTGGATGCGTGCTTTGTTGGAAGGCAAGCTGAAACGACGGCTTATCACTGTCCCCGCGCTGTTCCTGGCGTTTGCGGTTGTGACCATCCTGCTGCCAGTGCTCGGAGTGGCGGGCGTGCTTGTCGATTTCGTGAGACACCTCGCCACAGGCAGACCCGCCATGGCGACCAGGATGCTCGGCTTTGGGTGGTTCTATCTCTTGGGAGAATGCTGGGCGATCATCAGCATGTTTTTGGTCGGTCTTCTCGGGCGTGAGCTCTCGCTCGAGCTGACATTCCGGCTCCAGCAGTCATGGCTCGACTGGAATTTCGCCTCTCTGCGCCGAGCCTTCCGACTCACCTTTGAGGTGAACGGTCAGGAGGACCTATCGCCCGGGCCCATTCTGCTTCTGGTGAGGCATGCCTCTCTCATCGACACCCTGCTCCCTGGCCGCTTCGCGGCCAAGCCAACCGGGATCCGCCTTCGATATGTCCTCAAGAAGGAGCTCCTCCTCGATCCGGCCCTCGACATAGGCGGCAATCGTCTCCCCAACTACTTCATCGACCGTGGGGGCAACACATCCCGAGAGCTGGCGGGGATCAAGGCGCTCGGCGCCGGCCTCTCACCAGACGAGGGTGTGTTGATCTACCCCGAAGGCACCAGATATACCGAGGCGAAGAAGGCGAGAGTCATGCAGAGGTTCAGGTCCGCCGATGAAGCCGTGGCAAAGGCGGCTCAAGGTCTCCGGTCCGTGCTGCCTCCGAGACCAGCGGGGACGCTTGCCCTGCTCGACGCCAATGAAGCCGACGTCGTCTTTCTGGCGCACAGGGGGCTCGAGGGTTTCGCAACTGTTGCCGACATCTGGGACGGTGGGCTGGTGGGCGGCTCGGTCAACCTCACTTTCTGGCGAGTGCCACGCTCCCAAATCCCAACAGGCGATCGGGACCGGTTGCGCTGGCTCTTCCAAGAGTGGTCAGTGGTCGATGACTGGGTGACCGGGGACCGTGCTCCCGGATGAGCCGAGCGTTGATGTGGTTTCGCCGGGATCTCCGGCTCGCCGACAATCTGGCGTGGTCGGCCGCCACCCGTGCCGACGAGGTCTTCCCTTTGTTCGTCGTCGACCCTCGGCTGTTCGAGCAAGCTTCGCAGCCACGGCGAGCATTACTCGCTGCCGGCCTGAGATCACTCGATGACTCTTTGGCTGCGCTGGGAGGCCGCCTCCGCGTAGAGCACGGCGACCCCCTGGAGGTGGTGACCCGTGTCGTGGCCGAGACGGGAGCCGACAAAGTTCACGTCAGCCAAGAAATCACCCCGTACGGGGTACATCGGGACAAAGCCGTCGCCACCTATGTCGATTGGAGCTCGCACGACGGCTTGTATGTGCACCCGCCCGGGAGCATCACGACAAAGGGTGGCTCGACATATCGGGTGTTCACGCCGTTCTACTCCACTTGGGCCAACCGTGGTGTTCCCGAACCCGAGCCTCCTCGAAGGTCCGACGTTGCCGACCAGCCAGGTTCTGGAGTGCCACGCGACGAGCCGACACCCATGGAGGTCGGGGAAGCCGCCGCGGAGAGGAGGCTTGAATCATTCCTGGCCAGGGTGGACCACTATGACAAGCTGCGAGATCTCCCCGCCGCCGATGGCACATCCCGGCTATCGGTAGACCTCAAATACGGATGGCTTGGCCCCCGGCAGGTCCTCAGGGCACTGCACGAAGCTCCTTGGTCGGCCGGACGGGAGGCATTTGCCCGACAGTTGGCCTGGCGGGACTTCCATGCTCACGTGCTCGCCTCCTGGCCCGAAGCACGCGACGAGCCTTTGCGTTCGACCATGTCGGCCATCAGGTGGCGCAACGATGCCACGGAGTTCGACGCCTGGAAGCAGGGGGTGACCGGGTACCCGATCGTCGATGCCGGTATGCGGCAGCTTCGGGGCGAAGGTCTGATTCACAATCGAGTTCGAATGATCGTTGCCTCGTTCCTAGTGAAGGATTTGCTTGTCGACTGGAGGAGCGGAGAGCGTTTTCTGCGACGGAATCTCTTGGATGGCGATGTGGCTCAGAACGTGGGCAACTGGCAATGGGTTGCGGGCACCGGCACCGACGCCGCCCCATACTTCCGGATCATGAATCCGGTCACCCAGAGCCGGCGGTTCGACCCCAACGGTGAGTACATACGACGCTGGGTGCCGGAGTTGGCGGCCCTGAGCCCCGACGAGATCCATGCTCCCTGGAAAGTGGGGCCGATGGTCCTCGCCTCCAAGGGCATTGTCCTGGGCGACACATATCCGGCGCCCCTCGTCGATCACGCGTTGGCGAGGGCGCGAGCGTTGGAGGCCTACCGCTTGGAAGGCTGAAGCGACGGGAAAGGAGTGCCAGTCAGGCTTTCCAGCGCATTCCAGAACGCCTCCCTCTCACCTTCGGTCTCTCGTGTCGCCTCAGACAGATGCGTCGGTGTCACTTCTCGGTCGAACCAAAAGTGTCCCGAGCTGGCCGCCGGCTCTTCGGCCGCTGCCAGCCATACGATGGTGTCAGCCCCCTGCTCGGCGGTGCGGAGCAGGGGTTTCATGATTCGGTTGAATGTAGGCAGCGAGTTGGCAACACCTGAGGTCTTGGCCCAGCCCGGATGCATTGCGTGGACCACGACGCCGGTGCGGTCCAGACGTTTCGCCCACATCTCGGTGAGAATCAGCTGGCCTCGTTTGGTTCGCGCGTAGGCCGCGGCGCCTCGATACTCGGCCGCCTCGAATCCCAGATCCTCAGGGTGAATGCGCTCGGCATACGCCCCTCCGGAGCTGACGTTGATGATTCGCGCCGGCGCAGACTTCACCAGACGGGGGAGGAGGCGATGTGTCAGCGACATGTGCCCCGCGAGGTTGGTGGCGAGGGCGGTCTCCAGCCCCTCAGCGGTTTCAGTGCGCTCGGGCAGGAGAACGCCGACGTTGTTGATGAGCACGTCGATCGAGCCTTGTTCTTCGAGGATTCGGACTGCCAAAGCAGCGACTTCGGACATCAGACTGAGGTCTGCCACCTCGGCAACGACAACTCCAGATACGGTTCCGGCCGCCCGTTCCAGCTTCTCCGGGTCACGCGCCACCATGATGACCTTGGCTCCGAGGTCGGCCAACCGCCGAGCGGTCTCCAACCCCAGCCCACCCGAGGCTCCGGTGACGACGACGGTCTGGCCGTTGAGGTCAGCGTCGATGGGTCGGAAATTCCTCGAATGAAGCCGGTAGCCGACGTTGGTGAACCCGGCGAAGGAGATGGCACTCATGCGGCGAAGGCGGCGGCAAGTCCGTCGAGGGCTCGGCGTCCGACTCTCCTCAACAGAGGTTTCATCAGGGGGATGGCAAATCGCGTCGGCCCAGTGAAGGTGAGATCTGCCGTGTAGTCGATCAGGGTCAAATTGTCCTGTCTGGCGAATCGGATTGTGTCCAGAGCGTGAATGTGCTCCCCTCGGCCTTCGAGAACGACCAACTCATCTGGTTTGAAATCGGTGATCTCGTAGGTCATGGGGATGGTGCTCGTACCAAATACGACTTCCAGGTTGAATCTGGTTCCGACCCCTAGGGGCTCGTTATCGGCGCGAGCCGCGCCTGCCACGCCTGGGTCCCACATCTGGGCGTTGGAGAAGTCGGCCGTGAATTCGAAGACGTCACCCAAAGGGGCGTCCACCCATCGTGCCTCTTTGAGCTGCACCGTTGTGCCCGTTGACCCGGTCATGCCGCCAGCGTCCCTCCGAATACCTGCCAGGCCAGCGCCGACTTGGCCGTCAGGCTGAGCAGTACGTAGGTGGACTCTCCAAATGCGTAGTCCTTCCAGCGTCCCACCTCCCGATATTGGAGCACCATCACGATGGCGAACACATTGAAGAAGATGAACAGAGAGATGAAGATTCCGTATACGAATCCAGGTGGGGAGGCGTCGAATCCAGGGCTGACCAGATAGATGGCGATGACTATCCAAGGGATCGCCCCGGTCAGGACACCGAACCAGTAAGGCATCCAGCCCGTTCCCTTGCCCGGTCTCTCATACTTCTCTTGGAGCAGGCCGAACAGGATCATGGAGGCGTTGACACCGGCCAGGGCCAGCAAGGCTGCGACATCCGCTATCCCGACCAGCATCGCGATCAGGACGACCATGATCGAGGACGAGACCGAATATTCGATCCAGCGTGCGTAGTTCCTCTTCATTGCGAGGTTGCGGCGATACCACTGGTAGACGCCGGGGGCGGCGATGGTGAAGTGGGCCAGTGCCGAGATGAACAAGAAGGCGGCGACCCCTGCCGCGATGCTCAGGTCGAACAATGGCTCGACTCCAGGTGATTCAACGCCAGGAGGTCCGCTCATGAAGGTGGCGATCACTGGCAGCGTGAAGTCGTTGGCGAGAGCGAGCACCAGGAATCCCTGGAGGGCGTGAAGCACCCCCATCCCTACGTTGTAGGCCCGGAGGCGGTCACCTTTGCGCGCGCTTGTGAGCTCTGTGGTGGTTGTGGTCATGCCCGGTATTCGACGCAGACAACACTGCCGGATGAGGTGATCTGCTATCTCCCAGAGAGCTCCCGCTCCAGTGGAGTGCGGAACCTAGGTGTCACCACAAACTCGCCGAGCCATTCCTGGAGCCGAGCCGCCTCGTCCTCGACCAACTGAGAACGCGATCCGTCGAGCTGCTCCAACAGTCGGTAGACCACGTCGCCGGTCTCCTTCTGCGCCCATGCGCCGACGACACGGCCGTCGACCATGATCGTTGGCCCTGCGTTGCCGTTTCGGTCGAAGAGTCGAGAGGCGTGCTCGCCGAGGTACCAGCCGCGCTGTTTCCAGCCCATCACGGTCGGGTCCAAGCCGGGCAAGAAGGCAGCCCATGGAGGAGGCTCGCTGGGTGGTTTGAAATCTGGGTGAACATATGCCGTTCCCGCGTCGGTGCCGACCTCGATGGCATTGGCCGCATCGAGAGCTGTGCGTACCTTGGTGACCGGCCATCCGGTCCACCATTTGATATCCGTCTCGGTACCCGGCCCGAAAGCCGCCAACCATCGCGCTACCACCTCGGTTCTTGCTACCGCCGGGTCCACCTCCGTCAGAGGCTCACCCGCCCACGATTCGTGTGTGGACCATTCGTATTGGCTGCTCAACCAGGTGCCCCTGGGGCGACCCCTGACGATCCTCCCTTCGGTCGCCATCAGGAAGAGGATCCGCGTCGACATACCGACAGTGCCCATCACTGAGCCGTCCTTCTTGCGGATGGTGAGGGTCGTCCGCAGCTCAGGGACGTCTTCCCGAAGTTCCACTGCGGTCGCCGTGCCTCTCGCCTCCAATGACGAGAGGGTTGAGGCGGCGACTCGGCTAACCCAGGCGGGCCCGTCTTTGGCCAGGCCTTCCTCCTCAACCAGCCGCTCTACCCGACGCCGTTCAGGTCCGATCAGCGCAGCGGTGCTCGAATGGTGGATCGTGGGCGCGAGCCGCGCGGGCACCACGAACATCGTCCGGCGCATCCCGAGGATGCGAAGGAGCTCTCTCCGCTCGTACATCGCGTCCTCGAGGTCCTGAGTCTGGAAGCGGGGCGTCCGGGCCCGAAGCGTCAGATAAACGGTGGCCGGGTCAGAGGAGTGGAGCCCGACGAGGCTGTGCGTTACCTGAGACACGCTGCCCGGCTCGGCAAGCGAGTGCCGGTGTCCGAGCAGAGCCCGTCTCTGGTGGTCCGTGACCACTTTCATCGCAAGAAATGTAGGGGGCCGGCAGGGAGGCGACCGTTACCGTTGCCGGCCATGTGGTCGAACCCTGACGTCAGAAAGGTCGTACTGGCCCGATTCGTCTCCAGGGTCGGCGGTGAGGCCGCGTTCTTCGTGGGCATCTGGGGTAAGGCTGCGTTTGTGCTCGATGCCTCTCCCGGTCAGCTTGCCGTGGTCATGGCGGCCCTGGGCGTGGCTTCGCTCATCGGCACCGCCATCTCCGGGGTTCTGGTCGACCGGTTCGATCCGAGGCGGGTTCTCATAGTGGGTGAGGTGATCTTCGCTCCGGTGGCCATCTCCGTCATGTTTGCCGAGAGTATTCCCACCCTGGCCATAACAACCTTCCTCCTGGGTCTGGTCGGGGCGCCCGTGTTCAACGCGATCAGCTCGTTTGGACCATTCCTCACCGAGGACGAAGACGAGTTGGCGAGAGTCAACTCCCAGATCGAGGGCGCATCCTGGGCCGCTTTCGTCCTCGGGCCCGCACTAGGCGCATTGGTCGCTGCCTCGTGGAGCGTTGATGGGATTTTCCTTCTCGACGCAGTCACATCGGCGGTGGCAGCGATACTCGTGGTCCCCGTTTCGATTCGCCAGATCGAGCACGATTCGGGGAAATCGGGTATGACCGAGATTCGAGAGGGTTTCAAGTACGCCTACGGTCATCGCCGGCTGCGCTTCTATATCTGGCTGGGTTCCGCAGTGTGGGTTCTGTTCGGGACGTTCAGCGCCTTGGAGCCGCTGTATTTCCGCGACGTCTTGGGCGTGGAAGTAGAGACCCTGGGTTGGGTTGCCTCGATCTTCGGAGTCGGGCTCATCGGCGGGACGCTCATCGCCGGGAGGATTCCGCAGCGTCTCCGGACCGCCCGGGTGCTCACAGTGATCGTGGGCCTGAACGCTCTCGGTGTGGTGGCTTACGTCGGGACCGACCGCCTGCAAGTGGTTGTCGGGGCCGCGATCTTTTGGGGTTTGGTGATCGGTCTGATGGCGCCCCTCCATCGGACCCTGATCCAGATCAACTCACCCGACGAGATGATCGGCAGGATCATGGGTGTCAACCACATCCATGCCGAAGGTGGCCATCTCATCCCACTGGCGGTAGCGCCCTTCGTGGCGGTAGCGATCGGAGTCCAGCCGGCGCTGTTGTGGTCGGCGGCAGTCTGTGCCCTGGTGGCGATCGCCTTCTGGCCCGCGGCAACCCGTCTCGACCGGACCCGTGAGATCGAAGTCCCCCGACCCGGTCTTCCCGACCCGGCCGACGAGCCAAGAAGCGTCGGCCACTGAACCTCGCTCCTTAGGAGGAGAGCGTCATATTTGGGACATCTGCCGCGCGGAATGCCGCCAATTAGGCTCCCGACCCGATGACAGAGATCGCCCCAAGCAGCCAGACCCGACGTGTCGCCCGGGCAGGGGTGTCCATCTTCGCGGTCGTCATCGCCTTTGTGCTTTTGTGGGAGGGCTACAAATTGGTTTGGGGGGCCTTCGACTGGGACTGGCCCGTGCGCCCCGACAACCGGACGATGCCGCACACCTGGGACATCATCGGAGCCCTGTTCCAACCGGCGCAGCGCAATGGCCCCTTGCTGATTTGGGTGGAGTTGAAGGCCGCGTCTTTGACCCTGAGAGAGGCGTTCGCTGGTTTTGTCCTCGGCGGAAGCATCGGATTCGGTCTCGGCGTCCTGTTCATGAGATCGAGCACTGCCGAACGCGCCTTCATGCCCTATGTCGTCGCATCACAGACTGTTCCCATCATCGCCATAGCTCCGATGGTCGTCATATGGGGAGGGCGAGCCCAGCTCCCCCAGTGGTTCATCGTTGCGATCATCGCCGCCTACCTGACCTTCTTCCCGGTTGTCATCAACACCCTGCGTGGGCTCCGATCTCCGGAAACAACCTCGATGGAACTGATGCGGTCTTATGCCAGCACGCCCCGGGAGACCCTGTTCAAGGTGCAGATTCCCGCTGCGATGCCCTACATCTTCACCGCGCTGAAGGTGTCCGCTGCGGCGAGTGTGATCGGAGCGATCGTCGGGGAGTTGCCGGCCGGGTTCCGGGGTGGGCTGGGGCGAGACCTCCTCCAATTCGCCCAGCAGTTCACATCGGCGCCGGAGAAGCTCTTTGCCGTCGTGATCATCGCCGGGATCTCCGGCATCGCTTTCGTTGGAGTGGTCACGTTGGCCGAGCATCGTTTCGTCGCGGCTTCGCGGCGACAACAGGCAGATTGGGAACGTCCGGGACGAGGGCTGGCATGAGCCTCGCCGTAAGGACCCAGGGCGTGAGCAAGACGTTCGGCACCGGCGACGACGCCGTGCAGGCGTTGTCGGAGGTCAGCGTGACCATCGGCTCCGGTGATTTCGTCTCACTCATCGGCCCTTCCGGCTGCGGCAAGTCCACGCTGCTTCGACTCATAGCCGATCTGGTATCGCCGACCTCCGGCGAGCTGACGGTCAACGGCAAGACGCCGGAACAAGCCCGTCTCGACAGGGATTATGGAATCGTGTTCCAGTCGGCGACGCTTCTCGACTGGCGGACGGTCTCCAAAAACGTCGAGCTGCCTTTGGAGATAATGGGCTACGGGTCTGAGGAACGTGCCGCAAATGCGGCTCGCATGCTCGAGCTCGTCCAGCTGGGTCGGTTCGGTGAGCACTACCCTTGGCAGCTCTCGGGCGGCATGCAGCAGCGAGTCGCGATCGCCCGCGCCCTCTCGTTCAACCCGTCGTTGCTGCTCATGGATGAGCCTTTCGGTGCCCTTGACGAGATGACGCGCGAGCTCATGCAACAGGAAGTGTTGCGGATCTGGCAGGAGACGGAAACGACTGTGGTGTTCGTTACCCACTCCATCCCGGAAGCTGTCTTCTTATCGTCCAGAGTTCTCGTGATGTCTCCCCGGCCGGGTCGGATCAGCGACGAGATCGCAATCGACCTCGACGGAGCTCGTGACGAGGAGACAAGGGGCGACGTCCGTTACTACGAGCTGATCACCGAGGTGCGAGAGGCTCTGCGACGTGGGGAAGGGCACAGTCCATGACCGAGCGTGACGAGGTGATTCAGGAGACCCGCGAAACCTCGATGGTTGCCGCTTTTGAGGGCGATCTTCCTGTGGGGACTCGGGGGCCCTCGGCGTTCCGGAAGCTGGGCAGGCGTTATCTGCCGGCGATAGTCGCCTTCTTGGCGGTGCTTGCGACCTGGGAGGCCGTCACCAGGGCCTTTGACATCGAGAGTTTCGTTCTGTCGAAACCGAGCGAGATCTTTGCCAGCTTCGTCGACACCTGGTCGACGGTGTGGTCGGCCGGTTTCAACACGTTGCTCGAGGCTGCCGGCGGGTTCGTCCTGGGCACCTCATTGGCCATCGCCACTTCGCTGGCCGCCGCCCGGTGGGTCGGGTTCAGAGAAGGAATGCTCCCGATCGCCGTCGCCCTGAATGCGACACCGATCGCTGCCCTGGCCCCGATCTTCAACAATTGGTTCGGTCTCACCAACCCGTTCTCCAAGATCGGCGTAGTGGCAGTGGTCGTGTATTTCCCGGTGATGATCAATACCACGCGGGGCTTGCTCGAAGTCGACCGGTCGGAGCTGGAGCTCATGCGGTCGGTGGCCGCCAGCCCCACCGAGGTCATGCGTCGTGTGCGGATCCCCAACGCTCTCCCGTACTTCTTCGCTTCGATCAAGGTTGCGACTGCCCTGTCCTTGATCGCAGCCATCATCGCCGAGTACTTCGGAGGTCCCCAGGATGTGCTGGGCCAGTACATCGTGAACCGGGCGCAGCTCTTCCAATTCCCTGATGCGTGGGCGGCAATCCTGGTAGCTGCGATCATCGGAGTGACCTTCTACGGAGTGATCCTGTTTGCCGAGCGGCTTTTCATGCCATGGCATGTGTCTTTCCGCTCCGCCGAGTAGCGGCGTTTTTCCCACTCTGGAACCCGGGACGCCAATGGTGGATAGGGTCTACTCCGCCCCAAATCCAGAGGAGGAGTAGATGAAGGCCAGTGGATGGCGTCGTCACATGTTGTGGGTGGCCGCTCTTGCCGTTGTGGTCGCCGCTTGTGGTGACGGTGATTCCGGCGAAGGCGGCGAGGAGTGTGACACGGTCGACGAGGTGCGACTGCAGCTGCAATGGTTCGCCCAGTCGCAGTTCGCCGGGTACTACGTCGCCAAGGACCTCGGGTTCTATGAAGAGCAGTGTCTGGATGTGGAGATTCTCGAGGGTGCGGTCGAGATCGTCCCCCAGCAGGTTCTCGCCACCGGTGGGGCCGAATTCGGTCTCGCCTGGGTTCCCAAGGCGTTGGTGTCACGGGACGCCGGAGCGGACATCATCAACATCGCCCAGGTGTTCGAGAGGTCGCCGACCCTCATGGTTTCATGGGCCGATTCCGGGATAACCGAGCCGGCGGATTGGGCCGGCAAGAAGGTGGGCAACTGGGGATTCGGCAATGAGTTCGAGCTCACGGCCGCCATCAACAAGTTCGACGTTCAGGATGTCGAGTTGGTTGGCCAGGACTTCAACATGGCAGCCCTCCTAACCGTGAACTCGACGCCGCCGAGGCGATGATCTACAACGAGTACGCCCAGGTTCTGGAGGCGGTCAATCCCGATACCGGGGATCTCTATCAGCCAGAGGACTTCAACGTGATCGCCTTCAGTGATCCGTCAGTCGGCACCGGAATGCTCCAGGATGCCGTCTGGGTGAACGCAGATTGGATTGCTGAAGACGGCAATGAGGACATAGCCGAGCGTTTCCTGACTGCGTCCTTCCAGGGATGGATCCATTGCCTCGACAACTTCGACGAGTGTGTCGAGGTCGTGCTCAACAATGGATCGACACTCGGCCAGAGCCATCAGGAGTGGCAGCTCAATGAGATCCTCGGGATCATCTTTCCGTCGACCAATGGGATCGGCGTGATGAACGTTGACCTCTGGGAGCAGACGGTCGAGGTAGCGACCACTGAGATTCCCGAGCTTCAAGGCAAGGAGATCTCGTCCGACGCATACCGGACCGATCTCGCCGAAGCGGCCATCGCCAACCTCGGCGACGCCGACACCGATGGCGACGGTTACGAGCGCCGAGATATCGAGCTGAAGGAAGGCGGCGAGTAGCCCTCAAACCGTTCTGTGCGTCTCAGCCGCGGACTGTCCGCGGCTGAGACGCACAGAAGAGGACGGAGAGAAGGGGGCGGATTGATTCCGCCCCCTTCTCGTTTGCTAGGTTTCGCAGCCTGAGCCAATCAGAAAGGACTCGAATGCCCAACATCGTCAGGGCGGCCGTCATCCAGACCGAGTGGACCGGCGACAAAGACTCGATGATCAAGAAGAACGCCGACCTGGCGCGTGAAGCTGCCGAACAGGGTGCGCAGGTCCTCTGTTTCCAGGAGCTCTTCTACGGCCCGTACTTCTGCCAGGTGCAGGAAAACGAGCACTTCGAATACGCCGAACCCGTTCCGGACGGGCCGACCACCAAGTTGATGCAGGACTTGGCGAAGGAAACCGGGATGGTGTTGGTGGTACCCCTCTTCGAGAAGGAGCAGGACGGGTTCTACTACAACACCGCCGTCGTGATCGAAAACGACGGGACCTATTTGGGCAAGTACCGCAAACATCACATCCCCCACGTGAAGGGGTTCTGGGAGAAGTTCTACTTCCGTCCCGGCAACCTCGGATACCCGGTGTGGGACACGTCAGCCGGAAAGGTCGGGGTCTACATCTGCTACGACCGGCATTTCCCTGAGGGCTGGCGGGCGCTGGGTCTCAACGGAGCTCAGATCGTTTTCAACCCTTCGGCTACCAGCCGCGGTCTCTCCATGTACCTGTGGAATCTCGAGCAGCCCGCAGCTGCGGTCGCCAATGAGTATTTCGTCGGTGCCATAAACCGGGTGGGCAAGGAGGAGTTCGGAGACAACGACTTCTACGGCTCGTCCTACTTCGTCGACCCAAGAGGCCAGATCGTTGGTGACTCGGCATCCGACACCGATGAGGAGGTGGTGGTCAGGGATCTGGATCTGGACATGATCGAAGAGGTCCGGCAGCAATGGGCGTTCTACCGCGACCGTCGTCCCGACGCCTACCAGGATCTCGTCGCACCGTAAGGAGGCTCAATTGGCACGTACAGTTATCAAAGGTGGCACAGTCGTCACCGCTACCGAGCAGATGCACGCCGATGTTCTTGTCGACGGCGAGAAGGTTGCAGCCCTGGCAGCACCGGGCACACATGACTGGGAGGTCGGTGCCGAGAAGGTGATCGACGCTGCCGGCAAGTATGTGTTGCCCGGTGGAGTCGACGTCCACACCCACATGGAGCTTCCCTTTGGCGGGACGTTTGCGGCCGACACCTTCGAAACCGGAACCCGGGCAGCGGCATGGGGTGGGACCACCACGATCATCGACTTTGCCGTCCAGACCAAAGAGCAAAACCTGATGGATGGATTCGAGGCCTGGATGGGCAAGGCCGAGGGCAATTGCGCCATCGATTACGGATTCCATCTCATCGTCGGCGACGTCACCGAGCAGTCACTGAAAGAGATGGACATCGCAGTTGACGAGGGCGTCACTTCGTTCAAGATGTTCATGGCCTATCCCGGTGTCTTCTACTCGACCGACGGCGAGATCTTCCTCGCCATGCAGAAGGCCGCGGAGAACGGGTCGACGATCATGATGCATGCTGAGAACGGGATCGCGATCGATGTGCTCGTCGAGCAAGCCCTGGCGCGGGGCGAGACCGACCCCATCCATCATGGGCTCACCAGGCCGTCGATCCTCGAAGGAGAGGCGACGCATCGTGCCATTCAACTCGCCAAATTGGCTGGCTGTCCGGTCTACATCGTGCACATGTCGGCGAAAGAGGCGGTGCATGCCTTGACGATCGCCCGTGATGAAGGCCAGAACGCGTTCGGTGAGACCTGTCCCCAGTATCTGTTCTTCTCATTGGACGAGCTGGGCAACGGTTTCGAAGGCGCCAAGTACGTCTGTTCACCGCCGATGCGCGACCGGGGCGCGGAACATCAGGAGGCTCTGTGGCGAGGCCTGCGGACCAACGACCTGCAGGCGGTGTCCACGGATCACTGTCCTTTCTGTATGGGGGACCATCCGACATTCGGAACTCAGAAGCAGCTTGGTGTCGACAGCTTCGCCGCCATTCCGAACGGGATGCCGGGCGTCGAGCCGCGGATGGAAGTGATGTATCAGGGCGGCGTGGTGGAAGGTCGGATCGGTCTCAACCGGTTCGTGGAGATCACCGCGACGACTCCAGCGAAGATGTTTGGCATCTATCCGCAGAAAGGCACGATCGCGGTGGGCTCGGACGCCGACATCGTGGTGTTCGACCCCGGGGAGAATCACACGATCAGCGTCGACACCCAGCACATGTGGGTGGACTACTCGGCCTACGAGGGCCTGGAGGTCACCGGCAAGGTGAAGACGGTGCTCTCGCGGGGGCAAACCATCATCGAGGGCGGCGAATACCACGGTAAGCCGGGCGACGGCCGCTACCTCAAGCGCGACTTCAATCAATACCTGATGTAGCACCTATCACATTGGGTGTGCGCCTGCTTATGCGTCGAGTGTGCCTAATGACAACGTATTGATGACGCTAAGCACACTCGACAGGTAGGTGTGAGGGGCAGCGGGGCGCTTGGGGTGCACACTCGGTAGGCGCTACGACGGTGCCACCACCCAAAGCTCGGCGATCTCGCCGAGCTCGTTGTGGCGTGGCTCGCCCTCTATCTCCTCTGGTGGCTGGTCGGTGGTTTCGAGGTGGGTCCGAACCTTCTCGGGGTCTGACCCACGCGGAACGTTGCAGAAGATCACCCAACGACCCACCCGGTCGAGGACAGGCGGTTTCCAGCCGGATCCGGTCAGTCGCCCGTAGTACTCCTCACCCGGCATGGCAAACAGTACGGATGTCAGCTCGCCGGCGAATATCAGCTCCCAAAGACCGAGCTTGGCAAGTTCGTCCAACGGCGTCTGATCCTCGCCAAAGTGACCTATGGCGAGGCTGTGGAACTCGGAATCGGAGGCATTGGTCAGGGTCAAAGTCGTTCTCAAAGGGACCGGCTCGGTGGGTACGCCCTCGAAAAAGTGGTCGTGGGCAACGATCTCGATTGTTGGCGGAGGCTCGGTGGTCGTGGTTGTAGCCGGAGACGTGGTCGTCGTGATCAGAGGTGTCGTGGTCTCGATCGCATTTGCGGTCGTTGGGCTCGTCGCGCTGGAAGTCGAGGTTGTCTCCGCAGAAGATCCACCACACGATGCAGCGAGCAATATCACAACGGCAAGACAGGCAGTTGAACTCTTCATTCTCTCTCTTACGTCCGGCCGGTCCCCCGTGTCACGGGATTCCGTAACATCGCTACCGAGCCGGACGTAAATAGGGCAGAGAAAAATGGTGTTGGCCGGCCAACTGAGTGTCAGAGGAAGAGGCCCCCAATGACCTCCGGGGGCGAGTCCTTCTTCGCCGCGCTCTATGACGCCTACTACGAGCCGATCTTTTCGTACTGTCGGCGTCGGACCACCTCCGGTCGAGTCGACGATGCAGTCGCGGAGACCTTTCTCACTGTGTGGAGAAAACTGGAGGAGGTACCGAATGAACCGTCGACACTTCCATGGCTGTATGGCGTGGCTTACCGAGTTGTCCTCAATGATTGGCGGGCGGGCAACAGAAAGCGTCGACTTGACCGCAAACTGCGAGCCATGGGAGCTGAAAGCCGGGGTTCTCCGGACGACATGGTGGTTGTTCGGGAGCAAGTGAGTATGGCCCTCGAGGCGGCGGCCAGGCTCCGCCCGAAAGACCTGGAGGTGCTCCGACTCGCGGTATGGGAGGAGCTACCTCAAAACCAGATTGCCTTGGTTCTCGGCATCAGTCATGGAGCTGTGAGACAAAGGCTGCTGCGTGCTCGCGCCCACCTGCTCGAAGAGTACGAACGCCTCGAGCGGAAGAGAGCGAGGAACTTGCGTCCGATTGAGGGAAGGGCGCAATGAACCGCGAAGACCAAGTGGTTGCGCTGTTCAAGGAAGGCGATCCGGCGCCGAAGGGAATTGCATCCGAAGCTTTCCGTCCCGTATTGCCGGCCCACCGCGAGCGCGCGTCGGTGAGTCGAAGCGCCACCAACTGGAAGCCGCCGCTCATTGGGTTGGCCGTCGCATCCATCCTCGTTGCCACAGGCCTCGTGCTGTTTTCACAGCCTCAACTCGACGAATCGGCGGTCAGCCCTGGCCTCAACGCCTCGTCCATCGTTGGAGCCTTCTTCTCGGACGGCAATTGGGTCCTCGAGGTCGGCAGCGACGGAACCTTGCGTAACGGCACCAATCGGGATCGCAGTCCGTTGCACGAATCGCAAGTGATTTCTTCGGGCACCTTCTCTATAGAAGGAGACACCCTCACCTTTGTGAGCGACGGGTCGGGGATTTGTGACGCAGGTACGATCGCGACGATGCGGGTGGAGCGGCGGCCGTGGGGTGAGCTGACCCTCTCCGACGTGGCAGACGACAATCAGTGCTGGATTGATTTCTCCAGGGCTTTCGTCGTCGCCGACCGGTTCGCCGGAACGTGGAGGCCCATCAGCGGCCCCTGACGGACCGACAACTCCGTCGAGTGTGCCTAATCCCCGGATAGTCAGTGGGTTGAGCACACTCGACGAGTACGGAGTCGGGACTACTCGACGAATATGGAGTCGGGACTACCGTTCGGGGCATGAGACAGATCACGCACTGGATCGAAGGCGCCTGGACCGAAGGAGCCGCGGTTCGGTCTGGCCCCGTCTACAACCCGGCGACCGGAACCCAGAGCGGCGAGGTTGCCATGGCCACGAGTGCCGATGTCGATGCCGCGGTGCAGTCGGCAAGGAAAGCCTTCGAAACCTGGCGCCACTCTTCGCTCACCCAAAGACAGAACATCATGTTCTCGTTCCGGGAAATGGTGGCTGCCCGCCGTGACGAGATAGCCGCCGCGCTCACAGCAGAACACGGCAAAACCCTCGACGATGCCCGTGGCGAAGTGCAACGCGGGCTCGAGGTGATCGAGTTCGCGTGCAACATCGCACATCTCCTCAAGGGCGACTACTCGGAGCAGGTCTCATCGGGGGTCGACACCTATACCATCCGCCAGCCAATCGGCGTTGTGGCAGGGATAACGCCCTTCAACTTCCCGGCGATGGTCCCGATGTGGATGTACCCCATCGCTATCGCTTGCGGCAACACATTCATCCTGAAACCCTCCGAGAAGGACCCTTCGGCGCCCTCGATGACAGCCGAGATGCTGGCCGAGGCGGGGCTCCCTGATGGCGTGTTCAACATCGTTCACGGTGACAAGGAAGCCGTGGATGCCTTGATCACACACCCCGATGTCGCCGCGATTTCTTTCGTCGGTTCCACCCCGATCGCGAAGTACATCTATGAGACGGGCACCCAACACGGCAAACGCGTTCAGGCGCTCGGCGGGGCGAAGAACCACATGATCGTGCTCCCTGACGCCGACATCGACCTGGCTGCCGACGCCGCCGTGTCAGCGGGTTACGGCTCGGCTGGTGAGAGGTGTATGGCCATCTCGGCGGTGGTGGCTGTTGGGGACGCCGGTGACCGGCTGATCGACGGCGTCCAGGCCCGCATAGAGAAGCTCACCGTCGGCGCCGGGGACCAGCCAGGCGTGGAGATGGGACCGCTGGTCACCGCAGCTCACCGGGATCGCGTCACGGGATACATCGACGCCGGTGAGCAGCAAGGGGCGCTTCTGGTCGCGGACGGCCGCGACTTCGTCGTCGACGGTTATGAGGACGGCTTTTTCGTGGGGCCAACGCTGTTCGACCACGTCAGCCCCGACATGTCGATCTACACCGACGAGATCTTCGGCCCGGTGTTGTCGACGGTACGGATGGAGCACTACGAGGAAGCGATCCGTCTCATCAACGAGAACCCTTATGGCAACGGCACCGCCGTGTTCACCAACGACGGCGGCGCGGCGCGGAAGTTCCAGAACGAGATCCAGGTAGGGATGGTGGGCATCAACGTGCCGATTCCGGTGCCGCTTTCGTTCTACAGCTTTGGCGGCTGGAAGGACTCGATATTCGGCACCCACGCCATCTACGGCCCCGAAGGTGTCCATTTCTACTCCCGGCAGAAGGTGGTGATCTCGCGTTGGGCCGATCCGATCCATCGCGGCGTCGATCTCGGCTTCCCCACCCACGGGTAGGTGAGGCCGCAATCACCGGGACAACGGTCCGCTGAACGTGACCTGCTCACCCCTGCGGATAATGAGCCGATCATGAGAATCGGCCTGCTCGTCTGCGACCACGTGCGAGAGCGTCATCGCGGCATTGCGGGCGACTACAGCGATCACTTTCGCACCTTCTTCGCCGGCCATCCCGAGATCGAGTTGGTGGAGTACGACGTCATCAACGGCCAGCTGCCCACGAGTCCGACTGAATGTGATGGATGGCTGACCACCGGTTCCCGTCACTCGGTCAACGACGACCTGGGGTGGGTCCGGGATCTCGAGGACTTTGTTCGCAGGGTTGCCGGTGCCGGAGTCCCCTTTGTCGGCATCTGCTTCGGACATCAGCTTCTGGCGAAGGCCCTAGGGGGATCGGTGGTCAAGTCGGACCGTGGCTGGGGTGTGGCCAACAAAGATGTGACGACAGCTGATGGAGGGTTCCGGGTGATGAACATGCACCAGGATCAGGTCGAGGATCTACCCCCGGGTGCGAGGGTCATCGGCTGGAACCAGCATTGCCCGGTGTCCGTGATGAGTGTGGGGGACTCCATGCTGGGGGTTCAAGGTCATCCGGAGATGCCGGCCGAGTACACCCGGGTGCTGCTCGAAGAGCGAAGGGGCGGGCCGATATCCACAACAACGGCGGACGAGGGCCTCGCATCGCTCGATACTGAGCCCGACACCGAGTGGCTCGCCGGCTGGCTGGCGTCCTTCTTTGCCGATTCCGATCGCAACAAGTCCCACATATGACGCCCTCCTCCTTAGGAGCGCGGGGTAACTTCTTGTGATGGACTTTGGAGTTGTTCTGCAGACCGATCCACCCGGTGAGCGGGTCGTCAACTACGCGACGGTTGCCGAGAAGCTCGGTTTTTCCACCGCCTGGGCATTCGACAGCCATGTCTTATGGCAGGAGCCGTTTGTGATCTTCTCTCGGATCCTTGCCGAGACCACCACGATGAAGGTGGGGCCGATGGTCACCAATCCGGGCACCCGAGACTGGACGGTGCTGGCATCTCTGTTCGCGACACTGAACGAGATGTACGGTCCGCGAACGATCTGCGGCATTGGGCGCGGCGACTCGGCTCTCCGCTACATCGGCAAGAAGCCGCGAACGCTCGCCTCCATGGTCGAGGCGATGGAGGTGATCAAGAAGCTGGTGGCGGGTGAGTCCGTTGAGTACAACGGCAAGGAGCTCGACATACCATGGGTTGACGAAGGTTGGGACCTACCCATGTGGGTGGCGGGATATGGCCCCCGGGCACTGGCAACCACCGGTCAACATGCCGACGGGTACATCCTTCAGCTGGCCGATCCCCAAATCCTGGAGTGGACGATGGGTGCGGTGAGACAGGCAGCAGCAGAGGCGGGCCGGAACCCCGATGACATCACCATCTGCGTGGTCGCCCCGGCATATGTAGGCGACAACGTGGAGCATCAGCGAGACCAGCTTCGCTGGTTTGGCGGAATGGTCGGCAATCACGTGGTGGACATGGTCACTCGCTACGGAGATGACACTTCGAAGGTTCCTCAGGTGCTGGTCGACTACATCAAGGCCAGGGAAGGCTACGACTACGACCACCACGGCAAAGCCGGCAACCCGTCAACGGATTTCGTCCCGGACGACATCGTCGATCGTTTCTGCATCGTTGGCCCTGCCGACGCTCATATCGAGAAGCTCTCCCTTCTAAAGGAGATGGGTGTCGACCACTTTGGCGTCTACCTGATGCATGACGACATGGACGGGACTCTCGAGGAGTATGGGCACACCATCATTCCCGCGTTGAGTTGACCATCAGCGAACCATTGCCGAGGACAAGGTACGGCGACAGTGACGGTGTCAGCATCGCCTATCAGGTTTTCGGGAGCGGCCCCGCCGACCTGATCTATGTGCCCGGCTGGATATCGAATGTCGAGCTCATGTGGGATGAGCCTGTCCTGGCCTCGATTCTCCGCCGATTGGGAACCTTCTCTCGTGTCATCACTTTTGACAAGCGCGGAACGGGTCTATCTGACCGGGTCCCGTTGGATCAGCTCCCCGGGTTGGAGGAACGGATGGACGATGTCCGTGCCGTGATGGACGAGGTCGGTGTGGAAAAGGCGACACTGTTCGGGCATTCCGAGGGTGGAAACATGTGCCAGTTGTTTGCCGCCACCTATCCCGACCGGGTGGACAAACTCATCCTTGCCAGCACCTACGCCAAGAGGGTCTGGTCCGAAGACTATCCCTGGGCACCGCGACCTGAAGACCGGGCGGCAGAGATCGCGCGGATGGAGCAAAACCACGGCGATCCAGGCCAAATACCGACATACATGCTTGGTGAGCGCACTGACGACTCTGCCTTCCGCGATTGGCTTGCGCGCTATTTCCGTCTGTCCGCGAGCCCCAAGGCGGCGGCTCACCTCCTCGAGATGAACACTCATATGGACACCAGGGCTGCTCTCCCCCTGATCCAGGCACCCACTCTGTGCCTCTACCGGGCTGAAGACGAGGACGTGGATGTAGAGGAGGGGAGGTGGATCGCAGAGCGAATTCCCAATGCGAAGTTTGTCGAACTTCCCGGAAATGCCCACGTGTTCTGGTCGCTCGACCCGGGGCCGTTTGTGGATGAGATCGAAGAGTTCATGACCGGGCACCGGGAGAGTGCAGCTCCCGAGCGGGTGCTTGCCACGGTTCTCTACACGGACATCGTCGGCTCCACCGACCGGGCGGTGACCATGGGAGACACCGCCTGGAAGGGTTTGCTGGAGCGGCACAATCGTGTGGTCCGCGACCAGATCGTCAGATTCCGGGGCACGGAGGTCGACAATGCTGGTGATGGGTTTCTTTCGGTGTTCGATGGGCCGGGGCGGGCGATCCGAGCCGCGTTTGCCATTGCGGACAATGTGGCTCCGCTCGAATTGGAGATCACCGCCGGGATCCACACCGGAGAGGTGGAGGTGATGGGGTCGGGTTATGCGGGTATCACCCTCCACATAGGTGCTCGGATCGCTTCGCTGGCCGGACCTTCCGAAGTGCTGGTGTCGAGAACAGTCAAGGATCTCGTTGTCGGCTCAGGTTTGGAGTTCGTCGATCGCGGCTTTCATACGCTCAAAGGTGTGCCCGACGACTGGCAGGTGTTTGCGGTCAGCCTTTAACCGAGCTCAGGTCTCCCAGGATCTGCTGCGCAGCAAACCTTCCGGGAGCCCCCATCACGCACCCTCCAGGATGGGTTCCCGACCCGCACTGGTAGTAGCCGTCGATCGGTGTCCGGTATTGATTCCAGCCCGGAGCGGGCCGGAAGAAGAACATCTGTGGCGCGAGGAACTCCCCGGCGAAGATGTTGCCTTCGGTGAGTCCGGTCACACGCTCGATGTCCAACGGAGTCACGACCTCACGATGCAACACCAGGTCGCCAAACCCTGGGAAATGTGACTCCAGCACAGACTGCACGACATCGCCGAAAGTGTCGCGTTCGGCGTCCCAATCGCTTTCTCGGAGGTGGTAGGGGGCATATTGGATGAAGCAGGACATCACTGCCTTCCCAGGTGGCGCCATGTCGGGATCAACTGTCGACTGCACTGCGCCGTCGATGTAAGGCTCTTTCGAGTACCACCCGTACTTGGCGTCGTCGAAAGCCCTCTCCAGATAGTCCAGAGAAGGCGCGATGTTGATGAAACCCCTCAGATGATCGGATCCTTCCAGCCCGGGGAAGGTCGGGTTGGCGTCGAGAGCGAAATTGACTTTCGCCGAGGTGCCATCGAACTTGTACCGCCTCAGGTTGTCCACGAGCTCGGTGGGCAGCTCTCTGGGGTCGACCAGCTCCATGAACGTCCTTCTCGGGTCGAGGGCGCTCACGACGATCCCAGCCTCGAATTCGGTCCCGTCGTCCAGCACCAGGCCCAGTGCCTTTCCGTTTCGGCTTACGACTCGCTCCACAGGCGAATCGAGCCGGATTTCCGCTCCCAAAGACTCGGCGGCACGAGCCAAGACCTGGGTGAATCCGCCGTTGCCACCTTTGTGGAAGGCCCAGGTTCCATAGGCGCCGTCGTGCTCACCGAACGAGTGATAAAGCAAGACCAGGCCTGATCCCTGGGATCTGGGCCCCACCTTGGATCCGATGATGCCCGAGGAGGCCAGCCAGCCCTGCATGATGTCGCTCTCGAAGTAGTCCTCGAGCACGTCGGCAGCGCTTCCCGTTAGGAGTCGGACCAGATTGTGCAGGACCGAGGGGGGAAGATCGGAGAGGTAGGAACCGATTGCCGCCAACCTCGCCCTCTCTTCGGGGTCTTTGGACGTGACGTCCGGTGGTATCGAGTCCATCAGGGGACGGATGGCATGCACGACCTGGGTCATCATGTGGTCGTAGGCCTCGTACGCGTCGGCGTCGTGGGCCGAATGCCTGGCAATCTCGTGATGGTTGGAGCCCGGGTCTTTTGTGAGGTGGAGGTAGCCGCCGTCCCCGGTCGGGGCAAAGGTCGAAGGCATCGCGATCGGCATGAAGCCGTGGCGGGGCAGATCGAGCTCGTGGATGATCTCGGGGCGGAGCAAGCTCAAGGCATATGAGAACGTCGTGAACTGGAATCCGGGGTGGAGCTCTTCGGTGATGGCGGCGCCTCCGACGAGATGCCGGCGTTCGAGGATGAGCGTGTTCAGGCCTGCCTTGGCCAGGTAGGCGCCGTTGACCAGGCCATTGTGACCGGCTCCGATCACGATGGCGTCGTACTTGTTGCTCACGATGCGGTTTTCCGTGCCGGGTTGTAGAAGGGGAGTTTGGTCATTTCGGCGGCCACGACGTCGTAGCGATGATCGATCGTCACTTCCAGCGAAATCGGCCCGTGGTGATCGCGCTCGACTCGCCCGATCCCAATGTGGCGCTGCATCATCGGTGAGTAGACAAAGCTCGTGACGTAGCCCACCTGGTTGAGATCGCCGTCGTAGAGCATTCTCCCTGACGTATCTGCGATGTGGTCCTTGGGGGGAATCAAACCCCGTTCCCCAAACACACGATCCCAATCTCTCCAGTCCACCATCACTCCCGCGCTCTTCCACCGTGATGTTCCGTTCGCTTTCTCGGCCTCAATGGAGGCTCGACCGATGAAGGCCCGGTCGTCGACCTCGAGGCCCCGAAGCATCCAACCCATTCCCAGTTCCAGGGGCGAGAACCTCTGGTCGTCATTCCATGAGAAACGCGCGGAGTGGAAGTCCTCATCGATGAGCACCAGCCCGGCCTCGATCCGCGCGGTGAGCATGGCCATCTGGCCCACGGGGATGGCTCCAAGAGCGGCACCGGCGTCGGAAACCGCGTCCCAGACGGCGATTGCCTGGTCTTCGCGGATCCATACCTCGTAACCCAAATCGCCGGTGTAGCCGGTGCGCGAGATTGTGACCGACGAATCACCGATCTTGGTGTCCGTGACCCGGAAATAGCCGAGTGGCTCCACGTCGGCACCTGCAGCGTCGAGGACTTCCCTCGACCTCGGGCCTTGTACTGCCAGGGCCGCATACTCGTCCGTGACATCCTCGATGGACACGCGGAGGGAACCCATCAGATCTTGAAAATAGGCGAGATTGGCTCTGGCCGCGGTCAGGAGGTAGTGGTCGCCCGCAAGTCGGAACACAACCCCGTCTTCCAGCACCCAGCCGCTGTCATCACACCAGATCGTGTATTGGGCCTGGCCAACTTGGCACTTTCTGATGTCACGGGTCAGAACGCCGGCGAGGTAGCGCTCAGCGTCAGGACCAGTGAACTGGTATTTGAACAGAGGGGAGGTGTCGATCAGCGCAGCACTGTTCCTGATCGCGAAGTACTCGAATTTCTCTGATAGCTGGTACTTCTCGGCCGACAAGTACCCCGACCAGTGACTCCACAGCCCCGTGGCGTTGGCTGCACTGGTCCGGCTGTGAAACGGTGTTCTGCGGATCATGTGACGGCGGCGATGCTACCGGTCCCCTCCGAACCTGGTCTGGTGCCGGCGGTGAAAACCGGGGAATCGCTGAGGGATGTGGCGTCTGTATCTGTGACACGGATACAGGAGGCAGAATGCGAATCAGGAGCTGGTTGTCAGGCCTATTGGTCTTGGCGATTCTGGGCACCATGCCAATGGCCGCGGGTGCCGACGACCGATCCCGTCGAGATCAAGCCAATTTGCCAGGTGAAGGCTTTGACCAACCGATCGACGTCGTAGCTGATGGTCCCTCGTTTGACGTGCCAGATCGACCCGGTGATCGACTGCCGGATCGATTGCACGATCGGGTTGTGGATCGGCAGGTCGATCGCGTCTCCGACCATGTCACCGATAGGTGTCACATTCGACGTTTCGCTCTCACCAACGATCGCTGCATCGACGATCACTTTCCCCGCGATATCAGCATTCGAAAGCTCATCTATCGGTTGGTTCACGCCGGCGAATGGAACAAGCTGCTGCGTCTTCTCCATTATCTCGGTTGGATCTGAAGCCGATACAGATTCGTTGGAGACTTGATGGAGTGTTTTCATTATCGCCATCGTTTGGGGTCGGGGGGGTGTGGATCGAACACCTGACTCACAGCCGGTCTCACCCTCTCGACATCTTTGTCGACGGCATTCGTGCTCTTTCCGAGGAGGCGTTTCGCGGTGTGCATGAAGCCACCGGCGGCGATCTCATCTCCTTCGCTTTCTCAATGGTCAACGATGCCAGAACGGCCGAGGACATCGTCCAGGACACTTTCGTGGAGCTGGTCGGCGCCGCGGCCCGCCTGAGAGGGAATGGTGCCGCTTTGCGCGCCTGGCTCTTCAAGAGTGTCCGTTACGGGTGTTTGGATGAATACAGGCGGAGGGCACGTCATCCGGAGCGGCCGACGCCGGCGGTGCCTGACCACCCGACGGATCCACCCCGGGATCTCACCTTGGATCCTCGCTTGGCCGGTGCGCTCTCCAAGCTGAGTAAAAGGCACCGCACTCTCCTTGCTCTCAAGCATGTGGTGGGTCTCGAAGGTGAGGAAACGGCCCGGATCATGGGCATGACGCGGAAGGCGGTCTACTCGGCCACTGAACGGGCCGAGACCAAACTCCGCAGGGTTTGGGAGGACTGGGATGAGTGATCCGATAGCCCTGCTGCGTGAGGTTCGTCTGGCGGTCACACCCGAGATCAGAGAGCGCCATCTGACAGCCGTGGCGTCGGAGATCGACAAACGTCACCGGCCCTGGGGGTTCAGACGGCGCCTACTTGTGATCGCGCTCGCCACGGTGCTCGCGCTGCCAGTAATGGCGTTGGCTGCGGAGGATTCTGTGCCAGGCGACTTCCTCTACCCCTTGAAGCGCGTAGTCGAGCCGGTTGTCTCCGTCTTTGATCGGGATGCGGCATCGACCCACCGCGTGGACGAGGTCGAGAAGCTGATCTCCCGCGGCGCGCCGGAGCTTGTCGTATCGGCGCACGTTCAGGTTGCCCGTGATGCGGTGGAGGACTGGCCGGAGCTTCAGGGAAGATTGAGCTCGGTTGTGGATAGCTACCGGCGCGATCACGCCCCACAAGACGGATCGCCGACCGATCATGAACCCTCCGGGATCATCACCGACGGAGATGCCGAAGACACACGTCAGCGCGGCACAGACCATTCCGATACCACCCAGGCCGGGGGAGACGGAGACGCATCGCCAGTGGACACCCTCGACGAGGAAGGCCGAAGCCGCGACTGACCGGGTCTGCCAACTGGCGGCCAGAGGTATCCTCGCCCGACGTCAGTTGGAAGGATCGGAATGGCACTGAAGAGCACAGGTCGGACACATTGGGTCGGGGACCTTTTCAACGGGAGTGGCGAGACATCTCTCGATTCTGGGGCTGCAGGTCCCCTTCCTGTCACATGGAAGGCGCGAGCCGAGGAGCACGGAGGCGTCACCAGCCCTGAGGAGCTGATCGCTGCCGCCCATGCGTCGTGCTACTCGATGTCGCTTTCGAACACGCTCGCCAAGGCCGGCACCCCGCCCACCAGTCTCGATACTGAGGCGACCTACACCTTTGTCCCCGGGACGGGGATCACCGATGTCGCCCTATCGGTAGTCGGGAACGTGCCAGGTGCCTCTGAGGAGTCGTTCCTGGAGGCCGCCCAATATGCCAAGGAGAACTGCCCTGTTTCGATGGCCTTGAGAGGCAATGTCGAGATCACACTGGAGGCGGAACTCGCCTGAGCATTCGGGTCGGAGCTAAACAAACTGCCAGTACCTGCCGTTAACACTTTGCATGTCTGCCGACTTGGGCCATCATTGGGCCCAGAGCGACGACAATCGCTCGCCCTTAGGAGGAACAGCTAGATGATCTTTGGCTATTTGGATCCAGGTTCCGGAAGTCTCATCCTTCAGGCCCTGCTCGGTGGTCTTGCCGGTATCGGAGTCGCCTACAAAGCGTGGAAGCAGAAGCGTGCCACCAAGAAGCTGGTGGCAGAAGGCGTCGAAACAGAGTCTCTCGACGACTCCGCGTTGAAGGCCGACTCCTGATCAGTCGGTGAGCCAAGCCGATCCCGGATCCTTTCGTGATCCGGCCTCTCATATTGTCTTCGAAGCCGATCGGGTAATCCGAGTCCTTGATCAGAGGGGGCTCAACGCCTGGAAGGCCCTTTCCGACAGCACCTTCTACTCGAGTGCCGTGGCTGAGGGCTCTCTCATAGCCTCCACCGAGGTGCCGAATCCCCCTGAAGGGGCTCCAGGAGCGTTGGAGCATCCCCGCGTCCCGGTCATCACCTATCCATACGAGTGGACCTTCTCCATGCTCAAAGACGCAGCTCAGCTCCAGCTCGAGCTCTTGGCGAGGGCACTGGACGACGGACTCACGATCAAAGACGCCACACCGTTCAACATCCAATTCGTCGAAGGCCGTCCGCTGTTCATCGACATCGGGTCGTTTGAGCCCTATCGCGACGGCGAGCCTTGGATTGGTTATCGCCAATTCACCCGCCAATTCTTGTTCCCCCTCATGCTTCGAGCCTGGCTGGACGTCCCCTTCCAACCCTGGCTGAGGGGCGACATGGAGGGCCCAACCGCCAGCCAGATGAAGAGTCTCCTCCCCGCAGGGAAGAGGTGGAAACCCGCGGCTTTGGGCCACGTTGTGCTTCAAGCCCGAATGGAACAGCGGCTGGCCGGAGAGGCGGTGCGCGATGATTTGAGTGCCGCCGGGTTCAACGCCGAGATGATCCTGGCCAATGTCAACAAACTGCGAGGACTTGTTGACTCACTTTCATGGAATCCGACTGCTGAGGGCTGGGCCGACTACGAATCTTGTAACCACGTAGGTCGAGACCGCGAGACGAAGGCCGGTTTCCTCCGCCATTCCATAGGACGAGTCAAACCGCAGCGAGTGCTCGACTTGGGTGCCAACGATGCCTTTTTCTCCGAGATCGCAGCCGACGGAGGTGCTCACGCCATCGCAGTTGATGGTGACGAAGCGATCCTGGAGCAGGTGTATGCGAACGGCGCCGGGAAGAACCTGAACGTGGTTCTCACCGATCTGGCCAACCCATCACCGTCGCAGGGTTGGTCCGGTGTTGAACGGCCCGGGATCGTCCAACGCTCAAATCCCGACCTGGTGATTGCTTATGGGCTCATCCACCATCTCATCTACACGGCGAGTATCCCGCCGGCTTCGGTGCTCGACTGGCTGCGGGGCTTCGACTCGCCTGTGGTGCTCGAATACGTGGCACCCGACGACGAGATGGTCCTCAAGCTCACCAACAACAAACATGAAGACGAGCTCCACGTGGGTCGGGACGAGTCTGCGTTCCGTTCCCTCCTGGCGCAGCGATTCAGTGTCCAGGCAGAGAAGAGCATCGCAGGGGGAACCCGCACCCTTTTCGACCTCACACCCGCCTAGCCCAGAGTCGACGCTTCGGCCACCGACCGGTCACCAAACCTCGAGACGACTATCAGACGTTGGCTTTCGTCTGGGATGTCGTCCGAGGAAATCTCAAAGGAGAAGCCGGAACGGAGCAATTCCTCACTCCCGGTCCAGGCAACCACATTTCGGTTGTCCACGTTGGGAGGCCCGTAGGTGACGAGGGTCTCGCCCGCATACACATAGATCATGTCGGGTGTCTTGAAGTTCTTGGTGTCGGCCGACCAACCTTCCACGAGCCATCCTGAACCCGTGTCGCGGACCACGTCGACCTGGACCTTGCGCGAGCCCTCGGGTTCGATGGCAAGGGGCTGATCGTTCTCGTCGAGATATGCGATGGCGATCGACCCCGGCTTGCCGGCGAGCCAATTGCCCTCTGCTGTCCGGATCAAAACCGCGACGTCCGGGTCCTCCTGTGACACATACTCTTCGGCAACGATGGCCCTGAGCGCACCGCTGGTGGCAGAGTCGCGCAGAATGAAGCCGCTGCCGGCGATCACGCCGTCGACCGATATCAGGACGGAGTCGCCGTTCACCGCCTCGGGGATCTCGATCCGGCCAAAGACCACGGTTTGAGCTACGCCGGGTGCGGGCTCGTCTGATGCAGCAAGCTCCCACAGTAAGTCTTCGGTGAAAACCGCGGCCAGGGATTCTTCAGGTTCTCCCATCAAGTCGGTGACGGTTCCGGCGGCGGCGACGGCAGTCCAGCTCGACTGGTCCGGAACCCATGTCTGATTTCGTTTCACCTGGTCGTGCAGCGTCTGCAGATTCGTGGTCACCGGCTGGCGATTGCAGCACCACCCGATGATCTGGTGGGGCCTATCGGTCTCGGAGGGGTCGATCAGCGAGATTCCGTCGAAGACCCAGTCAGTATCGATCTCGAGGGCATCCACGATTGTGGGCAGGATGTCGATGACGAATGCGGCCTCATCTCGAATCGCCCCTTCCGTCTGGTTCGGGTATTTGATGAAGAGCGGGATCCGATACAGGTCGTCCCGATTGTCATCGTAAGGCCAACGGCGGTGCTCGCCGGCAACGAAGGAGGCACCGTGATCGGCCACGACTACCACCATCGTGTCGTCCCAGTTGCCTGTTTCCTCGAGCCTGCGAAGTGTCTGGCCAAGCATCTCGTCGAGAAATCCCAGCTGGTAGAGATGCCGCTGGAATCCCAACGTGGCCCGGACCTGGTCGTCCACCCAATAGCCGCGATGTTCGACGCCGTCTACTTCCCCAGAGTCCTCGGGCACCACGTAGTGAGTTCCCGACGGGTTGACCTGCCAGGGGACATGTGGTGCCTTGAGATGGGCGTAGTGAAGCGTGGGCGGCTCCCCACGGGCGATACCGTTGGTGATTCGCTGGATCCAGTCGATCCAAGAGCTGCGCAGTGGGGGTTCCGGGACCGGGTATCCCGGGATGTCGATTCTCGTCCCGGCCAGCGTCGCCTCATCCTCGCCGAGGAACGCGTTCCACGCGTTGTCCACCGCCGGGAGCTGGTCGCGAAGCCCCAAAGGAAGCGTAAGGTGCCCGTAGACCACCACAGCATCGTTGATCAGTGAGCTGAACTGGGCGGGAGCGCGGCCGGCGAACTCAGGGCACGTGTCGGGGGGGCAAAGCTCGGCGACCCATTCGATCACTTGCATCTCATAAGACTCGCCCAGCAGCGTGAAGAGGTTTCTCGGGTGATCAGACACGGTCGGATTCAAGTCTCCATCCTGAAGGAGGCCGGTGAGCGCGGCGGGCACGCTTTGAGTGGTAGCGATCGACGGCGAAAAAGCGTTTCGGTACCAGGTTCCTTCCTTCGACAACCTCGCAAAGTTGGGAAACAGAGCTTCGTTTATCGATTCCCCGTCCATCAGCGACGCGGTGGGGAGCTCGTCGAGTTGGATGAAGACGATGGAGCTTGGACTGGCGATCGGTGTAGCGCCGGCCCCCGGATCGGGCTCCGTGTTCCAGATCAGGTCGGAGGTCGGGGAGGCAAACAAGAAGATGCCGAGGACCGCAGGCAGAGCGAGGGAGAACCAGCGCATTCCTCCTCCTAGCCATCGGTAAAGCTGGTAGGTGAGTCCTGCGATGGCAACAGCAATGGCAATCGCCAGTGCCGTCGACTCTGGGGACACCTGCCGCGAGATCACCAGGCCGGTGCCCAAGGCAAGCAGGCCGAATAGGAAATAGAAGGTGACCTGGGAGGTCTTCGGCCCGACGAGCTCCGCCAAGGTGAGAAGACCGAGGCAGAGCAACGGCACGGCGACCGTGACCAGCAAGCCGAACAAGACGATGTTTCGAGGCGAGGTCCGATTTGCCACGAACGCCTCGGGGTTTTTGCCGTAGATGTCGAGCAGTGGTGCGGTTATGGCGGCGCCGCCAAGACCACCGAGAACCAGAGCGCGTTCCCGCAGCCGTTTGCCGTCAAACCTCCTCCACGACATTGCGGAACGGTACCGACGGCAGGGGTCAATGTTGCATGGGAGGCGCTCTGTGTGACACGACTTCGTGCTTGCGACCATTGTTAGGCGAATGAGGAGAGTCGGATTCCTTGCCCTGTGCGGGCTTCTCGTCGCGGCCTGCACTGGTGGGGGCTCGAGCCCGACATCTGGGTCGGGGTCGGAATCGAGTGTCTCGAGCTCCACCTCGCCGGCACCCCCTTCTTCTTCGACGACGCACCAGGTCGCAGAACCGTTCCATCTCTTCGCCGGGCATGGGTACGACCTCGACGTCTTCCGTGCCGGTCTGATCGCATCGGAGGAGCCGACCGTCGACGAGCTGTTCTTGAGGTCGCCCCTCTATGAAGCCGATCTGTCGATTCGTCCCGATCTGACAGGCTTCGACGGGAATTTCTCGGTTCGGGTTGTGAACAATGAGGAGGATCCGTTGTCGGAGGTGGTGTTCCGGCTGTTCCCCAATGTGTCTGACGGCGTCGCTGACGTGTTCGATCTGGCTGTCGACGGCTCAGCGGTTGAGCCGTTGTACTCACTCCAGCGGAGCGTGATGACAATCCCGTTGGCGGACCCGCTCCCGCCGGGCGACTCCGTCTTGGTGGAGGCGGGGTTGGCTGTCACGGTGCCCATCGACGAAGGGGGCAAGTACGGGACCTTCCTCCTCGACGAGGGAATTCTTGCCTTGGCGCATGCCCTGCCATTGATCGCCGTGTACGACGATGAGGGCTGGAACACCGAGATCGCGCCTCCCAGCGGTGACAGCGTCTATTCCGAAGCCGGCTTCTTCCTTGTGAGGCTGTCCGCGGCTCCCGAGTTGACCCTCGTGACTTCCGGATCGCTGGTCGCGACCGAGATGACGGCTGACGGCGCCCAAGCCGGCATGTATGCAGCTGGCCCTGCTCGGGATTTCTACATCGCCACATCGGCGGACTTGGCGCTATTGCAGGCGGAAGTGGGCGAGACCACGATCAATTCCTATGCCCCGGCACGTTTTGGGGAAAGGAGTCAGATGGTCCTCGACGCCGCAGTCTCTTCCATGCGGGTCTTTGAGGATCTCTACGGGGCTTACCCCTATACCGAGATGGATCTGGTGAGCACCCGGACTCTGGCGCTCGGTGTGGAGTACCCGGGTGCCATCGCCATGGCCATGGGCCACTACGACCCGGATGCCGGCTTCGACGACCCGACGATCCTGTCCACCGTGGTGCACGAGGTGGCCCATCAGTGGTTCTACGGAACCGTAGGCAACGACCAACTCGACGAGCCCTGGCTCGACGAGGCGATGGCGCAATATGCGACTTGGAAGTGGTGGGGCATCACCCAGGGCGAAGGCGCGGCCGAAGGGTTCGCCAGTCATCTCCAGAGCCGCTGGGATCGCGTCGAGCGCGCCGACATCCCCATCGGTCTGCCGGTCGCGAGCTACCAGGGCGCCGAGTACGGGGCAATCGTTTATGGGCGAGGCCCCTTGGAGATCGGAAACCTGGCCGGGCCTATGGGCGGCCAGGAGGAGCTTGACGGGTTCCTCCGCTCCTACGCAGAGCATTTCAAATACGGTGTTGTCGCCACTACGGAGTTTCAGGCTGCTGCCGAGGAATGGTGCGGGTGTGACCTGAGCGACGAGTTCGCCGCGGTCGTCTATCCCCGGTAGGTGTTTTCAGGGGAAAGCGGGTCAGAGCTCTCCCCGGAATCCCTTTTCCTCTTTCGTCGAGTGTGCTTGTCCTCTCGGTTTCTGGGTAGGACAAGCACACTCGATGGGTTTCTTGGGGCGGCGCGGTCAGCGCGCTCCTCTCTAACGTTGCCGAACGCCATCAGGAGTGACAGTTGCGACCAGCCGAGATCGGGTTCGTCTTGCCAGCGCTAGAGGACCCGCCCACAGGGAAGAAGCCGACATGGGATGAGATAGGCGAGCTGGCAGTCCAAGCAGAGAGCCTCGGTTTCGACACAGTGTGGGTGCCCGACGAGTTGTACTGGAAGCATCCCGATTGGCCCGCACCGCGAGGGTTCTGGGAATGTGTGGCCCTGACCGCCGCAGTCGCGGCAACGACGAGCTCGATCAAAGTGGGCACATGGGTGTTGTCGGCTCTGCATCGGAATGCCGGCCTCACCGCCAAGGTGGCCGACACCATCGACGAGATCAGTGGGGGACGATTCATCTTTGGCCTCGGCGCCGGCCACGCCGGCAGCCAGGGGGCAGCCTTCGGTTTCCCGGCCGATAAGACCATCTCCCGATATGAGGAGGCGCTGGAGATCATTGTCCCGCTTCTCCGGCAAAGCGACGAGATCACCTTCGAGGGTGAGTTTCACCGGGTGGACGGTCTCGCCAGCCAGCCAAAGGGCCCCCGCCCGGGAGGGATACCGCTGATGCTCGCCGGGCATGGGCCCCGGACTGTCGGGCTCGCCGTCGAGCATGGGGACATCTGGAGCGCTTACGCCACTGAGAGCTCACTCGCAGCAGATTTCGAGGACCGCTTCCGCCTCCTGGAGGAGGTGTGCTCTGAAAAGGGGCGAGAATCGGGGAGCATCGGCAAGTCGGTTGGCGTCTTCGTCGAGACCCCGGGCACCCCGGTAAAGGCCGAGGACGTAGGACTGGGTGTCCCCTTGCGCGGCACGGCGGACGAGGTCGCGGAGCGTGTCCACGATCTGGCCGCCTTGGGAGCGACCATGATCGAGCTCAACCCGTTTCCTGAGGGCAGGGAGGGTATTGAGTTTGCCGGCGCCGTCCTGGATGTCCTGGACGGCTGACGCTCACCCGGCCTGGCGGGCCCGATAGGCGGCGACTGCTTCCCGCGTCGAGCATGTCGAGGAGCAGTTCTTCCGCGAGCGGTTACGCGAGGTGTCGATAAAGACGTCTTCGCAGTCCTTGGCCGAGCAAACACCGAACCGGTCGACACCGTGGTCGACGATCACGCTTGCCAGGGCCATGGCTGTGATGGCGCCGAGCCAATCCACCATGCGGGAGCCAATTGGTTCGAAATGAAAGTGGGGGACACCGTTGTGATACGACACCCGCGGCTCGGCTCCGTGTTCGCTGAGAATCTCGTTGAGCCGGGCCGCTGCGGTCTCGTTGTCTGGGGAAGCGATGACGTCCCGGAGGGAGTCACGTAGCTTCCGGGCAGAGGGAAGGTCTCGGGCAGCAGGGGGTCGGGCCACCCCGTCCCAGAGGTTCTCATAGCTGTCCAGGAACTCGTTGAGATCCTCAAGCGATGCCAGCGCGCCGCCCGGTTCTTCACTGCTGTTGACCAGGTCTATTGCCAGGTCAACCGGGTCGGTTGAGTAATGAGAAAAATCCATTTGACTTGTTACGGCGTCTGAGGTACCGTGTAATGAGCATAAAGGGAAACATCCCTTACGTCAATACGCAGAAAGGCGGAAGACATGTCGGTTCATCCCGCATCAACAGCTGAATATGTCCGCCAGGATCATCACCGGCGGACTCGCGTGCCGAGGTTCGCATCGGAACGCACCAGCCAAGGCTGGGTCCGGCGCAGGTCGAAAGCCCGCTGATGATGGTGGTCCACTGCAACAGGCTCGATCGCGAGGTCATGATCTGGACCGGTTCCATCCATGGCATCAGCGACACCGAACATGGTTTGGTGATGACTTACAAATGTGCCTGCGGCGAGGCAGGTCAGTTGCTCACCGGCTCGAAGGTCGAGCGAGAGCTGAGCGCCCACGCCTAGGCGTCCGATTCAAACCTCCCAACCCGCGGCCGGGTCACTTTCCTCCTCCCGGCCCCTTCCACCAAAAGGGACGCTGTCCTCGGGACAGCGTCCTTTTTGCAATCCTTAGGAGGAGGGCGTCATATTTGGGACATTCCGCATTCAGAATTTGCTCATCTCGGCCCGCTTCCAACCTCGTCTGCATACGCTGCCGGGTCTTCGATCATCAGCATCGCCAGTTCCAGCTCTTTTCGAGCTTCGGGCGCTCGTTCCCGGCCGCTCATTTCCGCCAATCGCTCGGATGCTTCACCGCCCGAGCACCGGGCCAAGGCCCAGGCCGCCGTGCCGCGGATCAGTGACGAGCGGTGGGAGAGATGCTCCTCGATCGACCCCCGGGCCTCTGGTTCACGGGAGTTGCCGGCCGCTATCAGCAAGTTGCGGCGCAGATAACGGCCATCCCGCCGTGGTATGTACCACCACTCGAATCTCGAGACCAGTTCAGCGTCCGAGAGGGAGAGCAGGCCCGAAAACGAGAGTGTTCGCACGGGCAACGTCACCTTTGCCATGGCCTTGTGTCCCGGCGGGCACGAAGTGAGGCAGTCGTCGCATCCGTAGATGCGACGCCCGACCGCGGGTCGGATCCAGTGGGGGATGGGGCCCGGGCTCTGCAGCCACGTGGAGATGCACCGTCTGGCGTCAAGCCCCGCCCCCGATAGAGCGCCGGTTGGGCAGGCCGGTATACAGGCCGTACAAGTGCCACAGCTCCGATTCATCGGCGACGTCGGCGCCAGCTCGGCATCGGTCGCCAGGGTCCCCAACAGCATCCATGGCCCGGCGGCGGGAGTCAGCACCATCGTGTTGCGACCGCGCCAACCGGCACCAGAACGGATTGCGACTGCCCTGTCCACCATCCGGTTGTCGTCGATCAGAGCCGCTGCCTTGAAGCCGTGTGACTCGACCGTCCGCGCCACGGCGCCGAGTGCATCCCGGACCGGTACGTAGTGATCATCCGTCGCAAACCTGGCGACTATTGGGCCTCGGGTGTGCGGTGGGGGAGACTCGTCGACATACGTCCGGCCCACAGACACCAAAGCTTTGGCCCACGGGTAGGTCCGGCTGATGTCGGTGGCGGTCGCAGGGTCTCCGTAGGTGAATCGAAGCGGCCCGGATAGCCCATTTGCCAGATTCGCCTCGAGCGCCGTGCGGGCCTCGGCAAACGGCTCCGACACGGTGATTCCAACCGTGTTCGCCCCGGCCGCAAAGGCCGTCTCGACGACCTTGTCCGCTAACTCTCGTTCCACGAGCGAAGTCTTGCAGCGAGAGCGGCGAGATCGTGATGCCAGCAGGCATCACCAAAGTGTCTGCCAGCCCGCCTGCGTGTCACATCGTCGACTACGGCGACGGGAGCCCCGCCTGATACAAGTCGAAGTTCTCCTGGTCGAAACACACAAATCGAATCTCTTCGACAGGTCCAGGAGAACCCCCAGCCCACTGCGACACCGTCGCTATCGCGATCTGCGCGGCTCTCGGTTTGGGGAACCCGTAGACGCCGGTGGAGATATTGGGAAAGGCGACTCGGGCCGCTTCAAGCCCCTTGGCGACATCGAGACTGGTTCTGTAGGCCGCGGCCAGCAAGTGGTCGGCCGTGTCTGTATCGACGGCGCCCCAGATCGGACCCACCGTGTGCACCACCCATTCCGCCGCGAGATCGCCTCCGGTGGTGGCCATGGCCTCACCAGTGGCCAGATCGCCGTTGCTGGCAACCCATGCCTGGCATTGCGTCGTGATCTCAGGCCCTCCTGCACGATGAATTGCGCCATCGACGCCACCGCCACCGGCAAGCTGGTTGTTGGCCGCATTGACGATCACGTCCACGTTCTGCGTCGTGATGTCGCCCATGAGAGCGACGATGTGTGTCATAGCCCAAACCTATTCCGTTGACAGCGAGGGGTTGGTCCGAAAATGTCACACCTGGTCGTCAGGCTGTGGGGATCGACATAGAGAGGTTTGATGACAATCGAGATCGCGATCGTGGCAGCTACCGCGTTGCTGAGCGTGAGTCTGATGGTCTCCGCCGTGCTCGTCAGGCGGGCGCGGAATGGCAGAGGCCAGCCCGAGCTGACGGAGCGTCTTGCCCAGATGGAGTCCACCTTCCTGCTCAGAGACGAGTCACTGCGGGAAAGCGTCGGGGCGGTGGAAAGCAGGCTCACCGAGATGAAGGCCAACCTCGCCAGTCGGGAGGCGGTCCTCAACGAGCAGGTAGGCGGTCTGGGGTCGCGCATGTCCGAGATTTCGGCACTCTTTGGGAACGACCGGGCCCGCGGCGGATGGGGAGAGGTCTCCCTGCGTCGAATCCTCGAGCTGGGGCAGCTGGTCGAGGGGCGCGATTTCACCCAACAGGCACGGGATGGAGACCTGAAGCCAGACGTCATCATCCACCTCCCAGGCGGCGCCGACATCGTCGTCGACTCCAAATTCCCGGTGGCGCGGTATCTGGAGGCCGTCCAGACCGACGACCCGACTCAGAAAGGCGTGCTTCTGGAGTCACAGGGCCAGGAGATTCTCCGCGTGGGATCCGACCTCGCGAAACGCAGATACTCCGATATCGCCCACGGTGGCTATGTGATCATGTACCTACCCTCGCAGTCGGTGTTCGAGGCGGTTTGCGAAGCAAATCAAGCTGTTCTCGAGTCCCTTCTGGAGAAACGCGTTGTCGTCGCCGGGCCCACTTCATTGTTCGCCGTGGTCTCCAGTGTTGGCGCGGTACTTGCAGAACACCGGGCCCATCTCGATGCCAAACGGATAGTCGACGATGTCCGTGAGCTGCACCGGCGGCTGTCCACATGGATCGGGCATCTCGGCAAGATCGGTGCCGGGCTGGAATCGACTATTCGGGCCTTCAACGGAGCTGTTGGCTCTTGGAGCAGCCGCGTGGGACCGCTTCTCGGTCGTATCAGCGACTCGGCCGGAGAGGCTGTCCCGGGCGATCTGGAGCAGATCGACGAGGCCATTCGGTCGGCCCCCCAAGAGGAGAGCCTGAGAGCGGCCTCCTAACCCAGTCCACGGTACTTCCCACGGAAGTGGATCAACGGCTCGGTCAGTTCGCTGATCTCGACCCCGGCCGCCTCCCCGGTCACAACTCCGGCGTGGCCCACTTCGGTGAGGCTGGCCAGCTCACAGTGCATCCGGTCCGGGATGGCCGTGAGCACCGGGCCCCACTCGCCCTCCTCGTGGCTGGTGGCGGCAAAAACGCCGCCCGGGCTCGGTCTCAGACCGGCAAACACGTCGGCCAATGGCTGGTGTCCAACATCGCAGATGTGGACCACGAATCTGCCGGTTTCGGCAATCGATGACCACAGGTCGGTGAGGGGGCCGATGACTGCTTGGACGACAGGCGGCATGCCCTCGATCAGCACCAAGGAGGACACGGTCAACCCTGACATCTGACCTTGTTGACCCGAGGTGATGATCGTCACCGGGGCTGCCAATCGCCCCCGAAACCGCCTCCACATTTCCCTTGCGGGCTCGGGGTCGGCAAAGGGATTGCCGTCGTGAATTGTCACGCTCCAGTGGTTGAGTCAATCGCTTTCAGCGAGTCAGTCACGAGCGTTTCCAAGACTCCCATGTCCACTTGGTCGAGACGTTTGATGTAAAGACATGCCTTGCCCGTGGAGTGTTTGCCCAGATTCTCCAGGTGGCTCTCGTAGGAATCGAAGCCATCCATTATGTAGAGAGTCAGGTTCTGTTTTCGGGGTGAGAAACCGATCTTGAACCAGTCGGCCCCTTTGCCGTCAGCACGTGTGTAAGTCCGCTCTCCGAATCCCACGATGGATGATCCCCACATCCGCGCCTGGTCACCCGACAAACGCTCCATCAGGTCCTTGATCTTGAAGCTGTCGGACCGTTTTGTCTCGTCCTCGATGGAGTTGAGGAAGGCGTCGACATCACCGTCGTTCTTACGGGTCTTCAACTCGGCCACGAGCTGAACCCTACAGGGAGCCCCGAGCTCGCCGGCCGTGGTTCAGCGTCCCACCAACCGCCTGTCGATGAGGTCTGTCAGCCCATTGAGCCCGCGATTGACCGTGAAGCTGCGCGCCCGCTCCTGATACTGGCTGCGTCGCGGGTCGGTCCCGGGGAGGAACTGGGCTGCGCCCATCAGTTGCATCGCTTTGGTGAACCGGTTGTCGGTTTGTTCTGAAACCCGAACCAACTCCTCGATTCTGTCCGCGGCGAGATCTGGCTCGGTTGATGCGATCTCCAGTGCTCCCACCAGCGCGATCTCCTGGTGGAACCGAGGCAGAAATGGCTCATAGACTTCCCTTACTTTTGCCAGATGCCTCGGCTCGCCGAGGAGGATGAGGCTGAGCAGGATGGGCCACGCCGATCCGATCGCCTGCCACCAGTCTTTGCCTTCCAACTCTTCGAGTCGGTTGAGGCTCGTGGAGGGGTCGCCTTCGAATGCGGCTTGCATGACCCGCCCCGCGTCGAGCCAGGCGACGGATTGAGGGTCGGTGTGATCCATCAAGTCTGAGGATTCATCCATCATCTGGCGCGCTTGCTCATAGTCACCGACGAGAAGCCATGCCATCGATTCGTAGAACCGACGGCCGGCGAGGATGTCGGGACCGGCGTCGACCCACATCGGGTCTTCGTGGATCTCCTCCATCTTTTCGACCCGGCCCCGCAGAGCCTGGCCGAACCCATGCTGCATGAGGTGCCATTGGATAATGGGCCGGTTTCCAGATTTCCGTGCGATTTCCATCGCCTCGTTCTGGGCTTGCAGCGAAGCCTCCTCATCGATGGCGGCGAGCTGGAAGGCGAGGTTGTTGAGACCACGGGCCGACTCGGCCGTCAGGTCCGCGTCCATTGCCATTTGTACGGCGCCTTTGAGCAGGATGATGCTCTCCGTGTGTCGTCCCTCGAAGTCGGCGAATCCGGATTTGGTGATGAGGGCGTCGAGCAACTGGGGTCTCAGATCGAGCCTTTCGGCGGCGTGAATGGCCCTGTCGAGGAAGGGGCCAACGGGAAGGTTTTGCAGCATCGAAGCCCTGCAGAAGACGGTGGCGGCGATGGCGAGCTCTCTGTCGGATTCGATAGGCGCGTCTTCGTGGACGACTTCCGACAAGAGTTGCACCGCCTTGTCGCGGAGCCCGAGGTTGGTGTACATCAGGCCTAGCTTGTGCATCACCCTCCACATGTCGGTCTCGTTTCCGGCCGACCGGTGGAACTCGACCGCCATCTGGCCATACTTCTCCGCCATATCGCGGTTGGACAGGTTGGCGTGGGCATCCAGCTGCGCTTCCCAGAACGGAGCCCTCTCGCTGTCGTCTTCCGCCAGATCGAGTCCTATCTCCGATGTGGACTGGACTTGCTCCCAGGATCCGAGATCGGCCGCCCTGCTGGCGGCCGCCACCACCGAAGTCAAAGCCTTGGCCTTGATCTCCTCATGCTCCGAGCCATCTCCCGTCGCTTCTAGGGCCTGGAGATAGTGCGACGCCACCACCACGGCGATCTCCGGGTCGAGCTGACCTTCCATGTGCTCTGCCACTGCAAGATGACGGCGGCGGCGGTTTTCTTTGGACATGCGCCCGATGGCCACATCACGGATCATCCCCTGCAAGAACCGGTATTGGCCCACTTCGGGAGATTGGAAATCCCTGACCCGCTCGATCAACTCTCTGCGACACAGTTGCTGGATGCGGGGCTCCAAGGCCTCCGTGGGTTCGCCGGTGATCACGGCCAGCGCGTCGAGCGAGAAGGCATGGCCCAGAATTGCGGCGTCCTGCACAAGCCGCTTTTCGTCCCCGTCGAGTCGGTCCAGGCGGGCACCGATTATCGCCTGGAGCGACTCGGGCACTGCGAGGTCGGATACATCGCCGACCATTCGGTACGACTCGCCATCCTCCTCGATGTCCCCAGTAGCGAGCAGATTGCGGAGCAGCTCCACGGCGTAGAGCGGCACACCTGCGGCCCGACCGACGATGGCCGATACCACCGCCTCTGGAAGCCCCGGGACGGTGCGGTTAACCATCTCTGTCATCTCGGTATCGCTGAGGGCACCCAGCGTCGAACTGATCACGCCCTGGCGAGAGGTTCCGAAGGTTGGGCGGCGGTCCAGCAGGTCCTGACGAGACTCGGTGATGACGAGAATCGGCTGGTCTCTCCACCAATCGGTCAGGTCTTCGACGAAGTCGAGCATTGCAGGGTCGGCCCAGTGGAGGTCCTGAAAGACGAGGACGGTGGTCCCGCGGGAGGCAACACCTTCGAAGAAAGCCCTCACCGCGGCGTCGAGCTCGGCGCGGTCACCGGGCGGAGCCTCTCCTATGCCCAGCACCGCCATGACTCTGGGCCGTATCCAGGCTCTCCGCTCCTGATCGTCGACGAACTGCTCGAGCGTCTCGTCGAGCTTCTTGGCGGCTTCGGCGTTGGGGTCGTTCTCCCTGATCCCTGCTCGCCTCCGGATCATCTCCGCCACAGCCCAGAAGGTGACACCGTCACCGTAAGAAGGGGAGCGGCCCTCGTGCCAGTAGGTGTCCTCGATGAGCCCGTCGATCCATTTCAGGAACTCCCAGACCAAGCGCGACTTGCCGATCCCGGCTTCGCCCACCAAAGAAACCATTCGTGCCCGGGATTCGCGGCCCACCGTGTCCCGGAGGTCTTTGAGAAGTCTGAGCTCTTCCGCACGTCCGACAAATGGCGGCTCCAGGGCCTCGGCCCTTCCCCGTCCTCCCACCTCGGACAGCACTCTCATCGCCCGCCACGTGGGCACTTTCTCGCTCTTGCCCTTGAGCGCTTGGTCGCCGGCGGGCTCGAACGCCACAGCTCTGCTAGCTGCCTCCTGGGTCAACTTGCCCACCAGCACCGTGCCCGGTTGAGCGGCCGACTCGAGTCTGGAAGCAGTGTTGACGAGGTCACCGGTCACGAATCCCATGTGGCCTTCGCCGGGGCCGACGGCTGCCTCCCCGGTGTTGATCCCCACCCTCAATGCAAGATGTGAGGCGCCCTCCTCGGAGGCGAGCTTGGCTACCAGGTCGGTGAGTTCGAAGCCGGCGCGGACCGCCCTCTCTGCGTCGTCCTCGTGGGCAACGTCGGCTCCCCAGACCGCCATGACCGCATCTCCTATGAATTTCTCGACGATGCCGCCGAATCGTTCCACGATTTCCCGGCTCCTGTCGAAATAGGTGCCGAGGAACCTGCGGGTGTCCTCCGAGTCGCGCTTCTCGGCAAAGGAGGTGTAGCCGGTGAGGTCGGCAAAAAGAACTGTCACCAACCTGCGCTCAGTGGTCGTGGTCGTGACCGGCTCCGCGTCCGTCGAGCCGAGATCGGTCCCGCACTGTCCGCAGAATCGCTGACCGGGAGGATTCTCCGAGCCGCACGATGGGCAAGCCTGGGCAAGCCCCTGACCACAGTGGCCGCAGAACCTGTTGGCCGCCGGGTTTTCCTTCTGGCAATTGGGGCAGATCACGTGGAGTCAGGCTAACCGTCGTTTTCCGGACGGGTTCGGGTGCGGGCCTATATGATCGCCCTACCCATACAGCCCGGAGGAGTCTTGGTCACGAAGAAGGAAAAAGTCGAGTATTGCGCCCAGGTGGAGCTCTTCAGCGAGCTGAGCAAGAAGGACCTTGGCCGCATCGTCGAGAACTCGAAAGAGGTCACTCACCTTCCCGGGCAGACGGTCGTCACCGATGGACAGGCCGCAGCCGGATTCCACATGATCTTGGATGGAACCGCCAGGGTGATCCGAGGAGGTCGGACCGTGGCCAATCTCGGACCCGGCGACTACTTCGGTGAGATGGCTCTCATCGACGGAGGCAGGCGCACAGCCACCGTCGAGGCGACCTCGAAGCTCACCACGCTTTATCTGGCTCAGTGGGGCTTCAAGCCGATAGTCCGTGACAATGCCCAGATGGCATGGAAGCTATTGGTTCATATGAGCAAGAGGCTGCGTGAGGAGCAGAAGGCGGCTGACGCCTACAAGTCCTGAGCCGTCAGGGCCTCACTCGGCCCTGTTGGCCAAACCGTTGAGCAGACTGCCACGGATCCCGCATTCGTCCTGGACCAGGATCCAGCCGAACCGATCGGCCGTGAAGAACCGCAGCTCGTAGGTTCCAGCTCCGTCAGGACAGGCTGTGCTCTCGTCGGCTTCGATGGTGATGTTGGGCTCTGCGAAGGTGTAGTTGCCTGTCTCGTAGACGCCGTTCTGGTCGGCAACTGTGTAGATCCCGTCTTCGCTGAACGTCCAGACTTCGCCTTTCACCATCTGCCAGGTGCCGACGATGTCGAGGTCGTAGGGCCGGACAAAGGCGTCCGACTCGCGGAACTCCTCGGCGTGAGCGACCCAGAGCACAGCCCGCTCCTGAGGTGAGCCGGGGGACTGTTCGGGGTTGGCGGCCTCGAGCCATGTTTGGTAAGCCTCGAGTGTCGCCCCGTCGTCGGATTCAAACGCGGCGCTGGTCACTTCGCCTGCCACGACGGTGACTTCCCATATCTCACCGAACTCGTGTCGCAAAGCCTTGCGCAAGTCGTCGGTGCCGGTCGCCTGACAGACGACGGGCGACTCACCCGCGCACTCCAGGCTGATCAGTGAGGTGTGCAGCTCATCTCTGAATGCCAGATGCTCGGCAACAGGCTCACCATTGACAGTTGCCGATCCCAGAGAGGTGGCCGGGTCGCATTCGCCAAGCATGCACCCGACAAAGGCCTCTGCGACGGCAACCTCGGATACTGGTGGGGCGGTCGACGGCGGGGCCGTTGGGGGTGGGATGGCCTCTGTTGTTGGCGTCGACGCCACAGGTGAATCCGAGTTGTCGCGTGCAAACAGAAGAACAATTGCCGTGGCGATGATGGTCACGGCCAGGGCCGGAGCCAGATACCGGCGAATTCGCCTCCAAGGATGTGGCTCATCGACCTCGGCAACTTGGGTGGTGGGCAGAGTCGTCACCCACGCCAGGTACGACGCGGCGTCTTCACTGCGGATGCTGAGATCTTCGAGAGCGGGGACAGGATTGGCCTCCCGGAACAGGGTTATCACGTCGTGTTCTCGGCTCATCTCGCCTCTCCTCGCTCGTCGTCCCTTGGGGTGACCGTTACTCTTTGTTGGCGTTCGTACTCTTTGATGAGCCGTGTTCGAGCGCGGTGGTAACGCTGGCGGGCGGTGTTGGCTGAGATCCCCAGCACAGTCCCGATCTTTTCGTGTTCCAGGTCTTCCCACAACGCGAGGCGGAGCACTTCCAGGTCTCGATCACTCAGCCGGTTCGCAGCCGTCAGCAGCCTTGCGATCTCGTCGCGATGAACCACTAGGTGGTCGGCCGCGTCGTGGATGGGCAGGCCTATCGATTCCAGCTTTTGATGAAGCTTCGCCTTGCGATTGCTAGTTCTCCACTGGCGGGAGACCACCTTGTGCGCAACCCCATACAGCCAAGGAAGGGATTCGTCCCCCTCTGGCATGTCGTCGATTCGCCGCCAGGCAGTTAGGAAGGTCTCGGCAACGGCGTCATCGGCTTTGTCGACACCTGTGCGACGTCGGCAGTAGGCATGGACGTGCCGAAAGTAGGCGTCGTAGATGTCGGCGAACTTCTCTTCCCGGGTCATGGTCTCCATCGGCCCTCGACCACGGTTATGCCCGGCAGGGCGTTGTTCGTTACAGGCCTATCTCGTGAAAACCTGACAGGTCCACAATCGGCCGGCGGCATCGACCCAGACCCCAATCCCGAAGTGTGTGTAGTTCCCGAGGATGTTGGAGCGATGCCCTGCGCTGTCCCAGAGGCTGTTGAAGACCGAAGCGGCGGATCCGCCCGAGCCGACGTTCTCGGCCGCAGCACTCCACGGGGGAAGGAAGCGACTCAGGTTGGAATGAGCCAACCCTCCGTCGGTGCCCATCTTCTTGGCCCATTTCCTGGCTTCGGCGTCAAGCGACCCGCTCCTGGTGAGCGTGGGGAGCCCATCATCGCCGCGGGCCGCGTTTATGAGGCTTGCGAACTGGTTTTCGAACCCCGAATCGAAGCCTCCCTTGGGAGCCGTCGTGGTGGTCGCCGGGACCGTGGTGGTCGTTGTTGCCGGGCCCTGTGTAGCGGAGGCCGCCTGGACGGTTTCGGCTGCCACCGCGACGATGGATGTCGTTGTGGTGGTTGGTGGCGCGGTCGTGGTCGTCAACCGGGGAAGCGTTGTCGAAGTCGTCGACGCGGGTGCTTTCACCAAGACCGGCTGTGTTGATGTCGTTGACGTGGCCGGAGCCGCGATCAGGTCGAGAGTCGACGGATTGGGCTCAGGGACCTGTGCCGCGACCTCGGGTTGAGGGACCGCAAGTGCGACGAGCGAAACGAGGACTGCGGCGACAATCAACAGGGCAGGTGTTCGTGAATGGTTCAATGTTTGACCAGCGCGTCAAGCAATGGGGGGCATCGGAAACCATAGTTCAGGTCCCGGATTCGTGCCCAGTGGAGTTTGGGGTCAGCGAGTTAGCTGCTCCCATTCCTCCACGAGGATGCCCCAAATCGTGATGTCCACCCACTCGCCATACTTGCGATGGGCGCGTCGGATCATCCCTTCCTGGCGCATTCCGACACGCTCGACCAGACGGAGACCTCTGGCGTTGTGGGTGTACACATCCGCCTCGACCTTGTAATTGGACAGCTCATCGAAACACAGGTCGAGAAGAGCGGTGAGGGCCTCGGTCATGACCCCCTTTCCCCAGAATGGACGGCCCAGCCAGTATCCGACGTCTGCCCTGCCCGGTTCAGCGCGGGGCCTGGTTCCAATCGCCCCGAGCGGGTTATCTGCCCCGCCCGAGATGGATCCTGTCTTGTCCCGGATGACCCAGTGGTATCCGAAGTCCCGGTAGGGGTCGCTGGAGCATTTGTCGATCCACTGCTCGATCTCTTCGACCGAGTCGGCACCGTCCCAAAGCAGGGTGGCGTTCACCTCTCTCCGATGTTCTCCACCGTTGAGATGGAAGAGCGTTTGGGCGTCCGACTGGGCCGGCAAATCGACAGTGAGACGTGGAGTTTCGAGGGCGAAGCCGTTGCGTGAATCAGGGTCAGGCCCCATGCGTGTCATGTGGCGAGCTTATTGCCGGCCCCATCTCGCCGCCCGGGATAACTCTCGGCATAATGAGAGCATGCCCCTCGATCACCAGCGTACGGTCAATCGCGCCAACTGGGACTCCCGAGTCGACATCCACGAGTCATCCGAGTTGTACGGGCTCGATCGATACCGTGATCCAGAGCACCTCAGCGACGTTGTCGCCTTTGACAAAGACCGAATGGTCTCGCTCGAGGGCAAGTCGCTGATTCATCTGCAGTGTCACATCGGCACCGACACCATCTCACTCGCGAGGCTCGGAGCCGATGTCACCGGCGTGGACTTCTCGGAGAAGTCGATCGAGGCGGCCCGGCGACTCAGCCGGTGGAGCGCGACTCCGGCTTCCTTTGTGGTCTCCGAGCTATACGACAGCCCAGCCGTAGTCGGACGAACCTTCGATGTCGTGTACACGGGCGTCGGCGCCATCTGCTGGCTGCCGGATATTCGCGGGTGGGCGAAGGTCGTTGCTTCATTCTTGAAGCCGGGCGGGAGCTTCTACATGCGGGAGGGACACCCGGTGATGTGGGCGCTCGACTGGGATGACACCGAGAAGCTGAGTCTCAAGTACCCGTATTTCGAAGGCGAACCCACCGAGTTCGAGGACTCCGAGACTTACGCCGGTGAGGGAGAGGTCACCAGCCCCAAGACCTACGACTGGAACCACGGCATGGGAGAGACACTGACTGCCCTGATCGATGCCGGCCTGCGCATAGACAACGTCGCGGAATACGACTTCTGCGAATGGCAGGGGATCGAGCTGATGATCGAGGGCGAGGACGGGTTGTGGCGCCTTCCGCCCGATTACGGACGTTATCCGTTGATGTGGTCGGTTTCCGCAACTCGTGTCTAAGGCTCAACTATCTCCGTCGGCTGCCGATATTGATTTCGAGAGTCTTGGTGATGACTGAGACCTTCTTCCTCCTCCCTGAAAAGGGCCGTCACCGGCGGCCCTTTTCTCTTGCCGTCACGGGGATGTGCCTTCTGATCCTTGTCTCGTGCTCGCCCGGCGAGGGGACGGCGCCTACAACCGACACCGGAGGCTTGCTGACGACCGTCGATTACGTCGTTGACGGAGACACGGTTTGGGTCGACGGCCTCGACGAGTCGGTCCGGCTCATCGGGATCGACACCCCCGAAGTCCACCCCGAATTGGAGTGCTACGGGGAGGAGGCAGAGGAGCAACTGATCGATCTGATCCCTCACGGCACCGAAGTAGAGGTGCGCTTCGACGTCGAGGAACGCGACCGATTCGGCCGCTATCTGGGGTACGTATATCGAGTCTCAGACGGTCTATTCGTGAATCTGGCAATGGTGGAAGACGGGTATGCCGAGATGGTCCGCATCGAGCCCAACGTGCTTCACGCCAACACACTGAAAAAGGCCGAGAACCAAGCGGTGACCGAGGGCGCCGGGTTGTGGGGCGCGTGTTTCTGAGTTTCTCTACCCGGTGATGACCGAGACGATCTCGTCGACCGGGTAGCCAACGGTTGTCGAGGTGTCGGGAACGGCGACGGGCTGCCAAACCCCACCGCTGACTCTCCATCGAGCGGTCCAGTCATAGCTGGCGGTCAGCTGGTAGTTGGCGTCTTTCACCTCGTAGACGTGGGTGGCGATGCCATCTGGATATCCGGTAAGTGCGCTGGTCTCGGCGGGATAGGTGGCTCGGGTTCCGTCACCCCAATCGACGATGACTGCGCTCACGTCGATCTCGACCTCGAGAAGGGTCCCGCCGCTGTTGAGCACCGCGCTGTGGTCGGCCGGTATCGGAAGGCCGACAAATGTCTCCAGCCCGGTGACACCGTCGCCTTCTGGCGGGTTGAGGTCGGGCGCGGGAGGGGGGTGGATGTAGTCGGTTATGTACTCCCAGACGTCGGCGGCCGGGTCGTTGATGGGAGTTGGTTCGCTGGTGCATCGGGCGAGGCGCCCGGTGACGATGGCGAAGCCACCTCCGAAGCCACCTGAGGAGTATCCGAGGAGTGCGTCACCATCGGCGTATAGCTGTGCGAAGCGCCAGTTGGTGTCGGTGGAGGAGTAGTACCAGCAGGGCCCGGTGATGTCGGTCCCCGGCTGGGGATAGAGACGGCCGGGGACGACGTCGTCGGAGGCGTAGTCGACGATGTCCCCGCCGGCGATACGACAACGGGTGATGGGCTTCTCGACAAGAAGGAGGGGATCCCAGTTCCGACGTGACCCAGCAGGCGCGAACTCCTCCGCGCCAGGGTGGTGATCTGGCAAGAGGGCGATAGAAGCGGTTCCAATTGCGATTCGCAGTCGTGCCTCCCATAAATCACCTCGAGAACCCATGTGGATGAGTTTCCAATGGGAACCTCTACGACGGATCACGAATACGCCGCTCGAGTTACCGGCGCGGAAATTCGACGACATCACCCCAGACTGCCAGTGCAACCACCATCGGTATGAGGATCTCAGTATCTCGCAAGCACACACGCCTGTGGAGGGTGGCCCCGTGAACTCAGGCGCCGAACGCCGCCCGGGCGCTTCGACCATGCTCTGGCTCGCCACCACCTCACGGATCCGCTCCTCATCCTGGTTGTAGATCCCCTCGAACCAGCCAAACCACAGCTCCCGGAGGATGACTTCGGCGTCCTCAACTGACTCCACAACCGCCGGCTCGGTCGATGTGGTGATGGTTGAAGGTGGCAGCGTGACGGTGGTTTCGACCCCGAGGGTGGTGCTTGTCGCTACGGCGACGGGCGGCGTGGTGGTGGGACCGTCAGCTCCTCCCCTCGGCCAGAGGAACCAAACACCTGCACCTAGACCCACCACGATCAAAGCCGCGATCAGCCGTCGTGTCACCTCGTTTCCTCAACCTACGCGCCCCCTCCTTCTTCGTGAAGGGGGGTGGCGGAGTCCGCGAAAAACTGTCTTCTGCAATTGGTTACGCTTGGGCGATGGAGGTTCGGATGGAAGAAATGGAATCAGACAGAAGCTTCTTCGGGACACTGTTCAAGCTCGCCCTCTTCATCGGCATTGTGATGGTCATCGCAAAAGCCATTGCGGCCAAGAAGCAGGAGTACTACGGGATAAGCGAGTCGGAGGCCCGGTACAAGGTCGAGTCGAAGCTCAGCCCTCGTGTCGGTGACGACCGGGCGGCCGAGATCGCCGATCAGGTCGTTGCCAAGCTCAAGCAAGCTGGCGTGGTGACCGCTGACGGTGCGGCCGGAGACATGTCGGCTCGTGCCGAGGACGCTGCCAACGAGATGGTCGACGCTGCCGAGAAGGTGGCCGACGATGCTTCAGACAGTGTCGAGGAAGCGGTGGAGGAGCTCACCGGAGACTGACCGGCTGAAGCTCCCACCCAAACAAAAAAACTCAGGAAAAACCTCGGCAATCTGATCGGCCAGGGGGATTTCTGTCACACCCGATCCGTACGGTCGGGTCATGGAAGGAATCACACCGGATCAGGTGGAGTCGGCCATTCGAGAAGAAGAGGCCGCCATCGCTCGGGCCCGTGCCCGACAGATCGCGTGGATTCGGCTGGCCGACGCCATGCAGCTGCCGTCAGCCGACGGTTCGCGTTCTATGAGGGAGTGGCTCGCCGGCAGGCTCGACATCTCGTCGGAGCGCGCTCGCAAGCTCGCCGCAACGGCACGACGCTTGGAAGACTCTGCGGAGCTGTCTCAGGCTCTCGCCAAGGGCGATATCACTTTCGACAGAGCTGAGGCGGCCTCCCGGATCCCAGTCGAACTTCAGACGCCGCAGCTCCGTGGTCTCGACATCAACGGCCTGAGAAGGGTTGCCGCCAGACACCGGCAGATGACCAGGGCCGACGATCACGACGCCCACAAATCGCAGCATCTCCAACTACAACCGAACCTCGACGAGTCCGGTTGGCAGGTCTGGGGCTTCCTCGACGGGTACGGCGGAGCCGTGGTCAACAAGGTCCTCACTGAAGAAGCAGACCTTCTTCCTGAGTTCGATGACACCCAAGGCGTCGGATACCGCAAAGCTGTCGCTCTCACCAAGGTGTGCGAAGACGCCCGACCCGGATCAGCAGATGCCCCGTTGATCACCGTTTTCGTCGATGGGGGCGCCGTTGAGGTTTCGGGAGGCACGAAGGTGGGCACGGAGGTCCTAGACAAGGTGGCCTGCGCCGGTTCTCTCGAGCTGATCGCGAAAGGAAACGGTCAACCACTCAGCCTGGGTAGACGTTCACGAGTGATACCGGGCAAGCTGCGCCGGTTCGTACTCCATCGAGACGGAGGCTGTGTGGCCGATGGCTGCACCAGTCGATACCGACTTCAGCCTCATCACAAGATCCCCTGGTCCCAAGGTGGTCCCACCGATGCCGACAATCTGGTCACTCTTTGCTGGTTTCACCATCATGTGGTGATCCACGGGCGGGGCTACCAGGTGGACGATCGAATGGGACCTGGAAGGGTGCGTTTCATCCGACCATCCGGCACCGATCCTCCTTGACCGATCCGTCGTGTGGCGCAAGCCGCATGAGCCCCTGACCGTCCCCGTAAATCCACCGCATTCCAGATCAATTCAGTCCTAGCCTGCTGTTTCGTGTCTTTTCGCATCCAGCCTATCGACCAATACACCGCGCCTGAAGAAGATCTCGCCAAGTTGCATGAGATCTGGTGCCTGTTCGACGCGGAATACCGGCCAGACGATCCTCCGATGCCGTGGGCCCAGAGGCTTGTCGAATTCCGTCGTCACCGCCCCAATCGACTGCAGCCGAAATGGCTTGGCGTCGAAGACGGCAAACCGGTCGCCCTGGCCGGAGCGTGGATCGACTTTGGGCGTCCCGACAACAACGTCTTCGCCCTGGTCTACGTCCGGCCCGAAGCCAGAGGTAAGGGATACGCCAAACTTCTCGCCCAGAAGATCATCGAGGCGGCTGAAGCCGAGAGCCGCAGTGTCGTCGTCACCGACATCGCAGAAGGGCATCCCGCCACGAGCCTGATCCAAGCGATCGGCCTCAAGTCGGTGATGAAGACGAGGATGAGCCGTCTCCGTGTCGAAGATGTCGATCGAGACCTGATGAGAGACTGGATTCAACGCGCTTCTGAGCGTGCAAGCGAATACGAGATCGTTCTCTACGAGAGTCCCATGCCCGACGACGTTGCCGGGAAATTCGCCGACCTGACTCAGATCATGAACACCGCTCCGATGGAAGACCTCGAGATGGAGCCCTTCGTCATGACCAAAGACGAGTGGCAGAAGCGGGAGCAAGCCTTCGTCGATGCCGGAGAAACCCTGTTGACCTACATTGCCATCCACAAGCCGACCGGCGACTACGCCGGCTACACCAACGTTGTCTACCGGTCCAACCAACCCCACGAGGCACACCAGCACGACACGGGAGTCGATCCCAAGCACCGCAACAAGGGTCTCGGGCGATGGATCAAGGCCGCCATGATCCTCGAGTTCACCGAGAGATTCCCCGACGTGGAGTGGATCGATACCGACAACGCAGGGTCAAACGAGCCCATGTTGAACATCAACTACGCCATGGGTTTCAAGACCCTGATGGGCTGGGAGGTCTATCAGGGCCCCTTGGATCTGGTCCGAGACTGGGCGCAGGGGTCATGAGCGCCGTCGTGGAGCCCATCGACCTCTCCACCGCCGACGAGAACTCCCTCCGCGCCTACTACGAGCTGGAGAGTGCGATCGACCGGGTGTTTATGCCCAATGATCCTCCGGTTCCCTTCGAGTGGTACGCAGCTGAGTGGAGAATCGTGTCCAAGAACTGGCAGGCGAAACGATGGGTGCTCCGAGACGGAGACCAACTCTTGGGCACTGCCGGCACCGAGTTGGACATGGTGCACAACCTGGAGAACTCAGAAGCGTGGGTGTATCTCGTGCCGGAGGTCCGGGGCACCGGGCAGGGTCGGAAACTGGCGGCAGCATTGTTCGACTGGCTTGGCGACAACGGGAGGACACGGATCAGTTTCCGCATGCCCGAAGGATCACCGCTCTCGGAGTTGGCGAAACGTGGCGGTACTCGGGACGTGCTCCGGATGAAGCGCAGCCGTCTCCGGCCCGGCGATGTCGACCGTTCCCTCATGGAATCGTGGGTGGCAAAAGCCGCCGAAAGGGCTGGCGACTATGAGCTGTTGTTCATGGAGACCCCGGTGCCCGAGGAGCATCTAGAAGCGATCTGTGTCGTGAACGATGTCATGAACGACGCTCCTTTCGAGGACTACGTTCACGAGGAGGAGAAGACGACGCCTGAGAACTGGCGTGAATTGGAGCGGGTCCTGACCGAACGCGGCGACAAGCTTCTGAATTACGTCGCCCGGCACCGGGAGACCGGCGAATTCGTTGGTTTCACCAATCTCAACGTCGCCTCACTCTGGCCTGAGCAGAGCTTCATCTGGAACACCGGTGTCCACTCCGACCACCGCAACAAAGGCCTTGGGCGCTGGATCAAGGCATCCATGACACTGCACGTGCTCGACCACTATCCGCTCATCGAAAGGATGGACACGTGGAATGCCGGATCCAACGAGCCGATGCTCAACATCAACGTGGCGATGGGGTTCCGGCCTGTCCTGGTCCAAGTGTCATGGCAAGGAGAGTTGGCGAAGCTTCGCCAGAACTTGGGGGTTTGAGCGCGTCGGTGGCAGCGAGGAAGCTACGAGACCAGGTCAGATCGGGTCGTCGGGCCAAGCTTCGGGAGTGTCCCCGCCCTTCTCGGCTTCGATCCTGGCCACGTAGGCGGCGGCTTCGCTTCGTCGGCTCATTCCCATCTTGGTGAGGAGATTGGAGACGTAGTTCTTAACCGTCTTCTCCGCCAGGAACATCTCTTCCGCGATCTGCTTGTTGGTCAGTCCGCTGGCGATCAGCTGGACGATGGCCCGTTCCTGATTGGTGAGTCTGGAGAGAAGCGGATCATCTTTGGGCCCGCTTCGGATCCGGTTGAACAGCGACTCCGTCATCTCCGGGTCGAGCAACGACTCGCCGCTCCCGACTCTCCGGATGTCCTCGACTAGGTCGGTTCCCTTCACCCGTTTGAGCACATAGCCGGATGCTCCAGCGAGGATCGCCGACATCAAAGCCTCCTCGTCGGCAAATGATGTAAGCATCAGGACCTTCACCTCCGGAAAGCGCTCCCTGATGTCGCGGCAGGCCTCGACGCCACTGCGATCGGGGAGTCGGACATCGAGCACCACCAAGTCGGGTTCGTCGTAACCAACGCGACGTATCCCCTCTTCGGCACTGCTTGCCTCGCCGACGACTTTCATGTCCTCTTGGGCGTCCAACAGCGACTTGATTCCGGTGCGCACGACCTCGTGGTCGTCGACAAGCAGGACTTTCAAGACGCTCATTGGGCCACGGTAGTGGCGGTTAGGGTCATTGCGGCATGTCTGGAGACCCCACTTTCGACCGCCTTCCCGAACTCATCGAAGCCGCGTCGGGGGTCGTCGGGGAAACCGAGCTGGAGACCGTCCTCCGCAGGCTGGTCAGGGAGGCCAGGTCTGCCACGGGAGCCCGGTATGCGGCGCTCGGTGTCCTCGGTGAGCACGGAGTCCTCTCCGACTTCGTCTACGACGGCATCAGCGAGAAAAAGGCCTCCCAAATCGGTTCGCTCCCACGAGGCAGGGGAGTGCTGGGCACGGTCATACGGGAACGCCGAACGATCAGGGTGGACGACATCGGCCGTCATCCCGACTCTTACGGATTTCCGGAGCACCACCCCTCGATGAAGGCGTTTCTCGGCGTCCCGGTAGTTGCCGGAAACCGCGCCTTCGGCAATTTGTACCTCACCGACAAGGAAGGCGGCTTCACCGACGCCGACGCCGTCCTGGTCGAGGCGCTGAGCCGTATCGCAGGGTCTGCGGTGTCCACGGCCCGGCTTCAAAACCGGCTGCGACGCGTCGCCGTGGTCGAGGATCGGGAGCGGATTGCCCGCGACCTTCACGACTCGGTGATCCAGGACCTCTTCTCTGTGGGGCTCTCACTCCAAGCGCTGGCCGGCGTGATGCCCGATCACAAATCGGCGGAGACACTGGATCAGGCGGTGGACCGGCTCGACGGCGCAGTCGAATCGCTCCGAAACTATGTGTTCCGGCTCAAGTCACCGGCATCCGCTCCCTCGCGACTCGACGAGAACCTTCACGAGATTGCTTCCAGAATGGGCGGGGTCTACGCGGCTGATGTGACGCTCCATCTCGACCTGGTCGATGATCCGGACCCAGCTGTCAGCGGCGAGATCGAGATGCTCGTCACCGAGGCCCTGTCCAACGCACTGCGTCACTCCGGCGCCGAGGCGGTGACTATCAGGGTGGAGTCGTCGGTGAAAGAGTGGGCGGTGATAGTCGAAGACGATGGAAGTGGGTTCGACATTGCCAGCTCCACGAGAGGCCACGGCCTTCTGAACATGCAGACCCGGGCTTCGAGATTGGGCGCCCAGTACTCCTTGGAGAGCGCGCCCGGCTCAGGCACCAAGGTGGAGATCAGGTTCGTCAGCCCGGCGACTTGACCTCGGCCACTGCCTTTGACAACGCGGCCACATAATTCCTGACTGTGGCTTCGGCCAGCCGGCCTAGGGCTACGCGGTCGACGGCCTTGCCCAACGGCCCGAGTGGAGGCTGATAAGTCCCCTGGAATACGAGAAGGGTTTCGTCGCGTCCTCTGTTGGCGAGTCGGAGTTCACCGTCGAGTGCGGGAAGCAAACCGCCGGATCCCACCGCCTTCCAACTGAGGGGGAACACGAGGCCCGACCGATGGATTTCGGCGGTGCCGATGTCGAGGTCCACGGTCTTGGCGACCCCGTCGGCCCACGGGCTGACCCGAGCCCGGAGTCTGTCGTCCTCTATGAAGCCTGCGTCAGACGGGGGCAAAGTGCCGTCACGGAGCTGGGCGATCAGGTGCTCCACCGTCCCCAGGTCCAGGGGGAGTGTGGTTTCGTGAGCGACGAACAAGGTCTAGAGCCGCCCCGGTCGGGTTCGGGCCCCTACACCACGGCCCGAGCTGAGCCCGCTGATCTCCTCGATGTCGACCTGGACCACATGGGGAAAGCCCGCCATCGGTTGCAGGCCTCCTCGGGAGAGGGGCGAGCCGAGCACATCCTCGTATTTGCGCAGCAGGAGCTGGACGGTGAGCTGGCGGGTCTCGTCGTCTTCGACGACCGCCGCGTCCCCGCTCACAATCACACTGACCCAGTCGCCGCTTTCCTCGTCGTATCGGGACGCCTCGATGCAGACCCTTGGATTAGCCACCAGTGCTTCGAAACGCTGGCCCGGCTTGGTGCGAAACAGAATCCGGTTCTCCTCGAGGACAAACGACATCGGAGTCACGTAGGGCGCTCCGTCGGCGATTACTCCGATGTGGGCCACGAGTGCCTTCTGCATGAAGGCGTAGGCCTCTTCGGTGGTGAGAGCTTCCACGGTCTATCCCCCGTCCGGCGCCGTCATCGCCCACAGAACGTCCTTGATCGAGACCATCCCGATAGTCCTTCCGTCATCGACGATGGGCAGGTGGCGATAGCCAGTGGCCATCATCCACTCGGCGGCGTCGCTGACTCCCATCTCGGGGCCGAACGTGTCGGGATACTCCGTCATCCACTCTTCCGCGGTCGCGGTTCCCAGATCGGCCCCCTCAGCGAGGGCTTTGACCAGGTCCCGCTCGGTGAGAATGCCGAGGAGCTGATGGTCGAGTTCCACGGCGAGGGCGCTCACCTCGTTGGATCGCATGACCTTGGCTGCCTCGTCGATCGAGGTCTGCGGTCCGACTGCGACCACTTCGCCTCCGACCAGTTCTCTGACAAGCATTCGCACTCCTCTCGTTGCAGTCATCATGAAGGCCCAGAACCGAGCGAGGGCACCGGCAGAAGTCCCATGATCATGGGACCTCTGGCGCCTCTGAGAGGCGGTCCTACGTGGTAGGGCCGAAGGTCCCTAACCTCACGAGGCGAATACCCGCTACCTTGCCCAGCGATGACACCCAGATACGACCAATCAAAACCTGACAATTCGGGAGGAATCGACAAGATCATCGTCCTCGTTGGCGTGATCGGCATCGCCGCGTTGATCCTCGCTGCGGTAGTCGCCTTCCGTACACCGGCTGAGGGGACCGATTCCGGAGGGGTTACCGCCCCCACCACCCCAGAGGGGGGGACTGCCCCGCCGCCGCAAACCGCCGAGCTGAGCCTCACCGAGTTCGCCATCACCGGCGATCTGGAGATTCCCGCGGGCCCGACGGTGTTCGAAGCAACCAACGACGGCGCCGTCATCCACAACGCCGTCATCGAGGAAACTGGGGAGAGGACTCCCGACCTCCTCAACGGCGAGGTCGGGATGATCAACGCAGGTGATCTGGCGCCGGGCAACTACGTGATCTTCTGTGACATCGCTGGTCACCGCGACGCCGGCATGGAGGCCACGCTCACCGTCACTGGCGAAGGGCCCGACGGGTCACCTGTTGAGCCCGATGAAGAGGAAATCGACTGGGAAGAGCTCGACCGCGTCATGAGCGAGTCAATGCTCGAGTTCCCCGCAGAGACCGAAGGTCGCGGCAACATCCCGCTGGAGCCGACGATCCTCGCCGACGGGACCAAAGAGTTTGAGATCACCGCCGAGATCACCAAATGGGAGGTTGAGCCAGGCAAGTTCGTGGACGCATGGACCTACAACGGCATGGTTCCCGGGCCGGTGATTCGGGTCGATGTTGGCGACAACGTGCGGGTGATTGTCGACAATCAGCTGCCAATGGGCACCGACGTGCACTGGCATGGCATCGCCACTCCCAACAACATGGACGGTGTCGCTCCGCTGACCCAAGAACTGATTCGTTCCGGCGAGACCTTCGTCTACGAGTTCACCACCACCAAACCTGCCATCGGGATGTACCACGCCCACCATCACGCTCAAATGCAGGTGCCCAACGGGATGTTCGGCGTGTTCATCATCGGTGACACTCCCCTTCCGTTCGGACAGACGATCTCAGGCGTCGAGATACCCGAGGATCTGGTGCCGGCGCAGGAGATACCCATGGTGCTCAACGATGCCGGTGTGATTGGCTTGAGTCTCAACGGAAAGTCGTTCCCTGCGACCGAGCCGTACGTGGGCAACGTCGGCGACTGGGTTGTCATCCACTACTACAACGAGGGTCTGCAGATTCATCCGATGCATCAGCACCAATTCCCGCAGCTGGTGTTTGCCAAAGATGGCATACCCCTCGAGTCCCCGTACTGGTCGGACACTGTGAATGTGGCACCGGGAGAGCGGTATTCGGTGTTGATCCAGCTAGCCGATCCCGGGGTCTGGGTATGGCACTGCCACATCCTGACCCACGTCGAGAGCCATGAGGGCATGTTCGGGATGGTCACGGCCTGGATCGTGCAGTAGCAGGCGACGAGTAGCGTCCGACGGATGCTGCGCAGCGTCGAGACCGGTCAGATAGTCGAGCCACTGGATGTGGTGTCTGGCGAGTCTCGCTCTCATCCCGACCGACCGTGGGTGATGATGAACATGATCGCCTCCATCGATGGGGCGACCGCCGTGGACGGCAAATCCTCGTCGCTGGGCGACGAGGACGACCTGGCCATGTTCAAAGCAATCCGGTCCGTCCCAGATGTCGTGCTCGTCGGTGCGGGCACGGTCAAGGCGGAGGACTACCAGCCTCTAGTGCTCGACGATCAGAGGAAGCAAATCCGTAATGGACACGGCCAGGCTGCGGATCCAGTGTTGGCCATTGTCAGCGGCCGCCTCAGCGTGGACGTCGAGGCGCGGGTCTTCTCCGACGCCGAACACAAACCGTTGATCCTGACGTCGACGTCGGCCGACCCAGGGAGGCTGGTGACTCTGGGCGACGCCGCCCAGGTCGCCTTTTTGTCGGAAATGACGCCGCGGCACATGCTGGATCAACTCGCTGCCGCGAGCATCGTTCTCATCGAGGGCGGCCCGACGCTCAATGCCCAGTTCGTTGCGGCCGGTCTGGTCGACGAAGTCAATCTGACCATATCCCCTGCGCTCGTGGGAGGAGAGTCGAGACGCATCGCAAGCGGGCCGGAGGCCAGGCCCCCTCTGGACATGACACTGGACCGTGCTCTCATGGGTCAGCGTTCCCTATTCCTGCGATACTTGAAAGCTGGAGCCACGGAGGATCTTTCCCATGGGTAAGCACCAAGAGTTGTACGAGCGGCACAAGGCGGTGTTGCCCAACTGGGCGCCCCTCTACTACCAGCAGCCGATATCGATAGTCGACGGCGACGGCAGGACGGTCGTCGACGCCGAAGGCAATGAGTATTTGGATTTCTTCGGCGGGATCCTGGTCACGATCTCCGGTTACAAGATTCCAGAGGTGGTCGATGCCGTGAAATCCCAGGCCGACCGGATGTTGCACACGTCGACCCTGTATCTGATCGAGGCCCAGATCGAGTTGGCGGAGAAGATCGCCGAATTGTCGGGCATCCCCGACGCCAAAGTGTTCTTCACGAACTCCGGTACCGAAGCGAACGATGCCGCGCTAGCGCTGGCAACCACCTACAGGCGTTCCAACCAGATACTTGCCGTGCGTGGCAGCTACCACGGCAAGTCACACTCCGCGATCGCCATCACAGGCCAGAAGGCGTGGTCAGGCACCAGTTTCAGCCCCTTCCAGGTGACCTACGTCCACTCGGGTTACAAGCTTCGGAGCCCCTTCGGCCATCTCCCCGATGAAGACTTTGTCGCAGCCTGCGCGGCCGACCTGCGTGATCTGATCAATGTGGCGACCGCAGGTGATGTCGCGGCGATGATCGCTGAGCCGATACAGGGCGTTGGTGGGTTCGTCACACCTCCGGATGGGTTCTTCAGGGCCATGAAGGAAGTTCTCGACGAGCACGGGATTCTCTTCATCTCCGACGAGGTGCAGACAGGTTGGGGCCGTACCGGGGAGAACTTCTGGGGGTATCAGGCCCACGGGATAACGCCCGACCTGCTCACTTTTGCCAAGGGGATCGGCAACGGCCTCAGCATCGGGGGAGTGGTGACCACGCCGGCGATCATGGAGTCGTATTCGGCGTTGGGCATTTCCACGTTTGGCGGAAACCCGCTTGCCACCGCGGGTGCTCTGGCCAACCTCGATTACATCCTCGACCACGATCTGCAGACGAACTCCCTGAAGATCGGTAACCGGCTCATGCAGAACCTGGTTCCACTTGGAGAGGAGCTGGAGCTGATCGGTGAGGTGAGAGGGAAGGGGCTCATGATCGGCGTGGAGCTGGTTGGACCAGGAGGAGAGCCTGCACCGGAAAAGGCGGGAGCGGTCTTGGAGGCGGCGCGGGAGGAAGGGCTCCTCATTGGTAAAGGCGGGTTGTACGGCAATGCGCTGCGGATCGCTCCACCATTGTCACTCACCGAAGAAGAGGCAGACGAGGGATTCGACCGTCTGGAGAGGGCCCTGCGTTCGGTCTGATCGACCATTTCCTCCCCCAGGGAGCTTTCCGGCCTGTGGCCGGCCCCCCTCCCCGGCTGCGCCGGTACTCCCCCCAACACTCACTTCGTTCGCTGGGGGGAGACATGAGCGACCATTTCCTCCCCTGGGGAGCTTTCCGGCCTGTGGCCGGCCCCCCTCCCCGGCTGCGCCGGTACTCCCCCCAACACTCACTTCGTTCGCTGGGGGGAGACATGAGCGACCATTTCCTCCCCTGGGGAGCTTTCCGGCCTGTGGCCGGCCCCCCTCCCCGGCTGCGCCGGTACTCCCCCCAACACTCACTTCGTTCGCTGGGGGGAGACATGAGCGACCATTTCCTCCCCTGGGGAGCTTTCCGGCCTGTGGCCGGCCCCCCTCCCCGGCTGTGCCGGTACTCCCCCCAACACTCACTTCGTTCGCTGGGGGGAGACATGAGCGACCATTTCCTCCCCCAGGGAGCTTTCCGGCCTGTGGCCGGCCCCCCTCCCCGGCTGCGCCGGTACTCCCCCCAACACTCACTTCGTTCGCTGGGGGGAGACATGATCGACCATCTCCTCCCCCAGGGAGCGGAGCGACCGTTGGGGGAGGTGGCGCCGTAGGCGTCGGAGGGGGTGATCAGGTCTGGCTAGAGAAGTGCCTGGAGGTCGATGTCACAGGAGGGGTGACGGAGCTTGGCCAACCCTCTCGCTTCGATCTGACGGACCCGCTCCCGCGTTGCATTGATCACTTTGCCAACGTCGCTCAGCGTCCACGGCTCGTCGCCGTCGAGCCCGAATCGGAGCCAGAGCACCTGCTGCTCATCTGAGTCGAGGACCTTGATCGCCTTGATCAGCCGATCGCGCCGCCATGCCGACGATGCGACCTCTTCGGGGTCCATGGCCCGGTCGTCTTCGACGAAGTCTTGCAGTGAGGCATCGCCATCCTCACCTACCGGTCGGTCGAGGGAAACAGTTTCTGAAGGAGCCTCGAGAGCGGCTAGAACCCGTTCGGTGTCGAGTCCGGATGCCTCCGAGATCTCCTCGAGTGTCGGAGTCCGGTGGTATTTGTCATGAAGGCTTTGCTTCGTGTCCTGAACGGTTCGGACCACATCGACCATGTGGACCGGGAGCCGAATGGTGCGCCCGTTGTTCCCGAGTCCTCTGGTGATGGCCTGACGTATCCACCATGTGGCGTAGGTGGAGAACTTGAATCCTTTCCGCCAATCGAACTTTTCCACAGCCCGGATCAGCCCCAGGTTCCCTTCCTGGATGAGATCGAGGAGATCCAAGCCGCGGCCGGTGTACCGCTTGGCGATGGAGATGACCAGGCGGAGATTCGATCGAATGAAGGTCATCTTGGCCTCGTCGCCGGCCGCGATGAGACGCATCAGCTTGGCCTTGTCGGCACGTTTGTATTCGCCTGATTCGATCAGTCGTTTTGCCTTGCGGCCCATCTCCATGGCACGTGCGAGATGGACCTCGTCTTCGGCGGTTAGGAGGATGTGTGCCGAAACCTCATCTAGGTAGAGGCCGACCGTGTCAGTGGGGCTGGACCCCCGCTCTGGTCTTGCGTCACGGGCCCGGATGGCCTTGCCCAATAGGACTCCTCGTAAACTGTGGAAAACCTAATGGTGCTGGGTGAATCTGGCAAACGAAATGTCCAGTCCCAGCGCCGAGGGGTTAGATGGCGGGCGCCGGTATTCTTTCCCCTCCCGTGACGCGACGTACCCAGTTCCGATTGCTGGTTGCGCTCACCATCGTCTGGGTGGCCTGGGCGGGCTGGTCGCTTCTCAGCCGAACCAGTCCCTACACGTTGCGCGTTCTCGACGACGTCGGCGTGGTGGTGGTGTCGGCCAACATCGACATCGAAGGCGACCAAGCGGGGACGACAGACTCCCAGGGTCAGCTCGAGCTGGTTTGGAGCCGGTCGTCCGATGTTCTGGAGGTGAGCGCTCCCGGCCACATCACCCAAATGGTCACCATCAGCGACCGCCCTGAGGGTGTGGTGGACGTAGTGCTCAAGGCCAGGGTCCTGAGGGGTCGGGTCGAGGATGGCGACGGAATTCCGGTGCCATTTGCCCGTGTCACCGCCGGTCCAGCCTCGGCCCTCACCGATGATCAGGGAAGGTTCAACCTTCGCGGTGCCGAGCCCGGCACCGTCCAGGTGAGAAGGCCGGCTTGGGTGGAGGAGACCTTCGGATGGGATGGGAGCCCCGGCGACACCGTCGTAGAACTGACTCCTTTCGATGCGCGCGCTGTGCACATCAGAGGTGAGGCTGTCGTCGAAGATCTCGACTACTTCATCGACCTGGCTCACACGACCGAGCTCAATTCACTGATGATCGATCTCAAGAACGAAGCCGGCTTTGTTTGGTACGACAGTCGTAACGAGGTGGCACTCGAGGCGGGGTCGGTACAGAGTGCGTTCAGCCTGGCATCCGTTGCCGAACGCGCCGAGGCCGAGGGTCTCTACCTGATCGGGCGCCTCGTCATCTTCAACGATCCCATAGTCGCTGTGGCCAAACCCGAGATGGCCGTCTGGGACACGGCTACGTCAGCGCCATTAGAGACGAACAATCAGCGATTCCTCGATCCGACGGATCAACAGGCCCGCCAGTTCGCACTCGATCTGGCGATAGAAGTGTGCGAGATGGGTGTCGACGAGGTCCAGTTCGACTATGTGCGGTTCCCGGACAAGCGCCCCGAGTCGTCACAGTTCGACGGCGGCTCCCCGACACCGGAAATGCGAACCAGCGCCATCGCGACGTTCCTCGCCGAGGCGGCCGAGGTACTCCGGCCGATGGGTTGTGCCGTGGCTGCCGATGTCTTCGGCTTCATCACGGCTCCCAGCGACCTCTTCCCCGACGCCGGCATCGGGCAGAACTGGGAGCAGGTCGCCGGGTTGGTCGATGTCATCTCGCCCATGGTCTACCCCAGCCACTACGACGTGAATGCGTATGGATTCGAGAATCCCAACGACCATCCCGGGCCGGTCGTCGACCGGGCCTTGCGCGATGGCGTCGACCGTCTGACAGCACCGGTGATCGTGAGGCCCTGGTTGCAGGACTTTGGCTATAGCGCCGATCAGGTCAGGGCCCAGATAGACGTGGCGGAGTCTTATGGGCTCGGGTGGATGTTGTGGAACGCGAGATCAGAAGTCACCGAAGGGGCCCTGGACGCCGAGTAATTCGCACTATCCAGGTAGGGCAAATACCATTTCGCCACCGCTCTCGGAGAAGTTTCTTGCCCGCGTTTGACGCTCAACATTCACAACTACTGGCCGATGCCGCACCAGCTTGGCTGCGCGACAGCTTCGATGCCGGGTTCCAAGTTTTTGAATCTCTCGTCGAGCCGACGGGTGTCGAGGAAGACTGGCGATACGTCGACTTCCAGCCACGATTTGCCGACTTGAGCCCGGCGGCCGGGGCGGGTTCCCCTATGGAACCCGGGCCATTCTTGGCATCTGTTGCCGACACCGCCGGCTCCGTGACCGTCGTCGACGGCTTTGTGACTTCGATTTCGGACTCCGATGTCGCCGTCAGCCGTTTCGCTGACATCGAAGATGGCTCCGACATCGGCGGACGGGTTCCCGTTGACCACAACAAGTTGACTGCAGCTCACGCTGCGTTCGCCACCGACGGTGTGGTTGTCGATGTGGCGCCAGGCCAGACGATGTCATCTCCGCTGGTGGTCGACCTTCAGGCTGTCACCGCGGGCATGGCGAGCTTCCCCCATCTCGTCGTCAAGGTAGGGGAAAACGCCGAGGCCGTGGTTCTAGTGGTGTATCGGTCGGCTCCCGGCCTGGATGCTTTGATGGTGCCAGAGGTCGACCTCCGAGTGGAAGACGGCGGTCGGCTGCGTTACCTGGCAGTACAGGCTCTCGACCACGCGACAACGTCCGTCACTCATCAACGGGTGCTTGTCGGCCGGGATGCGACCAGTCGTGTTGGCGAGGTGGGTCTGGGCGGCAAGCTGGGCCGTCTCGACCTTGGAGTGGACCTCGTAGGAAACGGTTCTTCCTCTGAGGTGGTTGGCCTCTACTTTGGAGAAGGGGACCAAACGCTCGACTACCGCATGGTGATCAACCATGTCGGGCAGAGCACGACCTCGGACGTCTTCTTGAAAGGTGCGGTCGAGGACGACGCGCAAAGCGTCTTCACCGGTCTCCTTCGCATCGAGAAGGATGCAAAGAAGACCTCGACATTCGAGACAAACCGAAATCTGGTCCTCTCCGAGAATGCGAAAGCCCATTCGGTCCCCAATCTCGAGATTCTCTGCGACGACGTTGTGTGCGGGCACGGGTCCTCTGTTGGGCCGCTCGAGGAAGACGCTCTCTACTACTTGCGCAGCCGCGGCCTGACCAGACCCCGCGCCGAGCGGTTGCTGATACGCGGGTTCTTCCAAGAAGTCATCGACAGGCTCCCCGTTGAGGCGGTGGCCGGGCCAATTGCCTCCGAGGTATTCAGCCGGTTTGCCATGGCGCAGGAAGAGGGGCGTGTGGCGTGAAGATCGAGATAGGTCGTCTGGATACCCTTCCGCGAGACCACGGCATACGCGTCACCGTAGGCGACCAACGCGTAGCGATGTTTCGGATCGGGGACGATGTGTATGCCATTGGGGACCGATGCTCTCACGCCGAGGCTTCACTTGCCGAGGGCGACGTCTTCGGCACCGACGTCGAGTGTCCCAGACATGGCTCCGAGTTCGACTTGAAGACCGGGGAGCCGCACTCTCTACCCGCTACGTCACCGGTCCCGACTTTTGAGGCGGCGATCGAAGACGGGACTGTGTTTCTGATATTGGAGGACCAGTGAGCAATGCGTTGAGGGTCGAAGGGCTGTCGGCATCAGTCGGTGGGAAGAAGATCCTCGACGGAGTGAATATCGAGGTTCCTTTTGGTGAGGTCCACGCCCTGATGGGGCCCAACGGCTCCGGCAAGTCCACGCTGTGCCACGTCCTGACTGGGCGCTCTGAGTATCAAGTGGAAGGTTCGGCGACTCTGGTTGGAGAGGAGTTGCTGGCTCTCGGCGTCGACGAGCGGGCTCGGCTGGGCCTGCTCCAGAGCTTTCAATACCCGACCGAGGTTCCAGGCGTCCGGCTTCGCGAGTTTCTCGTCGAGGCGGGGGACGAAGCGGGATTGCCCGAGGTTGAGATCAACGAACGCATAGAGAACGAGGCCGAGCGCTTCGACATGACTCGATTCCTCGAGCGATCTCTCAATGCCGATCTGTCCGGAGGAGAGAAGAAGCGGTCGGAGATCTATCAGATGGCGGTCTTGAGGCCCCGCATGGCGCTGCTCGATGAGATCGACTCTGGGCTCGACATTGACGCCGTCAAGCAGGTCGCGGAAGCAGTGGAGGGAATGCGGTCTCCCGATGTTGGCGTCCTGATGATCACCCACTACAGCCGAATCTTGCGATATCTGCACCCTGATCGGATACATGTGATGATCGACGGCAGAATCGTGGACTCTGGCGGTGCGGAGCTCGCGGAAGAGCTGGAAGCCGGGGGCTACGACGCGGTGAGGGAACGACTTGGGATTCCCAAGATCAAGACCGAAGAGAAGACGTTGCGGCCAGCCGACTTTTTCACCGAAACGCCTTTCGACGTCCAGTGACTCGCCAGGGTCTCGGGACAGGGCACTAAATGGCCACTCGAGCCGTGGCCGAGAGGTGGCTCAGTCAGCTCACCCACATACCGACCGCTCCAGGGAAAGAGGCGGGTGTCGCACGGTGGGTGACAGCTTGGGTGAGTCGCCGACCGGATCTCTCGGTTCGGGTGGACTTGGTGGGGAACCTCCTCATCTCGCAAAAGGATCGGAAGCGTCGCACACCGGTGGTGGCCGTCGCCCACATGGACCATCCGGGGTTCGTTGTTGAAGAAGTCGATGTCGAAACCGTGCGATTCCAGTTCCTCGGACACGTCGATCCGGAATACTTCGAGTCGGCCCGGGTGGAGTTTGGTAACGACAAGCAGGTCGGCTCCGTCGTCTCTTATGACCCCGATTCAGGGCTCGGGATTGCGGAGTTGGACGAAGCCGCGCGCTTCGGAGCCGGGGAACTAGGGCTTTGGCAGTTTGGAGAAGGCGGGCCCGGTTCCGGCAGATACGCTGCACCGGCTTGCGACGACCTGGCAGGTGTGGCGGCATCGCTGGCGGCGCTGGACCGGGCGCGATCCAATCCCGAAATGAGACACTTCTCGGTCTTGCTCACCAGGGGGGAAGAGATCGGTTTCGTGGGCGCAATCGGCGCTGCCCGCCATGGGACCCTTCGTGAGAACTCCAGGATCTTGTCGATAGAGACTTCACCTGAGCTGCCCGAGGCTCGCATCGGTGATGGGCCGATCATCAGGGTGGGGGACCGGCTCACCATGTACGACCGGGAGATGACGAACCTGATAACGGAGGCGGCGAGGGTCTCGGGGATCCGGCATCAGCGCAAGTTGATGGCCGGCGGTGCCTGTGAGGCGACCGCATTCGGAGTCTCGGGATATCGATCGAGCGGTCTCTGCGTTGCCCTGGCCAACCATCACAACCGGGGAAACCTCATAGGAGTCCTGGCCGGGACCGAGAAGGCAGTTCCAATGTTGGAGGAGATCGCCCTCGAAGACTTCCACGGGCTCGTGGACCTGATCCTGGTGGCGGTCGCCGGACTTGATGAGAGCGATCAGATACCTCGGGCGCTCGATCGAATCTACGAGAGCAACCGCCACCACCTTGGCTGAGGTACCGTCGGGCTGACAGCCATCAGGGAGTAGCGGTGGAGTTCAGGGTCGAAAAAGACTCGATGGGCGAGGTCCGGGTACCAGCAGACGCGCTTTACGGCGCCTCGACTCAGCGTGCAGTCGACAATTTCCCGATATCTCAACATCGTTTCTCGAGACGCTTCATCTGGGCCTTGGGGATGATCAAAGGAAGTGCGGCAACCGTTTCGGGAGGGGCAGGCAATCTGGAACCGGCAAAGGCGTCCGCCATACGTGCCGCGGCGGACGAGGTCGTGGCCGGGGAGTTGGATGATCACTTCGTGCTCGACATCTTCCAGACCGGTTCAGGGACGTCGACCAACACCAATGCCAACGAGGTGATAGCGGCGAGGGCTTCCCAGATTCTTGGGGAGGATGTCCACCCCAACGACGACGTCAACTATGGGCAGTCCTCCAACGATGTCATCCCGACTGCGATCCATCTTGCCTCGGTTGCGGCGGTTCGAGAGGACCTGATACCAGCCCTCGATCGGCTGGCTTCCAAGCTCGACGAAAAAGCCGAAGAGTTTGCCGGCGTCGTCAAGTCGGGCCGTACCCATCTCATGGATGCCACGCCGGTCACCCTCGGTCAGGAATTCGGCGGGTTTGCGGAGCAGGTGAGAAAGGGAGCGGGACGGGTGGCCTCGGTCTTGCCTCAGCTCGAGGAGCTGGCGTTGGGCGGGACCGCTGTCGGAACGGGGATCAACGCACCGGAAGGTTTTGCTCGTGATGTCATCGCGCTCATGGCCGAGCGGACGGGTTACCCGCTTCGGGAGGCCGATGACCACTTCGAGGCCCAAGGCGCCAAAGACGGCGTAGTCATGATGTCCGGTGCCCTGAAAACGGTGGCGACTTCCTTCTTCAAGATCGCCAACGACATCCGCTTCTTGGGCTCGGGCCCAACCTCTGGGTTGGCGGAGATTCAGATCCCTGCTCTTCAGCCTGGATCTTCGATCATGCCGGGCAAGGTCAACCCGGTGATGTCGGAGATGCTCATGCAGGTCGCGGCGCAGGTGGTCGGGAACGACACCGCGGTGACATGGGGCGGCGCCAATGGGAACTTCGAGCTGAACGTGATGATGCCCATGATGGTCCACAATCTCCTGGAGTCGATCAGCCTCTTGGCTAACGGCGCCGACACCTTTGGAGAGCGTTGTGTTGCGGGAATCGAAGCCAACACGGCGCGGACTCGAGAGCTCGTCGAACGCAATGCGATCATCGTCACGGCCCTCAACCCGCACATCGGGTACGACGCGGGGGCGAAGATCGCCAAAGAAGCAGTGGCGACGGGACGTTCGGTGAGAGAGCTGGTCCTCGAGGCTGGTTTGATGACCGAGGAGGAGCTGGACACGGCCCTCGACATCAAGAAGATGACCGAAGGCGGGGTCCTCTAAGAGATCACGCGGTCGATGGCGGGGTCTCTGTTTGGGCAGATTTTGCCCGAATCCACCGGGAGAGGTTGCAAAGCCGGGTTCGTAATGTTTCGGTAACGGCCTTGGGCGATCTTGTAGCAATGAGTGGCGTTCGACGGTCACTGTCCTGGATCTGGACCGGGCTGATAGTGGTGCTCGTCGTAGTCATGGCTGCCCTCGTGGGCCGGGAGTTCGAAGGTCCGGAGTTGGTTCTGTCCATTCTGTTTGTGGCCTCGATAGTCGTGATGACGGCTTTGGGATCGGTGGTGACCGCACGTCGGCCCGGCAATCGGATCGGCTGGTTGCTTCACGTGATCGCGGTGAGTCTCCTGCTGACGATCTGGGCTGACACGGTGATTGGGGATGCTGGCGGAGGCCCATCGGACTCTCCTGGCACCGTCGACCTTGTGGCCGCGATCGTGAGCCCGGCGGCCGGAGTGACGGCGATGTATTCGATCGGGCTTCTCCTCTACCTGTTCCCCACAGGGCATTTCTTGACTCGTCGGTGGATCTGGGCAGGTTGGTTGGGTGGGATCCTTGTTCCGTTGACCTGGATCATCAGTGTCTTTGCCGTCGAGGTGGGTGATGTTTGGTCTGACGAGCCATGGGTCATCTCCAACCCGATCGGGTTCCTGCCTGTGGAGTGGCTAGATCTTGTGGGCTCTGCGGTGCCAATGGTCTTGCTTGGCGTTCTCGTCGGAGGGGTCGCGTCGATGATTATCAGGTTCCGTAGGTCGGACCTTGTGGTTCGCACTCAGATCAAATGGGTGCTCTTTGCAGCGGTCCTCACTCTCGTCAGCGGACCGTTCGCCTTTGCCGAACTCGGGCTCGTCTCGAATCTTCTCACTCTGGTGGTGCTCAACGCGATTCCGGTGTCGGTGGCTATTGCGGTGGCGAGGTACAAGCTCTTTGAGATCGACCGCCTGATCTCGCGATCCATCTCGTATGCCATCGTGGTTCTGCTGCTGGGTGCGGTGTTCGCGGCCGGTGCGGTGTGGTTGCCAACTCAACTACCAGGTGACCAACCACCGTTGTTCGTCGCGGCCACGACGCTGGCTGTTGCGGCCCTCTTCAATCCGGTGCGGAAGCGGGTCCAGAGGGGGGTGGACAGGAAGTTCAACCGATCTCGGTATCAGGCCAGCAGAGTTGCCGAAGAGTTTTTGGCTCGTCTTCAGGGAACCAACACCGTTGAACATCTAGAAGACGCTTGGATCACAACCGTGAACGCTCATTTCCAGCCGAGCGCGTCCGGTTTATGGCTGCGTGAAGGTATTCGCAGTGAAGAGCGTTAGCCGGCCTGGCCGTTCAGTGCGTCCATGAGCACTGTCCAACCCAGGCTGGCGCATTTGATGCGAACCGGGTACTGACGCACTCCTTGCAGCGCCTCAATATCGCCGAGCACCTGGCCGGGGCGCTCAGGGTCTAGCTCTAGATCAGAGTCGTCGTCGAGCGACATCATCGACCGGAACCTGGCGGTGAGCTCGGTGATCTCTTCTCGGCTCTTGCCTTTGATCGCCTCGGTCATCATCGACGCCGATGATTGGCTAATGGAACAGCCCTGGCTCTCGATAGCGACATCGGTGACCGTTTCCCCGTCGAAGCGGAGTTCGATGCTCACTTCGTCACCGCAAAGGGGATTCACACCCTGTGCGGTGGCATCGGGCGAGTCGAGGTGACCGCGGTTGCGCGGGTTCCGGTAGTGATCGAGGATCACCTCTCGATAGAGATCTTCCAAAGCCATCAGCCGACAGCAAACAACTCGCCTGCCCTGCGTAGTCCCGCTACCAGAGCATCGATGTCATCCTCTGTGTTGTAGACGTAGAAGCTGGCGCGGGCCGTGGCGGCCACACCCAGACGCCGCATCAGGGGTTTGGCGCAATGGTGGCCGGCCCTTACGGACACGTCTGCCTCGTCGAGGATGGTCGCCAGGTCGTGTGCATGCACACCTTCCATGACCATGGAGATCACACCGCCCCGATCACCGAGATCGGTTTGACCTTGAACCGTCAAGCCGGGCACGTCTCCGAGGCGGTTCAGGGCGACCTCGGTCAGCTCGAGGTCATGCGCGAACACCTTGTCCATGCCGATGGAATCCAGGTAGTCGATGGCGGCGTGCAGGCCTACGGCCTCGATGATCGGTGGCGTGCCCGCTTCGAAGCGATGGGGGATCTCGGCCCAGGAAGCCTCGTGGAGTGTGACGTCGGAAATCATCTCGCCTCCGCCCTCGAACGGCTCCGTCTCCTCCAGGGCCTCCAGTTTTCCCCAGAGAACACCGATGCCGGTGGGCCCAAGCATCTTGTGTGCCGAGAAAGCCAAGAAGTCGGCACCCAGCTCATTCACGTCCACGTTGCGATGAGGAACCAGTTGCGCCGCGTCCACCACAACTCGTGCCCCGTGGGCGTGGGCGATGTCGGCTATCTGGCGCACCGGGGGGATGGTCCCGAGAACATTCGACATGCCCGTCAAAGCGACGATCCTGACATCTCGGTCGACCATCTCCTCGAAGGCGCCGGTGTCCAGGCGATAGTCGTCCGTAATCGGGATGTGCTGTAGCTTTGCCCCAGTCCGTTTTGCCACCATCTGCCAGGGGACCAGGTTGGAGTGGTGCTCCATTTCGGTCGAGATGATGCGGTCGCCCGGCCCGAGGTGTTCCATCCCCCAGCCGAAGGCCACCGTGTTTATGGCCGTCGTCGTGCCTCTTGTGAACACGACTTCTCGGGGGTCGGAGGCACCGATGAACTCGGCGACGCGGCGACGTGCCGCCTCGAACGCATCTGTCGCTGCAACCGACAGGCGATATGCGCCGCGATGGACGTTGGCGTAGGAGGTCTTGGCGAACCGATCCATCGCCTCCAGCACGGCCAAGGGCTTCTGTGAGGAGGCACCCGAATCGAGGAAGTGAACGCCTTCCGCGAGTACCGGGAAGTCCTCCTTGAGATGGGCGAGATCGGTCACGACTGTGTCAACACACTCCGGAACGAATCGTATCCGTCTTCCTCGAGACGGGCTGCGAGATGGGCATCGCCGCTCTCCAGGATTCTTCCGTCCATGAAGATGTGGACGACGTCTGGTGTTATGTAATCGAGAAGACGCTGGTAGTGGGTGATGATCAGGAACCCTCGGTCCATCGTGGTCAGCTTCTGTACGCCCTCGGCCACGGTGCGCAGGGCATCGATGTCGAGCCCTGAGTCGGTCTCGTCCAGGATGGCCAGCTCCGGTTCGAGGACCGCCATCTGCAGCACTTCATTGCGCTTGCGCTCGCCGCCGGAGAAGCCTTCGTTCAGGTAGCGGTCGGCAAACGACGACTCCATGTCCAATTCCTTCATCGCATCCATGACCTTGAGTCTCAGTTCGAGCACGGTCAGGTCGGTCCCGGTGCGATTGGAGAGGGCATGTCTCAGGAACTGGAGAACTGAGACACCCGGTATGGCCTCCGGATGTTGGAACGCAAGGAACATCCCCGCCGCGCCGCGCTTGCTTGGGGTCCACTCGGTTATGTCGTCGCCTTTGTAGAAGATGCTTCCTTCGGTGATCTCATATGCGGGATGGCCGAGCAAGACATTGGCCAATGTCGACTTGCCGGATCCGTTTGGGCCCATGAGGGCGTGCACCTCTCCACGATCGACTTCCAGGTCGACCCCTTTCAGTATCTCGGTGCCTTCGACCGAGACGTGGAGGTTTGAGATCTGAAGCAGGGGGGAATCGCTCACGTTCCCATGGTATTTCCACTACCCCTGTAGGGGAAATGTAGATGTCGCCCAATCCGGGCGGCATTTGTCCCATATCTGGCGCTGTCCTCCTAAGGATTGCGATCTGTGAGGTTGGTCCAGGTTGGGGAGGCGAGTCGGTCGAGGTCTGTCAGCGCGATAGGGAATACCGTTGACGGAGTGCCCGCCGCTGCCCACACCGGGTCGTTGCGACGCAGCGAAGGGTCGGCGAATACGCGGAGCGGGTCGCGATGCCCAAACGGGGGAGTGCCCCCCGCTGTGAACCCGGTTGCGGTCTTGACCTCGTCGAGAGTTGCTCGTCGGGCGGAGGCTCCTCCGGCCGCTGATGCCAGCAGGTCGGTGTCGAGACGTCGATCTCCCGGAACCAACGAGACCGTGGCCTCCTCGTTCCCCTCCTCGTGGATCACTACGAACACCAGAGACTTGACGATTGCGGCGACGGGGCACCCGATGGCAGCAGCCGCATCCTCCGCCGTCTTGGTCCCCTCCGGAAAGGTGTGGACGTCGAAGTCGAAACCTGGTGCAGCATCGGTCAGTCGCCGGGTTGCTTTGGAGGCCGTCACCTCGACAGGACCTTGTCCAATGCGCGAGCCATTCCCCGGAAGTCCGTGAGATCGAACCATTGCAAGTAGATCCGCTCCACGCCCGCCTCCTCATACGCATCGACCCGCTCCACCAGAGAATCCACCGACTTGGCGTCGATGTGAACCATCACGGTGGCCTCCACGTCGCGGTCGCCTGCCGAGTCACGCATCACCTTGATGCGAGCTGCCACCGCATCGTGCTCAGTTGCCGTGCTGTTGTACTCGTCGGCCAAACGCCCCGCGGTGGCTGGCGTCCGCATCGGGCCCGAACCGCCCATGACCAGTCGTATGCCCCGGGGCTTGGGCCTCACGTCTCCATGAAGCTCGTAATGATCGCCCTCATGTGGTGGCGAGGGATCGGCGAAGGCCGATCTCAGATATCCAAGTGCGTCTTGCAGCCGCGCCCAACGCTCCTTGGGGTCCGGGAAATGGAGACCCAGGACCTCGTGTTCGTACGGGTTCCACCCGGTGCCGACTCCGAGGTCGAGCCGCCCACCCGACATCTGGTCGATGGTCGCTGCGTTCTTGGCAATGATCGCCGGATGTCTGAAGGTGATCGGCGACACCAGAACACAGAGGCGGATCTCTTCGGTGTCGCGCGCCAGGCCTGCCAGCGTTGCGAAGGCATCGGTCGCGTCTCTGACCGCCCCCTGCCAGGCCAGGTGATCGCTTCGCGCAAATGAAACCAGTCCCCGATCCTGGGCGTGCCGGGCAAAGGCGAGGATCTCCTCGTAGGTGCCTCCAAACTGCGGCTCGGTCATCAACGAGTACCTCATACGGTGTGGAGTCCCTCCTCTTTCAGGGCGTCACGCAGTGACACTGCTTCCTCTGGTCTCACCGTGATGGTGAGGATGCCGCCGCCTCCGTGCTCGGCATGGCGAAGTTGGATGTCCCGGACGTCCACTCCGGATCTCTCCAGGGCGTGGCCCACCATCACCAGCTCCCCGGGGCGGTCCTGAAGCACCACCAGCACTCCCTCGAGAGAGGGGCTCATCGCCAGTCGATGGTGTCTGGCGATGTCGAACTCGGAGCCGACAGCAGCGATGTCGCCTCCGTCGGCTGCATTGCTGATGCTCTGCGTCCGGCTGACCAGGTCCTCCAACGCTCGAGCCACTTCATCGGAGTTGGCCGCCAGCACCTCCGGCCACCAGCCGGTGTCGGCGCCGGCCACTCGGGTCAGGTCCCGGAAGCTGCCGGCGACCAGCCCTGCGCTGGCGGGATCAGCTGCGACGAGGTTGGTCAAAGCGACGGCCAGCAGGTGAGGCAAATGGGAGATCTCCGCAACGGCTCGATCGTGGGCGGCCGCAGTCATCTGAATGGGGTTGGCGCCGAATTCCCGAACCAGCCGTGTCAGGTAGTCGAGGTCTTCGCCAGTGGCGCCGTCGGAGCATAAAACCCAAGTCGCGCCTCGAAACAGCGTTGCCGATGCGGCTGAGGGGCCCGCGTGCTCCCGACCTGCCATCGGGTGGCCGCCGACGAACCGGGTCTCGAGGCCTGCCGCGCCGACGAAAGGGCGTTTCACGCTGGTCACATCGGTCACAAGCGCCCCAGTTTCGAGCGAACGCAGCGTGTTGAGGTTGGCCGACAGGGGCCCAGCCAGGAACAGGATGTCCACCTTCTCCGTTATTGCCTCCAAACTCCGCGATGGGGATAGCGCACCGAGGTCGGCTGACTTCTGCAGCGTTTCTTGATTGGTGTCCCAGCCAAAAGTCGCCCATCCTGCTTCGCGCATCGCCAGACCCACTGAGGCGCCGATGAGACCGGTTCCGACGATCCCCGCCGACTTCATTGCGACCGGTAGGCGTCGTGGATCAACTCGTAATCCTCAGGCTCGGCGGCAAAGACCTGCATATAGAAGCGCTGGCATCCGGCTTCTTCGATTTCGGCGAGCATCTCCGAAGGTTGTTGCCCATGGCCGTGAGGGAAGCCGTTCTTCTCATAGGTTGCTTCGATGTGGTCCGGTGTGCGCCCGGTGAGTTCCGCCAGGCGCGACAGCAGCCTGCGGTACTCAGATCGGTCGCGGGCGGCAAGAGCAGGGCCGGCCGAGGAAAAGCTGAGGTCGTCAGGGTCTCTTCCCGCTTTCTCTGCCCAAGTGCGGGCGGTTTCCACCCGGGCCGCAAAATCCTCGGGTTTGCACATGTACACGTTGAAGTCGTCGGCGTAGAGCCCCGCCAGACGCGGTGTCTTGGTCTTTCCGCTCCCTCCCACGATCAGCTTCAGGTTTTGAGGAGAGGGCTGGGGGGCGAACTCGGCGAGGTGGTAGTGATTGCCCAAAAAGCCATGTCCGCTTAGAGCGGCTCTGATGTATTTCATGGCCTCCTCTGCCATCTCGTAGCGAACCGACATGTCCGGGTAGGGGATGCCATAAACCTCGAATTCCTCGTCGAACCAGCCAGTTCCCAGACCGAGTGAGAATCGGCCGTGGGAGACCTCGTCGAGGGTCACGGCCATCTTGTAGTAGACGGCTGGGTGGCGGAACGTGACGGGTGACACCAGGCTCACCAACTCGATCTGCGATGTCTCTCGGGCAAGGGCAGCGAGGTGGACGAGGTTGTCCCACGACGGTCGTTGGTTGCCTCCCCGTTGCAGGTAGTGGTCGGGCATGGCAAACGCTGCCAGACCTTTCGTTTCGGCCCAGTCTGCGGCTTTGCTGACGACCTGGTAGTTCTCTCGAAGCTGGATCCCGAACTCCACCCCGCGAGGTTAGATAGGCAGCGGATCTGTATCCCGAGGCAATGAGACCAGTGCGCTCAAAGCCGCAGAATGGGTGGCGACGTCGAAACCGGGGTCGACGATCACGTGCAGAGCGACTCCGTTGAGCGCGGTCACCAGTGTCTCGGCTCGTGTTGCCGCTTCTGCCTGGCTGGCCGAGGGATCGAGTCGGGCGATAGCTCCTTGGAACCGGTCGACCCGGCTCTCGTGATGACGGATGGCTCTTGCCTTCAGCTTCTCGTTGTCCAAGCCCGAAAGCACGGTTCTGATATAGACCCGCGCCATCACCGGGTCTTCCAAAAGGAATCTGACGTAGGCGTTGACGAGATCCTCGAGGGACTCTGTGCCTTCGTGATCGGGATCGGGATCCACGGCCTCGATGGCGTCGGCAACGACGGTCAGGATCGCCTCTTCCTTGGAGCTGAAAAGGTTGTAGAAAGACCCGGGCAGCACCTCGGCTTCGTCGCAAATCGACTTGATAGTGGTGCTCTCCATGCCCCCGTTGGCGATCAACTTGCGGGTGGCGGCGATGATCCGGTCCCTGGTCTCGAGTCCTGCCTTGTAACGCACGTTTTCACCGTACCCGGCTTCGGTGCCCCGGGTTTTCTTTATCGATCACTCAAATTAGAATGGGCACTCAAATATGGTGGAGATCACGCGCACAAGGTAGGAGTCGACGACTTTGAGCCATTACAAGTCCAATCTTCGAGATCTGGAGTTCAACCTCTTCGAGGTGAACCGCATCCAGGACTATCTGGGAACCGGGGAGTGGTCGGATCTCGATCGCGAAACGGCCGAGGACATCCTCCGCGAGATCGAGCGAATAGCACGTGAGGTGTTCGCTGGCTCGTATGTCGATCAGGACCGGATCCCGTTGGAGATCGACGAAGACGGCGAGGTGCACCTTCCGGACTCGGTGAAAGCAGGCGTGAGGGTTTTTCGCGAAGGAGGCTGGCCCAGGCTGGGTCTCCCGGCCGAGCTCGGCGGCATGCCGGTTCCTGCCAGTCTGATTTGGGCGACTCAGGAAATGTTGCTCGGGGCCAACACTCCGACCGCCTGGTACGCGGGAGGGGGCCTGTTTGCCCGGATCCTCTTCGAGGAAGGCACCGAAGATCAAAGAGAGCTTGCTCGAACCTGGGTCGACAACGATTGGGCCGGCACCATGGTCCTCACCGAGCCCGACGCAGGCTCGGACGTCGGAGCCGCAACCACCAAGGCAATCGACGCGGGTGATGGGGCTTGGCACCTCGAAGGTGTGAAACGGTTCATCACGGGTGGAGAGCACGATTCCGCCGACAACATCATCCACCTGGTGTTGGCGCGGCCTGAGGGAGCCATCGCCGGCACCAAAGGCCTTTCGCTCTTCGTTGTTCCCAAGTACCTGGTGAATGACGATGGCTCGCTGGGTGAGCGCAACGGTGTCTTCGCCACGAACCTCGAGAAGAAGATGGGCCTCAAGGGGTCGACAACCTGTGAGTTGACCTTCGGTATGGACCGCCCCGCGATCGGCTATTTGGTTGGCGACAAGCATGACGGCATCAGGCAGATGTTCCGGGTCATCGAGACGGCGAGGATGATGATCGGCACCAAGTCGACCGGAACTCTGAGCACCGGGTATCTGAACGCTCTCGAATACGCAAAGGAGCGTCTCCAGGGATCCGACCTGACGCTGGCGGCCGACAAGTCGGCCCCCCGAGTGCCCATCATCAGCCATCCCAACGTTCGCCGGAACCTGATGACCCAGAAGGCCTATGCCGAGGGTCTGAGGTCGCTGGTGATGTACGCGGCGTGGGTTCAGGATCAGATCGCCCTCCACCCAGACGAGGACAAATGGGAGCGACGCAACGACCTCCTTCTCCCCTTGGTCAAGGGCTACGCCTCTGAGCGCGCCTACAGCCAGCTGGCGCAATCGCTGCAGGTCCTGGGCGGAGCCGGCTTCACCCAGGATTTTCCGCTAGAGCAATACATCCGCGATACCAAGATCGACTCGATCTACGAGGGCACCACGGGCATTCAGGCGCTGGACCTGTTCTTCCGCAAGATCGCCCGCGATCAAGGAGAAACTCTGGCCGCCCTGTCCGCGGAGATCACTGAATTCGTCAAGGATGGCCCCGACGAGGACGAGCTGTCGGCCGAGCGCGTGATGTTGGGCAGGATGCTTGATGACGTGCAGGCGCATCTGGGGTCGATGGTCGAGAACCTTCTACGGGCCGGCAACGACAATGGCGCGGACATCTACAAGGTCGCGTTGCACACAAACGCACTCCTGGAGTCGATGGCAGAGGTGCTGATCGGGTGGAGGCTCCTGGTCCACGCCGAGTTGGCGCTGGATCGCTTGGATGATCCCTTCTATGCGGGAAAAGTTGCTTCCGCACGTTGGTTCCTCAGAATGCACACAGGTGAGATCGCGGCGAGAAGGGCCGTAGCGGAGACCGAGGACGGCTCTGTGATGGATCTACCGGTCGAGGCATTCTGACCGGCAGCCGCGCCTGTACTTAGGTCCCTCCACCTAGTACCAATAGCCTCAATGACTGGTGCCTCGTTGGTCGGCTTCATCGGTGTCCTGGTGGCGTCCTTCCTGTTCATCGTGGCCTTGGTGGTGTGGCAGGAGGCGAGGCGGCGACCTCACTATGAGCCGCTGGAGTACATCATCGAAGACGCCGTCAAACACGTTGACGCCGGTCTTCATGCCGAGGGAAAAACCATGGCCAGGGCGGACATCCGCCGAATTCTCGAATACGAGGTGTTCTACTTGCAGGGTTTGGCACAGGAGAAGCGAAGTACGCCCGTCGAGACGATCGCCGGTGGCCACGGCGCTTCGGTGACCTACATCGTCGACCAGATAGCCTCGAATCACGGCACGACCTACGATCCCGCTGACGTCGCAGATGTGCTGCGCCACGAGGCCGACTACCTGCTGAGAATCGGAGCGATAGGCGAGGCCGTCGATACTGATGGAGGTGAAGAGGAATGAACGTCCGGTGCGGGGCTTGCCGCAACCAGTTTGAGGTCGCCGGTCCGGGTCGGTACGCCTGTCCGGTTTGTGGTTCGGTGAACATGGTCCGGGAGAGCCCGGGAGCCCCACCACCTCAGAGCGTTGGGGGGTATCAATCCGCACCTGGTGCGGTTCCGCCCGAGATGGGAGGCACCCCGCCGCCGCCTCCTCCGCCACCGCCGCCAATGCCGAAGATCGAGTGCCCTCAATGCTCACACACCTTCATCGTCGGTCAGATCGCCGTGGCTGAATGCCCCAACTGTGGGAACGAGGTCGACACGGGCATCGAAGTCCCCGAAGAGGACAGCGGTTGACCCGCCTGCCCCGGCTCGAGGAGCATCGCTTCGTGGGCGACCGGAGGACGATGCTGGTCTACGACTGTGACGACCCGGCCCATCTGGACACACTGGCCACCGAAGTGAGGGACAGCGATCTGGTCGGCAGACTCGAGGTGCAGACTTTTGCTCCCGACACTCTCGATGAGGCCCGCAACCGGGGATTCCATCCCGTCTGACCCGCCGCTGACGCTTTGTTGGCGCGCGCAGTGGTACTCCCGCCCAGGAATGGGGTGCGGAGCCTGGTCAGCCCAGAGCTTGGGCTATGAGGTCGCCGATTCTCTTGCCGCGGCCGTGGAAAAAGTGATCGCCGGACGTGAGCAAAAGGTCGATCGAATGCTGGGCGGCGTAATCCACAATTGCCTCAACCTCGACCACCTGGTCGCGCCGTCCCACGACGAGCCTTCCAGGCCCGGGAGGCGCTGCTGCGGGCAGCAGGTCCGGAGGAGGAGCGATACCGGCGTAGGGGTGATCGGAACCCTTCTGACTCAGCCATCGCATCGCCATGGCCGCACCGAAGGACCACCCGGCCAGCCGCAGGGGAAGGCCATCATCTCCGGCTACCGCGGCGGCGGCGTCGATGTCCTCGAGTTCGCCCTCTCCCGCTTCGTGACTGCCCGTGCTGGATCCCGTGCCGCGGAAGTTGAACCGAAGCACGTTGAGGCCCTGTGAAACGAGGCTCGTGGTGACGGCCACCATCAGAGGGGCCATCATCGTCCCGCCGTGCAGAGGATGGGGATGACAGAAGACCACCGTGGCTCGAGGGTCCTCGGCCAGGTCGCGCCGTGCCTCCAGTGTGTGCCCGTCCGCCGTGTGTAGTTCCAGACGCTCGATCATCGGAGCAGAAGAAAGAACCAGAGGGCGCCTGAGGCCACTATCAGAAATGCGAGCACAGCAGACATGATCAGGAGCCACCGGGTTTGGAACATCGCCGGCTGAGAGTAACCGCCACCGCAACTAGTCTCGGCTCTCGTCAGGCGTTTGAAAGGTACTCATTGCACGACTTAGTGATCGTTGGTGGCGGGCCCGGAGGCTATGCCTCGGCTCTTTACGCATCGAACTTTGGGCTGTCGGTGGCCATGGTGGAGAAGGATCGGCCCGGCGGCACTTGTCTGATCCGAGGCTGCATTCCAGCCAAGCAATGGCTGCATGTCGCGGAGGTCTTTACGACGGTTGGCCATGCAGCGGAATTCGGAGTGATCGCAGGGCAACCCGAGATCGACTGGAGCGCAGCCCTCGCCCGGAAGAACCAGACCGTAGAAGGCCTGGTCAAAGGTCTTGGCGGACTTTTGAAGAAGAAGGGCGTCGAGGTGATCCAGGGTTACGGAAAGCTCTCCGGCGGCGGTGTTGTCGATATCGACACCGAGTCCGGTAAGCGAGCCGTCGAGGGCGGCGCGGTGATTCTGGCCACCGGCTCTCACTCGCGAACCATCCCCGGCTACGAGTTGGACGGGTCGAGGATTGTGAGCAGCGACAACGCCCTCGACTGGGCGGCGCGGCCACGACGCGTTGGCATCGTCGGTGGAGGAGTCATCGGCTGCGAGTTCGCCTCGTTCCTGGTCGATCTGGGCGCGGAAGTGCACGTCTTCGAGATGATGGACCAGATAATCCCGGGCTCTGATCCCGAAGCCGCAAAGCAGTTGCAGAGACAGCTGCAGCGGCGCGGAGTCAAATTTCACATCGGTGTGATGGTTGAAGCGCCCGAAGTGGGCGAAACGGTGACGGTCCCCTTTGGTGAAGACAAAATGGAGGTTGACGTGGTTCTTGTTTCGGTGGGCCGGGGGCCGAACACACGTGACGTAGGCCTCGAGAACACAGCGGCCCAAGTGGAGAACGGTTTCGTCGTTGTGGACCCCGAAACGATGGAGACGGCACAAGCGGGGCTGTATGCGGTGGGGGACATTGTGGCTGGCTCTCCGCAACTGGCACATGTCGGCTTCGCCGAAGGAATCGCCGCTGTCACCCACATTGCGACTGGCGAGCCGCAGCCGGTCAACTATCAGGCGATCCCCCGTGTCACCTACACCCATCCTGAGGTCGCCGAGGTGGGTCTCAACGAGATCGAGGCCGAAGCCCAGGGACTCGAAGTCGAGGTGAGCAAACACGCCTTCAACGGCATCGGAAGAGCGATCATCATTGGCCAGAATCAGGGCTTTGCCAAGGTCGTGTCCGTCAAAGGCGGCCCCATTGTCGGAGCCTCAGTGGTCGGTCCGCAGGCTGGGGAACTGATCCATGAGCTCATGTATTCGGTGGGATGGGAAGCCCTTCCCGCGGAGGCTGCCGCGTTTATCCACGCACATCCGTCATTATCGGAGGCGGTCGGCGAGACGCTGTTGTCAGCGTCAGGTCGCGGCCTTCACTGAGAGGAGACTGATTTGTCAACGACGGTAAGCATGCCCCAGTTGGGGGAGACGGTCACCGAAGGCACGATCCTCAAATGGTCCAAAGAAGTTGGGGAGTCCATCAGCGAAGACGAGGTGCTCGTCGAGATCTCCACAGACAAGGTCGACACCGAGGTTCCTTCTCCTGTTTCGGGAACCGTGCTGGAGATCCTGGTGCCGGAGGGTGACACAGTGGAGGTGGGTACCCCGCTGATAGTGATCGGTGGCGAGGACGAGGACTCCGACTCTCCGGAGCCTGCCACGGCTTCGGCTACGGAGTCAGGGGTCGATTCGCCAGCGGAGCCGGAGGCGGCCGCAGCGACCGACGCCGGGCCTTCGGATTCGGAAGTAGAAGAGTTCTTCGCTCAGCCCGACGAGGCAGAGAAGACGCCTCACCTCCTGTCACCCGTGGTCAGACGTCTCATCCGAGAGAATGAGATCGACATCGCACGTCTCTCAGGCACAGGCCAAGGCGGGCGCATCACACGCAAAGACGTCGAGGACTACCTCGAGGGTGCTCAGGACGAGCCCGAGCCGACGGCGATTGAGGAGCCGGCGCCCGTCGCCGAACCGGCTGCGGCGCCCGAGCCCGAACCGACGGTTGTGGCTCCTCAGCAGCCTCAGCCCGTCACACCTCCGACACCAAAACCCGCACAGGAGCAGCCAGCTGCCGCGTCGGCCGCGGGCGAAACGGTGGAGATGCCGCGGATCAGGGCTCGCATCGCAGAGAACATGATCAAGGCGAAACAGACCGCGGCGCACGTCTGGACGTCGGTTGAGGTCGATTTCGAGAGAGTGGAACGAGTGCGCCAGGCCCACAAGGCGAGATTCAAGGAGGACGAGGGCTTCTCGCTCACTTATCTCCCTTTCATCTCCCGGGCCACGATCGACGCGTTGAAGGCCTATCCCGTGGTCAACAGCTCGTTCAACCTCGACGAAAAGACGGTGACATTCCACAAGAACGTCGACCTCGGGATCGCCATCGACCTCAACCAGGAGGGGCTAGTCGTGGCCAGGATCCGAGGCGCCGACGGTCTGCGTTTGGTGGGGATTGCCCGATCGGTTAGAGAACTGGCGGTGATGGGACGCGACGGAAAGCTCGGATTGGACGACCTCACCGGGTCGACATTCACCATCACCAATCCCGGGCCGTTTGGATCCTTCATGTCGGCCCCGATCATCAATGTGCCCAATGTGGCCATCCTTTCCACAGACACGGTCAGCAAGCGTCCCACCGTCATCACGACTTCGGATGGCCAGGACATGATCGCCATCCGACACATCGGTTATCTCGGCCTGTCCTGGGACCATCGCGCTTTCGACGGATCCACGGCCGTGCTGTTCTTGAGGAGGATCAAGGAGAACCTCGAGACTTGGGATTGGGAGCAGGAGCTTGCTTAGAACCCGGTGGTTGGGCCGTCTCCCGTACACCGAGGCCTGGGACCTCCAGCGCGCGTTCCACGAAGGGAAGGTCATGGGGCGGACCGACGACGACTACCTGTTGTTGTTGGAGCACCCACCCGTTTTCACCATCGGACGAAACGGCGACGGCAACAACCTGCTGGTCGACAGGTCGGACCTCGACGCCGAAGTGCACCACGTAGATCGAGGCGGAGACATCACGTTCCACGGCCCCGGTCAGCTGGTCGGCTATCCGATCCTGGCATTGGACGACCCGAAGCAGATCGTCCCCTACGTCCGCCGGCTGGAAGAGGTGCTGATCCGCACTCTGGCCGAGTTCCGTGTCCGCGGATGGAGGGACCCAGGTTTCACCGGAGTCTGGACCGAGAAAGGCAAAGTGGCCGCAATCGGCGTGAGGGTTTCGCGCAAGGTGACCATGCACGGCTTTGCCCTGAATCTCGACCCCGACATGTCCTACTTCGGGATGATGAACCCCTGCGGGATCACCGATCGGGCGGTCACATCACTGACCGCGTTGGCTGGAAGGCGGGTGACCCACGAGGAGGCCGTCGAAGCCTTGCTTCCACACTTCGAGGAGGTCTTCGGTTACGGCGATGTCGAAAGCCAGGCTGCGGCCTTCAGCCGCGGCCAGGGAAGGGACAAGAAGTTCGAGGTAGACCGACTTTTGGAGGCTGGGACCTTCAGCGCCGAAGGACGAGCCGAAGAGCCGGTGCTGTTGAACGGGCGTCTTGCCGGAGAGCCGGAACGCCCGGAATGGATGCGGGTCAAGGCACGACTCGACGGCGACTACCTCGAGTTGAAGAAGCTGATGCGGGGTCTGGAGCTGAACACGGTCTGCGAGGAGGCAAACTGCCCCAACATCTACGAGTGCTGGGGGATGGGTACGGCCACTCTGATGATCCTCGGAGACAAGTGCACACGTGCTTGCTCCTTCTGCAACGTGACCACGGGTAAACCCACCGAATATGACGTGTTTGAACCTTTCCGCGCGGCAGAGGCGATCGCCACCATGAACCTGAAACACGCGGTGATCACGTCGGTGAATCGGGACGATCTGGATGACGGAGGCGCTGAGATCTTCGCCCGGACCATCACCGAGAGCCGTCGCCGCTCGCCGGCCACCGAGATCGAGGTTCTGATCCCTGACTTCAAGGGAGATCGTGAGGCGTTGCAGACAGTGATGGACGCCGCTCCGGAGGTCCTGAACCACAACACCGAGACGGTCCTCCGACTGCAAAGGGACATCCGAACGTCGGCGAACTATGGACGCTCGCTAGCTCTGCTGTGGCGGGCAAAGCAGATGCAGCCTGAGGGGCTGACCAAATCCGGGTTGATCGTGGGCATGGGCGAGTCCGAGGCGGAGGTCTTGGGCACTCTTGCGGACATGCGTGCTGTCGGCATCGACATCATCACCATCGGTCAGTACCTACGGCCAACTGCGCGACACCGGCCTATCCACCGTTACGTGGATCCCGATGAGTTCGGGCGATACAAACGAGCCGGTGAGGCCATGGGCATTCCCCACGTCGAATCGGGTCCGCTGGTTCGGTCGAGCTATCACGCCAAGGAGAGCCGAGAGGCGGTCCCGGTCACAATCGGTTCCACCTAGGCGTCGTCCGGGCGACTTCAGTCGATCATCTGACTGTCTGCGATGTCCCAACACCCGCCATTTGAGTGGTTGTAGTAGTCATCATTGCCCACGAGTGAACTGAGCCGCCTCGTCGGGTCCGGGCTGAACGGGGGGGCCGATGGCCTGTGCGCTCAGAGCTGCGACCAAAACCAGGCTCGCTGTCAGGATCGCCGTCGTGCTGGGGATTCTCCCGGCCGAACGAACTGGCCGAACCCCGTGTTTCCCTGGCTTTTTCCGCTCCCCGCATCAGAATCGAGGCTACCGCGACCCGCTATCGGCTGCAGATCCCTGCTTCTCTAGTCGACTGGGCGCTCCCCGATATAGCCGAGTCGCTCGAGGTAAAGGACAACCTGGTTGGCGGCCTCTCCCGGTGACAGCTCTGTGGTGTCGATCACCAATTCGGCATCTTGCGGCTCCTCGTAGGGGTCACTGATACCGGTGAACTCTTTGATTATCCCGGCCCGAGCCTTGGCGTATAGGCCTTTGCGGTCGCGCTCTTCGCAGACTTCGAGGGGCGTGGCGACGTGGACCAGGACGAAACCACCGAGGGGATCAATCAGGTCTCTCACTTCTTTGCGAGTGGAGTCATAAGGGGCAATCGGGGCACAAATCGCGATCCCCCCGTTTTTGGTGATCTCCGATGCGACATATCCGATTCGCAAAATGTTGAGGTCCCGGTGTTCGCGACTGAATCCCAACTCGGAGGAGAGGTTCTTCCGAACGATGTCTCCGTCGAGGAGCGTGACCGGGCGCCCGCCCATCTCGAGAAGCTTCACCAAGAAGGCGTTGGCGATTGTCGACTTTCCCGATCCGGACAGTCCGGTGAAGAAGACGGTGAATCCCTGCCGTGACCGAGGAGGATGGGTTCGTCGTAGCTCGGCCACCACGTCGGGGTAGCTGAACCACTCCGGTATCTCCCGCCCATCGGCGAGTCGCTCTCGGAGCTCGGTCCCTGAAATGGAAACCGTGCGGACATCATCTTCGATCTCATCGACTGCGACATACCTGTCGAGATCGGGGGCGAAGACCATCATCTTGAAGTCGACCATGGACACACCCAATTCGTCCTCGTGCTTGGCGAGGAGCTCCTGGGCGTCGTATGGGCCATAGAAAGGCTCCCCGGAGGAGTCGCTCCCGGGCCCGGCATGGTCGCGGCCCACGATCAAATGGGTGCACCCGTGGTTCTTGCGGATGATGGCATGCCAGATGGCCTCCCTCGGTCCACCCATCCGCATCGCCAGGGGAAGTAGAGACAACGTCGCAGTGTTGTGGGGGTAGCGGTCGATCACCTTCTGGTAGGCACGGACCCTGGTGTAGTGGTCAACGTCGCCGGGCTTGGTCATCCCCACGACAGGGTGGATCAGGAGGTTGGCTCCCTGCTCGGCTGCTGCTCGCATGGTGAGTTCGACGTGGGCCCTATGCATCGGGTTCCTGGTCTGGAAGGCGACGATCTCGGGTCCATCCACGTCTGGCGAACTCGGCCCGTGTCTCAGCAGGCGTTTGCCGCAACCTTCGGTAGTCGTAGTGGAGTGGCGCCTGAACGGCCTCAACGTGGCCTCCGATGTAGTGCGAGCCCGCCCTCTCAACCAGATAGGCCACACCTGGATGCTCGGTGCTGGTAGTTCCGAAGACCGATTCAGCTTCAGCAGCCTTGTCGGGGGCCCAGACGTCCTGGACCTCGATGACAGCGAGCATGACGCCTTCCGGATCGCGCAGGGCGACGCGGTCACCTTCGGCGACCTGGCCGGCGAACTCCTCGGTCACATCCAGGGTGATCGGCATTGGCCAGAGGGTCCCGTCTGTGAGTCGCATTTCCGCCACGACGCTGTCGTAGTCGGCGCGATTCATGAAGCCGGTGAGGGGAGAAAACCCGCCATTGATCAGAAGTTCGATGTCGCAGAGTTGGCGGTCGGTGAGGTCCCAAGACGGCCAATCGCGGGACTCTGCCCGCAATTGCTCGGCACGGGAATCGTCGACCTTGAGGTCGACGAGTGTTCCCCCGTGGGGCGCGATGAGATGGTCGGTCACGTTAGGAGTCTCCAATAGGGTTGGGTCCGCAGATGGTAACTGGCTGTGATCAGCACACCGCATTCGCGGTCGAGGCGAGGGCCGCTTGAGCGGGTCCAATTCGTCAACCAGCAATCATCCACTATGGGTGTGCCCTCTATGCGGGCGTCGGTTCGCCAACAAAGAGCAATGGCACTCATGCGTCGACCTCTCAGTGGAAGACCACCTCAGTGATAAGTCCGAGTTTGCGATCCGTTTGTATTGGGCGGTGGTAGAGGCGCTGGAGGACTGCGGCGAGTTTCGGCTTCACCCGCAGAAGTCCCGGATCGGATTCATCTCCCGGATGACATTTGGCGGGGTGAAGTTCGCCCGCGATTGGGTCGACGTCGGGCTCATCACCGCGGAGCCAATCGAGGATGCCCGAGTGCGGCGACTTGAGGTATACGGCCCGACCAGTTGGGGGCACACCATCAGAGTCTCGCAGCCGCGTCAGGTCGATGCCCAGGTTCGGGCGTGGTTATGTCTCGCGTTACGACGCGGCGACCAGGAAACGCTTGATTCTGGCGCTGACGTGGCGCCCCTCGCCGGCCATCTTCTTCGTGTGGTCCGGTTCCCCTTCCGGGGGCGATGCGACAACGGGCGAGTCGCGTTGCCCAGATATGCCGCAGATGCATTGGCTGCCGTCGCCACCGTGGTAGCGCGAGCGTCCGGTGAGGCCTTCGCTGCGGATCTCCATCGATCCGGGCTCGAGACGTGGCTTGAACTGCCGCCGGGACTGGGCGTCGGCTCCGGCGAGGAAGTGGATGTTCTGGTTACCGTCGCCTGATGTTTGATCACTCGGGGCGCATTGCGAGGCTGCAGCAACAGATGGAATGGGAGAACGTCGACGCCGTTTTGCTCTCGGTGGGCGCGGATCTTCCCTACTTCACCGGATATGAGGCGATGGCGAGCGAACGCCTCACGCTGGGCATCATCAACCGCTCCGGAATGCCCGCGTTGTTGGTGCCGCGTCTCGAGTCACCACGTGTTGAGGGTGATTTCTTGAACGTTGTTCCGTGGGATGAGGTCGACGATCCGGTCGCTTTGGCTTCATCACTTCTCGACGATGCCAACAGTCTCGCTTTGGGCGACCACACCTGGTCGGTCTTTCTCATGAAACTCCAATCAGCATTACCCGGAAGATCTTGGACGCCTGCCTCGCGGCTGACGTCGGCGCTCCGCGAGATCAAGTCCGATGGCGAAATCGACCTCCTCCGCGAAGCGGCGTCGGCGGTCGATCGGGCGTTGGTACGCATCCCCGCCGAAGTCAGGTTCTCCGGCCGAACAGAACGCTCAGTCGCCGCAGACCTGGCCCGCATGACGGTCGAAGAGGGCCATGATGAGAGCGCGTTCGCCATCGTCGCATCCGGGCCCAACGGTGCCTCACCGCATCACGAGCCGGGAGATCGGAGGATCCGACCGGGTGACCTGGTCGTGTGTGACTTTGGTGGCCGCCGCCGCGGGTATTTCTCGGATGTCACCCGGACTTTCTCCGTTGGAGAGCCTTCAGCCACGCAACTCGAAGTCCACCAGGTGGTTCATTCAGCCAACTTGGCAGCGAGGAATGCCGTCGCTCCCGGCGTGCCGTGTCAGGAGATCGACCGGGCGGCTCGGCGAGTTGTCGATGAAGCCGGCTATGGAGAGTTCTTCATACATCGCACCGGTCACGGAATCGGCCTCGAGGTGCATGAGCACCCCTACCTCGTCCAAGGGAACGAGCGGTCGCTCGAGCCGGGGATGGCCTTCTCGATCGAACCGGGCATCTACCTGCCGGGCCGGTTCGGGGTTCGGATCGAGGACATAGTCTCGTGTTCGGCCACGGGGATCGACGAGCTGAATCGGGCCGATCGTGGCCTTGTAGTTGTGGAGTAGACGTAGAGCGCTGAGGCTACGGAACGTCTATTAGGAGGTCGCCGCCGGCAGTCAAGCCGAGACCGGCCGAGCCAAAAAGCACGTTGGCCTTCTGGAATCCAGGTCCGAGATCAAAGCTGCCCATCGCCAAGTCGGCGACTCCATCCCCATCAAAGTCTCCAGCTACGACCCATCTGCTGAAGTGCTCGTTGGCCATGGCTTTGGATTTCACGCCTGGCTTGTCCTGATGCCAATAGTCGTCCCCGGCCGCCGTCAGGCCGGAGCTCGACCCGTAGATGACATTGACGGCCCCGGCCAGGTCCTGCGAGCCCACCCGTTTGAAATCGGCGCTCAAGACGAGATCGTCGAAGCCGTCATTGTCGAAATCGCCGGTCGCCAGCGCCTTCCCGAACTCTCTCGAATTGCTCGTAGTGCTCTTGATGCCCGGTGAGTCCTGATGCCAGAAGTCGTCCCAGGCGGCCGTCAGGCCGCTGTCGGAGCCGTACAAGACGTTGACAGCCCCAGCGACCGCGTTGCCTCCGATGGCCTCCCTCCAGTTGTCGACGGCGAGATCGTCGTATCCATCTCCATCGAAGTCACCGGTGGCGAGGTTATATCCGAAAGAATCACCGTCCTCGGCGGGGTTCTTGACACCGGGAGTGTCTTGGTGCCAGAGCTGAGAGCCTGTCGAGGTCAATCCGCTGTTTGACCCGTACACAACGACAGCCGCTCCCGCCTTGTCGACGCCCGTCAGGTCCTCCCCGTCAGCGCCAATAGCCAGATCCTCGAAGCCGTCTCCATCGAAATCACCGCTCGCTATCGACTGGCCGAGCCAATCGTGAGACTCGGCCACACCGGGTACCCCAGGTGTGTCCTGGTGAATGAGATGATCTCGGTCGGCGTCCAGACCTGATGCCGCCCCGTACATGATCTGTACCATCCCGGCCTGGGCAAGCCCCCCAAGGTTTTCGGCCCAAACTCCTACTGCGACGTCGTCATACCCGTCGTTGTCGAAGTCACCGGCAGCTAAAGAATCACCAAATCCGTCGCCGGGCTCGGCAATCCCGGCCATCCCATCTGAGTCCTGGTGCCACATCTGGTTCCCTGCCGGGTGAAGACCCGACGCCGTGCCATAGATCACGTTGATTGCGCCCTGGCCGACGAGGACATTGCCGATTCGCTCACCGCCAACACCCACGGCGAGATCGTCATACCCGTCATTGTTGAAGTCGCCACACGCAAACGAGGAACCGAACTCATCGCCCTCTTCGGCCACCCCAACGATGGCAGTCGAGTCCTGGCTCCAGGTCTGATCGGGACTCGGAGAAGGTCCTGACGACGATCCGTGGAAGACATAGACCTCGCCTGCTTCTTCGTGACCCCCAACTGAGGCCAGGGGATTGAGGGCAACAATCTCGGCGTACCCATCGTCGTTGAAGTCGCAGGCTCTTTCGGCCGCCCCAGCTGCGGCTGCAGGAACCGGGTTGAGTCCAGCACCCAAGACCGCAAGGGCAAGGGCCCCGACGAGACCGAGATTGGCAAGGTTTCCTCTTGTGTTCCCTCCAGGCACCACGGGTGTCAGGCTACCAAGAGCCTCTAAGATCGCTAGCGGAGTGGCACAGAGACGAAGGAGGTCGGATCTGTGATGGGATGGAAGTCACTAGGCGTGACGGTGCTGGCCCTTCTCGCCCTACTGGTCTCAGCGCCTGTTCCGACAACTGCCGTCACACCGCGCGCGTCGGGCTGCGACCTCAACGGCGATGGCCATGGAGATGTGGTCGCTGCATCACCGGCGGCGAACCTCATTGAAGTTCTGTATGGATCGGCCGGTGGGCTCGCCGGCCAGGAGGTTTGGGACCGGAACACACCCGGCATCAAGGGTAAGGACTCGGGGAAAGACGATGTGTTCGGGGGAAGCCTCTCTTGTGGAGATCTGAACGGTGACGGGTTCGACGACGTCGTCATTGGTGTCCGGCGCGACGGGTTTGGCGGTCTATTCGCCGCGGGCTCGGTGAACGTGATCTACGGTTCGGCGTCTGGGCTCACCGCTGCCGGCGATCAAAGGATCGTGAAGAAACCGCCGGCGGGAGTCTCCACCGGTGCGCTCTCCCTCGAGTCGGAAGCCAGAAGGGGTGACTTCTTCGGGACCGCTGTTGTAGTTGGTGACTTTGACGGTGATGGGTTTGATGACGTTGCCATCTCGGCCCCTCGCGACAATGTCGGCGGGTTTCGGGACCTCGGTTCGGTGAACGTTGTCTACGGCTCAGCTGGTGGTTTAACCACCGAAGGTGAGCAGTTTCTCCATCGGGCGTTGCCGGGTGTCGAAGGCGATGCCTCCGAGAATCTTCGTTTCGGCGAAACCGGTCTGGCAACAGGAGATTTCAACAACGACGGTTTTGATGATCTGGCTGTTGGTGTCAGCCGCGAAGAGGTGTCGGGAGTGGTGTCAGCTGGTGCGGTCCAGGTGTTCTATGGAACCGCTTCGGGGTTGTCTGTCGCAACCGACCAGATTCTCAACCGCGCCACTCCAGAGGTTGATGGAGGTCTCGCCAACGACCGGTTCGGAGCCACGTTGGCCACCGGCGACCTCAACGGTGACGGCTTTGCCGACTTGGCAGTAGGGGCAGTTCTGGATGACGTCAATGGAGTCTTCAACGCCGGGTCGGCAAACATCCTGTTCGGGGGAGGAACAGGATTGACCGGTACTGGAAGTCAATTCTTGAACCGAGATACACACGGGGTGAAGGGGACGGCCGCTACCAACGATGGCTTTGGTTGGACTATGGCCTGTGGTGACTTCAACGGTGATGGGATCGATGATTTGGCTGTCGGGTTGCCGGGAGATCGTTATGACAGCGTGGATGGGGCGGGGTCGGTGAACCTCTTGTACGGGTCGGGTTTGGGGGTCACCGCGGTTGGGGATCAAAGGTGGAGGCCAGGGTATGACGGATTCCCCGGGCCGGTTGTGCAGCGAGGTTTCGGGAGTTCGGTGACGAGTTCAGATATTGATGATGATGGTTATGCCGAGATCGTCATCGGAGCCTCGGTCGATGACGTCGGGACCGGTTACACACAGTCGGGGGCGATTCATGTTCTCAAAGGCGACGTAGTCGGTACCACATTGGTTGGCTACTCCGAGTTTCGATCCCTTATGCCGGGTAACAGCCATCTCTTCGGAGACGTTGTCAGATAACGGTGAGACTCGGCTCGCGCCCTCATCCGGGAACGATCGCCCTCAGCTTCTCTTGTTTGTAGGACCAGCCGCTGGCGGGTGCCGCCTCGAAACCTGACTCGGCCGCCATCTCGATCAGGGTTTGCGTGGGGTAGTAGTAATCCTCCTCGAGAAACCCCCATACCGCGCCAGTCTCGCTTCGGTTGTAGGTGAAGTCGAAGAACCCACCGGGTTTGAGGGCCCGAAGGACTCCATTGAGTATGGAGCTGACCACCTCGGGCGGGGTGTGGCTGAACACGCTGTGAGCGTGAGCGACATCGAAGGCCGCCTCAGGCAGAAAAGAGAGATCAAGCCCGTCGTAAAGCCTCACCTCCGGCTTCTTGTCCTGAAGGGCGCGCTCGGCGATCGTGCGATTGGCCTCGATGAGGATCTCCGGCGATATGTCGACACCGGTGTAGTGCCCGGGCTGCAGATATTCGATGAATCTCCACCCGGCGCGAAGATTGCCGCACCCGATCTCGAGGAGATTGTGTTGGGGTTCGAGCCCATTGCGCGTCAGATATGCAAACTGCTTTTTGCCAATGGCGAGCCACCGATTTTCCTCGGGCGTACCCACTGCTCCACGCGGCGTCTTTTGCACTACGTCATCGGCCATCACCTTTCTATAGAACTCTGGGTGGCTTTCACTGTCTCTCCAGAGACGTCGATTTCGTGAACGACGTCTCAGATATGGTCCGATGGATCCGGGAGATCGGATGGCCTTGCCGGCGAGATTCCTGAGAGAGTTGCGTGTGGAGGCCACAATCGCTGAGCCTAGGTTCCGAACTCAGCCGATCGGCAGGTCGAAGGAGTCGATCGGCTCGCCAATCACGTCGATCGCTTCAATGTGAACGGCATCTGCGGTCTGAGTGAGAACCAGATAATGATGAATTGCTTGCCCCGAGATCATTTCTGGATGCCCAGCCGGGCACGCCTCAATCGCATAGAGCCGTCGCCCTCCGCCACCAGTCACCACGTATGTGATCCCGCCCGCTTCGAACCGTTGGTAGGCGTGGTCGTGCCCATTGAGGACCAGGAATACGTCATCGTCGAATGCTGATACCCACTGGTCGATGACGGCCTGGTTGCTCCCGTGTCGGGAGCAGCTGTACGCCGGATGGTGGAACACCGCGACTGTCGGCCGTTCCGATTGGCTCAACGTCTGTTCGAGGAACTGCTGTTGTTCCACCGACTCGATCTGATTTGAGTCGAGGATCAGGATGTCGACGATGCCCCATTCTCTGACGATCCACTTCGGAGCGTCGAATCGATTGGCGATCGCATTCTCCCTTTCCACACCGTCGATGTCGTGGTTGCCCCAGGCCATCCACCACTCGATACCGCCCTGCTCGACCCATCCGTAACTGTTCATGATGAAATCGAGGTCGTCGGCGTAGAAATTGTCGCCGGTGGTGAGAATGGCGCGTACCGGCACTTGCTCTGACTGGCTTCTGACAGCCCCCGCCACCGAGCCCTGTGGCGCTGTTCCCGAGCCCCAGTCTCCAATCACAACCAGGGCATCAGTGGCTACGTCGACATCGTCTGCGGTGGAAGAGGTGACGCCCGGCGTGGTCGAGGTGGTGCTGGGCGGCTCGGTGACCGAGCTCGTTGACTGTGGCATCGATGTCGAAGAAATGCCGGGTTGATCAAGAGCGGGACTGCAGGCGGCGGCCAGCAGCATTGTCGAGATGGCAAGCCACCGCGAGGTTCTCACGTGGAGTAGATGATCGGGATCATCACCAGCAGGGCGACAACGACGATCGTTGTGAGTGGGGTTCCCAGCCGCAGATAATCGCTGAACCGGTACCCGCCGGGTCCGTAGACCATGGTGTTGGTCTGGTATCCGATCGGGGTGAGGAATGACGCCGACGAGGCGATTGCCACTGCAACTCCCATGCCCAATGGCTCGACGCCCGCGCCGGGCGCCGCGGCGAAGGCGATGGGCAACATCAACAGAGCAGCCGCGTTGTTGGTGACCAGCTCGGTGAGAGCGACTGTCGCCAGGATGATGCCCAGCAGGGCCCCCATCTCTCCCAGACCTCCGAACAACGAAGTCAGGCCGTCAGCGATCGTGTCGGCCAAACCGGAGGTTTCGACGGCTGCGGCGAGGCCGAAAGCCGACGCGATGATTCCGATCACCTCGAGGTCCACCGACCGCCGGGCCTCCGTCGGGGTGAGAACCCTGAACAGGACAAGCAGGATGGCCGCCGCGATCGAACCCTGCAGGATGGGCACGATGTCGAATGCGGCCAACGCGATAACGGCAGCGAGCATCGCCAGCACCAGGCCGGCCCCCGAAGAACGCGGTGGTGTTGCATCCTGATGGGGGCTGACCACCAGGAAATCGGAGCGATTCTGCCACCGCTCTCCGAAACCGGGGTCGGCGATCAAGAGAAGAGTGTCTCCCACATGCAGTGGAACCTGACCCAGTTTGCCTTCGATCCGTTCCCCGGCGCGATGGATGGCGATTACCGCTGCCTGATACCGCGATCGAAATCCGAAGCCTTTGAGGGTCGTCCCCACCAGCGGACTGTCGGCGCCCACGACGACGCTGAAATAGTCGGCGCCTACTTGGTCCAAGTCTTTGACGCTGTCCAGCTCGGCGAGCTCAATCCCGGGAAGGCTCGAGAGCCCGAGAATCTGATCGACGTCGCCCACAAATCGCAGGATGTCTCCACCCTCGGCCACGGTCGTGGGCGAGGCCGGTGCCAGTGTGGTCTCGCCACGATCGATGGCGACGAGGAAGACCCCGGTGAGACTGCGGAGCCCTGCCTCCTGGACGGTTCTTCCGTCGACCTGCCCGTCAGAAATCACCCTCATCTCGATTGTGAAACGGCGCAGCTCCTCGTCGAGATCGCCGGAGGTCGCACCCGATGGTCGTCTGAGCATTCTTGGCGCCAGGAGAATCAGCACGACAAGGCCGGCCACAGCGATGGGCAGCCCGATGGCAGTAGTCTCGAAGAAATCGAATTCGAGACCTTCTGCCTGCATGCGACCGGCCACGACGAGGTTGGTCGAGGTCCCGATCAAGGTCAGCGTTCCCCCGAGGATCACCCCAAAGGAGAGTGGCATCAGAAAGCGGGAGGGGCTGCTGCCACGCCGATTGGCCCACGCTGTCACTTGAGGCATCAGCATCGCGACCAGCGGGGTGTTGGCGATGAACCCCGAGGCGAAGGCGGTAGGGGCGAGCAGACGGAGCATGGGACGCCTGGTGTGGCCCTTGTCTCCCAAGAGGTTGTGGGTGAGACCGTCGATGGCTCCGGTTTTGGAGACGGCACGGGCCACGACGAACAACGCGGCGAGAGTGACCGGTGCTGGATTGGAGAAACCGGACAATGCCTGTTCCGGGGTGATCACCTCCGCCAAGAGGAGCACCCCCACTCCGGAGAAGATCAGGAATGAGGGTGAGGCGTACTCACGCCACAACGCGATGAGGACCGTGAGGACGACGGCGGCGGTGAGCCAGGCCTCGGCGCTCATGGCGTAATCGCTTTTGTCTCGGAAGAGAAAGAGCGGGCGATCGGTCGCATCGATGGAAGAGAGTATCGGCAGCAGCCCAGATGGCGAGGTACCGAGCTAGGGCAGGGCGCCGCCGAGACGATCGCCTACCTCCGGAGTACCGCCTGCACCGGATGATCCTTGGCTGAGGCGAAGATTGCCACTGGTCACCACGCCACCGTCCCTGCCAAAAAGGATCGCTGTGTCGCCGGAATCCACGACACCTGAACGATCTTCACCCGGCACGCCGACCACAAGGTCGAGGGCGCGGTCTTTCTCGAAGTCGAGCAAGGCCACTCGCGCACCGAACCTGTCTCCGGTCTCGCCGCTGTTGGCTACTCCGGGATCGTCCTGATGCCAGAGTTGGTCGCGTCCGGTGAGACCGTCGGAGCCGCCGAACACGATCGCGACCGCCCCGGCGTCAACTACTCCCAGGACATCTTCTCCAGGTATGCCCGCCACCAGATCGGCATGCCCGTCTCCGTCGATGTCTCCCACGGCTACGTGGCTCCCGAATCCGTCTCCTGACTCGGACGAGCCTTTCAAGTCCACAAGATCCTGGTTGATGAGCCGATCACCAAAGTCGGTGACACCGTCCCGACTCCCGGGGAAGTAATGCACCATGCCCGCTGCCACCTTGCTTGCGACGGATTCGCCGGGTACGCCGACCGCTAGGTCGTCGTAACCGTCGGCGTCAACCGGGCCCGCGGCCAAGCTCGCGCCAAAGCCGTCACCTGGTTCTGGAGACTCCTTCACCCCGGCCTGTCCTTGGTGTATCACCTGATCGCCCCGAGTCGTGATGCCAGAGGAGCGTTTGCCGGGGAAGATCTGAACTACTCCCGCCCCGGCGTAACCACCGACACCCTCCCCAGGAACACCTACCGCGAGGTCGATGTAGCCGTTGCCATCGAAGTCGCCCGCGGCCAGGGCCGCCCCGAACCGGTCGCCTGCCTCAGCCTTCTGCTTCACCTTCGGGGTGTCCTGGTGGAAAACATCGGCGCCTGATATGTCGAGTTTGGAACTCGATCCGTAGACCACATAGACCAGGCCGGCGTCGCTAACGTTCCCAATGTCCTCGCCGGGGGCGCCGATGGCGAGGTCGTCGTATCCATCGCCGTCGAAGTCGTCTGCGGCCAGTGACGCGCCCAGCAAGTCACCGTCCTCGACGGAGCCGCCGAGGGTTTCCGATCCCTGATGCAGGTATTGGTCGACATCGGAGAGCCCGCTCGATGAGCCGTAGAGGACATTGACTGCCCCGCCACGGGCACCACCAACGCGGTCGCCGGGCACGCCGATGGCGAGGTCGTCGTAACCGTCAGCGTCGAAATCGCCACAGGCGAGGCTGCTGCCCAACTCATCGCCGGCGGATGCAACCCCCTTGATCTTGGCGTCGTCCTGGTGCCAGATCTCGTCGCCTGCGGTGCCCGGTCTGCCCTGTTGGGTGGGGAAGATCATCGTTGACCCGGCGTCTTCAATGGCGCCGACATCTTCACCGGGAACCCCGACCGGGAGATCGTCATCTCCATCACCGTTGAAATCGCACCTCGCCGGATCGGCTGGTTCGATGCGATAAACCGTGCTGCCGGAGAGGACATACAGCTCACCCAGACCATCCTGGCCGAAGGAGTAGACACTGGAGGGGAGGGTCCCTACCTGTGACGTCCAATCCGTCTTTTCTCGCACTATGCCGTTCTCGTAACGGAAGGACTTGAGCCTCCTCCCTCCGAGATCGGAGTAGAAGTAGGTGCCCCTGAGCCAGGGCATGGTGTGGCCCCGGTAGACGTAACCGCCAATCACTGATACGCCTTGGCTGGGATTGGCGTACTCGAGGATGGGGAGACGTTTGCCGGACTTGTTGCAGCCACTCGAAGGCTCGAAGCAAAGGCTTCCTTCCATCACGTCCCATCCGAAGTTGACCGCGGTGGTCTTGTCGGTCTTGACGACGTCGATCTCCTCCCGGCGATCCTGGCCTACATCTCCGATGTAGACCCGGTCCCGGTGGTGGTCGATGCTGATCCGCCAGGGGTTGCGCAGACCGTAGGCATAGACCTCTTTCTTGCCGCCACCGTCGCGGAACGGGTTTCCCGGGGGTATTGCATACTCCCTACCTCCTGTCTGGCGGTCGACGTCGATCCGGAGCAGGGAGCCGAGAAGGGTGTTGGAGTTCTGGCCGTGTTCGCCGGGGTCGCCACCTCCACCACCGTCACCGAGTGCGATGTAGAGGTATCCGTCAGGCCCGAATCCGAACCCGCCACCGTTGTGGTTCGTGGCGGGCTGATTGACCTCTAGGAGAATCCGCTCGGTGCCGGCGTCAGCGATGTTGGCATTGGAGGTGACTTCGAACTCGGAGATGCGCACGTCGCCCCCGTTGTCGGTGTAGTAGACGTAGAAGAGCCCGTTCTTGTCGTAGTCAGGATGAAAATCGAGACCGAGGAGTCCGCGTTCGCCGCCGGTGGAGACCCGAGAGCGGATATCGAGGAAAGCTTTGCTGCGCAGGTTCCCCTTGCGGAAGATGCGAATCCGACCCTGCAACTCGGCGATATAGAGGCGAGCGTCACCTGCCGGCGCCCGCAGGTCGACGGGGGTGCTGATGCCACTGACCACCGGGGTGAGTTGGAGTTGCTCATTTGCGGTGGGTGCCGCCGCCGCTGGCCTAGACACAACGGGAATCATCGCCGCGACGAGCACGATCAATGGGAGGGCCCGGGTTGATCTCATGGTGAGTTCGCTCCTCTCGCTCCCTTGGCCCGGAGTGATTCTACGGCGCGGTTTGATCAAGCTGTCCCGGCCCTGGAGAGACCGGTCGAGGCCGCTGACGGCACGACGTTGCGAAGACTTCGTCGTTTCAGGACCTGGCAACCTGTCTAATCCCGGGTACGGTGACAGGGTGAGAAAGCTCCCCCTGGCACCCCTTAGAAGTTCTTTGCTCCTGACGCTTGCTGCCGTTTTCGTGTTGGCTGCGTCGCTGGTTGCCTACGCCGCCACGGCCTGTAGTCGGTGTATCGACACCGGGAGTGGAGAGGGAGCCGATCTGGTGATCACATCGCCGGGAGAAGATCGCGGCTCGACGACCGACGCCGGGTTGGCCCATCTGCTGGTCGACGGTGCCGTGGCCATCACACTCGGCGAGGGCAATCCCATCGGAGGCGGCACCACCAACGGAATTCCCGAGGAGGGAGACCAGTTCGGTTATTCGGTCGCGGCTGGCGATTTCAACGGCGACGACTGGGATGACATCGCTATCGGGGTCCCCTACGAGGATGTGGGTGGTGTCATTGATGCCGGGGCGGTAATAGTGCTCCTCAGCGACGACGCGACGGGAGCCCTCGATTCCAGCATCGTGCTCACCCAGGGTTCACCGGGTTTCCCCGGCACTCTGGAAAAAGGTGACCGGTTTGGGTTCGCGCTTTCCTCCGAAGACTTTGGCGCCAACGACGGCTACGACGACCTGATCATCGGCGTTCCGTATGAAGATGTTGGCGACGTCAAGAACGCCGGCATCGTTCAAATCGTCAAAGGAGGGCCCAACGGCCCCGACTCGGGTGAAGTGGAGACCTGGCATCAGGACAAACCGGGTGTCAACGGGGCCGTGGAGACCGGCGATCGCTGGGGATACACGGTTGCGGGTAGCCCGGTAGGTGACGAAAGCTGGGGCACGCTCATCGTCGGCGCTCCCTACGAAGACGTGGGCTCGATCAAGAACGCGGGCATTGTTCAAGTCCTCTACAGCGACAACAGCGGGCTCCACGCCGACAACGACGCCATTTTCCACCAGGACACTCCGGGCATAGGAGGCACCGCCGAGAAGGGCGACCGCTTCGGGTTGGAGCTGGCAGTAGGGGCCTTCGGCAGCGGCTACTTCGACCTCGCTGTGGGGGTTCCCCACGAAGACCGGGGCTCGTTGGCCGACGCCGGAATCGTCCACATCATCAACGGCGATTTCGACGGTCTGGTCACCTCGGGTAGCGAAGTTCTGAAACAGGGCTCGGGTCAGATCGGCGGTTCCGGGGAGGCTGGTGACCTGTTTGGCATGGCGCTGGCCGCCATCCCCTATCCGGGGACGGGCGATCAGCTTCTCGCCGTCGGCTCACCGGGTGAGGACATCGGTGGCGCCGCCTCTACGGGTGTGGTTCACATCAGGTTCCCAATGAAGGAAGACTCCGAAGGGCTCGTCGCCATTCACCAAAACAAAGCGGGGATCAAAGGCACCAACAACCCCGGCGACGAATTCGGGGCGGCTCTCGATTTCACGGATATCGACAACGACGGTATCGCTGATCTGGTGGTGGGCGGTCCGGGCGAGGACGGTGACGCGGGGAGAGTGTGGGTGATCTATGGGAGCAATTCCGGTTTCACCACTACCGATGTCACCTTCGAGCAGGGCGACGGGACCTTTGGCGGCACCCACGAACCTGGCGACCGGTTCGGAGAAGTCGTGATCGGTTCGCGTCGCTGACGGAGTCGGGTCGCATCACGCAGCTTGCCAACGCGGGTCTTTACTGTGACAGCCGGTGAGATCAGCTAGTCGAGGAAGCGCACCGCTGCTTGCTCTGATTGTGGGCATGGCGTGGCTCGCCGCGGCTCCGCGGACCGCTGTTGCCTTAGAAGATCCGGGTTCTTCGGTACCTCACGAGCACGGCGAGCTCGAACAGGCGTCGGGTGTGGTATCGCCGTTCTTCAACGAATCCGGAGGGTGTGACGACGCAGCAGGCGTAGTGACACCTGCCAGCACCACCAACTCTTTGCCTAATCGGGCTCTTCCGTCGGGGCATCAGGTGCGAGGTTCCTGGGGTGACTTCTTCGGTCGGGACTACGGGGACGTGTCCTCCAGCCAGGTGTGGTGGACCGTCCCCATGAGCGGGGGCAAGCAAGTCAAAGTCCACACCAGAGCATTGCCGGCGTTTCAACAGGTCACCGCCAACCTCGCTGCCGAACAGGCCAACGGCAGGTACTACAACGCTCGCATCGTAGGAAGCTGGGTGTGGCGGAGAGTCGGGGGCAGCTATCGAATGTCGACGCACGCGTTCGGTGCCACCATCGACATCAACTGGGACACCAACCCCTTCGATGAAGACGGCGATCTCACCACCGACATGCCCAACTGGTACGTCAACGCGTGGAGGGACGCCGGTTTCTGCTGGGGCGGCGACTGGCAGACCGCCAAGGATCCGATGCATTTCTCGTGGAAGGGCCCCATCGCCACCGACGGTTACGGGACGGTTCCGGCTCCATACCAGCCGGTGACGGCCAAAGGGGACTTCACCGACGGAGCCCTCTCGGTGGTCGCCGAGTTCAGTGACGGCTCAGAGGGGGCGGAGTATCACTGGGCTGATGGCACCCGAGACGGCGTCGCCGACCTCTACCGGCTGCGCCCGTGGGTCGCCGGTTCCACGCTTGTTGAAGTCTCCCAGGCCCGGCACGATTTCCGCTGGTGTTCCATCCGATCCCACGTTGTCCCTGGGGCGCCTATCGGGTCGGTCGACGACGCGGGTATGGCCGATGTCGATGGCGACAGCCGACCAGACCTCGTCCTCGCTGATGACAAGAACGGGAATACGAGGGTCAGAGCTTGGACATACGAGAGTGGTTACGACTCCAAGCTGACCTACAACACCAACCTCACCTTTGCCCCGGGCCGGGAGTACCTATTCGGCGACCACGACCGCGATGGTCTGCCAGATCTCCACGTTGTCACCCCGGGGAGCGACACCTCGATTCGTGTGTTCTCCGCCAGCTCCGGACACACCAGCCAGATTGCCAGCAGAACCCTCCCCCCGAACACCGCTTCCGGTGACTGGCAGTTCGCATTGGGCGACGTCGACGTCGATGGCGTACCAGATCTGGTCTTCATCGACGTTGGCACTGAAGTCGAGCTCAGGTTTTTTGACGGCGCCTCCGACTTCGACCCGCCGTCTGAACGGTTCACCACGGCCGCTGCTGCAGCGTCCGACATCGACTATGGGATCACCGACTGGGACGGTGACGGACGGCCAGATCTCATCTACCACAAGCCCAACCACCGGATCAGGGTCTTTCTCGGTGGGGATCAACCCAACGATGCCGACTTCTGGTTCAAACCTCCCGACCTCACATGCTCCGGCTCGGGCTCCTCGATTCACTCCGATTTCAACGGCGATCGTCACTCCGATCTGGCCGTGGGGATTCCGGGGGAAACGATCTCCGGTATCCAGGGCGTAGGCGCGGCGGCAGTGATCTACTCCACCGCCAGTGGGCCGGATGCGACCTTCGGAGACGATTTGTGGCCGGCGTCCACCGCCGACGAGGACGAAGGATCGGGCGTGTCCGAATTCGGCACAGCGGTGGCCTCAGGCGATTTCAATGGCGACGGCTTCGAAGATCTTGCCGTGGGCTCCCCGGGTGACACGGTCAAGAGCAAGAGCAACTCTGGAAGCGTGACAGTGGTCTATGGAACCGTCGACGGGGCTGACGAAGCCAACGCCCAGCGCTGGGACCAATCAACTGATGGAGTGAAGGGGAAGCCCAGGGTCTCCGATCGGTTCGGCGCTGCCCTTGCCGCCGGCGACTTCAACGACGACGGGTATGTCGACCTCGCGGTAGGAGCACCCGGTGAGGACGTTGCCGGACGCAACAAAGCCGGTCGGGTGCAAATCTTCTACGGCACGCGAACCGGCCTCAGTGCCAAAGGCGATCAGATCTGGTCGCAGGCGACAGCGGGAGTGCGGGGTAGGGCGTCGACCGGTGATCGGTTTGGGAGCGCTCTTGCCACGGGAGACTTCGACGGTGACGGCATAGACGACCTAGCCATTGGCGTGCCTTTCAACACCCACGGTGCCAAGGACAACGTTGGCAAGGTCAATGTCCTCTATGGAACGTCCAACGGGCTTTCCGCAGCCGGCGATGATCTCTGGTCGCTGGCATCAGATGGCGTGCCCGGAGCCACATCGGCTGGCGATCATTTCGGGTGGTCATTGGCCTCTGGTGACTTCGATGGAGACCTCTATACCGATCTCGCGATCGGGATCCCGGACAAGAACACGTCCGCCGGCGCCGACGTGGGCAAGGTCACCGTTGTACAAGGTTCGTCAGCCGGGCTAACGGGCGCCCATGCCGAGCTCTGGTCACAAAACAGTCCGGGTGTGAAGGGTTCAAGCGAAGCATCCGACCGTTTCGGAGCCTCGGTGGTGTCTGCTGACTTCGACGGTGACGGTCGTTACGAACTAGCCATCGGAGCACCGGGTGAGATGGTTGCTGGTGTCGCTGAAGGTGGGAAGGTCAACCTTCTATATGGCACGTCTGCCGGATTGTCGGCAACAGGTGACCAAGTCTGGTCGGAGGCAAGTCCAGGTGTGCCCGGCTCGGCGGAGGCCGGTGATGGTTTTGGTGACGGGCTCGACTGGGGAGACTTCAACGGTGACGGTTATCACGACCTGGTGGTGGGTGTTCCCGGCGAAGACGTGGCCGGCGCCGGTGACGCGGGGAAGGTAGTGGTGTTGTTCGGCTCAGCCGGCGGATTAGTCGGAAACGGGAGCCTGGGAATTCACCAGGCGAGCCCGGGAGTCAAAGACGCCCCTGACACGGCCGATAGGTTCGGTCACCATCCTTGAGCAAGACATTGCCCTCGGTGTCGGTGGTGATCCCAGCACGCAATGAAGCGGGCTCGATCCGACACGCCGCTGCATCGGCGCTGGCCCAGGACTATCCGGGTCCCCTGGAAGTTCACATCGTTGACGGGGCCAGCTCCGACCGCACCAAGATGATCCTTGCCGAACTGGCGGAATCCGACAGTCGGGTCACCTGGTCGTTAAACCCATTGGGCGACACCCCGACCTCTCTCAACCTCGGCATCGAAGCCACGACCGGGGAGATCGTGGTGCGTTGCGACGCCCGGTCGGTCCTGCCCCCGACGTATGTCAGCACGGCGGTGAGAATCCTCGGCGAGAGGGAAGGGGCGGCCAACGTCGGAGGGGTGCAGAAGGCCAGCGGTGAGAGCCTCTTCCAGCGAGCGGTGGCGATCGCAGTCTCCTCGCCGTTTGGGGCCGGCGACGCCCGCTACCGCTACGGCGGTGAACCGGGTCCAGTCGACACCGTCTACCTCGGGGTGTTTCGACGTTCGGCCCTGGAGGAAGTAGGGGCTTACGATCCTCGCATGCTTCGCAACCAGGACTATGAGTTGAATATCCGGTTGCGCAATGCCGGCTACGAGGTCTATTTCACTCCGGAGCTCGAAGTTGGCTACTCGCCACGGGCCAGTTTCGGCTCGTTGGTATCTCAATACTTCCAGTACGGGCGGTGGCGGAGAATGACCAGTCGGCTTCATGCAGGCACACTTCGACTCCGCCAGCTGGCGCCGCCACTCTTGGTTCTTTCGCTTGTGCTCTCGGTGGTACTTGCGTTCCTCGACGTTCCTCTGCTTCCGGCGATCATCCCCGGCCTCTACGTTGTTTTCCTGATCGTGGCCACCGTGGTGAGTTCGATCCGAACGGTCGATGCCGCTGCGGTCCTCTTGCCCGTGACCCTCCCTGCGATACATCTTTCATGGGGTGTCGGGTTCTTGTTGGGGCCTCCACGATGACGACACCATCGATAGAAGAGCTCAGGGCGAAATGCCAGCCACCGGAGGTACTTGCCCGACGTAATGCAGAGCATTGGGGGGGACGTCTCTATGCGCGGAGGCTTTCTATCCGAGTCACCTGGCTGGCGGTGCGGCTGAACCTGAGTGCGGGAGCTGTGACCGCGTCGAGTGTGGCCGTCGGGATGCTGGCGGCGGCGGCCGTCGCTGTTCCACCAGGCCCCACCGAACCGACCGTGTGGGGCCCGTTGGCCGCGGTGATCCTGCTCCAAATCCACCTTGTGCTCGACTGTTCCGACGGTGAGGTTGCCAGGTGGAACGACACGACCAGCGCGGCGGGGATCTTCTTCGACCGTCTTGGCCACTACCTCATCGACGCAGCGGTCATCGTTGCTCTCGGGTACCGGGCCTACAACGGCTCTGAAGTTGGCTGGTTTGTCCTGGGTCTAGTGGCTGCGCTGGGGGCCCTGCTGGTGAAGGTGGAGACTGACCTCGTCGACAAGGCCAGAGCAGCAGCAGGATTGGCCGCTCTGGAGGATGGCAACAAGACCAGATCCAATTCGGTGGTCTCACGGGCGAGGCGGCTGGCCGACTTCATGCCTGTCCACCGTGTCCTCAACGCGATAGAGGCTTCCATCCTGATCCTTCTTGCAGCAATTGTGGATGTGGCGGTCGGCAGCTACGACGGATCAAGGGGAGCCCTGATCCTGATCGTGGCCGTGGCCTGGCTGATGGTTCCGGCGCACGCCTACGCCATTGTCAGCAGCGGACGGCTCGAGTCCCGGTGACGGTCTCAGCCGTGATACTGACGATGGGGGATCGGCCCTCGCTTCTCCACTCGGCGATCGAATCGGTGCGGGCCCAAAGTGGCTGTGACATCGAAGTTGTGGTAGTCGGCAACGGAGTAGACCCTGAGGTCGAAGGTGTCACCACAGTCGTGTTGGATGAGAACCTCGGCGTACCCGAGGGCCGCAACCGCGGCGTCGAAGTGGCCACGGGTGACCTGATCCTGTTCTTAGATGATGACGCTGCACTTGCTGAAGCGTCAGTGTGCAAAGCCGGCGAGGCGCTGTTCGTCTCCGACTCCAGGCTGGGAGTGGTGTCGATGGCCATCGTCGACCCTTTGGATGGTTCGGTGCAGCGACGTCACGTCCCACGTCTCGGATTCTCCCGGCAGAGGGAGGCGGGCGAGGTCACGACGTTCCTTGGAGGGGCGAGTTTCGTGCGGGCGGAGGCTTTCCGTCAGCTGGGTGGTTTCTGGGGTGAGCTCTTCTACGCCCACGAGGAGACCGACCTTTCTTGGCGAGCCCTCGACGCCGGTTGGCGACTTCGGTATCAGCCCGAGCTCGTGGTCCACCACCCAGCTACGACCCCGGCTCGGCACCTGATGGCCGACCGATTTTCAATGAGAAACCGGGTCTTGGTAGCCAGGAGAAACCTGCCGCTGCCTCTGCGATATGTCTATCCGACGGTGTGGCTCACCATATCGCTTTTCCGTGCAAGGTCTCGGAAGCAGGCTCGGGCCCTGATCGACGGCTTCAAAGAAGGCTTGTCTTCGGAGGTCGACAGGCGACCGATCGGATGGCGGACTATCTGGCTGATGACCCGCCTTGGTAGGCCGCCGTTGATATGAGAACGGATGCTTTGCCAGGTATCATCGGCGCCTGCCTAGTCCCACGTCCCAAAGGCTCGAGATGACCCAGACTGACGCGCCCCAGGCCGCGAGCACTCCTCAAGAGGAACCGACATCCAGTGGCTCAGACCGCCCGATCTTCGTGGTGGGCTGCGCCCGTTCGGGAACCACCCTCCTTCAGCTGATGTTGCACTCCCATCCCCGCATCGCAATTCCGCCTGAGCTCAGGTTCACCATCAAGCTCTATAACAAGCGGGTCCAGATTGGAGATCTCTCGGTCAAGAAGAACCGTCGACGGGTGGCACGCATGATCGTCGACCGTGAAGGGTCGTTTTTCGATGATCTGGGCCTGGATCCTGAGGTCGTGAGGCAAAGAATCATCGACGGGCCGCCGACCCTGGGCTCGGCCATCGGGATCGTTCTCCAAGCCTACGCCGAGAAGTGGGGCAAACCGAGATGGGGGGAGAAACGACCCAATTTCATCCAGTACTTGCCCCAGGTTCTCGAACTCTTCCCTGACGCGCAGATTGTCCACATCATCCGTGATGGGAGAGACTGCGCAGCCTCTCTGAAGCGCATGCCGTGGTGGAATCACGGCCACAACGCGGCCGTGTTCAAGTGGCAGCATGCGATGCACACCGCAGATTGGGCCAGGGAGACCCTGAGCAGCGATCAGTATTACGACTTCCGATACGAAGACCTGGTGTCGAACCCGGAGGCAGAGCTGAGGTTGCTGTGCGATTTCCTTGATGAGGATTTTGATCCGGGAATGTTGGAGCCGGCACAGCTGTCGGGCGATGCCGTGCCCGAGCGAAAAGTGTGGCACGAGCGAACCAAAGAGCCGGTTTCGGGAGCCGCCGTGGGCAGATGGCAAGGCGAGCTCGACATGAGTGAGCTGCAACTCATGGAGTGGATTGCCGGCAAAGAGCTGAAGCGATACGGATACGAGCTCACGCCCCGGCTGGGTAAGCCGGCCAAGGTGGTGCGACGAGAGTACGAGGATTATCTAGAGCGCAAGCTGGCAAAAGACCAGGCCTGGACGATGCAGGACCAGGAGAAGACCGCTGAGTATCCATGGCCCCTGGGGGCTCGACTAACCCGGGGTCAGGTCGAAACCGGGTAGCACTCAACCGCCAGCACTCAAACCGGGTCGGTCGTCGCCGGGCGCGGCATTCCAGCCGACACCGTCAAAATCGCCAAGGTAGGGTCGAATCCGCACAGGCGAGTCGCATGGTGTGTGGGAGGTGAGACTCATGCGGGGCAGGAGCACGGCTGTCTTGGGGTTGATTGTCGCCGTGGGCATGTTCGTGCCCACGGGCGGAGTGGCCACTGCCAATGGGAGTGCAGCGATTTGCGACATCAACGGCGACGGCTACGGGGAGTCGATCTGGGGAGAACCCGGAGCCACCATTGGGGGCAAAGAGGGGGCGGGTGCGGTCTACATCCGTTGGGGCTCAGCATCCGGTTTGTCACAGGGCTATGACCTGAAACTGACCCAGAACACCTCGGGAATCAAAGAGACCGCCGGGACCAACGACTTTTTCGGAGGAAGGGGCGCATGTGGAGACTTCGACGGCGATGGCTACGACGACCTGGCTGTAGCTGCCCGCGGGGAGCACATCGGCGACCCGGTGATCAAAGACGCCGGGGCGGTGAACGTCATCTATGGCACGGCTTCCGGTCTCGACAAGTCGCGGGATGAGGTCTGGCATCAGGACAAGGCCGGAGTCAAGGACAAGGCCGAACTCAACGACGGTTTCGGTTCTGCGCTGGCCACGGGTGACTTCGACGGCGACGGCTACGACGACCTCGCCATTGGTGTCGCATGGGAGGACGTCGGCTCGACCGAGGTCGAAGACGCCGGCGCGGTCCATGTCCTCTTCGGCTCTGCGACCGGGCTAGATGCCGGGCCCGACGAGTTCTGGCATCAGAATCGGTCCGGGATCAAAGATTCAGCCGACGTCGGCGAGTTATTCGGCTTCTACCTTTACGTCGGTGACTTCGACAACGACAGTCGCGACGACCTGGTGGTCGCCGCTCCCAACGAAGACGTGAACGGGATAGCCGACGCCGGCCAAATCCATGTCATCCCCGGTTCTGCTACTGGCCTGGATTCGGGACCGGACCAGGTGTGGCATCAAGACCGGCCAGGGGTCAAAGGCGTTGTCGAAGACGACGACGACTTCGGCAACCGGGTAACAGTTGGAGACTTCAATGGTGATGGACGCGACGACCTCGCCGTGGGTCTGCCCAACGAGGATCCCGGGGGACAGGGGCTGGCGGGCAGGGTCCTGGTGATCCATGGCAGCAGTTCTGGCCTCGACGCCGGCACCGACGAGTTGTGGCATCAGAATCGATCCGGGGTGAAAGACGTCGCTGAAGTGGGCGATTTCTTCGGCAGGGCGGTGACTGCTGCCGATTTTGACGGTGATGGCTACGACGACCTGGCGGCCGGGGCAGTTGGTGAAGACATTGGTGATCCCGAGATCGCAAACGCCGGAGCGGTGAATGTGATCTATGGGTCGGCTGGAGGTTTGAGCGGCGCCAAAGACGACTTCTGGCACCAGGACAAGCCGGGGGTGCTCAGTGCGGCCAAGGAAAACGAGTCGCTTGGCTTCCAATTGGCTCGCAACGACTACAACGGCGATGGCTACGCAGAGCTGATGATGATCAGCTTCGGAGACGGCTTCAACGGCAACCTTCTCTATGGCAGTGCTGGGGGTCTATCAGCAGCCGGTGACCAATACTTCACCTTCCCGTAGGAGGAAATGGGGTGACCACGAAACGGTGGTGGCAACGAGGGTTGTTGCTGGTGGCAGTTGCTTTGGGGGCGTCGGTCGTCGCAGTTAGTCCAACGGACGTAGCCGGTGGATCGGCTCCAAGCGAGCTCCAGCCCTTGACAATCCCGGGGGGCAATGGTGTTCTGGCTTTCGGCACCCGCGGGTTCGGCGGGTCTGGGGAAGGTCAGGGCATTCATTTCGCCGATCCTTCCTCGGGTGATCATGACGCGGTTCTCAATCGGGCCTCCTTCGAGTTTCCCGAAGCTTTCTCACCTGATGGCAACAAGCTGCTCTATATGAACGGCCAGAACGGATGCAACTCGCTTCGTGTCCGCAACATCGACGGCACTGATGATCATCAGGTTGTTCCCGCCTGCGGACCCGTTGGTGCCGAGTGGTCCTCTGACAACTACATCTACTATCGAGACTGGCCTGAGGGGATCTATCGGGTTGACTCGGACGGTTTCAACAAGACCACTATTTGGGAGGGTGCCGTCCTCAACTTCACGATCTCGCCGGACGGCACCCAAATCGCGGCCAATCTGGCCGGTCCCGAGTCCTGGGGTTTGTACGTCATGGACAGCGATGGTTCCGACCTCGAGGATATCTACATACCCCCGATTCCCAACTACATCTTCAGTGGAATGGATTGGTCGCCCGACGGTTCGATGATCGCCTTTGCCCGAGCCGTGAATCGAGGCGTGGCCCAGCCGCCATCGTGGGACTGTGCTTGGAATCCGACGCAGCGGGATATCTTCACCATCGAGCCGGATGGTGACAATCTGACCAACCTCTCCGACACCGACGTTGTAGGTCAGACAGACGAGAGCCAGCCGGAGTTCAGTCCCGATGGCACGAAAATCGCCTTCAACAAGTCAGGGCCATGGGAATGCAACAACGGTCAGTTGGAGAACACCATCGGCAACCTCGTCGTTGCCAACACCAGCTTCGGCGGTCAGATGGCACTGACCGAGTTCAGCGAGGACCCGTTCCACTACGGGCTGAACTCCGGACCCGAGTGGCAGACGTGTGTGTCGGGGGTGACTGTGGATTGTTCTTATCCGATTTTGCAGGCTGTGTGTGCTGGTCAGGCGGCGACGATTGTGGGGACGTCGGGTGATGACGATCTGATGGGGACGTCGGGTGATGATGTGATTGTGGGCAAGGAGGGTGATGACATCATCGATGGCAAAGGGGGCGACGATCTGATCTGTGGCCAGTCTGGTGATGATGTGATCGAGGGCGGTTCCGGTGCCGATGAGATATATGGGGATGGCGGTGCTGACGAGCTGCGGGGCAACGGCGGCAACGATGTCATCTTTGGGGGTAGCGGTAAGGACAAGATTGTTGGTGGTGGGGACGACGACAATCTGTGGGGTAACAGTGGTTATGACCGGATCTTTGGGAGTTCGGGTCATGACAACCTGTGGGGTCAGAAGGGGAATGACAAGCTGTGGGGCAAGTCGGGTTCGGATACTCTCCGTGGAGGCAGTAAAGACGACTTGTTAGAGGGTGGTTCCGGTATCGACTATCTCTACGGGAATGCTGGTGATGACCAGCTCCGTGGTGGAACTGACTACGACGAGTGTTATGGAGGCACCGGCAACGGTGACGTCCACCTCGGAGGATGCCAACACATACAAGGCATCCCGTAATTGCTGGGTAAGCGAAGGAGAGAGATCGAGTTGGCTGATTCAGCGACTGCAACGCAGGTGTCGGGTTGGATTCACGTGATCGTCGCGATCACGTTGGTGGCGGCATTGTCGGTTCCGGGCGTATCTGGAGCGGCAACTGATGATCTGTCGACTGATGCTGATGCGCTCGCAATCCCGGGGGGCAATGGTGTTCTGGCTTTCGGCACTCGGGGATTCGGTGGGTCTGGGGAAGGTCAGGGCATTCATTTCGCCGATCCAACCACAGTTGATCATGACGTTGTGTTGAACCGCTCCAACTACGAGTTCGCCATCTCGTTCTCGCCTGACGGCAATCAATTCCTGTACATGAACGGAAAAAACGGCGTGAATTCACTCCGTGTCCGCAATATCGACGGCACTGACGATCATCAGGTTGTCCCCGCCTCCAGCTACCCGGTGGAAGCGGAATGGTCGGCCGACGACTACATCTATTTCGTCCGGTGGCCCGAAGCGCTCTATCGCGTTGACTCGGACGGTTACAACAAGACCACGATCTATGAGGGTGCCGTCTTGGAGTTCACCTTGTCTCCCGACGGGTCCCAGATCGCAGCAGTTGTCGTCGGTCCCGGGGGATGGGGTCTTCATACCATGGACAGCAGCGGGTCCGGGCTGGAAGAGGTGTACATTCCGCCCGGTTCGAGCTATCTGTTCGATGGTATGAGCTGGTCGCCTGACGGGTCGTTGATTGCGTTCTCGATGAGCGTCGACCGGGCCATCGCTCAGCCTCCGTGGTGGGACTGCGGTTGGAATCCGACGCAGCGGGATATCTTCACCATCGAGCCGGATGGTGACAATCTGACCAACCTCTCCGACACCGACGGAAGCCCCGGCTATATCAACGAGACCCAGCCGATATTCTCACCCGACGGCAACAAGATCACCTACGTGAAATCCGGGCCGGTTCAATGTAACAACGGCACGCTTTCGAACCAGGCCACCAACCTTTACGTCGCCAACACCGATTTCACGGGCGCGAGCGCGATCACAGCGTTTCCTGATGATCCGTTCCATTGGGGCATCGTCTCCGGTGCAACCCCGGCCTGGCAGACGTGTGTGGCGGGGGTGACTGTGGATTGTTCTTATCCGATTTTGCAGGCTGTGTGTGCTGGTCAGGCGGCGACGATTGTGGGGACGTCGGGTGATGACGATCTGATGGGGACGTCGGGTGATGATGTGATTGTGGGCAAGGAGGGTGATGACATCATCGATGGCAAAGGGGGCGACGATCTGATCTGTGGCCAGTCTGGTGATGATGTGATCGAGGGCGGTTCCGGTGCCGATGAGATATATGGGGATGGCGGTGCTGACGAGCTGCGGGGCAACGGCGGCAACGATGTCATCTTTGGGGGTAGCGGTAAGGACAAGATTGTTGGTGGTGGGGACGACGACAATCTGTGGGGTAACAGTGGTTATGACCGGATCTTTGGGAGTTCGGGTCATGACAACCTGTGGGGTCAGAAGGGGAATGACAAGCTGTGGGGCAAGTCGGGTTCGGATACTCTCCGTGGAGGCAGTAAAGACGACTTGTTAGAGGGTGGTTCCGGTATCGACTATCTCTACGGGAATGCTGGTGATGACCAGCTCCGTGGTGGAACCGACTACGACGAGTGTTATGGAGGCACCGGCAACGGTGACGTCCACCTCGGCGGATGCCAACACATACAAGGCATCCCCTAGGCCTATTCGCAGGCCGTCAGGTTTTCGAAATTGACACAGCTGTCCGTCCCGTCGCCACCGTCGGCTGTATCCGTGCCAGGCCCACCGTCCAGCGTGTCGTCGCCACCGAGCCCGTTCACCGCGTCATCTCCATCCATGCTCTCGATGAGGTTGGGGGAGTCGTCGCCTGTCAGCTCGTCGCCGAAAAGCGAACCGATGATGTTTTCGACCGCTGCCAAAGTGTCCGCTCCCCAAGCTCCCGTGACGATCCCGGTCAGAAGACTCACCACCACCCCGCCGCCGGCATCTAGATAGCTAACCGCGTCGGTTCCAGCGCTTCCGTCGATGATGTCGTCCGCTGAGCCACCTATGAGCAAATCGTTGCCCGAGGAGCCGTTCAACGTGTCGGGAGAGGTTCCACCGTCGAGAGTGTCGTCTCCCGACTGCCCATTGAGGATGTCGGCCTTGCCTCCGCCAGAGAGGTAGTCGTCGCCTTTACCTCCGAAGAGCTGGTCCTCGCCGGCCTGCCCTTCTAAGTGGTCGTTGTGGTCTCCTCCCCTGAGGATGTCATCGCCGTCGCCACCCAGGAGCGTGTCGGCGCCAGCGTCACCGTTCAATTCATCGGCACCGGTGCCACCTTCCAGGGTGTCCTTACCGGTGGAACCAACAAGGACGTCAGCCGATGAACCGCCATACAGGTCGTCATGTCCAGATTGGCCGTCGAGAATGTCCTTGCCCGATTGTCCCCGAATATCGTCGTCGCCCTTACCCCCTTCGATATCGTCGCCTCGCTTCCCACCTTCGAGCATGTCATCGCCATCACGTCCCCGGATCGTGTCAGCACCGTCACGACCTTCGAGATGATTGGGCCCGGCGTCGCCCTTGATGGTGTCGTCGAAGTTTGACCCAATGACATTGGCAATCGACTTGAGAACATCATTGCCGTCGGCGCCGGAGGAGGACTCTCCTTCGAGGTCGACTTCGATGGAGCCATCTGCCTTGCGGTAGGAGGCGGTGTCGTCGTCGGCGCCGCCGTACAGCTTGTCGGGGCCGGTGCCTCCGTGCAGCAAGTCGTCGCCGTTGCCGCCTCGCAACTCGTCGCCGGCTGAGCCGCCATCGAGGTCGTCGTCGCCGTCGCCACCGCAGATGAGATCTTTGCCTTTCTTGCCGTTGATCTCGTCGCTCCCGTCATATCCATGAATGATGTCGGCACCGGATGTCCCGTCGAGGTGGTCGTTGCCATCGGTTCCGATGATTGTGGGGACTTCCCCGTCGCAGAGACCGCGTGCGTTGATCCGACCAACTCCGTATCTGTTGTCGGGCCCGACGTCCCCCAGATCGATGGTGTGAATGGCCAGCCGGTCAAGAACTTCGTGAGGATCGAGGCTTCCGTCGCTAGACAGCACCAGCGCGGCCATGCCGGCTGCATGGGGCGACGCCGATGACGTGCCGGTGAAACCAGAGGTACAGGAGGCGTCTCCGGCACCGTAGGCTCGCGTGGTGACCCCGGTTGGCGCAGTCAGGTCGGGCTTGATGACTCCATTCGGGTTGGGCCCACGCGAGCTGTATGAGGCAAGGTCGTCGTCGCTCCAGCATGTGGCCCCCACGGTGATCACGTCGGGATGGCCGCCAGGCTCGACGATGCTGCCCGCCTTGACCTGGTATTGAAATTCGTCGGTGGTGATGAAGAGGTCCATCCTCGGGTTGCCATTGCCGCTGAAGTGGTCGATTGCTACACCGAGCACCCGGACGCCACCGGTCAAGTTGGTGTAGACGAGTTGTTCTATCGGTTGCTGGGACCCGTCCTGAGTATCGGCCGAAACGGCGACGAAGTCTTGGATGGTGTGGTCATAGAGCCCTAGGTCGTAGTCGAGGCTCGTCGTCGGCCACCGATTCCATTTGAGAAAGACAGCCACGGTCTGGAACGGACCTAGTAAGAAGGCATTGGTCTCGTCTAAGCCGGGATCAAATTCGTGGAACCCATCACCGCTGGCGTCGTCGTACTGACCCTTCCAGTGCTTCTGGGCATGGTTCCCGGATGCTTGGACCCAAACGATTCCGGCCTCGACCGCCCGTCCTGCGTTCCACTCCGGAGTACCGGGCTCGCCGGACCCATCGCCGCGGCCCGTGTTCCACCACCCCACCGAGTGATTGATCACGTCGACGCCATTTGCAATGGCATAGTCGACTGCTTTGCCAAGGTCGGCCTCAGTGTTCACGCAAATCAGATGCAGGCTGGCGTCAGGTGCAGTGTCGTGAACGATTTCGGCCACGCCTGTGCCGTGAGGATCGTCGTTGAAGTGGCCCGATCCGCAGAAGTTCTTTTTCTCCACGGCGGGAAGGTCACCATTGTTGATAGCTCCCTGGTAGCCGGCGAAACCCAGATCGACGATGGCTACATTGATACCTTCGCCGGTTGCCCCGTTTTCAACCCATTCCTGGGCCTGCATCGTTGCTACACCTTCGCTGACGTCGCCCAATGCGTAGGGAATTGCCGCAGCGGTGACCCATTCGACGCCATCCAAGGCCGCAATTGCAGCGATCTTGCCTGCAGGTATCTCCAGCCAGAGGAGGTTTTCACCAGCAAACGACACCGAGCCACCCAACGCCGAGGCTCGTTCACTCAAGACGTCAGGCCTTTCGGAGATCCTCACCTTCACGTCGACCGGTGTTGCCGCGTCTTCAGAGTCTATTGCGGCTGCGGCGACTTGGGCAGACAGGCTGCTCGAGATCTTCGACGGCGTTTTAGGGAACTTGTTCGATCGGGGGATCGTCGAAGCCGCCCAAGAATCTGGATCGGCCCCACCGGGCATTGCAACGCCGACGACAAGTAGAGGTATCACCAGAAAGGTGAGGAAAAAGCTCGGTCTTCTGCTGGTAGGGCTCAACTCTCTCTGACGCACAATACTTGCCAGCGCTCGGCCGTCGGCCGTTGAACAAAAGTAGGCGCTTGGGACCAAATCCTCTGGCTCGTTGCTGATTTCGATGTGAAGATCGGCTCGAAAGGCATGGTGTATGAGATCGATAGGTCTTGTTGCTGTTGTGGCTCTGCTGGGCTCAGCAATGCCCGCTGTTGCCGGCACCGGAGTGTCCGTCGGATGTGATTTCGACAACGACGGCTTCGATGATCTGGCTGTCGGTGCGGTCAGCCAGTACGTCGAAGACGTGGGACGGTCGGGCGTAGTTTCTGTCATTTACGGCGACATCGCAGGTTTGGCCGATGCGGATCGCCAGAACTGGCATGTCGGCCTGGAAGGGGTGCCCGGCGTGGAGCACGGTGGAGCCATGTTCGGCTCAGCTGTCGACTGTGGGGATTTCAACGGCGACGGTTACGACGACCTCGCAGTCGGCGATTCGCACCGGGCGTCAAAGGCGCAACCTCCAGCCAAACCTAGCGTCGGAGCCGTAACCATCATCTACGGCTCGGCAACTGGTTTGACTGATGCCGACTCGATAGTTATCACGCGCAAGACCGAGGGAATCAAAGGCACCTTGGAAAGTCTGGCGCACCTGGGTACATCTCTCGCAACAGGCGACATCGACGGCGACGGCTTCGACGACCTCGCTATGGGGGCCCCCGACGACACGGTCGATGGCATCTACGGAGCCGGATCGGTGACGGTTGTTTATGGCTCGGTCGATGGCCTCCAGTCTCGCGACCAGTTCATCGATCGCGACCGGCCAGGAGTGAAGGGCTCTCCAGGCGTGCAATTCGGCTTTGGCTGGTCGCTTGCACTGGGTGATATCAATGGCGACGGCTATGACGACTTGGCCATTGGTACCCCAAGGGACGATATCAACGGCGTCCGAAAGAACGCAGGTGCGGTGAACATCATTTATGGGACCGCCGATGGCCTCCGTGGCGCTGGCGACCAGATCTTCCACCGGGACCGGGCCGGAGTCAAAGGCCAACTTGGCGTCGACAACTTCGGCTATTCCGTCGCAATTGGCGATACCAACAACGATGGGTTCTCCGAACTCGTCGCGGGCGCTCCTCGCGACAGTTTCTCAGGGAATGTGCAGGCCGGGTCCGTCCACACCTTTTTTGGGACCGTCTCCGGACTCACCGCGGCCGATGATCAGAGGCTGGTACAAACTGATGCCTGGTTCCCGGGATCGGCGCCGGTGCAATGGTTCGGATTCTCTCTCGTCGCCGGGGACCTGAACGGCGACGGCAACGGTGATGTGGCAGCCGGGTCCCATGAGGCGTGTGGCAACCTGTTCTGTGAGTCGGGTCAGGATGACGGCGGGGTGACCGCCCTGTTTGGGTCAGGGGTGGGTCTGGACACGGCTTCCGCGATCCACGTCTCGCCCGATGATTCGACCCTCCCAGGTGCTTGGCCCTCTCACGGTGGGTTCGGCTGGTCAGTCGGCATAGGGGACTTCGACGGCGACGGATTTCAGGATCTCGCTGCAGGAGCCCCCTTGCTCGACATCGATGGCGATGTCGACGCCGGCGCGGTCACCGTTCTCTACTCGACGGCCGCCGGACCCGGCGAGTCAGGAGCTCAACGATGGCTGGCACTCGATGACGCTACGACGAGGGTCCAGGAGCACGACACGTTTGGGTGGTCGATGCCGGGTAAAGGCGAGCTGTTCCGGTGAATCTGCTCTAACTGCCGTCGACGAGGTTCTGGTAATGCCGTATTGCGGCTGCGGTGTTGCCGTCGAATGAAACTCGTCCGTGCTCTAAGACAACGGTGCGCGAGCAGAGCTTCCTGATGTTCTTGGCGCGATGGCTCACGATCACCAATGTCCTGCCCTCGTCCTTCATCGATCTCACGTGCTGGAAGACTTTCTTCCGAAACGCCTGATCGCCCACGGCCATCACCTCATCGAGGAGGACGATGGGGTTGGAAACCTCCCGGATGACGCTGAAGCCGAGTCGCACCTTCATGCCTGATGAGAAATGTCGAATTGGCGTATCGAGAAAACCTTCGATTTCGGCGAAGGCCACAATGTCGTCGAAACGGCTATCGATCTCTTTGCGACTCAACCCGTAAATGGCTCCGGTGAGGTAGATGTTCTCTGCCGCCGTTAGCGCTGGGGAGAAACCTGCGCCCAAAGAGATCATGGACGCAACGGTGCCAGTCGTGGTGAGAGCTCCCTCGTCAGGTTCCATCACACCGCCTATCAGTTTGAGCAGCGTGGTCTTCCCAGATCCATTGGGGCCCATGATCCCGACGACTTCGCCTGCAGGAATTGCGAAGGACACGTCTCGCAAAGCCCAGAACTGTTGAGAGCTGCCGGCTCTGCGGCCCTTGATGACCACATCACGCCCGCTTTTTCTCTGCTTGCGGTTGATGGCGAAACGGATGCCGACGTTTTCAGCGATGATCTCCGCCATCAAAGCTCCTTGAGTACTTGAGGTTCGAGACGAGCGAACAGCCACCACCCGATGCCCAGGATGAGAGCGGCAAGCGCGGCATCCCAAGCGAGTATGCCCCATCCTGGGAAACTCTCCGCAAACCAAGCGGCACGATATACACGGGTCAAGCCAACGAGAGGGTTGGCCAACTCCAGGGTGCGGGAGGCCCATTCCAAGGGGATTCTGTCGAAGGGATACACGATGGGAGTCATGTAGAACGCTGCCCTGAGCGCGACTCGGATCACCCGTTCCACGTCGCCGTACAGAGTGTTCAGTGCCGAAAGGGCCAGGGCAACTCCAGACACCAAAACCCACTGAATAGCCATCGCGACCGGTATCAGAAGGACGTACCAGCTCGGAGGGCGCTGCAGCACCAAGGCCACAACCGGGATGACGGGAAGGCTCATGGCGAGTTCCACGCCTTTGCCGGTCGCCAGCGAAAGCGGAAAGACCTCGCGCGGGATATAGATGGTTGTTATCAGCCGACGTTCGTTGAGCAAAGAGCGGGTGCTTCCGTTTGCAGTTGAGCTGAACCAAACCCACGGGAGCATGGCCACGATGATGAAAAGCGCGTAGTCCTCGACCCCGAAGCGGCCGACCAACGAGAATACGAAGTAGTAGACAGCCGTCAGCAACGCTGGCTCTAGCAGCGACCACAGATAACCGAGCGCAGCGCCCTCGTAGCGATTCTTGAGGTAGCGCCCGACGAGATGCCGCATCAGGGGGCGTTGGTTCCAGACCGCGGTGACGCGTTTGATCACACGACTCCTGTGTGTTCGGGTTTAGCCGGGCGCCACGTTACAGCCGACTGCGGACGCAGCAGACCTTTGCGTTCGGTGATAAAGCCAGTTCCTCTTGTCAATTGTGCGTTGAGGCCCCAAACTGTTGGCTTCACCCGAGTCAAGGATCGAAGGGGTATGCGGGCCGTCCTGTCATCTGTGAAGAGGTTTCTCCGACGGCTCTTCTCATTCGCCCGGCGCTCCCCCGACATCCTGAAGCGGGTTTACCACCTCGACGACACCATCGAGCGGCTGGAGCGCGACGCCGCCCGGCAAACGGAGAATCTGGAACGTCTGGACAGGATCGCCCAGCGGATGGACTTGACCATACGGCCCGTCCCCAACCCCAAAGAGCTGATCCGTGACAATCTCAGCGTCGCAGTGGTCGGTACCCGCGGGCACGGAAAGAGTCATATCAAGAACTTCATGGCTCTCGACGAAACCGAGATCACCTACATCTGTGATGTCGATTTTGCTCTCGGGGATCGGGCCGCCGACGAGATCGGCTTGAAGACTGGTCGCCGGCCTCGAGTTCGATCCGACATCCGAGAGGTCTTGGCCGATCCCACCGTCGATGTCGTCTCGGTAGCTACACCACATCACTGGCACGCGTTGGCGACGATATGGGCGCTCCAGGCAGGAAAGCACGTCTATGTCGAAAAGCCGCTTACCCACACCTTCGACGAAGGGCTGGCGGTCATCGCCGCAACAGAGAAGTATCGACGTTTGGTACAGCACGGTACTCAGTTGAGATCCAACACATCGCTGGGGGCCGCTGCCGCCTTCATGCAAGGTGGGGGCTTGGGCGACATCGAGGTTGTTCACTGCATCACTCACAAGCCCAGAACACCGATACCTGACAAGGAGCCCAAGGTCCCGGCTTCGGTGGACTATGACCTTTGGGTGGGACCCGCTGAGATGAAGCCACCCGAACGTGGAGGCTTCCACTACCACTGGCATTGGTTTTGGGATTACGGCAACGGGGCCCTGGGGAACAACGGAATCCATCGAATAGATGTGGCCCGCATCGGCCTCGGGCTGGAAGGCTTGGGAGACTCGGTCCTCACCTACGGTGGACGGTACGGACCGCCGGATAGCGGGGAGACCCCCAACACCTCGGTGACAATCCATCGTTTCGGTGACACCTGGGTTGTGCAGGAGATCCTGGGTCTGCCGACCGAGCCCCATCTCGGTGTCAGCAACGGGATCATCTTCTATGGCACGGAAGGAAACATCACTTACCACAAAGGTTCGGCGGCGATCACAGGGCAGGATGGCGAGGTCCTCAAACGGTTCCCCGGATCGCAGCTAAATCACATCAAAGGCTTCGTGGACGCCGTCAAGGGCAACGATCCCGATTTGATCACAGGCACTGTCGAGGAAGGACACGTGTCAAGTGCCTTGTGTCACCTGGGCAATATCTCGTATCTGGTCGGGGACGATGCTTCAGATGCCGAAGTGACGTCGGCCGTGGATGCTTTGGGAGCGCCTCCGATGATCCGAGGGCTGCTCGAGAAAGTACGAGCGAATCTCAACACAAACGGTGCCTCAGGAGATCTCGTTCTTGGTCAGAGCTTGGGTCTGTCAAAGGAGTTGTCGCCGATTGTGGGCAATGCTGAGGCCAGTGCCCTTCTGGCGCGAAAGTATCGCGAGCCGTACGTGGTGCCTACGCCGGCCGAGGTCTGAGATTGCTGCTCATTCTGGAGCGCATTGGGCGCGTGCTGGAGGGCAAACCGTCAATCCTGTTCAGGTATCCTGGCGCCGGGAGGAGGTCGTAGCTATCAAAGCCAGGAGTCTGTTGGGAATCGTCTGCCTATGGTCGCTCTCTTTTGCTGGATTCGTTCCTCACGCCCACCAGAACGGCTGGGCCACATGTGACCTCAACGGTGACGGCTTCAGTGAACTGATAACTGCAGACCCCAACGCCACGGTCGGATACGACAGCGGTGCAGGGGAGGTGTACGTTCGGTTCGGGTCTCCTGGCGGGGTTTCCGAGACACCCGACGTGACATTGAATCTCAACACTCCGGGCATCAAGGGTTTTCCTGGTGCGTATGACAGATTCGGCCGTTCCTATGCCTGTGGCGATTTCGACGATGACGGGTTTGCCGATCTTGCCGTGGGAATACCTGGCTCCGATGCCGAAACTGGGTCCGTTTTGGTCGTGCATGGATCGGCTTCAGGTCCAGACCCGACTCGAGACCAGCTGTGGTCCCAGGGATCTCCTGGAATCAAAGGTCAACCCGACTTTTACATACCCGAGCAATTTGGTCGTGCTCTAGCCTCCGGCGACTTCGACGAAGACGGGTACGACGACCTGGCAATCGGCGTCCCTCACGATCAGGTGGGATCGGGGTCCTGCCATGCGGGCGGCACCTGGGCGGGCGCTGTCAACGTTATTTATGGCTCGGCCGATGGCCTTGATGCCGGCCACGACGACTACTGGCATCAGGACAAGGCTGGGGTCAAGGGACAGGCTGGAAGTTGTGACCGGTTCGGATTGACGCTTGCGGTGGCCGATTTCGACGGAAACGGTTCTGACGATCTCGCCATCGGGGCCCCAGGGGAGACTATCGACGGTCTGCCATTCGCAGGGGCGGTCAATGTTCTCTACGGAACGGACGAGGGCCTTAGGGCAGCGGATGACGACTTCTGGCACCAGAACCGTGCCGGTATCAAACAGACCGCAGAACAGGATGATGAATTCGGCTGGGAGATAGATGCCGGTGACTTCGACGGGGACGGCTTCGGGGATCTAGCGATTGGAGTGTGGCTCGAGGATCGCAAATTCGACAATTCGGTCGGCGTGGTCCACGTCATCTACGGCACCATCGACGGGCTGACGGCAAGCGACGACGAGCTCTATCACCAAGACTCGGCGGGCATCAAAGGGAAGGCGGAACCTAGTGATGGGTTCGGGCAGTCGCTCGTGGTCGCGGACCTGAACGGTGACGGTTACAGCGATCTCTCTATTGGCACCCCAGGTGACAACTTGACTCCATTTGATTTCATCAGCTGGGCCGGAGCGGTGAATGTGATATACGGAGCAAGTGGCGGTCTGAGCCCTGCCGGGGACGAGTTCTGGCACCAGGACGTTTCCGGTGTCAAGAGCAAGGCCAAAGATGGCGAGCGTTTCGGCGAATACCTGATCTCCCACGACTTCAATGGCGACGGCAGAGATGACCTGGCAATCGCGAATGATTCCGATTGGGACGCCCTCCCCGATTACTTGAACATCCTCTACGGCGGTGGCGGGGGCTTGACGGCAATAGGCGATCAGTACTTTCCAGTCAATTGATTGACTGTCACGCCACTAACACGACTTGTCGCCCCAAGCGAAACACGAGGCAATGTCTCCATAAGGTGTCTGCAGGCGCACCTTGTCCCCCGAGTTGACCAGCATGGCGCTGGTGTTACCCCAGTAGACAGTGTCATCGGTCCAGCTGCCCTGCCCGATGAAGATCGTCACCTTGTCTCCCGGTGCGATCGGCCGGCTCTTCTTCGAGGTCAGCTGGTGGTTCCCGTTGAGAAGCGTCCAATCGCGGAAATCGACCGTTTTCGAGCCTGTATTCTTGACCTTTATCCATTCTCCGTTGGGGTTCAGATTGTCCGGCCCAGGAGCGTCGTAATTGACATTGACGATCTTGAGCTTGCCTATAGGGCCGCAGGGCGAACAGGGCCAGGCAAACGTCAGGGCCGGCTGTCCTGCTCCTTGGGTGAGCGTCACCTGATCACCTGAGTTGGCGAGAATCCCGCCCGGCTTACCCCAGAAGCGTTTCGTCGAGGTCTTCGACCCCGACCCGACGAACACGCGGAGGTGTTTACCGGGGCCGATCTTCGTGCCTTTGCCGAGTTTGATGTGGTGCGGTCCCGACACCAAAGCCGAGTCCGAAAGATCGATCGACGAATTGCCGGTGTTGACCAGCGTTACCCATTCGCCGTTCGGATTGGATCCGTCGGCACCTTCAGCGTCGTAGTGCACGTACATCTCCACCTTGGGCAAAGGGGAACCCAAGGCTGTGGGGGAGCAGTTGTAGCCGCCCCAGTCTGCGCAGTCGACGAGGTCGCGGGCAGGGCTCATCAGCATGACCTGGTCCCCGCTGTTGCCCAGAATCCCGGCACCGAGACCCCAAAACCTCTTGCCACCGCCGTTGGTGCCATCACCAATGAAGACCTTGACGGTTTCATTCGGGCCCAACTTGGTATGGGTTTTGAAATCGAAATGGTACGGAGGAGACGTCAGTTTCCAGTTGCGAAGGTCGACCTCGCCATCAGATCGGTTCTTGATGAGCACCCATTCGCCATTGGGGTTGGTGGCATCGTTGCCTGGGGCGTCCCACTGGACGCTCTTTATCACCACATCGGGGAGCTCGGCACATGGGTCACAAGGCCACGACGCGGAGACGATGACCACACCATCGAAGGTGCGAATGCGCACGGTATCTCCAGAGTTGTTCAGAATCCCCGAGCTGTGTCCCCAGAACTGCTTGGCCTGGGTGTCTGATCCTGACCCGATGTAGATCCTGAGCCGTTTCCCCGACCCCAGGCTTGTCCCCTTCGGGAACTCATAGCTGTAGGGCCAGGATTCCAGGAGCAACCCGCTCAATGACAACGACCTCTCTGAAATGTTGGTCACATTGATCCACTCCCCGTTGGGATTGGAGTTGTCGTTGCCCTCAGCATCGAAATTGGCCGATATGGCCAGCTTCCCGGTCAGGCTGCTGAAACAATCGACCACACACGGGTACTGGAACCAGGCCCGGTGGTCGCCATCGGGGTCCAATAGGACAACGGTGTCACCCACATCGTTGTCAAAGACCGGTTCAGATTGGCCCCAATAGAACTTCTTCGACGTGTTGGTGCCGCTGCCGACATAGAGAGTCACCGAACCCCCAGCGGCGATGCTCGCCGAGGCCGGGAAGTCGTAGATGTTCAGGGCCGAGTCCCGCACCTGCCATCCGTTGAGTGAGAGTGAGCTGGATCCCGAGTTGGTGATGCGAACCCATTCCCCGTTGACGTTTTCATGGTCGTTGCCGTCTGCGTCCCACTGTGCAACAACCGCGAGGCCAGCGCTCTGTTTAGGCCCGTTCCCACACCTGTTGGTATCCCAGAGCCCGATCCCGGAGTCCGCCGCCTCTGCCGCGGCCGTAAGGTAGTCCTCGTTTCGAGAAGGCTCCTTGTCGCTCGGGAATGCGAAGGCCAGCCCTTCCTCGAGAAGGGCAAGACCGACGTCCACTCCGTTTATCTCGACAAATCGGAGTTTGCGGTTGTTGAGGCCTGTAGAAGATTCGTCGTCGGCAATCAGAGTCACGTTCTTGCCATCGATCAGGTCTTCGAGCCTGTTGGTCGCCTGGGCCGCGCCGCATTCACCAATCTCCGGAGCTTGGATCCCGATGATGCGCACTCTGTACTCGCCCTTGCCGTCACCGGGCACATCCACGTCGAACGTGTCACCGTCTGCAACATGGGTCACCTTTCCCACGACGGAGTAGGCGGCGGCCGAGTCGTGGGGCGGCGCAACCAAGGCTCCGGCGACCACGGCGAGGGACGCCAGAACCGACAGAGTCGACTTCCACCACCCAGACATCACATCAGACATCGGCATAGTCCGCCTGGTTCTGGACTCCAATCTCTGGTTTTTCCAATCCCTGGCTAGGAAATCTAATCTCGGTACGGTTGGGAGCAGGAGGTCAGAATCAGGCGACGTTTGGCGGCTGCAGCGAGGCTCATCTTCAACACACGGCTAGGTCCGTTGCTGCTGATCGTCTACGCAGTCGCTCATGCCGGCATCGTTGTCGGTGCGGCGGGAGAGTTACCGTGGACGTTCGCCATATCGATTCTCCTCGCCGTCGCTCTCGGGCTCCTCATCGACTTCAGCCGAGGCAAGGATTACCGGCTCGGATATCACTTCCGGATCCGCGGCATGCAATTCGCCATCCTGCGGGCTGGTGTTCTCGCTTGGGCACTCTATGGCATTGCCGGTCTTCCCGCCGCGCTAGTGGGTATGTGGGGAGTGGGGATGTTGGCCGGAAGGGTGGCGGTGGAGTATTCGCTTTCAAAAGGTCGTCGAGTCTTTGCCACCTCCTTGGCCAAGCCTTCCGGGGCTCGACCAGACGCCGTGTTGCGAGCCGACACATATGCGGACAGATTGCGTCGTGCTGCGGCCAACAAGAAGAAGGCTTCGGCGAGGTGGCTGCGTCAGCAGTCGGGTCGGGCGCGAGCGATGTTCCACACCGTTTGGTTGGGTGGCGATCTCGTGATAGGCGTCGCCGGAGCAGCGGCGGTCTTGGGTGTTTCGTTCACCCTCGAACTCACGGGGGCAATCGCCATGGCGGGTGTTGGACTGTGCGTCGCCATAGCGGTCAAGGCCAATGCCATTGCGTCGTTGGCGGCCCGTCACGCCGTGGCTTACAGCGATATCACTGCGAGGTGGGCGGCGTGCGCCCCGACTACTTCGATCGCCACTGCCAATGCCCTGTATTTTGCCTCGGGTCCTCGCGCCCTCTATCAGCTGATGCCCTGGGTCAAGGTCTTCGAGCGATTGTCAGACGGTGTTCCCACGTCGCTCGTCGTGCGATCAATCGACTCATTCAACGTCCTGCGTCGCACCACGAATCTTCCCGTCATCTACGTCCGGACTTTCAGCGACATGCAGATGCTCGTCGAGAAGTCGCCCGATCTTGGAGTCTTGTTCTACGTCAATCACGATCGTCTCAACTACCAGCCGCTCCGTTTCGGCAACGTGCTGCACATCCACATCGGCCATGGCGAGTCCGACAAGAGCTACATGGCATCCAATCAATCCCGGGCTTACGACCTGGTATTTGTCGCCGGTCAGGCCGCTGTGGACCGACACACGAGACATCTGATTGATTTTGACGTGTCGAGGCTCAAGGAGATAGGCCGGCCAGAGTCTGACGTGGCTCCCGATCCTGGATCCATCCCTACTTCAGTGATGTATGCGCCGACTTACGAGGGGGATATCCCGGGAATGCGATATACCTCGGTGGACGTCTTCGGTCTGGAGATGGTGTCGTCCCTCATCGAGTCTGGCTTCACGGTGGTATATCGGCCCCACCCATTCACCGGACGCAGCGACCATGCAGTCAAAGAAGCGGATGCCCGGATCAAGAGCTTGATAAGAGAGCTCGGCCCACCGCATTGGGTCGATACGAGCCGCCCAGCTCATGTTGCGCTGAAAGACTCGGCGGTTCTGATCTCGGATGTGTCGGCAATGGCAATCGACTTCCTTGCCACCGGCAGGCCACTCTGGGTTACGGACCCCGGCCACGTTCACGCAGCTGACGTGGGGGAGTCGGCGACGCGTAACGCCGCATATCAGGTCGATGAATCCAACTATGCGGAGATTGGTCAGGTCATTACTGAGACCCTCGAGAAAGATCCGCTCGCGGCGGAAAGGGCGCGCTGGGCCGACTATTACTTTGGGGATGTGACGCCAGGGGCCTCGCTGAAGAGGTTCCAATTCGAGGTGGAGCAGGCCCATGCGACGCGGGCGGCCGAGATCGCGTCGCGGAAGTCAGCCGGCTCTAAAACTTCTCCAGGGCCCGTCTGAGGTCCTCCTGGAAATCAATCTCCATGCATTCATATCCGCTCAAGTCGAGCGGCCGAACCTGGATGCCGTCTTCGGCAATCGCCATTTCGAGGCCCCTCTCGAAATAGTCCTGAGGTTCACATCGCTGCAACTGTCGCGTGAAAGCCGCCTTGTCGTCACTTGAGATGTAGTTGATGCCGACGGCTTCTCCGAGAGGCTCGACCACGGTTTTGGAGATCTCTTGGATGTGCCCCTCGCGTCCGACCGTGTACTTGACCTCCTCCTCGCCGACACTCTGTGTATTCACGCATACAAACGACTCGTCTCGCCCAGTCGCGCTGAGAAGAACGTCGACTACCTCCTCATCGAAGACGACATCGCCATTGAGCCAGAGGACCGGCTCGTCCTTGGTCAGGATCAATGCCCGGAGCAGGCTCTTCGAGGTGTTGGTGTCCCCGTAGTCGCGGTTGTAGACGTAGAGGATGTCTGGAAACTCCTCCATTATCAGGTCTTTCTTGAAGCCCACGACTGCACAAATCCACGTCGGATCGAAGTCCTCTCCCAGGAGGCGTATCTGGCGACCAAGAATCGTCTCACCGCTGGAGAGAGGCGTCAGGGGCTTAGGGAATGGATTGCCCAGCCGAGAACCGACTCCGGCTGCGAGTATCACGATTCTCATGAAGGCTCCTCCCGAAGAGAGTTGACGTGCCTGCGGATTATGGTCGCATCGTGTCTCGTGGAGCCAAATCATGAGCCGGCTCAGGAGGAGGAGCCTGCTCCTCTACAACCGCATGCGGTCCCGTCTCAGGGATTATGCAGAGCAGCCCGACTCCTTTGTCGGAGGAGTGTCCACCGGTCTGGATGGGTTCAAGGATTTGCCGCCAGCTCTTCTGCACTTCGCTTCCTCACCGCGTGATTTGTACCAGGTGCGCGCCTGGATTCCTGTTCTGGAGCGCTTGTCCGAGCCGATGGTCGGAGTGCTCCTGCGTCATCCCGACTCTTACGACCGTTTATCTCGAGAAACCAACCTGCCGCTGTATTACGTGCGGCGCTTCTCACATCTGGCCGACCTCGTCCCCGGATCCAAAGTCAAGCTGCTCCTCTATGTCAATCACAGCAGGGACAACTACCAGCCGCTCCGTTTCAACGATGTGCTCCATGTACATATCGGACACGGTGAGAGCGACAAGGTCTACATGTCGTCCAATCAGTCGAAGGCGTACGACCGAATTCTCGTCGCCGGTGATGCCGCTGTTGATCGCCACATGGTCAACCTCCTCGATTTCGATGGGTCAAAGCTGGTCAAAGTGGGCCGACCTCAGCTCGACCTCCTTCCTCCAGACCAACGGACCGGGGATCACGTTGTGTATGCGCCGACCTACGAGGGTGACATCGCAGGTATGCGCTACACCTCGGTGGACACACTGGGAGAAGCCGTTGTCCAAGAGATACTTGGGAGGACCCAGTTTCGTCTCACCTACAGGCCACATCCGCTGACCGGAGTCCACGACGCGGCAGTTCGTGAAGCTGACAGCCGCATTCGTAGGTTGGTCGAGGCCCATCCCAGGAATCGTGCAGTCGTGGACACCACCACCCCCATTCTCGATGTCATTGCAGACACGGACGTGATGATCACCGACGTCTCGGCGGTGGTCCTCGATTGTGTGGCCGCCGGAAGGCCCTATTTCGTTACTCGTCCCTCATCCGATCGAGCGACAATGGCTCCTGGTCCGTCGGCGCTGGACGCCGGTTATCGCCTAGGCCAAGAGGACCTTGGTTCGATTGGCTCCCTGGTGGAAGCTGTGCTGACGAACGACCCGAAGTCCTCCGAGCGACTGCGCTGGGCGCGATACCACTTCGGCTCTTATGAGCCGGGCAGCCTCATTCAACAGTTCCAGGAGTCGCTCTCGAATTTGTTTGACATGACAGATCGGCTCATCGAGCAAAGAGCACAGACCATCGAAGGCGGCGGCTCACACCCTAGGCTTGACGAGGACGAGGAGTCCCAGATCGTTCCGTGATCAGCGCCTGCGGGATCTCAAGAGCATGCCGAGCCGACCGATAAGGTACTGATGCCCTCTGGACTGGCCGCGTTCGGTCGTAATCCGACCCGATCGCGTCCGCGTTCGGCCTCCAGTCTGGCAGGAGTCTTCCTTCTGGCCGCAGCCATGGTGGCGTTGCCCGCCTCACCCGCCCGTGCAGCTTCGGTAGATCAGGTCACTATTGAGGGAGGCGGGTGGGGACACGGTGTCGGAATGAGTCAGTACGGGGCGCAGGGACAGGCCCTGATCGATGGTCGGGGCTACGACCAGATTCTGCAGCACTACTACAAGAACGCATGGGTGGATGATCTCTCGACCGTCAGTCCCTCCTCGCCCATTGTCGAATACAACAATTCACTTTGGCTGGGGGCGATCCAAGGTGCTACTTCAGTCGACTTCGTGGCTAGAGGAGGCAGTCTGACGATTTGTCACTCAGGCAGCAATTGTCCGAAAGCGGTTGAACCCCAAGAAGACGTGGTTTGGACCGTACGAGTCAAGTCACCGGGAGTCTGTGTGTTCGAGATCGATGGCGATCAGCAAGGTCAGGCGGGCGAGTGTTGGGCGGGACTCACCATGGTTGGCAACGCCCGTATCGAGCTCCCCGAAATCGGAAAGACATTTGGGCACGGAAAAATGCGGGTCCGAGCGGTCGGCGACACGGAGACCGCAACCTCGTTCCATGTCTCGTTTTCGATGGACCTCGAGGAGTATGTCTCGGGGATAGCGGAGATGCCCAACTCATGGCACGCTGAGGCACTCAAGTCGCAGGCCGTGGCCGCTCGCTCGTATGCCGTGGCCAAGGCTCACCAACGTGAGACGGGGACCAGATCTGGGAGCGGTGTGAACCCCGCCTTTTCTCAAGCGTGGAAGGACATCTGCTGGTGTCACGTGAGAGCAACTACGGCTGATCAGGCGTATCAGGGCTGGAGCCAATCCCAAAACCCGTCTTGGTCGGCAGCGGTGGCGGCCACCGATGATGAGATAGTCACCCACGCCAACGCGTCGTTTCTCGAAGACGGGGTAGCGTCGACGTTCTACAGCTCATCGACGTCCGGCGTGACCGACTCGAATGTGGGCGGCTTTGGTTCATCTACCCAATACCCGTACTTGAAGTCGGTCGACGATCACTGGGCCGTAGATCCGCAAGTGAACAACCCATACGCGAACTGGGAAGTTTCGGTCAGCTCAGGTGCCATCATCACCATGCTTGCTGAGACGACCAAGGCGTGGCAGGTCGGATTCAATTCGCTTTCCGATGCCGAGCTTCTCAACGGTCCCCCAGAGGCGTTGGTTCGGTTTACCGGCAAGGTTGGCGGGAACACCGAGTCCGTCGACGTGCCCGCCTGGTGGTTGCGATCGGAGCTCGGTTTGCGCAGCCCTGGGATCACAGACGTCACCACCAGCTCCGGCCAGCCACACGGGGCTGTTTGGACACAGGACACGGGCTCCATAAAGGGCTCAGCCGAGACTGGCGACTTTTTCGGGAGGGCCCTCGCGCCCGGTGATTTCGACGGTGATGGGTGGGCCGATCTGGCAATCGCCGCACCTTCGGATGGAATTGGGCCGATAGGTGACGCCGGGCTGGTCAACGTCATTTATGGGGACGGGTTTGGGCTGAGTGACGCGGGGAATGAGCACTGGTACCAGGACTCAACCGGCGTTCCCAACACTTCTGAGATCGGAGATGGGTTCGCTACATCGATAGCTTCAGGCGATTTCAACGGCGACGGATTCGACGACCTTGCGATAGGCGTGCCTCACGAGGGCCTCGGTGGGAAGGCCAATGCGGGTGCGGTCCACGTATTCTGGGGCACTGCGTCCGGCCTCGATCCGTCGGGCGAACTGATCACTCAAGATTCGCCGGGCGTACCGGGAATCGTCGAAGCAGGAGACCGATTGGGTTTCGCAATGACCACCGGTGACTTCGACGGCGACGGGCGCGTCGACCTTGCTGTTGGTGCACCCGGGGAATCGATCGGCTCCGAGGCCAGCGCCGGCGCAGTGTTTGTCTTTCCCGGTTCCGCTTCCGGTCTGAATCTCAGCGGAGCCAGCAGCCTTCACCAAGATACTTCGGGTGTTCCCGGCGGCTCAGAGTCGGGTGACCAGTTTGGCTCATCGCTCTCGGCCGGCGACGTCGACGGTGACGGTAAGGATGACCTGGCCGTGGGGTCTCCGGGGGAGGGCATCGCAGGCTCGCAAGACTCGGGCGCGGTCCACGTCTTCTGGGGAGGGGCATCGGGACTCAAGGGAACCAGGTCTGACTGGGTTCATCAGGACTCATCCGGCATCAAGGGCAAGGCCGAATCCGGCGACGAATTCGGCTCAGCCCTGGCGGTGGGCGACCTCACCGGCAATTTGCGCGACGAATTGGCCATAGGCATTCCGGGTGAAGGCGTAGGCGGGCAATCGGGCGCGGGCAGGGTTCTGGTCATCATCGGGAGGTCGGATAGGTCTCTGACCCACGACCGTTCGATACACCAGGGGACTACGGGTGTATCGGGCGCGGTTGAGGCCGGCGACAGCTTCGGGGCTGCGTTGGCGATTGGCGAGTTCCGTCCCGGATCACATCCTCATCTCGTGATAGGCGCTCCTGGCGAGGACGTCCAATCGACCTCTGACGCGGGGCTCGTGCATCTGGTGTCGGGGGACAGCAGTGGAATCGACACATCTGACGAGTTCTCCCTTCGTCAAGATGAGGTCCCGGGTGATCAAGTCGTCGAGCAGGGAGACCGGTTTGGCTCGGCTCTGGCGGCGGCCGACTTTGATGGCGATGGCGCGGCCGATCTCATAGTCGGGTCCCCTGACGAGGATTGGGGTTCCATAGTCGACGCCGGTGCCATTGCTGTCGTCGACAATTTTGCCTGACTAGAGCAGAGCAAGTAATCCAGCGCCAATAGTTGCCAAGGCGGTCAGCTGGAACACTGGTCGTTTCATACGTGCCATCCGCACATGGAATGAGGCGAGCTGTTCGGGTGAGCCGATCCGTCGTGCCAGGAACAAGAGGATGCCTCTGCCCAACCCGAATGCGGCGCCCACGACGAACCCCGCCAACGGTGACCCGGTGAGGAACGCCGCGGCCAACATTGCGTAATAACCCCAGCTCATGACAAAGACGGCGAAGCCGACGCCGAGTTGCGCTCCGAAGGCTGCGCCGTAGACCCATCCCCGATACCTACCGATCCAGTTTTCGTTGACCTGCCTCCGTGGCGTCCAGGGAGTCAGCGGAGACAGGTCAAGGGCTCCTGCGATCAGGCCCAACAAGCCGGTGATGACCAGAGCCACGCTTTCGGAGACGGGTTGAAATGATCCAATGAGGCCGAACATCAGCGTCGTCAATCCTCCGGCCAGGATGCTGGCGACCCCAAAGGCGGTGATGGTCACAGCCCAGATGTTTCCTCGCGACCGCTCACCCAAGGGGTGTATCTGCGCTTGGAGAGACTCGCCGCAGGGAGACCAGTTGCCCCTAACCGCGGCTCCCAAGGCAATGACGAGCGCTACGACCAACTGGACGTCGAACATAGCGTGAGCTTAACGGCCAGGCGACAGTCAAAATGTGCTGGGTCGCGGTTACTCTCCCAACGATGTTGGTTCTGAGCGGTCAGATCTTCTCGGCAGTTTTGGTTTTGACCGGTGCAGCCAAGCTCCTCAGACCGACTGACACGGTTCGCGCCGTTCGCGCCCTGAAGATCCCGTTGGCCCAGCAAACCGTTTACCTGATCGCGATAGCCGAGGTCACTATTGGGGGAGCAGCGCTGGCTCTTCCCTCAACCTATCTCTTTGCCGCTCAGGCGATCCTCTATGCATCTTTCACCGTTTGGGTGACGGCGGCCATGAATTCAGGCGTCCCGGTTGCCAGTTGTGGTTGTCTCGGCCGGGACGACACCCCGCCTTATTGGGGGCACGTGGTGGTCAACGTCTCTGCAGTTGCTGTTTCCGTTGGGGCTGCATGGACGGTCACAGATTGGTCGCGGCCCGAATTCGCAACGCTGCTATTCCAGGTAGCGATGGTCGCGACTGGCTCCTTCTTCGTCTGGCAGATACTGGGGACCGGGGCGCGGCTGCATGGATTGGCCTCGCAATGAGTCGGCTATTGGATCGCGCTGTCCGAGTGGCCGACTCAGGAAGCACCCGACGTGGCTTCTTATTCAAGCTTGCCATGGCTTCGACAGCGATGGTGGTGGCACCGTTTGATTACGTCCTGCGTCCGATGACGGCGATGGCGGCTGTCTGCGGTCCGGCACCTGGTTGCAACGATGGCTATTCGGCATTCTGCTGTACGGTGAATCGAGGTATCAACGCATGCCCGCCCAACCACATAGTTGGCGGGTGGTGGAAGGCGGCCAACTCGTCGTACTGCCTCAACTCACAGGGTCAGCCAAAAGCACGCTATTACATCGACTGCCATCCAAGATGCGATTGCACGACAGGATGCGGCAACTTCTGTGTGTCAAGCTGCCACGGCTGCAATTGTGACTGCCCGGAGACTACGACCTGCGACAAACGGCATACCTGCTGCGCCATCTTCCGCTACGGACAATGCAACACCCAGGAGTCTTGTATTGGCCCGGTTTCATGCAGGGTCGTGACCTGCGTTCCCCCCTATCAGTTGTTCGACAGCTGCGGATCGACCGTTCTCTCCGATAACTTCACAGCCAACCAGACGGCACCATGTCTGGAGCTGAGCTCGTGACCGGCATCGTCGTGGCGCTCGGAGTTCTTGTCTTCTTCCTTGGTGTGTTGGTGGTAGCCCTGCTCAAGAGCCACGCCGAGATACTCCGCCGGCTCGATCGGCTCGGAATGAGACTCGACCTCCCCGAGCATGAGAGTCACATCGATTTCACTCCGAGGTCCAACGCTGACAGCGTCGGCGTTGCCGACCTGGTCGGCAGCGACCCCGACGGCAATCCGATGACCATGTCGATGAGAGTGGGCTCGGAGCCAGTCTTGCTGGCTTTCTTGAGCACTTCCTGTTCGTCGTGCACGCCCTTTTGGGAGCGTATCGATGACTCCGTTCTTCGCATGGCGGGTCGGCACGTCAGGGCTGCGATCGTCACGCTTGGCCCGGAGGAGGAGAGCCCGACGAGGGCGGCGGCGCTACGAACAGGCGCCGCAGATGTCATGATGTCATCGTCGGGGTGGTCGTCGTACGCCGTGCCAGGAGCCCCCTATTTCGCTTTGGTTGATACCAAGGCCAGGACCGTTCTCGGAGAGGGCACTGCTACGACCTTCGAAGCGCTCCAACAATTCGTCGTCGACGCGCTGAACGACATCGACTGGGATCGGCAGCGGAGCCAAGACCGCACCGATGCCGACCGGGAGCAGATCGTTGACGACGAGTTGCGACGTGCCGGCCTCGAGCCAAATGATCCTCGTCTCTACCACGAGCCAGGTGACGTCAATGGTTGACCGGAGTCTTCGCATTCAACGTGGACCCGAAGAGCTTGGGCAGCCCCTCCTCAGGTCCCATGGGTTGACATTGGTGGTTCCGGCGGGTTGGGAGGCGAGAATTCGCAAGTCAGGAGAAATCGCCGACGGGGGGACACGATATCCGGTGATTCACGCGGCAACTGTTCCATTGCCCACGATGCGGGGAGATTACGGCTCCAATGTGGTCGAGAGTCTCGGATCAGGGGATGTGTTCATCTCAGTGATCGAATTTGGTTCGGAGGCCATCGATTCGCCTCTGTTCGAATCGCTCGATTCCTTTCCCGCGGGGCTCTCGCCTGACGAGTTCCACCCCCGTCAGCTGCAGCGTGTCATACCCGGTCAGGCCGGCATGCAGAGATTCTTTACCGTCGCGGGCCGGGCCTTTTGCATATATGTGGTGGTCGGGTCCTACCTCTTGGTCGAACTCCTGGCATCGAAGGCAGAGGAGCTGTTGGCAGGAATTCTGATCGATCGGCAATGAGGCAATCGGTAGCACTGCTGGTGACCGTCTCCACCGCACTGTGGCTTTCGTTGCCGGCGGTCGGGTTGGGGGAACAGGAGTTCGCGTTCATCTCTCCGGGATCGACTGACTATGAATACCGCCTTCGTTTCCGAGATGCCAACGGGACAGTGGATACGTTGCGCGGCACGGGGGCAGTTGGACGTCCTGCGATATCCCCGGACGGCTCGAGGGTCGCTTTCACGCTGTGGGTCGGCGAAGGAGATCTCGGTTGGTACTCGATCTATGCCTCCGACCTCGACGGCTCCGGCCTGAAGCGTCTGACGGCACCCACCGGAGGAGACTTCGATCCGGCCTGGTCTCCCGACGGCAAGGAGATAGCCTTCTCGAGAGACACGGTGGGTTCGATGGACCCTGCCACTTGCTGCTCGATCTGGACCATGGACGCTGACGGCACCGGCGAATCGGAGGTGCCGAACACGACAGGTGGCATCAACCCGTCGTGGTCACCAAATGGTGAGGCTCTCGCATTCGAAACTCCCAACGGCGTGTACACGATCGACAAGGATGGGACCGGCCGAGACCTTGTGGGGCCGAATGGCGGTGAGCCCACTTGGGCTCCCTCGGGAGATCGAGTCGCCTATGTGCGATCCACGGCTTTCAACCCCCCAACCGATGAGTTGGTTGTGGTCGACCTGAGCGACGAGTCCAAAGAAGTCTGGTATAGCCCGTCGCGAAGGATCGAGTCCCCACAATGGGACGGATCGACAATCACCATTCTCACCTTTAACGGCTACGGATATGCGGATCGACGCAACGCCAAAGTGAGGCGGGTGGAACCAGATGGCAATGTCCGGGTCCTTTTCAATGAGGACGAAGAGATGATCTTCGCGGCCATGACTCCCACCATTTGTCGGGGAGTGGTCGGCCCGCTGCAATCGGGCCAGAGTGGGCTGATCGGGACTGATGGCCCAAATGACTGTGTGGGTGATGCCGTCGTAGCGGGCGACTTCGATGATGATGGCTTCGGCGATTTGGCGGTTGGGAGCCCTGGCGATCGCGGATTCGGGGCGGTCCATGTGGTGCCGGGCAGCGTCACCGGGCCCATTCTTGCCGCATCCGTGCGCGTCGACCAGGACACAGGTGGTGTGAAAGGCAAAGCCGAATTCGACGACCGCCTCGGAGCGGCCATGGCCGTTGGAGACTTTGACGGCGATGGCTATGACGATCTGGCGGTTGGCGTGCCGGGAGAGGACGTGTCGGGGGAAGTTGATGCCGGCGCGGTTGCGGTTTGGTACGGGTCGGCATCCGGCCTGACATTCTCAGGCGACCAGCTGTTCACTCAGGCCTCGGCTGGAGTACCGGGAGTCCCCGAAGATGGAGATCGATTCGGGGTCTCTGTCGCCGCTGGGGATTTCGACCACGACGGCATCGACGACCTTGCCGTTGGTGCCCCTGGCGAGGGCATCGACGGATTTGCCGAGGCCGGGGCGGTCCTCGTGCTCTACGGCTCAGGGGCCGGTCTGGAAACGGGCGGCGCCGCTTGGTTTGATTCAGGCACCTCGGGAGTTCCCGGCGTTGTCGAATCCGACGATCAATTCGGGTTGGCACTTGCTGCAGGCGCTTTCGATGGCGGGGCCGGCGACGACCTCGCCATCGGAATACCGGGCGAGGACGAGTCCGGAGAGCCCGATGTTGGGGCGGTCGTGATTGTGCCCGGAAGCCCAGGAGGGCCCAGCTTTTCCAACAGCTATCGCATCGCCCAGAATGTTGCGGGATTCAAAGGAAAAGGCGAGAGCAACGACAGATACGGTTTTGCATTGGCATCTGGAGACTTCGACGGCGACTCGCGAGACGATCTTGCAATAGGTTTGCCCGGTGAGTCGGTCGCCGGCGAGAAGGCGACCGGCGAGGTAAACGTCGTCTACGGCTCCTCCGCCGGTCTCAGTCCTGCCGGGGACATTCGTTTTCATCAGGACACTGCGGGCGTCAAAGGCTTGGCAGAAGCTGACGACCGTTTTGGCCATGACCTTGCCGTTGGTGATATCGACGCTGACGGGTTTGCCGACCTGGTCGTGGGTGTGCCGGGAGAAGATGTCGCCGGACTTGTCAATACGGGTGGGCTCGCCGTCTTGTACGGGTCCGATAGCGGCATCGTTTTCACAGGTGACCAGCGTTTTGGCCAGGGGACGCCTGGGGTGCCGGGAGGTGATGAAGCTGACGATTTGTTCGGCAAAGCAGTGGCGATAGGTGATATTGATGGGGATGGGCTGGCCGACTTGATTGTCGGTTCTCCTGGTGAGGATTTCGCGGACTCTGCAAACGCGGGAGCGATTGTTGGCCTGTTCGGCTCATCGAGCGGTGTTGTGACCTCCGGGTCGTTCCGGTATTGGCAGGATGCATGAGAGCAACGGCGCCGCACGTCGGTCATGGTGAGTCTTGACGAACCTGGGGGAAGTCGCCGACCTGACGGCGATCCTTGCTTCGTGGTCGGCTGGTCTGTTTGGTGTGTCGGGAGCCGTCGCTTGGGCGAAGATCTCCGGGCGAGGCTTTGGTCTGGTAGCTGGGTCACTAGCGCTCTTGATCGGAATCCCGAGTCTGTTTGATGACCCTGCATGGCTTGCTTGGACGGCCCTGGCTTTGGCGGCGATCGCACTGGTGGGGGTCCGCAACCCTCTCTCTTTCGGTCTTCTTCAAATCGTGGCCGGTGTGTTGCTCTTGGCGCAAGCTTCCACGACGGTGGGCATCCTTCCTGGTTTGTCCGCCACGTTGCTGCTTGGCGGAGTCACGGGTGAAATGCTCCTCGGGCATTGGTATCTCGTCGACCCGCGTATGCCGAGGTCTGCGCTGCGGGGGCTGGCGGCAATCGGAATCGCCGGTGTGGTCACCGACACCATCATCATCACCTGGGCCGGTATGCCGGGTGGTGGAGCGTCGCTCACCTTCTACGTGCTGATGGGCACAACTGCCGTGCTCATGGTGGGCGTCATGGCTGCCTTGAGGTATCCGGCTTACTCGGGGGTCATGGCGGCCACCGGCTTGTCATATCTGGCGGTTTTAACCACCCTGGGCGGAGTATTCCTGGGTCGGGCGCTCGTGGCGGGCCTAGGTCCGTTTGCCAGTTAGGAGAACAGATGGATGTCAAAGCCGTCGGACCCGACGTCGACCTCAGCTCTGCGACCGTGGTCGTCGGAGTCATGGAGGACGGCGAGCCCTTCCCCGGTTCGGAGGAGGTAGTCGCGGACCTCGCCGAAGAGGAGCTCGAGCTTTCGGGATTCAAAGGCAAGGCAGGCCAGGTAGCGCGCGTGACACTCGCCGGAACTCTTGGCGCGGTTGTTGTGGGACTAGGAGAAGAAATCGACTTTGCCTCGTTGCGCTCCGCTTCAGGCAATGCGGTCAGAGCAGCCAAAGGCAGCCGGGTTGTTTCCTACTTGGGGCTCGTGCCTGTGGAGGGGGCGACTAGAGCGGCTGTCGAGGGCTCGCTACTTGGTGGTTATCGCTTCGACCGTTTCAAGTCTGAGACCGATGGCGACAACGAGTTACCGGAGGAAGTCCAAATCGTTGGCGCTGATCCCGACGACTTGGCTGAAGCCGCCATCGGGGCCCGGTTCACCAATCTCGCGCGGGATTGGGTTCGAACCCCGGCCGGCAGCCAGGCGCCAGAAATCTTCGCTGCCGAGATTGCCGAATTGGCGCCAGACACCGTTTCGGTACAGGTTTGGGATCGCGAAGAGATTGAGAAAGAGAAACTTGGTGGCCTTTTGGCCGTGGCTGCAGGGTCGGAGCGAGACCCCAGGCTGGTAATCCTCGACTATATGCCCGACCCCGGAGCGCCTCATCTCGCGCTGGTCGGTAAAGGCGTCATCTTTGACTCGGGTGGGCTCTCCATAAAGCCGGCCAAATCGATGGAAACGATGAAGAACGACATGGGCGGCGCAGCTGCAGTGATCGCCGCAACCTTCGCCGTCGCTGAACTCGGTCTGCCGATCAACGTCACCACCGTGGCACCCTTGACTGACAACACGATCGATGGCAATGCCACACGCCCCGGCGATGTGATTGTTCCCGTCGAGGGCCCGACCATCGAAGTCAACAACACTGACGCCGAGGGGCGGCTTCTCCTTGCCGACGCCCTCGCCGTCGCCCGACGGCTGGATCCGGACCTCCTGGTCGATGTGGCAACTCTCACCGGGGGTGTGGTCGTAGCTCTCGGCCAACAGATCGGGGCCGTGTTCTCCCCGGACGATGAGATTTCTCAGAGAATCCTGACAGCGGCCTCCAGAGCCGGGGAGCATCTTTGGGAGCTCCCTCTGTTCGAGCCGTATGCAAAGGTTTTCGACTCCGACATCGCCGATACCAGGAATTCGGCAGGAACGCCCAAAGGATCGGCGATCACCGGAGCCTTGTTTGTCTCCCGCTATGCGGGGGACGGCCCATGGGCCCATCTCGACATCGCGGGACCGGTTCTGAGCCCGGAGACTTCGGGGGAACAGGTCAAGGGCCCGTCTGGGTTTGCGGTCCGGACCCTCGTCGAGCTGGCCCGAGAGATGGCGATAACGACGTAGAGACGGCTACTCCCGTAGCATTCTGGTTTGATGCGAAGCCGGTTCTTGGTCTCGCTCGGGGTTTCCGACGTCGTCGCCCTCCTGATATCGGGCGCTGTTGCCTCATGGATCACTTTCGGGTCTCTACTGCCCCCGGCCACGGTGAACGGGCAATCGACACTCCCCATGATCGGGTTCATGGTGGGCTCGATGGTGGTGATGTCGGTGGCCACCGCCCGGATGCCCGGGCCCGGAGTGCCCCGACCGACCTATGGCCGGATGGTGGCCATTGGACTTGGGACGGTGGCCCTCACTGCGTTCCTACTCGTCCTGTTCCGCGGGTATTTCTCCAGGTCCTTCCTTCTCCAGTCCGGGGTCGGCTGGTTGATCCTCGCCACATCGCATCGCCTGGTCCGACGTAGGAGACCCTGGACCGAGAACCTCGGCCTGATTACATCGGAGAAGAAGCTTGCGGACGACCTGGCTGATTCGGAGCACGCAAGCGTGAAGTGGGTGCTGGCGCCCGATTTCGACGGTGTTCCGGATCCACCTGACAGGGATGTCACCATCGCCGTTGACCTGCGTTCCGTTCTTATCACCACAGGTGGCCTCATTCCTTTCGTCGTGCGACATGGCCGGCTATCGAATTCGACCCTTCACCTCTCGATACGAATACCACACCGGCCGGGTCCCGCTGGTTCATCTCAACGAAGGTTGGGAGATATCGGCTCCTCTTCTCGAGGTGGCACCCTGGCTTCCGGGCAAGCGAATATTCGACGTTCTTTTCAGTGGTAGTGACGTTGCCAGTTTGGCTCTTGCTGGCAGCTGGGGTGGCAATCTTCATCAAAGTCTCTTCCCCAGGACCGGTCATCTTCGCTCAGGAGCGGACCGGCCTGGGCGAGCGCCACTTCACTATGTTCAAATTCCGGACCATGACCGTGGATGCAGAGAAAGACGGTCCCCGGTTCGCTGCCGCTGACGATCCTCGGCTGATAAGGGGCGGCTCCTGGCTCCGAAAGTCCCGATTGGACGAGATACCTCAGCTTTGGAACGTGCTGAAAGGTGACATGTCGCTAGTTGGGCCACGAGCCGAGCAAGTCTCTTTCGCACGTGATTTCGCAAAGGAGATCCCCTTCTATTCACATCGCCACATGGTTCGCCCTGGGGTCACAGGTTGGGCGCAAGTCAATTACGGATATGCCGATGATCAGGCAGACACCATCGAGAAGCTGACGTATGACCTCTATTACATCAAGAACATGTCGCCGATCATGGATCTGAAGGTCCTCTGGGAAAGTGTCTGGACCGTCCTGAACGGGCAATGGCGCCAGGTGAGCATCCCGACGGTTGAAGTCGAGTCCCCGCGGGTTCCGCGCCCCGGGCACAACCTTCATGATCACCGGAGGGTTCGTCGGCGCGTTCGGTGCCTACCTGTTCCAAGTGTATGGGGGCAGGGCCCTGGGCACTGAGGAGTTCGCCCCGGTGAGCGTCCTGTGGACGACCTTCTTCATCCTGGCCACGGTGTTGTTGATTCCCCTCGAGCAATACATCACACGAGAGGTGGCCTCCGGGCGGAAGGTGATTCCGTACGACCTCGCTCCCGTTGTGGGCATGGCTCTCATCTCATCGCTGCTCGGGGCCGGGTTTGTGCTGGTCACTTTGGATCGTTTCTTTGAGGGGAGCCTCGGAATTCGTGGTGCAAATCGTCATGATCATGGCGGGCTACTCCCTGCTCTACGTGGCCAAGGGAGTCTTGGCGGGGGGGAGACGCTTCGCCGACGTCGGGTGGGTTCTGATCATCGAAACCGTCGTCAGACTTGCCGCCGGGATTGTGGCCATCCAGCTTGCCGCTACGTCACAATCGCTGGGGTGGGCCATGGTGCTCGGCGGCTTCGCAGTATTGGGTATGGGATGGTGGCGTCGCGACGTTGGTGACGAACGAAGCCCGGTGGCCCCCGCACCTCGGTTCCTGGCCGGTTACGCCGGCGGCTCGGCGTCTTCGCAGATGCTGTTGGCCGGGGCACCGATCGCGGTTGGCATTCTCGGCGCCGACCCAGAATTGGTCTCCATCACCTTCGTCACATTCACGTTGTTTCGGGCACCGTTGACGCTGATTCTGAATCTGCAGGGGCGGATTCTGCCTTATCTGGTGGGCCTGTCCCACGCCAGGAACCTGCAACAGCTCTCTCGGGATCGCTCGGAGCGTCGTAGCCGGAGGCGCAGCACTCGCCGGTTCTCGGGGCGCTTGTTGGAAGGCTGGTCGGCTCCGACGTTGTCGGCCTTCTCTTCGGCGATGAGTTCCGACCCAGGCACCACCGTCGCCATGTTTGCGGCTGGTGGCGTGATGGCGGCGGCAGCGGCTCAAGTCGCCGGTCAGGTGCTGGTGGCGGAGGCCCGGACCAGGAGGCTGGCCATGGCATGGACCGGTGGTCTCCTCGTCGCAGTGCTGGCGGTTGTCGTTCTTGGCGGCGATCCTGACGTCCGGGTGGCTGCGTCCTTTGCGGTCGGTGAGGGAACAGCCCTTCTCCTGATGGCCATCCTCGCCGGCCGGCGTTAGTCCTGCCATCCACCGGGCATGCTCAGCTTGAAGAGAAGGGGGGAATCTCCAAGCCATTGCCCTCGGGACCGTGGGTACCAGCAATGAGATGAGCAGTCCTCCGCTAGTGGCTCGGACAAGGCCGGAACGCAGGAGGGTCGGGAGGTATCGCGGCAGCCGCACTGCCTCGCCCTTCTCGGCGGCTCTCGCCAAACGGAGCAGCTCGGCTACGGCACCGGTTCCGAGTGCGGCCACCCAGAAGCGGCGGACATACGGGTCGTAGACGCTCACCGCTCCCGGCCAGCTGGCCAGCTTGACCTCGACTGTGGGGCGAATGCGCGCCGTCCGTCGAACCGGGCTCCCCGCTGACGACACGGCTTGAGGATTCGGAGGACGAACGCCTTGACTGCCGGCGGAGGGCCCGGTTTCTCATAGTGGTAAGTTCTATTAAATATCGCTAGCTACTGTCAAGTGGTGAAAGCTAAAGCGCGAAAACTTTGCTCGTGGAAACCAGCAACGACGTCGAGTGTGCTTGTCCTACCCACGAATCGAGAGGACAAGCACACTCGACGGGGTCGGACGAAGGATCGGTCAGGACGAGGGGGCTTGGCCCACAACCAGAACGATCTGCAAAGTGCCTTCCACCTTCGTTCCCGATTCTGGGTTGGTAGAAATGACTTTGCCGACGCGGTTCGGATTGTTCACATCCGCCTTCTGCTGCACCCAGGCAACAGCGACTCCGGTCGTCTCCTCGAATTCGAGGAGACGGGCGACGGCCTCCTCGATGGTGAGTCCCGTCAGTTTGGGGATGGTCCCAGTCGGCGTTTCCCCGGTGGAAACGAAGATGGTCACGAAGCTGCCTTGGGTCAGTGAGGACCCGGGCTCGTTCGACTGGTTGATGACGATGCCCTCCGGCTCCAACGAAGCAACTTCTTCAATCGTCACGTTGAGCAAGGAGTCGGCAAGCCGTTCCGAGGCTTCCTCGACGGTGAGGCCGATCACGGAGGGGACCGTCGTCGCCGGTGGTACGAGGTACTTCTCGATGTTCTCCGGCTCTTCGAGGAAATCGAGCACTGGCAAGTCCTGATGAACGTAGGTCATGAATTCGGCCCAGATCGGTGCCGGCACTGATCCTCCGAACACCCGGCTGTAAGGCTGGCCGTTGATAACCAGATCCTCCAACGGCACCTGCTGGGCCTCAATACCCACAAAACACGCCGGTCACGACTAACAATGTTCCGTTGGACGATAACATCGTGAGTTTCGCCGAAACCCTGAGAAAGGCTGGTTATGCGACAGGTTATGCCGGGAAGTGGCACCTGGATGGCATCGGAAAACCGCAGTGGGGCCCCGAGCGCAACTTCGGCTTCGCGGACAACCGCTATATGTTTAACCGGGGACATTGGAAACAATTCGAAGACACGCCCGATGGTCCGCGCGTCAAAGCCCGGGACCAAAAAGACAAGCCGACCTATTCCGTGCGAGGCGCCGATGAAGAATCCTTCGCCACCGACTTTTTGACCAATCGGACGATCGACTTCATCGACGAGCACAAGGCTGAGCCCTTTTGTTATATGCTTAGCATTCCCGATCCTCATGGGCCGGACACGGTTCGAGCGCCTTATGATACGATGTTCGACGATTCCGTTGTCGAGAAGCCGCGCACTTATGATAAGGACGAAGATGGTGTGCCCAGTTGGGCCGCGCCGCAGCGCTGTCATTATAAAATGGCCAGCTATCACGGCATGATGAAGTGCATCGACGATTGCGTGGGAAAATTGCTCGCTGCGTTACGCGATCGCGATCTGCTGGATAATACGATCGTGGTCTTCACTGCCGATCACGGTGATATGCGCGGCGAACACCATCGCCAGAACAAAGGCATCCCGCTGGAAGCTTCGGCCAAGGTGCCTTTCGTGGCGCGATTTCCGGCTCAAATCCCAGCCGGTAGGCAAGCCGATGAGGTGATCAACACGGTTGACTTCTTGCCGACGATGTTGGCCATGATGGGCGTGGAAACCGCCGGCAAAGAGGAAGGCCGCGATGCTAGCCAACTGTTGTGCGGTAAATCCGGCGCCGAAACCTGGGAAAACGTGACCTTCATGCGCGGAACCGGAAAGCCGGGCGATACCAGCGGCTGGATCAGCGCGGTAACTCCGCGACATAAGCTGATTTTGTCGTCGAAAGATGAAGCTTGGTTGCTGGATTTGGAACAAGATCCGGACGAACTCATCAACTTCGTGAAAACGCAGCCCGACGTCGCGAAGAAACTGGCGGCCAAGCTTTCCGGCTATGCTGAGCGGCATGGAGATCCCTACCTGGAGCACCCGAAAACGCGCGAGCAATTAGACGCGATTTTAACCTAGCCTCCCCCATCGCCCGCCTGGCAACTCCCCGTTGGTACGGGGAATTTTTTCGCGGGTTAGGCTTGCCATTCGGCCCGCTACCATCTTCGCTGGGCGCGGCGTTTCCAGCCACCTCATGTCGACTGACGAAAGATCCAAACCAGCCGCCAAACCGGCGCTCAGCAACGAGAAACGCATCGCGTTTCGCAATCGCATGGTCTCGACGTTAGCGCTCTGGGCGCTCGTCGGCGCCGGACTCATTTCCGCGCACCCGGTTTTGTTTTATCTGATCATTGTCATCATGGTCACCATCGGGACGCTAGAATATTTTCGCCTCGTCAAGAATCCCACCCGGTCCGAAGGCGTCGTCACAACGCTCATCGCGGTTGCCCATTGCACGGCCTGTTTCTGGCTGGCCTCGAAAGGCCGAACCGACCACTTCAGTTTCTTCGATTGCGTGGGAATCGTCGCGGTCGTCTTCCTGGCCTTTGCCGTCAACCTGCGTTCCGCCGTCGAGCCCGGGCGCACCCACATTACGGTGATGTCAGCGGTTTTCGGATTCATCTACATCGCCTTTCTCTTTGGCTTCGTCACGCGGATCACGTTTTTCCAGGACGGACAACATACCAACGCCGTTCCCGGCCGAGGATACCTGCTTTTTCTCCTCGCCGTCACCAAATTCACCGACTCCGGCGCCTACGCGATTGGTTCGTTAATCGGCAAGCACAAGATGATCCCGCACATTAGCCCGGGCAAAACCTGGGAAGGGTTCGGCGGCGCGCTTTTAGGCGCTTTCGTCGCCGCGTTTGTGGTAACGGGTTTGATGGGAAGCGATGTTCCGCTCCTAACCACGAAACATACCTGCATTTTGGCGCTCATCCTGGCACTGACCGCGGTTTTGGGCGATTTGGCGGAGTCGGTCCTCAAACGCAGCCTTACGACGAAAGATTCCGGCCAAGTCATGCCGGGAATCGGCGGCGTTCTGGATTTGATCGACAGCATCCTTTTCACCGCGCCGGTGATGTACTGCTACCTGCGTTTCTTCGTGCTGAATTAATTTGCCGGTCGAGCCAATAAATGTGCTCCTTAACCCGGGTTAGTTCTCCAAATTCAACTCCACCGCCGCCGAATTTGCACCCGAAGCGGGTTCTATACCCAAAAGCTGGCAAATCGTGGCGTGAAGCCCGATCGCGTCAACTTCTCCGCCCTCCTGCGCTGTGCCGTACTCTGGAAACTCGAAAATCCAGGTCGATCCGCGCATTCGCGATGAACTCTTCACGGCGAGACCACTTGCAGCTAGTTGGCCGTTCACTTCAGCTGGCGCAAAAACGGGTTCCGGACCACTCTCATCCGTAAACGCGTACCCAGATTTGAGCTGAATTACGAGATCGCCAATGTGGGGGCCCGTTCCCAATTTCCAATCCGCTGGAATCGTGTCGCGCCGGTAAATATCCCAGTAAACCCGTTCTCCCATGGCTTCCTCAATTTTTGTCAGGGCGATGTCCATCGTAACGCCATCCGGGAGATTCTGGACCCAAACGTGGCCTATGGTGTCGCTGAACGCCATTTGGGCATAGGGTTTCATGTCCTCGGCGATCAACTCCTTCAAGTTGACGAGTTTGGTCACGTCAATCATTCCGTGATCCGTGCTGAGCACCACATAAAGCCGATCTCCGTTGCGGGCCAATTCGGGCCATTTGGCCTTCACATCATCGAAAAACTTGCCCAAGGCTTCATCAGCCGCACTCACCGCGGCGTAGGTTTCTTCGGCCCGGCAGCCATGTTTCCGCGCAGCATCGTCCACCTCATTCAGGCTGGCCATAATGAGTCGCGGCCGATCGGTTCCCGTGCCCGCGTTGGTTTGCCACGCATCCAGCAGAGCGTTGAGCCGATCGGTGTCGGTCAGTGAGGGATCAAACTCTGCCAGGAAAAAATCCGCGGCATGTTCGGCTGGCTGTTTTTGCGAAAACGGCCAATCGTGGACCAAAACCTTGATTCCCTGACGTTTGGCAGTCGTCCAGATCGGCTCCGCCTTCAAAAACGACAATTCCGTGGGATTTCGGGTGATTTCGCCAGAATCCGGATTTCGCATCGTATCGCTGATAATTCCATGAACGTCAGGAGTTGTTCCCGTCGCTTGAGAAATCAGACCGGGCCAACGCAGGGTCGGGAAGGCGGGAATGAGGCGTTTCGAGTAAAATCCGCGATTGGTGGCCTTATCGAGAAAAGAGGTCTGCGCTTTGTCCACGTAGTCGGTCCGAAAACCGCTCATGTTCAGCCAAAGCACGTAGTTTAGCGGGTCATCCACTTTGTCGCCCGTTGCAACGGCAACCTCCGCCGGCATGCCTTCTTCCGTCGTCGTCGGGTAGAGCAGCGCGTTCAACTCATCGGCGGAGTAGTCTCCCTCCATCGGCATCCACCGGAACGCAATGGTGCTATTGCCACTAAAAAAGAGGCCGCCCACGAAGACGAGCGCAATGACGTTGGTGAAGAACATTAACGAACGCAACGGAGTATCTAGCATGCCGGAATCCTGACACGAACGCCGCAGGATGGCAAGTTTTGTGCAACGGACTTCAAACAGGCGATGAAATGCCGCGATGCACGTGACCTTCGTTCAAATCCACCCGCTCCGGCCGGCCTTTGTGCATGTAAACGACCTCGGTGTGGTCGAGCCCCATCAGCGCCATGATCGTGGAGTGGATGTCGTGAACGTGGAGCTTGTCTTCCACCGCGTAGAGCCCCAAATCGTCGGTCGAGCCGATCGTTTGGCCGCCTTTCACGCCACCGCCGGCCATCCACATGGTGAAGCCGGTTGGGTTGTGATCGCGGCCGTCACCTTTTTCGCTCATCGGCGTGCGCCCGAATTCGCCGCCCCAGATCACCAGGGTCTCATCGAGGAGATCCACGCCGTTTCAGATCCGTGATCAGGCCGACGATGGGCTGGTCCACGTTGTTGCAGAGGCGGGAGTGGTTTTTCTCCATGGCAGAGTGGCTGTCCCACTTGCTGCCGGCTCCGTGATACAGCTGAATGAATCGCACGCCGCGTTCGACGAGCCGGCGTGCCAGCAAGCACTCACGCCCGTAGACCTCGGTTTCCTTTTTGTCTAAGCCGTAGAGCGACTTGATGTGGTCGGGCTCGGAATCCAGGTCCACGGCTTCCGGCGCCTCCGCCTGCATTTTGAAGGCCAGCTCGTAGCTGCGAATCCGCGCTTCCAGGTCGGTGTTCGACTCGCGGCCGCGGTAGTGGTTTTGGTTCAATTGCTCCAGAAAACTCAGCTTCTTCGCCTGACGGGTGGTGGTGACGCCCTTCGGGTTGTTCAGGTTCGCGATCGGTTGGTCGCCGGACTCTAGCAGCACACCCTGGTGGATCGACGGCATGAATCCGGAGCCCCAGCAACGCACGCCGTTCACGACCATCGCGTTCGAGTCTTTGAGCACCACGAAACCTGGCAAATTCTCGGTTTCGGTGCCGAGTCCGTAGGAAATCCAGGATCCCAGCGAAGGCCGGCCGCCGAAAACCGAGCC
>CBDCGI010000006.1:0-9489 GCA_965216725.1 Acidimicrobiia bacterium | reverse complement strand
GTCTTCCTGATACCTCAGATTCTCAAACTCAACCGGACAGGAGACTCGGCCGGTGTCTCAACCGTCTGGGCAGCACTGGGTTTTGTCTCCAATGTCGGCTGGTTCATCTACATGATCAGTCAGGCCAGGTGGTACGCGGTGATGGCACCGCTGGCCACATTCATCTTCTACGCGATCACGATGCGCGCTCTAGCCCGAACCGGAAGACAACTGGGCAACGCCGTCTGGACCGGAGTGCTGTGGGCTCTGCTGTTGATCACTGTCACGCTCATCGCCGGATGGACCACCCTCGGAGTCGTTCTCGGGCTTACTTACGCGGCGATGGTCACCCCTTCCATCTGGACCGCCTATCGCACCGCCGACCCCAGCGGAGTGTCGGCCGGGACCTGGTCGATCGGTGCAATGGAGGCGGTGTTGTGGGGCGCGTACGGTGTCTATTTCTTGGACCCGGGGATCATCACGTTCGGCATCGTCCAACTGCTGGCGTCAGTGCTGATGCTCGGCCGCTACTACACGACCAGGAAACAGGCGTTACAGCTCGCGTGAATCATTCCGTTGCCGATTTGTCCCACATGTGACGCTCTCCTCCTAAGGATGGCGGATCGGGTCGGGCGGGGTTAGCCGCCCGAAACGGGAATGGGCGGCTTCTCGACCTACACGCTCTCCCTCTCGGGACTCCAGGAAGCCGTGAGGCAGGACGGACCGCCCGGGGCCCGTGCGAATGGCCCCTCACCATGCGATCCGCCTCAGGCGGGTAGGGCAACGAACGGTCCAGCTGAGACGCCAAGGAGCGAACCTCGTCCACCGTCGAGACCCTGGCGAAATCGTCACGCAGCCGGGGACCGACCGCGAATCCTTTGAAGTACCACGACGGGTGCTTGCGGAAGAGGGCGCTTCCCAGCCGCTCGCCGAAATGGTCGACCAGAAGCTCGGCGTGCCTCACCATGATGTCGGCCACCTCGCCGAGGTTGGGCGGGGGGCGATAGCGGCCTGCCCGCAAAGGCGTCAGCGAGATCCCGAAACAGCCAAGGCCGCCCCAGACAACCCCGGCCGACGACCACCCCGTCACAACCCGTTCGATCGATCATGGCGAGAGCATCATCCGCAGTCCAAATGTCGCCGTTGCCGAGCACGGGTATCGAGGTGACTTCCTCCTTGAGCCGGGCAATTGCGTCCCAATCGGCCTCACCCGAATACAGCTGGCGAGCCGTTCGAGCATGAAGGGCGATAGCCGCCACCCCTTCCTCCTCTGCGATAGCCCCGGTATCCAGAAACGTGAGGTGCTCGTCGTCTATGCCCTTGCGGAACTTGACGGTCACCGGGACGCGACCGGAATTGGACACCGCAGCGCGGACAATCGACCTAAAGAGACCCGATTTCCACGGCAACGCGGCCCCGCCTCCATGTCGTGTCACCTTGCCCATGGGGCAGCCGAAGTTCATGTCGATGTGGTCGACACCTTTCGCCTCGACCAGGTACGCGACTGCTTCGCCCAACGCACCGGGATCGGTTCCGTAGAGCTGAATCGAGCGAGGCGACTCGTCCGGCGCGAATTCTGCCAGCGCCAGGGTCTTCTCGTTCTGCTCCACCAGACCCCGAGCTCCGATCATCTCTGAGACATAGAGCCCAGCACCGAATTCTCGACATAGACGCCGAAATGGTGCGTTGGTCACGCCGGCCATTGGCGCCAATACCACGGGCGGATCAACGGCGATGGGACCTATCGCCAGGGGCATCAGAAGTTGGTCTTGTCCACGTTCTGGAGACGGACCTGCCCGTGGGCCACGAGGCGACCCGACTCCTGGTGTCGTACGTCCACCTCCCAGAGCTGCTGGGTGCGTCCGCGGTGAATCGGCGTGGCCACCCCCGCCAAATGGCCGTTTGTGACCGCCTTCAGGAAGTCAGTCGTATTCGAGATCCCCATCGCTCCCCCCGCGGCCGTTCTCGATCGCCCAGGCCGCTGCGCCCTCCGAAGCGAGGGTCTCCACCAGAGTCGAGTAGACCCCGCCGTGGACCACCCCATATGGCTGATGATGAAGAGCAGCCACCTCGATGTGGCCCTCGACGCGGTCGCCTGTGACCAAGGTGAGCTCGATTTCGGTATGGGCCACGAAGGTGGGACGGGAGGGGAGCCGGCTCTCGGTCATGCACCACATCCGGCTTGGACCGTGGGAACCATCCCGAGATCATCGTTGAAGTACTCCCAAACCTCGACGCTCAGGCCTTCGAAGTAGGCGACGGAGACCACGACCTCCATCCGTCCGTCGCCGGTGAGATCTGCGACCGCCCCAACCCCGAAACCCAAGTTGAGCCCGCCTTCTTCGGTGCCAACAACAGAATCACCGAGGATCGCCGTCTGCACCTCTCCGTCCACGACCTTCCTCATGAACACAATCGAATAGTCACCAGGAGTTGGAGGCTCATACGGGCCTTGAATCTCCTCGGTGACAACGATGATCTCGTTGACCCCGTCACCTTCCAGGTCCACCCGGAGAAGCTGTTTGATCACCGGTTCGGCCACGTCGAGCCCCCGCTGGTCGAGCAGCTCTCGGGCAAACGCTGCGTAGGTGCCGTCGTCGGTGAACTCTTCGACGAGATGTGGGTTGAGGTCCCATCCGGCGGAGATAGCCACACCGTACGGACCAGGCCATTCCCCCTAGTAGCTCCGGATGGCTCAACTCGACTCCCTGGTTCTCGATCGGATCACACACAGGGATCTCCGGTCCTCCGGAAACGGTTGCCTCGAGTCCCAGTCGCGCCACCTGGTAATCCTCGCCGCCTTCGATCGGAAGATCCTCCGACCCATCCGCCAGGACCCAGGAAGCACCGTCCCACCAGCCCAAGGCACCGAAGGCAGCAACGATCAGCGGCGAGTCCGCCCAATCCCCAGGCAATTCCTCGGGACTCGTGGTCGTCGTCGTGGGGGGAAGAGTGGAGGTGGTCGAAGTCGACGTACTGCTCGTAGAGGTTGAGGTGGACGAGGTCTCGGGCGTTGTCGTCGCGACCTCGCTGCTGGAGGTCGTCGAAACAGCCGGCACCGAGGTCGACAAGCTGCCGGAATCCCCGGGGCTGCATGCAGCCACCACCAGAGCCAGTGCAATGAGAGTCCTGGACATCACATCAAGCTAACCCGGGTCATCACCTTGTCAGACCCTGATGCCCGGCGGCGACCAGAAGACGATCGATCAAGTGAACCGGAAGCCCAGAAACGGTCGCCGGGCTGCCAGAGACCCTCTCCACGAAACGGCCGCCGAGACCCCCAATGCCGTATGCGCCCGCCTTGTCCAATGGCTCTCCGGTTCCGACGTACCATTCGATCTCGGTGTCGGTCATCGGGGTCATTCGCACCGTCGTCATGTCGACCAGGCTCTTGTTCTCGACTTCGGATTCCCCGAACCACGCCACCGCGAGTCCTGTGAACACCTCGTGCGTCTCCCCTTGGAGTCGGCGAAGCATCGCCCTCGCTTCTTCAGGGTGTCCGGGTTTCCCCAGTACACGGCCCTCATGAACGACGGCGGTGTCTCCGGCGAGGGCGACGGCCCCGCGATCCATGCCGGCCCTCGCCTTGAGGAGGGCAACGCGTTGCACGTATTGAGACGGATCTTCGCCCGCAAATCGTGATTCATCGACATCGGGGCTCACGGTTTCGAATTCGAGGCCGATCTGAGTCAGGAGCCGTGCACGCCGCGGCGAACTCGAAGCAAGTATCAGCCTCATTTCAAGATCACCCCGTGACGCATCAAGAGACTGGGATGAGCGAGCACGCCCAGCTCCTCCAGGGGATTGCTGTCGAAAAGAACGGCGTCGGCCGGAGCCCCCACCTCGTAGCCGGTCGGCCGGCCTGTCGCCGCGAATCCGGCCACCGACACCGAACGCAAGGTGTGGTCTGGGGACAGGCCGAGTTCGGCAAGGCGCACGGCCTCCTGGCCAACGTTGGCGCTGGAGACGGCAAGGTCGGTCCCTGCCAACACGTGGACACCCGCTTCCACGGCGAGCGGCAGCAGCCTGCACACGTTGTCGAGGCCCTCAGTCAGGAGCCGGCCACCCGAAGACTCAGGTCCCAGCTGAACGATGAGCTTCTCGACATTGAGCACGGTGGGCACCCACATTCCGCCACGCTGGCCCAGGGCCTCCATATCGGCCTCGGTGAGGAAGAGCCCGTGCTCGACGGAATGGACTCCGGCACGCACCGCCATCGAAGGAACATCACGCGCCATTGTGTGTACCGCAAGCTTGACGTCGTGTTGGTTGGCTGACATCACGGCCTTCTCGAGAGCGTCCTCGCTGAAATTGGGGGACAGGCCCTACACCTCGGCGTGGCCAGTCCCCCACCAACTTCACCCAGCCCTCAGAGGAGCGTGCTACATCTGCAATTGCGGCCTCCAACCCGGTCTCACTGGTGACACGGGCGAATCCCTCGTAGTACCCACCCTCAACAGTGAGCATGACGCCGGCGGCTTCGATGTCGGGTCGCGCACACCGCCGGCAACCGGCGGACGAGTTCGGGCACCGTGTCGTCCCGCCACCCTTTGTCAAGCAGCAGCATCACGCCGGCCTGAAGTGCCTCCGATGCCCGCTGCTCCGCGGCGACAGGATCTCCCGGTTCGAGGTTCATGAAGTCCTTGGGGCAAGGTGGGCATGAGCATCGACGAGACCCGGGAGCGCCCAGTAACCCTCCACCGAAGGTGGCATCCGGCGAACCCAACGGCTCCTCCCAAACGCCCTCGACGACGTCGAGAAGCGAATGATCTCCCCAGGGTGAGGTCAAGGAGAACCGAATCCGCACGCCACGACAGTAACGAGCGGTTGGAGCCGATAATGCGCTCATGGGAATCCGACTGCTGGCCTTGGCTCTCCTTTTAGGCGCGTGCGGTGCTGCCGCCGACGAGCCGCCGACCACACCCCAATTCCTGCCTGAGACATCGCTTCCTGCCACTTCGGCGCCGGCACCGACCAGCGCGCTCGACGCTCCGCCACTCGAAATCGACGACTGTGTAGCGCCCCAGGTGACCTTTTCCACCCTATGTGAAGTCTACGAACTGGTCGACAAATGGCATGTGGACAGGCCGGCTGACGCTGAGGCCCTGGCAGCGGCCGCGCTCGAGGGAATCCGCGAATTCGAGACGTCGGAAACCGAGGAGCCGCCGCGCACTCTCATCTGCGCTATCCCTACCGCGGCTTTCGTGGAGATGTGCAATGAGATCCATCGCCGCGTCGCCGAGGCCAGGATGCCGATCGGACCCGCAATCGAGGCCGCGGTCCTCCGCATGACCGACACCGCCCTGGATCCTTTCACCTACTACCTCCCTCCAGGCCAGACCGGTTCGTATCGACTCAATGGCGTTGTGGGCGGCATCGGCGTTCTCCTCGACGCCACCGACGCTGTTGGCTCCAAGTGCGCCAAGGTGACCGAAGTCTGTGAGCTCAGAATCGTCTTTGTCCTCGAGGCGAACCCCGGGGCCGACGCAGGATTGATGGCGGACGACATCATCACCGATATCGACGGGAGCCCGGTCGACGGTCTCGGATTTGTGGAGGCAGGGACTCTGATTGCCGGAGATGAGACCGGAACAGTTGACCTCGGCGTGTTGCGAGATGGACAGGAGCTCGAATTCACGATCGACCGCGAGGAGCTCGCGGTGCCGTCGGTTGAGGTTGAGATGCCGGTGCCAGGCGTCGGATACCTGCGAATCCCCGATTTCGAAGCGGACATCCCCCAACTGGTCAACGACTCTCTGGACGCACTCGAGGAGATCGGATACCACACGGTCGTCGTCGACCTACGGGATAACCCCGGAGGGTTCGTCGATGCCGCGGTCTATGTGATCTCCGAGTTCGTGGACGGGGGCACCGTGTTGATAGAGAGCTACGGAACCGAGGAATACGAGCTTCTCGCTCTGGATGGCGGCCAGGCAACAGACAAGCGAATCCTGATCCTGGTCAACCAGGGAACTGCGTCGGCGGCAGAGATCACGGCCATGGCCTTGCGGGGATCGCCGTGGCGCCACGATCCTCGGCGAGACCACGTTTGGCAAACATGCCGTGCAACTGCAATTCGAGATGAACAACGGAGGCGAGCTCCTGGTTGCCGTAGCGGACTGGCTTGCGCCCGAGGGGGATTCTGTGGAGGGCGTTGGCGTCGAGCCCGACATCGAAGTCGAGATCCCGGCAGGGCTTACGCCGACCGAACTGGTCGAACTGGCACTCGCCAACTCATGAGGTGGGGCCTCGCGTTGGCGGCCTCCGTTCTCGGGGCATGCGCCTTGGGGTCGAGCACCGGGCCCACCGACCCTCCTGCCACATCAACGACGGCCCACGTCGCGGCAACGTCCTCCATCGCTCCCAACGGCCGCGTCATCGAGGTCGTGGGATGTGGTGACTCTCCTGGCGAGGCGGAAATCGTCTGCGAGGCCTACGAGCTGATCAAGGACAACTATGTCGACGATGTTCCCGACCAGACGCTGGCCCAGGGGGCTGCGGAAGGCCTTGACCGTCTCGACGGGGCGACCAGCAACTCCCCATTGACTTGCGTGGCACCAACTGCCGAGTTCGTGGAGGTCTGCTCTGTCGCCCCGGACGAGGCCGAGGACGCAACGGAGGCGGCGGAGGCCATGGTGTTCGGGATGTTGACCTTTGCCCTCGACCCCAATTCGTCGTACCTGACCCAGGAGCTGGTCGAGCTCACCGAAGAGGAGCAGTCAGGCGAGGTGGAAGGCATCGGGGCGCTGGTGAATACCTTTGATGAAGCAAGCGGGGAACGATGCAACATCGTCTCCAGCACATGTCGAATCGTCATCGCGTCAGTGGTAACCGGAAGCCCCGCCGAGGGTGCGGGCGTCGTCGCTGGAGACGTGGTGATCGCAGTGCGCGGTGAGAGCATCGAAGGCTGGACCATCGACGAGGTGACGTCGACGGTGCGCGGCAAGGCGGGAACCGATGTCGATCTGACCTTTCTCCGGGACGGTGCCGAATACGAGGTCACCATCACACGCGCCGCCGTGGAGGTTCCCGTCGTCACAACCGAGTTGGTGGGAGACGCTGGATATGTGCGGCTGAGCCAGTTCACGGACAACGGCGACGAACAGCTGCGGGAGGCCATCTTCGGCCTGCTCGCCGAGGGTGTCGACACGCTGGTCTTCGACCTCCGTGACAACCCGGGGGGCCTGCTGACTACTGCCATCGACGTGGCTTCTCAATTCATCGACGACGGGGATGTGGTGGAGACCGTAGGGCCCGGGTCGTCGCGGGTCTACGAGGTCTCCGGCCAGCGGCTCGTCCCTGAAGACGTCGAAGTGGTGGTAGTGGTGAACGGAGGCAGTGCCTCGGCGTCGGAGCTGATATCAGCCCTGCTCCAGGAGAGGGAAAGGGCGACCATCGTTGGGGTCAACACCTTCGGCAAGAACACCGTTCAACAGCAGTTCGACCTCTCCAATGGGGGCGCGGTGAAGCTGACCATCGCCCGCTGGGTGACTCCGGAGGGCCTCGACTTCGGAGAGGTGGGCGTGACGCCGGACGTGGTGGAGGACTTCCCCCCCGGCCTGACCGCGGAGGCGGTTGTCGAGCTGGCGTTGTCCATCAGCTGAGACAACGAGGCCCTCGGAGTCCAGGCGTCCGTTCCCATCCCGGCCATTCCCATCCCGTCGAGTGAGCTTAACCTCTCGGTTTTTGGGTAGGACAAGCACACTCGACGTGACAAACGTGCGGCGAGGGGCCCTATTTCTGAACGCGCGACACATCGGAGATAGCCAGGCGCCCCAGCCCGCGGGCGAGCGCACTGAGGGGCCTGGCTAAACCACGTCGGAGGGAAGCAAGTGGGACCGAGGTCAAGCCTCCGACCGAAGCGAGACGCCGGGACCTCCGTCGACGAACCAGATCGCCTGTCTGCCGGGCGCGATCGCCTTCGGCTCGGAGCTCATCAATGCGTCCAGCTCTGGCGGCCATCGAGAAATCGGTCTGTTCCCAAGCCATGGTGCTCCTTGTCGTCTGGCTGCCCACGGCCCGTTGTTGTCCGCCAGACACGGGGTCCTGACATCTGTCAGGATGGGTTGGATTCCGGACAACAAAGGTCTGAGAATGCGGGGAAACCAGTGACGACCGCGCCCGACCAGAGGCTGACCTCTCTGTTCGAGGATCACTATGACGAGGTTCGTCGCATACTGCGCCAGGCGCGTCGGGTGGGCGGAGGCCGATGACGTGGCAGCCGTCGTCTTTTCCACAGCATGGAGGCGTTTTGACGACATCAAATGGGAGACCGTCCGGCCTTGGCTCTACGGGATCGCCCGAGGAGTCATCGCCAACAGGTGGAGGTCGTCAAAGCGCAATGCCCGGCTTTTGCAGAAGATGTCAGGTTTCGCGCCACGCAGTGTCGACTCTCCCGACGTCTTCGTGATACGACGCGAGGAAGACCTGGCGGTCACCAACGCACTCCGGCGACTGAAGCCGTCCGACCAGGAGGTCCTGATGCTCGCTGCCTGGGAAGAGCTCACCGCTCCTGAGATAGCGGCCGCACTCGATATCTCCACGTCAGCCGCCGAGCAGCGTCTGCATCGGGCGAAGAAGCGGCTCGAAAAGATCGTTCAGCCGACGCATCAGCAGCAACCGAACACGTCCATGAATCCAGAAGGAGAATCGGCCTGATGCCCTACACAGCATTCGACCAACTGCGAGAGGCCAATCCTGTACCGGACCCGAAGGCCCGGCATGCGCGTGAGGCTGATCTAGCTGCCCTCGCCGATTCGGTCCTACGCGATGCGCACAATCAAGACGTCGATTCGGTCGTCCTGAAACCACACGCCCGGAGATCGCGCTGGGGGCGTGGTGGTTGCCGCCTCCGGCGTCGCTGCAGCATTCGTACTCGGCTTGATCCTCATCAGTGTTCCCCCGATCAGAGCCGGAGGTTGCCAACACTGTGCCACCCCTGACCGTGCCCTCGGTGCCCTCGGTTCCCACGAATTACATCATCGAGGCTTACGACTTTGGCTTCAACGGCATACCCGAAAAGGTCGCGACCGGGTCTGCACTTGAATTCTTCAATAGCTCTGAAACCGAGTTCCACAATCTCGTGGTTCTGAAGCTCAGCGATGAGGACTCCCGAACAGCCGAAGACTTCGCACTCATATCGCCTTCGGGCCAGATCCTCTCTGACCTCGATTGCTATCGAGCTGAAGCCTTCGGCGTTACAGACTCTGCGTGTGACAGCGATGCCACAACGCTTTCGGTTGAAGCGTGGGTGGGGGGAATCCATGCCCTACCGGGACAAGCGGCCCTCGACGGCGGTGCTCGAATCAGGCTCGATACACCTGGTCGCTACCTGGTCCTGGACATGACCCCCGAAGGTGCCGATGTGGTGGATGCCGAGTATTACGCGGTCAACGATTACGCCTCCGCTATCGAAGTGGAGGGAGGCAAATTCGGCTATCAGCAAGGGATGATCGCCATCATCGAGGTGGTGGAAGTGGACCAGAATCCCTCTCCCACACCCGCTACCTA
>CBDCGI010000005.1:0-295297 GCA_965216725.1 Acidimicrobiia bacterium | reverse complement strand
GTGGTGTATGACCGAGAGCCGGCTTCCCGCACGTCCCACCTTCGTGGCCCATACCGAAATCGAGCTCACCTTGGTCACAGGCGACCGTGTCGAGGGCCACATCGAGGTCGCAGCGCTTCATCATCAGCCGTATGGGGTGGTCCACGGCGGGGTCTACTCAACTCTGGTGGAGACCCTCGCTTCGGAGGGGGCAGCTGCATGGGCGATCGAGAACGGCCGCGGGGGAGCGATGGGGATCTCGAATACAACTGACTTCCTGAAGGCGGTCACAGACGGCCATTTGGCGGGGGTGGCCACGCCGATTCACCGCGGACGCACCCAGCAGCTCTGGGAGGTGGACGTACGACACCAGGAGTCGGGTCGCCTCGTGGCCCACGGGCAGGTCCGTCTCCAGAACGTGGACAAGATCAACTTCTGATGCCCCTGGCGATAGGTCCCATCACCGTTGATCCGCCCGTGGTATTGGCGCCAATGGCCGGCGTGACCAACGCGCCTTTTCGGCGTCTATGTCGAGAATTCGGTGCTGGGCTCTATGTATCAGAGATGATCGGAGCTCGGGGTCTGGTGGAGCAGAACGAGAAGACCCTGGCGCTGGCAGAATTCGCGCCGGACGAGTCGCCCCGCTCGATTCAGCTCTACGGAACCGATCCCGGTGCGTTGGGCGAAGCAGTCGCGTACTTGGTCGAGGCGAAAGGTGTCGACCACATCGACATGAACTTCGGCTGCCCCATGGGCAAGGTGACACGACATGGAGGCGGGGCCGCGTTGCCGTGGAAATCGGGTCTCTTTAGGTCGATTGTCCGCGCTGCGGTGTCCAATTCCGGTCGCGTCCCGGTGACCGTCAAGTTCCGCAAGGGCATAGACGACGAGCACCTCACATTTCTGGATACCGGGGCTATCGCAGAGGAGGAAGGGGTGGCGGCTATCGCCCTTCATGCTCGCACGGCTCGCCAGCTGTATTCGGGCGAGGCCGATTGGGACGCCATTGCCCGGCTCAAGGAGGAAGTCACCTCGATACCCGTCCTCGGCAACGGCGACATTTGGACTGCGGATGATGCTCTCGCCATGATCGATCGAACGGGTTGTGACGGGGTGGTCGTCGGCCGGGGTTGTCTGGGGCGGCCTTGGCTGTTTCGGGATCTCGCCGACGCCTTTGCGGGCAGGCCGCTACCGCCTCCGCCCAACCTCGGCGAGGTGGCCGACATCATGTTGAGGCACGCCGAGCTTCTGGTCGACCATTTCGGCGAGAGGTTGGGAAGCGCCCTCTTCCGCAAGCACCCGTCGTGGTACTTCAAAGGATTCGCGGTGGGCCCCCGGCTGCGTGACGATTTCGCCAGGGTCTCGACGGTGGACGAGGTTCGCTCCTTGGCGTCTCAGCTGGACCGTTCGTTGCCCTACCCGCCTGAGGCGGATCGCATGGTGAGGGGCCACTCGCACGGCCCCAGGCCGGTCCGTCTCCCTCACGGCTTCCTGGAGTCCCGAGACGGAGAGCGGGTAGGTCGAGAAGCCGCCCATCCCGTTTCGGGCGGCTAACCCCGCCCGACCCGATCCGCCATCCTTAGGAGGAGAGCGTCACATGTGGGACAAATCGGCAACGGAATGATTCACGCGGGCTGGAGCGTCCTTTTCCTGGTCGTGTAGTAGCGGCCGAGCATCAGCACTGACGCCAGCAGTTGGACGATGCCGAACGTGATGATCCCTGGGTCCAAGAAATAGACACCGTACGCGCCCCACAACACCGCCTCCATTGCACCGATCGACCAGGTCCCGGCCGACACTCCGCTGGGGTCGGCGGTGCGATAGGCGGTCCAGATGGAAGGGGTGACCATCGCCGCGTAAGTAAGTCCGAGAACGACTCCGAGGGTGGTCCATCCAGCGATGAGTGTGACAGTGATCAATAGCAGAGCCCACAGCACCCCGGTCCAGACGGCGTTTCCCAGTTGCCTTCCAGTTCGAGCCAGGGCGCGCATGGTGATCGCGTAGAAGATGAATGTGGCCAACGGGGCCATCACTGCATACCACCGGGCTTGACTGATCATGTAGATGAACCAGCCGACATTGGAGACAAAACCCAGTGCTGCCCAGACGGTTGAGACACCGGCCGAGTCTCCTGTCCGGTTGAGTTTGAGAATCTGAGGTATCAGGAAGACGACCGTCGAGATCGTCGCCAGCACCACAGCCACATTGGCGATTGTCTCAGTCACGTTCAATGAACCCCACGGTATGGCTTTGGGTTGCGGTCACTTTCAACAGCTTGGATCTGTCTCGGCTGATAGTGTCGCCGACCTTGGAGCGAACATGTCACTCGTGTGGGCGAGATGCTGGGTCAGGGTCGTTTTGCCAGCATTGTGGAACCCAGCTGGGCGACGCCCCTCAGGCTGCACCGCCACCAACGCCGCCTTCTCAACCACCAACGCCGCATTCTCAACCACCAACTCCGCCAGCTCAACCGCCGACTCCACCTGCTCTGCCACCGACCCCGCCAGTTCAACCGGGGGCCACCCCTCCGATCGTGGCCGGTCAACCCGTTCAGGCCAAGCGATCGGGATGCCTCACAGGAGGCCTGGTAGTCGGGGGCCTGATTGTGTTGGCGGTGATCGTCGGTGGGTTCTTCGCATGGCGGTTCTTCGAGGACGAGATCCAACCCGAGATCGAGGAGGCAACCTCGAGTGGGCTGATCCCGTTCTCCGAGACACCCCCCGGGCCTTGCATTGACGTCGAGGGCGAAAACGGTGTTCTTCTTTCCTGGAGCGAGGCGTCGTGTGACGGGCCCCGCAGCGCCGAGATCACCTACTCGGCCGCCTTCAATGACGGGCCGTTCCCCGGTGACGAATACCTCGCCGAGAATGCCGAGAGGACCTGTCGCGACGCGTTCGAAGGCTATGTCGGCATTCCGCCTGACCGGTCCCAATACAATTTCAGCTGGATCGTCCCGACAGAACAGACTTGGGCGGCGGGGGCCCGTCACGGGATCTGTGTGGTTGTTCCCGAGGACGGCGACAAGCTGACCGGCGTGATCAAAGGCTCGGAGGAGTGAACATGAACAGCCGACCCAATAGAAAAAGACTCCGAAGAGGCGCTGCGACCATCTCCCTCCTGGTGTTGCTCGCGATCACCACAGCTTCCTGTACGCCCGGCCAGGTCGAAAGCGTCTTCAATCAGCTCGCAACCCCCTTCGAGTCGGGATACGACCTCCAATCCGTCGAGGCAGGGCTCTTCCAGGCGGCACTGGTGCTTTCGTATCTGATTCCGGGCCTCGGCTTGGGATTCGGCTTCTTCCCGATCTAGTCGTCCGCCAGCATCGGGATGTCGACACCCCGTTCACGGGCAACCTCGCGGGCGATGGCGTAACCGGCATCGGCGTGGCGCATCACGCCGGTCCCGGGATCGTTGGTCAAGACTCTCTCGACTCGGAGCGCCCCTAGGTCTGTGCCGTCGGCGACGACCTGGGCCCCAGCATGGATCGAGTTGCCGATGCCGACTCCACCACCATGATGCACTGCCACCCATGCCGCCCCAGACGAGACGTTCAACATCGCGTTGAGAATCGGCCAGTCGGCGACGGCGTCAGACCCGTCCGCCATGGCCTCGGTCTCCCGGTAGGGGGAGGCAACCGAGCCCGAGTCGAGGTGATCCCGTCCGATTACCACGGGGGCGCGCAAATCTCCAGTGGCCACCATCTCGTTGAATCTGAGCCCGGCGAGGTGCCTTTCTCCGTACGAGAGCCAACAGATCCGCGCCGGGAGACCCTGAAACTGCACCCTCTCCTCTGCCATGTGAATCCACCGCAGGAGGGCGTCGTTTTCGGGGAACAGCTCGAGTAGTGCGGCATCGGTGGCGGCGATGTCCGCCGCCTCACCGCTGAGCGCCACCCAGCGGAAAGGTCCCGAGCCTTCACAGAACAGGTCCCTGATGTATGCCGGGACAAAGCCCGGATAGGAGAAAGCATCCTGGTAGCCGGCGGTGGCCGCCTCCCCTCTCAGGTTGTTCCCATAGTCGAATGTCTCTGCGCCGGCCTTTTGGAATCCGACCATTGCCTCACAATGGATTGCCATCGACTCCCGTGCCGCCTTGATGTAGGTATCGGGATCTTCGGTCCGCAGCGTCCGGGCCTCTTCGAGGGTGTATCCAGCCGGCACGTATCCGTAGAGAGGATCGTGGGCTGACGTCTGGTCAGTGACGATGTCAGCCTCGAGACCCATCTCCAGAAGCCTGGGAAACAACTCGGCGGCGTTGCCCAGCAACCCGATGGACACCGCTTCGCGGCGGGTTTTTGCTTCGATGGCCCTGCTGACCGCGGTGTCTATGTCTTGGTACGACTCGTCGAGGTAGGCGGTGTCGAGCCGTCTCTGGATCGAATGCGGGTCGACGTCGACACAAAGGGCGGTTCCTCCGTTCATTGTGATCGCCAGGGGCTGGGCTCCACCCATGCCCCCGAGGCCGGCGGTGAGAGTGAGAGTCCCAGCGAGGGTGCCTCCAAAGCGTTGCTCGGCGATGGCAGCGAACGTCTGGAAGGTGCCTTGCAGGATGCCCTGGGTCCCGATGTAGATCCATGATCCGGCAGTCATCTGCCCGTACATCATCAACCCGGCCGCTTCGAGCTCCCAGAAGTAGTCGAGATTGGCCCATTTCGGGACGAGAAGGCTGTTGGCGATGAGAACCCGCGGCGCCAGGTCGTGCGTTCGGAACACCCCGACGGGCTTGCCGGACTGGACGAGGAGCGTCTCATCGTCGGCCAGGCGCTCCAGCGTGGAGACGATGGCGTGGAATGCCTCGATGTTACGTGCCGCTTTGCCCCGGCCCCCGTAGACGACGAGGTTCTCGGGGTCTTCGGCAACTTCAGGGTCGAGGTTGTTGAGAAGACAGCGGAGTGCGGCCTCTTGGAGCCAGCCTCGTGTGTTGAGGTCGGGTCCGCGGGGAGCCGAGACGGGGAATGTCAGGTCGAGCATGGCGCCCGAAAGCGTACCGACGCAGGTACCGGTCCGCCGAAAAGCGTCGGCATGCTCACCGGAAGCAGCCGCTACGGGCGGAGCAGGGCGTCGAAGCGCCGGTTGGCGATGGCCAAGCCCACCAGACCCATGATCAGCAGGAAGGCGACGTGACCCACCATCGACCAGTCGAGCACCCCCACGGTGAGGCCTCTCAGCAGTTCCGCCCCGTGATAGAGGGGGGAGAACTTGGCCACTTGCTGCAGCCAGGCCGGGTAAACGTCGATCGGGTAGAACGTGGCCGAGAACAGGAATATGGGCATCGTGATCATGAAGACGATGTCGAAGTCCTGCACCGACCTCATGTAGGTGGTGGACGCCACGCCTACCGCGCCGAATGCAAACCCGATGAGAAAGGCCCCTGGGATTGCCAGAACCGCCCACCACGACATCGTGAGGCCCATGACGGCCATGACCAGCACAAACGCGATGGCATAGATCAGGCCGCGGAACAGGGACCATCCGACTTCCCCGACGGCAATGTCCCTTGGCGTCATCGGCGTGGTCAGGATTCCCTCGTAGATGCCTTCGTATCGCAGCTTGAAGAAGATGTTGAACGTGGTCTCGGTGATCGTCCCGTTCATCGCCGCCGCCGCCATGAGTGCCGGGGCCACAAACGTGTCGTAGTCGATGAGGGCACCGCCCGGACCTTCGACCTGGCCGATGAGCGCGCCCAAACCGACTCCGATGGAGAAGAGGTAGAAGATGGGCTCGAAGAGGCCACTGAAGATGACGGTCCAGACCCGCCGATACTGGAGGTAGTTCCGCTCCCACAATCTGTGAGCTCGGAAAGGTGTCACCCGTCCCAGCGGAGAGACTCGAGCCGGTGCCTGAACGGTCACGGGCGCAGTCGCCTATCGAGAAGCCGCGCCGCCAGGAACATGGCGACTGCGGCGAAGACAATCAGATATGCGAAGTGGACCCAAACCGGGGCGGAGCTGATCAGGTCTTCTCCGACATCGGGCAGCGCAATCTTGCGGGCGGCCTCGACTCCGTGAAAAAGCGGGGTGACCCAGGCAACAGGTTGCAGGAAGCCCGGGAGCTGGCTCACGGGAAAGAAGGTTCCCGAGAACAGGAAGATGGGGAGAACGACGAATCGAAACACCGTCGCCAGAGACTCGTCCGATTCTTGTGTTGCGGTGAATGCGGTGAGTGCCATGGCGAAACACAAGCCCGTGAGGGCCGCAGGCGGCACGGCGAGAAGACCGGGTGCAAGATCGAGCGCGCCAAACAACGTGGCGATCACGGCAAACACGACGGAGATCACCACCATTCTCAAGAAGATGAAGATGGCTCTTCCGGTGACTATCTCAGCCGGTCCCACCGGTGTGGTGATTGCTCCGTGGAACTGCTTTCGCCATTTGATCCCGGCCATGGTTCGCCACAATCCTTCTCCGGAGCCGGTCTGCATTGCTCCCGCGGCGATCAGCCCTGTGGCCACAAAGGCAAGATAAGAAACGTCGAGGTCGCTGGTGCCTTCGTCTACCAGTGTCCCCAGACCAAGACCCATCGCTGCGAGGAACATGACGGGGGTTCCGAACGATGAGAAGAGAGTGCTTCGCCACGTTCTGCGGTATTCCAGCCACTGCGCCTCCACATACCGGATCGAAGGGGTGATCGCTGCCATCAGTCGATCAGGCGGCGTCCGGTGAGTCGCAGGAAGACGTCCTCGAGCGTCGATCTGCGCACCAGGACCTGCTCGGGGTGGATCTCGCGAAGGTGTAGGCCGTCCTGAGTGCTGTCGGAATCGTCGGTATAGAGGAGAACGCGGTCCGCCAGCACCTCCGTTCGGCTCGCCAGACCGTCGAGCTTCAGAACCGCCTGATCCTTGTCAGCATCCTCGAAACGCAGCTCCACCACTTCCCGGGGGGCATACTGCTCGATCAGGGAACGCGGCGATCCTTCGGCGGCAATCTTCCCTCGGTCCATGACCACGAGCCGGTCGCACAGTTGCTCGGCTTCGTCCATGTAGTGAGTAGTGATGATCAGAGTCGCCCCCTGTTGCTTGAGGCGATAGAGCCGATCCCAGAGCAGATGCCGAGCCTGTGGGTCGAGTCCGGTTGTCGGCTCGTCGAGGATCACCAGATCCGGGTCACTGATCAGAGCCCGGGCAATCGTGAGCCGTCGCTTCATGCCACCGCTCAGCGATTCGACCTTTGAAGATGCCCGGTCGGACAGTTGAGCGAACTCGAGCAGTTCGGCGGTTCGTTCCCGAATCAACGACCGATCCATGTCGTGGTAGCGGCCGTAGACGTACAGGTTTTCGGCGACGGACAGCTCCACATCGAGGTTGTCCTCCTGGGGCACGACGCCGAGCCTGGAGCGGATCTGTCTGCCTTCGGTGGTGGGGTCGAATCCGAGCACCTGGAGCTTGCCTTCGGTGATCGGGCTGACGGTGGAGATCATCTTCATGGTCGACGTCTTCCCGGCGCCGTTGGGGCCGAGGAAGCCGAAGGCCTCGCCTTGATGGATGTCGAAGTCGATACCGTCGACTGCCGTGAATTCACCAAACCTCTTGGTGAGTCCGCGAGCGATTACGAGAGATTCGGCCATGGCCGCGTGACGGTAGTGCTGTCGGGGGCTCTCTGATGTTGGTTTGACCCGCCTCCAATGCACCTATCGCCGTGAGGCTGCTCTCGGCCCCGGCCTCAGTAGGAGTCGTATCTGATTACCTGGTCGGCCTTCTTGCGGCCACCGAGGCGCCGGGGTTCAGCGGTGTCGGTCGGGTACCCGAGAGCAACCGCATACCGGGCGATTCGGTCTGCAGGAGCTCCCAAGAACTCATTGGCCTTCTTCTCTCGGTGCAACGTGATGGGGCACGACGCCACCCCCAAAGCTTGCGCGGCGAGCATGATGTTTTGCGCGGCCCGGCCAATGTCGAACATGTTCCCACCGGGTTCTTGAACCAGGACAATGGTGGCCACGGAGTCTCTCACCGGCTGAGTGAACCGGCCGCACCTGGCAAGCTCGCCCAGCCGCTCACCGGTGACCACCACAAACGACCAGTTCTGGCGGTTTTTGCTACTGCCCGTCCATCGGGCCGCTTCGAGGATGGCCTCCAGATGCTCCTCTGAGAGGGGAATGTCGGTGTAGTCGCGTATGGCGCGAAGTCCGACCACGAATTCGTAGTTGTCCGGCATGGGGTGGAGCCTACGACGGTCGCTCGGCTCTTGGGTAGAGGAGCATTTGGGTGCAGCGGTAATGCGCCAGCGGTCGGTCGCTTCCCTCCTCGCTTACGACGACATCCCACACCTGGGTCGATCGTCCTCCATGAATCATGGTGGCGGCAGCCACCATCACGCCGCTGGTCATGGTGGACACATGGTTGGTCTTGATTTCCATGGTCGTGAATCCGATCGCCCCTTCCGGTCGATTGCCAATACAGCCGTATCCGGCGGCGGTGTCGGCGAGCGAGATGATCGATCCGGCGTGCAGATACCCGTTGAGCGCGAGGTGTTTGTCGCTGATCTCGCATCGCATCAATGCTGAGCCCTCACCGATCTCAACGAGCTCCATATCCAAGGTGCCGGGCAACAGGAGCCGGCCGCGCTGAACCAAGACCTGCACCAGCTCATCGACGTCATCGGGGAACACAGGCAGATCGGGCATGTCGCGACGATAACCTCGGCCAGTGCGCGGAGACATGACGTTGACCGGAGGCGGTTGGTCGAGACAGGCCGTCGAGTTGTCCAACCCCGCCGAGATCATCACATGTGATCGACCCGAAGACGTACGGCGCTGCCTCGAGAGGGCAGAACAGGCCGCCGCCGACGGGAGTTTTGTCGCTGGTTTTGTGACCTATGAGGCTGCCCCCGGCCTCGACCCACGCCTGTTGACCGGTCCGCCGAGTGGGGAGCTGCCGCTCGTTTGGTTTGGTGTCTACGGTGTCCCAATCGCCAGGCCTTTAGAGCCGGCCGCCGGGGTCGCCTCGCTCGGAGCATGGTCTGCCGCGATGGACGAGGCTGAGCACGGCAAAGCAGTCGCATCGATCAAAGAGGCCATTCGGCGAGGCGATACCTACCAGGCGAATCTCACATTTGCGATGAGAAGCCGGCTGTCTGGTTCGCCGCGCGCTCTCTTCGAGAGGATGCTTGCCTCGCAGCCGAGGTGTTATGGGGCGCTGGTCGACCTCGGGTCAAGTCAGATCCTCTCGGTGTCGCCTGAGCTGTTCATCAAGACCGACGGTCGCCAGGTCACGGCACGGCCGATGAAGGGCACCGCCCCCAGGGGACGCTGGCAGGAAGAAGATTTGGCCATGGCCTCCTCGTTGGCGACTTCGGAGAAAGAGCGGGCCGGCAATCTGATGATCGTCGACTTGATTCGGAACGATCTGGGCCGGGTTTCGGAATTCGGGTCGGTGGAGGTGCCGTTCCTGTTTGAGACTGAACGCCATCCCACCGTCTGGCAGCTGACGTCAACCGTCACCTCCCGCTTGAGGGCAGGAGTCACTCTCGCGGATCTCTTCGCCGCGTGTTTCCCGTCGGGGTCGGTTACCGGTGCCCCCAAGGCATCGACAGTGGACATCCTTTCCGCAGAGGAGATTGAGCCACGTGGGGTCTACTGCGGGGCCATCGGATACATCGAGCCTGGCGCCCTCCGTTCGGAGTTCTCGGTTGCCATCCGCACCGGGGTACTCAATGACTCGAATCTTCGATATCACGTGGGCGGAGGGATCACCTGGGAGTCAGAAGCCGAGGCCGAGTACTCGGAGTGCACCCTGAAGGCCCGAGTGCTCACTCACCCGGTCCGAAAGCCGGACCTCCTGGAGACGATGCGCTTTCATCCCGCCGAGGGGGTCGAGCTCTTGGGGAGACACGTCGAGCGTTTGGCCCACTCCGCGGCCTATTGGGACATCCCCTTCAACCCGGCCGATATAGGTGACGCGCTGTCCGGAGTGAGCTCGAACGTCGATTCCAAGGTGAGACTGGTGTTGCTGGCCGACGGGACCGTTCACATCGAGGTGGAGCCCCTTACGTTCTTTCCCGGGCCAGTGCCACTAGAGGTCTCGTCCGCGCTCGTCGATTCCGCCGACCCGATTTGGTTCCACAAGACTCTTGACCGGTCCCGCTATCCGAAGCCAGAAGAGCCTGTGGAGATGATTCTTCGCAATGAATCAGGGTTGGTGACGGAGACCAATAGGTCGAACCTGTTTGCCCGCCTCGGCGACAAGTGGGTGACGCCGTCGGTCGAATCCGGGCTGTTGCCGGGGGTTCGTCGTCGTTTGGAGATGGAGCGGCGGGAGATCGAGGAGAAACCGTTGACCCTCGATGACCTGGATGCTGCAGATGAGCTTGCCGTCAGCAACGCCGTCCGCGGGTGGAGAAATGCGCAACTGATCCGATAGGTTGGGCGGCACCAGCTACCTCCAGGAGCAAACCCGATGGCCACTCCCCACATCTCTGCCGACAAAGGCGACTTCGCCCCGTCGATCCTTCTTCCCGGAGATCCGCTCCGCGCCCAACACATCGCACACAATTTCCTGGACGACCCGAAGCAGGTGACCGCGGTTCGGAACATGCTCGGCTTCACCGGGTCATACGAGGGGATCCCGGTCTCGGTGATGGGAACCGGGATGGGAATCCCGTCCGCATCGATCTACGCCACCGAGTTGATCGCCGACTACGGCGTCGAGCGTCTGATCAGAGTCGGCTCTTGCGGGGCTGTGACGGAGAAGGTCGCGGTGCGCGACGTGATCCTCGCAGTGGGCGCCTGCACCGACTCCCTGGTGAATCGGACCAGGTATGGAGGGCTCGACTTCGCGGCCACCGCCGACTTTTTGCTGCTGAAGGCTGCTTACGAAGCAGCCGAGGCCAAGGGACATGATGTCCACGTCGGAAACGTGCACTCAGCCGACCTCTTCTATACGCCCGATACGGAGGCTTTCGATCGCATGGAAAACATGGGAGTGCTGGCCGTGGAGATGGAGGCCGCAGGTCTCTACGGCGTCGCCGCAGAAAAAGGCGGCCGTGCCCTGACCATCTGCACCGTCAGCGATCACATCCGGACCGGTGAGCAGACTTCTTCTGACGAGAGACAGCAGACTTTCAACGAGATGGTTGAGATCGCCCTGGATGCGGTACGCATCGACGTCGCCGGCTGATCACCCCTCGGTCTCGGGCGACTTCGCCGGCTGCGGGGAGGCGGGCGCAGACCCATCTTCCCATGCTTGGCGAGTCACCACCCAGCAGCCGTCGAATTGGAAGAAGCTCGCCCAGGCGTTGCAACTGCCATTCACTCGAAACTCGACCGAGTCCACTTCCGGGAACGCAAAAAGGTTCTGCCGCAGCTCGTCGTTGAAGGCGGCGGATCCGGAGGAGGTGCTTGCGTTGTTGACAAGAATCGCATCGTTGAAGTCGGCGATCAGGCTTCCGTTGGCGATCGACACCGATAGAAGGCTGCCCGCGGTTTCCTCCGAGAAGAACGAATAGAAGCCAACAGATCGGTCGGCGGCCGAAGGTCCGGCCACGACGTGCCTCAGGGCCGACTCGATTGGGCTCATTCCGGGATGGAGATCCCTTTCTGTCGGCCGATAGTGAATCGCATCGCCGTCCAGGGGATATTCGCAAGGAAAGAGGACCGCGATCTCATCGGTGGGTGCCTCCGGCTCCCATTCGTAGTCCTGGCATGCAAATGAAGTGCTGGCTATGCCTTGACGAAGTGCGGGGGGAACTTCACTCCCGTCAAGGAGCACCCGATTCCCTATCGATTCCTCGAGATCGACCACAACCTCGAATTCGGGATTGGATGGGCATGTGGCGTCTCCTCTCACGGGCTCGACCAGGATGGTGATGGTGATGCCTGAACCGTGGGTAACCACGACCGGGATCACTTCTCGCCCCTCTGGAGGTTGTCCGGAGGCACAATCGCGTTCGGTAGCGAGGAGCCGGACCGTGCTGGCCTTCGGGTCCATAGGTTCCTGGAGCCTCCACGACGCCAAACCAAATCCGGGGGCCACCGGTTGCCAGTGGCAACCACCAAATTGGGTCGGTGCCCACACGTCGTCTCGAAGCTCAAAGACGGCATAGGCTTGCGAAGTTTCCCCGTCCTGGGTGGAGCTTCCGATCAGGGTCAATTTGTCACCGTTGTGAGAGAAAAGTCGGAAGTTGTAGGTCTCGGTGAAGGTCTGTCCTTCAACGTTGGCCTCTAGTTCCGCAAGCGCAGCTTCCGCGTCCGCGTCGAGGGGTTCTCCTTCAGGGAGCGGCTGAGAATATGGCGCGCCCAGCGGCCCGCACTCCATCCCGGTGATCGGTCCGTCGTGAGTCGGAGGAGTCGTCGTGGTGGTCGTCTCTGCCTCGAAGCAGCTTCTGGTCCCTTGCACCAGGTAACCATTCCCGGGGTCCGTCACCGTCACGATCAGCTTGACATTCCCCGAATTGTCGACAAACGGGACCGCCTGGCCTTCGGCCGGCTGCTGCTGGAGCGAGTCCCACTCCGGGTGCGCTATCCAATCGGACGACTGCTTCCAGCTCTCGATGGCATCCTCGATGGTGGCCGCGCCCGGTGGAGGCGGGTCAGGAAAGGACCCGATCGAGGTCTCGACGGTCTCCGAGGTGCAGGCAAGGCCGTCGATCACTCGCAGAGTGGTGGTGGTGGGGGCGGCAATGAGCCCGTCGGTTGTCGTGTCCCGGAGCAGGCCCACGATCCCAACGACGATGAGAACGGCGCCGGCGCCCGCGAGGAATGCCGTGGCCGGTCGGCTGAGGCTCCATCGGCGGCTGCGCGCGTCGCCCTTCACCATCTGCTCCCAATCCGGTGGTCTCGGGGATTCCGAGGCCATGCGTTCGAAGGCGTCCTTGAAGCGCTCCTCACTCATGATCCACCACCTCTCGGAGTCGAGATCTCGCCAGATGCAGGTAGCGACGCACTGTTGCCGGTCGGGCACCCATAAGTCCGGCGGCCTCGGTGGGCGTGTAGCCCTCGTGATAGACCAGGAACGCAGCCGCTTTCTGTCTTGGAGGGAGCTGACTGATCAGGTCGATTGAATAGTCAACCTCGTCATGTTGCGATTGGCCTTCGGGTACCGAGGCAACAGGCACCGTGGAGCGGCGTGCGCGCTGTCGTTTGAAACCGTTGGCCTCGTTGAGAACTGCCTTCATGAGATAGCTCTCTGGGTTGTCCAGGCCAGCGAGCCCTCGTTTCCGCGCCATTGCCCGGACAATCACCGTCGAGACCACGTCTGCGGCATCGTTGGCACCCACGAGCACCGTGGCGTATCGCACCAGCGAATGGCTGATGTTCTCATAGACCTCCCGGTCGTTCACCTCAGTACCACGCTCTGGATCGGCCGGGCGTTGCATCGAGGATGAAACGCACGGTTAGTCGACCAGGTACTGCACCCGGGCCATCTCAGAGAGGATCGGACGGATGTGGTCCTTGATGACCGCCTGGTGATCCGGGTTCTCCGCGTATCGCCGGTAGTCGTCCTCGGAGTCGAAGTCGGCCACGAGGGCCAGGTCCCACGACTCGTCGAGTCGAGGTAGCCGAGGTCGGGGCCGACCTGGTAACGACGGATGAAGTCCATGGCATCGGGCATCTCTCGCAAGGCGTCGACGACGGCTCTCACGGCATCGGCATCGGTCCCTCGCTTGAACTTCATCATCACTGTGTGGCGGAAGAGGCTCATGGGGTGAGTCAACCAGACCTGCCCGCGATTTCGCTTGCACCTCGCGGCGGCGGAGCCGTAATATCCGTCAGTCCATTAGCTTATTACACCAATAACTTGTCTCTCGACCTAGCCACCAAGCGCGCCCTGACGCGCCAAGCCATCAAGGATTCGATCCCGCTGGACCTTCCTGCCATTCCCTTTGGGCTGGTGCTTGGTCTCGCCATCACCGAGTCAGGAATCAACGGTTTCGTGGGCTGGCTTTCGGCGCCGATCATCTTCGGTGGCGCAGCCCAGTTGACACTGATTTCGCTGCTCGGCGCTGGTTCGGCATGGGTGGCCGCAGTCACCGCCGGTCTGGTTGTGAACGCCCGGCACCTCATGTATTCGGCGGCACTTGCCCCGACGTTCCAGAAACAGCCTCGCTGGTTCCGATGGCTGGGGCCGTACACCCTCCTCGACCAGGTTTTTGCCTTGGTTTCCGTCCGTCCCGATGAAGAGCCGGCGGCGCTTCGCCGCTACTACTTGTCGGCGAGCGCGCTGTTCTGGTCGGTATGGATGGTCACGGTCGCCGCCGGACTCTTTCTGGGGCCGATCGTGCCGACGGAATGGAATCTCGGGATCGCGGTGCCTCTGATGTTTTTGGGCCTCATCGTCATTGGCATCGACAAGTGGCCGAAGGTAGCGGCGGCCGTGACCGCAGCCGGGGTCACCTACCTGTTTGCAGGCTTGCCCAACCGTGCCGGGCTCCTGGTGGGTGCCGTTGCCGGGGTGGTGGCGGGGTACTTGATCGAGGTCAACAGAAGTGAGTGATCTCCTTGCCGTCGTCGTTGTTGGTGTCGGCACCTATGCCAGCCGTGCTGTGTTCATCGTGGCGCTCGCCGATCGTGTCATTCCGCCGAAGGTGCTAGTCGCACTGCAATTCGTGGCGCCGGCGGTGTTGTCGGCGTTGGTGGTGGCGCTGCTGATCGACGAGACCGGGAGCGTGGCTCTAGGGCTGCCCGAGGCATCGGCGTTTGGCGTCGGCATCGTTGTGGCACGGCGAACGCGGAGCCACATCTGGACATTGGTCGTCGGCCTCGCCGTCTACTGGCTGGTCCGCGGCCTCCTCTAACCCCGTTTCCCAACCGTTCTGTGCGTCTTAGCCGCGGACAGTCCGCGGCTAAGACGCACAGAACGGGGGTTTTGTCCGACATGCCCACTCATCTGCCGGGTAACTTCGGCCCGCCGGACTTGGTCGTATAGGCGTCCGGCCGGGAGGAGACATATGGCAGACACACAAGAGCGGCCGCCGGCACCACCGGCGACCGACTCAGGCCTCGACTCGATGTTCAAGCTAAGCGAGCGCGGCACCAACGTAGGCACGGAGATCCGTGCCGGGGTAACGACGTTCCTGGTGATGTCCTACATCATCTTCGTCAACCCGGCGATCATTGCCGAGCCCCTCGGTTTCGACGCCGGGGCCGTGGCCGCAGGCACAGCCCTGGTGGCCGGGTTGCTCAGCATCCTCATGGGAGTGGTGGCCAACTATCCGATCGCGATGGCGACCGGGCTTGGGATCAACGCAGCCGTTGCGTTTGGTCTGGTTCTCACCGACGGGCTGACCCCGCAGGGAGCGATGGGAGTGATCGTGCTGGAAGGCATCATCGTTGCCGCTCTCGTTTTGGTCGGGTTGCGCGAAGCGATCATGAACGCGGTGCCGACGGCGCTGAAGAGAGCCATCGGAGTCGGCATCGGGTTGTTCATCCTGTTCATCGGGTTCGCCAACGCCGGCGTGATCGTCGGCCAGGAGACTCCAGGTGTGCCGGTTGCCTTCGTGTTCCCCAATTCGGCCACCGCGGCCACATTCCTCATCGGGCTTGGTCTCACCATCTGGCTCTATTCGAGGAAGGTCCGCGGGGCGCTCATCATCAGCATTGTGTTGACGACCGTCGTGGCCCACATCCTCGATGTGGCTGCCTTTCCCGACGAACTGGCGCTGACACCGACCTTCGACACTTTGGGTGAATTCGATCTCGGGAACGTGTTCGATCAACTGGGCTTGGTGGCGGCGTTGCTGACCATCTTCAGCTTCATGCTCACCGACTTCTTCGACACCATGGGGACGGCGACAGCGATCGTCGAAGAGGCTGACTTGATGGATGAGGACGGGAACATCCCCGATGTGGGCAAGTTGCTGTTTGTCGACTCACTGGGCGCCGCAGCCGGAGGTGCAGCCGGCGTCAGCTCGAATACCAGCTATATCGAGTCGGCGGCCGGTGTCGCCGAAGGGGGCAAGAGCGGCTTGACCTCGGTTGTGGTCGGGGTTCTCTTCCTGGGTGCGATATTCGTCACGCCACTGGCAAACGTCGTACCCCAATCGGCAACCGCGCCGGCACTCGTGCTGGTCGGCTTCCTGATGATGGGTCTGATCAGGGGCATCGACTTCGACGATCTCGAAGAGGGCTTCCCTGCGTTGATGGCCATCATCCTGATGCCGCTCACGTTCAGCATCACCGTCGGTATCGGCGCCGGCTTTGTGTTCTACGTGTTCATCAAGGCAGTCAAAGGCAAGTTCGAGGACATTCATCCCCTCATGTGGGTGGTGGCCTTGGCCTTCGTGGTCTACTTCGGACAGGACGTGATCAGCGGCTGGCTCTGAACTGACGAACCGTCTTATATGCGGGGGCCCTTCGGGGCCCCTGTCTATTGCCCGACATGGCACGGATTCGTGCCACATTGAGATAGGGAGATGAAGACTGGACTCAGCCCTCGGTATCGGATCCTCATTGCAGGCGCGGTTCTCCTGGCTGCCTCGTGTGGCGGCTCGGACGCCGGTGATACGACCGGGGCACCCGCTGAAACCACTACCACCGAGGCGCCGACGACGACCTCCACAACCGCACTGACCACCACCATCCCGCAGACGACCACGACCTCGACGATTCCGGGATTGGCCTCGCCCGGGGATTACCCGGTGAGCGACGACTATGTGATGGAGACAATCCTCGTTGACCTCGATGCCGCAGCCGGAGGTCTCACTCTCGACCTGGAGGGCAACCTGTACACCGCCGATTTCGGATATCCCACACACGACGGAATGACCGTCTTCAAGGTTGACCAGTCCGGCAACGCCGAGCCATTTGCGGCACACGAGTCGATGGACGCGCTCACCGGCAACACCTTCGCCTCCGACGGCAGCATCTACCAGTCGAGCTTCGGGAGCGGGTATGTGTTCCGGATCGCGCTCGATGGGACCGTCGAGGTTCTGACAGACGAAATGACCGGTCCTACGGGGATCGTCCTCACCGATGAGGGGCGTCTCATCGTCGATGACTGCAATCTGAACGGAGTCTACGAGGTCATGGGCGACGGGACCGTGGAGCTGTTCGCCGCAGGCCTGCAGGCCGGCATGCGCTGCCCCAACGGTTTGATCCAGGATCCCGAAGGCAACTTCTACGTGGTCAACTTCAACAACGGGCTGCTGCTGAAGATCTCACCCGACGGCGAGGAGATCATCCAACTCCACCGTTTCCCCGGCGACAACGCCCACGTCGCCTATCACGAGGGCCAGCTGTTCATCACCGCCCGAGAGGATCATCGTGTGTATCGATACGATCTCGAAACGGGTGACGTCGATGTGGTGGCCGGGACCGGAGAGCCGGGGTATGAAGACGGCCCCGGAGCAGAGGCGACGTTTGGCCGGCCCAATGCGATCGTGGTCGACGCCGAGGGCAACCTTTACCTCAATCACGGATCTGGCGCGGCCAACAACCCCACGGCGATCAGGGTCCTACGACCGGTCTCCTGACCTTCTCAATCGATTCGATGTCTGACCCATACGTTGGGCTCGACATAGGTGGCGACGCCTCGGTCGATGTCGCAGTGAATCGGAACCAGGGCTCTTTCGACGATCACCCTGCCGTCAGTGTCGAAAGGCTCGCCCGTCCCGGACCGCCACTGTTCGAGCGATCCGGTGATCACCATCGATCTTTCGGCGACCTTGACGATTTCGCCGCCGGCCCGGACGTGCGTGCGCAGCCACGGGTCGACCGGTAATCCGTCCTCCCGCACCGCAAATGCATAGTCGGTCATCGGTCGATGTGGCTCGAGATGCTTTGCGCTGGGCCGGACCGGGGCGACCAGCACGTCCAGCCCCAGGCCGGAGGCGAGTCCTCGCATCGCCGCAATCATTTGGCCGGCTACCCCACGACCTCTGATCGATGGCCGCAAGGCGATTTCGAGAGCGCTGAGGTGAGTGGGAGGGCGCCCGTCGAGATGGTCCTCCATTCCCCATCTGATGACGGCGTCCCAGCCGGTGTCGGGGAGTTCATCTCCTCGTAGCGCAAATGGGATGGCCAGACCTCTGGCGACAACCGTCTCGGCATCGTTCTCCGTCGTCCCGACGAGGATCAGGTGGGGGAACAACCGATCGGCCCGGTTATAGAAGAGATTGGCAATCGGGTCCCATTTCATGAACTCGGGCCAGACGTCACCCATGTCCCATAGCGAGTCCTCGAGGTGAGGACGCTGGGCGAGGGTCGTGATTGTCAGGTCCATGTTTCAGATTGTGGCGGATGAGTGCAACACGGGCGCGGTGTTTGTTGATATCTTGGACGTCCCAATCTCTAGTGAGGGAGGCCGTGTTGAAATTGCGATGGTTCTATTTGGTGATGGTGGCGGTCCTCGCCCTGCTGTTTGCAGCGTGTGGCGGGGACGATGGTGACGACGGCGGCGGAGACGTGACCCAGGCCACCGAAGCCAGTGGCGGCGACGACGGCGGAGGCGGCGACGATGGCGGCGCAGATCCGACCTCGCCTCCGGACAACGGTGGCGGTGGTGGCGACGCTGAGGTCACCGAGATGGGGAGCTTCACCGTCGACGGGACGACGTTCGCCGTCAACGTGCTGAACCGATGCATCCCATTCGGTGGCGAAGACGGCCAGACGATCGATCTGCAGCCGATCGCTCAGGGCCAGGGTGGCCAGCTCAACCTGTACGGCGACGCGACCTCGGTGGAGGTTTCAGTGCAGGGGAGCACCGTGGAGGAAATTGGTGGCAGCAGAGCCTTCGCTGCCGACTCCTTTGAAGAAGGGGCGATCCAAGAGAACACGATCTCGGGTGATCGGTGGACGGGCTCGGCAACGCTCTCCGACTCGTTTGGATCCGGCTCCACGGTCGATGTGACTTGGGACGTGATGATCCCCGACGAAGTCAACGACTGCAGCCTCTAACCCATCCAATCCCCGTCGAGTGTGCTTGTCCTCTCGCTTTTTGGGTAGGACAAGCACACTCGACGAAAGAAAAGGGGGGGTGACGCCCCCCTTTCTCACAACCTGGCTGGCGTCCTAGCTGCAGCCGGTGGTGTCCCCGCAGGTGAGGCAGACGTAACAGCTGCCGTTGCGGATGGTCATGTGCCCACAGTTGGAGCACACCGGAGCGTCTCCCATGTTCTCCGACAAAGCAACGTCGGCAAGCGAGGCTTCGCCAGCGGCAACCGTGACTTTCTCCTTCTCCAACACCTTCGCTGGGGTGCCTGTCGAACCGCTCGAGGCTCCATCAGGAGCATCCACGAACTCGGCAGCCTTCTGCACCACATCGACGTCGGCCTCGGCCGCGGCGTCAGTCAGATCGAGCTGAATTCCGGCGTCAACGGCCATGCCGCTGGCAGGCTCCGGCAGCTCGCCTTCCCGGTTGGGCGGAACCTGGGCCAACTCGTCTCTTTGCAGATACTCCACACCCAGAGCCCTGAACACGTAGTCGATGATCGAGTTGGACATCTTGATGTTGGGATGTCCCTCGACCATGCCGCGAGGCTCAAAGGTCTGAAACGTGAAGGTATCCACGAACTCCTCGAGCGGAACGCCGTACTGAAGACCCTTGGAGACAGCAATAGCGAAACAGCTGAGGATCCCTTTCAGTGTTGCCCCCTCCTTGGCGAGGTCGATGAATACTTCTCCGAGGGAGCCGTCGTCGTATTCACCGGTGCGCAGGAATACTTTGTGCCCGCCGATCCGCGCCTCCTGGTTGAACCCGTTGCGACGTGCCGGCAGCAGGAACCGGGGCGGCTTCATCCCTTGGGCATAGGCCTGGGTAGGCGAAATGCCTGCAGGGAGGTTGCCCCAGTGGAGTGTCTTCTCGGTTTCGAGTGCAGCTGTGATGGCAGCGTCCTCTTCGCCTGACTCGTCTCCTTCGTCGGCTGTTGCCGATAGTGGCTGACTCGCCTTGGAGCCGTCGCGGTAGAGGGCCATCGCCTTCAGGCCCAACTCCCATGACAACCTGTAGGCCTCTTCGATGTCGTCAGGGTTCACCTCTTCGGGCATGTTGATCGTCTTCGAGATCGCACCCGAGATGAAAGGCTGGGCGGCGGCCATCATCTTGATGTGGCCGTTGTGGTGGATGAACCTCTGCCCGTACTTCCCGTTCTTGTTGGCGGTATCGAAAACGGCAAGATGCTCTTCTTTGACGTGTGGGGCACCTTCGATGGTCTGCCGCCCGCAGATGTGGTCGTTGGCTTCCGTGATCTCCTGGTTGCTGAATCCGAGCGCCCGCAACAGGTTGAAATCCCACGAGGTGTACTCGTCGACTCCGAACCCGAGACGCTGCAGGGTCTCCTCGCCAAAGGTGAAGACATTGAAGGCGTGCTTGAGGTCGAACACCCCCGGCAGCATGGCTTCCACCTTGTCCAGGTCCTCGTTGGTGAAGCCCTTGTCAGCCAGGGACTCACGATTGATCGCAGGTGCGCCGTCCAAAGAGCTCGTACCGACGATGTAGTTGTCGATGGCCTCGATCTGCTCTGAGCTGTAGCCGAGACGGGTCAGGGCCGGATTCACCGAATGATTGACGATCTTGAAATACCCACCGCCCGCCAGCTTCTTGAACTTCACCAGGGCGAAGTCGGGCTCCACACCGGTCGTGTCGCAATCCATGAGCAGTCCGATGGTCCCGGTTGGAGCGAGGACTGTCGCCTGCGCGTTGCGGTAACCATGAGTCTCGCCCCAACCCAGCGCCAAGTCCCACGATGACCTTGCGGCAGTCAAGAGGTCTTCGGGGCAGAGGTCGGCGTCGACTCCCATCACGGTTGTGGTGACGTCTTCGAAGTCTTGTTGGTCATAGGAGGCCCGGCGATGGTTGCGGATCACTCTCAGCATCGCTTCGCGGTTCTCCTCGTACTTCGGGAAGGGCCCGGTGACCGATGCGATCTCTGCCGAGGTCGCGTATGAGAACCCGGTGAGGATCGCTGTGATTGCACCAGCGATGGCCCGGCCGCGGTCGGAGTCGTACGCAATGCCTTGGCGCATCAATAGTGAGCCGAGATTGGCGTAACCCAGTCCGAGGGTGCGGTAGTCGTACGAGCCTTGAGCAATCTCCCTCGACGGGAAGTGGGCCATGGCCACCGAGATCTCGAGCACGATGGTCCAGAGCCGGATCGCGTGCTGGTAGGCCTCGATGTCGAAGACCTCGGTTTCGTCGTCGTAGAACCGGACCAGGTTGATCGAGGCCAGGTTGCATGCGGTGTCGTCGAGGAACATGTATTCGCTACACGGATTCGAAGCCCGAATCCGTCCGCCCGCCGGGCTGGTGTGCCATTCGTTGATCGTGCTGTCGAACTGCAGGCCCGGATCGGCACAGGCCCATGCCGCCTCGGCGATTCGGGTCCAAAGATCTCGAGCTTTGATCGTCTTCCGCACACTGCCGTCGGTGCGGTTGATCAGTTCCCAATCGGCGTCTTCGATGACTGCCTGGACGAACTCGTTGCTGACTCTCACCGAGTTGTTCGAGTTCTGGCCGGACACGGTGGCATATGCCTCGCCGTTGAAGTCGGCCGGATACCCGCCATGTTGGATCAGCAGTTTGGCTTTCTCCTCTTCGACCTTCTTCCAGTCGACGAAGGCTTCGATATCGGGATGGTCGACATCGAGAATGACCATCTTGGCGGCCCTTCTCGTGGTCCCACCCGACTTGATGGCCCCGGCGGCGCGGTCGCCGATCTTGAGGAACGACATGACACCCGAACTCTTTCCACCACCAGAAAGAAGCTCACCTTCGGAGCGGATCCGGCTGAAGTTGGACCCGGCTCCGGAGCCGAACTTGAAGATCCTGGCTTCCCGAACCCAGAGGTCCATTATCCCGCCAGGGTTGACCAGGTCGTCGTTGGCCGAAAGGATGAAACAGGCGTGTGGAGAGGGTCGACTGTAGGAGTCGGGGGAGGCTTTGAGCTCGCCGTCCTCGCCGTCGACGTACCAGAAACCCTGAGCCGGTCCGGTCAGCCCGTAGGCGTGGTTGAGCCCGGTGTTGAACCATTGAGGTGAGTTGGGGGCGGCCATCTGGTTGGCGAGCATGTGCTTGAGCTCGTCTTCGAAAGCCTGGGCATCATCGTCAGTGGCGAAATAGCCTTCCTTCTCGCCCCAGTGTCTCCATGTCGAGGCAAGTCGGTTGAAGACCTGTCGAGCCGAACGCTCGGGACCGAGCACAGGTTGGCCCGACTCGTCGAACACCTGATTGCCGTCCTCGTCGAATTGGGGGATGCCCGCCTTGCGGAAGTACTTCGAGACCATGATGTCGGAGGCCACCTGCGACCACGACGCGGGTATCTCCGCGTCTTTCATCTCGAAAACCGTCGACCCATCGGGATTGGTGATCTTGGAGTCGCGTCTTGACCACGAGATGTCGTCGTAGGGGTCTTTACCGGCCTCGGTGAAGCGTCGGGTGATCCGCAGGCCTGTGCTCATTGATAGTGCCTCCTCCGCACTGTCGATCCCCATCGTAGCCCTCCTGGTGGAGCCGGGGACCGTCCATACTTTTCCAAACAAACCACAAGATGTTGTGGTTCATGGGGAAGCGCCCACGACATCTTGTATGGACTTCAACACTGTAATTACACACGTGTCACGAGTCAAGAATGCAATTCTCGGGCCCGGTGTCGTGTCGGCAGAGCGCGAAAACTCACGCTATTCGTCGGGGAAGTGAGCACGCTGACCAGGAGCCCAGGGAAGTGGCGCCACCCTATTTGCATCTGGCTGACATGGCGAGCCAGCCGGCTCCCGAGTTTTCGCGGGCCACGGAGGGCCTTGAGGTTGGGGACTTTCACTCCGCGCGCCATTTGTCCCATATCTGACGCTCTGCTCCTGAGGACGCCGGGTTTTAGCGGGCGGGGTGGACCCAGGCGTCGGAGTCATCTTCAGGATGAGGCTCGACGGTCCAACGAGGCAGGTAGTACTGGACGAGGGGCCCGATGGTCACGGCGAAGATGATGGTCCCAACGCCGAACGTCCCGCCAAGCATCCACCCGGCCAAGAGAACGGATGCCTCGATTGCAAACCGGGTGAGCCTGATCGACGGGCCGCGCTTGGAGATCCCTGTCATCAAGCCGTCGCGTGGGCCCGGCCCCAGGTTGGCGCCTATGTACATGCCCGACGAGATGCCGATCAGGTAGACGCCTCCGAGGAGGAGCAGCCACCTCAACCAGATGACCTCCGTATTCGGAATCAGGGCCGCGGTTCCATCGATGGCCATGCCGATGATGATGAAGTTGAGGAGGGTCCCCAGCCCGTAAGGCTCCCTCAGAGGAAGCCAAAAGAGGAGCACTCCAAAGGAGACGAGAATGCTCCAAATCCCCACCGTTCCGCCAAACCTCTGCGCCAGACCCTCGTGAAGCACGTCCCAGGGAGGAAGACCCAAGCCGGAGTCCAGCATCAGGCCGATGCCGATACCGAACAGCATCAGGCCGATCACTAGCTGGAAGACACGTCTTCGGATGAGTCGGCCGCTGATCGGGATGAACATCAGCCGAAGCACGCTAACAAGCGGCGGATAGCTGCGATGCCCGTAATTGACTTGGCAACCGGGCTCAAGGCGTAACGTGACCCTTGATGGAGGGCCCCACGGTTCAGCTTTTCGCGACGTGTCTGGTGGACGCTCTTCGCCCCGATGTCGGTCGGGCGACCGTGTCGGTACTCGAGGCTGCTGGATGCGAGGTGGAGTTTCCGGCCGGTCAGACCTGTTGCGGCCAGCCGGCCTTCAATGTGGGCTTGGTCGATGAAGCCCGTGCCATGGCGGAGCACACGCTTGATGTCCTTGCCGGCGCCGAAGGCAGTGTTGTCGTGCCGTCCGGCTCGTGTGCTTCGATGATCGTCAATCACTACCCACAGCTGTTCCAGGGAACCGCCCGGGAGGCCGAGGCTGAGGAATTGGCCGATTGCACCCGGGAGTTGACCCAGTTTCTTGTTGATGACCTCGCATCTGATCTCAAGGCGGCTTGTGACGATTGCGTCGTCGCCTACCACCATTCTTGCCACGGGCTGCGGGAGCTGGGTATCAAAGAGCAGCCAGAGTCGCTCCTCGAGGGAGTGGCCACCGTCTCGCCCCGGGAAGCCGATGAGTGCTGCGGGTTCGGAGGCCTGTTCTCCATTGAGATGCCGGCGGTGTCCTCGGCAATTCTGAGCACCAAATTGGACCGGCTGGAGGAGTGCGGGGCCGACACTCTCGTTGGGGGCGACGTCAGCTGTCTGCTCCACATGGAAGGGGGGCTGCGGAGACGCAACGCCGCTTTCCGGGTTATGCACATCGCCGAGTTGCTAGCGGGGCCGTCTAACCATGAGTGAGCCGGTCAACTTTCACGGGAGGGCTCAGAGTCTCGTGGGCACCCATCAGAGCGCCGCCATTCGGAGTGGTGCCGAGAGGCTCGCCACTCGACGTGAGGAACGGATCGAGGAACTGCCACAATCGGCGGACCTCCGGCGGCGGGCCCGTGCGATACGTCTCCATGCACTCTCCCATCTCGACCGTTTGCTGGGTCATTTCGCAGATCGTGCCGAGGAGTCTGGGGCCCACGTCCATTTCGCCGGAGACGCCGAGGAGGCGAGGCGCATCGTTGCCCGGATACTGGGCGAAACCGGCTCCAGGAGTGTGGTCAAGTCGAAATCGATGGTCACTGAGGAGATCGACCTCAATGCGCACCTCATCGACGAAGGCTTCCAGGTGGTAGAGACCGATCTCGGCGAGTTCATCGTGCAGTTGAGCCAAGATCGGCCCAGTCACATCATCGCACCGGTCCTTCATCGCTCTCGAGCCGACATCGGGGAGCTATTCAGCGAGAAACTCGGAGTGGCCTACACCGACGACGCACATGAGCTGAACCGCATCGCCCGAAGGCACCTCAGGCCTTTCTTCTTGGAAGCCGATGCCGGAATCACAGGCGTCAATCTCGCAGTAGCCGAGACTGGCTCGCTGGTTCTGGTCACCAACGAGGGAAATGGGCGTCTCGTCTCTTCAGGGCCCCGCGTTCACATCGCGGTCATGGGGATGGAACGCGTGGTCCCGCGCTGGATCGACGCCACCGCGATTCTCGAGTTGCTTGCCAGATCTGCGACCGGGCAGCGGCTCTCTGCCTACACCAGCGTCGTCACCGGGCCGCGACGCTCCGACGACGAAGACGGGCCTGGCGAGCTGCATGTGGTCGTCGTCGACAACGGACGCTCTCAGATCCTGGCCGGAGAAAACGCCGAGATTCTCGCCTGCATCCGCTGCGGAGCATGTCTCAATGTGTGCCCTGTGTTTCGCGAGGTTGGCGGCCACGCTTACGGCGGCGTCTATTCGGGTCCGGTGGGGGCGGTGCTAACGCCCGGCTTGTTGGGCATGGAGGGATGGTGGGACCTGGCACATGCGTCCACCCTTTGCGGGGCATGCGAGGAGGTCTGTCCAGTTGGCATCCAGATTCCGAAGATGCTCCTTCAGCTGCGAAGAGCCGCCGCTTCGGAGGGCCGGCTCCCCCGGTGGCTCGGGCGAGGAGTCGCCGCCTACACCAAAGCCGCGACCGACCCGGCCCGGTGGGCCAAGGTCAAACGCTGGGTGAGATCGCTGTCGGCGCCGTTGTCGGCCAAAGGCTGGATCCGGAGCGTTCCCGGGCCCGGGAGAGGGTGGACGTCGTCGCGTGACTTCCCGAGACCGGCCAAACAGAGCTTCACCGAGTGGTGGGAGGAGCAAAATGGATCGTGACGCGTTCCTCAGCAGGGTCGGCTCGGCGGTCATGAGAGCTCAGATCCCGCCGGCACCTGCCATCACCGAGGTGGCGGTCGAACACGGACCTCAGGATCTCGTGTCGTTGTTTCGTGAGCGCGCTCGCGAGGTCGACACCGTGATCCACGGTCCGATGAGCCGGCATGGGGTGCCTCGGGTCGTGTCCGGGATCGCCTCGGGGCATCGATGTCGGTCCTTCGCCGCCTGGGAGCATCTTCCGGTTCCAGGTGTGGCCTCGGCGCTGGCAACCGCAGGATTGGACCATGTTGGCCTCGAGCCCGGCGGCGCTCACACCGACCACTCGCCTTTGGGCCTGGCCGAGATCGGCGTCACCGGTGCCACGGCTGGTTTGGCTGAGTCGGGCAGTGTCGTTCTCGAACACTCTCGGGGAGCACAACGTCTCGTCAGCCTGCTCCCCAGGGTCCACGTCGTCTTGCTGAGGACCGGCGCGATCAGCCGCAGTCTGAGTGATTGGGCGACAAGACACCCAGAAATCGTGGCTCGAACTGCCAACCTGGTGGTTGTGTCTGGACCTTCCCGCACCGGAGACATCGAGCAGACGCTCAACCTCGGGGTTCACGGCCCCGCTCAGCTACATGTGGTTCTTATCGCATGAGCCTGGTTGCACCACCTTCGCCCGACAAGCGGCGTGGGAGCTTTCTGCGGACGATGCTGATCGTGCTGCTCCTGATCGTGGTCGCCATTGCCGTCATGGCCCTGGTGATGAACCAGCAGGCCGACCGAAACGAAACGATCGACCCCGCCAGTCTCGACCTCGAGTCTCCCGCGGTGGTAGACGGGGCCACAATCAACGTCGTCCACCACGGACTGGGCAGCCCCCAGATCGTCCTGCTCCACGACGCCGAAGTTGCCGGCAGCGTCGTATGGGAGGGCCTGATCGACGAGCTGGGTGTGGAAGTGAGCGTCATGACCGTGGACCTGCCCGGCTTCGGCCTCTCCTCTCGTTTCCCTGAGACCTCCAGTGAACACACCGTGTCCTCGATGGCGGAGCTGGTCTCAGAGATCGTCCGTGAGCGGTTTCCGGATCGAGCGGTCATATTCGTCGGGGCCGGGCTTGGGGCCGAGGTTGCCGCCGAGCTGGCTGTGACCCAGCCTGAGCAGGTCTCGGCGCTGGTGATGATCGACGCCGACTTCTATTCGTCTGACGACTTCATACTCAGCCTCGTGCGGTGGCCGTTCCTGGGCCCCGCCGTCAACCATGCGTTCTATGGTGCCGGGCCTTTCCATGAGCGGACTTGGTCCCCGAACTGCGGCAACGGCGGCTGGTGCCCCACCACCGCCCAGGAGGAGGCCCGTGAGTTGGCAACCAAGATCCGAGGGACAAACGAGTCTCTGCGGGCGTTCCGGATGACCCCGCCATCCTCGTTTGTGCCGTCGCTGCTGCCCCAGGTGACTGCACCTGCAGCCTTCATCTGGAGTAGCGCGGGTGATGTCCCGGAGGAGACAGTGGTGAGGGTTGACAACGAGGTCGCCCAGCTAGAGGTGGTGAAGATCGCCGTGTGGAAGGCTCACCTCGACGTACCGGAACAGGTCGCCGAGGTCATCCTCGATCTCGGCTAGGTGGTGGTGATCACCACCGTTTGCACCACGTTGTTGGCATAGCCGTTCGCGTTCCAGACCGGGTCGAGAGGTTGCACGTTGCCTGAGACATCGACTGCCCGGGCGGCTAGCGCCACTTCTCCGGGGGCAGTCGTGCTGGTGATGGACCACGGCGTCGGGGCATAGGTAGAAACAGGTGTCCCGAGAACCGACTCATTCCAGGTCCGACCGGAGTCGGTCGAGACCATCACGGCCGCAATTGCCCCGTGGCCCGACCAGGCCGCTCCGGTGACCTCCAGGTCTCCGGCGGGGAGCTTCTGGCCATCCAGAGGTGACGTGATCACCGATCGCACCGCTATCGGGCCCACGGGGGCGCCTTCGTCATGCGCCGCGTCACCGAAATACCTGTATTTGTTGACGAAATGGCCGGTGAAGGGACGAGTCGTCGGCTCGATGCGGGTGAGCCACTTCACGGACTTCATGGCGTAATGACCGGGCACCACGAGACGCACCGGCGCCCCGTGCTCTCGGGTGAGAGGCTCACCTCCGATCCGGGTGACCAGCATCGGGACGTCTGAGGTCGCCAGGTCGACGTCCAGAAAGAACTGGTATGCGATCAGGCCCTCAGGTTGCACGTGGCCCCGGTCGGCCCCGGTGAACACAAAGCCCTCCGTATTGGGGGTTGGCTCGGAGAGAACTGCAGCTAGCGGGACGCCTGAGATTTCTATCGTGGAGGCCCCACCCAGATCCCACGGGGTCCCTCCGGGAGTCGGCTCCATGAGGGTTCGCCCGTTGCCGGCGCATTCCAAGACCACGACTATCGATCTCTGCTCCATGGCGCCGAGATCTGTGGCGGTGAGGCGGCGTGTCGACTCGTCTGGCTCGACGATCTCGAAGCTCTCCGGCGGCACCGGAATCGGGAAGTTGTTCCTTTGATACATCTCGGCCTGATGCAAGGTCCGACCGGTCTGATCCTCGACCCTTACTCCCGCGTTGGGAGGTGTCTCTGTGATCGGATAGGGGAGTCTCAAGGGCTCGAGACGGTCCAGCCGCGAGATCGCAGCTCGTCGGCGATAACCTCGTCGGGGATCCATCCGAGGTCGTAGGTCGGACGCTCGTGGCCAAGTCGCTCCTCGATCACGTCCCGCAGTGTGCGCGCCCACGCCCTGCCGCGAGCCTCGGCTTCGAGGCTGAGGGTCGAGTCGGGGTTTGTGGTGTAGACGCGGGTGACGATTTGGGGGTTGGCTCTCGATCCCTTCTCCCCATAGACGAGGAGCACCGAGCCGACCGGCACGTCTTGGATACCTCCGACGGCCACGAACTCACCATCGAACGCCCAACCGGACGATTTCGAGGTGTCCACATTCTCAACGATCTTGGCCCAGTTCTTGTGACGCTCGTCGCCGATCAATGGCACATCCACGGCCACCATCGGTGTCTGATCCATGGTGTGAGGGTAGAGGGGCGCCGCGACATGAAGCACGGTCGTCGCTCTAGCCTTTACGCTCTGCACATGCCCAAGCTGAGACTCTTTGCCAACCTGCGTGAGATTGCGGGTCAGTCGTCGGTGGAAATCCATGCCGGCACCGTCGGCGGGGTGATCGAGGAAGCAACTCGTCGCTACGGACCACAGTTCAGCGAAGGCGTCAGGGCCTCGAGGGTCTGGGTCAATGGCATCAGCGCATCCCAGGATCTCGCAGTTGGGCCCGAAGACGAGGTGGTGCTGATTCCTCCGGTTTCCGGCGGTAGCCAGCCGGTTGCCGCAGTGACCGTGACTGATTTCTTGGTATTCGCCCCGGTTCTGGTTGCGTTGGCCGCAGTGGTCGGCAATCTGGCCAACCAGGCAGTCTGGTCGGCGGTGGTGGTTGGGATCGCATCGGTGTGGGCGCTAGACGTCGGAGCCGCATTCGCCAGCCGGGGTCGCGTCTTTGCCCCACTCGCTGTTGGTGTTTCGGCAGCCGGGGCTGTCATGGCTTCTCATGTCCTCGGTGGGTCCGGCTATGGCGTCAGTCTCGCACTGGCGGTTCTGGTCACCTTCGCTTGGGCGATAGTGATCCCCGAATACCGAGATATCGGTGCCTATGTCCCCACGTTCATTACCGCAGCGGTGGCGGCCATGGCCGGCTCTTCGATGGGCCTGGCGTGGTCGGCGCACAGTCCCAGTGAGGCGGCTGTTGATGTCTTCTTGTTGGCCGTGATCGTGGCGGTTGCCCTCGGTTCGATCGTGGCGAGGGCACCCTCGGTGCCTTTCTTGGACCCCTTCTCTGTTGCTGCCTTGGCCGCAATTGCCGCGGCAGTGATCGGTGCCATGGTTTGGGATCTCGACGTGGTCAGCTATTTGCTCATCGGCCTCGGCATTGCCGTCGCTTTGGTGGCGGGTCGTGGGTTTGGCTCGATGCTCCGAATTGGAGACGTGCGGTTGACCGAGCGGGGACCGGGGGTTTTGCCCTCACTCGACGGCGTGTTGCTGGCCGCGGCCATCTATTACCCGCTTCTCGTGGTCGTCTTCTGAGAGTCTCATCTCACACAAGGCGACTACTACAACGACAGGGGCCTTAGTACTCTGCTCCCGGCATGACCGCTCTCATCGCACGCAAGCGGACATTGGTCGTGATCAGCCTCATCGCCGTGTTGGCTGCATTGTTCCCACTCACGACCCAAGCAGTGAGCAAGCAGGAAGTCGAAAGAGCCTGTGCGTCTTCCCGCGCCCAATACGAGGACTACCTCGAGGCAAAAGCGGTATACGAGGACGCTGAAGACGCCTATTGGACCGCCGCCAACGAGACGGATCGTGTGGAGAACAAGCAGGAGCGGATCCAGGGATCGGTCGCCATCCAGAGCCAGGATCTCGACCGCATCCAATCAGAGATAGAAGCGACGGCCGTCGAGCTCTACATGCGAGGGGGCTTCTCGAACCCGGGGATCATTCTGGCCGCCTCTTCTGTGGACGAGTTCATGACGACCTCAGAGTTTCTCACCGCTGCAGCCACGGGAGGGCAGCAATCGCTGGACGACCTGGTTGCGGCGCGAAACGAGTTTTCCCGCCTCGAAGTAGAACTGGATGAGACCAGACAGGAGCTAGAAGTCGTCGAAGCCGACAAGCTCGCCGCGGCTGGAGAGCACGAAGCAGCGATGGATGCCGAGAGAAACGCCTGGGCCAAGCTATCCGACGATTGCAAGGCCCTGCAGGCGAAATGGGAGGCGGAACAGGCTGCAGCGGCCGCTGCTGCGAAACAGCGAGCTGCGGGGTCGGTGCAGGTCGGGTCGTTCATTTGCCCGCTTCCGGTAGGGAGGACCTCGTTTGTGAACTCCTGGGGCGCGCCGCGGTCGGGGGGCAGGAGCCACAAGGGAGTTGACCTCATGGCTGCATGGAACGAACCGGTCTACGCGGTCGCCGACGGGACGGTCCTCACCAGTACCAGCGGCCTCGGGGGCCGGACCGCCTGGCTCATCTCGTCGAGGGCCGCCTACTACTACGCCCACCTTTCCGATTGGAACGTCTCCAGCGGCACCCGTGTCAGCCAGGGTGCCGTCATCGGGTTCAACGGGAACAGCGGCAATGCCGTGGGTGGGCCGCCCCACGTCCACTTCGAGATTCATCCGGGAGGAAGAGGGGCGCCGGCCGTGAACCCCTACCCCACCGTGGCCGCGGTCTGCAGGTAACCTCCCTGCTGTGACACAGAACAGGCGTCGCATCGACATCGTCCTCGAGCCGGAATACTTGGCAGACCTCGACTCACTGACTCTCGACGAGGTGAGGCAACGCCGCGACACGGCGGAAGACGTCGAGGCCCAGATCTCCTATTACCGGCGGCTCCTCCACGGCCGAATGGACCTGCTCAACTTCGAGGCTCGACGTCGAGCAGGCGAAGAGGAGCGGACACTGCTCGAGGCACTACCCGAGATTCTTGCTACCGGCATGATCCTCGGTGGCGAGCCGAATCTGCGGCACATCGAGACGATGCCTCCCATCCCGACCACCACAGGACGACGTCTGATCGACCGCATCATGGACGACGGGATATTGGCCGATCTTCCTGACCTCAGCGATGACGAAATCGATGAGGCTCTCAATCGCCTCCGTGAGGTGGAGTCGGGGATGTCGCAACAGAGAAAACAGCTGCACGAAGTCATCGACTCGCTCCAGGAGGAAATCGTCGCCCGGTACCGGAGCCGACAGGGCGAAGCACCGATCACCGGTTGAACCTTGCTGGCGGCTTCGATCCGTTCCGGGCTCGAGGAGACTCTTCACGACGGCGCCGTGGCCGTGGTGGATTCCGACGGAGCACTCATCGCCTCGTTTGGGGCCGTCGAACGTCCCTTCTATCTGAGGTCGGCTGCCAAGCCATTTCAAGCCAAGGTGGCTCAGGATCACGGCGCCGATCTCGCGCCTGTCGAACTGGCCGTGGCCTGTTCCTCCCACGACGGCGATCCTGTTCATGTTGGCCTCGTGGAGTCGATACTCGGCAACGCCGGGCTGACCTCGGAGGACTTGGGGTGCCCACCGGATTGGCCCCTGGGCCCCGCCGCAAGGGAAAGGATGTTGAGAAAAGGCCTCCTCGTTCCCAACCGCCTCTGGCACAACTGTTCCGGTAAACACGCGGCCTGGCTGCGCGCCTGTGCGGACCAGGGCTGGGACAAGCAAAGCTATCTCGATCCGGATCACCCGTTACAGCAGAAGATCATCACATTCGTCTCCGAGCTCGGTGATCACCGCGTGGAGCCAGTTGGTGTTGACGGTTGCGGGGCGCCTGTGCTGCGGACCACGGCTGTGGCCATGGCGCGCCTCTACTCCCGGCTCGGCTCTGATGACTCCCTCGCCGATGTGTTCGAGGCCATACGTCAATACCCAAGACTGGTGTCCGGGGTCGGAAACGCCGACGCGGAGATCGCCGTTGCGCTTGGTGCAGCCGCTAAGCGCGGCGCGTCGGGATGCATCGGCATTGCCATGGGCGATGGCTTGGGGGTTGCCGTCAGAAGCTGGGACGGTTTGGGAAGACCCGCCGACGTTGGTGCCATAGCAACCTTGGAGGCCCTGGGTCGTCTGACCCCAACCGCCACGTCTCATCTGATGCCGTATTCCAGGCCCACTGTCGAGGGTGGTGGAGCCGCGGTGGGTCACATCGAGCCGCGTGTCGACCTGCAGTTCCCGTGAAGGAGATCCTCCTCCGCCGCATTCGATCGTGGATCGACGACCCGGACTCCGCAGTTGTTTACTGGGAACAGGTCGGGAATCGATGGGCGGTTCGAGTTGAACAGGAGGCACGAGACGCAACCACCGTCTGGTTCCGCCCCATGGATCGGAGCCTGGAGTACGAGGCATACGTGATTCCCTTCGACGGGGCTTCGGTCGGCCTGGCCCTTCAGGCTCTGCGACGGAACATGAGGTCGTGGCGTGCCTTTTTCGCCGTCGACGACGAGGACGGCCTGGTGCTGCGAGGCAGGATGGCAGCCTCCGAAGTCACCATGGAGAACCTGGACTTGGCGTTGGGGGAGGTCGTGGAGGCGGTCGAGGTCGCATTCCGTCCCCTGCTCCGGCAGTTGACGACTGATCGCGAAAATTCCGTTTAGAAACTTGTAAACACACCTATGTGGACAAACCCTGTGGATAACCCCGATTCCTGTGGGTAATGGGCAGTCCTGACTCTCTGCATGAGTAGTTTACGATACTGAACATGTGACAAGAGCCCATGACAGTCATGTCAGGGTTATTGATTCTCGATTTGCCGATGCGTAACTTCTGGTTCAGCAAACGCCCGAGAGGCCATATCGGAGAAACGTCCGTTCGGGGAAGTGCGGAGGAGGCTCCGGAAGGTCACTCGGGCGTTTTGCCGACTTGCGGTCTTTCTGTCACTTCTGGCGGGTGCTGGCACCCCTGATCCGCACGACCCATAAAGACACGGCAGATCGACGCCGATATCTCCTCCATGCTGGGGAGAAAGAAATGGCTATCGCTGCTGATCACCGCGTCCCTGGCGACGGTGGGCTTCGGTGTGTCCGCGGCCGCCGACGCCGGCACCGAATCGCAATTCCTCTCCAAGATCAATGCGTCTCGATCGGCCAACGGCATGGGTCCCCTTACGGTTGACTCGGGCCTGAGGGCACACGCCCGCACCCACACCCAAGACATGATCTCTGCAGGTGAGATCTACCACTCGACCAGCGCCGAGCTGGCGGCAGCAGCGGGAAGCGGGTGGTCGAAGCTGGGTGAGAATGTCGGACGCGGCTCCACCGTCTCCAGTCTCCACGAAGCGTTCATGAACTCCTCGGGTCACCGCAAGAACATTCTCGGTGATTACAACTACGTCGGCATCGGCACGGGTACCAGCGACGGTCGCTTGTACGTGACGGTCGTGTTCATGAAGAAAGGCGGGTCTTCAGCAACGACGACGACTTCCCCACCTCCTACAACCACGGCGCCGCCGCCTCCCGCCACGACCGAGCCTCCGGCGTCAACCACATCAGCTCCACCCACCACCACGTCTACAACCACAACGCTGCCCCCGACCACCACGACCACATTGATGGTGGGGCCCGACAAGCATGTGACGCCGGGATTGTCTTGTGTCGAGGCCACCCGATTCGGCCAAATCTGCCACGACTGACCCACTAGACGCCGAACATCACCTCACGGAGTCTTATCGGACTGGAGGCGAAGTCTTCGGGGTCGATCTTCATCGAGCCCAGCCTCAGACCCGTCATTCCCTCACCGACATTTGTCAAGACCCTCAGTGTGTCGTCCTCGTGTTCCAGGATCCCTAATCCGACACACGAACCGTCTCGATCCTGCACGCCAACGAGGACATGGTTGAGTCGCTCCAGGCTGAGACCCATGGGGAGGGTGGGGGCAAAAACGGTCGGACGGACTTTCCATCTTTCGAGCGGGTGACGCAACGCTGCTCCGAAGAGCTTCAGCCTGGTCACTGCTCGCTCGTCCGGAGAGACCGGTACGAGCTTCGGGTCGGTGGAGGCTACCGAAACGTCCATCCCCAAGAATCTGCGAAGCATGCCCACCAGAGGCTCCATCTCACCGCCCCTCTGCAGTGCCACGACCTTGTCAGGTCGGCACAACTCCGCCTTGTGATATTTGAGCGTCTCTCCCGCCACACCCGATACCGTTGCCGTGGTGTCGATGATCACGAGGTCGGCCATCTCCCGGGCACGGTCCACCATGGAAGCCGTCGCCACAACCTGTTGCAGAACCAGTCGAGCCGGCGTGATCGTCCCCACGAAGTGGAGAAGGTCTGGCTCTGCGTATTCATCGAAGTCGGATTCGGTAACAAACCTCTTCAGCCCTACGCACGTCGGAGGGCCGATCGTCGAGTTGCCAACGTCGGCATCGACGATGGCAACGGCGCGACCGGTGGCCACGGCCTGCATCGCTGCCAGCCGGGCCAGGGTGGTCTTTCCCGTATCGACTGCGCCCAAAAGCATGGCCACGTTGGCTTTGGACACTTCTCTCGCGAGAGCCTCGGTCCCAAGATCTGCCATCGCGGTGAATATATGACGATGAAGTTTGCTTTAAGACCCCCGCCCTCGAGGTGTCTACTGTCTTGGTGGTGAGCAGGCCGGTCAGCTTCCTGTCGGATTTCGGGCGCAAGGACGAGTTCGTTGGAGTGGTGCACGGGGTCATCGCCAAACTTGCCCCGGAATCGAAGGTGATCGATGTCTCGCACGAAATCGACCAGGGCAACATCAGGGCTGCAGCCCTGGCCCTGACGCGGGCGATCCAATACCTGCCCGAAGGCGTGATGTTGGCGGTGGTCGACCCTGGTGTCGGGTCGAGCCGGCATGCCTTGGCTCTCGAAACCGGTTGGGGGCACTTCGTCGGGCCGGACAACGGCGTCCTGTCGCCCGCGGTGGCGATGATGGGCGGTGCCTCGACGATGGTCTCGATCGAGAATCCGGAAGTGATGATCCCCTCGCCCGGTGAGACTTTCCACGGGCGAGACGTTTTTGCCCCTGCGGCGGCCTTGCTGGCGTCCGGAGAGGCCGGCTTGGAGGACCTCGGGCCCGAGCTCTCGCCGGGTGATGTGATGCCACTGATGCTGCCGCTCCCTGAGGTGAGGGACGGCGCTGTGACCGGCGAGGCTTGGTGGATAGATCGATTCGGCAACGTGGAGACCAACGTCGGGCCCGAAGAGCTCGAGGCTGGCGGAATGTCGCCGGGAGCGGTGGTCACAGCCCGTGTCGGTTCGGCGGTTCATAGCATGCCGTGGGCCGCTGCCTACTCCGACGTTGAAGACAGCGAGTTGTTGCTGCATATCGACTCTGCGGGCCTCGCCGCCATCGCGGTCAGAGGTGGCCGTGCCTCAGATCGGCTGGATCTGGCGGAAGGAGTGGCGATCACCTTTGTCAGCTGATGATGGTGATCAGTTGGACGACCCCGGCGATGGTGATGGCCAGCAGGAGAACACCGAGGATGATCGCGGTACCGGGTCGCACCCCGGGATCGTAACCCCCCCCTCCTCATGACACCTTGAAGGCTCGGGGGGCAAAAACCGGAGGCCCCCACCGAAGTGGGGGCCTCTCGATACATGAAGGAGAGCTTTCCGTCACCGTGGGGCGGGCTGGGAGGCTATCCGTTCACACCTGGGTACAGAACGTGCCCTAGGCATGAGGGAAACGGTCTACCCTCCTTCCTGCATGCATAGCGTTTATCGACCACGGTGAGTGACTCCTTGAGTGGTTTGATGGTGACGTTCTACACCCGTGTCGACTGCTCGCTGTGCGACAAAGCACGGCCTCTAGTCGAAGAAATCGCCGCCGCTGCCGGTCTTGGTATGGAGGTGCTGGATGTCGACGGATCAGACGACCTTCGGCACCGGTTCGGGGCCCGGGTCCCGGTGGTCACTGATCCTCACGGAGAGGTCATCGCCGAGGGCCAAATCGTGGGAAGGCGTTTGAAAAAGGAGCTCAGGAAGCTTCGGCGGAGGGCGTAGCGGACGCTGTGTCCCCTTCGCCGGAAGCAGCATCCTCATCGCTCGGAACGGTGGACCCGGTCCCGTCGCCCTCGCCGCCTTCCTCACCGGTGAGGCCGCAATCCGCCAGCACCTCGTCACTGTTGCCTCCTCCGAACCTCACCCGCTCAAAGGCCGAGACCGCGGCGACCTGCTCTTCGGTAAGGGTGGAGTTGAACCCGGGCATGCCACCCGCAACAGGTTTGTCGGTGTCGCCGTAGGTCTGGCGTCCCTCTGCCTGGAACCCTGGTGAGCCCAACGCAATCCACTCCACATGGTCGGTGCATGCGCCGAAAACGGTGAGGACGGCATTCAAGGCCGGCCCAACCCCTCCACCGCCGTTCACTCCATGGCAGCCGGCGCAATTGACGGCTCCAATCTCGGCGCCCGTGTAGATGCTCTCGCCGAGGGCGACGAAGTCGACTGTGCCGCCGCCGATGCCAGACCCGGTGAACTCGGATCCATCGCAGTTGATTATCTCCCCGGTGACCACATCGGTCGTCAGCTCGGTGGCCTCGCCGCATGTCCCGGTGGCCGACCCTCCCAAGGCAAACAGTGCGAACACAGGAATGATCAGCATCAGCCCGAATAGCCATGCCGGAAGCCTGAAGCTGGTGCGTTCTCTGATGCCTGCCGTCGGCACGGTCACAACCTCCGGCAGATTTGCAGCCTGGGCCGGGGTCACCTCGGTCAGCGGCGGCGGGGGCGCAAATGCGGCTGGCGCCGCCGGTTGCAGGTCGACAGCAGGGGTCGGAGGAACTGCTGTTGATTCCACCGGGGGAGCCGCTTCCGTGGGCTTCGGATCATCAGCCGGCGCTTCCGAGGCGGGTGGGGCGGCAGCAGGCACGGCGCCTCCACCGGCCCAGGCGGCCAGTATCTCGTCGACGCTCATGCCGGTTTCAGCGGCTCTGGCGGCCGCCGAGCGCTCTACGAGTGATTCGGGAAGACCCATCGCGGCAGCGGCTGCGGCGAGACTCATTCCCCGCCCCCAGTTGTCTCTGTCAGGTAGGCGACGAGGTCCGCCATGTCTCCCGATGAGATGCCGGCGTCGGAATGACCGTCGAAACCGGAGATGACCGCCTCGATTTGCGATCCGCTCATCCGGTTTCCGATGTCGGCGAGATCGGGCCCGAATCGCCGGCTTCCGAGAACTTGGTTGGAATCTGACATTGTCACCGGACCCAATCCCACGTCGGAGGCTATGGGTCTGACCATCTGGGTGTGGCAAGCCGCGCAACCCAGGTTCGAATAGAGGTGCCGGCCGTCTTCGGCGGCAGCGGTGTAAGACACGTCGGAGGTGCGTGCTCCTGGCTCTTCCTCACCTAGGGATGAGCCCACCAGTCCTATGAGAAACACGGCCACAAAAAGCCCAATCACCGCCATCACGACGTTTCTCGGATTGTCTCCGGCCCCGACGAGCACCGGCGGGTCATTCGGGTAGTGGACGGGTGCCGTAGGGGTGCTGACAGCCACAACAGGCTCCGCCGTAGCTGCAGGGACAGGTGCTTCCTCCGCCGTTTCCGGAGCTGCCTCGTCGGACTTGGGCGCTTCAGCCTCGTCGGGTGGCGGGGCCGAAGAGGGAATCGCGGCGCCACCTGCCCAGGCGCTCAGCACCTCGTCGGGCGTCATTCCAGTTTCGGTGGCGCGGGCCTCGGCCGATCTCTGGACGATCGTCTCGGGAAGACCCATGGCGGCAGCGGCGGCCGCAAGAAGATCACTCATCGAGGGCGTCCTCGTCGACCAGCATCTCCTGGGGGACTGCCTCCCCCGAGAAGAGAGTTCCGGCTATCACGGATGCGTATGCCAACTGGCCGAGCAACGTGATGACGCCGAAGCCAACAGCGATCAGCGTCAGGACTTCCGCGGCCCCGGCACCGGCGGCCCAGCCTTCGCCGGCATCCACGAACGCGGCACTGTTAGAGCCGCCAAGCCATGAGTAGCCACTTATCAGCCCGGCGGCAGCGAGGGTGACGACCACACCACCCGCGCCGACCAGGGTCAACCTGTTGAAGGTGCGAGCCCGATCCTGGGACGGAAGACGTCTTCCGCTGAGGCGGGGCAATGCTTCGAATGTGACACCGGCCACCAGGAGAGACCCGACTCCGAGAAGGGCGCCGTATTCGATGGCCTCCCAGAACGCGGTCAACGCGGTTACCGAGCCGATAGTGGGGAACGCAGCGAAACTGGCCAGTGCGGCCAGCACCACTGCCAGGAAGAGACCAAGGATCCCGGAAGCTACACCAGGTCTGTCGGCTACCCGGTCCCAATGGCCCTCGACTGATAGAGACACATTGACCGCGTTGATCAACGCCCCGATGGGGAAGGCGAGCCCGAGCGCTGCTGCAACCCCGGTGATCCAGTCGGGCCCTGGGCCGAAGACCAGCTGAGATATGCCCCACCAGGAGCCGGCGATTCCGATTGACCAGAATCCCATGACCCCCAATTGACGTGAAGCCAATGGGACATCCAGCTCCTTGATCACTGTGTAGTAGACGAGGCCGCTGCCAACCGTGATCACGAACATGGTCAGGATTCCCGCCGTCACGAACTGATCGGCGAAGGCGCCTCCGACGGCGTCGACTCCCGGCAGGTCACCGTAGAAATGCGCGATGTAGACGAGAGGCAGCCAAATCACCCCCCCGATGATGAACCACAGGCTGACGAAGCTTCTCTGCTCTTGACGTTGGCTCACGGTTCCCAAGGTCACGATGGCGGGGATCACGAGAAGCGCCGCAATCGGGATGTTCGCCCACCAGGCGAGGCCAAATGGCTGTCTGCCGGAGCCGAGACCCAATGCCAACAACAGGTCTCCCAGTGCGACCAGGGCAGCCAGGCCGAGGAGTCCGAGGCGGGCTATCGCCGCGTAACGAAGCCTGGTGCCGGTGATCCTCGGAGTCACGTAGTAGATCCCGCCGACAAGTGAGATCACCGCGAAGCCGATGATCAAAGTGAGGTTGGCCATTGACTCCAGACGACCGAAGCTGATTGGCAGCAAGTCATCGAAACGGAGGGCGAACAAGGCAAGTGCTTGGAGAAGACCACCGATGACGGCGTAGGCGGCCCCGAGGAGGAAGTGGGTAGCGGCGAGGCGGTCCTCGTCGGCCCCGCCCCCGAGGAGGGTTCGAATGTCAGCTGTTTGGGTTGTCGCCAAAGCCCTCACCATTTGTTCCGCGAACCGCCGGGAGCATAACTCCTTTGCGGCCCGGATCAGCCGCGTCCTGGGCCTTGATCGAGGGTACGCTCGGTTCACAACGAGGACCCCGGTTGTGGTACAAACATCCCGGCACTGGGCGACACGCGTCCGAACGGAAAGAGATGTATCGGCTCGCTGAGTTGAAGGACAGCACGAGAAAGGCCATGGGCTGGGGTCTGCTGCTGGGCGGCCTGGTCCTGATGGCGCTTGCGGTGTGGTGGATCCACTTCTCGAGTTTCCCCGAAACCGAGATCGTCGACGGCGAGGTGGCCCCTGTGGTGCTCACTGCTTTCGACTGGATCCCGAGGACTCCGATTTCGAAAGGCATCGGTTATCTGGCAGCGTTTGCCGCATCTCAAATGCTGATTGTTGGCGGGCTCTTTCTCTGGGTCCTGAATCAGAAGATGACCTGGGCCCGGGCAACCGTCGCCGCTTTCATCGCTTGGATCGAGTTGGTGGTCATCTTCGCCATAGTCCCTTCGGAATGGCTCAATTTCGCCCAAACCGACCTGGATTGGTCGTCTCAGCGCGTGGCCTTGACCATTCCGCCCTGGCTTGTCCTCGGCAATAACGTCGAGCTTTCGTATGCGATGCTGAAGGACTCCATCTCAATGGGCTATCACATCGTGATGCTCGGGGCCGGCGCAGTGTTCGCCCTCGAGCTCCAGAAGATGTACAAGGGGAAGCCGGCCAGCGCCGAGAAGCCCGAGCCCAAGTCGCCGTATGGGCGTCCGCTGCTCAGGGGTGATTCCTGATGGCGAACGTGGTTGATGAGACACCGCCCATCAGGGACGACTACCAGCTGGCGTTGGTCGAAGGAGACTATTTCAAGGACAAGCTTCGTCCCAAGCAGTTCCTTCACATCGACCAGTCCGAGTGCATCCTTTGTGAGGGGTGCGTCGACATCTGCCCTTGGAAATGCATTCACTATCTCTCGCTGTCGGCGATCGATGAGGCCGTCAACGTCGACCATCCAGTGGACGACCCGCAGAATCTGGGTTTCTTCATTGTCGACGAAGACGAGTGCACCAGATGTGCGCTGTGCATCGATCGCTGTCCCACGGGGGTCATCTCGCTGGGCAAGTTCGAGGGCTCGGTCGCCGATCAAGCAGCTGAGCTCGGTCTCGACCGTCGCCCCTGGGACTTCGATACCGGGCAGAGGGATTTCAAGAACGGCTATTCGTACGGTATGCGCTGGTAGGAGAAGGTAGTGGCAAACGGCAACGGCAGGACCGGTCTCATGGATCGGGTCAAGGAGACCAACGAGAAGATCTGGGGCTCTCAGGTGGTGGAGTCGATCCTTCGCCCCGGTTCGCCGTTCAAGAAGGGCTACTCGGACAGCCCTAGAAACCGGTCGTATGTCGTGATGAACAACGTTCTCTATCACCTGCACCCGGTGAAGGTGAAGCGTCATGGAGTGAAGCTCTCCTACACGCTCTGCCTCGGAGGTCTCTCCTTCTTCCTGTTCATTCTGCTCACCATCACCGGGATCTTCCTGATGTTCTATTACACGCCTTCTGCAGAGACGGCGTATGCAGACATCCAGGCCCTGTCCACCGACGTCGCCTTCGGAACGCTCGTGCGGAACCTGCATCGGTGGGGTGCCCACCTCATGGTGCTGTCGGTTTTCCTCCATATGAGCCGGGTCTTCTATCACGGTGCATACAAGCCACCTCGTGAGTTCAACTGGGTCATCGGGGTGTTGCTCCTCTTCCTCACGCTCTTCCTCTCCTTCTCCGGCTATCTGCTCCCGTGGGATCAGCTTGCCCTTTGGGCGGTGACCGTGGGCACCAACATGGCTGGATTCATTCCGGTTGTGGGAGGTGAGGTCAAGTTTGCGCTGCTCGCCGGCGTGGAGGTGTCCGCGAGCACACTCCTCCGGTTCTATGTGCTGCACGTGCTGGCGTTCCCGTTCATCCTTGTCCTATTCCTGGCTGTCCATTTCTGGAGAGTGCGCAAAGACGGCGGAATCTCGGGACCCCTCTAGGAGACAGCGATGACAGAGATCCCAGAGAGCCTTCTCAGACGCTCGGCCGAAGCCAAGGCCAAGGCCTTGGGCGTCCCAGTCGAAGAGGTTCTCGCGGAGATGAAGGGGGAGGGCCCTCCGGTCGAGGTGCCCCAGCCTGAGCCTGAAGCACAGCCTGTCGCTGAGGTCCCGCCCGCAGACCACGCGGGTGAGCCGACGCCCGAGATCTCAGCAGATATTTCCCAAGATGTTGCGCCGGAGCCTCCTAAAGAGGCCGACCATGACGAGCCGTCCGTCCCCGAGACCGTGCCGGCGGCATCTGAGGTGGCAACGGATGCAACGGGTGAGCCCGCGGAAGAAGCGGCCGCTGCCGTGGCCACCGCCGTCGAGCAGACCGAGGATGAGCCGCCGGCTGCGGACAACGGTTCCGGCAATGGCAAGGTGGCCGCGGTGGTCAGCCCGCGACCGGCGGTGCCACCGGCCGGCACTCCCGAGGGCGTCAGGACCCAGCGTCTACTCACCGTGGTCAAGGCTCGGGCGATCCAGGATGTCAAGTCCGAGCCGCACGACAAGGTCAACACTTGGCCCCATCTCATGCTCATGGAGTTCGGGGCTCTCCTCGCTATCACCGCTGTGCTGATCATCCTCTCCGTGATCATCTTCTCGCCGCTGCTCGAACCGGCGAATGTCAATGCCACACCGAACCCTTCCAAGGCTCCGTGGTACTTCTTGGGCCTTCAGGAGCTTCTCTCCTACTTCGATCCCCAGATCGCCGGGGTCACAGTCCCCACGATCACCGGCATCATCGGTTTCATGATGGTTCCGTTTGTCGACAAGAACCCATCAACCAGACCCAGCGACCGGAAGTTCGCGATTGTCCTCTACTCCATCTTCATGGCGGGATCGGCAACGCTCACCGTCATCGGCGTTCTTTTCCGGGGCCAGGGGTTCAACTTCTCATATCCGTGGCAGGACGGTGTCTTCTTCGACGATCTGAAGGACTGGGTGCAGTTCGAATGACGGCGACCAATATCGCGCTCATCGCCGTTGCCGCGATTGCAATTCTCGGCGCAGCGGGTGCATTTGCGATCGCCTTCAGACGTTCACAACAGGACACGCCTCCCGATCCGGCGGGAGGTCTCTCAGCGGAGACGCTCAAAGCCGACAAGTCGATGGCTGGTGTTCGGGTCGAGCCTGCCGTCGTCGAGGAACCCGAGGTCGAGGAACCGGCCGAGGACGTCGAGGAGCCTGAGTCCGAAGTGGAGGAGCCATCCGGCGCCATCCAGGTGGTGCAGGTGCAACGGGTGGTCGAGGTTTCCCCTGAGGAGGGCGGTGTCAGCCGGCGCAAGTTCTTCAATCGGGCGATCACCGCGACATTTGGCTCCTTCATGGCATTGATGGGCCTCAACTCGCTGGCGTTCTTCTGGCCCAAGCTCAGCGGCGGTTTTGGCGCCGACATCGACGCCGGTCCCGTAGGAGATCTGGAGAGGCAGGTCTTTGCCTCGGACGGGTCCATCTTGCCCCTGTTCATTCCCGAGGCACGGGCGTATCTGGTGCCGGCTCCTGAGACTTTGAGTGAGCAGTTTGACGGGAGGAGCGTCGAGGCCGCCGGACTCATGGCGCTCTTTCAGCGGTGCGTCCACCTCGGGTGCAGGGTGCCTTGGTGCGCTCCGAGCCAGGGATTCGAGTGCCCTTGCCACGGGTCGAAATACAACTCGGTGGGCGAATACTTCGCCGGGCCCGCCCCACGCAACCTCGACCGCTTCGTGGTCGAGCTCAGGGGGAACAACTTCATCATCAAAACCGGCTCGATCATCGAGACGCCACGGGCCCCTCTTCGCAGCGTCGAGTATCCCCAAGGCCCGAGCTGTATCGGCGCCGCGCCCGAGGGCGAGGCATGACAGCAGACATCATCATCGTCATCGCGGTGGTGGTCGGCATTGTCTGGCTGAGCATCGCTTTCGTGTCTGCCATCCGGAACCGGGGTAGCGAGGAGGTTCCTCCCAATCTCAAGCCGGGCATAAGCGACCTGGAGATGGAGACGAGGCGTCTGGAGACCGGGCAGAAGGCCGCCATCGCCTTCTCTGCATTCCTCGCGATATCGCTTCCGTTGTACTTTCTCGCCGAGCCCAACCGCCAGGAGGGCTTTGTGGAGCAGTTCGACCACGAATCGGTCGAGCGAGGCGAGCACATCGTCGAGGAGTTCGCCTGTTTCAGCTGTCATGGGCCTGAGGGTGTCGGCGGGACTGCCTCCTTCGTGGAGAAGAGGTCTGGAGTCACCGTGTCTTGGGCTGCCCCACCCCTCGACGACGTCCTCTACCGCTATGACGAGAGCGAGCTCAACTTCTGGGTGACCTTCGGCAGAGGCAACACTCCCATGCCGGCATGGGGTCTGGCCGGCGGGGGCCCGCTCAATGAGGCCCAGGTGGTTGATGTGGTCAATTACCTCAAGACCATTCAAGTCAGCCAGGCAGAGGCAGTGAACCGGTCACCCGACCCGGTCCAGCTCGAGCTCGACAAGCTGGACGGAGCTGAAGCGACGCTGGCCGCCGCCATTCTCAACCAGTCCCAGGTAGTCGCCGACGTCGAGAGCGCGCCCGCCGACGCCGATCTGATAGAGCCCATAGCCGAAGAGGCGAGGGAAGTCCTCGACATGGCCGGTAAAGGGATCGATACCGATGGCGATGGCGTTTCCGACTCCGCCGAAGCGGAGCTGTCCGCTCTTTCGTCGGAGGCGGTTGCCGGATTCGCCGTGGTCGAGGCGATCGAGATGGATCCCGAAGTCGCCGACGCTGATAAGGCGACCCAGGCCGTCGAACAGCTTCAAGGCGCGCTTGAGTCCGACCCGATACTGGCCCCCAACCTGGCTGCCGTCGACGCGGCGATTGAGGAAGGCACCGTGAGTTCGGAAGGTGGTCTTTCCGCGGCATCGGCCGCCACCTTGCAGGAAATCGCCGACGACGCCGTGGCGGTCGGGCTCGACGTCCCTGATGGTCCCTATGACACGGTTGAAACAGCCCAGCAGCTGGTGGACGCCCTCGACGAGGCGGCATCGGCCGAAGACGCGCCCGCCGAAGCAGCAAGCCTCGCGGCCGACGCTGTGTCGGCTCTGGAAGGAGGTGCGGACCCGGACGGGGATGGGCTCTCCACTGACGCCGAGGCCTCGATCACCACGACCATGGCTGACGCCGTTTCCAAGACCATTCCTCCTCAGGTAGTAGAGATCAGCCTTGATCCGACGAACCCCGAGTCGGTCGGCGGTCAATCCGACTCGGCAACGGCGAACTCCTTCGTGGGGGGTATCGAGTCACTCGCCACGTCGCTGAGAGTGTCAGCCAACAATCAGGACAACCTCCTCGACTCAGAAACGGCGGGCCTCGAGTTCCTCGAAGCCGCCGCTGTGGCCAAGGCATACGAGATCGACATCGCCGGAGTTGCCGCAGCCATGGAGGTCTCCGAGGAGGAGGCAGGTCGTGCCGTCGGCCTGTTCAATGCCAACTGCGCCCGCTGTCACACGGCTGGGTTCGCCGCCGGGCTCCCCTTCACCCTCGAAGCGGGTAGTGGTGGCTTCGGGCCGGCGCTGTGGGACGGCAGGCCGACCGTCCAGTTTGGCGAGGCAGTGGATCCGGTGGAAGACGACCTCCTCATCCAATTCCTGGTTCGGGGATCAGAGGCGGAGGCCCCATACGGACTCAACGGCTTCGGATCTGGGCGAATGCCCGCATTTGGCGCTCTGCTCCCAGCTGAGGATATCGAGCTCCTTGCCGCCTATCTCAGGTCCGGCGATCTGGATGGGAAGGGCCAGCCATGAGTGGAGACTTCTTTCGTCAATTCTTCCGTGATCTCTTCTCGGCCAATCTTCTCGTCACCGGGATAATTCTCACGATCGGGGCCGTGCTCTTGTTCTATGGCTCGATCTATCTGTTCAACTACACCAATCTCGGCAGGAAGCTCGGTTTCCTCGTGACGGGCGCCGCAACGTTCGGCTGGCTGACGATCACTTCCCTGCTATTTGTCATCTACGCTCCGCGCGGGCCAAAACCGGATGACATCGAAGGTCTCAACTCGCTCGAGATCAGGATCATCCCCATCACGTACACGCTGGTTTCGCTAGTCATCTTCCTCGCTTTCTTGGTGGCATTGCACCAATACGAGGAGATCCAGGAGCGAGAGAGCGCCTGATCGGTCGCTCCGACGGCTAGTCCCCTCCCGCCACGACAGCGTCGTAGTAGCTGAGCACCTGAAGCTCCATCGACAGGTCGACCTGTCTCACGTACACCTGCCGCGGAACCGAGACTCGGACTGGTGCGAAGTTGAGAATCGAAGTGACACCTGCACCCACCAGCACGTCGGTCACTGGCTGAGCGGCGTTGGCCGGAACGGCCAGGATTGCCATGTCGAAGTCTCTCTTGCTGGAGGCGATTTCTTCGATCGGCCGGACCACGAGGGCACCAACTTTGGTTCCGATGACGTTGCGGTCGTGGTCGAAGATGGAACAGACGTCGAAACCGCGGCGGCGCAGCCCGCCGTAATTGGCAAGGGCCCGGCCTAGGTTGCCGGCCCCAACGATGGCGACGTTGCGCCGTTGCGAGATCCCCAGCTCGGAGCGAATCCTGTCCCTCAGCTCGACAGTCGAGTAGCCGACGCCGCGCATGCCGTGAAAGTCGAGGTAGAGAAGGTCTCTCCTGACGTTGGCTGCGTTGACTCCGGCGGCCTCGGCTAACTGGTCTGAGCTGACGGTTTCCCGTGCTCCCCCGAGATCGTCGAGCAGCCGCAGGTATTGAGGGAGCCTGGTGACGGTGGCGTGAGGGAGAGCCTCGGACATCGCAGACATTAAAGACCCGGGGTGGATCTAATCTCAAAGTCGCATGAAATCTCCTTCCGTCCTGGTTATCGGTGGTGGGCCTGCCGGGTCGGCCGCGGCCTACTGGCTGGCTCGAGCCGGGCACGAGGTTGTCCTCGTGGAGAAGAAGGAGTACCCGAGGGACAAGACTTGCGGCGACGGGCTGACGCCGCGGGCCATCAAGCAGCTCCTGGACATGGGTTTCGATTTCGAGGTGAGCGAATTCCACAAGGTCACCGGGCTCCGTTCCTACGCCGGCGACGAGCTCATGATCGAATTGGAATGGCCCCGTCACACGATCTTCCCCAATTGGGGGGGCGTCATCCGCCGTCGTGACCTGGATGCCCAAGTGGCCGGGCTCGCCGAGGATCAGGGAGTCAAGGTGATCGAGAAGACCACAGCGAGCCCTGTGATAACAGACGGCGTGCTGAGCGGCGTTGAGCTCAAGAACGGCGAACTCTCGGAGACCCTCACACCCGAGGTGACGATCGTCGCAGACGGTTCCATGAATCGGTTTGGCAGGGACCTGGGCTCGGCTCGGCGCAAGGACTATCCGATGGGTCTGGCGGCAAGGGGCTACTACACCTCACCCCGGTCCACTGATCCATTTCTCGAGTCTCAGCTCGATATGCGGGACTCGAGCGGCGCCACGATGCCCGGGTACGGGTGGGTGTTCCCTCTTGGTGACGGCACTGTGAACGTCGGTGTCGGCCTTCTCTCCACCTTCAAGCGATGGAAACACGTCAACACCACCCACATGATGCGCGATTACGTGGCAACCGCTCCCGACTATTGGGGACTGGACGAGGATTCCAAACTCAGCGACCCACAAGGCGGAAAGCTGACGATGTCTTTCTCCAAAGGCCCATTGGTAGGCCACAACTGGATAACGATTGGCGACGCCGCGGGAGCCATCAACCCCTGGAACGGCGAGGGAATCTCCTACGCGTACGAGACCGGCCGAATTGCCGCACAGCACGTGTCTCAGGCGATCGGTGCGGACGACCCCGGCATCCTCAAGCGCTACCCCCAATACCTCGAGGATGAGTACGGCCTCTATTACAAGATGGCCAGGGTCTTTGTGAAGGCTATTGGGAACCCGCCGGTGATGCGGGCGCTCGCACACACCGGGCTTCGCAATAGGCCGCTCATGGAATGGACGCTCAAGGTGATGGCCAATCTCCTGGATCCCGATGACAAGCACATGGGGGAGCGAACGTATGACGCCCTGTCGTCGGTGGTTCGGGGACTGCCGGTTCGGTGAGCGGCCGTCCGGCTGCCCTCGTTTTCGACGTCAATGAGACCCTGCTCGACCTGTCGCCGTTACGTCAGGGATTCGAGGCAGTGTTCGGCACCAATCCTCCCCTAGGTGAGTGGTTTGCCCGGCTCCTTCACGGCTCTCTCGTGGCCAACTCGTTGGGTCAGTACCGGCCGTTCGCAGAGATTGGGAGCGAAGCTCTGGCAGCGTTGGCGGCAAGGTACGGTCTGGATCTCAGCTCTTCGGATGCCCAGACCATCTTGGCTCAGATGACCCGACTTCCACCACATCCGGATGTCGTTCCCGCGCTCGAGAGAATCGCCGAGATCGATATCGAGATGGTGGCCCTGACCAACGGCGACCAAATAACCGCTCGCTCTCAGATCACAAATGCGGGTCTCGGAGGTCTTCTGACCCGTGTTCTTTCCGTTGATGCCGTGCGTCGTTTCAAGCCGGACCCGGCTCCGTATCTGCATGCGGCCCGAGAGCTCGACGTTGAGATCAAGGACACGATGCTGGTTGCCGCCCATGATTGGGACGTTGCGGGAGCTATGACTGCTGGGGCCCGCGGAGCATTTGTTTCCAGGGCCGGTGCTCGCTGGGGTCTACCGGGCGAGCGGCCGGAGATGATCGTCGGCGATCTCGACGACCTGGCCAGCCGTCTCATCTCCTGATGGCGAGGTACCTCAGATACTCCTGCTCCGGATATAAGTTTGGGTCAGTCGTCATCGTCTGATCCCTGAAGCAACCGCCGTTCAATGACCAGAATCCACTTGATTGCGCTTTCTGCGCTTGCTCTGACCGTTGCCTCTTGCGGGTTCGGTGACCTCGTGCCGGAGACGACCTCGACTCTCGCCCAGTCGGGTCCTACGCCTACCGGTTCCGCGTCTACCACGACGCTGGTCACGGGCGAGCCCGGGCTGGTCGTTGTCCCACCCGGTGGGGTCGACCTTTTCACCGAGCCAGGTGCCTCACCTTTCTACCGGCCGGCATCGGGCTTGACATTCCCGGTGCTCTCGGAAGATGGAGCGTGGCTGTTAGTCCTGACCACCTGCAACACAGAGCGGTGGCTGATGCGCAGCGATGTTGAAGTGATCACCAGATCGCAACCGGCAACGCCGGGGCCCGGTTTCGACCTCTCCGAGGCTGTGATCGTCATCGACCCCGGACATGGCGGTCGTGACCTTGGAGGGAAGGGCCCAAACGGCGGCAACGAGAAGGACGTGAATCTCGCCATATCGACATTCCTCATGGCTCGTCTGGCGACCGGCCAGGACATTGACTGGGAGACAGGGCACGTCCGCCCCGGTGATGAATATCCGGCGGTTGCCTCGACCTGGATGACGAGGGGCCCGTCTGGCCCCGAGGGCGGCGACTACGAGCTGGGCCTCGCCTACCGCGCCGGTGTCGCCAACGGGACTGGAGCCGATGCCTTGATATCCATTCACAACAACACGGCGCACCAGCAGACTCGCGAGATTCCAGGAACTGACGTCTTCTACTCGGTGAGTTCCCCGGGCTCCGACAGACTGGCATCGTTGATTCATGAGGAGATGATTCGAAGCCTGGCGCCATTTGGCGATGACTGGGGTGCAGGAAGGGTGTCCGGACCGAAGGCCCGTGTTGACGTCGACACCGGCGAGGACTTCTACGGGCTCCTGAGGAGGGCCGACGCCCCTGCAGTGATTGTGGAGGGCATGTACATCTCCAATCCAGCAGAGGAGCAGCTCCTGCAGTCGGAGCTGGTGCAGATGGCCTATGCCGACGCCGTGTACCGGGGTCTGGTCCGTTTCCTGACAACCGATCGATTTGGCTCCGCCGTGCTCGAACCCGATCCGTTTCAGGGTGCCGTCGGCTCGCCGAGTACTGCGAGCTGCGTGGTCCCCGCTCAACCGTGATCCCGGCAGCTTGCGATTTCTTTCACAAAGTTTGCCCGTTCTAAGCTCAGAACGTGGCTCTCGCCGACTATGCGCCCATCGTTGTGATGTTCGTCCTCGGGATCGCGTTTGTCTCGGTGACGTATCTCATATCCCGGTTCTTGCGGCCTCACCGGCCAACTGCGGCGAAGCTGGAGCCTTATGAGTCGGGGATAATCCCCGAAGTCGAGCCCGCCCAGCGATTTCCGGTCAAGTTCTATCTGGTGGCGATGCTCTTTGTCATTTTCGACGTGGAGATCATCTTCCTCTTCGCGTGGGCCTCGGTATTCGTCTCCCTCGGCTGGTATGGGGTGGCCGCCGTGTTCATCTTCACCTTCTTCGTAGCCGAGACTTTGGCCTACGTCTGGAAGAGAGGTGCACTGGACTGGTACGTGCGTCGGAGGGCTCGATACGCGGACTCTGCTCCGGCTGAGGACGCGGCCTGATGGCGACGACTCCGCCGGGCAATCTGTTGATGACGACCGTGGAGAAGGCGGGTCGCTGGGCGCGTACCCGCTCCATGTTCCCTGCGACCTTTGGTCTCGCCTGCTGCGCCATCGAGATGATGGCCACAGGGGCGGCCCACTACGACCTCGCCAGATTCGGCATGGAGGTGTTCCGGGCCTCGCCTCGACAGGCTGACCTCATGATCGTCGCCGGGCGGGTGAGCCAGAAGATGGCACCGGTTCTTCGCCAGGTCTACGACCAGATGCCCGACCCCAAGTGGGTGATCTCGATGGGAGCGTGTGCGTCATCAGGAGGGATGTTCAACAACTATGCGCTGGTCCAGGGCGTGGATCAGATAGTGCCTGTCGATATCTACGTCCCCGGTTGCCCTCCTGGTCCGCAAAGCTTGCAACACGGCATTCTCACCCTTCACGACAAGATCATGACCGGCGAGATCGTCAAGTGACCAGCGACCTGATCAACACCCTGGTCGAGACGGTCGAGGGAGCCCAGCACGAGGTCTCGGCAGGCCAGGACGTGGTGCGGCTCCCGCCGGAGAGCTGGGCCGCCTTCGCAACATCGGCCAAGGGAGCCGGCTTCGAGGTCTGCGTCGACGTCACCGCCGTTGACTGGCTTAAGGCGCGGCCACAGCGTTACGAAGTGGTGGCGAATCTCTTGTCGATGAAACACCGGGTGCGGCTGCGAATGATCACAACCGTGCCCGGGGAAGATCCCACGATTCAGTCGCTCACCCCCCTGTTCCCCGGTGCGGGGTACGCCGAGCGAGAGGTGTTCGACATGTTCGGCATCATCTTCGATGGCCATCCTGACCTCACCCGCATCTTGATGCCGGACGACTGGGAAGGGCACCCACTGCGGAAGGACTTCGGCTTGGGCTCGGTACCTGTCCAATTCAAGGAAAGCCATCAGGTGAGCTGATGACGTCTGAGAAGCAAACGGAGACCGTGGATCTCTGGGTCGCCGGAACGGAGGAGCCCCAGTTCTCGCCGACGGACGAGGGCAGCCAGGAAATCGGAGCCCAGGAGTCCGAGAGCCGCCTGAAGGAGCAGGAGGGCAGTGTCGTCACCGACGACTATGCCTTCGATGACGAGTTCGGCGATGACGACGAGCGGATGATCCTCAACATGGGGCCCCAGCATCCGTCGACCCACGGTGTGCTCCGCCTTCAGATCGAGATGGAAGGCGAGATCATCCGGAGGACCAAGCCCATCATTGGCTATCTCCACACCGGGATGGAGAAAACTGCCGAGCAGCTCACCTTCGGGCAGGGCCCGACCAACGTCACCCGCATGGATTATCTGGCGCCGTTCCACAACGAGCTGGCCTACTCACTCGCTGTGGAGCGTCTTCTGGGCATCGAGGTGCCGCCCAGGGCCGCCGCGATCAGAGTCTTGATGACCGAGTTGAATCGAGTGTCCTCGCATCTGGTGGCTTTGGCAACCAATGGCATGGACATTGGTGCTCTCTCGATCATGACCTATGGATTCAGGGAACGTGAGTTCATCCTCGACTTCTTCGAGAAGACGACAGGTTTACGGATGAACCACAACTACATCCGGCCTGGAGGCGTGGCGGCTGATCTCCCGCCTGGCTGGAAAGACGACGTCGCCTCGTTGTTGGAATACCTGCCTCCCAAACTGGCCGATTACGACGACATGCTGGAGAACAACCCGATTTGGGAGTCCCGAACGAGGGGGGTTGGCGTCATAACCGCGGACGAAGCCGTCGCTTTTGGCATCACCGGACCAGCGCTGCGTGCCACCGGGGTGGAATGGGACCTTCGTAAGGCCTTTCCCTACTCCGGCATCGACGCCTACGAGTTCGAAGTCCCCACGGGTATGAACGGCGACGTCTACGACCGCTATCGGGTCAGAGTCGAAGAGATCCACCAGTCGTTGCGGATCGTTTCCCAAGCGATGGACGGCATGCCGAAAGGGGATTTTCGGGTCGACGATCGCAAGGTCACACCACCGCCACGCGCCCGCATCGACGAGTCCATGGAAGCGCTCATTCATCATTTCAAGCTCTTCACCGAGGGCTTCAAGGTGCCGGCGGGCGAAACCTATGTGGCTGTTGAGTCTCCTCGGGGGGAGCTGGGCTGCTATCTGGTCTCTGACGGCGGACCCAAGCCGTACCGGATGCACACTCGCGGGCCGTCGTTCAACAATCTGCAGGCGCTTCCCATAGCCATGTCTGACTCGCTGATGGCCGACACCATCGCGACGATCGCCTCGATGGACCCGGTGATGGGAGACGTAGACCGATGAGCCAGTGGCCCGACGCAGTCCAGGAACGGGCTCGAGAGCTCGTAGCTCGGTATCCGGAGAAGCGATCGGCGGTGATGCCCCTCCTCTACCTGGCGATGTCCGTGGACGGCTACCTCAGCGATGAGGGCATGGAGGAGGTCGCACGGTGGACCGGTATCACCCCCGCCCAAGTTCGCTCCGTCGCCTCGTTCTACACGATGTACAAGCGCGAGCGCACCGGTCGGTACCTGGTTTCGTGCTGCACATCGATTTCTTGCATGCTGCTGGGGGGCGATGAAGTTCTAGCGGCGGTAGAAGACGAATCGGGCGTCCCCCACGGTGAAACCGACGAGGAGGAGCTCCTCTCCGTCGAGCATGTCGAATGTATCGGCGCCTGTGGCGGGGCCCCAGCGGTTCAGGTCAATTATGAGCTGATCGAAGGCGTGACTCCAGAGAAGGCGCGCGATCTGGTGAATTGGCTGAAGAGCGCCCGCCCCGAAGTGGTGAACACCGATGAGATGCAGGAGCTGTTTGGTGGCGAACGCAGCTTCGACTGGGCGATCAGGGAAGCCGTTGGCGCCATGGGCCCATATCCCGCCTTTGGCCCACTGGGCACTGCCGGGTCGGAGGACGTCTCGTGACCCTGGTGGTCACCCGGCGCATGACCGATCACCCCGAGAGGTCACACACCATGTCGCTGTACGAGGAGACCGGGGGTTACGACCAGGCCCGTCGGAGCCTCTCAATGACCCGCGAGCGGCTGGTTGAGACTGTCAAGGAGTCAGGTCTCCTCGGCCGGGGTGGTGCCGCTTTCTCGGCGGGTCTCAAGTGGAGCTTCCTCGCCCCCGACCGCCCTGCCTATCTCGTCGTGAATGGTGACGAGTCGGAGCCGGGGACTTTCAAGGATCGGCAACTCCTCGAACGAGACCCCCATCAACTCATCGAAGGGATCATCATCGCCTCGTATGCCAATGAGGTGAACCAGGCCTTTGTCTACATACGCGGCGAGTACCCGAAACCGGCGCGCCGGGTGCAGCAAGCCGTCGAGGAGGCGTATGAACGGGGCTTTCTCGGAAAGGGCATCTTCGGAACTGATTACAACCTGGAGGTGACAGTGCACCTCGGGGGAGGCGCCTACATCTGTGGCGAGGAGACGGCGTTGATCAACTCCCTGGAAGGACGGCGTGGAGAGCCTCGGCTCAAGCCCCCGTATTTCCCGGCCGCGAAGGGGCTGTACATGAAGCCGACGATCGTCAACAACGTCGAGACTCTGTCCAACCTGCCCCACATCCTCGAGATGGGTACCGGCAAGTACAAAGAATTGGCGCATGAAGGGGACACGGGAACGTTCATGACCTCGATCTCCGGCCACGTCGAGCGTCCAGGGAACTACGAGCTTCCTCACGGGATCACTTGGAGAGAGCTGATCTTCGAGGTGGCCGGCGGGATCAGGGGCGGTAACGAGCTCAAGTCGTGGATACCGGGCGGTGCGTCGGCGCCCTGGTTCGTCCCTTCGCAACATCTGGATCTTGAGATCACAAAAGATGCGACGGCAGCTGCGGGGTCGATGTTGGGATCTGGCGCAGTGATCGTGATGGATCACACCACTTGCATGGTGGCGGCGGCCGAGCGAGTGGTCAGGTTCTTTGCCCATGAGTCGTGCGGGCAATGCACCCCCTGCCGCGAGGGCACAACGTGGATGGAGATGATTCTTCGCCGTGTCGAGAGCGGTGACGGGCGCGACGTCGACCTCGACCTGCTTCTCGATGTATCTGACGGGATCAGCATCGGTCTGGCGTGGCCACCCAAGATGACCACCATTTGCCCCCTCGGACCGTCGGCCGTATCGCCGATCATCGCGTTGCGCGACTACTTCCGTGACGAAGTGATGGAGCATGTGAGCGGAGGGGGTTGCCCCTTCCGATCACACGAGGTCAGCCACGTCGTGTCGGCGGCGGCTAGCCAGCCGGATTCAGGCGCGAGCGGCGGTGCCGGGTGAGCGACACCGTCAAGATCATCGTCGATGGCGCTGAGCACGTGGTGCCTGCCGGTGAGTTGCTGATCAAGGCAGCCCAAGACGAAGGGACTTACATCCCTCGCTTCTGCTGGCACGAACGTATGAACCCGGTCGGGATGTGCAGGATGTGCCTTGTCGAAGTGGAGACTCCGCGAGGCCCCATGCTCATCACGGCGTGCACCAACCCCGTCAGCGATGGCATGGTCATCGATACCAAAGGCGAGTCCGTCAAGAAGGCCCAGGAGTCGGTACTCGAGTTCCTGCTGGCCAACCATCCCCTGGATTGCCCGGTCTGTGACAAGGGTGGAGAGTGCCCGCTCCAGGATCAGGCGATGTCGCACGGACCGGGGGAAAGCCGCTTTGTCGAGATCAAACGGCATTACGAGAAGCCAATTCCGATATCCGATCTCGTGCTTCTGGACCGGGAGCGTTGCATCCTGTGCGCACGCTGCACCCGGTTCTCAGATGAAATCAGTGGTGATCCTTTGATCGAGTTCCAGGATCGGGGCAACACGACGCAGGTCAACACGTTCCCGGATCTCCCTTTCTCGTCCTACTTCTCAGGGAACACCGTGCAAATCTGCCCGGTCGGGGCTCTCACCGCGAAGCCGTATCGATTTCGGGCACGCCCTTGGGATCTGCAGATGATCGAAAGCTCGAGCATGTTCGACACCGCCCACCCCCGCATTTCGGTGCAGGCGAGCCAAAACGAGATTCTCCGCATCCTCGGCGTGGACATCGAAGCCACCAATCACGGATGGCTCGCCGACAAGGATCGTTTCGGTTTCGAGCATCTCCGGTCGTCTGAGCGTCTCACCAGTCCTCTGGTGCGACGCGACGGGGACCTTGTCGAGATCTCATGGGCAGAGGCGTTGGACATCGTCGCCAACCGCGTCGATCTGATCCGCTCAGAAGACGGAGGTGGGGGGTTTGGTGTTATCGGCGGCGCCCACGGAACCAACGAAGACGCCTATGCCTTGTCGAAATTCGCCAGGGTCGTTTTGGAAACCAACAACGTGGATGCCCGTGTCGACAACGCGCTTGGCTCACACTTTCTGGCCGCCACGATTGACCGCGCCCTGATATCGGACGTCGACGACGCGGACGTGATCCTGGTGTGGGGACCCGACCTCAAAGAAGAGCATCCCACCCTGTACCTCCGGGTGCGGCGGGCGGCACAGGAGTTGGGTGTGCCACTGGTCGTCGTGCATCCTCGGTCCAACGGGTTGGATGATCGGGCTGATCACCAGCTCCGGTACCGGCCTGGTGGTGGTTTCGAGCTCCTCGACGATCTGGAAGCGGGCGAGCACCCCGAGATCAGTGCCTTGCTGGCCAAGGGCAAGACTGTTGTCATCGTGGGCCAGGCGTCCTTGGCTGACGATCCACTGCTTGCGGAGTCGGTCGCGGCTTATGCACGGAGCCGGGCAGACCACGCTGCAGTTCTTCCGCTGGCACGGCGAGCCAACACCTACGGAGCTCTCGACATGGGTTTGGCCCCCGATCTGCTCCCAGGCCGGCTCAACCTCGATGAAGGGGGGAGGGGAATTCTCGAGGAACATTGGGGCCCCGTCCCCGAGGTAGTGGGGAAAGACACGGAGGGCATCCTGGAGGCGGCGGAGTCAGGGGAGATCAGGATGCTGATGCTGGTAGGCGCCGACCCCGTGGGTGACCTTCCCCGACCCGATCAGGCCAAGGAGGCCCTGGAGTCTGCCGAGTACGTCGTGTCTTTGGACACCTTCATTCACGACTCCAACCGACAGGCCGACCTCATTCTCCCGGTTGCCGGTTTCTCCGAGAAGGAAGGCACGGCAACAAATCTCGAGGGCCGCGTTCAAAAACTGAACCTCCTGATACCCGGACCCGGTCAGACCAGGTCCGAGTGGTCGGTTCTTGAGGACATCGCCCATCGGACGGGTCGCAGTCTGGGGTTCGGCTCGGTCGACACGGTCGCCAAGGAGTTGGCAACGGTTGTCTCCGGGTACCAGGACGTCACCTGGGAGGCGTTGGAATGGGAACACCGCGACGGGATCATCGCCTTTGAGTCTGGCCAGCCGATAACTCACATACCGGTGGCCATCAAAGGGGAGCGAGCGCCGCGAGCCGAACTCACTCTGCACTCGGCGCGGACCATGTATGACGACGGTGTCCGCTTGCGTCATAGCCCTTCGTTGTATCCCCTGGCGCCGGGGCCAAGGGCTTATCTCAATCCCGAGGATGCCACCCGATTGGGCGCCCGCGATGGGGTGGGGCTGACAGTCGTGACCAAACACGGAGAGGGAGAATTCGAGGCCGTTGTCGACAGCGGGACCCCGGCCGGGGTCGTGTACGTCCCGGCGAACCAGCCCGGAGCGGCATCTTTGGGCACCGACCCGGTCGTGAGAGTGAAGACATCATGAGCTGGGCGGAGTTTCTGATCATCGTTGTCAAGGCAGTCGTGGTGCTCGGGCTGCTGATCAACCTCACAGTCCTCAACGTTTGGGCGGAGCGGAAGATCGTCGCCGATATGCAGAGCAGGATCGGGCCTAGCCGGGCCGGCCCATTTGGAATCCTGCAGACGCTGGCCGACGCCTTCAAGCTCTTCTTCAAAGAGTCTGTGACCCCCCGCCGGGTGGAGTACGCGATGTACGCCCTCGCTCCGTTCCTGGCCGTCATCCCGGCCTTTCTCATTTTCATGATGGTGCCGTTCGGCAGGCCTTTCACCATCGGCGACCACGAGATCACATTGCAAGGCGCCGATCTCAACATCGGCCTGCTCTTCATCCTCGCCATGTCGTCGATGGCGGTGTACGCGATAGTGCTCGCGGGCTGGTCATCGGGATCCAAATACCCGCTGATCGGTGGTGTCCGCGCCACTGCTCAAGCCATCTCCTACGAAGCTGCCATGGGGTTGGCGATGGTCGCGGTGGTGATGTTCACAGCAACACAAGGCGACGGGGGAACTCTGTCCCTCGCAGAGATCGTGGAACGGCAGTCAGGCACTTGGGGTGACGTGATACCGGCTCTCGAGCCGGTCCTCCGCTTCGTTCCTCGCTGGTTCGTCTTCCCTCAGATCGTTGCCTTTGTGATCTTCCTCATCGCGATTGTGGCCGAGACCAACAGGGCGCCGTTCGATCTGGTCGAGGCAGAGCAGGAGCTCGTGGGCGGGTTCCACACCGAGTACTCAGGGGCCCGCTTCGCCATGTTCTTCCTGGCCGAATACATCAACATCTTCTCGATGTCGGCGGTGGCGGCGACATTGTTCCTGGGAGGCTGGAACGGTCCGACCTTCGACGATGTGCTTCCGGCCTTCATATCTGGGCTGCTCCCATTCATCTGGTTCCTGGTGAAGACCTACGCCATCGTCTTCCTCTTCTTCTGGCTCCGATCCACCCTGCCCCGTCTTCGCTACGACCAGCTGATGGCGCTGGGCTGGAAGCGGTTGATCCCCGGGGCCCTGGGCTGGCTGGTCATCTCCACAGTTGTCATAAGCTTCCGCCAGTTCGGGACACCTTGGGGCTGAGATGGGCGTCTTCACCGAACTTCTGAAGGGTTTGCGGGTGACGGGCAAGACGATGGTGCGAACCATCACCGGCAAGGAGATGGTCACGACCCGGTACCCGGACGAGATGCGGGAGAAGCCGCAGCGGTTTCACGGGCGTCATGTCCTGAACAGATATCCCGACGGCATGGAGAAGTGCATCGGGTGTGAGCTGTGCGCTGGTGCCTGCCCGGCTCAATGCATTTACGTCCGGGGTATGGACAACGACCCCGACGAGCCGACTTCGCCAGGGGAGCGCTTCGGTTTCGTCTACGAGATCAACATGCTCCGATGCATCTTTTGCGGCCTTTGTGTGGAGGCCTGCCCGACGGAAGCCATCACCATGACCCATCTCTTCGAGATGTCGACCACCAACCGTCAGGATGCGATCTACACCAAAGAGACGCTTCTGATGGGGGCCGACGGCTCGGTGCCCCACATGTTCCCGGACGATCAGTTGGCCGACCTTTCGGAATTGGACGCCGCCGACGGCTGGGTGAGAGCCACCGCTCCTGCAGGACGCGCTTCGTACGAGGGGGTTGCCATGTGGCAGCCCACTCCGGGGCCTGGCGATTGGGACCCTGAGCCGGACCAGGTGGAGCGTGACACCCGGACCGAGGTCGACGATGGCTGAGGCCATTCTCTTCGTGCTGATGGGCGCAACGGCCCTGGCCGGGGCGGTGACCGTGGTGATAGCGCGCAACCCGATCTACTCGGCCATGGGCCTCCTCGGAACCTTGTTCTCGGTAGCGGTTCTGTATGTGGCCCAACTCGCCCACTTCGTCGCCGCAGTTCAGGTGATCGTGTACGCCGGCGCCGTCATGACGCTGTTCCTATTCGTGATCATGCTCATCGGCGTCGACAAGGAAGAAGACACTTCTGAGACATTGCCCAATCAGAGGCTGGTCGTCGGCGGGCTTGCCGGTCTGATCATCCTGCTTGCGGGGGCCATCACCATCAGCGGCGATTTCAGTTGGGTGCCGGCGGCAAGTGATGTCGACCCCGCGGCCACCAACGGGACGATCCAGGCGGTGGCCGAGCCGCTGTTCACAAACTGGGTTCTGGCCTTCGAGGCCACGGCTCTGCTGCTGACTATCGCAGCGGCAGGCGCAATCTCGTTGGCTCAGTTTCGTCGGAGGGTCCGCTGATGGTCGACCCAGGTTGGTACATGGGGTTGGCGGCGGCCTTGTTTGCGATTGGCGCCACAGGGATCCTGCTTCGCCGCAACGCCCTGGTCATGTTCATGTGCATCGAGTTGATGCTCAATGCTGTCAATCTCACCTTGATCTCCGCCGGTAGAGCGCTCAACGACATCAATGGCCAGGTGGCTGTCTTTTTCATTCTGGTGGTGGCGGCGGCCGAGGTGGTGGTGGGCCTGGCGATCATCGTCGCCATCTTCCGACGCCGGGCCACCGCATCGGTAGACGAGCTCAGCGAGCTGAGGGGTTGAAGTGACCGAGTTCATCTGGCTCATCATCGCCCTTCCCCTCGTCGGTGCCCTGATCCTTCTTTTCGCCGGGAGATATCTGGGCGAGCCCGGGTCGGGATGGTTGGCGACCTTGATGAGCGGCTCCGCTTTTGTGGTCGCAGCCGTTGCTGCCTGGCCGTTCTTGGAGGGGGGCGATCACGGTGAGGTGGTCGAGCTGTGGGACTGGATGCCGGCCATTGGCGCCAACCTGGAGCTGCTCTGGGACCCGCTCGCAGCACTCATGGCGCTGGTGGTGACCGGCGTGGGCACACTCATCCACGTCTTCGCCGTCGGCTACATGCATGGTGATGCCCGCTTTCACCGTTTCTTCACCTATCTGAACCTCTTCACGGCATCGATGTTGATCCTGGTCCTGGGAGGCAACTACGCCATGTTGTTCCTGGGTTGGGAGTTGGTTGGGCTCTGTTCCTATCTGCTCATCGGTTTTTGGTTTACCCGCGGGTCGGCAGCCGCTGCAGCAAAGAAGGCTTTTGTCGTCAATCGCATCGGCGATTTCGGGTTGATGATCGGGTTGATGATCGTCTTCACCTCTTTCGGGACGCTGTCCTACGCCGGCATCTTCGAGCGGGCGGGCGAGGTGCTGAGCGCGTCCACGGCAACTGCAGTCGGTTTGATGATGCTGATCGGCGCTGCCGGAAAGTCGGCGCAGATCCCCCTGTACGTGTGGTTGCCCGACGCCATGGAGGGGCCGACTCCGGTGTCGGCCCTCATCCACGCGGCGACGATGGTGACTGCCGGCGTGTATCTGATTGCCCGCTCGGCGGCGATCTTCGAGCTTGCGCCGGTTGCCTCCAACGTGGTGGCGATCGTGGGCGCGGCCACCGCGCTCTTCGCAGCGTCGATTGCGCTTGCGCAGCGAGACATCAAGAGGGTCCTCGCATATTCGACAGTCTCCCAACTCGGATACATGTTCTTGGCGGTGGGGACCACGGCTTACGTAGCGGGGATCTTCCATTTGATGACTCATGCCTTCTTCAAAGCCCTCCTCTTCCTCGGAGCCGGGTCGGTGATTCACGCCCTGAACGATGCCCAGGACATGGACAAGATGGGTGGGTTGGCGAAACGGATGCCGATCACCGCAACCACCATGGGCATTGCAACGCTGGCCATCTCCGGGATTCCGATTCTTTCCGGGTTCTGGTCGAAAGACGAGATCCTCGCCGCGACTTTTGAGCGAGGCTCCTGGTTTGCCGTGTTGTGGGTGATCGGGCTCGTAACCGCTCTTCTCACCGCCTTCTACATGACGAGGCAGTGGATGCTGGTGTTTTGGGGCGATAGCCGGTGGGACGAAGGTGTCGAGCCTCACGAGTCGCCGCGGGTGATGACGGTTCCGTTGGTGGTTCTCGCCGTCCTGTCAGTGGTGGGAGGCCTGGTCAACACGCCCTTCTCGTTGGGACTCGAACATTTCTTGGAGCCGTCGTTTGAGCTTGTTCACCTTCAGCACCCACCCGAGGGTGCCACGATCCTGGTCGTTCTGGCCGGCCTGTCCGTGCTGGCAGGCGTGATAGGCATTGGCTTCGCCTATCTCACTTACCGTCGGCCCCGCCAGGCGTGGCGTTCCTTCGAAGAGAACTTCGAGCCCCTCTGGGGTGCTTGGGAGAACGCCTACGAGGTCGACGAGATCTACGGGGCGGCAATCGTGCGCCCGGGGCGAAGGGTCGCCGAGGTGGCCGCGTTCACCGTCGACAGCCGGCTGATCGACGGCGCCGTCAACGGTGTCGGCGCCATGGCCCGCCGCGCCGGGGAGATGACGCGCTCCTTGCAAACCGGATACGTTCGCAACTACGGGGTGCTGTTCCTTGGTGGGGTGCTGGTTGTAATCGCTTGGCTGGTGGCCAACGGATGAGCCACCGATCCTCGGCCCCTGGTTTCTGTCGGGAGACGGGCCGATCATGTTGACAGCCCTCGTTCTGCTACCCGTAGCGGCCGCGTTGGTCGTGATGCTGGTCCCTTCGCGAAGGGGTGAGGTCCATTTGCCTCTCGGGATCGCCCTTTCGGTTCTGCCGCTCGCCCTGGCCGGCTACATGTTCACCGAGTTCGAGCCATCGCCCACGATGCAGATGGTGGTGGACGTGTCGTGGTATGAGCCTTGGGGCATGTCCTGGCACCTCGGTGTCGACGGGATATCGCTGCCGATGGTTCTGCTGACCACTCTGCTGGTTCCCATCGCCCTTGGTGCGTCTACCTCGATCACGCTTCGGAAGAAGGAGTTTGTTGTCAACACACTGCTTCTCGAAGCCGGGATGATCGGTGTCTTCTTGGCGCAGGATCTCTTTCTGTTCTTCGTGTTCTTCGAGGTGATCCTGGTTCCGATGTACTTCATCATCGGGATATGGGGAAGCGAGCGTCGGGTGTACGCCGCCATGAAGTTCTTCATCTATACGGCGTTCGGATCGGCCTTGATGCTGGCCGGCATCATTGCTCTGGCGGTACAGCACTCATCTCAGTTCGGAGAGCTTTCCTTCGCTCTCGGCGACCTTGCGGCGTTGGAGCTGGGCACCGGTCTCGAACGGTGGCTTTTTGCAGCGTTTGCTCTCGCTTTCGCGATCAAAGTGCCGCTGTTTCCGCTGCACACCTGGCTGCCTGACGCCCATGTTGAGGCGCCCACGGCCGGCTCGGTGTTGCTGGCAGGTGTGCTCCTGAAGCTCGGCACCTACGGTCTGCTCCGATTCAACCTGACGCTCTTTCCGGAGGCATCGGTCGACGCGGTGCCGATCATGGCAGCCATCGCTGTCATTGGGATCATCTACGGTGCCGTGGTCGCGATCGTCCAGCCGGATCTCAAGAGGCTGGTCGCCTATTCGTCGGTAAGCCATCTCGGGTTCATAGTCCTCGGTACATTCGCCCTCACTTCTGGTGGCCTGCAAGGTGCGGTCATCCAGAACGTCAACCACGGTCTCACTACCGGTGCCCTATTTCTGTTGGTCGGAATGATCTACGAGCGAAGGCACACCAAGAAGATCTCAGACTTCGGTGGCTTGCAGAAGGTGATGCCGGTCTTCGCGGGGTTCTTCTTGTTCATGGCCTTCGCCTCGATCGGCCTCCCCGGACTCAACGGATTCGTAGGAGAATTCCTGGTGCTGGTCGGTTCTTTCGCCACGCTGCCCGTTCCGGCGATCATCGCTGCCGGCGGTGTGATTCTCGCCGCCGTGTACATGTTGTGGGCGTACGAGCGAGTCTTCACCGGCGAGCCCAGAATTGAGGAGAACAAGGGCCTGGCGGACCTGTCGATGAGGGAGATCGGTCTCCTGGCCCCGTTGGCCGCACTGGTGCTGGTTTTGGGGCTCTACCCGTCGGTCCTTCTGGACAAGATCGCCCCTTCGACGGAAGCCACCCTCGACCGGGTCGTTGCCCAGACTGACTATGAGGTTCCCGAGCCCGGGCGTTTGGCCGACGTCTCCGTCGCCGGAGAGGCGGGCCCATGATCGCCACTCCCGACGTCGCGTGGATGTCCATCGCGCCGGAATTGGTCATGGCGGTAGGAGCCGCCGTAGTGCTTCTTGTGGAGGTGCAGTGGAAGCCTGCGACCAAGGTCTTGGGGGCTTTGACCGCAGTGGCTCTTATCGCCGCAGCGTCGATCACGGTGGCTCAAAAGCTGGCAGCCGAAGACGCCGCCGAGATTCTGGACATAGATGCCCTCATCACCTTCTCCGGGATGATCGTCATGGACGGCTTCGCGGTGTTCGCCCGTTTCGCCCTGATTGCGGTGACCGGCCTCGGCCTGCTCGCTGGATGGCGCTTCATCGAGGGGCTGGGTAGGCGCGGCGCAGAAGCGCTGGCCCTCATCCTTCTGGCAACCACCGGGTTCTCCATCATGGTTGCCTCGAACAATCTGGTGATGATGTTCCTCGGCCTGGAAGTCGGTTCGATCGCGTTGTATGTGCTTGCGGGGTTTGCTCGAGAGAGGTTGGAGTCGGAGGAGGCGGCACTCAAGTACTTCCTCCTGGGCTCTTTTGCCTCAGCAGTCTTCATCTACGGGGTGGCGCTGATTTACGCGGGCACCGGCCAGTTCGGAGTGCTCGACATAAGGCAGTTCTTCGACCAATTCATAGTCACTCGCCCTGATGTGATCTACATCGGCATCGGCCTGGTGATAGCGGGCCTGGGGTTCAAGGTCTCCGCTGCCCCATTCCACACATGGGCGCCTGATGTGTATCAGGGAGCGCCGTCTGGGTTGGTGGGTTACATGGCCGCTGTCGCCAAGATCGCCGGCTTTGCGGCGATTGTCCGGATTCTCATCACCGCCGTGGGTGATCTGAACGCGACTTGGCTCCCTGTAGCGGCTGGTGTCGCCGCGTTGAGCATGCTTGTGGGCTCGGTGCTGGCGTTGGTACAGGATGACGTTCGCCGCATGCTGGCCTACTCGGGTGTTGCCCACGCCGGGTTCATCATGACAGGCGTCGTTGGTGGTACCACCCAGGGAATACTCTTCTACCTCGCCGTCTACTCGATCCAGCTCGTTGGAGCGTTCGCAGTGGTGGCCGCCATCGACTCTGGGGACGAGAGAGGGTCGCCATTGCGGCAGTTCCGGGGGTTGGCGAGAACCAGCCCGGTGATCGCGATGTCGTTTGCCGTACTGCTGTTGGGCATGGCCGGTCTTCCTGTTACGTCGGGATTCGTGGCGAAGTTCGGAGTATTCGCCGATGCGTGGAACGCGGGATACGAGTGGCTGGTCGTGGTAGCAGTGCTGGCCTCCGTGATCGCTTTCGCGTTCTACCTCAGAATCGTTGTCGTCATGTTCATGGACGAGGGGCCTGAAGAGGCGACAGCTCCCGTGGTCACCCAACCTTTGGGCTGGGTCCTCGGGTTGGCGGTGGCTGCGACTCTGGTCTGGGGCATCCTTCCCGGCTCCCTGCTCGACCTGGCCACCGATGCGTTACCTATCTAGGGCGGCGTTCGCCCTGCTGACGCTGCTGGTTGTGGTCCTCGGCTCCGAGACGCCGGCCGGGGCGGCAGAAACCGTTTCTTCCGACACCGTCATCATCAGAGAGTCGGTGGTCATCGACGACGATCTCTATGCGACGGGCGTTCGTGTTCTGATCCAGGGCGAGGTCAGGGGCGATCTCATCGTGCTCGCGGGGGAAGACCTCGTTATCGAAGGGACGGTGCGAGGAAGCGTCACGGCCATTGCTCAGGAAGTCGTGGTGGCGGGTGACGTGCGGGGTTCGGTACGAGTTGTCGCGCCTGAAACCCATGTCTCAGGAACGATTGGCAAGGATCTGGTTGTTTCCGGAGTGCGCTTGGACGTCACTGATACGGGTGAAATCGCCGGTGACGCCCTCGTTTGGGCGTGGAATGCCAGCCTTTCGGGTGAGATCAGCGGCGATTTGGGAGGGACTCAGCGCAATCTCGACCTGTCGGGAGAGATTGGGGGCGATGTCGACGTTTCCGTGACGACGCTCGACATCGTGTCCGACCTGACCGTCGGTGGCGACTTGACCTACCGATCAGAGAATCAGGCCGACGGTCTGGAGCTTGCCAACATCGGGGGGGTGATAGTCCAGGAGCGGCCGCTACCTCCAAATATCCGTGCGCGGGCACTCGTTCTGTTTGCCAAGATCCTGTCGGCGATTTTCGTGGCTGCCATGGCCACCTTGGTGGCCCTGGTATGGCCAGAGGCTGTCGAGCGAGCCGGGTCGCGCTTGCGCAAGTCGCCGGTCAGATCGGTTCTCGCCGGTCTGGCGGTGCTCGTCTCGCCGATCCTGCTTCTCATACTCGGGTTGTTACTGCTCCAGGTGACACCCGCCTCAGCGTCTTTGCCTCTGCTCGCAATCCTCGTCCCGCTGGCGCTGGGACTCCTCACATTGGTCCTGTTGCTCGCCGTTGTTGCTTCGGCACCCGCCTTGCTCTTCGTGGGGAGACTTGTCCGTTCTACCCTGTCTCTCTATCAGGCCATCGCCCTGGGCTCGGCCGTGGTCGGCCTCATCTGGCTTCTTCCGTGGGTGGGATGGGTCGTCCCGGCCCTCGTGCTGCCCGCCGGCGTGGGATCGGTCTTCTGGAGCGGAGTGTCTAACAGCGCCCGGGCCGATTCCGACATGGGCTGAATCGGATTCTCGAAAGACACACAGGTGGGCATCTTCAATAACGTGGTTCCATGGCGCTAGTCGACAGACTCAGCCGACCGGTGCGAGATTTGAGAATCTCGGTCACGGATCGCTGCAACTTTCGCTGCACCTACTGCATGCCGAAGGAGGTGTTCGGCAAGGACTACGAGTTCCTGCGCCGCGACGAGATCCTCAGCTTCGAGGAGATAACCCGGATCACAGAGGTATTCGTAGACCGCGGCGTGGAGAAGGTGCGCATCACTGGGGGAGAGCCGTTGCTACGGAAGGGGATAGAGGCCCTGATCGAGAGTTTGGCGTCGATAGGCGGCCTGGCGGACTTGACACTCACCACCAACGGCTCCCTACTCGAGCGTAAGGCGCCCGCTCTGCGGGACGCCGGGCTGGACCGCGTGACGGTCAGTCTCGATGCAGTCGACGACCCCACATTCCAGGCGATGAACGACGTCGGCTACCCGGTCGCTGCGGTCTTGTCGGCGATCGACACCGCGGCGGCGGCGGGTCTGACCCCGGTGAAGGTGAATTGCGTTGTCCAGAGAGGGGTCAACGATCACGCAGTGCTGGAGATGGCCGAGTTCTTCAGGGGCACTCCCCACATCGTCCGCTTCATCGAGTACATGGATGTCGGAAATACCAATGGATGGCGTCTCGACGAAGTTGTTCCAGCCGAGGAGATAATCCAGCGAATAGATGCCCGGTTTCCGGTGGAACCGGTGTCTCCTCGCTACCCGGGTGAGGTGGCAACCAGGTTCCGATACCTGGACGGTGCCGGTGAGGTCGGTGTCATCGCGTCTGTCACCAAGCCATTCTGCGGTTCGTGCACCCGAGCGCGAATCTCGGCGGAGGGCCGGCTGTTCACCTGTCTCTTTGCCTCAAAGGGTGAGGATCTCAGGGGGGCCCTCCGGGAGGGCGTGGATGTCGGAGCGGTCGTCGATCGAGTTTGGTCCGATCGCCAGGACCGGTATTCCCAACTTCGATCCTCACAGACGGTTCGGATCGGGGCTCCGGTGGAGATGAGTTACATCGGGGGCTGAGGAACGGGCCCCGGCCGCCGTGCGATGGCCGGCCCAGATCAGGCTCACTGCCACGAGGAGCGAGACGGCAAAGGCGCCCTCCTCACCTATGGCCAGTCCGGTGCCACCGGACGCAGCTGCCAGGGTGCCGCCGACGATGAGCAGATTCGCCCAAACGATGCGCCGATTCTTGCTCCAGAACCGGGCGATGCTCACCACGGCCAGCACGATCAGGATGGTGGAGCCGGCGGCGCCCCCGATTATCGCGAACAGTCGCGGTGTGAAACCTCGGGCGAAGATCTCCTCCGGTATGCCAGATGCGGGTAGTGGGTTTGCGAATGGAACGGTTGTCGTGAGTGTCGTGGCGATCGCGGTGAAGGCTCCGAGTATCACCGTCATCACATGACCTGACTTACGACCAACCACCAGAAACATCGAACCCAAAGCCAGATAGGGGATGTTGAGAATCGCACCGAAAAGGAAGAACAGCCTGTAGACGGGGCCAGTCCATCCGAACGCCAGACCAACCCAAAGGGCCCAGGTGGCGATGGCAAACATCGTCATGCCGCTTCCGTATCCGGCCACATGAGGTCTGGGGCGCCGCCGGTATCCGAGCCATAGATCGACCGAGAAGCCGGTGGCGGCGACCGCGGCGAGCAAGGCCAGAAGCGTGTCCATGGATCCGAGGCTAGGTGGCGTGGGGGTAGACCCGGGCTTCGATTGCTCTGACTCTGACCTGCTGGCCGACTCTGTAATGGGGCCTGGGCCCGATTCTGGACCGCACTCTGGTGCCTCCGCCCAAAGCGAGTGTCACCAACTGATCGTGGCCGAAGAACTCAGTGCTCGACACGACGGCATTAGGCGTCTCACCTATTGAAATCTGCACGTTCTCAGGGCGCACGACCACTGTCACTGGACCTCTCAGGTCGGTCTTGAAACGCCCGAGGGCGGTCTCAGCGTATCCGCGGTGGGCGGTGGCCGGGAGTACGTCAGCATCGCCGAGGAACTCCGCTATCCAGGGGTCGGCTGGATTGGAGTACAGCTCGGCGGGTCTGTCAGCCTGGAGGACGCGCCCCTGCCGCATGACGGCGACGATGTCCGATGTGGCCAACGCCTCCTCTTGGTCATGGGTGACGAACACAGCGGTGATCCGGGCCTCGGTGAGTATCAGGCGTAGCTCCCTTCGCACCCGGTCACGCAGGCTCGCGTCCAGATTGGAGAACGGCTCGTCGAGGAGTATCACGTCTGGCTTGGGAGCCAGCGCTCGGGCAAGCGCCACACGTTGCTGCTGACCGCCCGACAACTCATGAGGCATTCGGTCCTCCAGCCCCTGAAGCCCGACTAGCTCGAACACGTGTGCCAGCCTGTTGCCGTGGTCTCCTCTGCCGAGGCCGTATCTGATGTTCCCCAGGACTGTCATGTGGGGGAAAAGCGCGTAGTCCTGGAACACCATTCCCACACGCCGTTTCTCGGGCGCAACAAAAGTATTCCCGTCTAGGACCGTCCGGCCCCGAATCTCGACCGTCCCCGACGCAGTCTCGAAACCTGCGATGACCCGGAGAGCAGTCGTCTTCCCGCAACCGGAAGGCCCGAGGAGTGTCACCAAACTGCCCTCCCAGACGTCGAGGCTGAAGTTATCGAGAGCCTGATTGGCACCGTATGACCTGGTGAGGCCGCGGGCCCGAATTGCTAGTTGCTCAGTCGCTGAGGTCACGTCGGATCACAGCCAACAGGGGTATCACCGATGCCGCAAGCAGGAGAAGGCCGGCGGCCGCCGCCTGGGTGTAGAACCCTTCGCCGGTTGTGCTCCAGATCCTCACCGCCAGCGTTTCAAAGCCGTTCGGTCTCAGGAGCAGAGTCGCCGGCAGCTCCTTCATGACAGACAGGAAGACCAAAGCCGCACCGGCGACCATTCCGGAGCGGGCGAGCGGGAGAGTGACCCTGGCCAGCGTCCTCATCGTCCCTTGGCCGAGCCCGTACGAGGCGAGCTCGAGATCCGGGCTTGCTCGGCGCAGCGAATCTTGTGTCGAGCTCATCGCCTGGGCCAGGAACATCACAACGTAGGTGATCAGCAAGAGTGTCAACGATTGATAGAGAGGCCTCGCCGTCTCCAAGGCGAACGTGACGACCGCCACTCCAACCGCAATGTGAGGAAGAGCGTAAGTCGCCCAGACCAAGGTCTCCGCCGGTCCCGACCATCGACTGGTAAAACGGGTTGTGACCATCGCCACCGGGAACGCGGCCACCGCGGCGAGCACGGCCGCGCCCAACGAAACAGCCACCGATCGACCGACCTCGTCCCAGAAGTTGCCCAAGACTTGACCGGCGTCCACGCCGCGGAGCAGCCAATAAGCCATCACCGTGGTGGGTATGACCAAGGCTGCAAGGAGATACACACCCAAAAGACCTGTAATCCACCGGCGTGTCGACGGCCGCAATCGGGCATGTATTGGGTGCGGCGCCTTGTCAGAGTGGTAGACGGCTCGCGACGTCACCCTGCGCTGCAACAACAAGATCGTCACAGCCAAGGCCATGAGCACCAGAGAAAGCGTCACTGCCGGTGCTCTATCGAGCTGACCGACATAGAGGGCGTAGATGGCACGGGTGAATGTGTCGAAGCGGAGAAGGGAGACCGCTCCGAAGTCAGAGACCGTGTAAAGCCCGACGAGCAGACCCCCTGACACGAGGGCTGGCCTCATTTGAGGCATCACGACAGTGAGAAAGGCTTTCAATCGCGACGCTCCGAGGCCGATAGCCGCCTCTTCGGTGGCTGGGTCGATCCGCTTGAGGGCGGGAACCAGCGATAAGTGGACCATGGGTGCCAGAAAGACGGAGAGTGCGATCCAAGCCCCTGAGAACCCATACGGGGTCGGAAGATCCCATCCCACGGTCTCGGAGATCAGGCCACCGTTTCCAGTGGCGCCGATGATGGCCAACGCGGCGACATAGCTCGGGACAACGAGAGGCAAGGCGGCGAGCAACATCCAAGCCTTTCGCCCGGGGATGTTGGTGCGAGTTGTGGCCCACGCGGTGAACGTCCCGATTGCCAGTGCGGTGACGGTGACGGCGGCAGTGAGCAGAAGCGTGTTGAGGAACAGCTGGGCGAGCCTGGAAAGAGGTATTCCAACGTCGATCCCTCCACTGACGGTCAGGATGACGAGGGTGGAGGGTGGCACCAGCGCCGGAGCGAGGATTAGGAGGGTGGCCAACCACCAGCCGCGAGCCGAGCGCTGCGCCGGTGAGCCGGTGCCCCGGGCAACCGGCGAGCCGATCATCTCAAACCAGCCCGGCCTCGGCTACGAGCTGGGTCGCCCGGTCGAGGACGTCGGCGAGCCTGGAGAGGTCGATGTCTGGGGTATTCAGCTCCGGCAGCTTCGGAAGCCCTTCAGCCGGGTCGACACCGGGTACGAGCGGGAACTCAAAGGTCTCTTTGGCAAAATACTCCTGTGCCGGGTTGGAGAGCAGGAATTGTATGAATCGAGCGGCCGAGTCGGCCGCGTCTGACGCGGTGAGGATTCCGGCACCCGCGGGCATCACAAGGGTGCCAACGTCGCCGGCGGGGATGAACCAATTCTCGGAGTCGGTCCCGGCGCCCTCGGCGCGCAATCTGAGCAGGTAATAGTGGTTCACCAGGCCCCCCTCGATCTCCCCACCGTCGGCGGCGGCGACAATGGGGCTGTTTCCCGGGTAGTCGACAGGGCTGTTTGCGGCCAGGGCGCTCAGCCACTGGCTTGTTCCCTCTTCACCCCGCTCCAGGATCATCGCAGCGACAAACGCGAGGAAGGACCCGTTGGTGGGGGCGACACCGATTTGGCCCGACCAAGCCGGGTCGGTGACGTCGTCGATGGTCTCGGGGAGGGGCAGCGTGCTGTCGACGTTGTAGATGAAGCTCCGCACCCGCCCAGATGTGCCCACCCAAAGCCCCTCGCGGTCGCGGAACTTTGCGTCGACTGAGTCGAGGATCTCGTCAGGGAGCACGCTGAGCAGTTGGGCTACAGAGCCGAGGGATGCCGGATCCTGGGCGTAGAAGACATCCGCCTCCGTGCCGTCTCCCTCGGCCACCAAGGTGGCGGCCAGCTCAGGTGACTCGCCGTACCTGACGTCGACCTGGATGCCGGTTTCTTCCTCGAATTGGTCTATGAGGGGTTGGACCAGCTCCTCAGAGCGTCCCGAGTAGACGGTTATCGAGCCGGAGGAGGCTCCTGAGTCGCCGTCTCCGCAGGCGGCGAGGACGAGACAGGCCAGGAGGAGAGTAGAGACTGTTTTCTTCATCGGTTGTGGTCGGATCTCGCTGAGGTCGTTTGGTACCTAACGACCTCGAAATCTATTAGCACTACGACGGTAGTGCAAACCCCCCAACACTCTGCCCTCTCATCCGTCGAGTGTGCTTGTCCTACCCAAAAAGCGAGAGGACAAGCACACTCGACAGCGAAAGGGGAGGGTGCGGGATCGAGAGGGTTGTCCCCTCGCCTCCGATCGGGCATGTTCCAAACATGGTCGATATGAGGGCCGTTGAGCGGTTGGCAGCGAAGCAACACGGGTGCTTCAACACGACACAGACTCAATCAGCCGGGTTCAGCGACAAAGCAGTATCGCGGCGGCTGGCGTCGGGTGAATGGGTAGCCATGACCAAAGGTGTCTATGCCATTTCGTCAGCACCCGCCACTTGGGAGCGCCAGCTTTCGGCTGCCATCCTGAGTCGCAATCGAGCAATCGCGGCAGGCGCATCTGCAGCTCATCTCCACGGCTTTACCGGGTTCGGTCCGCAGAGGCCGGTGATCATGGTGCCGTGGAGTGCCAGCGCCCGTTCCAGCCTGGCCACAGTCATTCGCTCGCAATGGTTCACGACGCTGCCTCGCGCCTTTATCAGAGGCTTCGAGCTCACCTCGGCTGCGGAGACTGTGGTCACTCTCGCCGCCTATCTGCCGAAGAGCCGGATTGTCCGCATCTTCGAAGACGGCCTCGCCGCCAACCGGTTTGGCATCACCGACGTGGCTGAGATCTTGGAACGGGTCGACGGTGCCAGGGTGCGCGGCATCAGAATCATTCGCCAGCTACATGCTCTCCACATCCCGGATGCTCCGGAGAAGGGAGCCACATATCTAGAACGACTTCTGGAGATGCTCCTTGCCGAGCCGGTGCTGCCACCGTCGACGAGGGAGTTCGCCTTCCATCTCGATTCGGCGCCAGCCAGAGTCGACGCGTACATCCCGGAGTGGGAGATCGTCATCGAGGCCGACGGTCGGAACGAGCACTCGAGACGGGCGGCATTTGTGGTCGATCGGCGGAGAGACAATGAGCTGGCCGCCCGGGGGATCCTGGTGATGCGGTTCAGCTACGACGACCTCAAGAACCATCGCGACGAGTGCCTACGGGTCGTGGTGGAGGCCGGTCGCCATCGTTCCCTGGCCAGAGCCACTGGCTGACCGTCGAGTGTGCTTGTCCTACCCAAAAAGCGAGAGGACAAGCACACTCGACGGGGGAATTGGATCCGGACGGTCGACGTGTTTGGCGGTTGGGTCGTGTCAGCCCACCAGCAGAGGTACCTGCACCTCGGCCGGGTCGAGGCCTCCGTGGTAGCAGCGGAGCCGCTTGTCGAAACCGGGAGGCAGCAACACCTTCCCCCGCGGCGCCAACACCAGGGCATCACCGAGCGAAGGGTGGTGGCCGCCGAATAGCTCGCCTGGGCTCACCAAATCGCCTGCGGTGGCGTCGGCAAACTCCCCGATCAATGCCGGGTCGCCCCAGACGTGTACTCCTCGGGCGTCGCCGGCAAACCGGAGACCGTCGAATCTGGGCTCACGCACCAAGACCTTGTTGGCCTCGGAAGTACTCCACCAGCCCATGGTCGGCTGTTCCCAGAAGTGAGACTCCAGCCGGGAGCCTGTTTCGGATCTGGTCCCACACCACGGTTGCTGTCTTCATCGCATCTGCGAATTGGCTCGACCCGAGCCCGTGGACATGACCGGCGACGTCCACCGGCGAAAGGTAGGTGAAGATGAGCCTTCGAGGCTGGGCTGCCAGCGACACGGTGGCGTCCACGAGCTCTTCGTAGGTGTATGCAGGCTCGAACCTCGCACCCCGATACAGCATCTGGGACAGTGGACTGTCGGCGAATGCACCGGGCTGGACGGTGATCGGCTCCCAGCCGGCACTGCTCAATCGTTCCCAGAGATTCCCAGCTGGCAGGACCTGTCGATAGTCGGCATCGACGCGGGCTCCGGTCAGGTCGACCCATTTCAGAGTGTTGACCACTGTGTCCAGGTCGGGTCGAAGCATGAGGTGGGCGGTCAGTCCGTGATGTATCGGATCGAGCCCCGTTGCCAATGAGGACAGAGCCACGCTGGTTGTGGTCGGAAATGGGGAATCGAGATAGCCCGCGAGGCATTCCCGGAACGGCCCAGCGTCCTGGTGCTCCAGCTGTGCAAGGCCCAAACCGTCGAACAGAATCAGAACCAGACTCGACGCCTCATCTAGCGACTCGAGGCCGGGACTGGCCAGTCGTCGCTGTGAGCTTCCGGTCAGCCGGTATTCGATTTCACCGACCAGATCGGCGAGTCCGCCCAACCGATTTGATGACATCGTCGCCACCCTAGAACGCCGTTGGAATCTCCCATTGGCGCTGGAGATTCCTGACTTCGGCCTGGAACAGGGCATGCTTATACTCGCCGCGGTCGTTGTCCCTCGACACCCAGAGGCATGAGCCCATATTTTGAGAGTTATCTAACGGTTGGCGCCTTCGTCGCACTCGGAGCAGTGCTGGTTCTTGTCATGCTCGGCGTCGCCGCAGTCTTTCGGCCGTCGAACCCGACCCGTGCCAAAGAGCTCACTTACGAGTGCGGTGTCGACCCGGTCGGCACCGGCTGGTCGCAGACCTACATTCGCTACTACGTCTTCGGTCTGCTTTTTGTGATCTTCGACGTCGAGGCCGTGTTTATCTTCCCTTGGGCGACCATCCTGGAGAAGCTCGGAGTCTTCGGCCTCGTTGAGATGCTGATCTTCATCGTCGTGCTGGTGCTCGGATTGGTTTATGCCATCCGCAAGGGAGTGCTCAAGTGGGAGTAGTCCAGAAGTTTGGGGCGCCAAAACCTGTCAGTTGGCTCCTCAACTGGTCACGCAGTTACTCCCTCTGGCTCTTCCAATTCGGATTGGCGTGCTGCGCCATCGAGCTGATGGCAGCCTCGGGGCCACGGTTCGACTTCATGCGCTTCGGGATCATCCCTCTGCCCGCTTCTCCCCGTCAGGCCGACCTGATGGTGGTTGCCGGAACGGTGACCGACAAGATGGCACCTTCGATAAAGCGTCTGTATGACCAGATGCCGGAACCGAAATATGTCATCTCGATGGGCTCCTGCTCGAACTGTGGCGGCCCCTATTTGGGATTCGTATTCAGTCACGAAGGGTGTGGACCAGGTGATCCCAGTGGACGTTTATGTGCCGGGATGCCCTCCTCGACCCGAGGCGCTGATGGAAGGGATCGTGCTTCTTCAGAAGAAGATCCGCGGCGAAGACATCAAGCAGAAGTGGAACGAGCGTGACCTCGAACCAGTCTGATACCGAAGTCTCGGCACACCCCTTGCAGTCTTTCGCGGACGAGGTGGCTGCGGCCACGGGCGGGTCCGCGGGGATAACGTTCGACACCGTCAAGGTAGGAGTGGAACCCGGGGAATGGGTGTCGGCACATCAGACGGCACGCGATGAGCTCGACCTGGTGTTCTTCTCATTTCTCTCCGCCATCGACTGGACCAACGAGGTCGCAGTCGGCGACAAGCTTTCCGACGAGGTCGACGAGCGTTACGAGGTGATTACCACTGTCGGAGATCTCAGCACCGGGAAGAGGGTTTCATTCTCCGCCGACATCTCGAAGGATTCGCCCATGATCCACAGCTTGGTGGACGTGTACGCGGGTGCGAACTGGCACGAACGAGAAGCCCACGAGATGTTCGGCATCACTTTCGATGGTCATCCCAATCTGGCTCATCTCTACCTCCCCGAGTCTTTCCTCGGCAACCCGCTCCGCAAGGACTATCCGCTCCTTTCTCGAGAGGTGAAGCCGTGGCCGGGAACGGTCGACGTGGAACCGATGCCGGAGGCACCCTCCGAGGAGAACCCGGAGGCATGAAGTGACCATGTCCCAAGAGATGGCACGGCACCTCTCCGAGGCGTCGGTTTCGGTCGAGCTGGAGACACCGGACATGACGCTGAACATTGGACCTCAGCACCCGTCCACGCATGGCGTGCTGCGGCTCGTGGCCAAGGTCGACGGTGAGAGGGCTTTCGACCTGCAACCGGTCATCGGATACATGCACCGTGGATATGAGAAATTGGCCGAAGTGCGCACCTACCCGCAGATCACGACGCTGATCAACCGGATCGATTGGGTCTCCGGCTATGCCAACGAAGTTCCGTTTGTGGTGGCGGCGGAGAAGCTCATGGAGGTCGAAGTACCGGAGCGCGCCCAGTACATCCGGATGATCCTCACCGAGATGGCGCGAATCTCCTCGCACCTGGTCTTCATGGCTTCCTACCCCTTGGAGTTGGGAGCCGCAACACCTCTCTTCTTCGCCCTCCGCGAGCGGGAGAGGGTCCTTGACCTGTTGGAGGGTGTCACCGGCGGGCGTTTCCACCCCAACTTCAATCGAAATCGGCGGCGTCAAACCTGCTTACGGGATCCGGCTCGTCCACCCGGAAGATGGTTCAGGATCTCCCTTCCGGCTTCTACGCGGAGACCCGAAAGGCGATGGACGAGGTACTGCTGGCGGTTGACGAGCTGGAGAGTCTCGTCGCCGCGAACGAGATCATTCTTGCCCGCACCAAAGGCGTCGGGATCCTGCCTCCGGAAGTCGCCGCAGCCTACGGTGTGTCTGGCCCCAACCTGAGAGCGTCAGGGGTCCGCTTCGATCTCCGGCTCTTTGAGGACTACCTCCCCTACGGCGAAATGGATTTCGAAGTTCCGACGGGACAGAACGGGGATTGTTGGGACAGGTGGTGGGTTCGGCTCGCGGAGATCCGGCAGTCAGCTTCGATCGTCATCCAGGCGATCGAGGGGATTCCCTCAGGCCCACTTCAGGCAAAGGTCCCCAAAGTCATCAAGGTCCCGGCGGGGGAGACCTACGTACGGGCGGAAAACCCTAAAGGTGAGATGGGTTACTACCTCGTCTCGGACGGGGGCAACGGCCCGTATCGGTTGAAGATCAGGTCGGCCAGCTTCTCCAACATTCTCGATTCTCCCCTGGATATTGGAGGGAGTTCTGGTGCCCGACATCATCGCCATCATGGGCAGCCTGGACTTCGTGCTCGGAGACGTGGACCGATGATCGTCTCAAGTACCGGCCGACTTTGCCCGGGAGTCTCCCGCGTGGTTCATGTGTTCGATGGTGGAGCTTCACCCTCAGCTACGGTGCCTGATAGAGGATCCCCGGGCAAACAGACGCTGGTCGGTCGGGGCTTCCGCATCGTTTCGATATCCAAGGTCAGTGGACACCACCATGCCTGAAGTCATCACCGACCTGTTCGACAACTTCTGGGTCGCTCTTGGCGGCAAGGTCCTCCTGGTCGCCTTGATGATCCCCCTGGTCGGCATGGTGATCGGCTTCGCCGAGATGAAGCTGTCGGCCAAGATGCAGCACCGGGTGGGCCCCTACTTCGCCGGTGGTAGGTGGGGTTGGGCGCAGCTCATCGCCGACGGCGTCAAGTTCTTCCAGAAGGAAGACCTCATCCCAGAAGACGCCGACAAGCCGGTGTTCAAGATCGCTCCGATCTTCGTGCTCATGGGAACGGTCGCCCTCTTCGTGGTCATCCCGTTCGGGCCAGGGCTCATCTTCCGCGATCTGTCTGTGGGCATCTTCTATGCCTTGGCCATCTCGTCGATATCCACGATCGGGGTGCTGATGGCGGGTTGGTCGTCGGCCAACAAGTATTCGCTGATCGGAGGCCTTCGGGCCGCCGGCCAGCTGATCGCCTACGAGCTTCCACTCGTGCTCGCAGTCGTTGGCTCCGTGATCATGGCCGGCACTATGAGTATGAGCGGGATCGTCGAGGCGCAATCGACGCGGGGTACCCCTTTGTCATCTTTCAGATCGTGGGGTTCATCATCTTCATGATCGCCGCGCTCGCCGAGCTGAGCCGGATCCCATTCGACATGCCAATTGCCGAGTCCGAGTTGGTGATGGGCTATCTGACGGAGTACTCGGGTTTCAGATTCCTGTTCTTCTTCCTGGCCGAATTCGCCAACATGTTCACCATGTCGGCCATTGCCGTCACCCTCTTTCTCGGTGGCTATTGGTTGCCCGGAATACCAGAGGAGACTCTCGAGTTTGCCGGTCCCGCGATTCTCATGGGGAAGGTTTTCATCCTGATCTTCGCGATGATCTGGTTCCGCCTGGACCTTCCCGAGATTCCGTGAGGACCAGCTCCAAACACTTGCATGGAAATGGCTGATCCCGCTGGCCTTGGCCAACATCGCCGTCACCGCAATCGTGAAGGTCCTCGTCTGATGGTGACGACCAACAACGGCCGCCGTCCCATACCCGGTTCCGGGCTGGCCAAGGGTCTGTGGGTGACCCTTTCGGTCATGTTCAAGACCATCTTCCTCCCCAAGAAGCACCTTGCCACTGTCAACTATCCCAAGGTCAAGGAGGAGCCGGTTCCTCGGGCGCGAGGCGTTATCGCTCTGGACCAAGACGCATGCACGGTGTGCATGCTCTGTGCCCGTTCCTGTCCGGACTGGTGTATCTACATAGAGGGGCACAAAGAGGAACAGCCACCGTCGAAGCCCGGGGGAAGAGTGAAGGTTCGGGCGGAACTCGACCGCTTCGACATCGACTATGCCCTCTGCATGTACTGCGGGATCTGCGTGGAGGTATGCCCCTTCGACGCCCTCTTCTGGTCGCCCGAGTATGAGTACTCCGAGCAGAACATGGGCGACATGATGCATGACATGGACAAGCTCCAGGACTGGCTGGCAACAGTCCCCGAGGCTCCAGGACTCGAGTCGTGATGATTCCGGCTTACTTCGCCCGTGTAGCTCCGACGGTCATCACACCTTTGGCGGCCGGGGACCACCTTGTGATGCTGGCATTTCATGGTTCTCGGCCGGGCGAACAGACGCCGGTCTGCCGGATACCAGGAGGCGCTTGGTCGTGACCTTTGGTGATTGGATTGGCGAGCCCGTCAACTGGGTCTTCTTGGCCATAGGCCTTCTGGTACTGGCATCGGGGGTTCGGGTCGTGACCGCCAAGAACGTCGTCCATTCGGCGCTTTTTCTCGTGGCCGCCCTGGCAGGGACGGCGGGCCTCTTCATCATCCTCGCGGCGGAGTTCGTGGCGTGGGTCCTCGTCCTGGTCTACATCGGGGCCGTCATCGTGCTGTTCCTCTTCGGAATCATGATCACCCGGGCCCCCACAGGGCGCGATGAGGGTTTGGACTCGGAGCGCAAGACGATCCCCGCCCTGATCTCACTGGCCTTGTTCGGTGTGATGGCCTGGGCGAGCATCGATGCCTTCGATTCGGTGACGATCGCCAACCCGAACGAAGGAGTCAGCGCCGAGCTGATCGGAGAGTCGCTCCTGGGTCGGTTCGTGATGCCTTTCGAGGTGGTGTCGTTTGTGCTCCTTGCCGCGCTCATCGGTGGAATCACGATTGCTCGCCGAGACCTGACGCCGCTCGAAGAAGAAATGAGGGAGTCGGCCTGATGCTGATCAATCAGTTTCTGATTCTGGCGGCCGCCCTCTTTGCACTCGGTGTCTATGGTCTCCTGGTGAGGAGGAACATCGTGATGATTCTCCTCGCGGTCGAGCTGATGCTCAACGCGGTCAACATCAACCTGATTGCCTTCGAGTCGGTTTTGAACACGCCAGAGGCGGTCGGTCAGGTATTCGCCATCTTCGTGATCACGGTGGCCGCCGCCGAGGTTGGGATTGGATTGGCCATCGTCTTGTTGATCTTCCGCAACCGTAGGTCCGCCAACGTCGACGACCTCGAACTGATGAGGTATTAGATGAGTGCGATCGACTTCGCCCTGCGGCCGGCCCCCCTCCCGGCAGCGACCTTGGGGACACCCCAAACCCCGAGGCCGTACTCCCCCCAACGCTCACTTCGTTCGCTGGGGGGAGACATGCGTCGTGAAGTCTCGTTTCCCCACGGCAGGACGATGTCTCCTCCCCCAGTCGCAAAGCGACGTTGGGGGAGGTGCCCCGAAGGGGCGGAGGGGGTGAAGAACTCGTGTTTGACCGTCTGATTCCGGCCGACTTCGCCCGTGAGTCTCCCATGGCCTTCGGTGGTGTCGGCGGTTGGGGATCAACCTGGGGTGTTGGCGCTTGATAGTTTTATGCTTCGGGCGAACAGACGCCGGTCGGCCGAGTGCTGCCGCGCCCGCGATGAGGTGATACCTCGTGTTTGACCTTGTAGTGGCGGCGGAGGAGGTTCACGAGATCCATGCTGGCGACGGCGGCTTCTGGGGAGACACCGCCGGGATCATGCTGGTCCTCCCCTTCGTGGCCTTCTTGCTCATCATTGCCTTCGGCAAACGTCTGAAATACAACGGCGCCGAGCTGGCCATCGGTGCCCTCGCCATCAACTCGGTTTGGGGGCTGGTTCTCTTCTTCCTCAACATGGGCGACGGCGTCCTCGCCACCCATACGTTTGAGATCGCCCGCATCGGCAGTGACATCGTCTTCGAGCTGGGCTGGATGCTCGACGGTCTGTCGATCATGATGCTGATGCTGGTCAACGTGGTGGGCTTGCTGGTCTTTATCTATGCCGTTGGCTACATGGAAGGGGACCGCCGCGTCCCGTGGTTCTTTGCTGCCTTCTCGCTGTTCGCTGGGGCGATGCTGATTCTCGTGGGTGCCCCCAACCTGGTGCAGATGATCATCGGTTGGGAGGGCGTTGGCCTCGCCTCATATCTGCTCATCGGGTTCTATTGGGAAGATCTCGAAAACGTGCACGCCGGCAACAAGGCGTTCCTCACGAACAAAGTCGCCGACGTCGGGCTGATTCTCGGGGCGATCATCCTTGCCATCGCTGTCGGCACGTTCGACTTCGCGGCGATCAACCAGGCCGCCGTCGACCACGCCGAAGAACTTGGTGCCGTTGCCGTGGTGGGGGGCCTGCTCCTGTTCTTCGGGGCGATGGGAAAGAGCGCTCAGTTCCCTCTCCACATCTGGCTTCCTGACGCCATGGCCGGCCCCACCCCGGTGTCGGCACTCATGCACGCTGCCACCATGGTCACGGCCGGCATCTACCTGATGGCCCGAGTGTTCCCGGTGTTCCAGAATCTGGCCGAGGATGCTCGACCCTGGATGATCGGTGCCGGAGCGATCACCCTGTTCGCCCTAGGTCTGCTGGCGTTGGTCGCAGACGACATCAAGAAAGTCCTTGCGTACTCCACGGTGTCCCAGCTCGGCTACATGATGACGGCCGTCGCCGCAGGCGGTTACACAGCCGGGCTCTTCCACTTGTTCACCCACGCCTTCTTCAAGGCTCTCCTCTTCCTGGGCGCCGGTGCGATGATCCACGCCGTTCACTCCAACAACATGAGTGACATGGGGGGCCTACGCAAATACATGCCGACCACCTATTGGACGTTCATCGCAGGGTCTCTGGCCCTGGCAGGGATCATCCCGCTCGCCGGCTTTCTGGTCCAAAGACGAGATCCTTGGCCACTCTGGACTACGAGGGATACACCCTCGTCATGTGGATTGCCATCGCAGGCGCGTTTGTCACCGCCTTCTACATGGCACGGGCCATTGCCCTCTCTTTCTTCGGTGAGTTCAAGGGGCACGGCACTCCCCACGAAGCGCCGCGGGTGATGACGGGTCCACTGGTGGCGCTCGCAATTCCTTCGATATTCATCGGCTTGGTAAACATCCCTGGAGTGGAGTTACCCGGCATCGGCAACTTCACAGAATGGCTGAGTATCCGAGCCGTCCCGATGGGCGACCATCACGCCGAGGCCATCAACTGGGCCCTGGCCGGCCTCGGCCTGCTGGCAGCTGTGGGAGGCCTTGTTCTGGGATGGATGGTCTTCTCGCCAGACCGCGAAGGCGAGCGCGACGGCTTCGAGATCCCGCTGCTCTATCCGCTCCTGCGGCGCAAGTACTACATCGACGATGCTGCGCTCGGTGTCGTCGGTGCCACCAAAGGGCCCGTCGCCAGCTTCATCAACTGGACCAACACCTACATCTTCGATGCCATCGTCAATGGGGTCGGTCTACTGACCAAGAGACTGGGTTCATTCGTATATGGGGGCATCGACCAGAAGGGGGTCGATGGAGTGGTCCATGGTTTGTCGGCTGCGGCCGACGGTGCCGGCTCTGCGTTGCGCAGGATGCAGACCGGCCGAGTTCAGCAGTATGCGGCGTCCTTCGTCGTGGGGGCGCTCGTTCTGGTTGTCGTGTTCGTGTTGGTTCTATAGGAGAGGCTGATAGCGATGGAATGGTTCGAAAGCTGGGGTTTGACACTGATCGTGTTCCTGCCTCTGGCCGGTGCCCTGCTTCTCGGGGTCCTGCCCAAGGACAACGAGAACGCCCTGAAGCGCACCGCCCTGGTGGTGACCCTGGCGGCGTTTGTCCTGTCGCTGATCATGATCGGACAGTTCGAGTTCGGAGCGGGCAACTACAACAGCTACCAGTTCGAGGTCGATGAGAGCTGGATCGGCGCCATCAACGCCAACTACCACATCGGTGTCGACGGAATCAGTTTGCCTCTCCTGGTCTTGTCGACATTCGTCGTCGTGTTGTCGGTCATCTACTCCTGGAACCACTGGGAGGAACCTAAGAACCCCAAGGCGTTTCTCATCCTCATGCTGATCCTCGCCACGGGCATGAACGGCACGTTCGTCGCACTCGACCTCGTGCTGTTTTTCATCTTCTTCGAAGTCGTGCTGTTGCCCATGTACTTCATGATCGGCATCTGGGGAGACAAGACCCCGAGGAAGATCCCTGGCTTCGGTCGGGAGATCGAGACCCGGCTCTACGCCTCGATCAAATTCTTCCTATTCACGCTTTTCGGATCGGCCTTCATGCTTTTGGGTTTCCTCGCCCTCTACTTCACATCCGGTGATTTCGGCGAGCGGACCTTCGACATCGTGGCTCTCACCGAGCTCGGCGCCGGCGGTGCCTTCACCGGCTCCCTTGCCTTCTGGGTGTTTGGCGCCCTGTTTCTCGGATTCGCCGTCAAAGTGCCGATGTGGCCTCTTCACACCTGGCTTCCCGATGCTCACACCGCGGCGCCGACGGTTGGCTCGGTGTTGCTGGCCGCAATATTGCTGAAACTGGGCTCATACGGATTCATCCGGATCTCGTTGCCGATCCTCCCCGAGGAGGCGGCCAGCTGGGCACCGGCGATCGCGATCCTCGCGGTGATCGGCATCATTTACGGATCCCTGGCCTGCCTCGCCCAAACCGACATGAAACGTCTCATCGCCTTCTCCTCTGTCGGTCACATGGGCTTTGTGATGCTGGGGATCGCCACCATGACCGACATCGGAATCAACGCGGCGATCATCGGGATGGTCGCCCACGGTCTCATCACCGGCCTCCTGTTCTTCTTGGCTGGATCGATGTCCCATCGCTACCACACCCGTGAGATGAGCCGTCTCGGCGGCAACCAGAAGTTGATGCCGGTGATCGGCGGGATTCTCGCATTCACCGCCATGGCCTCGCTGGGGCTTCCCGGCCTCGCCGGATTCTGGGGTGAGTTCATGTCCCTGGTCGGCGCCTACAACCCGCTCGACGGTTTGAGCTTGGGAGTGTTCAGAACCGCGATGGTGCTCGGCGCAATCGGCACCGTGCTCACCGCCGGCTACATGTTGTACATGCTGCAGCAGGTGAACCTGGGGGAACCGGGCGAGGAGTGGCTCCAGGCCGACCTCCACGATGCCGACCGGTTCGAGCTGGCGGCGTGGGTCCCGTTGGTCGTGCTCATCGTCGTGGTCGGCTTCTATCCGAAGCTGGTCTTCGAGGCCACCACCGACAGCGTCACCTCGTTGGTGGATATGGCTTTCAACAGCGACATCACTGCTGCCCTGTCCGGAGGTAGAGGTTGATCAGGCCTTCGGAGATCTGCGCCGCGGGTGACTTCTGATGCCTTTTGACATCGACTATTTCGCCTTAGCTCCGGAGTTCGTGGTGGTGGGAACGCTGGTCATTGCCTTCGTGCTCGATCTGATTCTTCCCCGGCGTCGCAAGTACATCGTGGCTACGGCTGCCGTTGCCGGCACCGCTCTCGCCGCGGTGCCTCTGGTCCTCCTGGCTGCTGACGGCGAGATTCGGTCGATGTTCGACGGCTCTTACGTTGTGGACGACTTCGCTTTGGTGCTGAAGGGCCTCTTCGTGGTCGCGGCGTACATCGTCTTCCTCATGTCGCACCACTACATCGAGTCTGACCGCTACTACCAGGGTGAGTACTACTTCCTGTTGCTCGCTTCACTGCTGGGCTCGATGGTGATGTCGTCGGCGCGTGATCTGATCATCATGTTCATCGGGTTGGAGCTGACGACGGGTCCGCTCTTCCTGCTGGCGGGCTGGCGAAAGGGAGACGCCAAGTCAAACGAAGCGTCCTTGAAGTACTTCATACTTGGTGTGCTGTCGACGGCGATTCTCCTGTACGGGATGTCGTTCCTCTTCGGGCTCACCGGGGAGGTCACATTCTCCGGTTTGGCCGAGGCCACGGCGGGACGGTCGGGTGAGCCGGCCATGATCATGGCCGTCCTGTTCGTGATCGTGGGCTTCGGATTCAAGATCTCCGCCGTTCCCTTTCATTTCTGGGCGCCAGACACCTACGAAGGGGCACCGACACCGGTAACTGCCTATCTCTCGGTCAACTCCAAAGCCGCCGGCTTCGTCGCCATGCTTCTGGTGATGTATCTCGCCCTTCCCGGGCTTTCCGATATCTGGGCTCCGGCCCTCTGGGTGCTGGCTGCGCTGAGCATGACCGTCGGCAATCTCTCAGCCTTACGCCAAACCAACATCGTGAGGCTGCTCGCATACTCCTCAGTGGCCCAGGCCGGCTTCATGTTGGTCCCCTTTGCGGCAGCGGCTGTCGCCGGAGCCGACCTCGAAGAGGCGTTCTCGGCGACCCTCATCTATCTGGTCATCTACGCGGTAATGAACCTCGGAGCTTTCGCAGTTGTCATCGCCGGTGCGGAGCGGACCCGGTCGGGCGAGTTGCGAGATTGGGGTGGTTTGATGCAGGTGGATCCCCGGCTCGGAGTTCTCACCGCGGTCTTCTTCTTCAGCCTTGCCGGCATACCGCCCCTGGCAGGTTGGTTCGCCAAGTTCGCCATGTTCCGTTCGGTGATGATCGCCGGGGGCACCGCCACCGTGGTACTCGCCGTGATCGCTGCGATCAACGCGGTGATAGCCCTGTATTACTACGCCAAGGTGGTCAAGACGGTGTGGCTCGACGCTCCAACTGGTGCTCTCGCTGAGGATACGCCGGAGGTGGAGGCGCCCGCCGGGTCGTTGCGATTGGCTTTGGGCGTGTCCGTGGCGCTGACGGTTGTCATCGGCTTCTTCCCTGCAATCACCACTTTCGTTGCCGACGCCAGCCGGGTCATCGCTGCCGGCGGCTAGTCCGCAATCTCGACCTCTGCGGCTCCCTCATCAGCCGCTCTCCCTCGTGGCGACGCCAGTTCACCGTGTCGGGTGTAGATCCGGATCATCAGAATGCTCGCCGTAACGATTGCTCCGCCTGCGGCGGCCAACGCCGTGGGAATGGAGTAATTGGCGGCGATCTGGGCGATGAGAATGCCGGTGACCAGAACTCCTCCCTGGGTGCTCAACGACCCGGCCGACACCATCGTGGACCGCTCAGCGGATGTCGCTCCGGCATGGAGCAATTGGTCGATGAACGGGCCGGCAAAGCCGACAACCACGTAGGTGGCAAGGAATAGGCCAACGGCGGGGCCCACAGAACCCGTTTGCCCGAATCCGACAACGATGAGCGCGGCGATCATCAGCGAGACGGACGTGACCGGAGCTGGGTGCACACGGTCCTCGGGCACAAGAGCTGCCAGAGCCGAACCTCCGCCGGCTGCAAGGGCAAACCCGAAGGCGAGGAAGCCGAATAGCCGGGTCGCGTTGGTGGTGGATCCGATCATGTCCGAGAAGAAGGGCTGGTAGAGCAATTCAACCGAGGCCAAGCCGACTCCGATCAGCAACATGGCAGCAAAAACGAGACGCATCGGCCCTGAGCGCAAGCCGAGTCCGATGACGTGCGAAACGGTCTTGGGGACGGTCTTGGTCACCTCTTTGATAGACGTGAGATGGTCCCGGCGTTCCTCGATCAGGAGCCAAATGGCTGCCAGATGAAGGGTGGCCGATAACGCTGCTAGGAGAGGGGGGAGGCGGAGCGTTGACACTATCGGGCCGTCGGCGGGGAGATCCGGGATGAACGAAAGCCCGGCCACGGCCAATGAGCTGATTGCTATCCCCAGTGCATCTGCCGCCCCCGCACCTGCCAGCCCGGCGCGGATCGGGTTGTCAGGGTCGAGATCATGCACCGAATCGACGTACCACGCCACGAGGGGGCCCGTCGACAATGCTCGGCCAACTCCACCGATGAAAGCACCGGCCATGAAGATGGGAAAGGTGTCGCCCGAGAGCCATACGACCATCATCGCGACGTTGAGAAGCGACGCCATCATCAGCACCGGCTTGCGTCCAATGGCGTCGGCGAGCCCACCGGTGGGAAGTTCGAGTAGGGCCGTGGTGATCCCGTAGGTGGCGAAAACCAAACCGATCTGGCCCAATGTCACGCCACGCTCGTCCATCGTCAGGACGAACACGGGGAGCATGAAGCCAACTGGGAACCATTGCAGGAAGGTGAGCGTCCAGAAGATCCACCTGATTCGTTTGATGGTCATTCCTACTCCCACCGCTCAGCGATTCGCTTGATTCCTTCTCTCGGTGATGCGACCGGGAACGCGAGGAGGTGTATTCGCACTGGCACGGTGCCTTCCGGCTCGTTCTCGGCCGACCTCTCGCTGAGGGCGACGAGCCGAGTGGCGATCTCGCGGTGGATCTCGGCCAACTCCTGGGCCGTGACTGTCACGAAATAGTCGTCGAGGGCAATCCCTTCGTCCCACTCCGGTCCCCACTGGTCCTGTGTTGCCAGGAATCCCTGAACTTCGCTTTCCCGATTTAGGGAAACGGTCCGCATGACCTCGTGGAACAGCTCAGCCGCCTCCGGATCGGCGGAAAGGGTCTTGGGGTCGAACTCGGTGACGGGATTGGCCGCAATCCAGTAACGCTCTCGGGCACTGCCCGCATTGGCGTCCTCGACTATGAAACCGTGTTTGGCAAGCTGTCTCAGGTGATAGCTGGTGGCGCCGCTGCTGGTGTCGAGAATCTCTGCCAATTGTGACGCTGTGGCCGGTCCTTCCATTCGCAACAGGGCGAGGAGGGCCACGCGCAAAGGATGGGCCACTGCCTTGAAGCTTTCCGGAGTGAGCGGGACGTTTGTTGTCATGGAATACAAAGATATCTTTGCAAATGGATCATTGCAAACGTTTCTTTGGATAGCTCCGTGGCTTTGGTCTGATGGCACATCAGCCTTTGCCTAGGCCCGGTATTGACCGTCCCGGGCATGGTGAGTGCGATATTCCCGATCCAGCAGCGACCACAACGTGTGATCCACCCAGTTGCCACGGATCAGCAGCTCCTCCCTGAGGATTCCCTCCCGGGTGAAGCCGAGTTTGCGGGCGACGGCATCAGAGGCGTCATTGCCGACCGCGATCCGCAATGTCACCTTGTGATAGCCGAGGCTCCCAAAAGCCTCCTTTAGTAGGCGTTTCACGGCCTCGGTGGCGATGCCCCGCGACGTCTCATCTGAGCGGACCCAGTAGCCGAACTCGGCGATCTTGCCCAGCTTGGACACGGTCCACACCGAGACGTTGCCAACATGCCGACCCGGATCGTCCTTGAATCGGATCGAGTAGTCCCATGCCCGATCCTCTTTCCAGGCATGAATCGACTCCCTGATGAACGCAACGGTGTCGTTGTTCTCGTAGTCCATCCGTGCCCATGGCAGCCATTGGTTCAGCTCCGGAAGCGAATTCCTGATGGCGTCGTCGAGGGTGGCTGCGTCCCGTCGGCTGAATCTGCGGAGGACCAGGCGTTCGCTTTCCAGGCTGGGCTGTGGCACGGGGTCACATTATCGACGCCTTTAACCTGTTTCCCCTATGTGGGACCGACTTCGCTACTCGTCGACACCTCCTGACCACCAACCAGGAGAGATCGCCGCTGTCCTGGCACCTTTGTACGAAGACGGAGCGGGAGACGTCCGAATGGTGCTCACCAAGCGCCCGGACACCATGCCGACACATGCTGGTCACATTGCCTTTCCAGGAGGACGTCCCGATCCCGGAGACAACGGGCCGGTTGACACCGCGTTGCGTGAAACCGAGGAGGAAATCGGTCTCGACCCTGCGCACGTCGAGGTCATGGGCTTTCTCCCGTCCATCCACACCGTCGAGTTCTCGCTAATGGTGGTTCCGGTGGTGGGAAAGGTCGCTCACCCCTTCGAGTTGGTGCCAAGCGAACGGGAAGTAGCGCGTATCTACCAGCCCCGCCTGTCCGATCTGGCAGATGACCAAGAGTGGTGGTGGGTTCCCTGGGAGGGCAGACGGATCTGGTACTACTCACTGGAAGGCGACACCCTCTGGGGAGCTACCGCCATGATGATCAGGCAGCTTCTCGGCCTACTCCAATAGCTCGCTGGACCCATCGCCACAATTCAAGGGGCTTTGGGTGACCTGCCGATCATTCACACGTGAGAGAAGTTGTCGAGACCTCACAGGGCCGTTTTCATCGATATGTGGCGGTCCTCTTTGCGGTTCTCCTTCCGCTATTTGCTCTGATCGAGCTGAGCGGGATGGATCGAGCCGGAGGGGCTTGGGTCCTTTCCGTGGCTGCCAGCCTGATCATCTCAATCTGGGCCGGGGCCAATCTGAGACGTCCCTCCGTAAACGCACTTCCCCTGGTGCTTGCCACCGCTGGGCTTGTCGGATCTCTCACCATCGTCGAAGTTCTCACCACATCCGACAGGTCGTCTGTAGACGTCGTCACTCCTTACGGGGTCCTGATGGTGCTGGCTGTCCTGGCCGGAACCCTCAGTGCCGGGGGCAGACTCGTTTGGTCGACGGGCTTCGGGATCACGGTGTCAGCTTGGATCGTGGCAATTGGTGCCATTCAGAGTGAGCCCTTCGACAGGATCGCCGTTCGCTCCCTCGTGGCCGTCGTCGGCATCGTGTTCACCACCGCTCTCGTCTCCAAGCTGTTTGACCAACTGGCAGCCGCAATCGAGCGACACGAGCACGCGAGTCGCCTCCAGAGCGCAATCGCCACCTGCTCGGAGGCCCTTTTGGTTCACACCGACAAGTTCGCCATCCACGAGGCGTTGAAGGCGCTGCTCGATGCCGGCGATCCCGACTATGCCTATGTCGATAAGACGATCTACAACGAAGATGGCACGGTGGGTTGGGAGATCGTTGCAGAAGCTCACAAGAGTGGGCTCGAGATCCCCAGTGATTGGGTACGGGGTGAATACGACTTCACATCGGAGATGTACCGAAGGCTTGCGACAGGGCGATCGATCGTCGTGAGGACCGCTGAATTGGAGGGTCGCCTCCGAGATGTCTACGAGAGGGACGGTATTGCATCCGAAGCCATCGTGCCTGTGTTCATCGGAGCCACCTTCCGAGGGTCGATCGGCTTCATCAGCTACAGCGAAGACAGGGAATGGACAGACGATGAGATGGACACCCTGTGGAGGGCTTCGCACATGATCAGCGCATACTGGCGCCGCCACGACGACAAAGAGGAGCTCCGCGCCTCCAACGAGTCGAAAGATCGGCTGCTCGCCTCGGTGAGCCACGAGATTCGCACTCCGCTAACCGCGATCGTGGGGCTCTCCGAAGAAATCGTTGCCCATCGCCTGGAGATGAGCGAATCGGAGATCGACGAGCTGAGCGGGATCATCGCCACCCAGAGTCAAGAGCTGGCCGACCTCGTGGAGGACCTCTTGGTCGGAGCCAGGGCCGACTCGGGTGACCTCTCCATCAAATCCGAGGCGATGGATCTTCGCCACGAAGTGGACAAGGTGGTGAGAGGCGTTCGCGAGACGACTCCTGCAACCAAGGTCATCGCCGTCGTCGGTGAGGACGTCGAAGCGTGGGCCGATCCTTTGCGATGTCGCCAAGTCATCCGGAACCTTCTAACGAACGCCATCAAATACGGCGGAGATCGGGTGGCCGTGGTCGTCCGCCGTGGTGTCGGCTCGGCTCAAGTACTCGTAATCGACGATGGTGTCGGGGTCAGCGCCGACGAGGCGGAGCTGATCTTCGAGCGGTACTACCGAAGCCAGGCGTCTCCGACCCAGCCGGGATCGGTAGGCATCGGGCTCGCGGTGTCACGTCAGCTTGCCGAGATGATGGGGGGCACGTTGTCGTACGACACGTCCAATAGCGAGTCGAGATTTGTCTTCTCGGTTCCGGCATCGGCACCCGTGATCGAAAGCGATCATGCTGTTGCCAAGCGGATGATCGCGGCTTCGAGCTGATCGACTGGGAGAAGCCGTCCCGCCTACCTATTATCTCGTTCTCTTTCTTCAGCGGGTGGACTCTGCGTAAGAAACTCCTGATCGGAATCGGATTGGTCCTCGTCGCCCTGGTGGGCTTCGGGGTTTACTCGGCCACGTCCACATGGGATTCAGTCAACCGGGTCGACATCGAGCGTCCGGCGGAGTCGGACCTTCCCCTCGCTGCCCCCGAGTCCGGATCCGAGGATTCTGGGAGCCGCGATTCTCCACAAGATCCCGAAGTGACCATCCCTCCGAGCAAAGACGGACTCGATGTCTACCTCATAGTTGGCTCTGACTCGCGTGACGCACTCGAAGACACCGAAGGCTTTGGCGACTTCGGAGGGCAGAGAGCCGACGTGGTGATGGTCATGGTGAACCCCCGAGATGAAAGAGATCCAGTGATCATCTCGCTTCCCCGTGATCTGCTGGTCGACGACGTGTGTACGGGCGGGGTGCACCGTCTCAACGATGCGCTGGAGGGCTGCGGCGAGAACGTCAATGGGCCCACCGAGCTCACCCTGACAGTGGAGGCGATTACAGGACTCGCTATCGACCACTTTGCGATGGCGGATCTCGCCGGCTTTCAAGATGTGGTCGATGAGATTGGCGGCTACGAGATCTGCCTCGAGTATCCGGTGCGTGACGAGAAGGCCCGTCTCGAATTGCCCGCAGGATGCACGAACGCCGACGGAGATCAGGCTCTGGCGTGGTTTCGGTCCCGTAGGACTCAGGAGTACGTCGATGGCCGCTGGCGGGTGATGAGCGGCGTCAGCGATCTCACTCGGAACGAGCGGCAAAGAGAATTCATGGTGACGATGATGGCAACTGTCTCCGATTTCGGGAGCCCTCAGGAGATGCTCGAAGTGGCGGGTGCTGTCGCCCCGAATGTCACAGTCGACTCCGGGCTCTCCATATTCGAGGCTGTGGGTCTGGCGTGGACGCTGCGCGACATCAACAGCGTCGCCTCGCTGGAGGTCCCGGTGGCCGATGCCACGACGCCGACCGGTGCCGCTGTTCTGGTGGCGACCGTTCCGGTGGCCGAGATCATCGAGGCACACCTGGGCGGGGAGGCGGCGCCTACCTTGTCCCAGTGAGGTGAGCCGGGCTCTCCCGCCGGGCCAGATCGAGACCACCAGGCTCCCGGTCGTCGGGGAGAGGGCATCATCGGGCGTCGATCAAGACTCGTATGTGGTGGAGGTCGTAGGGGCCGTCGACGAATCGATCGAGCTCCCCTTCAATTGGTTCCTCGAAAACGGCGAGCGCACGCTCACTTTTGACATCCACTGCGTCACCTCGTGGTCGCGTCTCGGCGCCTCGTTTGTCGGGCTGCCATTGTCTGAGGTCCTCTCTGAGGCATCGGTCTCTGAGCGGGCGAGATTCGTCTCCTTTGAGGCACATTCGGCCAGGGAGCACCACACATCGCTATCTCTAGACGTCGCGCTGCGGGACACGTGGGTAGTCCACTCCTTTGAGGGTGAGCCGCTGTCAGAGGAGCATGGCGGCCCTCTGCGGACGGTCACCCCCGGCAGATATTTCTACAAGTCGTTGAAATGGCTGCGAAGAATCGTGCTCCTCGAGCACGACAGGCTCGGCTGGTGGGAGACCAACTCCGCGTACCACAACAACGCGGAGCCATGGAGCGGAAAGGAACGCTTCACGACGGGCTCGCTACGGCCCGGTCAGCTTCAACGTTTTCTCCAGGCACAGTCTTACGCCAAGTATCGAGAGAAGGTCTTGTTGGGACTGGATCTTCGGGAGTGGTCTCCACCCACGAGCGATCTGCGTCGTCTGCACCTCAAGAACTGCGATCTCCGGGGTGTGGCGCTCGACGGCGCGGACCTCAGCTACTCCAACCTGTCCTTGAGTGATCTTCGCGGAGCCAGCCTGCGGTCGGCCAAGCTGGCCGGGGCCGACCTCGAGGGTGTCAACTTCGTGGGTGCCGACCTGGCGACCGCAGACTTGTCTCACACCGCGCTCTCGGCAGCTCGTTTCGCCGATGAGACCGGAGCAGCCAACATATCAGGGGCCCTTTTTGAAGGAGCCTGGGGTCTCACGGAGTCTCAAGAAGAGTTCGTGTCGGAGGGGCGGAGTGCTCCCGAGGATGATCCTCGGCCCCGATGATCCTGGTTTACCCTTCCCCGGAATGACAGGCAAGACGGTCTTTTCCGGAATCCAGCCCACGGGAGGGCTCCCCCACATAGGCAACTACGTCGGCGCCTTGAGGAACTGGGTGGACATGCAGGACGGCTACGACGCAATCTATTGCGTGGTGGATCTGCATTCGATGACAGTTCCCTACGAACCGGAAGAGCTGCTTCGCGCCCGTCTCGACACGGCCAAGATGCTGGTGGCGGTCGGCGTCGACACTTCGAGGTCGCTCCTCTATTTCCAGAGCGACGTGCCACAGCATGTCGAGCTGAGCTGGATCCTGTCCACGGTCACCGGACTCGGTCAATTGGAGCGGATGACTCAATTCAAGGAGAAAGCCGACAGGGCAGGTCAGAACCTGGGTCTGTTCGCCTACCCGGTGCTCATGGCCGCCGACATCCTCGTCCACAAGGCTCACCTTGTCCCGGTCGGTGACGACCAGACCCAGCATCTCGAGCTGACGAGGGATATTGCCGAGAGATTCAATCATCGGTTCGGTGACGAGTTTCCGCTGCCGGAGCGAATCACGCCCGAGATTGGCGCTCGGGTGATGTCGCTCACCGACCCCACGGCCAAGATGTCGGGATCCGACCCCAGTGCCAAGTCGAAGATCCTCCTCGACGAGGCCCCGGAGTCGATAGTGAAAAAGGTCAAATCGGCGGTCACCGACACCGGGTCCTCGGTCCGTTACGACACGGAGCAGAAGCCGGGCATCTCCAACCTGATCGAGCTGATGAGTATCTTCACCGGCCAACGCATCGACGACATCGTTTCCGAGTATGGAGACTCCGGATACGGGAGATTCAAGGTTGCCGTGGCTGAGGCCATTGTCGAGGGCCTGCGGCCAATTCGGGATCGTTTCCTGGCGATCGGGGATGACGAGATCTCCGAAGTGATGGCCGAAGGCGCCGCAACGGCGTCAGAGCGTGCCGAGATGGAGATGGCTTCTGTTCGGGGGAAGACCGGGCTCTCTTAATTGGCTGCCAGGATGGCAATGGCCGCGATCAGATTGAATCCGGAGTGGAGCATGATTGCCGGTCCCAAGCGCTTCTCACGCAGGGTGAGCCAGGCGAGGATCGCACCGACGATGAAGAGTTGGGGCAGCACCACCGCCGCCGACTCCAGGAACGTGTCTGGGTCCAGTCCTGCAAGGTGAAACGCGGCAAAGACTAATGATGTGAGGATGATCACGGTGGCCCGGCTCCGGTGCTCGAGGGCGCGGAGTAACACTCCTCTGAAGATCAGTTCTTCGACCGCCGGAGCCACCACGACCGTGACCAGGATCACGCCGGCAAGAATCGCAGCCGAGTCCACCGATGCGATCTCGTCCACAAGCTCTTGAGCGCTGTCCGCGTCGGGCAGAAGGCGTTCCGCCAGCGGGGCAAAAAGTAGTACGAGAACGATCTGTGTAAGCGCCCCCAGCGGTACGTACAGCAGATCGCGGCCTGTGATCGAGAAGCCCAGACTCGAGTCCGCACGGTCCCGGGCGATCAGCCACAACACGAGGAGGTGTCCCCCGTATTGACCCGCCACCGAGATGAGAAGGCCCAAGTCCGGGTCATCCCATGCCACCGTGATCGCCGCAGCGACGAACGCCCCCAAATACCCTCCCAGGACGACCAGGAAGAAGTCGACGAGGTTCCAAGGGCGGGCCACGGGCGCGGAGGTTACAAGGGAGCTCACTGTTACCCTTGCCGCCAGCAGGCGGAGGTAGAAGAGCTTGGAGATCGACATCGGCATTGGCAAGTCGGGCCGTCAGGCATACGGATTCGACGACATCGCCATAGTTCCCTCCCGGAGGACCAGGGATCCCGACGACGTCGACATCTCCTGGCAACTCGACGCCTTCAAGTTCTCCCTCCCCATGATGGGCTCGGCCATGGATTCCGCCATCAGCCCCGAGACTGCGATCAGGATCGGGCGTCTGGGTGGCGTCGGAGTCCTCAACCTCGAAGGTCTCTGGACCCGCTATGAGGATCCCATTCCCTACTTCGAGGAGATCGCCGAGCTGCCCAAGGAGAAGGCGACACTGCGTATGCAGGAGATCTATCTCCAGCCGGTCGACCCCGACCTCATCGGGCAGCGGGTCGGTGAAATCAAATCGGCTGGGGTAGTGACAGCCGGGTCGCTGACCCCTCAGAAGGTCGCCTCCTGGGCGCCGAATGCCATGAAAGGCGGGCTCGACATCCTCGTGATACAGGGAACGGTGGTCTCCGCCGAGCACGTCTCGAGCCGCGACGAGCCGCTGAACCTCAAGGAGTACATCGCCGATTGCGAAGTTCCTGTGATCGTGGGCGGATGTGCCAGCTACTCGACTGCCCTGCATCTGATGCGAACCGGTGCCGTCGGAGTGCTGGTTGGCGTCGGGCCGGGAGCGGCTTGCACGACGAGGGGTGTGCTGGGTGTGGGGGTGCCCCAGGCCACGGCGATCGCCGATGCAGCCGGTGCCCGGATTCGATATCTGGACGAGACCGGCAGGTATGTCCACGTCATCGCCGACGGTGGTATGCGGACAGGTGGCGACGTCGCCAAGGCGATCGCATGTGGCGCAGATTCGGTGATGATCGGCTCGCCCCTGGCGTCTGCCGCCGAAGCTCCTGGAGGCGGCTACCACTGGGGCATGGCCACGTTTCATCCGACGCTTCCGCGCGGCGCACGTGTCGAGGTGGGGAGGAGAGGGACGTTGGAGGAGATCCTCGTCGGCCCCGCTCACGAGAACGATGGCAAGCTCAATCTCTTCGGGGCGCTCAGAGTCTCGATGGCGACCACCGGCTATTCCGATGTCAAGGAGTTCCAGAAGGCCGAGGTGATGATTGCGCCGTCGCTACAGACCGAAGGCAAGACATTGCAGCGGAGCCAGGGCGTTGGGATGGGATGACTCAGCTGTGCGTCGTCCCTACAGGCGCGGAACGACCGATAGTTGAGGCGGAACTCGGGACGGATGAGAGCTGAAGCAGTGCCCGGCTCAGAGCCTACGGTCCTCGTCGTCGATTTCGGCGCCCAGTATGCGCAGTTGATTGCCAGGCGGGTTCGGGAGGCCCATGTTCGCAGCGAGATCGTTCCTCGGGACATCTCGGCGGCGGAGATACGAAGCCAAAAGCCGCTCGGAGTGATTCTGTCTGGGGGCCCGGCTTCGGTGTACTCAACGGATGCTTACCGCCTCGACCCTGCCGTTCTCGAGCTGGGGGTACCGGTTCTCGGGATCTGCTACGGGCACCAATTGCTGGCAGATCTCAAAGGCGGCGAAGTGGCCGGGACCGGCGATGCCGAATACGGCAACACTGCCATGACCGTCTTGCGGGAATCGGTATTGCTCAGGGATCTGCCCAAAGAGCAGTTGGTGTGGATGTCGCATCAGGACCAGGTCGTCGAGGTGCCTGACGGCTTCGTCGCCGTCGCCACTACGGCGGGAGCTGCGGTTGCAGCGATGGAAGACAGTGAGAACGCTCTCTATGGAGTGCAGTTCCATCCTGAGGTTGCCCACACTCCGCAGGGGTTCGAGATTCTCAAGCGTTTCCTGTATGACGTGTGCGGCGCAGCGCCAACGTGGACGTCGCATTCGATCATCGATTCTCAAGTGGCAGCAGTCCGAGCCCAGGTACGGGGAGGCAAGGTCATTTGCGGCCTGTCAGGCGGGGTCGACTCCGCAGTGGCCGCTGCGATCGTCTCTCAAGCCGTCGGAGATCAGCTGACCTGCATATTCGTCGATCACGGGCTCCTGAGGGCCGACGAGGCGGCGCAGGTGGAGGCCACGTTCCGCGACCATTTCGACGTCGATCTGATTCATGTAAAGGCCCAGGACCGTTTCATGGAGGCCCTGGCGGGCGTCACCGACCCGGAGCAAAAGCGGAAGGTGATTGGCGAGACGTTCATCAGGGTCTTCGAGGAGACCGCCGCAGCCGGCGCCGAGGCCCGGTTCCTGGTGCAAGGGACGTTGTATCCAGACGTCATCGAGTCGGGCACCGAATCTGCCGCGACGATCAAGACTCATCACAACGTGGGCGGACTGCCCGAGGACATGGCCTTTGAACTCATTGAACCGCTTCGTGACTTGTTCAAAGACGAAGTGAGGTCGGTAGGAGAGGAGCTGGGACTTCCAGAGGACATTGTCTGGCGCCAGCCGTTCCCCGGTCCGGGCCTCGCGGTACGGATCATCGGAGAAGTGACCTTGGAGAGGCTGGAGCTGCTGCGCGCCGCCGACAAGGTCGTGCTGGAAGAGATCAGACGCGCCGGTCTCTACAAGGACATCTGGCAGGCATTCGCCGTTCTGCCCGTGGTGAAGACCGTGGGAGTGCAGGGAGATGGTCGTACCTACGCGTACCCGATTGTGGTGAGAGCAGTCACGTCCGAAGACGCGATGACCGCGGATTGGGCGCGACTGCCGTACGAGGTGTTGGAGCGGATCTCCAGCAGGATCATCAACGAGGTGCCGGGAGTGAACCGGGTTGCCTACGACATTTCGTCCAAGCCCCCGGCCACCATCGAGTGGGAGTGATCCAGGGGTTCACACGTTCAGAGCGGGCTCTGTGATGCCGATAAGCAGGTGGCACGCCAGGAACGCCTTTTGGACCCGAATAGCCCAGAACTGATACGAATCTTCCGCCAGGAGTTGGAGGAGCGAACGGCCTCGCTCGTAGCAGGCGCCCGCAGCCTCCGCGATCGCACGCTGGCTTCGGCGCGTATACCCGACCTGATCAGAGATGCGCACACGCTCAAGGGGTCCGCGGGGCTGCTCGGCCTCGACACCATCAGGGAGGTGATGGGACGTCTCGAGCAGATCTGGCGCCAGGTTGGGGAGGGCTCCACGCCTTCGCCGGAAGTGATGGTCGCCATGGAGACTTCAGCGGGAAGGCTGGTGCAGGCGTACGACGAGACCGACTACGGCGAGGTCGTCCAGGCGGGTGAGAAGCTGGCCGAGGGCATCGCCACAGCGTCTTCAGTTGCCGAGGTGATCCCGCTGCGGCCTCCGGACCAAGGGACTCTGGGCGGGCTGTTGTCTTCGGTCTCAGAGTCGCTGCTAGGGGTTGCCACGCGGGTGGACACCGGTGATCTCTATCAGTTGATCAACCGCATTGTCGAAGCGTCGCTCGACGCCGAGGCACTCGCAGACCTGGCCCTCGTCACCATCGAAGGCTCGGACGAGCGATTGATGCGGAACACGTGGCGACGCCAGCTGGAGAGATTGAGTGATTCGATTGCCGAGATCCAAGACCAGGCTGTCGCCCTGGCCAACGTGCCACTCACCGAGGTAACGGCCACCTATCACCAGTTTGTCCGCTATCTCGGCCGTCGACTGAACAAAGACGTTCGATTCGAGCTTGCGGGCGAAGAAGTTGACATCGATCGCCAGATCGTCGACTTGATACGCGAGCCGCTGCGTCACCTCATCGTCAACGCAGTCGACCACGGAATCGAACCACTCGAAGAGAGGGTCAAGGCCGGTAAACCCCCGACGGGGACCGTGAAGGTCGCCTCACGTGTGGTGGATGGCCAGTTGGAGATATCGGTCAGCGATGACGGTGTCGGGGTCGACTGGGATCGGGTAGCCGAGGTGGCGGACGCCCGGGGCCTGCGTTATGTCCGAACGGATCTGGTCCCGGTGCTGCTTGAAGAGAATTTCACAACTGCAGCGACCCTCAGCGAGTTCTCCGGCACCGGAGAAGGCCTGACCGCGGCACGTACAGCAGTGGAGCAGGTGAACGGTGTCATCCAGGTCGAAAGCAGGCGGGGAGACGGCACGACCGTGATCATGACACTCCCGTTGTCGATGGTCCTCCAAAGTGTGGTGGTTGTGGCCACTGGCGATCAGTTCTGGGCCATCCCCGAGGCATTCGTGGTGGCGGCCATGCCACTGATCCAGGCCGAGTTGCGCTCTGCCAACGGTGGCCGGGTCCTGAAATACGAGTCGAGCGCAGTCCCGTGTGTCTCGTTGTCTCAGGCTTTGGGTATTGCCGAAGCGCCGGACGAGTCCGAGCTGATCGTTGTGGCCACTCACGCCGGCCTAGTGGCGCTCACAGTCACCGAGATCATCGATCGGAGGCGGGTCGCAGTGAAGAACCTGGGTCCGATCATCGAAGGCTCTGGCCAGGTGATCGGTGCGGCTTTGCTGGGTGGGGGCCAGGTTCTGGTCGTCCTCGATCCCAATTTCCTGGGTGTGCTCGGCCGAGGCGAGGCTGCTGATGAGTCGCAACGGGCGAGGATTCTGGTCGTCGATGATTCGGTGGGAGTTCGTCAGCTCCTGGCGGCGACACTCAACGGAGCCGGGTTCCTGGTGACGGTTGCCGGGAGTGCCCGCGAAGCGATACAAGCAGTCGAGCAAGACGACTTCGCTGCCATGGTCGTTGATTACTCGATGCCCCGGTCCAACGGTGTCGATCTGGTTCGGGCGCTCAGAGAGTCCGATGTGAGTCTTCCCATCCTGATGGTGTCCGGTGTGGCCACGGCCGAGGAAAAGGAGGCGGCATGGGATGCCGGCGTCGACTCCTACCTCGACAAATTCGACCTGCGTCAGGGTGTGTTGATCGAGACGTTGCGCGCCCTGATCTCAGGTCAATCAGCCGGTGAGGGAAGCGCATGACGCTTGGCGCAGCACCGGGTCGGAGCTTGAGTTTCGGGCTTGATTCTCCGATGAATACTCGAGATGTTTGACGCGTCGGCCCTACCGCTGTTCCTTCTGATCCTCATGCCTCTCATAGGCGTGGGTGGGGTGGTTTGGGCCTACGCCGTGACCAGGCAGGGACGAGAGAACGAACGTGAGGCGCGTCGGCTCTCCGAAGAGGCGCACAGAATCAAGAACGACTTCGTGGCGATGGTCAGCCACGAGCTGCGGACCCCGCTGACCAGCATCGCAGGGTTCAGCGAGACACTCGTTCAATCCTGGAACGACTTGCCACAGGCCGAGGTCGACGAGTTCCTGTGGATCATCAACCGTCAGTCCATCTACCTCGGCGACCTGGTGGAGGATGTCCTCGTCATTCCTCGGTTGGAAGCAGATCGGATGCGTTTCAAGAACGAGTTGTTCGACCTCGGGGACTTGATTGAGGAAGTGGCGGAGATGGTGTTCCCCAACGGGGGCCGCAAAACCTCGTTGGTCTCTCTCCCAGACGGCGTCAGGGTGAACGCGGATCGGCGCCGAGTCCAGCAGATCATCCGGAACCTCATGGACAATGCTCGCAAATATGGCGGCGACCAAATCCTGGTGGAAGGCTTCGTCATCGGGGATCAGTATCTGGTTGTCATCTCCGACAACGGGCCGGGTGTTCCTGATCCTGCGGTGCAGAAGGTGTTCGAGAACTTCGAGCAGGTCTCCAAAGGCGACGCCCGTGAGTCCTCCGGCATCGGTCTGGGCCTCCCCATCGCCCGCCGCCTTGCTCGCGCCATGGGTGGGGAAGTCTGGTATGAGCGCCGTTTCCCAACGGGCGCCCGGTTTTGCTACCAGCTGCCATTGAGGCGTCGCTCGGTGGGTCCCGGTGATGAGGACGTGATCATGCCTCTGCCTCCGTCCATGGCCCCCGCCGAGGAACGAAACACGGTCCAGGCGAGCTAGCCCTCCCCAGGGGCCTTTCCGGCCTGCGGCCGGCCCACCTCCCGGCTTCGCCGTACTCCCCCCAACGCTCACTTCGTTCGCTGGAGGGAGACATGAGCGACCTGTTTCCTCCCCCAGTGAGCGGAGCCGACCATTTCCTCCCCCAGGGAGCGGAGCCGACCATTTCCTCCCCCAGGGAGCGCAGCGACCTGTTTCCTCCCCCAGGGAGCGCAGCGACCTGTTTCCTCCCCCAGGGAGCGCAGCGACCGTTGGGGGAGGTGGCGCCGTAGGCGTCGGAGGGGGTGAGGCCCTTTAGGGCCGATGAGGGGAGGTGGCGCCGTAGGCGTCGGAGGGGGTGAGGCCCTTTAGGGCCGATGAGGGGAGGTGGCGCCGTAGGCGTCGGAGGGGGTGAGGCCCTTTAGGGCCGATGAGGGGAGGTGGCGCAGAGGGCGTCGGAGGGGGTGAGGCCCGAACGACGGTTTCGTCCCAGAGCGCCGGTACCATCGCCGACGATGCAGGCGGAATGGTTTCTCGATGACGTGCCCGCCGAGTCTCCTCTTTTTGCAGACTTGAACCCAACACAGCGGGAGGCGGTGGCTGCCACCGAGGGGCCGGTGTTGGTAGTGGCTGGCGCCGGCTCGGGGAAGACTCGTGTCCTCACCTATCGCATTGCGCATCTCATTCGCGATCTGCGTGTCTCGCCCGATTCCGTTCTCGCCATCACGTTCACCAACAAGGCCGCCAACGAGATGCGAGAGCGGGTCGGTCAACTCGTGGGGGGCGCTGTCCGCTCCATGTGGGTTTCCACTTTCCATTCGGCCTGTGTTCGCATCCTGCGTCGGGAGGCAACCAGGCTCGGCTACCGGTCCGGGTTCTCCATCTACGACGATGCCGACTCGGTTCGACTTCTGAATCTGGTGGTGAAAGACCTGGACCTGGACACGAAGCGATTCCCGCCCAAGGCGATGAAGGCAACAATCTCCAATGCCAAGAACGAGCTCGTGGACTTCGAGTCTTTTGCCCAGTCCGGTGACGGCTTCTTCCACGAGCAGGTCGCAGACATATATCGCCTCTACCAACAGCGTTTGGTTGCGGCCTCAGCAATGGATTTCGACGATTTGCTGATGGTCACAGTCGAGCTCTTTGCCGCGTTCCCCAATGTGCTCGAGCACTATCAGAGCCGCTTTCGGTATGTGCTCGTCGACGAGTACCAGGACACCAATCGGGCGCAGTACATGATGGTCAGCCAGCTGACCGCATCGCATCGCAACCTGTGCGTAGTCGGAGACTCCGACCAGTCGATCTACAAGTTCCGCGGCGCCGACGTGAGGAACATCACCGATTTCGAAAGTGACTATCCCGATGCTCGCGTGATCGTTCTCGATCAGAACTACCGGTCCACCGAGAAGATCCTGGAGGCGGCCAACTCGGTTATCGCCAATAACACCAAGCGGACACCGAAGAACCTGTGGTCAGACCGTGGGTTGGGGGAGCCGATCGTCAGGTTCGAGGCCGAGGATGAGCATGACGAGGCAGGTTTTGTCGTGGACGAGGTCGAGGCGTTGCGCTCGCGGGGGTTCGATCTGAACGACGTTGCGGTGTTCTATAGAACCAACGCAATGTCACGCGTCGTCGAAGACGTTTTCGTCCGGCGAGGCATCCCTTACACCGTCGTGGGCTCGGTGAAGTTCTACGACCGCAAAGAAATCAAGGACGCGGTTGCCTACCTCCGGACCATTGTCAATGTTTCAGACGAGATATCGGTGAAACGCATCATCAATGAGCCCAAGCGCGGAATCGGGACGACGACCCTGGCCCATGTGGACCGTTTCAGTCAGGCTAAGGGGGTGACGTTCTTCGAAGGGCTCCAGCGGTGTGAAGAGATCCCACAACTGAACGACAGGGCGGTCAAGGCGATCCGCGGCTTTCTGGCGGTGGTGGACCATCTTCGAGGTCTTGCCATGGAAGACGGTGTCGAGTCAGCCGTCAGGTCGGCAAGTGAAGACACGGGGATGGTGTCCAACTACGAGGCCGAGAAGACGATCGAAGCCATGGGTCGGGTGGAGAACTTGAGAGAGCTTGTGGGCGTGGCCGCAGAGTTCGAGGCTTCGAGTGAGGGCGCCATCATCGGAGACGAAGAATTCGACGCCATGGACAATCTGCGTCGGCTCGAGGTCTTTCTCGAGTCGACCGCTCTGGTCGCCGACATCGATGAGTGGGACGAAGGAGCCGGTGCCGTGACGCTCATGACGCTGCACACCGCCAAAGGGCTCGAGTTCCCCGTGGTGTTCATCGTGGGGATGGAGGACGGCGTGTTCCCTCACATGAGGTCGCTGGGAGATCCCGAGGAGTTGGAGGAGGAGCGACGTCTTGCCTATGTCGGCATCACCCGCGCCCAGGACCGTCTCTATCTGAGCAACGCAGCGAGCCGGATGCTGTTCGGCGGCTCCAACTACAACCCGCCGTCGCGGTTTCTCGCCGAGGTGCCCGACGCCTTGACCACGCTGGCGCCGAAAAGGAAAAGGGCGTCGGCAACCGAACGCGCGGCGTATTCGGGTCCGAGAGTTCGAGTGGACCCCGCGGCGATTGGTCCCGGTGACCGGATCCGCCACGACAAGTGGGGCCTGGGAACGGTGAGGGAGATCGTCGGTTCCGGGGACCGCGCCGAAGCCGAAGTCATGTTCGACACTCAGGGCAAGAAGCGCCTGTTGCTGGCGTGGGCGCCGTTGGAGAAGGCCTGAGGAGAGCCGCCCGGATCATTCCGGACGCGATTCGTCCCAAATCTGACTCCCTCCTCCTAAGGATTGCTAGAAGGGGAGGATCTTGGGGAGGCTGAACACAATCCAGGTGGCACCCAAGAAGAGCACCACCGCCGCACCAATGGCGATGTAGCGGTTCCGCTGCTCGGACAGTTTCGAACTCACACCTCCGAAGAAGAGCACAAGCGCAAAGGCCACGACCGTCAGCACATAGTCATCTGAGTTCTGATTGGCCTGCCCTGCATCCGCCGCATGCTGATCAGCCTCGGCTTGCAATTCGTCCGCGGTGATTGCCGCTGCCACGACGTATTCCTCCATCGCAAAAGGAGATGACGGCGCGTTCGCTGCGTCGTCGGCGAAGGCTTCCAGCCATGCCTGCATCGCGGGCCGGAATTCATCCCGGAATCTCTCGAACAAGAACCCGGAGAGAGTGTCCGGAGTTGGCTGATACACCTGACCAGGCGTCCGCTCAATCAGGCCATCGTTGACGTCGCTGTTGAAGGCATCCAACCAGCTCGTGAATAGGGCGACGTCGATGCCGGTTTGCTGTCCGGCGAGCGTGTCCCACCTGGTCGACTCGGTTCGTGCTGCCCCGGCCCGGCTGAAGGACGTGGCCTGCTCGCCGCTCCACTTGGCGCTCTGAAAGGCCGCCCAAGCCGTGAAGATGGCGGCGAGCGACATGATGATCGTCGCCACCAGTTCGATTCGATCGGACGAGCCGAACAAACTCGAGGTGCCTTCGTCGACGTTGTCGGTCCGCGTCTCCTCAGTCATGGACAGGTGAGATTAACTGCCTCTCACGGTCGCGACATCGTCGAGCAGCTGCTGCCAGCTGGCGATGAACTTATCGACGCCTTCTCTTTCCAGTGTCTCGACGACGTCGTTGTAGTCGACCCCTGCTTTGGACAACGTGTCGAGTGTCGCCTCGGCCTCGATCATGTCCGCTGGCCCGAACGGTTGTGGGTTCGACTCTCCGTGATCCTGGTAAGCAGCGATGGTGTCCAACGGCATGGTGTTCACGGTGTCGGGGGCTACCAGCCCCGTTACATACAACAGGTCGTCGTAGTCGGGGTTCTTGGTGGAAGTCGATGCCCACAGGGGATACTGGGGTCGCGCCCCGGCTTCTTTCAGATTCGAAAAAGACTCTCCAAAGTGATCCAGGTAGAGCCCGTAGGCCACCCTGGCGTTGGCTACCGCCGTGGTCCCCGAGAGCTGGGTCGCCTGTTCCGTTCCCAGAGCCGCCAATCTCCGATCGACCTCGGTGTCAAAACGAGAAACAAAGAATGAAGCGACTGACGCCACGCGGCGAAGGTCGCCACCCAGCTCTCGAAATGCACGCAGACCGCTGATATACGCATTGATGACCTGGCGATAACGGGCCAGGGAGAAGATGAGTGTGACGTTCACCGAGATTCCCTCAGCGATCAGTGTTTCGATGGCCGGGATGCCAGCCGGTGTCGCCGGCACCTTCACCAGAAGGTTGGGGCGATCGATCTGTTTGATCCAATCTCTCGCCTCGGCGACCGTCGCCTCGGTGTCGAAGGCAAGAGTTGGGGAGACCTCCACCGAGACGTAGCCGTCCCTGCCTTCGGTCTTGGCGTGGACCGGGCTCAGGGCATCGCAGGCCCGACGAATGTCTTCGGCCATGAGCCCTTTGACGATCTCCTCGGTGGGGACTCCCGCCGAGCGCAGGTCGGCAAGTTGGTCGTCGTAGTCGCTGGAGCCAACGATTGCCCCGGCAAAGATCGTCGGGTTGGATGTGACTCCCGTCACCGCGTCGTCGGCCATCAAACGGCTCAACTCGCCTGAATCGAGCATGGCCCGCGAGATTTGGTCCGACCAGACTGAGACACCGGCTTGGGCCAGACCGTGGAGGTTGGAGCTCATCGTCCAAGAGTAGGCCGCCGGCGTAGTTTCTTGTCACAAACCGGCCCTCTGCGGTGTCTAGTAGACGTACGACACGGGGAGCACCTCTGTTGGCGAAGCGATCAAAAGTAGAAGACGAAGAGCGGGAGCTGATCGCCCGTCTCTATCCGGATCTGCGAAAGATCGCCGGAGTCGCCGGCTCTGTCGACGTCGAGCCCGATGATCTGGTCCAGGAGGCCCTGGTGAGAGTGATGCGCAAGCGAAACATCGCTGAGCTGGACAACCCTCTGGCGTACCTACGTCGCACCATCGTGAATCTGGCATCCAATCGACGGCGGAGTTTGGCGAGAAGGAGCAAGGCACTGGCTCGTCTCGGAACGGAAGACGGCTGGTTGCCCGCATATCCCGCCGACGTGGAGGCGATCCTCGATCTACCTCCAAAGCAAAGGGCCATCCTCTACCTCGTCGAGGTGGAGGGTGTGCCTTATGCCGAGGCGGCAGATCAGATGGGAATGACGCCGGCGGCTGCTCGCACTCTCGCCAACCGGGCGAGGAAGGCGGCCAGGGCGAATCTGGAGGTGGCCGGTGGCTGACATAAACCGCAAACTTGCGATGCTGGCCGAGCGAGGTACCCGTGTCGGTGCTGAGGAGATGATCGAGCGAATCGAGGCCGATCTGGCCGCGGACCCCCTGGTCGTTGTGTCCAAACAACCGAAGGGAATCAGCATGACGAAGACACACGAACGTTCGGCAGAAAAACCGCCCCCTTCCACAGGGAGAAATTTCGGATGGGCCGCAGCCGTCTTTGCAGCAGTCTTGGCGATAGGAGCCCTGTTTGTGGTCCTGTCCGGTGACGAGCCCACCGAAGATGTAGCGAATAGTCCCGTTGTCCCCTCGGCTGAGCAAACGCAGATGGACACCGACCTCGGCTTTATCCAGTCAACCTTGGACTCCCACTACGGGGGAGATTGGGAGACCTCCATGGAGGTCATGAGTGGTGCATTCCCGCCGGGCGTGCAAGGCAGCCAGGCCCTCTACATCCCCGAGATCAAGTATCAGGGTGAGATCGGGGGAACGGTGGAGATTCTGGATTGCACAGCGGTCGCCGAGGATCGTGTTTACGACTGCAGAGTCGCCTATTCGAACGATCTGTTTGAGGCCGTGGGCGAGGAGGCACATGTCCTCGAGATGCAATTCAGGGTGCTCAGAGACGGATATTTCCAACAGTTCGCCCAACCGCTTCCGGTCGCCAATCCGATCCGCGACCGTTGGTTCCGCTTCGAGTCGGAGTCGGGCTTGTCGAGCGAGAGCACCTGCCTTCCGTGGGGATCGCCTTCCGGGTGCGCAGAGTTCCAGCTCTCCCATCTCGACGAATTCGCTGTCTGGTACGCCGAGACCTACCAGAACTGAACGAGGAGCGACATGACTCACTTTCCTTCAAATCCTGCTCGAACGCGACGTTTTGTTCTTTCATTGGCTGCATTCGGCATCGCGCTGGTCGTGGCCTCATGTGGCGGCGGAGTGGATGCCTCCGACGAGGTCCCAGAGACGTCGATGGCGGAGTCCACGACTACTGTGGCGCCGACGGACCCGAATTTCGATGCCGACGTGGCATTTATCGAGCTTCATCTGGACACGTTTTTCGAAAGTGGCGATTTCGAAGAGGCCATTTCTCATTTCGGCTCCAATCCACGCGAAGGGGACGGGACCAACGTGTCCGAGATTCTTTATCAGGCGGCGATCGGCGCCGACGTGAGTGTTTCGGAGTGCGCCCTGACCGATCGGCCCCGGTTCTATGAGTGTACGGTCAGCTATTCCAACATGCTGTTCGACGCTGTTGGCGAGCCTCCGATAGTCGTGACAATCCCGTTCGAAGTGATCCGGGAAGGGCTCCTCCGGGGATTCCCCGATTCTTACCCCGGAAACAATCCCGTCAACGCCGCTTGGCTGCGATACGAGCGGGAGGCGGGCCTATCCGGGGAGAGCTCTTGCAAGGAATGGGGTTCCAATTCACAGAGCTGTCCGGCGCTGCAGATGGAGCATCTGGACGCCTTTGTCGACTGGTACGCACTCAACGAGGCCTGAGGGGTGAGGGCGGGCCGGCCGTACCCGTCCTCATTCTCGCAACCCCCGTTGCTTGGTTCCTCTATGCCCGCCTACTTGGCATTGTGAGATGTTTTTCTCTCACAATCGGGAGTACGCGGGCGTAATAGGGTCAAATCGGCGATTTCACCACCGAGGTAGCCCGCTTGACCGACACTGAGACAAGGTTTGCCACCCTCTACCGGACCTACAGCCGGCACGTTTACGCATATTGTCTCCGCCGCACCGAGCCCCACCTCGTCGACGATGCCGTTGCGGATACCTTCATGACGGCTTGGCGAAAGATCGATGCGCTCCCACCCGACGAAGAGGCGCTCCCGTGGCTCTATGCCGTCGCCTACCGCGTGCTAGGCCGCCAATGGCGCAGCTCCTCGCGGCGAAAGAAGTTGGAGGCCAAGCTGACAGGGCTTGGAGTCGAGCCGGTTGCCCTACCCGAGACTCAGTTCGTGCATGCCCTGGAAACAGAGCAGATGATCAGAGCACTGTCCCGCCTGAAAGACCGCGACCAGGAGATTCTGAGACTTGCCGTCTGGGAGGAGCTTTCCGGGTCAGAAATGGGCACGGTGCTCGGGATCAGCGCCGACGCTGCTCGACAGCGTCTCAGTGAGGCGCGCAAGCGACTGACCCGCGAATACAACCGTCTTGAAGAACGACAGATCTCAACCCCCGCTGTTCAGAAAGGAGGTGCAGCGTGATCACCGAAGACCGTGTGATGGCGATCCTCGCCACAACGAACCCCGTGCCTAGCCTCGACGAGCTGGAGTTGGTGGGTTTGTACGACGCCGAGCACCTCGAAGCCCCTGAACATGGGAGTGACGAGATGAGCACTAAGCAAGATACGCCTATCGAGGCCAAGCCCCCTCAAAGGAGAAGGCCCCCGGCGATCGCCTGGGCAATAGCCGCCGCGGTTGTGGTCGTGGCCGGAATCGGGATCGTCCTGGCGACCAGATCACCGGAGCCCGAGGTCGCTGACGCCCCGCCGCCAGTAACAGAAGTGCCTGGCACAACAACGCCGGCAACCGCGGCTCTCACCGATGCCGAGGTCGTGGAGGCGGGCCTGACCGCATGGTTCAGCGGCGACGTGGCCTCCGTTGAGGAGTACTTCGCCCAGCCTTTCAATGAAACTTGGGGGTTCAACTCGAGTCATTGGATGGGTGAGCTCAGCGAGGCCGACGTTATGGCCGAATTGGAATATCTCGCCCTCGCCGGAGACGAGCTCACGGTCGACTGCTCCGGTGAGGTGTTGGTGGAATGCGTTTTGGGGCATGGGACCGAGCTTGGAGCGGCGTTGGGCGAGGGAATCGAGTCGAATGACGGATTTAGAGCAACGGTAGAGGACGGAATGATCGTCGGTGTACATCGTCAATCCGACTATCCGCAATACACGGGTGGGCATTTTGCCTTGGCCTTGTTCCTGGCCACGGAGAACGACGACCTTGAGTATATGGACTGTATTGGGCCACCGCGGTCGGCCCGATGCGCTGAGATCGAGCAGGAGAACCTCGATTGGTTTGCTAGCAAGTGGCGTGATTCGGATCCATTGAGCGGATTGAGAACGGCGATGACCGCCTATTACCAGTCAGGTTGCGACGTGGCGCAGCTCGCCTTCAATCCGGATTTTGGGCACACATACCGAATCACCCGCTGTCCTGATTCGACGATCGAGTTTGAACAGCTCCTCCAAGCGGTACCCGGTGTATACAACTGCCTTCGTGTGGGCGACCCCTCCACAGATGGCCGGATCAATGTGACCTGTGATGTCACGTACGGAAATGTCATGACCGAAGCGATCGGTAAGGACACCGATGATCTGACAGCCGCAACAAAGATGACATTTAGCGTCTCTGATGAACGTCCGTACTTCTTCTTCGTTGCATCCGCCGACAGCTATGCGACGGACCAGGAAGTGTTTGCCAGCTTTGAGAGTTACGCACAGACCGCTGGTTTGAGCGCCCAGTTCGCGAGCAACTGTGGTTCGGCCGACAACCTCACAAGGGACGCTGCATGTGCTCAGCTCATCCTCGACAACCTCGAGGACTGGGCGGCCTGGCATTTGGCTAACGCATAGGGGATGTCCAACCTGACCCACAAAACGAAAGGAGTGGGGAGGAAACCGGGGGCTGCCTCAATCAGCGTCGAAGGGGAGGAGCTTGAACGGCCGTCCTGACAACGAGCGCATGGCTCGGAAATGTCGTTGGTCGAGGGTGAGGATCTCGTCGGTCTTGTATCGCTTGGCGAGCACGACGAGTGAGGCATCAGTGAGGCCGACGTTGAGATCCTCGTATTGGCGGATAACGTCGACTGCGGCGTCCAGGTCTGCGGCGCCAAAGGGGGCGACTTCGAAATCCGGCTCGGCCAGGCGCGTTAGCAGCTTGGCGGCTGCACGCACACCGAACCTGGATGTCATGACGTAGTCGATTTCACAGAGCGACACCGGCGACAACACTCGGATCTCCGCGGAGTCAAGTGCTTCCAGGCATTCCTCGTGGTAGTGGGAATCCGCCGTGAAGCCGTTGATGACCGCACCGGTGTCGAGTATCACGATGTTCCGAAACTGTGATCACCCATCCCAGTGAGCAGCTCGTCTACTCGGGTGCCCACCTCTTCCCCGAGACCCTCTGGGAACACCGGTTCGATTCGCCTCCTGGCAGGCTTTGTAGCCAGGTGAGCCTCGATCGCATCGCGGATCACACCGGCCTCGGTCACACCCCGGCGGGCGGCTTCGAGCTCGACGGCCCGTTTCATGTCGTCGGGCAAGTAGATGGTTGTCCTTTTCACGCCATACATAGTGCCATACAATTCAATTGCCGGCCGACTTTGGCTGCTTGCCTCCGTCCTGGCTCGCCGGGACGCGTCGCCGGGGAAAAACCTCGTTCCCCGACCGTTATCGAGTGCACTTCAGCCAAACAGACGCTGGTCGGCCGGGTTGGATGGAGACGCATGGGACGACAGCCGGGGCTCGGCGTGGGTACCTGCATTGACGGGCCACTACTCTCATCCGCCGGAAATGCCACGGAGAATCCTCATCGCCAAGCCAGGGCTGGACGGGCACGACCGTGGCGCCAAGGTCATCGCCCGGGCATTGCGCGATGCCGGCTTTGAGGTCATCTACTCCGGGCTTCACCAGACCCCGTCCCAAATCGCAGAGACCGCGGTCCAGGAAGACGTCGATGCCATCGGGCTCTCGTCTCTGTCGGGGGCCCACAACACCCTCTTTCCCAAGGTGGTCGAGGAGCTCGCGGCCCGCGACAGCGATGACATCCTGGTGTTCGGAGGTGGAGTGATCCCGGCGGTCGACATTCCCGGCTTGCAAGAGGCCGGCCTGGCTCAAATCTTCACACCGGGTGCGCCTCTAGATGAGATCGCCTCCTGGGTGGATGTCAATGTGACATCAAAAGTGAACAAGGAAGGAATCAGTTGAAGATCCACGAGTATCAGGCCAAGCAGCTGATGGCCCAACGCGGGATCCCGGTCCCCTTGGGGGAGATGGCGATGTCGGTGGACGAGGCGGTCGCCGCCGTCGGCCGCCTTGTCGAAACGTCGGGAAACGCGGTTGTGGTCGTCAAGTCACAGATACATGCAGGAGGCCGAGGAAAGGGCACATTCCAGGAGCACCCCGATGTCAGGGGTGTGAACGTCGTCACCGACGGTATAGACGGCGGGGTCGAGGCTGCGGAGGCCCGAGTCCGAGACCTGGCCGAGCAAATGCTGGGCTCGACCCTGGTCACGATACAGACCGGTCCTGAAGGCAAGAAAGTAAATCGGCTCTACATCGAGCAGGGCATCGACATCGACCGGGAGCTCTATCTGGCAGTCCTCCTCGACCGAGCCTCGAGCCGCAACGTCGTCATGGCGTCAACCGAAGGCGGGATGGAGATCGAGAAGGTCGCCGAGGAAACTCCGGAGAAGATTCTCCGGGAGGAGGTCGATCCCGCGATTGGACTCGCCGATTTTCAGGCCAACGCACTTGCCCGAGGGCTGCAATTGACCGGCGATGCAGCCAAGAACTTCGTTGTATTCGTCAAAACGCTGAGCGTTGCCGCCAGTGAGTTGGATACAGATCTGGTTGAGATCAATCCGCTCGTCGTCACCGGTGACGGGAGAGTGATGGCGCTGGACGGGAAGATGGCGTTCGACGACAACGCACTCTTCAGACATCCTCAGATCGCCGAGATGCGGGACGAAACCGAAGAGGATCCTGCCGAGCTTGCCGCCAAGGATGCCGGGCTCAACTACATCAAACTGGACGGCACCGTTGGCTGTTTGGTCAATGGTGCCGGCCTCGCCATGGCCACCATGGACACCATCAAGCACGTGGGCGGAGAGCCGGCGAATTTCCTCGATGTGGGAGGTGGGGCAACCGAAGAGCAAGTGACCCAAGCCTTTCAGATCATCACCCGCGACCCCAATGTGAAGGGGATCTTCGTCAACATCTTTGGCGGGATCATGCGTTGTGACGTCATCGCAGGCGGCATTGTTCAGGCGGTCAAGAACGTGGGGCTCGAAGTGCCTCTGGTTGTGCGACTGGAGGGGACAAACGTGGAGAAGGGCAAGCAGATCATCGACGAGTCCGGGCTGGACGTGGTCTCCGCCCGCAGCCTTCGCGATGGCGCCGAGAAGATCCTGGAGCTGACCCGATGAGCATCCTCGTCGACACCAACACCAAGGTCCTAGTCCAGGGGTTGGGCAAGACCGGACAGTTTCACACAGACAAGGCGATCGCCTACGGGACTCAGATGGTCGGGGCAGTCCACCCGTCTCGGGCCGGCTCCGAGTTCCACTTCGAAGGTGAAACGGATCACTCCGGGGTCCAGGGCCGACCAGACCACTACTCGGTGGACCTCCCGATCTGGGCGGGTGTGTCTGAGGCCGTCGCCGCTACCGGGGCTAACGCCTCGGTGGTCTATGTTCCACCTCCTTTCGCGGCGGACGCCATCATGGAGGCCGCCTCCGCCGGGCTGGAGCTGGTGGTCGCCATCACCGAGGGGATACCCGTCGCCGACATGATCAAGGCCAAACGGTACCTCGCCGACAAACCCACTCGGCTGGTCGGCCCGAACTGCCCTGGGGTCATCACCCCTGGCGAGTGCAAGATCGGAATCATGCCGGGATACATACACCAACGGGGGAAGATCGGCGTGGTATCCCGCTCGGGGACACTTACGTATGAGGCCGTCCACCAGGTATCGCAGCTGGGGTTGGGTCAGACCACTGCGGTGGGCATCGGGGGCGACCCCGTCAACGGGACGAGCTTCGTCGACGTGTTGAGCCTCTTTGAAGAGGATGAGGAGACCGAGGGTGTTGTCATGATCGGCGAGATCGGAGGGACGGCTGAGGAGGAGGCCGCTGAGTTCGTAGCCTCTCAGATGTCGAAGCCAGTTGCCGGGTTCATTGCAGGGACCACGGCGCCGCCGGGCAAGAGGATGGGCCACGCCGGGGCGATCGTTTCAGGAGGGAAAGGCACCGCTGCCGCCAAGATCGAGGCGATGAAGGAGGCAGGCATCGTCATCGCCGAGACGCCATCCGACATGGGCGAAGCGATGTTGAAGGCTCTTGGCTGATCTTCTCGCTCAGATCGAATCTGACGGCCGGCGGCTCTGGTTGCTCGCCGTTTCGGATCCGGAGCGCCCGGTGCCCCAGTATCCAGACTGGACCGCGCGCGACCTGATCACCCACACGGCGATGATCCATGGTCGGACCACCGCGATCTGCGAGACCTTGCCTCGTGATCGGATCAGTGCGCCGCGTCTCTCTGAGGGTGACGATGCTTTCGCCTGGTACGAAGCCAACCTGGCAGCCATGTTGGACGCGTTGGGTCAGGCCGACTTATCGACTCCGGTTTGGACGTTGACCAGCGACGGCACAGTCGGCTTCTGGTTGAAACGTATGGCAGTGGAGACTGCGATACACCGCTGGGATATCGAAGACGCCTTTGGTGAGTCCCACCCGCTCGACACGGACGTCTCGAGGATGGCCCTCGACGAGTTTGGGGAGATGTGGATGCCGCATCTCGGTGACCTTCCGGCGCTCCAGGCTCACGCGGTCGATCTGGACAATGCATGGGTCTTTGGCGAGGGCGAGATTTCCGACTCCGTAGAAGGGACTGCCTCGGCGATCTACCTCCGGTTGATGTCACGCGGAAGTCTGGTTCTCCCCGACCGGTGGGCCAATGCGGTGGACAATGTCGGGGCCGCGCGCAAGCCGTAGGAGTTTGGTGTGACCGACTTGAGATCGCGGTTCCCAGGATTGGACGACGGTTGGTCTCGATTCGATGGGCCTGCAGGGACCCAGGTGGTCGACGCCTCCATCGAAGCGATGGTCGAGTGGCAACGAAGTGGGAGCAATGCCAACGCCCATGGGCCTTTTGCGGCGGCCGATGCATGCGATGAGTTGGTGGGCAATGCCAGATCGACGATGGGCCGGATGCTGGGCGCTGAACCCGGCGGCATCGTGTTCGGCCCGAGCACCACCTCCAACATCATGGGTCTGACTCGCGCGCTCGTCCGTGATCTCCAGCCAGAAGATGAGATCGTCTGCACTCGACTGGATCACGACTCCAACGTGGCTCCCTGGCAGCAGATTGCGGCGGACTCCGGCGCTGTTATCAGGATGGTTCCATTCGACACCGCCACTGGTCGGCTGGAGACCGATGCCGTCGCGGATCAGTTCACGGCAAAGACCCGTTGGGTCGCAATCACCGGCGCCTCCAATGCCATCGGGACCATGCCCGACATCACAGCCATCACCGACGCAGCTCATTCTGTCGGAGCGAGAGTCGTGGTGGATGGTGTCCACCTGACACCGCACCGGCCGGTCGACGTCGCGAGCATCGGTTGCGACATCTTTTCGACCTCCTCCTACAAGTGGTACGGGCCCCATCTCGGGATCAGCTGGGTCGAACCGGATCTTCTCGAGTCACTCACTCCTTACAAGGTCCGACCGGCTCCCGACACCGGCCCGGGAAAGTTCGAATTGGGCACACCCCAATTCGAGAGCCTGGCTGGGCTGATTACCGCCGCGGAATTCATGATGGACCAGAACCCAGCCTCACTCGCAAGAAGGGAAGAGGCCGTATTCGCCCGTCTTCTCGAGGGGCTGTTGGAGATTCCCAGAGTCACCGTGCTCGGGCCACACGATCTTGTCGATCGGGTGCCCACCTTGGCCTTTCTCGTTGAAGGGCAAACGCCGGCAGCGGTAGGGCGCTCGATGGCAGAGGACCGAGTGGCGGTATGGGATGGCGACTACTACGCCGTGGAACTCATGGACGCTTTCGGGCTAGCCGATTCGGGGGGTGCAGTCCGAGCCGGAGTTGTCGCCTATATCACCGATGACGACGTTGATCGACTCCTGGAATCCGTCATCCGAATCGCAACCTAGGATCTCCGATCCGCCATTTAGGAGAACCCCTTTGAAGGTCGCATATGTCTTCAACACGCCCCGAGCCGCCAGCTACAAGGTGGCGCAGATGATCCTTCCCCAACTCGAGGCGGGCACTCACGGTGTCGAGGTGGTGGGGATGTTCTTCTTCGACGACAACGTTTGGGCGCTCCGCAAGGGCGATCCGATCGGCGAACGTCTGGCCAAAGTGGCCGCGGAGACCGGGATGCTCATCATGGGCTGTGATATGTGCACGTTGGAAAGGAATCTCGCTGAAGGCGAGCCTCGCTGGTGCGACCCCGCTACCGGGCAGGGGCGGACCGAGGCTGCGGATTGCGCTCCTTTCGACATGGTCGAAGGCGCCACGGTTGGTTGTTTCCCTGACCTCTACGCCGCGTTGTCGACCAACATGCCCGACCAGGTGATATCGCTGTAATCGCTCCCAGCGGGCCTGGGCGAAAGAGCGCGCACCGGTAGCAGTTAGATCTGCCCGGAACCGTGGGACGGTCAGGTCAGCGGACTTGCTCGAACCCTGTCTTCGGGTCGAGGAAGAGGGTCAATATCGCCATATGCGGGTATCTGGTCTCCAGGAGAGCGGCTGCTTGTCGTAGGTGGTCCTTCTGGTCTTTGACCGAAACAGGGTTACCCGCACACTCATCGTGGGCGACCACAGCGAGCTGACTCGAATCATGAGCCTCGACTGAGATGTCGACATTGGCCAGCAGACCCTCACCTACAGCTCCGACCGAATCCGCAAGGTGTTTGACGGCCCCCGCGGTCGTGATGAGGTCGATGTTCTTCGCTCCGAATCTCGTTTGAAGCTGGGTCACCGTGCGTTCGATAAACCGACCGTCGATGCATGAAATGGCTGTGGCAAATCTCGACGGATCCATGCCGAGAGACTAGAGGTGCGCGACCGCATTGGCCCTCTCTACACTGGCTCGATGCCTTGGATAATCGTCGGGATCGTCTTGATCATCCTGGTGTTGTGGTTCGTCGGGGCCTACAACGGCTTGGTCGGCGGTCGGAACAGAGTCGACAACGCCTGGGGGCAGGTCGAAGTCCAACTGAAACGCCGTTATGACCTGATCCCCAACCTAGTTGAGACCGTCAAGGGTTACGCCTCCCATGAGAAGGAGACGTTCGAACAGGTCACTCGCGCTCGGGCGGCCGCCTCCGGTGCCAGTGGGCCGGTGGAGCAAGCGCAGGCCGAGAACTTCTTGACTCAAGCGCTGCGGCAGCTTTTCGCGGTGGCGGAGGACTACCCGGAGTTGAGGGCTTCGGAGAACTTTCAGCAGTTGCAGGCCGAGCTCGCCGAGACCGAAAACAAGATCGCGGTATCTCGTCAGATCTACAACGACACGGTCCTCTCATACAACAACCGTGTGCAGCAGATCCCGACAAACTTCGTCGCCTCGATGACGGGTTTCAAGCCAAGGGAGTTCTTCGAGGGTGGCGAGGAAGTCGAACAGGCCCCTCAAGTCGAGTTCTAGAGCGACGAAAGCCCTTTGGACCGTCCTGGTCCTATTCGTTCTGTTCGTTCCGGTCGGCTCGGCTTTCGCTAAATCGTTTTGGCTGTCAAATGCCGATGTCACGGTGGTGGTGAACGACGACGGATCTCTCTCGATCACCGAGCAGATCACCTTCGTCTTCGACGGCTCGTTTACCGGGGCGTATCGCGACATCAGGCTTGGCCCCGGACAGTCGGTCGAGAACGTCTCGGTTCGGGATGAGTCGACCACCTACAGCTCCGGAGGATGCACGCAACTGGGATGCTCATCGCCACCGGGCACGTTCGGGGTTGCAGGTGTGACCAACGCGGCACGTGTGGTCTGGCATCACTCATCTTCGGACGAGTCACGGACATTCACGATCTCCTATGTGCTCACGGGGTTGACCGTGGTCTATGACGATGTTGCTGACGTCAACCTCCAAGTCTGGGGCGACGGCTGGTCGGTTGGCCTCGACCGACTCACTGCGATGTTGGAGTATCCGGGGTCAGCCTCTTCGGGCGAAGTGTTGGTGTGGGGTCATCCGGATAGCGTCGACGGGTCCACCTCGCTAGGTGAGGACGGGGTGTCCCCGTCCCTCCAGGCCTCGGGAATAGGCGCCAATACGTGGGTGGAGTTGCGGGTGGCGTTTCCCTCTGATCTTCTCAGCTCAGCCGACGCTGCGGTCCGCGTAGGAGGCCATGGGCTGGATCTCATTCTCGATGAGGAGCGCCAATTTGCCGCAGAGGCCGAAGAGGCGCGTCAGGCTGCTCGACGGGGCTTGGGTTGGGGGACAGCTGCCGCCCTGCTGATTGCGGTGGGCGGCGGAAGCCTGATCTACTTCAATTACGGCCGCGAGCCGGAAGTCGATTACGACAGGGACTACGAGCAGGAGCCGCCAACGGACCTGAGCCCGGCCGAGGTCACCGCGCTCCTGAGCCAGGGGCACGTCGATGAGAAGGCCTTCACCGCCACCCTCTTTGATCTCATCCGACGTGACGTGGTGGCAGCGGAGCCTTCAACGGTCGAGAAGGTGACCTGGGCGGGACTGCGACGCGAGTCCATCACCGATCTCACCTTGCATCTGTCTGAACCGAATCCGACAGGTTTGCGCGACTTCGAACAATCGGTCGTGAGGGTGATCAGACGGGTGACCGACGATGCTCCCCGGCCACTCAGCGACTTTCGCAGCGGCATCCGGGAGGACGCACAGGCAAACGCAGACACCTACAGCAGCTTTCGCTCCCAGGTGGTGACTGCCGTTAAGAGGAGCAATCTCTTGGACACTTCGGGAAACGCGATGGCTGCCTTCATTGTCATGGCCGCGATCGCTCTGATCGTCGGCTCCATCTTCCTTCTCCCTCGGATACTCCAAGGCTCTCCCGGAGGACCCACACTCTCGGTTCTGGTGATAGCGGGGATGGTCCTCGGCGCTTTTCTCCTCTTTGTGTTCCTCCTGTTCCGACGGGTGAGGGTGCGCCGGACGCCCGAGGGAGCCTTGGAAAGCGAGCGTTGGCAGGCCTTCAGGAGATACCTCACAGACTTCTCCAGACTCGAAGAGGCGCCAGTGATCTCGCTCGACCTCTGGGATCGCTACCTGGTGTACGCAATTGGCTTCGGCGTGGCCGAAGAGGTGCTGACCCACGCCCGCCTCCATGCCCCACCCGAGCTTGAAACATCATCGTCGATTTACTGGTACGGGAACCACGGGGTATACGGCGGCCATTCCGAGAATGCCTTTGCCGGCATCGAGTCTGCCTTGTCCGGGGCCTTCGCGCCTCCCTCCTCGAGCGGAGGTGGAGGGGGGTTCTCCGGCGGAGGCGGTGGCGGCGGCGGAGGAGGAGGCGGCGGCGCCTGGTAGCCGTCGATACCCACAGCCGTCGTCTAGCGTTTTTGGCGTGAAATCAGTCGTAGCTGTCTTGGTTGTGGCCGGTCTGGCCGTGGCTCTGCCTGCCGGCGCCGAGGATGGAACACCAGGTTTTCCTCGATACACAGGTCCAGAGTTTCAGGCCCTCTACGACTACGCCGTTGACAACGTGTTCGCCGATCTCGAATGGCCCGACGGTGAAGGCGCCGTCACGGGCGACCCCGATCTCGACTCAAGAATCTGGGACCTGGCCTTGGCTCGTGGTTACCAACTCAGGCCAAGCGCAAATGGGGGATTGGTGACAGTCGACGGGGTGCCGATGCAGCAAGAAGCGGCCGAGGCGTGGGCGGGGCTCAAGTCCGAGGCGAGAGCGGCCGGCATGACCTTCATCGTCTCGTCCGCCTATCGCTCGCCCGCGGCGCAACGGACCCAGTTCCTATCAAAGCTGGGTGGGACCAGCGACCAAGACATTGATGCCGCACTCAGGTGGTATTCACTTCCCGGAACGTCGAAGCATCACGGCGGCTATGCGCTCGATTTCCGATACCGCAACGGGACGTTCGGCGAGTTCCGGACCACACCGGACTACGCGTGGCTCTCGGCGAACAACTTCGCCGTGCCCAAGAAGCATGGCTTTGTTCCGTCTTACCCCGATGATGTCGACGATCAGGGCCCGAATCCGGAGCCATGGGAGTTCGTTTGGGTTGGGGTCGACCTTATTCGTTGTGGAATACCGCTCGATCTCGAGCAGTCCAAATATGCGTCGGGGCATCGCAGCTGGCTGGGGGAGGAGACCGCCCGGTGTCCGGGATCTGTCACCGTTGAGGACCTGGATTACATGCTCAAAACGTGGGGCGCCAAACTCGAGGCGATGCTCAGGGTGTGAGCAAATAGAAGGCGCTGAACCTGTTGGAGATGTTCTCGAGGTGGGTGAAGGAACCAAAGCCGGCTTCACGGGCATACTCCTCTGCCTTTTGCCTTCCCCAGGCTGCTCCAAGGCCCTCACCGCCTACGGCTAGGGCCTGAGTCATGCAGTGCAACGCCGAGACTCCGTAGAGAAGCGCACCACGAGGGTTGAGGTTGTCCTCCAGGCTCGAACTGACATTGGGCTCCATCATCAAATATTGGCCATCCTCGGCCAACGCCTCCCGAATCCGTTCCAGTCCGGATCGAGGGTTGGCGAGGTCGTGGATCACATCGAAGGTGGTGATCAGGTCGAAGGGCGGATCGGTGTGAATCTCCTCTACCGAGTAACCATGGAACTCGACGTTGTTGAGTTCCGATGCCCGAGCTCGGGCCAGTGCGATGGAGTCGCCCGATGAGTCGTATCCGACGACGTAAGTGTTGGGATAGGCGTCGGCGACGGTGATGGCGGCCGTGCCCGCGCCGCATCCAATATCGGCCACACGAATGCCGTCTTCTAGTCGTTCCACAAGACCCGGCACCCCGGGTAACCATCGCCTGGTGAGAAAGGCTCGCTGAGAAGGAGCATTGCCTCTATCGATCCCACGGATGAGCGACGATCCGAACTCCTCGAAACCCACGCCGCCGCCATGCCTGACTGCTGCCGCAACACCGTCGATCTGGGAGTACGCCGCGGGGAGCATGTCCAGCCACCCTCCCATGAAATACGGGCTGGACTCGTCGCAGAGGAAAAGGGCGTGTTCGGGCGGGAGCGAAAAAGCCTTCGTCTGGGGATCGAATTCGACGATCCCCGCCGCCGCAAGGCCCGACAGGATCTCCAACACATACCTGGCGTCGAGGTTGGCGCTCTCGGCGATCTCATCCGAGGTTGCATCCACTCCGGAGAGGTGTTTCAACAGCCCGGAACGATCGGCCACGGCCAGCAGCCCGATAGTGGTCGCTCCAGCAGCGATGCCGATGAATTGATCGAGGAATTCCTCGATTCGAGAGCGGTCCATGGCCGGGGAAACTAGCCCCTGAGGACGGAAACGGTGGTAGCGGGCAGAGACATGTCCAGCCGGAAGCCCCTACTTGGGATCCAGCGTCTCGCCTGGGTGAATCCGTCGCCAGACCAGATTCGAAGCCGGCCGATACGGGACGTGGTCAGGCGTAGGTGCGTCGAGGACGAGGATGTCCGCCCTGGCGCCGGGTTTGAGGATGCCCCGATCTTCCATTCCCAACGACAGAGCGCCGCCGCGAGTCGCCGCCCAGACGGCCTGTTCGGTCGTCAACCCCATCTGCACCACCGCGAGACTGATTATCGGGACCATCGTCTCGAAATAGGAAGTCCCGGGGTTGCAGTCGGTGGCCAGGGCGACCGTGCAGCCGGCATCCCACAGCATTGGGCCCGGGGCCTGGGGAGTTCGCAGCATGTACGAGGCTCCGGGGACCAGCACCGCCGACACGCCAGCCGCCGCCAGCGCGGCCGCGTCGTCGGCATTGGCAAAGTCGAGATGGTCGGCTGAGACGGCACCGACTTCTGCGGCCAGCATGGCCCCGCCACTGTGGCTCAGCTGCTCTGCATGAACCCGGGCCTTCATTCCATGCTCTGCCGCAGCGCCGAGGATTTCCCGTGCCTCCTCCACCGAGAAGACACCTCGCTCGACAAACACATCGCAGTAATCGGCCAGTCCGCTCACAGCCGGGAGCATCTCATCGATGAGGTATCCCACATATTCCTCGCGTCTGTGTGCGTATTCGGGCGGGATTGAGTGTGCACCGAGGAAGGTGGTCCTGACATCGATTGGGTGGGTTTCACCAAGGCTCCGCGCAACCTGCAGAATGCGGATCTCGGTGTCGAGGTCGAGCCCGTAGCCGCTCTTGATCTCGACCGATGTGGTTCCCCCTTCGATCATGCGAGTCAGCCGACTTCCGGCCGACGCAATGAGGTCTTCGTTGGACGCAGCACGGGTAGCCGCAACAGTCGACAAGATCCCTCCGCCAGATTGGGCAATCTCCACGTAGCTCGAGCCGGCCATTCGCCTCGAGAACTCAGCCGAGCGATCCCCTGCAAAGACGAGGTGAGTATGAGCGTCGACGAAGCCGGGAATCACCGCACGCCCACCACAGTCGATGTGGTCGCCCTGACCCTGCTCTGGAGCGTCCCCCTCTTCACCAACGAAAGTGATCCGGCCCTGATCCACTCCGATTGCCGCACCAACCATGGGGTCCCCGTCGTTCGTTGTGATGTGCCCAATTCCGGTGAGGAGAATGTCAGTCACTGCACCAGCCGTGCCACGGCTCCATCCGATACCAGGGCGGCCACATCTTCGATCTCTCCGCTGAGGGAGCGGTCGGCGTCGAGTGGCGGGACGAGATCACGAATCAGACTCAGGGCCGCCGCCGTCCCCTGTGCCGGTTTCAGTGGTGCCCGGTACTCCGTCCCCTGAGCGGCGCACAGGAGCTCTACGGCGAGGATGGTCGCAGTGTTGTCGAGTATTTGCTCAAGCTTCAACCCGGCTCCCCAACCCATCGAAACGTGGTCTTCCTGATTGCCCGAAGTCGGGATGGTGTCGGTCGAAGCGGGGTGGGTCAGGACCTTGTTCTCCGCCACCAGCGCCGCCTGGAGATATTGCGAAATCATGTAACCGGAGGTGACCCCAGGCGACGGAGCTAGGAATGCGGGCAGACCTCGGGAGCGGGTGGGGTCGAGTATCCGGTCGGTTCGGCGCTCCGAGATCGAGCCCAGCTCCGCAGCTGCGATTGCGGCGAAGTCGAGGGCGAATGCAACCGGCTGGCCATGGAAGTTGCCACCCGACACCACATCACCGGTTTCTGGAAACACCAGTGGGTTGTCGACGACCGAGCCCAGCTCGCGGATGAGAACCGACTCCAGGTGGTCCAACGTGTCGGACACCGCTCCATGAACCTGCGGAGCACAGCGTATCGAATAGGCGTCCTGTACCGCATGGTCGAAGTCCTCGGCGTGGCTGTCACCGATCTCGCTCCCGACGATTAGTGCCGAGATCCGGCTCGCCGAGGCCACTTGCCCCGGATGAGGGCGCAATTGGTGGACGTCACTCCGAAAAGCTCGGGCGCTGCCCATCATCGCCTCAACTGTCAAAGCACAAGCCACGTCGGCCGTCTTCACCAGCTGCCGTCCCCTGTGCAGCGCCAGCACCCCCATGGCGCTCATGCCCTCGGTTCCGTTGATGAGTGACAACCCTTCTTTGACCTTGAGACGAAGCGGATCGAGTCCGCTTTCAGATGCAGGAACGACTCTGCCTTCGACCCGAACCGGGCCTTCTCCGATCAGGGCCAATGCCAAATGGGCGAAAGGGGCCAGATCGCCCGAAGCCCCTACAGAACCGCGCGATGGGATAACGGGCAGAATGTCTCGTTCCAGCATTGAGAGCAAGCGCCTGACCACGACCGGGCGGACACCGGAGTGGCCTTGGGCAAGGGTGCGGGCTCGGAGAAGGATGATCGATCTCACCAATTCGTCGTCCAGCGGCTCGCCTGTGCCTGAAGCATGAGATCGGATCAGGTTGTATTGCAGTTCCTCGGTCTCGTTCGGCCCAATTGATGTCGAAGCCAGGGCGCCGAATCCCGTGGTTATCCCGTAGATGGTGGTTCCGCCCTCGGCCAGGCGCTTCACCACATCGCGGGCCGGGCCCATCCTCGATTCGAGATCGTCTCCCGCCACCGCCGTGGCCTCGCGGCGGGCGACTCGAACTACATCAGAAGGGGTCAGTGGGCGTCCATCCACGATGACATCGGTCACGAACGCAACGCTAACGGGAAGACAAACGCCCGTCGTGCCGTTTGAATGTGCGGATGCCAGATCTGGTCGAGCTTCTCAACGCCCCCGGTACCTCGCTTGCGATCATCGGTGCCACGGACCACCCCTCTAAGTATGGGGGGATCATTTATCGCGACATGAAACGCAAGGGGTGGAAGGTGTACGGGGTCAACCCCTATCGCAGCGTGGTGGATGGGGACCCCTGTTACCCAACCGTGCGTGATCTGCCGGAAAAACCGACCATGGCCGTGTTCGTCATTCCGGCCAGGAGGGGTCTCGATGTCGTAGACGACTGCGCCGCGGCGGGTGTGAACAACATCTGGTTGCAGCCGGGCGCCTACTCGATACAGCTAGGCAACAAGTTGGACGATGGCGGGTTCAACTGGATCTCAGAAGCCTGTGTGATGGTTTTGGGACGCACCGCCCGAGTCTGACGGGCCTCACCCCCTCCGTCGCCTACGGCGCCACCTCCCCTCATCGGCCCTGTCGGGCCTCACCCCCTCCGTCGCCTACGGCGCCACCTCCCCTCATCGGCCCTGTCGGGCCTCGCCCCCTCCGGCGCCACCTCCCCTCATCGGCCCTGTCGGGCCTCGCCCCCTCCGTCGCCTACGGCGCCACCTCCCCTCATCGGCCCTGTCGGGCCTCGCCCCCTCCGTCGCCTACGGCGCCACCTCCCCCAACGGTCGCTCTGCTCCCTGGGGGAGGAGATGGTCGCTGCGCTCCCTGGGGGAGGAAATGGTTGCTCCTTTCTCCCCACATCGAACGAAATGAGCGCATGTCTCCCCCCAGCGAACGAAATGAGCGCATGTCTCCCCCCAGCGAAGGGAAGTGAGCGCATGTCTCCCCCCAGCGAAGGGAGTGAGCGCATGTCTCCCCCCAGCGAAGGGAGTGAGCGTTGGGGGGAGTACCGGCGGAGCCGGGGAGGGGGGCCGGCCGCGGGCCGGAATGGGGGGAGTACCGGCGGAGCCGGGGAGGGGGGCCGGCCGGTGGCTAGATGTTGCCCCTGAACAGCTCCCGAGCGACGATGTTGCGCTGGATCTCGGAGGTCCCTTCGTAGATTCTCGGTGCCCGCACCTCGGTGTAGAGATGGGCGAGCAACGAGTCGGCTTCCAAACCTCTGGCACCCAGGACCTGGATTGCCGTGTCCACCGCCAGCTGGGCGGTCTCAGTGGCATGGAGTTTCGCCATCGCGGCTTTCCCGGTCAGCGCCTCACGATTCCCATCGTCGTGGGCCCTGGCGGCGGCGTAGACCAGATGACGCGAGGCTTCAATCGCGGTCCTGACGTCGGCCAGCTGGTGCGACACCCCTTGAAACGACGAGATGGGTGCACCAAACGCGTTCCGAGTCTCGGCGTGGCCTACTGCTTTGCGTAGCGCGGCCTCGGCCATGCCTACCGCAAAGGCACCGACGCTGGGCCGGAACAGGTCAAGCGTCTGCATTGCGACCCGAAATCCGTGGTCGACCTCGCCCAAGACGTCTCCTTCATCGACGTAGACGTCTTGGAACACGATTCTTCCCAGCGGGTGTGGGGAGATCATGGGAATCGTCTCGCCTGACAGCCCGTCGCTGTCCCCGGCCACGGCGAATGCCGTGACCCCACCAGCTCCGACTCCATCCGTGGTGCGAGCAAACACGGTGTAGACGTCGGCGCCGGGAGCGTTGGAGATGTAGGCCTTCTCTCCGTTGAGCCGGAATCCGGTCCCGTCGCGGACCGCGCGTGTGGCGAGAGCGGCGGCGTCTGATCCGGCACCCGGCTCGGTCAGGGCGAAGGCGGCCACTGCATCTCCACTCTTGAGGCGAGGGATCCAGCGCTCTTTGAGCCCATCTGAGCCCGAAGTGTGGATGGGCATCCCGCCGAGCCCTTGGACGGCAAAGGCGGTCTCTGCCTCGGTGTTCACCCGGGCGAGGCCCTGGCGTATCGAGCACAGCTCTTCTGCTGTTATCCCGTCAGACGTGAAGAGCCGATCGAACAAGCCTTCCGCTGCCAGGGCCGCGACGAGCTCTCTATTGATGCGCCCCGGCTCTCCGGTCTCGATCGTCTGGTTGAGATGGACACCAGTGTGTTCTGCATCCTCGACCGTTGTCATGACGACGAGCGGAGCCTCCGCAGGATGTCTTCGAGCTGACTCTCGATCTCGGCGCGGTCGGCACCTTTGTCGATCGCTTCGTTGACGATGGTGTTGAAGTCGGTCTCGACACCCCCAAATCCCACTGCAGTGGCTTGGGGTGACAAATGGGAGGCCACGACGGCATCTCGCAGCTTTTGTAGGCGATCGAAGGCCTCTTTGAGGGTCTCGGCGTCTTCGGTCTCGTACTGCGAAACCAATTCGGCGGAAAGAGCTCGCAACTCGTGCTGTCGACTCTGTATCTGTGCTCGTCTGTCGAAGTCGTCAACGGGCAGCGCCAGGAGTTCGTCGTGTATCGCCGCCAGCTCCTCGCGGACTTGTCTCAGGGTTGGCTGGGTCATTACCTGAAGATAACGCCTTCGGATGATCGGCGAGCCGTGAAGCTACCTGGTTACGCTCAGCGATGTGAGCCCGTTCCGCGCCTCAGCCGATTTCACCGCCGATTGGCAGCATTTTCGGTTCGATGTAGAGGACAACGTGGGTCTCGTCACCTTTGACCGTCCACGTCGTCTGAATGCCCTCACATACGAGGTATATGCCGACCTTCGCGACTTGCTTGCCGAGGTCGAGCATCGCGACGACGTCTCGGTGCTCGTGTTGACAGGCGAGGGCAAGGGGTTCTGCTCAGGCGGTGATGTTGAGGAGATCATCGGCGACCTCCAGGAAGCGGACACCAAAAAGCTGCTCGAGTTCGCCCGCATGACGGGGTCGGTGGTGGAAGGAATGCGCCGTCTCCCGATGCCTGTGATCGCGGCCGTAAACGGAGTCGCCGCAGGAGCCGGCGCAGTAATCGCCCTCGCTGCCGACCTGAGGATCGTCTCAGAATCGGGCTCGTTTCATTTCCTCTTCACCAAAGTGGGGCTTGCCGGAGCTGACATGGGTTCGGCTTATCTTCTCCCGCGCGTGGTTGGGTTGGGCAGGGCATCTGAGATGCTGCTTTTCGGTGAGGCCATCGACGCCACGAGTGCGAAGGAGGCCGGTCTTGCCAACAGGGTCGTCGCAGGCGATGACCTGGTGGGCAGTGCAATGGAAATGGCTAGGGGCCTCGCAGCAGGTCCGAGCCTGGCCTACGGGGCGACGAAGATCCTGATAAGTCGCGAGTTGGACATGGATTTGGCCTCGGCAATCGAACTCGAGGCGTTCACCCAGGCTCTGATGATGACAACCGACGACCACCGCGAGTTCTACGAAGCATTTCTAGCTAAGCGCCCTCCGGAGTGGACCGGCCGATGAGCCGGCTGGTAAACCCAGACGGCCTGATGCCTGCGGTGGGGTTCTCGTACGCATCGGTCGCCGACAAAGACGCTCTGATACACCTCGCCGGCATCACCGGGCACAGTTCCGATGGTGACCTTGACGACGATCTCGTGAGCCAGTTCGGAGCGGCATGCCGGACAATCGCTGTGGTCCTGTCGGAGGCCGGCGCCACGCCTGAGGATCTGGTGTCGGTGACCATTTACACCACTGAGATGGATGAGTACCGCAGTCATCTGGCAGAGATCGGCCAGGCCTGGAGAAGTGTGTTCGGAAAGCACTATCCGCCGATGGCACTGATCGGAGTCACCGAGTTGTTCGACCCCAAGGCAGTTGTGGAGTTGGTGGGCGTCGCCGCCTTGTCTGACGGTTCCTGATCAGTCGTCGAGAATCACTACCGGTTCGGCATATCGTCGGATGCGGCCCTGGCTGGCGCGCGCCGAGATCATCGCGTCGAGGCTCTCCTGCTTTTCGGCCTCCGTGCCGCCGGGAGTCAGATTCTCGAGCGAGTATTTGAGTCGCAACGCCCTGTCGGGGACCACGAACCTGGTTATCCCTGCTGGTAGACGGTCGTCACGGAGAGCCGCGTCGACGACATCTGCAATCGTCAACTCGGGAAACTCGACGAGGGCCCCCCAGTCGGGAAACTGCCGCGAAACCACGTCGATGGATGGCTCGATTACACGCTGCACCGTCCACCGTCCTATGTAGCTGGACACAATCAGCGACAACGCAGCGTTGTCGCTGATCTCGTCGCCGGCAACAGCCACCGGTTCCCTGCCCGACCCCCAGACACGGGGCGGCCGATCAATCGCAGCTGCCGTCAAACCCTCCAAGCCAGTCAAGGAATAGAAGATCGAATCAGGCTCGGGCCCACAAACAACGTGGTGCCAAGTGCCCAGACTCACGGTCGCCGATTCCACTACTTGGACGACGCAATACCCGAGTCCGAGCGAGCGAAGGGCTGCATTCCGGGTCGCACCGTCGAGGAGTACCAAGTACTCGCCGTCTGTTTCGATGCACATCATCGGGTTCAGCTGGTTGCCCTCGTCCCGAATCCGCGTCGCAAGCGGTGCCACCCGGAGTGGATCGACTTCCTCATGGGGGCGGATTCGGTCCAGGGAGACGACGCGCAGGTCGGGGACTTCGATCACGGCCGACATTGTGGCCGATCCCGGGTACCTGCCTAAATCAGGTCTCTGAGGATGGTGATCAGCTCGTCCACGTCCGACGAGTCCTGGTAGACGCCGAATCCAATTCGGAGATTCGCACCGCGGTAATCGGTGACCACTCCGCGGTCGTGGAGACTCCGATACAGGACGCCGGCGTCCGGGGTACGGAAGGTGAGGAAGTTCCCGCGCGGGGATCCTGGCTCCGGAACGAGGTTCCCGGGTAACGCCGCAGACTCGACCAACCGGTCTTGGAGGGAGCGGGCATGGGCGTGGATGGCGTCCATCGTGACTCCTTCCTCATCGAGCCATCCGAGAACGGAGCGCATCCGGTAGATCCCGGAGGGATCGAAGGTTGCGCCGGCGAATCGGTTCCCGTCCGAGGAGAAATGAATCTGCTCCGTTATTCCCGACTCGAGCTGTCCAAACCCCGCGTACCAGCCGGTGTCCACCGGACGGGGACCGTAACCCGGAGGGCAATACATGAAGCAAACCCCCTCCCCAGACATCGCGTACTTGTAGCCGCCGGCGAGGAAGAACACGCGATCCTGGACGGCTCCGAGATTTGTCTGCCGAGCCATGAAGTTGTGATAGCCGTCGATCACGATGAAGGCCCTATCGTCGGGAGACGACGAGACAATTCGGTCCACATCGGCTACCGCAAAGCCGGAGTCGAAAAACACCTGGCTGAGGTAGATCAGGTCGTGGACACCCGCGCGGACCTCTTTGGTGAATCGCTCCGAGAACGTCTCGAAGGGCTCGGCAGGGACCCGGTCGACGACCGCAAGACCAGCCTCCTCCCAGCGGCGCGATTGTCGATTGAAAGAGTGGAACTCGGCGTCAGTGCTCAGAATCCGGACTGGCGGATCGATGCACGAGAAGAGCCTGGTGAGAAAGTCGTGGGTGTTAGGGGCGAAGACAAGGCGCGTTTCGTCGTCAACGCCGATGATGTCGGCGATGGCCCGGGTCGTCTGGGGGATGACCTCGCCGAAGATCTTTTGCCCATTTGTCATCGGCGAGCCCAGCGGCGTCGGTCCAAGCCTCCTGGTGAGCGGTGTAGGTGACGTCTGGCCAGGGATGGTGGGAGTGGGCGGCGAAATGGAGACGGCCTGGGTTGGATTCAAAGAACCTGGAGAACCCCGGCTTGAGGTTCATGACTGGTAGCGGAATCGCATCGCATCGACGACGGCCCTGGGTAGCTCGGGTCGGTCGGCGCGCGGTACCAAGAAAGTCGTCAGATTGAAGAGGTCGGAAAAGACCCGGCTTCGCTCGGCAGACTTCTCCAGATACTTGGCTCCCGCCGACCCACCGGTGCCGATCCTGCGTCCGATCATTCGCAGCGCCATCTGGGCGTGCCGATAACGCCATGCCGTGAATCCTTCGTCGATGTCCATGAGAAGCTCGATTACCCGATATGGCTCCTGAAGGGCCGGGAGATCGCGGTAGAGGGTGATGAACAAGGCAGCCTGGAATGCCTTGTAGCTGAACCGGCGCTCACCCCGCTTCGACATGGTGGCGTGCTTGTCAGGATCGAAGATGGCCTCGTACTGCCGGATCGTGACCTCGAACTCCTTGAGTTGTGTGGCTCTTTCCGGATCAGTGAGGTTGGGATTGGTACCGATCACCTCGCGGTCGGCTTCGAGCCGGCTTCTCACTGCTTGTTCGAACTCTTCCCAGAATCGGTACTCGCCGCTCTCCAGGAAAGGTGTGCGCTCCAGCCACTTCTCGATGACGTCGAACAGGTTCGGGCTCACCTCGGCCTGTTTCACTGCTTCCTGGTCTTTCTCGTCGAAACGAGCGGTGTAGGGGGCCCCTTCCAACAGCAGCCGGTCTTCGGGCCGCATTCCCAGCTTGTTCTCGACGAGTCGGAACTGGGCCGACTGAAAACCCGAGGCCGGAAACAGATAGTCCCTGAAGTCGAGGAAGTCGAGTGGGGTCATGGTCTCGAGTACGTCGATTTGGGCGATCATCAGCTTCTGTATCTGTGTGAGACGGCGAAACCGGGCAACGACCGTTCCCATGTGTTTCTCCGGGGTTGGGATCTGGCTGAAGATCCGGACCACATCGTCGATTTCCCACAGCATCTGTTTGAACCAGAGCTCGTAGGCCTGGTGGACGATGATGAACAGCATCTCGTCGTGAGCGGTTTCCCCGGCTCGAGTGCTCTCGAGGTCTTGGGCGTCGAGAATCTTTCCCAACTGCAGATAATCCCCGTAGTAGATGTCGCCGCGCTCGGTCATGTCGCCCAAAACTAGCCGTCCTTCCCAGCGGCACCGCTCCAGACCTCGGAGCGTTCCCAGAGTTCTGCGGCAAGCTCGTCGTCCTGGGCCGCATCGCTCGCCTCACCTTTGGACATGCGGGCGTAATACTCGCCTGAATCGTCTTCGACGTCAGGGGAGGTGGCGCACCAGATCACTGTCTCCGACGCCTGAGCCGTCGTTATCAGCCGTCTAGCGACGAAGGGTTTGACGTACCACGGGACCATTTCGGTGTCGGTGAATCCGGGGTGGACCGCATAGCTCCTCCACTCCGGGCGGCGTCGAGCCAGCTCACGGGAAAAGAGGATGTTGGCCAGCTTCGACACCGAATACTCGGCGACGCCGGTGGGAGTACGCGTCTTCTGCTGGAGTCTGCTGAAGTCGAGGTCTCCCACTTCGTGTAGGGCAGATGTGACCTGGACCACTCTCGATCCGGGCCGGAACAGAGGGGTGAGATGATGGGTGAGGCTGAAATGACCGAGATGGTTGACACCGAAATGAATCTCGAAACCGTCTTCGGTTAGCCCTCTGGTGGTCGGTCCGACTCCGGCGCAATTGACCAGGACGTCGACAGTTTTAACGGTGTCGCCAATCGCCCGGGCAGCAGACCGGGTGGAGGCCAGTGAGGCCAGATTGAGTTCGAATATGGCGACCGTCCCACCGCCCTCCTCGATGTCGGCAGCAGTTTCGTCGAGACGCTTCCCCGGTCGGCCGGCAGCGACGATGTGATGCCCTTCGCTGGCCAGACCGAGGGCCACGGCCCGGCCAATGCCTCGACTGGCTCCGGTGACAACCGCCGTCTTCATCGCTGGCGACCGTAGCTAGTTTCTGTGGCGTGACTCGCTGGCCCGACAACCTCAATATCGACAACTACTTCCTCCGCGATCGGCTGGCCGAGGGGAGGGGTGACGATGTTGCCCTCCGTCTCGACCACGGAACGGTGAGTTTTGCCGAGGTCGATGCTCGGGCCTCAGGGATGGCTTCGGTCTTGAAGGACATGGGAGTCTCCAGATCCGACCGAGTACTGGTTGTGATGCCCGACGGTCTCGATTACGTCGCGGCCCTTTTTGGGACATTCCGGGTCGGAGCAGTAGGTGTGATGCTCAATCCGGCTTTGACGCTGGAAGCCATGGCGCCGATTGTCGAAATGTCTCGGGCCACCGCGGCGGTGGTTCATGAGGATTACTCCGATCACTTCCAGGCCGCTGTCGATCGTTCGAAGCATCAACCGAAGACTCTTCTCGCATCTGACGCGATGCATCTTCCCGACGCGGACGTATCCACCGTGGTGACCGCCTTGCGGGACCCGGCTCTCTGGCTCTTCTCCGGCGGCACTACAGGAGTGCCCAAAGCCGTAGCCCAGACCCATCAGAGCTTCGTCAACACCACTGAGCTCTACGGAAAAGGCTCCCTTGCCGTCACAGCCGATGACATAACCATCGCCGTGCCCAAGCTCTATTTCGGCTATGCCACCGGGTCCAACCTTCTATTCCCCTTTTCGGTTGGGGCCTCGACGGTGCTGTTCGAGGAGCGGCCCACTCCTGAGGCGATCTTCTCCCGGATCCAGCGGCACCAGGCGACAGTGCTTGTGAACGTTCCCTCAGCGGTGAACCAAATGGTCAACCATCCTGAGGTAGACGACGTTGACGTCAGCTCACTGCGTCTGGCGACCGCGGCCGGTGAGGCGCTGCCGGAGACGCTCTATCACCGGTGGAAGGACACGTTTGGGGTCGAATTGCTCGATGGGCTCGGGACCGCGGAGATGTGGCACATCTTCGTCACCAACACGGTTGGTGACGTGCGCCCAGGGACCCTGGGCAAGGTCGTTCCCGGGTTCGAGATCAAAGTCTGCGACGACGAGGGCAACGAGCTCGCGCCCGGCGAAGTGGGACGACTTTGGGTCAGGGGAGATTCGCTGGGTCTTGGGTATTGGGAGAACGAGGATTTGACCCGAGAGGCGTTCAGAGGGGAGTGGTTTGTAGGCGGCGATCTCGTGTCGGTCGACGAAGCGGGTTACGTGACTCATCGGGGCCGGGCTGACGATGCGATCAAGGTCAAGGGCAAATGGTTCCGGCCTCAAGAGGTCGAATCGCGATTGCTGGATCATGCCGCGGTGAGGGAATGTGCCGTGATCGCCGTGGAAGATCCTGACGGACTGGCCAAGCCTGTTGCCTTTGTGGTGCCCGCCGGCGACCCCACCGAGCAAGAGCTCATCGACTGGGTGCTGGCCGGCCTCGAGCCCTACAAACATCCGAGACGGGTATTCATCGTCGATGAGCTTCCTAAGACACACCTTGGCAAGACCGACAGGGGCGCTCTGCGACGGATGGCCACCTGATCCATTCCCTCACCTGGGGAGCGGAGCCGACCATTTCCTCCCCCAGGGAGCGGAGCGACCGTTGGGGGAGGTGGCGCCGTAGGCGACGGAGGGGGTCATCGTTGGCCAGGCGGCCGGCCCCCCTCCCCGGCTCCGCCGGTACTCCCCCCATTCCGGCCTGCGGCCGGCCCCCCTCCCCGGCTCCGCCGGTACTCCCCCCAACGCTCACTCCGTTCGCTGGGGGGAGACATGCGCTCTCTACGTTCGCTGGGGGGAGACATGCGCTCTCTACGTTCGCTGGGGGGAGACATGAGCGACCTGTTTCCTCCTCCAGGGAGCGGAGCGACCGTTGGGGGAGGTGGCGCCGTAGGCGATGGAGGGGGTCACCGTTGGCCAGGCGGTCGGCCCGTCTGCTTCAAGGTCTCCACCCAGTTCCTGATGGAGGCAAGGGCCTCGTCGGGGTTCTTGGCAACGTCCTCATTCCAGAACCTGAGGATCGGGAAGCCTTGATCGAGTATGGCTCGAGTCCGATGCTCCTCGTCCCGGTATAGATGTGAGGTGTCGTCGACTTCGACAACGAGCCGTGGTGACAGCGCAGCAAAGTCGACGATCCAGGGGCCAATGGGCATTTGACGTCGGAAACGGGCGCCGAGGGCTCCGTTCTTCATGCCTCGCCAGAGTCGGCGCTCGCTAATTGTCATTTCACGACGCAATTGGCGAGCCCTCGAGGCTGCCGATTCGGTGTGTTCCGGTCTCCCCATACCGTGACTCTGGCGGTTCTGTATGACAAGAACCGGCCCCCCTCCCCGGCTCCGCCGGTACTCCCCCCATTCCGGCCTGCGGCCGGCCCCCCTCCCCGGCTCCGCCGGTACTCCCCCCATTCCGGCCTGCGGCCGGCCCCCCTCCCCGGCTCCGCCGGTACTCCCCCCAACGCTCACTACGTTCGCTGGGGGGAGACATGCGCTCACTCCGTTCGCTGGGGGGAGACATGCGCGACTGTTTCCTCCCCCAGGGAGCGGAGCGACCGTTGGGGGAGGTGGCGCCGTAGGCGACGGAGGGGGTGAGGTCGGTTGGCCAGGGAGTGATCGGAACTTCTTGTCCCACCGACCCGACATCATCGACCCATGGAGCCCACCATCCTCCATGCCGATCTCGACGCCTTCTACGCCTCCGTCGAGCAAATGCTCGATCCTCGGCTGAAGGGCAAGCCGGTTGCAGTCGGCGGCGGAGTCGTCCTCGCCGCCTCGTATGAGGCACGCGCCCACGGGATCGCGGCACCGATGCCCACGAGGGACGCCCGACGCCTGTGCCCGGACCTGGTCGTTGTCAACGGGCACTTTGAGAACTACTTGGAGATCTCCGACCAGGTGATGGAAATCCTCACCGACGCCGGCCCGGTTGTGGAACAGATCAGTGTGGATGAGGCTTTCCTCGACGTGGCGGGCACCGTGCATCTTCTGGGGCCTCCCAGCGACATCGCCCGGATAATCCGCCGCCGGGTTCGAACCGAAGTCGGGATCCCCATCTCTGTCGGCATCGCCTCGACGAAGTTTCTCGCCAAGGTGGCGTCGGCGCGAGCAAAGCCGGACGGATTGGTATCAGTTCCGAAGGACTCCGAGCTGGAGTTTCTCCATCCGCTCCCGGTCTCGGCGATGTGGGGTGTGGGCAGGGTCACCGACGTCAGGCTGAATAACTATGGGATCCGCACCGTGGGTGACCTGGCCGAGGTACCCACCTCGGCGCTGGCTTCGATATTGGGGCCCGGAGCTGGTCGAGCGCTCCACGCCCTGGCGTGGAACCACGATGCGCGACCGGTGAGGGCGGGCCGGCGTGCCGGCAGCGTCGGCAGTCAGCAGGCGCTGGGTCGGGGGTTGACCGACAGAGGTGAGCTGGCAGTGGTCGTTCTCGGATTGGCAGACCGTGTCGGGAGGCGTCTGAGAGCCAAGTCGCGCGTTGGCTCAACCCTCACGGTCCGGGTTCGGCTCCCCGGGCCGCGAGTCTTGTCCCGAAGTCACACTCTTGACTCTCCCACGGCTTCCACCGCTGCGATATGCAATCTCGGAGTTGCTCTTTTGGACAAGGCTTTGGAGGGCGAAGGCGATCCGGCGACACTCGTAGGGCTCTCGATGTCCAATCTCGGCACCGACCGGTTTCTTCAGCTCGAGCTCGAGTTGGATGACGGCGACTTGCTCCGCGCCGGCAGCATGGCCGCGTTGAAACGCAGGGCTCTCGACGACTCCGTGGATGCGGTCAGAGAGCGCTTCGGGAGGGAGACGCTCAAGTTGGGCTTCGGCTCGGGTCGGCGCGGCCTCCCAGACGAGTTCCGCGAGCTAGCCGAGAAGTCCTGAACGTTCGTCAGCGAGACGTATCGGGCCCACCTTGTCGGGTCGGAGCCCGCCCATCTTCGAGTAGAAGTCGCGTGCCTGGTCCATGACCGCGGTACGGTCGCTGAGATCGTCGATGACCGGTCCGATGACCACCCGCTTGTCAGCGCCGTCGAGGCCGACCAAGACAATGGCCGAATGCGACGCCTGCGCGATTCGCAGAAAGCCGTCCTTCCAGTGGGTCGTTTCTTGACGTGTGCCTTCAGGGGCGATGACCAGCAGAGTTCTCGGTGCCGCCTCGATCGCCGAAGTGACCTGATCCACCAGGCCTTCGGGTCGCCGCCGATCGACGGGGATTCCTCCCCACCTCCGCATGAGCATGCCCAGGGGCCAGCGGAACAGGGTGTGTTTGCCGATGAAGCTCACTCTCACCTGATACTCGTGAAGCGCGGCAAGAAAGACGAAGAAGTCGAGGTTCGACGTGTGTGGGGCTCCCACGGCCACAATCCGGGGAAGATCAGGAATCTCGCCTTCGAATCGCCAGCCTCTCCGTCTGAGGAGCCATGACATGAGCCGCTTCATGGCCCGGATTCAAGCGAGCCACCGGTCGCAACCACGATTCGGCGATCAGTCCTGAAGTCCCAGGGCTTTCATCCCGCCTTCCATGTTTGCCGCGACGAAGCCCATCGTCACCAGGAATTGTGCCACCTGAAGACTTCGGGCCCCCGACCGGCACACGACTAGCAGAGGCGAGGCTTCGTCTAGCTCGGCATGTCGGTCGACGATCTCCCCCATCCTGATCCGGGTTGCGCCTGGCAAGGTCCCTAGCTGCCACTCGTGTGGCTCCCTCACATCGAGGATCACCGCACTGTTCCTTTCGGACCAGTTCTCCCATTCCGATGCCGGCACTCGTTCAACCGTTGACATTTCCACTCCACATCGTGGATAGACAGTGTATGGAGTCGTCGTCCCTTGCACGCGTCCTCTCCCAGTTCCGTCCTGCGCAGCTCGATGTTTGGGACTATCGGGAGGATCTCCAGAACCTTGCCGCCTTCCTCGCCGACGGTGCGAACCTCGAGGGCGACGCGGTTTTACCTGAGGCCGTCGCCGGACTCGATATCTACCGGGGTGAGCTCAGCATCCGTGTCTGGCTGCACCGAGTGATAAGCAAAGAACGGCTCACGCGCGAAATGCGCGAGGCGGAGGATCTCGACGTCTATCTCGATCGAGCAGTTTCGGGACACCCACAACGTGAGATGCGGGGCCCCTTACTTCAGGCAGAGTTGCTGGCGAGACGCCACATTCTCGACACGTTCGCCGCCCTGCCAGACCGCTACCGGGCGGTCATACTCCTGAAAGACGGCCACGGCTTGACCGTGAATCAGACCGCGTTGCTGATGGACACCACTCCGGCGGCGGTGCGGTCGCTGCTGTATCGGGCACGTTCGCACTGGCGCCAGCCCTCCTGAGCTGACGCTTCTGGGTGGGATTGCCGGCCATAAGGGCGGTTCGTCGGTAGGTGGGCGGAGCCCTACACTCGCCCGATCAACATCGCAGTTCTCGCCAGCGGCTCCGGCACCAATCTCCAAGCCCTAATCGACACCACCGACGTTCTTCCCCACATCAAGCTCGTGGTCTCTGATCGGCACGGTGCCCTCGCCCTGCAGAGGGCGGCGCGAGCCGGCATCGCCCACAATGTGGTGGCGTGGGAGGATCATTCGAGTCGGGAGGAGTTCTGCGACGCTCTTGCCGCGCTCCTGGATAGCGCGGATGTGGACCTCGTTGTGCTGGCCGGCTTCATGCGAGTACTGACGCCGGCCTTAGTGCAGAGGTTCGCGGGGAGAATCATCAACGTTCACCCATCCCTGCTGCCCGCCTTCCCTGGCATGAACGCTGTGAGCCAGGCCTTGGCCGAGGGAGTCGAGACCACTGGAGTTACGGTCCATTACGTCGACGAGGGCGTGGACACTGGTCCGGTGATTGCCCAACGAGAGGTGCCAGTCCTCAGCGGCGATGACGAGCGGTCACTTCACGAGAGGATCCAGGTCGAGGAGCACGATCTCCTCCCTCGGGTCGTTCGGTCAATAGTGGAGCACACGATTGAGGTAGGAGCGCCGTGACGAGAGTGACGAGGGCCCTGCTGAGTGTCTCGGACAAGACCGGATTGGTCGATTTCGCCAGGAGGCTGGCCTCGCTGAACGTCCAGTTGGTCTCGTCGGGAGGCACCGCCGCAGCCCTGGAAGAGGCTGGCCTGGCTGTGACGCCTGTCTCCAAAGTGACCGGGGCGCCGGAAATGCTCGGCGGACGTGTCAAAACCCTCCATCCGGCTATCCACGGGGCGATCCTCGCTCGACCCGATCTCTCAAGCGACCTTCATGACTTGGGGGCACGGGGTATAGAGCCTTTCCAGCTGGTCGTCTGCAATCTGTATCCATTCCAGGCCACGGCCGCTGATCCGTCGTCATCTAAGGCCGATGTCATCCAGAACATCGACATCGGCGGCCCGGCGATGATTCGCGCTGCCGCCAAGAACCATGACAATGTCGCGGTTGTCACATCACCTTCCCAATATGGGGTGGTGGCGGCCGCCATCGAAGACAAAGGCCGTGTCGACGAAGGATTACGCCACGAACTCGCCGTGGAGGCCTTCTTTCACACTGCCTCCTATGACGCCGCCATCGCCTCCTGGATCGGCGACGGTCGCTCGATAGCTCTTCGCTCCCGCGGCGATCTCCGATACGGCGAGAACCCACATCAAGCAGCGACCATCTACATCGAAGGCGAAGCCTCTCCCTGGTGGGATCAGGCCATCCAGCATCAGGGCAAGGAGATGTCGTTCAACAACTACGCCGACGCCGAGGCGGCCTGGAGACTGGCTTCCGACCTGCCCGCCCCGGCGGCAGTGGTGGTCAAGCACATGAACCCGGCCGGTGCTGCGTCAGCCGCAACTGTGAAGGAGGCCTTCGAAAAAGCTTGGGCAGGTGATTCGCTGGCGGCGTTTGGCGGTGTGGTCGCGATCAACGGCGCGCTCGACGAGGAGACGGCGGCGACGCTGGCTGACCGGTTCATCGAGGTGGTGGTCGCCCTGGATGCCAGCGACGAGGCGTTGGCCGCGTTGGCTGGCAAGAAGAACCTGCGGGTGCTGACGGCGCCCCCGCCCTCACCGGGAGGAATCGACTATCGGCGCATCGAGGGCGGCCTGCTGGCACAGGACCGCGACGAGGTGACGGTCGGCGACTGGCAGGTCGTGTCGAAGCGCTCCCCTTCACCCGAGGAGAGTGCCGACCTCCAGATTGCTTGGATCGTGGCCGCCCATACCAAGTCCAACGCGATCGTCATTGCACGAGACGGCCACGCCGTCGGGGTGGGGGCCGGCGATCAGTCCCGGGTTGGCGCCGCCGACAGGGCAGTTGCCAGAGCCGGAGATAGGGCCCAAGGGGCGGTGGCAGCCTCAGACGGCTTCTTCCCATTCCGAGATGGCATCGACACCGTTGCCAAAGCGGGTGTGACCGCTGTGGTCGAGCCTGGGGGGTCGATCCGGGATGACGAGGTGATCGCAGCCGCCGACGAGCATGGCATGGCCTTGATATTCACCGGTCGAAGGCACTTCCGACACTGATCATGGCGACGATTCTCGACGGGAAGGCAACAGCCGCGGCGGTGAAGGAGGAAGTCGCGGCGGCAGCGAGTCTTCTCAGTTACCGGCCCGGGCTGGCGACAGTGTTGGTGGGCGATGACCCGGCCTCGCACACCTACGTGCGAGGCAAAAGACGGGATGCTGCGGAGGTCGGGATCACTTCAATTCATCACGAGCTTCCCGAGGACGTGTCCCAGGACCAGATCGTCGGTCTGGTGAGAGAGCTGAATGAGTCCGAGGGGGTCGACGGCATCCTCGTCCAGCTTCCATTACCCGGGTCCCTCGATTCGGAGGCGGTAGTGGAGTCGATCGATCCTGCCAAAGACGTCGATGGGCTCCACCCCTACAACCTGGGCATGCTGGTGCTCGACCGGCCGGGGCTTCGCCCCAACACGCCGCTCGGCATCATGCGCCTGCTCCAGCAATACAACATTGAGATCTCGGGCCGCCGCGCAGTGATTGTGGGAAGGTCGTTCCTGGTCGGCCGGCCGCTGGCCTTGATGTTGGCAACCAAAGGAGTGGACGCCACGGTCGCGGTGGCTCATTCACGCACTCGTGACCTTGCCTCGGTGACCTCAGAGGCTGACATTCTCGTGGCCGCGGTGGGGGTGGCCGAGATGATCCGCCCCAAACATGTCAAGCCGGGTGCGACCGTCATCGACGTCGGAATCAACCGAATCGAAGGCAAGCTGGTAGGAGACGTCGATTTCGCGTCGGTGCAGGAGGTTGCCGGCGCCATCACACCGGTGCCCGGAGGAGTAGGCCCAATGACCAGGGCCATGCTTCTCGAGAACACCTTGGCCGCTGCGGCGGCGAGACGCAGCGGCCAGGGTGGTTGAGCTTTATCGGTCTTCTCGTTTCACTCGACGGCGTACTCGGCGGTGTATTGCTTCCATAGGCGTAGTGACTCGTCGCTGATCTTCACTGCCGATCCAAAGCTGGCATACATCGAATCGTGGTCGGATGACCGGTTGGATACGATCCAGGCCTGGAAGGGCTCCCAGATCGCGATGGAGTAATCGCCTGCGTCGCTGAGAACGGCCGAAACGATCATCCCGTCGACTATCTCGAACTCGAACGTGAATTGACCGGGATCCCTCCCGTTGTTGTCCGAAATCGGACTGTTCACGTTCGCGACACATCGGGTCAGATCGCCTGTGCCTGCTTGGTTTTGGCCGACCCACTCGCATTCCGCTGGGGCGAGTTCCAAGCCGCTCGCTTCGGTCCACGCGATCTCGAATTCCACAGTCGCCAAATCCTGCGCCGGCCCCATGTCAACCCTCGCGTCCGGTGCGAAACGGTCAACAACTGCGCCTATGTCATACCTGGCTTTCTCGGCCATGAATCCACTACTGATGGCGACCGCCTCACGGCCGTCCGGCACGGGCGGTGCCGTAGTTACTGCGGGTTCGGGTGCCACGGTGACCACGGGCTCAACGGGGGGCTCGTCGGCGAGTGGTGCTTGGTCGTTGGTCTGCATGAAGACCAACGCCGCCATTACCACGGCCACTGCAGCCGCGGCGACACCGATCAGCATGCCGCGTTTCGGCTGGTCCGACTTGGGCTCGACCTCAATTCGGTCATGGGTCTGCATTTCTTTCCTCCATGGCTCGTGGAGGTCAGCCGTGTCGATCGTCTCGAACGCTGCGAGGTCTGGCACCGGATTGGCACCCCTGACGATGCGGTCGACTTGGTCGATGGTCATGATCCTCCTCTCTCGGCAATCGGAGGGGAATTGAATGCCTTCAGTTCGAGGTGATGTGCAAGGTTTCTTGCCAGTCTTTGGTATGCACGGTGAATTCTTTGGTCGACCGCTGCCTTGGTCATACCCAACATCTGAGCGATGACGGCACGCGGCAAATCCTCCCATGCGTAGAGCATGACGATTTCCCGGTCTTTGGGTTTGAGCTTCCTGACGGCCGCAACAACTTCGTTGTCTCTATCGGATTGCAACACAAGGATGGACGGGTCGGAGGGAGGCGGGACACCGAGATTCTTCAGGCGCGCGTTCAATCGACGTTGCCGCCGGGCGGATCGAGCATGGTTGGACAAGACCTTCGCGGCTATCCCATAGAGATACGGGAGCGTCTCTGGGGGGTTAGGGACATCCTCAAATCGTCGCCAGGCAACGAGGAACACTTCGGAGCAGGCGTCTGCGGCGCTGTTCGGCTCCGTGCGGCGAGCACAGTATGCAAGCACCGGGAGGCGATACGACTCGTACAGGTCTTCGAACCGCTCCCTTTTGGCCGAATCGGCGTTTGCGTTCATCGACTACTCATGTCCGACCACCACCCGACATTGACAGATTTTCAGATTGTTCGTCAGCACATGGTCGCTGCCGGACATGAGTGGTCGAAACCGGAACACCGGTTTGGTGATTCGGAGGGGTGTGTGAAGGGCCGTCTTTGCCGGCCCTTCACAACTAGGCGTTGGTCAGAGTCGCTAGCGAGAACAGGACATGGAACGGAACGCAGTAGATGACCACTGAGCCGTATTCGCTGACGTCGAGACCGTCGGGAATCTCGTAATTCTGGTTGCCGATGTTTCCTTTCAACGGTCCCAGGTCGACGTACCCCTCGACGTCGTCACGTCCGGACGGATCAGAGTCGGGTACCAGCAAAACGTGAAGGTCGGGCCCGTTGGTCACCTCGAAAGCCTCTAGGCGAAGAACCTGTGAACCGTCTTCGAGTTCGTAGATCGTCGCCCGCCCTTCGCCTTGGTGAAAGGAGTCGGCGTCTTTGAAGGTGCCCTCTCGCAGGGCGATGGGCTCGGCCTCCGGCATTTCCTCCTCGGTCGTCACAGCAGGCTCATTAGCTGCTTCTTCCATCTCGGTCTCCACCTCTTCCGGTGTCATGTCGTCGGGTATCACGGCGTCGGCAGACATCGGGAAGGCTTCGTTGACCTCCTCATCGAAGAGCAATGGGGAGAAAAGCCACCAGCCAAGTGCAAATAGGGGGATGGCCACGATTGCTGCTCCGATGAGGAGGTTTCGCCGGTTGAGAATTGCCATATTCGCCGACAACTTACGGGCAGTCACCGAAAGAGGGCGTAAAGCCTGGGCTGGCTAATCTCCGTCTCTCCAAGTATTCCGAGGAGATTTGACATGGGAACACCGATATCCATGGGGCCTGACGGTCTCGTCGTCCCCGACGACCCGATCATTCCCTTCATCGAGGGCGATGGCATCGGACCTGACATCTGGGCGGCAGCCGTTCGGGTGTTCGACGCGGCCGTGGAAAAGGCATATCAGGGAACGCGGTCTGTCGACTGGCACGAGGTGCTGGCCGGCGAGAAGGCATTCAACGACAGCGGCTCGTGGCTGCCCGACGTGACAGTTGAAACCTTCGAGAAGTACCTGGTGGGGATCAAAGGCCCGCTGACAACGCCTGTCGGCGGCGGAATACGGTCGTTGAACGTCGCCCTCCGCCAGTTGCTCGACCTCTACGCGTGTGTGCGTCCGGTTCGATGGTTCGAAGGTGTCCCTTCACCGGTGAAACGCCCTGAGCTGGTGGACATGGTGATCTTCCGGGAGAACACCGAGGACGTTTACGCCGGCAAGGAGCTGGAAGAGGGAACCGAAGACGCCAAGAAGCTGCTCGAATTCCTGGAGCAAGAGTACGGATGGGAGGTTCGTCCCGATTCTGGCCTCGGGCTGAAGCCAGTGTCGATAACCGGCTCCAAGCGACTGATCCGGGCCGCCATCAGGTACGCGTTGGACAACGGTCGCAAGTCGGTGACCCTGGTCCACAAAGGCAACATCATGAAATTCACCGAGGGCGCCTTCCGCAGCTGGGGATACGAATTGGTCAAAGACGAGTTCGCCGACGCCGCGGTGTCATGGGAGGACAGTGGAGGCGACGCCGGGGACCGGCTCCTGGTCCAGGACGTCATCGCAGACGCCATGTTGCAGCAGGTGCTCACCAGGCCGGCCAACTACGACGTGATCGCCACCACCAACCTCAACGGCGACTACCTCTCCGACGCCCTGGCCGCCCAAGTCGGCGGGATCGGTATCGCCCCTGGCGGAAACATCAACTATGACACCGGCGTAGCCATTTTCGAGGCGACTCACGGGACAGCTCCCAAGTATGCGGGTCAGGACAAGGTGAACCCGGGTTCGGTCATTCTTTCGGGCGAGATGATGTTCCGTTACCTGGGATGGGCTGAAGCAGCCGATCTGATCATCAAGGGTCTCGAGGGCGCGATCGCAGCCAAGACGGTCACCTACGACTTCGAGCGGCTGATGGAAGGCGCCACCAAGGTCAAGACTTCCGAGTTCGGCGACGCGGTCATCGCCCACATGGACTGATCTTTCTCGTCGAGTGTGCTTAACGACAGAATAGGGATGACGCTAAGCACGATCGACGGGTTGGGGACGTCTGCGGAGATGTGAGGGCTGCTAGTCGCGGAGATAGCTGAGCAGGCGGAGAATCTCCAAGTACAGCCAGACGAGGGTCACCATCAAGCCGATGGCGGCGAACCAGTCCATCCACTGTGGTGCCCCGTGGCGGATTCCGTTCTCGATCATGTCGAAGTCAAGCAACAGGTTGAAGGCGGCGATCACGATGATCGCGGCGCTGAACAGGATCGACAGCAGGCCTCCATCCCACACGAAGGGGATGTCGACGTTGAACAGGCTGAGCACGATCGACGCCAGATAAAACAGTGCGATCCCTGCGGTGGCGATGATGATCGTCGACCGCATGCGCTGGGTGACTTTCACCACTCGGTATGCGTAGAGGAACAACATGGCTGTGAACACGGCGAAGGTGGCCAGGATCGCTTGAAACACGATCCCGTCGTAGAACGTCTCATACGACCGTGAGATCGCACCCACCAATACGCCCTCGGCGAGGGCATATAGGGGACCGGTCACCTTGGCCCACTGCGGCCGCAAGAAAGTGAAGATCAACAGGCCAAACAACGCGAGAGCCGAGATCAGGATCAGCCCGCCGATCTGCGTGTAGTTGGCCCACCCGTACACCGCGCCGGCGAGGAGAAGGACGAACAGGATGCCTGTGGAGCGCATCACGCCGCCAATCGTCATCCGATCGTCGGCAACGGCGGTGGTCGGGACGTCGAGCGTTTGCAGGGCGGCGTCGGCCGTCGCTTTTTCGCCGAACTTTGAGTTGAGAACTGGGTTGGCCATCAGCACATTCTACGACTCCAGTTGATGCTGCCGCTGGGAGCTAACACCAGCCACTCCTACAATTGAAAGTGATGACCACCATTCAGATCACTTCGGCTTCGGACGTCCTGCCCGAGGCCGAAATCGCTGCGCTGCAGCCGACGATCGATGCGATCGACAGGCTGAAGGTCCAGCGCAATGCGGTGGTCGCCGCCCACAACTACATGACCCCCGACATCTACCACCTGGCGGCGGACATCACAGGGGACTCCCTGGCGCTGGCGAATCTCGCATTGGAGACTGACGCCGACGTCATCGTGCTGGCCGGGGTCCACTTCATGGCCGAAACGGCCAAGCTGATCAACCCTGCCAAGACCGTTCTCATCCCCGACCTCGAAGCCGGCTGTTCCCTCGCCGATGGGATCACGGGCGATGACGTGAGACGCATGAAGGAGATGTATCCGGGAGTCCCGGTGGTCAGTTACGTCAATACCTCGGCGGAGGTCAAAGCCGAGTCGACCATCACCTGCACGTCGTCGAATGCCGTTGCAGTAGTTGAATCTCTTGGAGTGGACAGGGTGATCTTCACACCCGACCAATACCTCGCCAAGTACGTCGCTTCGAAGACCGACGTCGAGATCATCATCTGGGAGGGGTCGTGCATGGTCCATGAGCGGTTCACCGGTGATGAGATTTCGGACTACAAGCGATCGATGGCCAAGGACATAGCGGTCATCGCACATCCCGAGTGCCCTCCCGACGTCCTGGCCGTGGCCGACTACGTCGGGTCCACCCACGGAATGATCAATTGGGTGAAGGAGCATCGGCCGCCGGAGGTGATGATGATCACCGAGTGCTCGATGGCCGACAACGTGGCGCAAAGCACTCCCGAAACGTCCTATATCAGACCCTGCAATCTCTGTCCACACATGAAGAGGATCACTCTCGACAACATCCGGACTTCCCTGGAGACGATGACCCACCAGGTCGAGATTCCACCCCAGGTGGCCGATAGGGCCCGGACCGCGGTGGAGCGGATGCTCGAAGTCGGCCGCCAGGACTAGACGTGGTGAGCCAGACAGTGCTCGACGCGCCGCTGATCGTGGGAGCAGGAGTAGCCGGGTTGTCGGTAGCGCTTGGCTTGCCCCGGGCGCATGTGATCTCGGCGCCGGAAATGGGCTCGACTTGGTGGGCCCAGGGAGGCATCGCGGCCGCCGTAGGTGCAGACGACTCGCCTGGTGACCATGCCTCGGACACTGTGAGCGTCTCGGGTGGCCTCGCCGCGGTTCGTGCAGTCGAAATTCTCACTGCGGGCGGTGCGGCCGCAATCGAGCGTCTCGTCGGCCTGGGAGCGGAATTCGACCGGGACGACGAGGGGCAGCTTCTTCTCGGTCAGGAAGGTGGGCACCAACGTCGTCGCGTCGTTCATGCCGACGGGGATGCCACCGGTGCCGAGGTGATGCGTGCACTGACGGCCGCCGTCGCCGCCAGTGAGCACATCGACACCATCGAGAAGAGGGTGCTGGATCTCGTCGTCAGCGGGGACCGTGTCGTCGGAGTGGTGGTGGAGAACGGAAAGCGACGCTCTGTGGTCTTGGCGCCTGCGGTGGTGGTGGCCACCGGGGGAGCGGGGAGGATCTTCAGTCGCACCACCAACCCTCCCGGTGTGACAGGCGACGGGATCGCCATGGCGGCCCGAATCGGCGCCCGCCTCGCCGATCTCGAGTTCGTCCAGTTTCACCCGACAGCTCTCCACGCAGGCAAGGACCCGATGCCTCTCATGACCGAGGCGCTGCGCGGGGAGGGAGCAATTCTCGTGGATGCCCACGGGCGGCGGTTCATGGACACGATTCACCCAATGGCAGAGCTCGCGCCCCGCGACATCGTCGCCCGCAGCATCTTCTGGCAATACGACAAGGGACAGAGCGTCTATCTGGATGCTCGCCATGTGATCAACTTCCACGAGAGGTTTCCCACGGTCACGGCGCATGCTCTGTCGGTCGGCCTCGATCCTGTTGAGAATCTTCTTCCGGTGTCCCCGGCCGCCCACTACTTCATGGGGGGCGTCGACGCCACTGCCAGTGGGAGAACGTCGATACCCGGCCTGTGGGCCGTAGGTGAATGCAGCTCAACCGGTGTGCATGGCGCCAATCGCCTCGCTTCCAACTCGCTGCTCGAGGGTCTGGTTTTTGGAGCAAGAGTGGCCATAGATGTGCAGGAGAATGCCCTGGCTCCCACTGGTCAGCCCATGGCGCCCAAGGAGGCTTTGGATTTGCCAATGGTTGCCGGGCCGGCATTGGGTGATCTCCGACAACTGATGTGGGATCGCGTTGGACTGGTTCGAACCGGTGACGGGTTGTGGGAGGCCCGGAACCACATCATCGACCTTGACCCAGTACTGCGGCGCACCATGGCCGGCCGGGTGGCCGCCGATCTCGCGATCCTGGTGGTCCTGGCGGCGTTGCGTCGCTCCGAGTCACGAGGTGGGCACTACCGGGCCGACTATCCGGAGGCTGACCCGATGCAATCTCATCGAACTCTCGTCGACCCCACACCAGTCGACCTGGTTCCGGTTTGATGGAGCGCTCCGATTACATCCAGATAATCGAGGCAGCTTTGGCTGAGGACTTCGCCGATCGCGGCGACATCACTTCTGCGGCGACCGTCCCCGAAAACACTCTGGCGGTGGGTGACGTAGTCACACGTGAAGAAGGTGTGATCGCGGGGCTGGGGGTGGCTACCGACGTGTTCGCAGTTGTCGACGGATCGGTTTCGTTCGTTGCAGTGGTATCCGACGGTGATTCGGTGGTCCCCGGTCAGGTGGTGGCCACGGTGGAGGGCTCGGCTCGGTCGATCCTGGCGGCGGAGAGAACCGCACTGAACATCTTGGCCAGGATGTCGGGCGTCGCCACCGCTACCAACAGTTACGTGCAGGCTGTTGCCGGCACCGGCGCACGGATCTCAGACACGAGGAAGACCATGCCCGGTCTCAGGGTCATCGACAAGTACGCGGTGCTCGTCGGAGGAGGCGTCAACCATCGCATGGGCCTGTACGACGCCGTGATGATCAAAGACAACCATCTTCTGGCCGGGATGGATATCGAAGATGCAGTCAAAGCGGCGCGCGCTGCGGTCGGTTCGGGAGTGGTGATCACAGTCGAGGTTGAGTCGCTGGATCAGCTGCGAAAGGTGCTCGAAACCGATGCCGACCAAGTGCTCCTCGACAACATGGGCGTCGACTTGCTCCGGGAGGCGGTGTCGATTGTCGACGGTCGCATGGTCACTGAGGCTTCCGGTGGGATAACGAACGACAACGTCAGACAAATCGCCCTCACCGGAGTCGATGTCATCTCGATCGGTCGGATAACCCACTCGGCACCCCAGCTGGACATCGCTCTGGATTTCCGCTCGTGATGAGAGTGGCGTAGTTTCGACTGCATGAGACAGCCAGTTCGGGTAGCCGTCACCGGTGCCGCCGGCCAGATCGGCTACAGCCTTCTATTCCGCATCGCCTCGGGTGAGATGCTTGGCCCAGATCAGCCGGTGATCCTGCAGATGCTGGAGATCACCCCGGCGCTGCCGGCTCTAGACGGGGTGGCGATGGAATTGGATGATTGCGCTTTCCCGCTCCTGACGGGCATGGTTCAGACCGACGATCCCGAGTCTGCGTTCGACGGTGCAGAGATCGCCCTGTTGGTGGGGGCCATGCCCCGCAAGCAGGGCATGGAGAGGAGCGACCTTCTGGCCGCCAACGGGGCAATCTTCACCGAGCAGGGGAGAGCGATCGGCGCAGCGGCGGACCGTGACGTCAGGGTCCTGGTTGTGGGTAATCCGGCCAACACCAACGGTCTGATTGCCATGAACAATGCCGGTGCGATGGATCCGGAGAATTTCACGGCGATGACACGTCTCGATCACAATCGAGCCGTGAGTCAACTTGCCGCCAGGGTGGGACGGCCCCTCACATCGATCAAGAGGATGACTATCTGGGGCAACCACTCCACGACTCAGTACCCCGATCTGTTCCATTGCCTGGTCGACGGGGAACCGGCCAACGTGCTCGTCGACGACGACGAGTGGATCGAGTCCGAGTTCATACCAACTGTGGCCAAACGGGGAGCGGCGATAATCGAGGCGAGAGGGGCGTCATCGGCGGCTTCTGCGGCCAATGCGGCGATCTCTCATGTGCGGGACTGGGTCAACGGTACGCCCGAGGGCGATTGGGTGTCGATGGCGGTGCCATCAGACGGCTCCTATGGAGTGCCGGAAGGTCTCATGTCGTCTTTCCCCTGCGTATGCCGCGACGGAAAGTGGGACATCGTCCAGGGTCTGGAGATAGACGCCTACTCACGTTCCAAGATCGACGCGTCTGTCGCCGAGATGGAGGCTGAGCGGGACGCCGTGAGGGACCTCGGCCTCATCTGAGTCCATCGGATCTGGGCGGATCTCCTGATGACAGGTCAGCGAAACCGCCCAGTACGAAGTGAAACAGCTGGGTTGGCGATCTACTCGTCTTCGAACACCATGCAGGGCCGCACCTCTACCTTGCCGTGCCATGCGCCGGGAATCTGTTGTGCCCATTTCAGGGCCTCATCCAGGTCGGCAGCCTCCAACAGGTAGAAGCCACCGAGGACCTCTTTGGTCTCGGCAAAGGGGCCGTCGGTGAAAACGGGCTCTCCGCCTTTGCCGCTAGGCACAGTCACGGTGGTGGCGGTTCCGGTGTCGTGGAGCGCCTCGCCGCCGATTATCACCTCACCGGCCTTCTCCCCGAATTCCCGGTAGTCGTCGAAAATCTCCTTCATGACCTCGGGGGGGACGTCCATGCCCTCGTCCTCGGCCTTGCCGTAGATAAGTGCTGCATACTTGGGCATCAGCGGTCCTTTCTGTTCAAATGATGCCTTACGGCCTTATGACGAGGCTACCTGTCGCGATTCGACAGGTTTCTTCTCAGTATTCGACGTCGAGCGCGCCGACCGCGGCGCTCCACTGCTGAATCGCGTTCTGATGCATCATCAGCTTGGCGAGGTTGCCCGACACCTTGAGCTTGCCGGTCATGAACGCCGTCTGCACGTTGAGCTCTCCCTTGGAGATAGCTGCTGCAGTGTCGTAACTCATCTTGACGGTGACGTCTGGCTCTTCCAGTTCTCCCAACGCCATCGTTGAGGCACCCCCACTCGCCGAGAGGTAGTAGTCGACCGAGCCATCGGGTGAGTCCTCGGTGCTGAATTGGATGCCCAGGTCAGCCTGGCCCATCGCGTTCTTGAACCCTTCATGCTGGCTCAGGGTGGAGGTGACCTCATTCGTCCACTCCTCGCTCAAAAACTTGGCCATCTGGCTCCTTTGGTTGGTTGCGGCGAAGCGTAACCGCCGAAGACGACTTTGAGTAGACGCTCAAGTATCGGGAGGCGGTGTCAGCCCGTCGGTACCAAGTGAATCGGATTCCCGATCATGTATGCCCGCCACGTGGTGGTGTCGTTTACCGCCGAGGTGTAGGCGTAATTCATCTTCCACCAGCAGGTAGTGCAGGTGTACGTGGGCGGTAGGTCGAGCTCGAACTTGAGCCATTGCCCGTTGTACTCCCCGGGGTTGACGAGCTCCTGGCAGTCGGATCCCGCGGAGATGGTCTGGGTCTTGTTCCACGAGTCGGTCACCTCATCACGGGTGTATATCCGGCACTCAGAGTCGTCCCATATCGCCCCCGTCGGATCGACCACTTGGAGGGTGCCGTCGTCCGCCGCCTCGCCGGGGTCGTACATCTCGATCACGAACGTCTTGCCTGCATAGAAGTCGGGGACCTCCGCCAGGTAGAACGAGGTGGTGGTCCCGTCGGCGTTGTTGTAGATGGAGAAGTCCCCGAGGGCGAACAAGTTGCCGACGTCGCTCTTGATCGAATAGCGATTGAGCCCGCTGGTGTTCTGGTTGTTTCCTTGGAGCACCACCTGCACTACCCAGATTCCAGTCGGGCTGGAGCTGGTGTTGATCGAACCTCCGCATACCGTGTCCCACGACCACACCGCTGAGTTGAACGGGGGATCGTCGTCCGGGTCGAATTGCGGCTGTGGGGAATACGTTTCTGAGCAATAGAGGACGTTGTTGGATACGTCCAGGGGGGTCGGGTCGGGTCGGTAGATGTTGACGACCGCCGTCGGCCCCACACATGAGGGAAAGCTGCCGCAGAAGTTGTTGTGGTCGCCGGTGCGATGTTGATCACCGTTGGCGACGGCGTCCTCATAGTGAAAATTCATGTCCAGAGTTTGAATGGTCATGCTGTTGGCCCCCGGGATCACTCCATAGAGATACCCGCTGTCGCGGTAGGACGGGTTTTGTGAGCACCCGTTGACGCTTCCGTCGCCGTCGAAGCAATAAGACGAGTAGGCGTCGCCCATTCTGGTGTCTGTGTTGCGTCCGTGGATATTGGCCCAGAAGTTGCCCGCACAGTCGGGATCGGACGAATAGCAGCTGGGGTCGTTGCCGAACTGGTTGGAGGGGCTCCCCAACTTCAAAGGCGGTATGTATTCGGCCCGGGCCGTCCTGGTGATCGTGAAGGTGTCCATCCCGAGAGCCTTCAGGAAGAATGTCGTCACCTGGCGCTGCACCGTCACCTCCAGCATGTTGGATTCGCCCGTCACTTGGCTTGCGGTGACATTGATGCTCGGATCAGCGGGGTCGAATCCGTTCTCCATGGCCACGTTGGCTGCTGTGGTCGAGGCCTGCGTGTAATTGGCCGGCATCCACACCACCCCCGCCAGCGCCGAAGCGTCCGCCGTTCGCTGGGTCCGGGAGGCGTTGAGGTAAAACCATGCGAGGTCGGTTGCGAAGGCCGCCGTTCCGAGGACGACAAAGATGGTCGAGGCCACAAAGACCATCGCCAGCCCGTGCTCGTCGGCCCAGAGAGAGCGGATGCGCTCTTTCATTGCTGGCCCCTCGTGTCGGGCTCGATCTGCATGATTGCCGTCTCCGACCAGGTCACCGAGAGGAACGGGAACAGCCCGGTGACGCTGTCATGAGTGAACCGGACCCGGACCCCAACAGAATCAAAATCTGGCGGCTCCCGGTCTCGCAGGGCCGGGTCCCATGGACAACACGCCGTACTGGCGGCAAGGCCATGACCGTCGACATCGCAATTGAGCGAGCCGTTGTTGACGTAGGTGTTCACGTAGCTCGAAGGGAGAGTGGGAACCGAACCATCGGCCTCGGGCCGGAAGATCGTGACCTCCTCTAGGCTGCCGTAGCGAAGATTGCACGCCGCTTCCTCCACCGCTTCGAGGATCAGGTCGTCGGCGTCGATGGCCGGCGGACCAGGGTCGCTGTAGTCCGCTGCCGACGACCCGGTCCTCGCACCTTCACGAGCCGCGTTCGTGGCTGTCATGTAGTCGATTCCCAAGAGACCCACCTCGGCGGTCCCGATCGCAAGCATGACCAGCATCGGGATGATGAAGCTGGCCTCCACGAGGGCCGCGCCGCGCTCTTCGATGAAGCGTTTCACGCAAACACCTGTGGCTCGAGTCGGAAGTCGGTGGTGGTTGAGAAGTCTGATGTCGAGGCGAAGAACCCTGTGATCCAGTCATGTGAGTAGGTGATCTCGACTCCGAGCCGATCGGTCTTGGGTGCGCTGATATCCCTGGCCGACGGGTCCCAGACGGGAATCACGTAAGTTGGTCGCCCAACTTCTGGGCAGGGTGTCCAATCACAGCAGTCGGGGAAGCTGTAGCCGGCCATCGCTCCGCAGCCGGTGCCCGGGGCATAGGTGTAGGTAGTACCTACTCCACCCGGGGCAGCATCGAAGATCCGAACCTGAGTTCCGGGAGCGAACCCGACCGGCGCCATTACTTGGGCCACCTCGTCCAAGACCTGCATGTCGGCCAGCGGATTGTCGCCAAAAGTGGCCCCGGCCCGGGCTGCCTCCCTTGCCGAGTGGCTGACGGACAGCCAGCTCTTGAAAGCCAGACCGAACTCGAGAACCGCAAACAGTGAGACGATCAGCAACGAGAAGACGATTGCTGATTCGACGGCTGTTGCTCCGCGTTCCGTCTTGGTTTCGTCCCTGACTCTCAAACGAGTTCCCCTCTCGCGCGCCGGCGCCTGCCGGCTCCTGTCCAGGTTGAGATATCGGCGGGCACCCTGGTGCTGAGGAGAACCAGATTCACAGGCTTCCAGATGACTAGTCACACCCGGGAATCGGGAGGTCTGGTTGTGGTGCGTTCTTGGACTACGTCGCGGGTATCAGCTTGGCGATCGAGGTCTCCACGCCCCGGGATACGCGTACCAGCGGTTCTCTCGGGTATCCGGGTTGCAGACCGGCTGCCTTTGCCGCGGCTTTCACCCCAGGGACCCCGTAGCCGTCGATCACACCACTGATCTCGCTCAGTCGCTTCTGGAGACGACGGGCCCGGCCCGTGTCCGTCTTCGCCGCCGCTTGAGTCTTCAAAACCAGGTCAGGGACATAGTTGCCACTGCCGGTGATGGCTCCATGGCATCCAATCGTCATGGCCGCAATCAGGGCTTTCGAGGAGCCTGAGTAGAGTGCGAAGCCAGTTGGCGTGGCGTCGAGAATGGCCTGCAGCCGGACGACGTCTCCGCTGGAGTCCTTCATGCCGATGATGTTCGGGTGCCGGGACAGCTTCTCCACGAACTCGACTGGGATCGAGTAGCCCATGACTGCGGGAACCGAGTAGATGAGGACTGGTCGCTTGGCTCGGTCGGCAACTGTCCGGTAGTAAGCGAGCACGGCCTCCTGATTGTTCCGGGTCAACGTGGTTGGGGTTGTGACCAGAAGGGTGTCGGCTCCCGAATCCACACATTCGTCGACCTGCGTGATCCCGGCCCGGGTTGTCTCGGCTGTGACCCCGGCCATGAAATGTGCCTTGCGACGCCGACCGGCTTTGATCAGCCGACCCCTTTCTCCGGTTTCGAGATAGGGCCCCTCCCCGTTGGAGCCGCCGATCAGGTATCCGGCGATGCCGCGATCGGCAAGCACACGAAGATTGTGGGTATGCGCCTTCACATCGACGTTGCCCCTGGAGGTGAAGGGGGTGATCAGGGCAGGCAGGTATTCGGGTAGGTCGACCACCGGACCAGCCTAAATGGGAGGGTGCGGGCTACCGGGTCAGTTGAAGGTCGTAGAGGAAGTTGAGCGGCCCCGTTCCGTCCTGGAGGGTGGGGCATGTGCCGACCGGCATCAGCGCACAGTCGAGGACGATTGCGCTTGTCGACTCGATGCGCTGTTGTCCGGGAGACGAGACAAACATCGTTCCTTGAGTCCCGGCGTACGCGATACAGAGTCCGTTCGTGGTGTCCTCCACGAATTCGCCGCTACAGGTGAACGGCGGTGAGGTCTGCGCCCAAAGCCCATCGATGAAGATGGGTACCAGACCTTTGATGTGGTAGTAGCAGGAGTTGAAGCCGCAGTACCCGGTCTCCCAGAAAAGCGGCGAGTGTCCCACCCGCTGCGAGGCCAGGATGTCGGTGGTGAATACCCGCAACGGGTTCGGCACGGCCGCCATCGCCTCGGCGAGACAAGTTGAAGCTTCAGTGATGGCTATCACCCGCTCAGATCGATCGACGATGGGGAGGTGTGCCTTGGCCAAGTCGCACGTGGGGGCGCCAGCGCTCGTGAAGTCGAACGTGTCGTCGATGAAGTCCCATAGAGGACGATTATCCAGGTCCACCCCGAACACCAGGTGGGCGGAGTCCTGATAGGGCCCCCTGTCCAGCCTGCCCGCATAGCTGGCTGATCCCGGCCAGGTACCACCTTTGACCAGACCCATGGTCACAGCCTGTTTCTGCAGCCCGGCCTCGTTGCGGACCATGTTGGGGAACGGCGGCCCGGGGGTGTTGGAGGTCATGCACCATTCACCGTTGCGTCGGTCCTCTCCGGTCCCGAGTGCCGGGTCGAGATGACCTGAGAACTCGTGGTCGATGCCGTCGGCCATGGCACGCGCGATCGACTGCGCCTGCTGTCCACTGACGCAAATCGAGCTCAGGTCACCTGCGACCGACGAATAGAAGTAGGGGAGGAACATCCCAAAGCTTCCAGTGGGGCTTCCCAAATCGGGGTCCTGGCAGGTTTCATGGCCGGAAGGTCCGAACTTGACGCACAGAGGATCTCCAGCGTTGGTTCCGCTGTAGACACCCGCCGGGAAGTCGCCACCCCCACCCCAGTCGATGTTGCGTTGCGCTTCTGCGGCCGCACTGACGTCGATGGTGTCGGCACCGAGGAACTTCCCGAAAATCGTGGGCACCCCTTGGATCGGTACGCGGACTCGGATCGTGTTGAAATCGGACGACAGGGAGATGCATGGTGAGGCGTCCGTGGTGTTGAACATTGAGTCTGTAGAGAGGTAGAAGAGAGCTTCGGAATCGGTGCATCCGGTCCAGTCGGCAAGGGGGATGGCCCTGACCCAGGTTCTGATCGGCGAGCGCGTAGATCTCGTCCACCGCGGCCTGAACTGGGTTGGTCTGGCTGGTAACCACCATCTCCAACGAGCCGCCGGTCGCACCTGAGTCGGCCCCGATCTGATCTTGGCGGCGTTCATTGAAGCCGAAGCCGATGTCAACCGCCAAGGCGAGGAAGCCCATGATGACCACCATGGTGAGTGCGATGACGACGGCGCTTGCTCCACGATCCGTGTTCAGCATGAGACGGTCCCGTCGGTCCAGGTCGCCGTGGTGACTTCAAGCCGGAACGTGGCGGTGGAACTTAGATTGACGGGTGGGTCGAATGCCCAGTCGACGAAACCCACCAAGGTGTCTGTTGGGCGCGACACCGTAGCTTCGATCTCGTCTCCAAGGCCCCCGGCAGCGCCGGACAGGACGACTTGTGCTCCCGTCGAGTTATCCATCGCATCACAGACCCGTGTGGCGATGGTTGATGTATCCCCGGCGTCCGTGGCAGCCAATCGCCCGGCTTCACGCGCGGCATGCCGCACATCCTGGTGGGTGAACAGGAGGTGCGAAGTATCGATTGACCCGAGCAGCAAAAGGATGAGGAAAGGCGCGAGCAAGGCCAATTCCACAAGGGCCCCTCCCCAGTTGTCTCCCCGCACGGTGGCCCGACCCAATTTGGGTGCCTCCCGCTCCGCTGTCGTGTGCCTGCGTAATCGCCGGCCACAGAGAGTGAGACTACCGGGAGATCACCATCACGGCAACCGGTATCGGTCGAGCGTCAGCGGAAGAGTGCCACCGAGAACGGGGAAACCTCGCCACCCGGGAAGGATGACGAAACTGAATTCGGGACTGCCTCGCTAGGAAGCAGCCATGCCGACATCTGGCCAAGACTTAGTTCCTTGCATCCTCCACCGAATACCAGGCAAAGATCCGAGGTCACGTCGGTATCCGGGTAGAACACTCCCTCACAGGTTGAAGCGTCGCAATTGAACCAGAGCCCTGCGAGGAACACCATGTTGTATTCCTTGACCGGTTGCCACGAGGTCCCCGATGTTGAAGCCGCATGCCAATACTCAGGCGCCCACCCGAATCTCGGCGAGTGCCGGATGTTGGAATCGAAAATGTCTGCGGTACCCGAGTAGTTCGAGAGACAGGTATGGAACAGCGCCACCTTCTGGTCCGTAGTCAGGCCGGAGTATGAAGCGGAATCGCAATCCCCAGAGCCGGTGAGGTAATCCCATGGACCCCGATTGTCGACTACGTAAACCGTAGATGTGCCCCCGGTCGACTTCTTGATGAGATTCCGAGTCGGATTCGTGGTGTCCTGCAGTCGAGACTTTTGACCCAGGTACGTCTTATTCGAGATGAGGGCATCCTCCACCGCGTTCGACTGCGAGAAGCCGGTGTCAACGCGAAGCGTGTTGGGTGGAAACTGGTGAGTCGGGTCCTCAGGGACGACGGATCCCCCGACCAAACGGCACTGGTCGAATGAGACATTCTGATAGCCCCCGATTGTCCCATCGCCAGGATGTGGTGAGCCGGAGGTGACTCCTTCAGCTCCGGCGTCCGCTGCAGACCACTTGTCGATGAAGTGGTCCATGCCGAGAGCGATGTTCTGTTCGAGCTCGGGTGCGCCGGGGTTGGAGCAACTGGGAGTTCCAAAGAAGTCGCCGAACAGCTCGGCATTGATCGCACCGAACCCTCCGCCGTTGGGTCCCTGGCAAGGTGGCTGAGCCGGTCCGGAAGGATTGGTGCTGAGGCAAAGCTCGCCCGGGCCGGAGCCACCAGGAATCCCGAAGGGCAGAAGACCATCGAACTCGCTGATCGGCTCGATGCGAGCGACCGCAGCAGCATGTGTCTCCAGTGAGTCGACACCGATCACGCCCCCGAAGCTGGTGGCGAATATCTGATCGGGGATCCTGACCCTCATGAAGCTGCTCGATTGGCTGACACAGTCGAGTGTCCCTCCCCATGGGCTGGCCATGGGTGTGAAGCTCACCGGTGTGCCGGTCCCGACGTCCACCGCTGTGCGGTCGGGGTCGACGCAGTTTTCCCACAACGACTGCCATTCAGCATCGCTGTACGTGGCGTTCAGGTTGGCCCGTGCCACGTCTAGGGCATTGGTCACTTTCGTGGTTTCGGTCTCTGCCAGGAGGAATCCGAGTCCTCCGGCCATAACAGAAGTGTCAGCGGCTGCCTGTGCCTGGCGACGTTCGTTGAAGCCGAAACCGGTTGCATCGATGGCGATCGCAGCGACACCCATGACCAACACCGCGGAAATGGCGACCATGATCGCCGAGGCGCCTCGTTCGGACTTGAAGATTCCCGGCCTCATGGGCAGCTGTAGGCACTGCCGTCGGTGGACCACAGACTCGACGGCTGCTCGAGTCGAAACTCGATCGTCGAAGTGAGAGTCGAAGGAAGGACGGCTTCGATGAGCCCCAGACCCGAGAGCGAATTCGGGCTGGCGACGACCTGAACAGCCGCCACTTCGCCGACGGCGCCGGAAGCGCTGTCTTCGAATTTGACCGTCGCTGTTGACGTGAGGTCCATGGAGTCGCACGTCGAGGTGTGAAGAGTGTTGTTGTCTCCGATGTTGACTGCGGCTGCTCGTGCTCCCTCTCGGGCGCCGTGGCGGATGTCGTTGTTCTGGCTGAACACCCAGCCGAACTCGACGATGCCCAAGAGAAGCAGGACGAGAAAGGGCATGACGATCGCGAACTCGACAAGGTTCGCTCCGCGCTCGTCGTCGTGATTTCGGGAAGGTAAAAGTCTGTTGAGTTGGGCCATCCTCAGCTCTTTCGCTTAGCTCAGGCTGCCCCAGGTGGTGAATCGCCTTCCCAGACCGGATACAGCCTATGGGAAATGTCGGAATAAGCAACCAAAACCTTGAGGGTTGAGTGGGTCTAAGGACCCGAAATCTCGCTGCAGCGGTGCTACTACTCCGACAGGGCGTAGGAGCGCTGGTTGGCTGCCCCCGGATTCGGAGTCTTTGCGACGTCGGGGAGGATGCTCGGGTCGAGGATGTATGCAGCAACAGCATCCAGGCCCTTGTTGCCGGGGCCAGGAGTCCCGCATGTCACGAATTCGGGGTCGGGCCCGCACGGGCCGCCATCTGCCACACCCACAGTGTGAACAATGTCACAAGAGCTGGATGTGCATCCGTAGTAGGTGGTGTCCATGTAGACCGGCCGATACTCCTTGATGTGATAGGCCGACCCAGGCGTCAAGAAGTCCAGTTCCCAAACTCCCGGGGTGAACCCGAATCTGGGGGCGAAGATGATGTCGTCAATGAATATCTCGGTGCCGGTCGACTTGGCCCAGCCGATGCAGGAGACCATCTCTTGGGGAGTGTCGACGGTTGCGGAGCTACACGGACCGGGCAGCCCGCCAGCCAGGTAGGACCAGAGCGTGGTGTCATCGATTCGCGCTGCTGGTGTGCTGCCCTGTGCGTCTCTGACCAAGAAGCCTGAGCTGTCTTCGATCCGACCCGGATAGGGGATGCCGTCGATGGTGTAGCTGGACCCGCCATACAGGAGTCCATCCTCGAGGGCTGAGCCCACTCCGGGTTGACCGTCCGCCATGTCTGGCTCGGCTCCAAGTATCGGACATACTTCTTTCTCTTCTTTGCCGGCGCCAACACCTGAGGGATGCAGGCCAAGGGGATGATCGATTCCGCGTGCGATGTTGGAGACCAGACGGCCGTTGGTATCACCCGTGCATTTCTGAGTCGTGTTGCGTTCCTGGTTGCCGAATATGAAGAAGTCCATCGACCCGAAGTTGCCCGTGCCAGGAAGGTCCTCACAAACACCCCATGCCGGGTTGGGTCCGGTCTTGAGGCAGTTGTAATCGGCACTGGCCGCATTACCCGGAAGCAAGAAGGGCCAGACGGGACCCGGGTTGCTGAAACCCTGGTCGGCGATGGAGTCGGCGCTCACCGCGAGGCTGTCGGCACCCAAGAGACGGCCGAAATAGGTCGGCGAGTCGATGATCGGAACCTTCACCCAGGCCCGCTGGAAGTTCGCCGTGAATGCGACACAGTCCGTCACTGGAGAGACGCTGAATCCGGCTGGTGGTGTCCCGCATCGAGACGAATCCGTCCAGTCAGCCGCGCTGGGGTCGTCGAGAGACGCGTTGGCCACTGTTATCGCCTCGTTGGCGCCGTTGGTCGCGGCTTGGGTTACGCAGCTTGCACCGGAGCATCCCGCGTTGGGTTGTGCGAACTGGACAGCTGCGAGGGCACCGACATCCGATGCCGCCTGGTCCTGACGTCTTTCGTTGAGGCCTAGTCCGATGTCGATCGCCAGGGCGGCAAATCCCATGATCACCAGCATTGAGAGGGCGATGACCACAGCTGAGGCGCCCTGCTCGGAGGTCTTTGCTACGGACATGCCTGACCCGGCGGCGGAGCAACGGTGTTGGTCCACGTCGCGTTTTGCTCCAGCCTGATTTCGACTTCCGAGACCAGATTCAACGACGACGGAATCGCCCAGCTGAGGAAACCGGTCAGGCTGGCGGCGGGCGCCGATACTTTTACCGTGGAAGGGTCTCCCACTGCGCCGGCGCTGGTGAGAGTCACTGCTACAGATGAAGCGGTGTCCATCCGGTCGCATATCTCGGCGATCAATGCATCGCGGTCGCCGTCATTTCTGAGTCCCGTCGAGAAGTTCGGTCCGGCCGGGTAGTTGACCGCGCTCAGGCGGGCGCCTTCCCGGGCGCCGTGCCGTACGTCGAGATGCTGTGACAGCAGCCAGCCAAATTCGACGATGCCCAGCAGCAGCAAAACCAATAGCGGCATCAACACCGCAAACTCGACCAGTGCCGCCCCACGCTCCCGGCGCGATCTGATATAGCCCATGTGCCCCAGCCTCAATCCGTTCCCCTCCACAAGAGAGAGTGTCGTCCCAAAGCACAGATTAAAGCCAACGACCGCGCTTGGAAGTAGGTCTTTGGGCCTGTTCTGGACCTATCGGATGAGGGTTGTCCTGGGGAGGATGGGGAACTCCACCGCCCTGCCGAACTCGGGTCTGATCACCAGCTGCCCTTGACCTCGGGCGAGAAGCTTGTCGGCTACCCATTGTGCCTCGGTTTGGTTCTGCGACCCCTGACCGGAATAGTCCGCTAGCGCCAGCGGCGTGAAGAAGACTCCCTCCATCCGCAGCTCGCCTTGGCCCGCCCAGCTGTGGGTCGTGGCCGAGTCGGACCAGAGAGCGAGATCGTCGAAGTTTCCGCTATTGGGCGCGACCCAAACGAGTTTCCCGTCGTTCCCTCCGGAGACGGCAACGTTTGATGTCTTGGACATGTACACCGCGGTATACAGGAATGTCAGGTCGGCCTGACCATCCTTGGTCAACGTCCCGTCACGGAAAAAGGTCCACCCAGGTGACCCGAGAGAGTTGTGCACGTCGAGATGCGCGGTCCCCGAGGTCACGTTGACGTCGCCGTCAAATATCACATTCCCGACGATCTGCACGTCGGACTGCACGGTGAAGGTGGCACAGTCGATTCGAACATCTCCGGTGACCGTGATCGGAGGGCTCGATGAGGGGACGAGACATGGATGGCCGAGCGTCGTCCAATCGGTGAATCCTGCCGAGCCGGAAGATCCGACAGCATTGATCAGATCGTAGATGTGATCCGAAGTGCCATCTCCGCATCCGGGGATGTCTTGCTCGTTGGAAGTGGTTAGCGGATCCACTGCCCAGCTGACGCCGGCTGGCGGTGATGTGTAGTCGGTCCAGCAGTTGTAGCGGTAGTCGATGGGCGCCCGTGTCAGCCTTGCTGGCAAGGCGGTTGGGTCGGGGTTTGGTGGGTTGGCTCCACCGGCGCCTGGAGTGCAGGCCGGGAGGTTGCAGCCCGGCGTTCCTGGAGCCAATGTCTGCAGCAGCCCGCATCCGTGGCCGCTTGTAAAGCCTCCGACCGTGCCTGTACCGGTCTGGTTGGAACAGCCTTCTGGACCATCAGCACGGATGATCGGATTGGACCCGTCGATGTCGATCACTCCGTCGCTCGAGCAACCCGAGCTGGCGTCCGAGTCTGAGGCAGCGACACCGGCGATAAGGCCCGTTCCATCCTCATTGACTACCGCATCGACGATGACACCACCGTTGCCCTGGACAAGGATTGCCTGACAACCAAATCGATCGAGGACCAGGAGGTTCAAAGGCACGCCACCGCCCGAGGGAAGAACCGCGGTGGCAACGGTGTGAACGGTGGTAGTGCCCTGCTCAAATCCGAGCACTCGGGCAAATAGGCCGCTGTGGACGGCACTCACCTGAACCGCAACCCGGTCGCAGGGATCGCCGTCCTCCGCTACGACTGGCTGACTTGTGCCTCCGAGGAGGCCCGATGTCATGAAAGGGCTGGCATCCGGTACCGGATAAGTGACCGTGAATGTGTGTCTCCCCGATGTCACCGTGTGCGATTCTGCAGTTCCGGCGATGCACGATGAAGAGAACGCCGAGGCACACCCGGTGTCGTTCAGAGAGGAGATCGAGCTCATGTTGGCTGCGACATACGCGAGTGCCGCTTCGCATGCGTTCTGGCCATCGCCGGTCACCGCGGCCAGAGCTCCAGCGGCTGCCGCACTGTCCGACACCTTCTGGTCGACGCTTCGGTCAGTTCGCATCGCGGCAAGATCTATTGCTATGGCTGCCGCCCCTATGAGCATGAACAAACCAAGAGACAAGACGACTATCGAGGCTCCGCGATCGTTGCTAATGGCTCTTCTCATTCTCTCTCGTACCTGGCTGCAGCAGGCGTCGTGAGCGTGATATCTGTCGAAAACACTATGGCCTGGAGGGTGGTCTCCCGTTCAGTCACAACCTGGACCCTCCGCTCACCGCTGGGCCGGCCGTCGTCATAGCACTCCTGAGCGGCTTGCGCCTCGACACCGCCGGTGTCGGTGAGACGAGTGTCGTTTGAGCCGTCGACGAACGCGACGCAGATGTACTGGCCAGAGATCGAAGTCTCGAGATCGCCTGTGGCGGCCGCTCGGGCAACATTCCGCACTGACTGGAGCCACGCGAGATCGATGGGTCCCGGGAGTGTGGCGCCGAAGCGGCTGGCCTCGCGCGCTGCGTTTTGCAGCGAGTTCTTCTGACCCAACGCCACCGCACCCGTGACTGTGCCCACCAGAAGCATCACCAGCAGGGTCAGGACCAGTGCCATTTCGACGAGTGCAGCGCCGCGTTCGCCACTCCTACCCCGGGATCTGAGTTTTGAGGATGGATCCCAGCCCACCTTGCGCTCACTTTGCTGTCGTGTTGGAGCCTATCGCCCCGCTGCGGAGGAGTCTAAGGCTGGCCGGTTCCTAGCCACTCTGCGTGATGTGGCCGTTAGCCGTGTTGGCCGGCCAGCCTCCGATTCTTGAACTTGGCCTTCACGAAGTCGGAGTTCATCATGGCGATGAAGTCGATCGAAATCTGCTTGGGGCATGCCTTCTCACATTCTGCATGGTTGCTGCAAGACCCGAAGTACTCCTCCATGACTTCCACCATTCGCTCGGTCCGCCTCCATCGCTCCGCCTGGCCCTGTGGAAGCAGGTTGAGATGGCTGATCTTGGCGCTGGTGAACAGGTTGGCGGCGCCGTTTGGACAGGCCGCCACACAGGCTCCGCACCCGATGCAGGCCGCGGCGTCGAAGGCGGTGTCGGCCACCTCCTTGGGCACCGGGATCAAGTTCGCTTCCGGAGCGGACCCGGTATCGACGCTGATGTAGCCGCCGGCCTCCACGATGAGGTCGAAGGCCGACCTGTCCACTACCAAGTCCTTCACGAGTGGGAACCCCGTTGCCCGCCACGGTTCGACCGTGATCGTGGCGCCGTCGGAGAACTTGCGCATGTGAAGCTGGCAAGTCGCCGTGCCCTGCTGGGGGCCATGCGCCAATCCGTCGATCATCACACCACAGGTGCCGCAGATGCCCTCCCGGCAGTCGTGGTCGAAGGCGATCGGCTCCTCACCTTCGTTGACCAAACGTTCGTTGAGCACGTCGAGCATTTCGAGGAAAGACATCTCCTCGGAGATACCGGACACGTCATAGGTCCTGAAGCTTCCGGTCGCCTCCGGGCCCGCCTGGCGCCACACCTGAAGGGTGAGGTTCACGTCGCTGCCCCCGCCCGGTAGCTCACTTGTAGCTCCTCGTGGTGAGGGTGACGTCTTCGAAATCGAGATGCTCGGTGTTCAGTTCGGGCTGGGAAGCATCGCCTGTCCACTCCCAGGCCGAGACGTTGGCGAAGCCCTCGTCGTCGCGTAATGCCTCACCTTCTTCTGACTGGTGCTCCTCCCGGAAATGGCCTCCACACGACTCCTCGCGGTTGAGTGCGTCGAGACACATCACCTGGGCCAGCTCGAAGAAGTCGTCCACCCGGCCTGCCCGTTCCAAACCCTGATTGAAGGTGTTGGCCGAGCCCAGCACCTTCACGTCGCTCAGATACTCCTCGTGCAACGCGGGGATCTCCGAGAGTGCCTTCTCCAAGCCCGTTTGGCTTCTCGACATCCCGCAGTACTCGAGCATGATCTTGCCCAGTTCCTTGTGGAACCAGTCGACCGACCGGGTCCCGCGGGTGTCCAGGTACCCGTCGACCCGTTGGTCGACCTGATTGGCGGTCTCGGCGAATACGGGATCGTCCGTAGGGACGGTGGGCGTGTTGAGCAGCCCGGCGAGATAATCGCCGATGGTGTAGGGGAGCACGAAGTACCCGTCGGCGAGACCCTGCATGAGAGCCGAGGCGCCCAGGCGATTGGCCCCGTGATCGCTGAAGTTGGCTTCGCCGATTGCGTAGAGGCCGGGGATGGTCGTCATCAGGTTGTAGTCGACCCAGAGGCCGCCCATGGTGTAGTGGGGAGCCGGGTAGATCCGCATCGGAACCTGGTACGGGTCCTCGTCGGTGATCCGCTCGTACATCTCGAACAGGTTCGAATACCGCTCTTCGATGGCCGCCTTGCCGTCGCGTTCGATCGAATCCCTGAAATCGAGGTAGACACCATTCTTCAGCGGCCCGACTCCGTATTCGGAATCGACCATTCGCTTCGCTGCCCGGGAGGCGACATCCCGGGGGACCAAGTTTCCAAAAGCCGGGTATGTCCGCTCCAGGTAGTAATCCCGGTCTGACTCTGGGACGTGGTTCGCCGCACGCTGCTCGTCGGGATTCTTCGGCACCCAAATTCGGCCGTCGTTCCTCAATGACTCCGACATCAGGGTCAGCTTCGACTGGAACTCGTCGGAGGCGGGGATGCAAGTCGGGTGGATCTGGGTGAAGCAAGGGTTGGCGAAGGCGGCACCTTTGCGGTGAGCGCGCCAAATCGCGGTGACATTGGAGGCCATCGCATTGGTGGAGAGGAAGAAGACGTTGGAATAGCCACCCGTGGCAAGAACCACGGCATGAGCGGAATGGCTGCTGACCTCGCCCGTCACAAGGTCACGGACGATGATCCCCACCGCTTGGCCATCCTTCACCACCAGGTCGAGCATCTCCGCCCGGGTGTGAAGTCTCACCTTGCCGGTGTCGACCTGACGCATCAACGCCTGGTATGCGCCAAGAAGGAGCTGTTGGCCGGTCTGGCCCCGGGCATAGAAGGTCCGAGAGACCTGGGCCCCACCGAACGAGCGATTGTCCAGCAAACCGCCGTACTCCCGGGCAAAGGGAACGCCCTGGGCCGTTGCCTGGTCGATGATGTTCAGCGAGACCTCAGCCAGACGGTGGACGTTCGCCTCCCGACTCCGGTAGTCGCCACCCTTGATCGTGTCGTAGAACAACCGCCACACCGAGTCTCCGTCGTTGCGGTAGTTCTTGGCGGCGTTGATTCCGCCCTGGGCCGCTATCGAGTGCGCTCGCCGCGGGGTGTCGTGGAAGGTGAAGGCCTCGACGTTGTAGCCAAGCTCACCCAACGTGGCTGCTGCGGACGCCCCGGCCAGGCCGGTGCCAACCACGATGATCTTGAACTTCCGCTTGTTGGCTGGGTTCACCAAATTGACCGAGAACTTGTGGCTCTCCCATTTGTCAGAAAGGGGACCGGCAGGGACCTTTGATTCGAGCTTCAAAGACATCACCCCACCCACCCGACGAGAACGGCGATGGGCATGATGGCGTTCCCCACGGTGACCAGTGCTGCCAGCCCGATGGCCAGATAACGGCGAAGGGCGTTGTACCGAGGGTTGTTGATCCCAAGGCTCTGGAACATCGACCATGCCCCGTGATAGATGTGGAGCCCGAGAAGGCCCATCGAGATCACGTAGAACACAGTCACCGGCGCCCGGCTGAAGGTCGCCACGAAGTTGGCGTAGACCTCACCACGTTCCCACACGTCGGGTGCTGCCGGCTCCACGCCCCATGTCAGGTCGGCCAGATGAAAGAGGATGAAGGCGCCGAGGATGACTCCAGACCAGCGCATGGTGCGGCTGGCATAGTCCGCGGCCAGGTATCTGCGCGGCCCCTGATACTCGTCGACTCGAGCCTGCCGGCTCATGATCGTGAGTGAGTAGGCGGCGTGGATATGAACGACGAAGGCCACTATGAGCCCGATGCGAAATATCCACAGCACGACATGCTCGGGAACCAGCGGGAACAGGAGCTCGCGTAGCGCTTCCGCGTAGAGGTCTATCTCAGGGACGCCATCGACGTCGGGGAGGAAGATCTTCCAGTTCCCGATCATGTGGGCGATGACGAAGCCGATGATGGCGATCCCGGTGAGGGCCATGACCCACTTCTTGCCTACAGCCGTCTGATAGAGGCTCAGCGGCCAGGGGGCTTTTCTCTTCCGCTCTGTCGTGACCACTGATTCCCATTATGGCAACTCTTCACGGGAGGGGATCGCCGGGTGCGTCCGGGGTTGACGGCGCGCGCGCCCTTCCGTAATGTCAAACGTGTAATTACACGGTTGTTAGGAGAAGAGGATGCAGAGCAAGCTCGTCGAAGCTCTGGCGGTGGGGCAGCTGTCGTGGCAGGACTACGCCAATTGCCGGGGGGCTGATGCCGACTTGTTCTTTCCCGAACGGGGGGCGTCAACGCGTAAGGCGAAAGCGATCTGTGGGGCTTGTGAAGTCCGGGTCGAATGCCTCGACTACGCGGTGGATATGGGGGAGAAGTTCGGAATCTGGGGTGGCATGAGCGAACGTGAGCGCAGGCGGGTGCGCCGGGAGCGGGCGCTGCGCCAACGCAAGGTCGGCTAGCTCACAAATAGAGCCCGGACGACTCGTCGGGGGCCGCGCCTTTCGGCAAGGCGGCACGCTTCTGCATCTCGGCCAGCTGCGACTGGGCCGCCATCTGCTGCGACCACAGCGAGGCTTGTATGCCGTGGAACAGTCCTTCCAGCCATCCGATCAATTGAGCCTGGGCGATCCTCAGCTCATCGCCTGACACCTCGGCGTCCTCGCTGAGAGGCACCATGACCTCGTCGAATTCGTCAAGCAACTCGGGTGAGAGCACTTGTCGTAGCTCGTCCAGGGACTTGCCGTGGACCTCGGCCAAACGGGTGCGGCCACTCTCGTCCAAGGGCGACTGACGCACCTCTTCGAGCATTGCCCGGGTCATGGATGCGATCCGAATCAGCTTGGTCGGCGAGCTGGTCGGCGCCTCTTCGTCCTCGGCGTGATTGTTTTCCTGTACCTCGTCAGCAGTGACGGTTTCTTCCATGAGCCCAGCCTATTGAGGATCAAACCTTGGGTGGCGCCGCCTGCAATTACGGTTGTCTGATGAGGTCGGAGTGGATGGTCTTGGTCTTCATCGCCGCCTACACGGTTGGCCTCACCATCTACGGCATCGTCGTTGACAGCTCACTCACTTTCATCTATCTGGGACTGACACTGCTGCTACTCGTGGTGTTTGGAGTGTTCCATCGGCTGACCAAGTTCTCGACGACTCTGTTGTGGGTGATGGCCTTCGTCGGACTGTTCAACATGGTCGGCGGAGTGGTTCTCACCGATGGCAGCCCCCTTTACGCCGCGGGTTTCGTTGGGCCTATCCCCTACGACAAGGTCTTTCACGCGGTGGCGGCTTTCGGCCTCGCATTCGTGGCCTGGCATGTGCTGACCCGCTTCGCCGGCGACGGTTACAACCTGAAAGGTCTGGCTGTGATCAACTTCCTGGTGGTCATGGGCGGGGGAGCAGTGGTTGAGATTGGCGAGTTGATCGGCACCGCCATCAGCGACGTCAGCGTCGGTGACTACGGGAACAACGCCCTCGACCTGGTGGCCAACGCCCTGGGCGCCGCCGTCGGGTGCCTGGTCATCTACTGGCAAGACCGCAATGCCCCAGACCGTGCTCCTTAGGAGGAGGGCGTCATATGTGGGACAAACGGCGGGCGGAATCGGAGGGGTCGGGCACTCAGACCGGGCTGGCAGGTCCTGTCTCGGTGTGAAAAACCGCTGCTCCGCAGAGCTGACAGGCCGGTAGGCCTGGGGCGACTTTCGACCCGCATTCCGGACAGTCGGCAGCTTCCGGCTTGATTTGTGCCTTCGACTCCACGTCGTCAATCGCCGTCTTCAGTTCCTCGGGGTCGAAACCTTTGTCCTCGAGCAGCGACCACATCGCCCTGACGATCACCAAGAGTCGTGCCACCTCCTCGGCGAGGTCCTCGATTCGTCCTAATTGGGCTGCCGACTCTCCGACTGCTGACGATCTGGCGAGTGAGGCTTTGCGAGCGACACCCGATCCGGCTCCCATCCCATATCCGACGAAGAACTCAAACATGTTGGAGTCCTAGAGGCGATCCATCGGGTGGCCGTCATCCCCGGACACGGCGGCTCCACAGAACTGACAGTGGGTGAGCCCCGGAGCCACCTTGGAGTCACAGCTGGGACAGTCGACCGGGGCTGATCGTATGGCTCCATCACGCAGGCCATCCAATGAGTCGAGGCGTTCGATTTCGGCTTCGAGGTCCTGTGGTGTCAGTCCCTGCCGCTCCATCAGCGACCACATGGCCCGAACGATGATCATGAGAGTGTCGACCCGTTCGTTGACGTCCTCTACTCGGTTGCTGGTCCGCAACCCGTCGGCTGCAGCAGCACTCCGGGCGAGGGTCGCCGCGCGGGAGGCCATCGAAGACCCGGCGCTGTAGCCAAGGAAGAATTCGAACATGTCCTATTGATCGGCCAGTTGGCACCCAGCCTCAAGAAGACGATCAGCCGTCAAGTTCGGCGAAGACGCAGACAACTTTGACGGTCCCCTCCGCGCTCTCTTCAGACATGTCGTCTTCAGACTCCCCGCTCCATGTGGCAGTGACGAAAACACCGTCGAATCTGGGATCCCAGAACGTCGGATCAGCGTATGGGTCGTCTTCGATGTCGTGCACAATGTCCGCGTTCATATCGAGCGATCCGTCGCGGAAGATTGGCCACTGCTCGCTTCCTTCTCTGGTCCCGTCGCCCCGCGAGAAACCCCCGGTGACGACGCCCTCACCGTTGTCGCCGATCGATACGAACTCGGTCTGGCTGACAGCGAATCTGGCAGCGAAGGCGGGATTCGGGGCAAGTCGGATACCCGACTTGTCAATCACCAGGACAGTGCTGGGCAACGTGCACGAGACCTGATCGACACTCTGGATTTGATCCAGGTATGCGTCTTGGGATAGCAGGAAAGCCCCGTACGCGGCGTAATCAAAGCCCGGAGCGCCCCATACATAGGCTGCACCGTCACCGAGCCCGTGCACGGTGGCGTAGGCAACAACCAGGTCGAAATTGTGCAGTTCGATTTCCAGTGGCTCCTGAGGGAGGGTCGTTTGGCGGCCCGCGGAGCCTTCCCCGCTCGCCGTCGGGACGCTGTCGGGTGGTTGCGATTCGGTGGCCGTCGTCGGTTCCTCTGAGCGCCGCGACTGCTGGTCGTCGTCATCTTGGAACGGCACGGGGCGATCGCCGGCAATCGATGGCTCCGGATCCTCATCGGACAACAGGAAGCCGATTCCCGCTAGAACCACAATCACGACACCAGCGACCACAACGACCACTTTTCCCGTCATCGCGGGAACCCTATCTTCGGACTATCCGAAATGAGAGCATGCCGCCAACGAGCAATGGAAGCGAGAACGGGCCCCTTCCCAACCCCTCCGCAAATGACGTAACCTCGTGACGAGTACCGATGAGGACGACCAATGACTGAGGACTATCCCGAAATCCTCGACGCGGCCCAGGTAGCAGAGCTGCTGGGCATGAACGTGCAGATGGTGCGACGCTACGCCAGGGAGGGGCGGCTGCCCGCCTACCGCCTCCCGGGGGGGCGCACCTACAAATTCTTCAAGACAGAGATCTTTGAGTTCGTTCGCTCCCACCCGGCGGTGGTGGAGAGCGATGAGCCCATCAAGAGCCTCTAGCCCTTATCACGGCCGCAATCTCGGCGAGCGGCACCAACAGGTCGGCGACTCCGGTTCGAAGAACGACGTGGTCCACAGCCACAGTCAGGAGCACACCCCGCAACTCGGTTCCCGATCGATCCAAAACGTCGACCTCTTCGTCGTCCGATTCGATTCCCGCCAGATGCCCTTTGATCGAGACGTTGGCGCTGACCGGAGTCGATGGCTTCTCGAGGCGGCTCGATGCTGTCCAGATTCCGGCCTCGAAACGAACCGCAGCTCGATCATCGCCACGTTCCAGCTCGGCAAAGTCGGTGCCCACGAACCCGACGGCTCCGGAGAACGACCGTGACTCGAGCTCCACTCTCACCAGTCGGCTGCTGGCGCCGAACTCGAGCAGCCTTTGCCGTAGGCCGGTCCTCCGATCACGCAGCTTCTCGGTCAGGCGTTCGTCTTCGGCTGCCTCCTCGGTCAGCTCGCGACCGGCCAGCTGACGAAGCTCGGCCTCTAGATCCGGATCCGGTGAGCCTTCTGGTTTCATGCGATTTCGCGCTCTCGACATGCGCCGTTGACCCAACGATAGGTTGTCGTACGTGAGCGCCAACCCCTCCGTCCTCACGAGGGAAGCGGGCACCTCGGCACCTTCGCCGAAATCCAGGCGAAGGCGGTTGTCACTGGCGCACCTTCTGATCGTCCTCGCCGCCGCTCTCGCGTTCGCACTCAACTATCTAGCGCTTCAGAGTCGGGACTCAATGGTGCTAGTGGCGGTCGCCGGGAGCGACCTTGCAATTGGCACCGCAATCAGTGAGGAGGCTATCCGGCTGGAGTCTGTGCCGGCGAGTCTGGTTGGCCTGGACGGCTTGGTCACCGAATCCGAGGTCGCAGCCAGCATCGGCTGGATCGTGGGAGTACCCGTCGCTGAAGGCGACCTGATTCAGGCAACCGCTCTTTCGCCTCCGGCCACGGCTTCGGGTCTACGTCTCATGAGCATTCCCGTCGCCGTCGAACACGCCGCAGGTGGTTCGATTCTGCCCGGTGACACTGTCGACGTCATCGCCGTCCTCGACGGAATGCCCACCTACGTGGCCACGTCCATCGAGGTTGTGGACGTGGGCGATGTATCCACCGGCGGCCTCGCGTCCAATGGGTTCTTCTTGACACTCGCCGTTGATCCCGACCAGGCCCTGGCGCTGGCCTTGGCCGTCGACGCTGGCTCAATCGACGTCGTGCGGTCTACCGGTGCCGATCCCGTCGTGGAGCGATCCGATGCCCAGCCCTGAGATTGCGATAGCGGCGTCGGCGCGCGACTGGCCCGACCGTCTGCATCGATTTCTCCTCGACCACGGAGGTGGGGTCGTCACTGCCCGGGTCATGGGCTCGGATCAGGCCCTGCAGGAGAGTTTTCAGGCTCTCCTCATCGACGACGTTTGTTCGTTTCTCACTCCTCGACTTGTGGCAAAGCTGCGCGAGCAGGGCCGGGAAGTGCTCGGCGTGTTCAGCCCGGACGATGGCCCGGACGCCAAGCGGAGGCTCCTCGAGTGTGGGATCTCTGACGTGGTGGAGATGGATGCCTCTCCCGAGGAGGTGCTCGAGCTCGTAGTCAGGACGCTGGCCCATCGCACTCCGAGTCCGAAAGCGGACGGAGAGCGCCGGCGATATGGCAACACCATCGTGGTCTCGGGCAGTGCTTCCGGTGTCGGCTGTACTGAGGTGTCGATCGTTCTTGCCGCTCACCTTGCGTCTGCGGCTTCCGTGGTTCTCGCTGATCTCGACCAGGCCCTTCCCGGCGTCGCACAACGCCTCGACCTTCCTCTCTATCCAAACCTCCACACGGCCGTCGACTTCGCATTCCATGACCCCGAGCGGCTGGCGGAGGCCATTCACGTCACTGACGGTGTTTCGGTTGTTGGCGGCCTGGCTCGGTCCGATCCCAGTCGGCTCATTCCCTCCCAAGAGTTGGTGGGAATGGTCGACGACCTCGCAACAAGCCACGAATTCGTGGTTGTGGACATCGGTGCGGGAGCAGTTGATCTCGACAGCAGCGCAACTGTCGTCGTTGGCGAGGCAAGCCCGGTCGGACTGAGCCGCCTGATTGACCGTCTGGAACGGTTCAGGGCTGGCGATGGCGCCTTGGCGCTGGTCAACCGGGTGCGGGGAGGACGACGAGCCCGGGACGAGATACGTTACGAGCTCGAACGAGCCTTGCCCGATGTTCGGGTTGCTTTTGCGCCCGAGGATCCGAAGGTCCCTTCGATGGCCTGGGATGGGCGAATTCCGAGACGAGGCGGGTTCTCGAAGTCAATCAAGACGCTGGCTCGTGCCGTATTGGCGGAGGCGACGTGACCGTCGACGCTTTTGCCGAGATACGCCGCACCGCGTTGGAGCGGATCGACGGCCTTGGCGTCGACCCTGATTCCGATGAGGAACGGCTCATGGCCGTCCTGCGGCAGACGGTTGAGGATTATCAGGCAAAGGCCAGCGTCGGCAGCGGCCGGACTCTGGCCGATCCACGCACGACCCTGGAACGGCTGGTGCGCTCGGTCTCGGGCCACGGGGTGCTCGGGGATTTGCTGGAGCGGACAGACGTCGAGGAAGTGTTCATCGAGGGTGATCGGGTGTCCTACCTCGAAGCCGGTGGTGGTTTGCGTGGCCTCGAGGTCCCTTCAACGGAAGACGAGAACCGTCGAGTTGTGGAGCGGCTGGTCGCCTCGACAGATAGAAGACTCGACGCATCGTCGCCGATTGTCCAGGCCCGAATTCTCGAGGGCACTGCCCGTCTGAGCGCCGTCATTCCCCCTGTCGCCGACCGCCTGTCCGCAACGATCCGTCGCTACGCGTTGCGACGGGAGACGCTGCGCTCATTACAGGAGCTCGGGTCGATCGATGCGGCTGCGCGCCGGATGATGGAGGCGGCGATGAGGGCATCGGCATCGGTCCTCATCAGCGGACCGCCGGGCGCCGGCAAGACTTCCTTCCTTTCGGCGCTGATCGCCGCCGTCCCCGAAGGTCATTGTGTGCGGTCCTGCGAGGAGGTTCGAGAGCTTCACGTTCCTCTCGTCCACGGCTCCTACTACGAGGCGCGCCCACCGTCGCTCGATGGGACTGGCGAGATCAGCCTTCGCGACTTGGTGAAGGTGACTCTCGCGATGAGGCCTGATCTCATCGTGGTGGGCGAGGTGAGAGGGTCGGAGGCGTTCGAGTTGACCAGGGCGGTCAACGCCGGCTGCGGGATGGCCTGCACCATTCACGCCAATTCTGCTCCCGACGCGCTTCACGCACTTGTGAATGCCGCGCTGATGGCGGGCGAGAACGTCCCGGAGAGCGTGGTGCGCAAGGTGTTCGCGTCGTCGATAGACCTCGTCGTCCATCTCGATCGGCAGGCGGAGAGCAATGGATCGATTACTCGCCAGGTGGTTGAGGTCCGCGCCCTGATTCCGTCACTCCACGACGATTTCTCCACCGAGCCGCTTTTTGTGCGAGAGAGACTTGGCGCACCTTTGGAATGGACCGGCTCGCTACCACCGAGTTCTCTTGCCCGTCGCCTGGAACGCGTCACACCCAACGGGGGATCGATCGCCGAGCTCATGGAAGGCCGGCAATGACGTTCCTTGCCTCCCTGATGAGCGCGGCGGTCGCCGGCCTGATCGTCAAGCTCTTTTGGCGTCGTGCGTCAGTGGGGGCAAAACGTCCCGCACGCAGCGACCGAAGTTGGTCTGGCCTGGACGACCTGGGGGTTACCGCGCTGCAATTCTGGTCTGTCTCGTTGGGACTGGGGTTGGTCGTCTACTTCATCGTTGCTTCCCTGACCCAGCTCCCGATCATCGCCTTGATGCCAGCGGTCGTTGTGGCCGCCTTGCCCCGGGCCTATTACGGCAGGCGGCATGCCCAGCGGCTGGCGGCAATCCAGGAGGCTTGGCCGGATGGCATTCGCGACGTGATTTCATCGGTCCGGTCGGGGGCGTCGCTGTCTACCGCGGTGGAGGGTCTGGCCACGTTCGGACCGGCGCCTCTGCGTGAGGCTTTCGGCGGCTTCTCCGTGTACTCACGCTCGCTCGGATTTGTCGCCGCGCTCGAGTTGGTTCGCTCCGATCTCGCAGATCCCACTTCAGATCGCGTGATCGAAGTGATGATCGTTGCCCACGAGCGTGGTGGCTCGGTGGTGCCAGAAATCCTCACCGACCTCGCCGAGGCGACGACCAGAGACATCTGGGCCCTCGAGCAGGTCCGGACCGAGGCGTTGGAGCAGAAGATCAACTCGAGGGTCGTCTTCGTCCTCCCGTGGCTCGTGCTGGTCGCCATGACCGCTCAGTCGGGCGCCTTTCGTGAGTTCTACTCATCTCGCACGGGCGTCCTCGTGGCCGTCGTCGGGGGCGTCATGAGCCTGATCGGGTTGGTGATAGCGTCCCGACTCGGCCGACAGCCTGAAGAGCCACGCGTTCTGTTGCCGGGTGGGGGTGCATCCTGATGCCCATCTCCGAGATGTCGCTGGCGGCAGGGACCGCCACAGCCATCGCAACAGCGCTCACGGTCCGCTGGCTGGTCTCGCCACAGCGTCCCCTGAAGCACAGGCTCCGGCCGTACCTCTCGCCCTCCGTGTCACCCGCCCGGCACAGTGGCCCGGCGACTGCGGTTGGCCGCCTGTTTGGCCCAATGGTCGAGGAGGTCGCCCATTGGCTCGGCAGGCTCCTCGATCGCGCTGCCGAACCGATGACGGTCACAAAGCTGCGGCAGGCGGGTTGGTATCGAGGCCAGGAAGGTGCCGACATGCTGGCCGCCTATCGGGTCGGTCAGTTGCGGGCGTTGTCGATCGCCATGGCCGGCACACTGGCAATCGGCGTGGCGTTGAAGATGCCGCCCACGTCCATGGCGGGTCTCGTGGCGATGGGGGGTGTCGTTGGGGTCACCCGACAGAAGGGCCGTTTGGAACGGGCAATCGCTGACCGTCGCGAGCGGATGAGGATCGAGGTCTACACCATCAATCAGCTGCTGGCGATGAGGGTTCGTGCCGGCGGCGGGATAGTTCAGGCCGTCAACGCAACTGTGAATCGTGGTCGGGGTGAGGTGGTGTCTGAGCTCGGCGATGCGTTGCGACTGCATCGCTCCGGTTGGAGCGCGGGGGAGGCGTTCCGTCGCGTCGCCGAGCTGACAGCGGAGCCGTACTGCGGGCGTACCTATCGCCTGCTGGCGTCGGCGGAGGAGCGGGGCGCCGACCTCGCCGGGGCGTTGCTCGACCTGGCGGAGGACGTGCGGGAGTCACGACGCGAGTCGATCAAGAGATCAGCGACGAAACGCCGGGCGGCGATGCTCGTCCCGACAATCGCCATTCTGGCTCCGGTGCTGATCCTCTTTGTTGCCGCGCCACTCCCGTACCTGATCACCGGATGGAACTGAGAAAGGGAGGTGGCCATGCCGGTATGGAAGCGAATCATCACACTCATCCGGGAGGATGAGCGCGGATTGAACACGGCAGAGCTAATGGGCAACGCGGCCCTGGCGATCGCCGCTCTGGTCGTGATCTGGGGGGCCTTGCAGGCTCTCGGAGTGGACATCGTCGGGTGGATCCGGGCGAGTCTTCTCGGCGGCTGAGCGAACGGGGCGTTGGCTCGGTTCAATTCCTCGTAGCTAGTGGCCTCGGCCTGATTCTCTTTTTGGCCTTGGCCAACTTCGTTGTGGTCCAATACGGGCGGGGCGCAATTCGGTCCGCTCTGGACCAGGGTGCCCGAGTCGCCGCCGTTACCGGGTCTGCCGACGGCTGCGAGGCGCGAATCGACCAGGTGCTCGGTCAGCTGTTGGGCGGGGTGATGGGCGACGGGATATCTGCCGCCTGTCGCTTGGCCGGCGACACCGCTGTAGCCCAGGCGTCCGGGGTCTTCCCGTCCTGGACGCCGCTTTCGCCCGACGTTGCTGTCGAGATGACGGCTACCGCCGTTCGGGAGCCGCCGTGATCGACGACCGGGGCCACGCCGCGGTTGAGTTTGGACTTGCCGCCGGACTGCTGTTGTTCCCCGTCGCCCTGGCTGTGCTCTCCTTCGGCCCCTGGTCGGAGGCGCGTGTGGCCTCGGAGGCCATGGCAGCCGAAGCCGCACGGGCAGCCGTGATCAGCCTCGACTTGGATAGCGGGGAGTCGGTCGTCGACCAGATGGCAGCGAACCTCGGGTTCGAGGGGTCTGAGGTGAGGTTGGGTTGGTGCGGAGAAGCCCCGGCACGGGGTGGAGTTGGGAGCTGTGTCCTAGCGCGCGGTGCAGAGGTGGTGGCCGAGGTCAACGTGTACACGCCGCTGTTTACGACACCATGGGGCGGCATCGGGGGCTTGTGGGTCGACGCCACTCACTCCGAGCCGATCGACCTGTATCGGAGCATCCCGTGAACTCGGATCGCGGGTCGGCCACATTTTGGATGCTGGGCCTTTCGGCTCTGCTTCTGCTGTTCGGTGGCCTTGCCGTCGACCTCTGGAGGGCCCTCGATCTCCAGCGCGAGCTTGCAGCGGTCGCCGATTCGGCGGTGGTGGCGGCGGCTGCTGGAATCGACGAGGATCACTATCGGCTCACCGGCGAGGTCATCCTGGTTCCGAATCGTGCTCGTGACCTGGCCGCTGCTTCCATCGACGGCCAGGACGCTTCGGTTTCTGGGTGGCAGGCAGTGACGAGCAGCGACCTGTTTGAGGTGAGCGTTGAGGTTCGGGGCGAATTGGAACTGGGTCTGCTCGGGGTGTTCGTCAGTCAAACCGAGCCGCTCGAGATCAAGACCACGGCTACCGCGACTCCGGTCCGGGTGCCGGGGTAGAGACTTTCGCACTGGCCCCACCGGCGATTATTCTGGAGGGAACACCCCGCATCTAGCCATTGATGCGCGTTCGGGGGTGGTGTAATCGGTAACACGGCGGGTTCTGGTCCCGTTATTGAGGGTTCGAGTCCTTCCCCCCGAGCGAGGTCGATAATGGTCGACCGACAACATGGTCCCGTCGTCTAGGGGTCTAGGACGCCGGCCTCTCAAGCCGGAAACGCCAGTTCAAATCTGGTCGGGACTGCCAAACAAACCCCCTCGTCAGAGGGGGTTTTTGCCTTTTGGTGATCAGAACGGGTGTTCGGCTGTCCCGGATCTGTCCCGTCCGCCTCCTATGAAGACTCGGCCGAGTAGTCGATCGGCAGCTGTATTCCATTCTCGGCTCCATTGCTGCTCGCGCTTTTCAGCGCCCGATTCATCATGCGAGCGACCTGCTCATTTGCACGTATGGCTACGAGATCAATCTCGGGATGCTCCAGTTGAAAAACGCGAAAGACTTCGTCTGCAAACGCCTGGCCGACTGCAGGGACCCCGTCAAAATCAAGAACCACCGTTTGGAATCGATCGAATCGATTCATCAGCCTTTTGGCCTGTGAGCGAGATACCAACTGATCGTCTCCGTATTGCATCAGCTTCACTGGGACCACAGTTTTGTCGAAGCCATAGTCATCGTCCCCGCTGCTGTACTCGTCAAAGACGTCCTGCAGATCTGTTTCTGAATCGTTACGCATCATCATGGCTACAAGAGTTCCGTTCACCTCGCGCTGTGGCTGCTCGTCGCCGGTTATCCAATCCTCGTCGTCCCCGAACTCATGGCTGAACAATACGCCGCCGGAGTAGATGTGGAATCTGTCGAAAGCCCTCGATGAAAAGAAGATACCTTCCCCCGTATGGTTTATCGGATCGGTCGTTACCTTTCCTTTGGCCAACTCGAGCACCGCATGACGGTCGTCTTCAAGGCCAAGCGAGTTGGCGATCTTCCGAAAGATTCCTACCCCATGGTCTTCGACATGGAGTTCGACATGGGTCGGCGCCATCCTCACTTCGATGTCGACGGTTGTTGAATCTGAATGGTCTATGGCGTTGTTGACCATTTCATTGCATCCGTAATTCACGATATCGCGCACGTTCTTTGTGTGGCCGGCCATCAGAGGGGCAACGACCTCGGTCCACACGACATGCTCCTCCAGCCCCACAATCTGGCGGGTCGTGTGATAGTGCTCTTCCGCGAGCTCGTATGAGCCCATGCCTGTCCGACGTATCACTCCGTCGCTGATCAGCTCACCGATATATTTGTGTGCCGTAGGCCGGGAGACGCCAAACTGAATCACAAGTCGGTTCGCTAGGTTCGTCAGTAGAGGCGCCGGGAGCATAACTACAAAGTCTTTGATTTCTCCTTTGTCTGCGATTCGTGGTGGGGGCATCGTCAGTGTTAACACTACTATTAACAGTAGTGTTAAGCAACACTGAGGATGAGTCAGCGCGACGCGCTTGCCTTGAACATCTCCTCGAGCTTGTCAGCGGCTCCATCGTCGAGACCTTCCATCAGATGTCCGTAGGTGTCCAAGGTGACTGTGATCGAACCGTGGCCCATCCTCTGCTGGATGGTCTTCGGGTGCTCACCGGCGGCGATCAGCCAGGCTGCGTGAGTGTGCCGTAGGGCCTCGGAGTGATCTACCTTCTCTTCTTCTGGACCTTCATCCCGGCCATCATCGGGTTCATTGAGGGCCTGATCTATCTCTTCATGTCCGACGAGGATTTCGCAACGAAGTACGGGTAGTTCATACCGAAGGGCTTTTCCTGTCTCGGATCTGTCCAGTTGTGAATGATTGCACAAGGCGCGTCACCATCGCTGCCCCACATCTCTTGGAGCTTGTCCGCCTGGCGTCCGCCAGACACTGCCGCCGCTGATTGGAGTAGGTTGCCTGGGTATGGCAACGGTAGGCCGACGTGAGGAGTCGCCGTGAAGAGACGACCGCCCCGATGGCCGTTCCTTTTCGTGATCGCCATCGTCTTTGGATTAGGTATCTACGCCGCATTAGCCGTAACTGTGCATGATGATCCCGTGATTGCTGTTCGGTATTGCATCGAGGATGCTCCACCTGGCGTCACTTTGTCACAGGCCAGGTCGGCGTTCGACAGCGACATAATGCCCGCCTGGGAAGCCGTACCTGGCCCCGATCAGGGGAACGTGCTCAACCTCTCTCGGATAACGGATTGCGACGACGAGCACGACATAACCATCGTCACAGCGAATCTAGCTGATGGTGTCTTTGCAACAACGAGCCCTACTCAGATCAAGTTCAACACCGACTTCATGTGGAGCACCGCTGCGAATCCTTCGGATGACGACATCTCCTTCCAAGGGATCGCGATGCATGAGGTCGGACATACTCTGAATTACGGCCACAGCGGGAACTTCTGGTGGAACGTCGAAGGGAATCAGGGTGGATCCTTCGACCCGACCATGGACGCCGTCGTTGGGAGCAAATCGACTGAGGACTGGGCCACCCTCGAGAAGGACGATGAGGCGCGGGTCCCATGGTCCGAAGGTGATGGAGTAGGTGACTGGTGGAGCTACAGCCCGGGTTTCGAGGACGGCTGGGGATGGTGGATAACTTCTGGCTCTGTGTCGCTCAGTTCTACTACCTACTCTGGGAGCAAAAGCGCACTACTCGGGAACTCCGGTGACGTGGTCAAACAAAGAATCATCTACGACCCGATAAAGGCCGGCTGCGGATCCTGTCCTGTGGTGTATCCGGGTATGGATCTAACACCGACCCCACGACTTTGGACCGCATACCGAGACAATGGGAATCAGGCTGGCGGAATCGAACTGCGGTCTAAGCGGCGGAACTACCACTACAACACGAGCGTCAACAGTAAGACCTTCATCTCTCGGACGCCTTTTACATCGCCGGAAACCCACAAGACGTGCAATACGTCTAATCAGAACTGAAAAACCTGCAGTTATACAATCGACGACTTGGGGAGTATCCAGTTGACGGGTACGAAGAACGCTATTGCCCTGAAGATCTACTTCAGGTCCGCGAACGGTCAAGCGATTCGCGTTGACAAGTCGGGGATACTGGACTGGTGAGACGGTCAACCGTTGCAGCTGTACTGGCACTCAGTCTCGTTTGTGCCGCATGCGCCAGAGATTCGGGATCAGCAGACTCCACCTTCGCTTCATCTATGGAATCAGCGGAGTTCGAAATGGCGGGACTCCACGACGCGATGCTCGAATGGCGCGCCCCCCTTGCAGAGGTCGTATTCACCGCCGTGTCGGAGCCAGAGTCTGGTACGCACCTAGTCGAGGCGAATTTCGAGTTCGTTGACTTCGTGTGGCTGGTCCCGACGGCGACAGAAGCTGATCTCGAGGCGATCCGAGCCATGGACACCGGGTCGATAGCACTCAACGAATCCGACTATGAGATCTTTGACAGTTCTCTGCCGTTCTCTGCGCTGGCGGTGATTAACCCAAACGGGCGGATCGGTTCTATTGCTGTAAGGGGAGATGATGGCGGTTCTATTAAACCGATCGGATCCATTGCAGGCCCGTTCTCCTTGGGCCGTAACGCCCTTGAGCTGTTCGAGCATCCGGTGAGCCCAATCTCAGATGTCGTTGTTGACTCGTGCCTCACTCTCACTGTGGAGGCTTCCTTGTTGAGCCCGGCCCCAGAGTCCCCGGAGGCCACGATCCTCGCTTACCTCGACCTTCTGGGTGAACACACACTTGACTGGCATCAACGCAGAAGCATCCCAGACGAAGCGGTCGCTGAGGAAATCGCCGAGGGAGCAGGCCTTGTTGACCCGGTCACCGGCAACCCGGTCGATGGAGACGCCAACGACATCTACCGTCAATTGGCCGATGGTGTCGACCCGGAGGATGTGGTGATCTGGCCAGTCGTAAACGTCGCGGTCTCCTATCACGGAGGCGACCCAGATGACGTGCTGGCCTTCTTCTCAACCACAGGAGAGTTCCTGACTTGGGCGGGGACCGGATCTGGAGCTGACAGCGAAGCTGTTCGCGTTCTCGAAGTGCGCGTACCGACGGATAAGAGTGACATTGCGGTCTACGTCCGCAGTTCGGACTCACTATTCCAATGTGACGAGGGCCTCGACGCCGAGACCCCAGCCGTGGTGGTTCCTTTCGACGACATCGCAGGTTCCGGGCGAGCTCACGTCGATATTAACGACGGAAGCTTCGAGGACTTCAGCGTCGCCCTCCAGTAGTCAACGGGCCAGCCGATACATTTCGTCGAGCTTGTCAGCTGCTGCCTCGTCGAGGCCCTCCATCAGATGCCCATACCGGTCAAGGGTGACAGTGATGGACCCGTGACCGAGCCGCTGCTGGATTGTCTTCGGGTGTTCACCTGCGGCGATCAGCCAGGCGGCATGTGTGTGGCGGAGATCGTGTAGCCGGCACGGTGAACCGACCGAGTCGTCAACTGCTCGTCGCCAGATCCTCGAGAACGATCCTCTCCTGAGCACCTCACCCCGGGGTGTCGTCCAGATCAGCCCATCGACCGGCGGATGCTGTTCGAGGTGTCGGGCAAGCTCATCAACCAACGATCGGGGGATGACCAAGGTCCTCGCCGAGGCTGACGATTTGGGCAGGCCCAGAAACGGCGGCCGCCTACGAGATTCTTTCAACACTTGGCGGACTTCGAGACGGCGGCGAAGCATGTCCACCGCAGACACCTGCAGTCCAGCGAGCTCACCGAACCTCAGCCCCATGTACGCGGCCGTCAGCGGGAGCGTCCTGTAACGGTCAGGCATCACCGCGGCCAGCTCGGCTACCTGTTCGGCGGTGAGGATCCGCATCTCTCGTTTCGGCACCGGCGGCGCTGACAGAGCAGCGGCGGGGGAGCGGAGCAGACGCTGATGAGCCACCGCCCTACCCAACACCATGCGGATCAGCCGCACCGACTTGGCGACAGTCTCCGGCGCATAGACCGCTGATAGTTCGGCGACTATCCGGTCCAACTGTTCGGGGGTCACATGCCGAAGAGGTGTGCCATCCAAGTATGGGGCAACCCGCCGGGCGGCCGCCTCATAGGTTTCGACCGTCCGCGGAGCCAGATGCGACTTCCCTGCCAACACCTCGCTGGTGTAATCCTCCCAGAGCACATCACCACGCCGCGGGTCCACCCAGTCGCCGCGGCGCCTCCGGGAACGCTCCTCCTCCAACCAGATCTGAGCGTCCACCTTCCTCTTGAACGAGCGGGACACCTCCCTGCCGTGCCCGACAGGCAGACGGGCCACCCAAGGCGACGGTTTGTCAGGCCGATGCTGGATACTCACTTAGGAGAGGGCGTAGAAGAGGCGTGTGTCGTCAAACGACAGGAAGTCCTCGAGGATCAGTAGCAGCGAACCAGTGTCAGCCTCGGGCACCGTAAAACAGATAGCTCCCTGGGCCGTGCCGCCCGGGAAGATCTCGTTCACGTCGAACAGGCTGTTCGGATAGGTGAAGCAGTCGCCGGCGTCGACAGCCACATTTGAGTCGCCAACAGCCGACCATGACAGGTCGAGCCACGGCTCGCCTGTTTCGTCTCCTGTGTAGGTGAGTTCGATGGTGACGATCGAGTAGACGGAACCAGCCGGCGGAGGATCGTTGAATTGGTTGTGCTCGAGGACAGTCTGGGTAGCGTCGGGCTCCCAGTCGACGACATGGATAGTGAAATCGCCCACCGCAGCCGGTTCCCCGAACTGGATCGGCTGTTCCCGGGTTCCCGAATCGGCCGGCGGAGGAGCCGTCGTTGAGGGCGCGGGAGCGGTCGTGGTGGTGGGATCTTCCGGCGGGGGAGGCGGAGTAGGCGTGGTCGTCGTCCGGTTCGACGTCGTGGTCGTCGTCGCCGGGTCTTCCACGGTCGTCGTGTCCGAGCCCTCCTCCGCCGTACAAGCCGCCAAAACCAGGGCCACAAGGACAAGGATCAATCGTGTTCTCATAGGTCACTCCCATCCGCGAGCCGCTCCTCGAGCAGCCGCCTCTCTTCCAATGTCATCAACTCGACCCTGATCTCGACCAGATCAGGGTCCACATCCAAAAGCTCCGCCACCTCATGCAGATAAGGCGTCCACATCACCGCCTCCAGAATCTGCTCCGCTGAGACCAGACGAACCGCCGCCCAACGCCTTGCTCGAAGCTCCTGACGAGCCAACGCAACCGGATCAGCAACCGGCTCGTGAGCGAGCTCATGGTGCGCCAACTCCTCGGCAAGAGCAGACCGCTGCTGGGTCGATGTGCTCTCCGGGTGGAGGATCACAGTCGCCACTCCCGGGACGTAGGCACCAGTCACGTAGGGGAGCCTCGCCCAAGCCAGCCTGACCGCCGACCGGTCCAAATGTTCCCAAGGACTCCATTCCCGCATGACCGGCATCCTCCCCCGCACCTGGGACAGATTCCCGTCCACGACGCCAGTCCGCGAAAACATTCCCTAGCCGCCCTCCTCCTCGAGCAGCCGGTCGATATACCCCTGCACCCTCGCCCGCTGCTCCGGAGTGAGCTTGTCACCGTTGCGGAAGAGTGCACCTGTTGAGATGTCCGCACCGTCGACGGTGACTCTGGGCGGCCGCCCTCCGACATATGTGACCGGATTAGCCACTTCAGTCGGCTCATCCCAAGGGGGTGCCAGCTGATCCCTGTTGGCCTGATGCATAGCTATCAGCTCGTTCGCCATCTCCGGTTCGCCGTAATTATTCAGGACTTGGACACCCCACCGCTCCCCGAGTACTTCAGCCAGAGCCCAGAGTTTTCGTCGGTGGTATTGCTTGCCTGCCAAATAGTTCCGGATAGTCGAATCGGCGACCTTTCCGCCTGAACGCACAGATGCACTGTGGGGATTCAGCCCGGTCGCCTTGAAGGCAGCTTTGAGGGTCTCAGATCCCTCCTGCAGGTGTGTGTCGACTGACCGAGGACATGCTGCGGTTTTTGGTGAACGAGGTTGAAGTCGTCGCCACCGAAAAAGCGGACTCCGAAATCAAAGAGCTCGACAACGACATTTTCGAGGTGGTCGTCGAGGAGGAGCATGTCTACTTCAAGCCAGCCCACAAGGAGGGATTCACGGTTGACCTGGCCGGAGAAGCCGTAACGGCGGCCGACAAAATGAAGCTCGCCACGTCTCAGGCGCCCCCACCTGCCCCGGCAGCCAGCCCAATTGGGCAGGCGCCGCCCAAATCGCGGGTCACCGCAGGAGTCCTGGGAATCCTTCTGGGAGGTCTCGGTATTCACAAGTTCTACCTTGGCGACACCGGCCTCGGAATCATCTACCTGCTCTTCTTCTGGACCGTCGTGCCTGCTGTCATTGGCTTCATCGAGGGCCTCATCTACTTGTTCATGTCCGACGAGGACTTTGCCGCCAAGTACGGGTGAATCTCGTCCCGGATCTGTCCCGTGTTGCCGCCCAATCTCGCCCAAACTCACCCAATCCGGGCAACATCGATACTTCGGCATTCTCCCAGGTCAGGTCACGTTTTCCCAGGTCAGCGGCCTAAGGTTGATCCGTCAGTCCCTGCCTCTCAAGCCGGAAACGCCAGTTCAAATCTGGTCGGGACTGCCATTTCTCGGGCAGCTGCGCCCCATCCCTCCCCGTCGAGTGTGCTTGTCCTCTCGGTTTTTGGGTAGGACAAGCACACTCGACGAGTAAGGGGCCTCCCCGGAGATTGGCGACTCGACTTCGCCCATTTCGAAGCCCGGCCGTATACTCTCCGCCGCCCCCAACCCCAGTTGCTGCGGAGGTTTTCTCTAAATGTCGGACACGATTCTGTATATCGCGCTTGTCGCGGGTGCGCTCGCCGTCTTGCTTGCGGTCTACTACACGCGAGTGGTCCTGGCCGCACCCCAGGGCAACGAGAGGATGGTCGAGCTCTCCTCGGCGATTCGGGACGGCGCCATGGCCTTTCTCAAGAGGGAGTACACCTGGGTTTCGGTGTTCGTGGTGGTGATGGCAATCCTCATCGCCGCCCTTCTCGATTGGGGCAGACCCTGGGGCGCCATTGCATATGTCTTCGGAGCTGTACTCTCCGCAGCCGCCGGTTTCGTCGGCATGCGTATTGCCACCGCAGCCAACGCCCGCACGACTGAGGCCGCCCGCCAGGGAGGCATTCCTGCCGCCCTTCCCATCGCCTTCCGTGGGGGCGCAGTGATGGGGTTCACCGTCGCCGGTCTCGGGCTCCTCGGGGTGGGTCTCGGTTTCTGGCTCTTCAACAACGTCCTCGAAGAGCCGCAGTGGGTGGAGATCGTTACCGCTATCGGACTAGGTGGCTCCTCGATTGCCCTATTTGCTCGCGTCGGCGGCGGTATCTACACCAAGGCTGCCGACGTCGGCGCCGACCTGGTGGGCAAAGTAGAGGCCGGGATTCCCGAGGATGACCCCCGCAACCCAGCTGTGATAGCCGACAACGTTGGTGACAACGTCGGAGACGTGGCAGGGATGGGTGCCGACCTCTTCGAGAGCTACGTCGGAGCACTGGTTGCCCCCGTCGCCTACTCCGCCCTGGTTTTCGGCAGTGCAGGTTTTGTGTCTGAGGCCATCATCTTCCCGCTGGCCGTTGCCGCGTTAGGGATGTTCGCGTCGATCATCGGCTCGTTCCTGGTGAAGGCCAAAGACGAGGGTCACCTTGCGGCGGCTCTCCACCGTGGGACCAACTTCGCCATGATCGTCACCGCTCTGGGTGTGGCCGGGTTGGCGGCTTGGATCTTCGGCGACAAGATCGACAATTGGGTCGGTATTTGGATTGCTGTTGTAGCCGGCCTCATCGTGGGCTGGCTGGTCGGGAAGATATCGGAGTGGTTCACCTCCGACCACTACAAGACAGTCAAGGAGATTGCCCGGCAGTCCCAGACCGGTCCGGCAACGGTCATCATCTCTGGGGTGGCAGAGGGGATGCGCTCTGCAGCATTCTCGGTGATCGTTGTCGCCGGAGGCATAGGTGCGGCTTACGCCGCGGGTGAGTGGGCCATGGGTGATGGAGGAGGTATTTACGGTGTCGCCATTGCGGCGATCGGCGTCCTCGCCACTCTGGGCATCACCATCTCCGTTGACGCCTACGGACCCATCGCCGACAACGCCGGTGGGATTGCCGAGATGGCGCACCTCGAGCCGGAGGTGAGACAGGCGACGGATGCGCTTGACTCGCTGGGCAACACCACAGCTGCAGTCGCCAAAGGTTTCGCCATCGCTTCTGCGGCCGTTACCGCCCTGGCTCTGTTCAACGCCTTCACCGAGGCGGTCAATCTGGACTCCATCGACATTTCTTCGGCGCCGGTGACCATCGGGCTGTTCCTAGGTGCGATGTTCCCGTTCCTCTTTGCGGCGTTGACTATGAACGCGGTCGGCCGAGCGGCCGGAAAGATGATCGACGAGGTCAGGCGTCAGTTCCGTGAGATCGCCGGGCTCAAAGACGGTGACCCCGAGGCAAAGCCGGATTACACGACCTGTGTTGATATCGCCACGGCTAGCGCTCTCCGGGAAATGGTGATCCCAGGGGCGATCGCCATTGCCTTGCCTCTCGTTGTCGGGTTCTATGACCCTGAGATGCTCGGAGGGTTGCTGGGAGGGGCGCTGGTAACAGGCTTCTTGCTCGCCATCTTCATGGCCAACGCCGGCGGGGCCTGGGACAACGCCAAGAAGTTCATCGAGACCGGAGCATTCGGTGGCAAGGGGAGTGAGTCCCATCACGCGGCCGTGATCGGGGACACAGTTGGCGATCCTTTCAAGGACACCTCAGGCCCAGCGATGAACATCGTCATCAAGGTTATGACCATCGTTTCCCTGATTTTCGCCTCGGCCTTTATCTAAGCGCTGGATCGGGGTCGGACCGACCTCGATAAAACGGTCAGGCCCACTACAGCGTGGGCAGTGAGGAGGATGGCGACCGTCATCGGTCCGTATTCGGGGTCGACGGCTCCGGCATTCCTGACGGTTGAGACGAGAAGGCCCCCGCCGCCAACCGTCAGCGCGAGGGTCTCTCCGATGAGCCAGATCCGACCCGACAGGGGGCGCTCGTGTGCTCGTGTCGCCAAGAGGGTGTATCCGCCTTGGAGGATCAATACTCCGGCGAGGAGCGTCACCACGACCGGCGTATCGGTGAGGGCTATGAGCGCGCCGAGGCCGATCCCGGCAACGATGTTGACGAGACTCAGGGTGGTCAGGGCCGTTCTCATGGCCCGGTCTGATCTCAGGGTGAGGATCCATGCCAGAACCAGCAATTTCAACATCGCCAGCCCGCTGTGATCGCCGTTGAGCATCTCTTCTGCCCATTCCCGCTTCGTTGACGGGAACAGTTTGAGGACGTTCACGCTGGGGTTTCCGCAGGTCGGGTGGACAGCGTCCCTGGCACAATGGCGAGAACCTCGCGGGCCCAATCTTCACCTTCGGGAGTGAGCCGGCAGAGGTGACGTCGGGGCCTACCTTCGAGCGGGGAGTCCTCCCACCGGGTTTCGATGATCCCCCGGTCGTGAAACCGCATCAGTATCGGGTAGAGCGTTCCGGAGGCGATCCCGAGGGCAGTTGAAACGTCGTAGCCGTGGCTCCACCGGCGTCCGCTACTCAGGAGGTGGTGGATGACTGCTTGGGTTTGTGCTGAAGGTCTCCTGGCCACCAGATAACTCTACATATATAGAGCTAGTCGGGCAAGACCTTGGACCCAAAGAGAAACCCCCGGCACTGCCGGGGGTTTCATGTTTGCTCTGTGTTTACTCGAGGGCTACTTCTTGCCCTTCTTACCGGGGTCGCACTCGTAGTCGCTGAGGACCAGCTTGCCGGGCAAGTCGGTGGATGCGTTGATCAGCTCTTCGTAATCCGAGATGTCGCCACCCTCCATCGGTACCCAGAAGTGCTGAGTGTTCTTGTTCACCTTGTCGGCCGTCTGGACAATCGTCGTTCCACCATTGTCCCAATCGTCCAACATCACGGTGATAGTTCCGGCCCATTCCGTACCGTCAGTTTGAGCGTTGACGAAATGGAGCAGGACAATGCCGTGCTCACAGTCGGTTCCCTTGTGATCTTCGTGTAGATCCGCAGCACCGACCGGAATCGCCAACGTCATGGCAACGGCTGTTGCAATAAGCGCAGTGATCCAGCGTCTCTTCATAGATTCCCAACCCTTCGATTGCTCCCTGCCCCCACGGCAGGCTCGGAATCACTATACACATCTGTCACTCTCCGTGGTGAGAAGATGTTGGCGAACTATCGCGGATCCGGCCCAACGGCGACGACAGTCGCAAAGGGTCGACCGTCCATTGTTTGCAGCTCAAAGTCAACCCATGTGGTGTTGTTGCTGACGTCAGCTTCAGCGAACCAAGCCGCCTCATCGGCGGTCGCTTCGACCCGGTACTTGCCGTCTTCGAGCCCTGTGATATCGATGCTCTGACCTGGGAGGCCGAAGTCGTAGACGTCCGACCAGCCACTCGACAAGCCCATTCTTATCTCTTGATCGCCCTCTGTGCCGCATTCCTCAACGTGATACACGAAGGACTCCGGTCCAGAATCTTGGACGCGAGTGTGATCGAAGAAGCAGAAACCGACCTTGGTGTCGAAGCGATCGAGCCTCGTGAGGGAGTCATCGGCGTTCATTGCGAACAGTTGGTAGGTAGCCACGCGACTGATGTGCCAGTGCTCGTGACCGTCGCCACCCCAAATCACTTCGGCATCGATGTCCTGGAGGATCCCTCCTGACTCCGAGTAATGAATCTCCTGGTCGACCGTCCACTGGTCGAAGACTTCGTTTGCCCGGAGGACGAAATCTCCCCCACCGATGTTGGCCACGGTCGAGCTGAACTTGATTTCGGCCGATCCATCGTCTTTGAACGTGACCCTTAGGTCTTCCGGTGGGACCGGCACCAGGTCAGGCAGCACCTGCTCTCCGACAGGCGCTTCCAGATCGGGAATCCCGTCGTCCCCGCACGCCGTAGCCGCCAACACCACGACCACGACCAGCACAAAACTTCGCAGCCCGAGAATTCTTGTCCCTCTCACCTCGGGAACAGTAAAGCCGCTCTTCCGGTTTCTCTCAATGCACTTCACCTAGTACCAATGGGAGCCCATGGCCGAGATCACTTTCATACGCCACGCCGAGTCGACTGCAAACGTCGACCGGGTGTTTAGCGGTCGGACCGATCACGGCCTTAGTGAGGCGGGCGATGCCAGTCTGAAGCATCTTGGTGAACGGCTGGCCGACCTTCGGTTCGATCTTGTCGTCAGCTCGCCGCTGCAACGAGCCCGGGCCACAGCAGAATCATTCGCCGAGCAATATGAGATGGACGGTGCCTTTCTCGAGATCGATGTGGGCCAGCTCGATGGGATGAAGTTCGAAGAGTTGCGCGGCGAGGCCGGGAAGCGTTTCCGGAGATCGCTGTCCGACCCCACGGTCCCCGTCGGAGAGACCGGTGAATCACTGCGACAGGTAAGCGAGCGTGCTCTCGCCGCCGTCGACGGGCTTGCCGAAAGACTTGGTGAGGAAGGAAGTGCCGCTGTCGTCACCCACGGTGGCGTCCTGGGCACCATCCTTCACCGTCATCTTGCCGGCAAAGACAGCCGTCCTCACGCATTCGTGGAGAACGCTTCCCTGAACCGCATCACCTGGACATGGGGTCGGCCTCGGCTTGCGACGTTCAATGACACCGGTCATTTCGGGCCGCATTCCAAGACTGTGGGCCGCCACCTCGAGGCCGGGGAGCCGGTCGTGGCCCTCGTCCGGCATGGGCGCACACAGGCGAACGTCGAGAGGAGATGGCAGGGTCAGGGCGACTGGGGTCTGGACGAGTTGGGAGTCGCACAGGCTGCCGCGCTGAGTGAGTGGTACGGGCGTCATCCAACGGTCTACTCCTCGCCGCTGCTTCGGGCAGCGCAGACCGCGGAGCAGGTGGCCAGCAATGGAGTCGTGAAAGTGGAGGACCTGAAAGAGCTATCGATGGGTGATTGGGAGGGCCTCACCTCGGAGCAGATCATGGACGGCTGGCCGGGACGCATGGAGACCATCTATCGAGACGGGGTCGACCTCAAACGCGGAGAGACCGGAGAATCTTGGGGCGAGTTGACGGCGAGATTCCGCGGCGCCGTGCACGATCTGACCCCCGATCAAACCGGAGTGACGGTGGTGGTGGCTCACGGCGGGGCCATCAGGTCGTATGTGTCGTCACTGACCTCCGTGAGGGAAACCCACGCAGAGGCGCTGTTCACGCCTCCGAACGCCTCAGTGACGCACGTCGCGTTGACCAAAGATGGGCCGTTGCTTCTCGACTACGCGGTGGCGCCTCACTTAGAGACCCTGTCCTAGGCTCGCCTCCGATGTTCACCTGTCAGACCTGCGGGCGTGACTTTGAGGTACGCCAAGAGATCCTCGACCGGTATCCGGGTTGGACTCCTCGTCAATGCCTGAATTGCAAGAACGGCGAGTCGGCTGAGTCGAAGTCAGCGAGCAGGGCACCCAGCCTCACCAAGTCACGTGATCTGACGGTCGCCGAAGTCCTCGACCGCTATACGGACGGTCCGTCAACGGGAGTTTTCACCGACGGAGCCTCGGAAGGAAACCCCGGTCCGGGTGGGTGGGGCGCCGTATACGTGGTCGACGGTGAGGTTGTCGACCAGGCCTATGCGTCGGACCCGGACACCACCAACAACCGCATGGAGCTGAAGGCGATGATCGCCGGGCTCCGAATGCTGTCCCCAGATTCGGATGTGACCGTCTTCACTGACTCCCAGCTGATCGTCAACATTCTCAACCAATGGGCCAAGGGCTGGGAAGAGCGGGGTTGGACGAAAAAGTCACCGGGGCCGATCAAGAACCTGGAGCTGGTGAAGGAGGCCTACAAGCTGGCCAAGGCCCGTCCTCGGGTGAAGATCGAGTGGGTGAAAGCACACGCCGGCAATCGTTGGAATGAGTATGCCGACGCCCTCGCCACTGCCTACCGGCGCTCTGAGATGTGAGCAAACACCCTCCTGTCACACCGGAATACGTGCTGGCTTGGGGAAAACACGCACACGGGTCGCCGCTGTATAGACGTCTGGTCGAGGTCGTGGCAGCCAGCCAGGATCTGATGCGGGTCCTGAATCGGATGGAGAACCAACCACGCCCCAACCTCCTATTTGCCGGTGTCCACTTCCTCCTGGCTCAGGGTGCGGACCCCGATCTGGCGTGTTACTACGCCTCGTTGGTAGATGAGCCACTGTCGCCTGATGGAGTGGGGCAGCCGTTCTCCGAGTTTGTGCTTGCCAACGAGGAGACGCTGGTCGAGATCGGGCGAACCCGGCTCACCCAGACCAACGAATGTCGTCGTTGCGCCGTCCTCCTTCCGGGGATCTGGCTGTCAACGTTCGACCGGTTCCACCTCATCGACCTCGGCACCAGTGCCGGTCTCAACCTCGCCCTGGACCGATATGCGTATCGCTGGAATTCCCTGACCTGGGGCGACGGTTCGTTGACCATCGACGCCGAGTCGAGAGGTGAGGCGCCGAAGCCGAGGGACATCAACGTCCTGTCCCGCACGGGGCTCGATCTTCATCCAGTGGACATCACATCTCCGGAGGAACGGAGATGGCTGGACGCGCTGATCTGGCCCGAGTTGTCGGAGAGACGGCACCGACTCACTGCCGCGCTCGACGTCCTGGCAGCCGTGGAGCACACCACGCTCGCCGGTGACGCTCTGGCAACGTTGCCCCCGGTTCTCGACGGCCTGCCCGCAGGAGAACCGGCCGTCATTCTCAACTCGTTCGTGTTGATCCAGTTCACCCCTGAGGAGAGGGAGAAGCTCGACGAGATGGTCCACGAGGCTCGGTCGAGACGGCCCGTGTACCGAGTCTCGATGGAAGTGCTGGTCAAAACCGACGACTGGGCCCGGGTCGCAATCGATGACGGATCGGGATGGGAAGAGGTGGGCCAGGCTCATCCTCACGGAGAGTGGGTGGAATTCTTCCGCTGAGGTCACCACGGCCCGTTCTGTGCGTCTTAGCTGCACAGAACGGAAGAAAAGAAAGGGGTTTGGGGTCAGGACCTGCCGTAGACGGGGACCATGGCGCCGTTGATGACCCCGGCCTCCTCGGTCAAGAGGAACTCGGCTACGGCGGCAATCTCGTCGGGTGTCGGCCAATTGACATAGTCGGCGAATGGCAGGGACTCCCTGGTTGCCGGTGTGTCGATCACCGAGGGCATGAGCACGTTGGCGGTGACATCCGTGCCGTCCAGCTCCGCCGCTACCGACTTCCCGAGTGCAATGACACCGGCCTTGGCGATGTTGAACGCGGCCTGACCGGCGGGGAAATCGACAGCGGCACGGGAACCGACCAGGACGATCCGGCCCCATCCTGCCTCCTTCAAATGAGGCAAGGCGGCTCGTACAGAATTGAATGCAGAACGCAGATTGAGGTCGAGCATCCTCTCGAACCTCAGGTCGTCGGTCTCCTCCACGTCTCGGCCTCCTGCCCAACCACCGACCAGAGCGCATATGGCATGCACGCCGTCCCAACGGTCGGCGACGTCTTTCAGGTAGGCCGACATCGCTTCGGCGTTGGTGGCGTCGACGCGGGTGAGGAGGATTCGCTCTTCGTCGACGTCGAACTCCTCCTCGAAGCGTTCGGCCTCCTCGGGCAGTAAGTAGGTAACCGCCAAGCGGTAGTCGGTGCGGACGAGTCGTCTCACGAGGGCGGTCCCGAGACCGCCCGTTCCGCCCGGAATCACAACTGTCTTGCTCACCTTTCCCCGTTCTGGTTGACCATTCCACTCTAAGTCGGATGGCACATTGATGGGGCGAAAGGGTGCCTACAAGGCGGTTTCTCGTAGCCACCGTCCACGGCCGTGAGATGACGCGGACGTGAGATCCTCGGGCGTGTCGAGATCGTGGAGGAGACCCAAACTGGCGAAGATCGTGGGCTGGCGCAGCCTTGGCAGGTGCCGGGCGAAGCTCCCGGGACCGTAGCTGAACGACACCTGTCGAGTCGCGCCCATCAGGCTGGTCCCGCCGTCCGAAGACGGTGCGATCACCTCTCCGCCCGCTTCCACCGCTTCTACGATCGGGCTCAGCTCGGCGGGTCTGAGCAGCGGAAGGTCGGCATGCACCACCACCCAGGACACCCCTCCTTCGAGTGCCCACTTCGTCCCGGCGGCCGCGGCCGCCGACAGCCCGGTGCCGGGGTCGGTGATGGCGGGAATCCCCAAGATGAGCGACCATGCCTCGACGATTTCGTCCCCGGCCACGACAAGCGGGATCATGCCTGCTTCCTCAGCTGCCTGCACTGTTCGGTTGGCGAGTTCGCGTCCCAGAGCTTTCCTCGACTCGTCGTCCAGGAGCGAGCCCAGCCGGGCTTTACCCTGGTCGAAGGACTTCACCGGGATCACCGCGATCGCTGGCATCTCGCGATCGTATTGCGGAATACGGCAATGTCGGGTTTGGTTGCACGCCGCGAGCCGTCACCAAGGAGAAGGATGCCCAAGGCGATCTGGAACGGAGCGGTCCTCGCCGAGAGCGATGAGACCATCGTTGTCGAGGGGAATCACTACTTCCCTCCGGAGTCGGTCAACGACGAGTTGTTCCGCTCCTCGGAGGCTCACACGATGTGCCCATGGAAGGGCGTGGCCAGTTATTACGACGTCGAGGTCGAAGGCCAGGTCAACAGGGGAGCTGCCTGGTTCTACCCCAATCCCTCACCGGCAGCGTCAGAGATCAAGGACTACGTCGCCTTCTGGAGGGGCGTCCAGGTCAAGGGATGACCAGAACGGGAATCTTGCTGTGATGTGTCAGCCGATCGGCAACCGATCCCAATAGGACCCTTTCGGCCAGCCCGGCACCCCGGCGGCCGATGACCAGCAGATCGGCATCGCGGCCGTCGCACGCGGCCAGCAACTGATTGGTCGGGTCGCCAAGCTCACCCACGAGCTCGTAGGCGATCCCATCGAGGTCGAGTGAGTCCTCCAGCTCAGCCAGAACGTCTTCCTGACCCTTGGCAATCGCCTCTGCCAGGGCTTCCGGCGTGGGCGGCTGGCCGCCGATGCCCCACCATCCCTCAGGCGGGCGGACCACGGTGAGAATGACCAATTGGGCGCTCCAATGCCGCGCCATGTCGGCCGCCTTGCTCGCCGCGTCTTTGCTCACGTCCGAGCCGTCGACGCCGACCACGATCGTTTTGGGATTCCAACCCATCAATCACCTCCGTTCCGGAATGTAGACGGGATCACATCAGTGCGGAGAACACCAGCCCCGCGACCAGCCCGTAGAGCCCGGCGACCAAATCGTCCGCAATGATCCCGGTCGCACCTGACAACTCCTCGGCCTGGCGTACGCCTGGGAATACCCGTTTGGCGATGTCAGCGAGCCTGAAAACGACGAACGCGACGACCGCGGCCCCCCAAGCCAGCCCGATCGTCGCCAGAACCATCCCTGCCGCCTCGTCGACCACGATCCATCCGGCATCTCCCTCACTCTCGAGTTGGTTCAGGGCCCAGAATCCTGCAGCGACAACAGCACCAAAAAGGAGGACTTGAGCGGGCCAACCCCATGCCAGACCGACGGCGACCGAGACTGGGAACGTGAAGACTGAGGCGACGGTGCCCGATCCTCCATCGTTGCCACGGATCCGGCGCACGATCAGACCGGTGCCGAACCAGGAGGCGAGAATCCGTGGCATGTCGGGGGAGCCTAGAACCTGGATTTCCCCAATCCTCAGACCTGTATAGCCTGCGGGTATGAATCCAGCCGCCAAGATCTGGGCCGACGGAGAGTTCGTCGATTGGGAGGATGCCACCGTGCACTTCATGTCGAACGCTCTTCACTACGGCTCGGGAGTGTTCGAAGGGATCCGTGCTTATGAGACTCCCGAAGGCACGGCGGTATTCCGGCTGTCGGAGCACATGGAGCGGCTGGTTATCTCGGCCCGGGCCTACGGCGTCCCCATGAAGTACTCGGCGGACGAGCTTGGCGAAGTCTGCGTCGAACTGCTCAGGCTCAACGAGCTGGACTCGGCGTACATCAGGCCTCTGGTGTTCTACGGTCTCGGTGCAGTCGGGCTCAACCCCGCCGGTGCCGAGGTTCACACGTTCATGGCCGCCTTCCCGTTCGGGAGCTATCTGGGCGAGGACGGCATCAAGAACGGTATCCGAGCCATGGTGTCGAGCTGGCGCCGGATATCCCACGCCAGTTTCATTCCCACCGCCAAAGGCTCCGGCCAATATCTCAATTCGATACTGGCCAAACAGGAGGCGCTGAGAGCCGGCTACGAGGAAGCGCTAATGCTCAACGAGTCGGGCTCGGTCTCCGAAGGCTCCGGCATGAACATCTTCACCGTCAGTACGGGCGTGGTCCACACGCCACCCGTGTCATCGGGGATTCTCGAGGGCATCACCAGGAACTCGGTGATCGAGCTTCTCCGGGCCGAGGGCACGGAGGTCAGAGAGGTCGAGATTGCCCGCGGCAGCCTCTATACCGCCGAGGAGGTGTTCCTCACCGGCACCGCGGCCGAAGTGACGCCGGTTCGGGAGATTGACGACAGGCCGGTGGGGAACGGGATGCCGGGCCCGGTCACCCGTCTTGCCCAGGACCGGTTCAGCTCGGTTGTGGCCGGCAAGGACCCCGAATACCGACACTGGTTGACCGTCGTCTGATGGGCCAACAGCCCAATATCGAGATCAGAGAGGTGGATAAGCCGCGCCGGTCTCTGGAACCGCCTCCAGCCAAATCGTGGCGGCCAGACAGACCCGGCGTAATCAGCTCTCCCGACCAGGTGCCGGCTGGCGGAGGCTTCGGGCATGCGGGCCCGGATGCAGGCTGGGGACTGAGGCTTCTGGCGAGGACAGATCTGCCGGACGACGATCCGCGTCTCCGTGGAGTGGTCGAGGGTTTGATGATGGCCCGTGCAGCCCGGTTGGGCCGGGCTCCCGTGCCGGAGGACATCGAGGCAGCCCTCGTGCTTTGCGGGTTCGGCTTCGACGCACCGGAGTCGGTTCTCGAGCGCCGCAACCGATGGATGGCCGCGGTTCCACACGAGCAGCGGCCTGGTGCCGCGGCTGTCGCGGATGTCGACGCCAACCTGATCGTCAAGAAACCAGAGCAGATCAGATACGCCCTGAACCGCGACGCGGGGCACCGGTAGCTGTTCAGATGAAGATCGCGCGAATCAAGGCCGGCGATGACATCGCCTACGGCGTTGCCGACACCGAAGGTGTTCTCGTCTACCAGGGCTCACCTTTTGTGGCATGGGAGCCAACGGAGACCGTCGTGCCCTGGGACCGGGTCCAGCTGCTCTCTCCGGTGTTGCCAACCAAGGTGATCTGTGTCGGCAAGAACTATGAGGATCACGCCAACGAGATGGATGACGACGTTCCGGATGAGCCGATCATCTTCATGAAGCCGGCGACGACTGTTGTCGGTCAGAATGCCAGGGTGGTGCTGCCTCCGATTTCCGATGAGGTGCACCACGAGGCGGAGCTCGCCGTGGTCATTTCCAAGGTGGCCCGCAACATTCGCGCCGAGGACGCCTCACAATTCGTATTCGGCTACACGGCCGCCAACGACGTCACGGCACGCGATCTGCAGCGTCGGGACGGTCAATGGACTCGAGCCAAGGGTTTCGACACTTTCTGCCCTCTGGGGCCTGCGATCGAGACGGAGCTCGACCCGCTGGAACGCCTGGCCGTGATCTGCAAGGTGAACGGCGAGGTCCGCCAGGCCGGATTCACGGCGGACATGATCTTCGGAGTTGCTGAGATCGTGGAGTACGTCTCGGCGGTGATGACCTTGCTTCCCGGCGATGTGATCCTCACCGGAACCCCATCCGGTGTAGGGCCCATCTCGCACGGGGATGTGGTCGAGGTCGAGATCGATGGCATCGGAAGCCTCGTGAACCCGGTGGTGGCGAGATGAGCGTCAGAGTGAGAGTCGCTCCGTCACCGACGGGCACACTCCACGTGGGAACGGCACGGGCGGCGCTCTTCAATTGGCTGTTTGCTCGGCACCATGGCGGGGCATTCATCGTCCGCATCGACGACACCGACTTGGAGCGGTCGACCCATGAGTTCGAGAAGGAGATCCTGGGCTCGCTGCGGTGGCTCGGTCTCGACTGGGACGAAGGTGTGGAAGTGGGCGGCCCCCATGGGAGTTATCGCCAATCCGATCGGTTCCCGAGGTACTCGGAGGTCGCTCGCGATCTGGTGACGTCGGGTGCTGCCTATTTCGACGACAGGTCGAGTGATGAGCTCGAGTCTCTGCGCCAGAGGGCGCAAAAGGAGGGCAAGCACCCGGGTCACTACATCAGACGCCCCGCTCCTGAGGCCGGTGACGGTGTAATCCGGCTTTCGGTGCCTCAAGACAGTCCCATCGTCTTCCAGGACATCGTCCGCGGGGATATGAGATTCATGCCTGCCGACGTCGACGACTTCGTGATCCTGCGCAGCGATGGGACCCCCACGTACCACCTGGCCTCGACGGTCGACGACATCGACTACGAGATCACCCACGTTGCCCGCGGTGAGGATCTCTTGCCTTCCACTCCCAAGCACATCCTGCTGACACGGGCCTTGCGTGCGGAGGAGCCCGCCTACGCCCATCTTCCGCTTCTCTTTGGCACAGACGGCAAGAAGCTGTCGAAACGTCACGGTGCCACGTCGGTGACGCAGTACCGGGATGCGGGTTACATCCCGGAGGCCGTGTTCAATTACCTGTCGTTGTTGGGCTGGTCCCTCGACGGTGAGACAGAGGTGTTCGACAGGGACACGGCGGTTGCCGCGTTCGACTTGGTTGACGTCTCCAAGAACCCTTCTGTCTTCGACACCGACAAGCTGGCGTGGATGAACGGCGAGTACATCAGGGCGATGTCCGCCGAAGAGTTCACCGAGCGGGTTCGGCCCCATGTCGAAACGGCGGTCGGCCGTGAGTTGAGCGGAGACGAATGGCAGCGTTTCGGGGAGCTTGCTCCGCTGGTTCAAGAGCGGACCAAGCTCCTGCCTGAGGCGGGGGAGCAGGTCGTGTTCTTATTTGAGGATTTCGAGGAATTCGACCAGAGATCCTGGGAGAAAGTGATGGCCAAAGATGGCGTCGACGAGATCCTGGCCGGCGCTCAGACCGCGCTGTCGCAGGTGGAAGTCTGGGACCATCCATCGATCGAGGCGGTGCTGAGAGGGATGATCGCCGAGTTGGGAATCGGAATGGGCAAGGCGCTGCAGCCGATCCGGGTGGCGGTGACGGGGACTTCTGTCAGCCCCCCATTGTTCGAGTCCTTGGCCGTCCTCGGCAGGGAGAAGGCGATGGAGCGCCTCTCACGGGCAGCCTCGCTCCTCTAGAGCCTGCTCCTTTTGCGTTCGCACCGAACGGGGATGGGTGGGAAGGTTTCGGTTGGCGATTTCCTGCGGATAACCTCTCTGCTTGCCCTGGTCCCGTCGTCCAGAGGCCTAGGACGCCGGCCTTTCAAGCCGGAAACGCCGGTTCGAATCCGGTCGGGACTGCCAGCAACGAAACCACAATTTGGCAAGAGGGCTTGGTGACGATTCAAGACGTAGTGCGGAACTGGTTCGCAACGTGGGAGCGCGGCGACTTCCGGGAAATCCCGGTCGCTGAGGGTTTCCGTCATACCAGCCCTTTTGGGACGATCGAAGGACGTGACGCCTACCTTTCCGAGGTCGAGGCCAACCAGGAGGCCTTCCTTGGCTTCTCTTTCGAGATCCACGACGAGATGTATCAAGGGAGCCGCGCCTGTGTCCGCTACACCGGCAGAAAGGGCGATTTCACGTTGTCGGTCTCGGAGTGGTTCTATGTGGACGGCGGACTCATCGAAGAGATCGTCTCCTACTACAACATCGGTGACTAGTCCGGTCGTTCATGTCAGCCGAAACACTCGACCTCTACAACACTTTCCTCACGGCACTCTCGCTGATAGCGATCCTGGGCGCCGTCGCGTTGCTTGCTTACCGAGCGGTCAAAGGGCCAGCGGCTGCGGACCTCCTCGACCCCGGATCATTGTGGCTGGCGTGGCTGGTTGCGGCCGTTGCCACCGTCGGCTCGCTGATCTACTCCGAGGTCGTCCACTTCATTCCGTGTCGCCTCTGCTGGTATCAGCGAATCGCCATGTACCCGCTTTCGGTGATCCTCCTGGTGGCAGCAATCAGGCGCGAAGTCGTCGCCCGGTATTACGCGCTCCCGCTTTCTCTGATCGGTTTAGCCATCTCGGTTTACCACTACGTTGTCCAGCTCAACCCGTCGCTCGAGGGGAGCTCGTGTGATCCCACGAACCCCTGCTCGGCCCGCTACGTGGAGGAGCTGGGGTTTGTCTCCATCCCATTTATGGCAGGAGCCGGGTTTATCCTGATCTCAGTCCTCTTGCTGTTCTACGTGAAGGAATCCCGTGAATAAGACCGTCCTTTGGATCATTGGCGGTGTGGTAGGTCTTGGGTTGGTAATCCTCATGGCGGCCTCGATTGCCGGTGAGGAGACGGCCGATGCCAGTATCGGCTACGGCGAGGTGACCCTCGAAGGCAGCCCGCTTCCGGTGTTCGGATCGATCACAAACGACCCGGTCGTCGGTTCGCCCGCACCAGTCGTGTCCGGCGCAGATTGGAACGACCTTCCCGCGACCATCGGCCCCGACGGTCGCCCCAAGATCGTCATTTTCCTCGCCCACTGGTGTTCGCATTGCCAGGCCGAGGTACCGGTTGTGGTCGACTGGCTTGACGAAGGCAATCTCCCCGACGGCGTCGACATGTATGGAATCACCGTCTCCACCGATCGACTTCGCCCCAACTGGCCACCCCAAGACTGGCTCGATGATGAAGGTTGGGAGCAGCCCACGATCATGGATGACGAGATCGGCACCGCGGCCGCCGCTTACGGGATGGCAGGCACGCCCTTCTACCTCGTGGTCGACGGTGACAACAACGTCTTGGTGCGGACCTCTGGCGAGATCGGGGTCCAAGGTCTCAACGCCTTGGCCGACATCGCCGAGGAGAGCCTGGCTTAAGCCTCCAGCGACCGGATCTTGTCCAACCGGCGGACATGCCGATCTTCTCGGCTGAAGCTGGCGTTTAGGTAGGTCTCGACCAGGTCCTCGGCCAGCGCCCGGCCCACCACCCTCGAGCCGAGGCAGAGAACATTGACGTCGTCGTGCTCGACCATCTGATGGGCCGTGTAGACGTCATGCGCCACCGAGGCGCGGATGCCTTTCAGCTTGTTGGCGGCAACGGAGGCGCCGGCACCGGATCCGCAGATCACCACGCCGCGGTCGGCGCGTCCATCGAGGACTGCTTGGGAGACGGCTGTGGCGTAATCTGGATAGTCGACGGGGTCCGCCGAGTGTGTACCGAGGTCGTACACGGCGTGTCCGGCCTCCGCCAGCCAGGCGGCGAGATGCTCCTTTAGTTCGAACCCGGCGTGGTCAGAGCCCAATGCGATTCTCATTGGGCGGGGAGGGTAGCCAGCAGCAGCCCGGCCGGCATTAGATTCACCTCGCGATGTCATCGATAGTCATCACCGGCGGGCCTCCGCTACAGGGAACCGTTGGTGTGCTTGGTGCCAAGAACGCGGTCCTGAAGGAGATGGTTTCTTGCCTGCTTGCACCGGGCCGTCATCGCCTCTCCAATGTCCCTTCGATCGTCGACGTCGAGCTCATGTGTCGAGTCCTTCAACACACGGGCTGCAAAGTGACTCAGGGGGACAACGAGTTGTGGGTGGTGGTTCCAGACGACCTCAATCCGGAAGCGCCAATCGAGTTGGTGCGGTCGATGAGAGCGTCGATCGTTGTATTGGGCCCGCTTCTCGCCAGGTGTGGGGAGGTGAGAGTTGCCCTACCCGGGGGTGACGACCTGGGGGCGCGCCCGATCGGCTGGCATCTTGAGGGGCTCGAGGCCATGGGTGCGTCGTTCGATTTGGTCCATGGCGAGCTGGTGGGCAAGGTTGATGGCCGTCTGAAGGGCGCTGAGGTCGAGCTTCCGTTCCCCTCCGTCGGAGCCACGGAGAATCTTCTCTTCGCTGGAGTAGGGGCCGAGGGGGCGACCACCATTGTCAACGCTGCGAGAGAGCCCGAGATCGAGGACCTGATCCGGCAATTGACGGCAATGGGCGCGAGGATCAGCGGTGCCGGGACTTCACTGGTGACGATCGAGGGTGTGGACCAACTGCGCCCGACTGAGCATCGTGTCGTGCCCGATCGTCTCGAGGCCGGAACCTATGCGGTGGCGGGCGCCATCACTGCCGGCGACGTCACTGTCACAGGTTGCGTTCCTGAGCATCTGCGCATGGAACTTCAGAAGTTGGAGGAGGCAGGGTGCGGAGTGGAGAGAGGCGAGGGGTGGATACGGGTCAAGGGGCCGGAGCGCCCGTCTGCCGTTGATTTCTCCACGCTTCCTTTTCCCGGATTCCACACGGACATGCAGCCGCAAATGGTGGCCCTGCTGTCCATCGCCGACGGGACATCTGTGATCACTGAGAACCTCTACGACGCTCGCTTTCGCTATATCGGTGAATTGGCCCGGATGGGAGCCGATATCGCCACAGAATCCCAGCACGCCATCGTGCGTGGTGTCGACGGTCTGTCTGGCTGTCCGGTTCTTGCGCCGGATATTAGGGCCGGGGCGGCGCTAGCTTTGGCCGGCCTCATTGCCGATGGGGAGACCAAGGTCCATGCCGCCGAGCACATAGACCGCGGCTACGAGAGCTTCGACGCACGTCTCCGCAGTCTCGGGGCGACCGTGGAGCGGGTGGGATGACACTCGGGCACGAGTACAATCCCGGGAAGAACCGCACAACTGCCAGGGTTGGAATCTGAGATGACCGAAAGCACCCCCGTCTCCATCGCGTCGAGCGCGCCCCCAGAGGGCCCCGTTGACGCGGCCAAGCTCCGGGAGACACTGGACTACATCCGTCCCGCCGTTCAGGCCGACGGTGGCGACCTCGTGCTGCTCGGTGAAGAAGAGGGTGTGGTCAGCCTGCAGATGGTTGGCGCATGTGGCGGCTGTCCGCTTTCCATGATGACTTTGAAGGCCGGGATCGAACGCATCCTCAAAGACCGGGTTCCTGGGGTCGTGGAAGTCAACGCCACGGCCGACGCCCCTGGCCTGGAAGACGATCTCGTGGGCGGCATCCAGATCCCGGCACTCTGAGCAGCCTGTCGTAACCTTCGCCCTCGATGGCGACCGATAACAGACGCGAGCTGGCTCGGCTCATCACTCGTCTCGAGGCTGGTGAGAGCGTCGAAATCCCAAGAGATCATCCGTTATCGCCGGCGATTGGGATCACGGGTCCTCCCGGGGCAGGCAAGTCGACTCTCGCCGGCGCTTTGATCACCGATCTGCGCTCTCGGGGATTGACAGTGGGCGTTGTAGCCGTCGACCCCTCCAGCCCGGTGACAGGAGGTGCGATTCTCGGTGATCGGATCCGGATGCAGGGCCATGTCGATGATCCTGGTGTATTTGTCCGCTCGATGGCATCCCGCGGTCATTTGGGCGGCCTAGCTGCATCTACGGGAGATGTGCTCCAGGCAATGACTCGGTCTGGGTTTGACGTCGTCCTGGTGGAGACAGTGGGTGTTGGCCAATCCGAAGTCGAGGTCATGCATTTGGTGGAGACTGTCGTGCTCGTACTCTCGCCGGGATGGGGTGACCAAGTTCAGGCGGACAAGGCTGGGATCGTCGAGGTCGCCGACGTGTTTGTGGTCAACAAAGGGGACCAGCCAGGCGTCGACGCCCTGGTCAACGCATTGCGGAACTCGGTCGGGGAGGACCGGCCGATCCTGGTCACGACCGCCACCACTGGCGAGGGCGTTAGGGCCCTCGCCGACCAGCTGTTGCGTAGTTGACTCTTCATCACCTTCTGGAGTGAGATGCTGTGCCTCCTACTCGTCGAGCGTGCTTAAGGTCTCGGTTTTTGGGTAGTACAAGCACACTCGACGGGTTCGGGTGAACCCTCGGTGGGTCAGGCTGGGGAACGTTTGCTGGCCTAGTCGTTTCCGGCGGCGATTGTGGCCTGAGCAGCGGCGAGACGGGCGCCCTCGATGCGGGGCGGGCTGCACGAGACGTAGTCGAGCCCCAGGCCGGCGACGAAAGCGATCGAGTCGGGGTCGCCACCGTGCTCGCCGCACAACCCGACAATCAGGTCCGGGTTGGCCTCTCGCCCTTCAATGGTGGCGACCCGGACGAGTCTGCCCACGCCGTCCTGGTCGAGCGTTTGGAAGGGGTCTGATGCGAATATCCCCTGCTCCAGGTACTCCCGGAGGAAATGGCCTTCGGCGTCGTCGCGCGACAGGCCGTAGGTCATCTGGGTGAGGTCGTTGGTGCCAAAGGAGAAGAACTCGGCTGTCTTGGCAATCTCGCCTGATGTCAGCGCCGCACGGGGAAGCTCGATCATCGTTCCGATTGGAATCTGGAGCCGCATCCCAGCGGCGGCGCCGGCTGCCGTGATCTCCTCTGTGATTAGATCGCGCATCCTCGCCAGTTCCTCAACGTCCGACACCAGGGGCACCATGATCTCGAGTCTGGGGTCTCCGCCGGCCTCGTGTCTGCGCACTAGAGCTGCACCTGCCGCCCGCGCTTGCATTCGGTAGAGGTTGTCGAGCATCAATCCCAGCCTCACTCCGCGCAGGCCGAGCATCGGATTGGTCTCCTCCCATCGAGCCACCTGGTCGGACATGTGCTGAAGGTCATCGATCGGCGTCCCTGCCCTGACCCGGCGCAACATCTCGTGCTCCAGCTCCAGTCGCGAGGGCAGAAACTCGTGCAGCGGCGGGTCCAGCATCCGAATCACGACGGGTAAGCCGTCCATGGCTTCGAGAATGGCCTCGAAATCCGACACTTGGAGTGTCTCCAGGTGCTGTAGCGCGGAGGCACGCTCCTCCTGGTTGGCGGCGAGGATGATCGAGCGCACGATCCCAAGCCGTTCTCCCATGAACATGTGCTCTGTCCGAGCCAGACCTATTCCTCTGGCTCCCCGCTCGCGCGCCAAGGCCGCATCTCTAGGGGTGTCTGCATTTGCCCGAACTCCGATGCTCTTTATCTCGTCGGCCCAGCCAAGGAGTGTCCCCAGCTCCGGGAGAGGCTCCGGCTCGACCATCGCCACTTCTCCTCGGTACACCGCGCCGGTGGTGCCGTCGATCGTGATCACCTCGCCCTGATGGATTTCCTGGCCCGCCACTGTCGCGATCAGCGCCCGGTCGTCGACAACCACACTCGCCGCTCCGGTGACTGCCGGCTTTCCCATTCCCCGGGCTACCACGGCGGCATGTGACGTCTTGCCCCCTTGGCTCGTGAGAATTCCCCGGGCGGCTGCCATGCCGTGGATGTCGTCGGGGGTGGTTTCCTGTGTGACGAGGATCACCTCCTCGCCCGATTCGACCCAGGCCACTGCATCGTCTGCGGTGAAGACGACGCGTCCGCTCGCCGCTCCTGGCGAAGCGGCCACGCCCATGGCCATGGCTGTTCCCAAGCTCACGTCCGACGAGATACGGGGCCGGTGGAGTTGCTCAAGGGAGGCCGGCTCAACACGAGTGACCGCCGTGGGCTTGTCGATAAGGCCCTCGTTGAACATTGCAACCGCCATGCGGACTGCGGCAGCCGCGGTCCGTTTCCCAGCACGCGTCTGCAGGATGTACAGAGTGTTCTTCTCGATGGTGAACTCGATGTCGCACATATCTCGATAGTGCGACTCGAGCCCGTCCATGATCTCGAGCAACTGCGCGTGGCATTCCGGGTGGAGAGATCCGAGATCGTCCAGAGAAAGGGTGTTTCGGATCCCGGCCACGACGTCTTCACCCTGGGCACGTGGCAGGTAGTCGCCGTATGAAAGCCTCGATCCGGTTGCCGGGTCGCGGGTGAAACAGACTCCGGTTCCCGAATCGTCACCCATGTCCCCAAACACCATCGTCTGGACGTTGGCAGCAGTACCCAAATCGTCCGGGATCCGGTTGATCTTCCGATATTCGATTGCGCGCTTGCCGTTCCAGGAGTCGAACACGGCCGAGATCGCACCCTGGAGCTGATCGAATGGATCGGTCGGAAGACCGGCGGGATGGTGACCGATGATGATGGTTTGGAATCTCCGCGTGGCGCTTTCGAGGTCGTCAGTGGACAGGTCGGCGTCGTTGTCCACACCGCGGAACGTCCTCAAGTCGGTCAGCACCGCCTGGAACTCGTGGTCGTCGATACCGAGAACGACGTTGCCGTACATCTGGACGAATCGCCGGTAGGCGTCCCAGGCAAAATGGGGGTCGCCCGACCACTCGATGAGCTCCTTGACCACGTCGTCGTTGATCCCGATGTTGAGGATCGTGTCCATCATCCCCGGCATGGAGAATTTGGCGCCGGACCTGACCGAGACAAGCAGCGGCACCGGGCCGCCTCCGAAGGTTCTTCCTGCCTTGCCGGCCATGCGCTCCACTGCGGCGCCGACCTCCTCCCAGAGGCCATCGGGAACCGCCCCGGTTGTCATCGCGTGCCGGCAGGCTTCAGTGCTTATGGTGAAGCCTGCCGGGACGGGCAAGCCGAGCGACGTCATCCGTGCCAGACCCGCGCCCTTGCCGCCGAGCAAGTCGCGATCGGTGCCGTCGGTTGAGTCGAAGTCAAAGATGTAGGGCAACGGCGCCAAAATACCCCGTCTCGGGCAGGGACAGCCAAAGCCGAAGGGCAAATGTTCGGGTGTCTTTAGCCTCTACTGTGCCCAGATGGCCATTTACCTCGCCCACGCCACCAGTTTCTGTAGCCGCGTATGGACACCGGTGATCGACGCGTTGGACGACCTCGAAACCGTGATTTGGGACTTTGCAGGGCACGGATCGGGACCAACCCTGGATCTTCCGGTCGACTGGGCGAGGTTTGGCGAGCAAGTGCTCGACGAGACCGAGCCGGGAGGGATCGGCGTCGGGCATTCGATGGGAGCGGCGGCGATCGCGATGGCTCAGGTCCAAGACCCGACCCGATTTCGGGGGCTGATTTTGATCGAGCCGATCATCTTTCCCGGCCCTCATGTCCGAGTCGAGCATTTCCTGAGTCCCGGGGCCCTGAAGCGAAAGCGCGAGTTCCCTTCGCGTGAGGCGGCTCTAGCCAATTTCGCCTCCCGCCAGCTGTTCGCCCGATGGCATCCCGACGCCCTCGCCGGCTATGTCGAATGTGGCTTTCGCGGCGACGGACCAGTCACGCTGGTCTGCGACCCGGAGATCGAAGCGGACATCTATCGAGCGTCAAACGACCACGACACCTGGGACCGGCTGCACATGATCGAGGTGCCAGTCCTGGTGATGGTGGGCGCGGAGTCAGACACCATCAGCGGCAACCATCCGCGCTCATTGACGTCTCTCATGCCCAAAGCGGGGTTGGAGGTAGTTGATGGTGCTGGACATTTCCTCGCGATGGAGCGGCCCGATTTGGTTGCTGCGAGGACCAGGCGGCTTGCGGCCGCCGTTCAGGACTCGGCGCGGTAGAAGAGTCCGGCGGCTCCCGCCGAGGTCACGGTCATCGTCTCGTCGTCGATTTTCACGGAGAATCCGTCGCCGAGTACTCCGATCACATGGTCGTCCTGGTCCGACAGCTCTGAGGGGCATTCTCCATCGGCTCCGAATTCTGTGAACGAGACGGAGGCTCCGAAGACCTCATAGCTTCCGGTGAGCGTTCGACAACCTGTGGAGCCGATCAGAGAGCCGTCGCTGAACATCTCGAGTGTGGCTCGATCGCCACTGACGCTGGACACCGCCTCCCCGCTCACAAGGCCCTCCAATACCCAAACAGTTCCCACCAAGTCGGCAGTAGGGACTGGCGGCAGCAACTCGTAGACCAGCGAGACATCCGTGCCAGTCAATGTCAAGGTTTCACCTTCCCTCGTGTAGGTGTCGACACCGGCAAATGCTTGCATGTATGCCGACTCGGAGTCCATTACGCCCGGGTCGATGCAGGCCATTTCGGTGATGCCCAAATCGGTGAAGGCAATGGTTGTGCCGTCGATTTCCACCCGCCCGCCGTAGCCGTTGCAGGCGGCGGTGCCGCCGGCACGGTCTCCCTCAATGGTGAGGGTTACCGGATACTCGTCGATGACGGTGATTGCGTTACCAGCCATCGTTCCCGCGGTGAGCTCCCACGCGCCATCGGGTGAGCCTCCCGCGTCGGGCTCCGTTCCGCATGCGGAGACGATCAGGGCCAACGTGAGGAGGATTGATGCATGGCGATTCATGGGGTTACGACGTCTCAAAGAGTTATCGCGGCTCCCGAAGCAACTGCGAGTCCGGTCACCAATTGCAGGATCGCGGTCATTTTGAGCGCCCTGATCAGGGCGAAACTGTCGGTCTTGAGGCTGAGGATCCGTACCGGAACCGTGGCAAACGGAAGCAAGAAGCCGGCAAGCATCGTGGCTCGCGGCGTCCAGCCCACGGCACCGAATATGACAATCAGGGCGAGGGCGCCGTAGATGAAGGTCGCGAACAAGCGTTTGGTTGACTCATGGCCAACGATCACGGCGAGCGTCCTTTTCCCGGCAGCGGCATCGGTGTCGATGTCTCTGTAGTTGTTGGCGACGAGGATTGCACTGGCCAGCATCCCGATCGGGATTGCCAGCAGCCACGCGTCCAGAGGCGCACTTGTGTCATGGACGTATCTGCCGCCCACGGTCGCCACCAATCCGAAGAACACGAACACAAACACTTCCCCGAGACCCCGATACCCGTACGGCGCCGGTCCCCCTACGTAGCCGAGCATCGCTGCCACCGAGGCAACGCCGATCAGGAGGATGATGGGCCCGGCGATGATGGTCAGCGCCACGCCCGCCCCTAGCGCGACGGTGAGGGCCACCATCACGCCGCCCCACATCTGGCGAGGGGTGATCTCGCCTTGGGCGACCATTCTTGGCGGTCCGAGTCGATCTGGGGTGTCGGCGCCCCGACTCGCGTCCGACACGTCGTTGGCGAAGTTGGCGGCCACCTGAATGGCTAGCGCCCCTGCCAATGCCCAGCCAAACGCGGCAGGATTGAACGCGTCGTCGCCGGCAGCGAGACCTGCTCCGACCAGCACCGGGACTAGCGCCGCCGGCAGCGTGTGAACCCGAGCCGCCGTTTTCCAGGCCTGGAACCGCGTCAATGGCTCAGTAGTGCCAGGGAAACCGGCCAAAGTCAGGATCGCGTTTTTCTAGGAAAGAATCGCGGCCTTCCTGCGCCTCGTCGGTCATATAGCCGAGGCGGGTCGCCTCACCGGCGAATATCTGCTGGCCGGCCAGCCCGTCGTCGATCATGTTGAAGGCGAACTTGAGCATGCGCTGGGCCGTTGGGCTCTTGGTAACGATCTCCCCTCCCCACTGCAGGGCGGTCGTTTCGAGATCGGCGTGAGGTACAACCGCGTTGACCATTCCCATCTCGTAGGCCTGCTGAGCGCTGTAGTCGCGACCCAAGAAGAAGATCTCCCGAGCCCGCTTCTGACCGACTTGACGGGCCAGATACGCAGACCCGTATCCGGCGTCGTAGGAGGCTACGTCGGCGTCGGTCTGTTTGAAGATTGCGTGCTCGGCCGAGGCCAACGTCAGAGTCGCAGACGACATGGAGAGAGTGGCCTCCGCCCACGGCCCAGCCTGGAACGACGGCGATCACGACTTTGGGCATGAACCTGATGAGTCGCTGCACCTCCAGGATGTGGAGACGTCCGGTCCGGGCCGGGTCCACGGCCGTAGGTTCTTCACCTTCGGCGTACTTGTAGCCGTCCCGGCCTCGAATCCTTTGGTCACCTCCCGAGCAAAAGGCCCATCCTCCGTCTTTTGGTGAGGGACCGTTCCCGGTGAGGAGAACACATCCGACGTCGGTGGTCTGACGGGCGTGATCCAGCGCGGTGTAGAGCTCGTCGACCGTGTGGGGTCGAAATGCGTTTCGGACGTCAGCGCGGTCGAAAGCGACCCGCACCACACCGGCCTCACGAGCCCGGTGATAGGTGATGTCGGTGAAGTCGAAGCCTTCCACTTCCTGCCAAAGCTCGGCGTTGAAGATCTCAGAAACCACGATCAGCCAGGATACGACCTTCTGTGCGCCTTAACCGCGGACAGTCCGCGGTTAAGACGCACAGAACGGGGTATGGGAAGATCGTGTTGATGTTGGAGTGGTTGGAAAACGCGCAAAGTGATCGGGTCTTTCTCGACGATGGAGCGCGCCAGCTCACCTACGGCAACGCCGCTGCCATCGTGCGAAATCTCCACGTTGGCACTGATGTTCTCCGGCCCTCTCTGACAATCGAGTCGATCCTGGCCATTCTTCGCTGCAGCGACCACGGGACTGCCGGTACTGCTGGGACCCGGTCAGCCCGACCCTGGGCCTCTCCCTCGAAGACGAGGCGGCGACCGTCGTGTTCACGTCTGGCACGACAGCGAACCCAAGCCGATCCCACTGACCGTGACGAATTGGGCGTCGGCCGCCGCAGCTTCGATGGCTCATCTCGGACCACGGACTCAGATGATGTGTGGCTGTTGGCGCATGCCGCTCCACCACGTGGCTGGATTCGGGATCGTCATCCGCTCCGCCTACGCGGAGGGGGGCGTCAGGCTCTTGGAGGAGTTTGATCCCGAGACATTTGCCGCCGCTCTCCGTGATGTGACCATCGCTTCGGTGGTGCCCACGATGCTGATCAGGGCCCTCGACGCTGACCCCGGCCCCTATTCAGATCTGAAAGCGGTTCTCGTTGGCGGTGGCCCGATTCCTGATGGTTTGTTGGAAAGGGCCCACCATGCCGGTATCCCGGCGTTGCCCACCTACGGGATGACCGAGACCTGCGGGCAGGTGGCGACACTGAAACCGGGCTCGCCGGTTGCGAAGAAGGCTCATCCGCTTCCCGGAGTCGAGCTCCGAATTCGCGACGATCAGAGAATTCTGGTTCGGGGCCCGATGATCTCCTCCCGTTTCATCGATCAGGAGGGCTGGCTGGTCACCGGTGACCTCGGGGAGCTCGACGATGAGGGCGCCCTTATGGTGAGCGGTCGTGCCGACGACATGATCATCACCGGCGGCGAGAATGTGAGTCGGTCGCTGGTCCAGACCGCCGTCGAAGCATTGCCAGGGGTGGAACAGGCGGTTGTCGTGGCTCTTCCGTCGAACGAATGGGGAAATGAGACATGCGTGGCCTATACCGGAAGTGCTGAGCCCGACTCCCTCCAATCGGCGGAGCTTCCGCCATACGCCAAGCCAAAAAGGGTGAGGCGGGTTGGTCAGATACCGACCACACCCCTGGGCAAACCCGATACCACGGCTATCAGGGACCTCTTCGAGGTTTGACCGACTTCCGGGAGCACCATTTCGTTCAATAAGCAGACCGACTACCCACCACAAGCCTGTCACCGTGCTCCTCAGGAGCAGAGCTTCAAATATGGGACAAACGCTGCGCAGAATTGACTGACAGCCGCCTACCCATTCCGCCGTGCAATCAACAACCCCTGCCGTAGCGGAACCGCCACCGCCTCGAACTCCGGATCGTCTGCCACCAACCGATTGAAATCGTCGGTGCCGTAGCCCTCGTCGATCCACCCTCTGCCGGTCCCATAGACATTGTCGGCGACCACCAAGCCTCCCGGCGCCACAAACTCCCTACCAATCCTGAAGTAGTCGACGTACTCGGTCTTCACCGCATCCAGGAAGAGCACATCCACCGTTCCCGCGCCCAACTCGGCCACCAGATCCCCAAGCACTTCGATCCCGGCACCCCGACGTACCTCGACCCGACTCTCAAGCCCCGCAATCCGAAACTGCTCCTCGGCGAAATCGGCATGGCGATCCTCGTACTCGATCGTGATCAGACGTCCCGTGGGGGAGAGGCCACGCGCTATCCAGATACCCGAATACCCTCCGAGGGTCCCGACTTCAACCGCCAGCCGTCCCCGGGTGAGGGAAGTCAAGATCATCAGCAGTCTTCCCACATCGGCCGAGACTGCGATGTTGGGAAGCCCCGCGGCGACTGCCTCCGCCATCAGGCCGGCGAGGTGGGGGTCTTGTTGCCCAAAAACCTCACCCGAATAGCGTTCGGTGTAATCCCAGCGGTCTGATGTCATCTCCATCAGGCGACCATAGGGCTCATTCGATTTCTGGAGGGCGGCGGTCTCGCTTGATCTTGCTACGGGCCTTCTTTTCCTGGAGTCGCTTTTCCTTCGAGGCCCGAGTCGGCCGGGTGGGTCGTCGCACTGCGGGATCTACAAGTGCTTCTTCCAGCTTCTCGGTTAGAAGTTTGCGGGCGATGGACCGGTTTCGCCACTGCGACCGAGATTCTGATGCGACCACCTCAACGGTTGTCCCCAGCCGCGCAACCAGCTTGGCCCTCGCTTCCTCCGGTAGCGATGACGCCGACACGTCAAGACGAAGGGTCACCGCACTCTGGGTGCGGTTGGCGTGCTGACCGCCGGGCCCACCGGAGGTGTCGAATCTCTCTTCGAGCTCCGCTCCCGGAATGACCCATTCACCGATCCGGAGATCGTCGCCGCTCACACCTCTTCGTAGTATTCGGTGCCGAGGTGGGTGATGAGCTCTTCTCCCACCATGTCGCGCAGGTTGTTTTTCAGCTTGGTGAGCTGGATGAAGAGGTCGTTCTCGGCGTAGATGGTCTCGGCCGCCTGGGGGCTCTTGAAGTAGAACGAGAGCCATTCCTGGACACCGGTCTTGCCCGCCCGCGCCGCCAAGTCCATGAACAACGCAAGGTCGAGCACGATCGGCGCCGCCAGAATCGAGTCTTTGCACAAGAAGTCGACCTTGATCTGCATCGGATATCCCAGCCAGCCGAAGATGTCGATGTTGTCCCAGCCCTCTTTGTCGTCACCGCGCGGCGGGTAGTAGTTGATCCTCACCTTGTGATAGATATCCCCGTACAACTCCGGGTACACATCAGGCTGGAGAATCTGCTCGAGGACTCCCAGCTTGGAGACTTCCTTGGAGCGGAAGCTGTCAGGATCATCGAGCACCTCTCCGTCACGGTTGCCGAGGATGTTGGTCGAGAACCAGCCGTGGATGCCGAGCATCCTCGCCTTGAGGCCGGGTGCGATCATTGTCTTCATCAAGGTCTGCCCTGTCTTGAAGTCCTTCCCCGCGATGGGGACTCCCTCCTCGGCTGCGAGTTCGAGCATGGCCGGGATGTCTACCGTCAGGTTTGGGGCACCATTGGCGAAAGGGACCTTCATTCGAAGCATGGCGTAGGCGTAGATCTGGGATGGAGTGATCGCCCGATCACTTTCTTTCAACCCCTTCTCGAATGAGTCGAGGTCGGCATGCACCGGGGTTGGCTCCTCGTATGCTTCTGTGGACCCACACCAGACGCCCACAAGTCGATCGACCCCCTTCTCGCCGCGGAACCGGTCGATGTCGGACATGATGCTCTCGGCGAGGTCCATCAGTGTTGCCCCGTCTTTGACCTGGTCGACTCCCGGAAGGTTCTTGACCCATTTCGACGAGAAAACGGCAGGGTATGGCCTCACAGACCTCAGCTCCTCGCCAATGCCTTCGAGATGACGAGGATCGAGCACGTTCGCTTTCATGGCCGACGTGTAGGCGTCGTCTGAGAACGGATCCCAACCACCGAATTCGAGGTCGCCGAGTCCGGCCAGCGGCACGAGATCCCGAATCAAAGGGTTGTTGTCTTCGGTTCGCTTGCCCAGCCTTATGTGGGACATTTGCGAGACTGAGCCGAAAGGCTGGGCGTAGCCCTCGCGGGCAGCCAGGACACCGGCGATGAATGTAGTGGCGACTGCTCCCATGCCGGGCAACAGCACACCGAGCTTGCCGGTGGCCGGGGCGATCTCGGGCTTGTTGGCCATGACTCCTCCTGAGGTACTGACGATAGGGAACCGCGATCGCGAAGGTGAACCTGGTTCTAGGCTGAGGTGACGTGGACATGACCCCAGATTCGATTGGGCCGACCGTAGATGTGGCCCTCCTCGCCGACTCGGTCCAAGCCGTCCGTGGGAAACTGTACGTCCTTGGCGGCGGTTGGGACACGATATGGGTGGGGAGTTTCCCGGCACGACATCCAAGTCTCGGAATCGGGCTCCGCCTCCGGGTCCCAAGCTCGTGGGCCGGTGACACGCTTCTTCTTTCGGTCGAGCTTCAAGACGCCGACGGAAAGCCACTCCTTCCACGTCCCCTGTCGCATCGAGTTTCGATCCACTCTCATGCCAAGAGCCCGCTGACGACGGACTTCGGCATTGTCCGCTCCTTCACCTTCAACAACCTGTCATTCGCAAGTGAAGGCTCCTATTCGTTTGTCATCTCGGTCGACGAAGATCCGGTGTCTCGTCTGCGATTTGCGGTGCGCCAGCGTCCGCAGCGGTCCCCGGCGGGCCCTGCGCAGACAGACGAGGAAGCCTGATGCGGTTGGCATAGGCAGAGGTGCTTTCTTAGGGTTCTTACCTCGAGGGACACCAGGTCTGTCCCACACCCCAAGACACCGGAGGCTTCTTTGTGACGCGTTCCAGGACTTTGGCTCGCCTTCGGGCGGCCGTGCTCGTTTCCACGATTCTTGCCGTTTCGCTCATCCCGGCTTTCCGGGCGGGCGCCGAGGAGCCGCCGTTCGAGATTGTCTTTCCCCAGACTGCCGAAGTCACGACGCACCACGACGATTGGGGCGCTCGGAGGGCAGGAGGACGGGCTCATCGAGGCAACGATCTCATGGCGCCGAAGTTGACTCCTGTGTACGCCATCGCAGAAGGATTTGTGGAGCGTGTGGCGGAGTCCCGAAGGGCCGGGCGGTACGTCGTCATCAACCATTACGGCGGATGGACCTCCTCGTACATGCACCTCAACAACGACAATCCCAACACCGACGACGGCCGTGCTCCCTGGTCGATAACGGTGGCCAACGAGGTTGAGGAGGGCACCTACGTTTCGGCTGGACAGTTGATCGGTTTCGTCGGCGACTCGGGAAACGCGGAATGGACCAGTCCCCACACCCACTTCGAGCTGGACCTCAATGGAAAGAGCGTGGACCCGGGGCCACTGCTGGCCGCGGCTCACAGTGAGGCGCTGGAGAGCCTCCGCTTCTTAGCCTTCTACTCGGGATTCGAGGACCGCTTCTCGATCATCTGAGCATCGTCGAGGGCGGCCACCTTCTCGACCAGGTCGGGATCGGCCGGACTGACGATTGCGACTTCTTCACTTCCCAATGTCGGGGGCTCGCCATCGAGCACCCAAATGGCGCGTGTGACATTTGACGCCGCAATGCCCCTGGCCCACGCAATATGGACTGCCGTTGGGTCGTCAGCAAAAGACCGATCTCTCTCGTCCACGGCTGCCTCACCGACCAGGACGGCGCTGAAGCAGTGGGTTGCGGCACCTTCGATGTGGGTCTCGTCGGACACGTCGCCAATGGCCACTTTGATCCCGAGAGACTTCAGCCGCGTCGCTTCGACGACATCACTGACGAAAGCCCTCACCTCGCGGTCCGGCTCAACCATTGCTTCGACAATGCGGCGCCCCGGTTCGGTATCGGCGCCAACCACGATCACTGGCATCTTCCTGAAACTAACCCGCGCGGGGCCGTATACCTTTGCCCTTGATGACGTGGGAAGAAAGACGCGCCTGGCATCTGATTCGGCCGCTGGTCTACTACCTCAGGGAAAACCTCGTGGCGCCAGATTGGGCGAAGGGCGCGGAGGTGCTGGACTTCTCAGCGGGCTTGGGTGATCTCGCGGAATACTTGTCGGACGCCGGAGCTACCCGAGTGGTAGCCACTCGGCCCGAGCCCGAGGTCCCTAACCGGGACGGTGCTATTGAATGGCGAGGGAACATCGCAGCTGGTTCGGTGGCAACGAGTTTCGCAGCCGACAGCTTCGACCTGGCTGTGGCTCGCATGGTGTTTCAGTTTCCGACGTGGGATGGCGACCGGGCAGATCCGGATTCGATGGCAGAGGAGTTCGCCACCGTCCTCCGCCCCGGTGGTCGACTCGTAGCAGCCTTTCACGAATTCGTCTCGTTTGAAGACGTGCCGGCACGTGTTGCTCCACCTTCTGTTGACGAGCTTCTCTCCGGTGACCGACAGGCCAGGCTCGGTGAAGTCGTCAGATACCTCGGCTTGCCTCCGCGTGAAGGGCCTTTCGGTGAGACCGGCTTCGGGCTGAAGGTGCCGATGCTGGTGACCACGTTTCAGTCGAGGGGCTTCTCCATCGAGTTTGCCGACCACCCTGAGCCGTTCACGATGCCACTCGATCTCGACGCCTACGGAGACGCCGAGCTGGTCGAACTGGGGGAGAAGGTGATGCGGGTGAAGGAGCGGTATCTCTCCGATCCAGACCAGAGTCACTACGACCGGCCGGCAGCCGTCAGAGAAATGCTGTTGGAGTTGGAGCCCATGTTCGAATTCGCGGCTTGGCCCATCGTCCGCATCGTTGCCCGGCTGGCTGGCTGAGGGTCGGGGCGCGACGCCTCGCCTTGTGTCGACCCTGCGTTGATTCGCGCATAGCGCGCTCGGGTGCAGGCTCGTGGAGTGGCGGTTGGGGTCGATACGTCGAGCCTGCATTTAGTCGCGCATGGCGCGTTCTTCTGCAGGCTCGACGGGACGTGCGAGGCTCGTGGACTGGCGGTTGCGATCCTTACGTCGACCCCGCATTGAGTCGCGTATGGCGCGTTCTGCTGCAGGCTCGAAGTGTGGGGTCTGATCGCAGGTGCGGCAGCGTCACGGCTCGCGGAGCGATAGTTGGCTAGATTGCCCGCGCTGTGAAGTGGCGTGCTCTAGCTGTCCTGTCTGTTGCCCAGTTCTTGATGGTTCTGGACCAGGCGGTCATGAATGTCTCGATCAGCCAGCTGGTCGAGGACTTCGACACCACGGTTACCACCATTCAGGGCGTGATCACTTTTTACGCGCTGGTCATGGCCGCGTTGATGATCACCGGAGGAAAGCTGGGAGATCGCTGGGGCCGGAAGCGGGCTTTTGCGATCGGCTTGATCATCTACGGTGCTGGATCGGCTCTCACCGCCGTTTCCCAGACTGTCCCAATGCTCCTATTGGGATGGTCGGTGCTCGAGGGAATTGGGGCGGCTCTCGTCATGCCCGCCCTGGTGGCGTTGATCGCAGGCAACTACAAGGGAGCCGACAGGGCGGTTGCCTACGGCGTTATCGGTGGTGTGGCAGGGGCCGGAATCGCAGTCGGTCCCATCCTTGGCGGTTGGGTAACCACCGAGTTCACCTGGCGATACGTATTTGTCGGCGAGGTGATCCTGGCGCTGGGCATCGTGGCCCTGGTGGGGATGATTGCCGATGTGCCCGGTCCCAAGCCGGCTCCGAAGGTCGATTGGGTCGGTTCGGCAATGACGGCGGTGGGACTCTCGATGGTGGTCCTGGCGATGTTGTCCGCGTCAACTTGGGGTTGGGTGTTGGACAAGGACTCCCCCTGGGCCCCATTCGGACTCGCCCTGACCCCCTTTGTCGCAGCTGGCGGGCTTGTGATCCTCGGACTCTTCACACGCTGGACCGAATGGAGAATCGCTCAGGGGAAGGACCCGCTCTTCCAGCTCAAGCTTCTCGACGTAAAACCTCTCAATGCCGGCCTGAAGATGGCAACGGCTCAGAATGTGATCCTGATGGGGGTCTTCTTCTCGATTCCGTTGTACCTGCAGGTGGTTCAGGGACTCAACGCTTTGGATACCGGGCTCAAGATGCTCCCGGTTTCCGTGACGATGTTCGTCATGTCTTTCATCGGGGCAAGGATGAGCAGCCGCTGGAACCCGCGCCAGATCATTCGCGCCGGGCTCATCGTCCTCTTGGCCGCGGTACTAGTGCTGATCAGCACGATTCGGCCCCAACTCGAGGGCATCGTGTTCGGGATAGCGATGTCGCTGTTGGGTGTCGGCATGGGCCTCATCGCGTCGCAATTGGGCAACGTGATCCAGTCGGCCGTGGGCGCCCGTGATCGCAGCGAAGCGGGAGGTCTGCAGTGGACCGCTCAGCAGCTGGGATCAGCCATGGGCACGGCATTGATCGGTGCGATCGTCATCAGCACTTTGGCTGGGACTTTCTTCAACAATCTTGCAAACGACCCACGGGTCAGCGATGAGGTTGCCGGCGCGATCTCGGTGCGCCTCGAAGGCGAAGTCGAGTTCGTTCAAGCATCGGTGCTCGAGGAAGCGTTGCGGGATTCCAGTCTCGGCGCAGAAGAGCAAGTGGGAATTGTCGAATCGTACGAGAAGGGACAGGTCCAGGCTCTCCGCCTCGGGTTGCTGGCTGCAGGTCTGATCGTGATAGCTGCCCTGTTCCTCGTCAGGAGGATTCCCGCGGTTTCCTTCGAGGAGCTCGCCGCGGCCCACGAGAGCTGAAATAGCCGGTTCGCCCTGTCGGTTGCACCCTGTACAATTGCACTATCCAGATAGTGATAATTCTCTCGAGGTGATTCCCCAGTGGCAACCGTTGATATCGACCTAGGCGCCTACCAGCTCGGTTGGAAAGACGATGTGGAGCTGGCCTTCGAACCCCGCAAGGGCCTCGACGAGCAAGTTATCCGCGACATGTCTGCCATGAAAGGCGAGCCGGAGTGGATGCTCGATTTCAGGCTCAAGGCCTACCAGCGCTTCCTACGCAAGCCCATTCCGCAGTGGGGTGGTGGTGGGCTGCTCGATACCATCGACTTCGACGACATCTACTACTACGTCAAGCCCGAGGGTGAGCAGCAGAAAGACTGGGACATGGTCCCCGAGTCGATCAAGCAGACCTACGAAAAGCTCGGTATCCCCGAGGCGGAGCGGAAGTACCTGGCTGGCGTAACTGCTCAGTATGAGTCAGAAGTGGTGTACCACCGCAACCGGGAGGACTTGGAGAAGTTGGGTGTCCTCTTCTGCGACATGGACACCGCAGTCCGTGAATACCCGGAGATGGTCAAGGAGTACTTCGGGACCGTCATCCCACCCAACGACAACAAGTTCGCGGCTCTCAACTCGGCCGTGTGGTCGGGCGGTTCCTTTATCTATGTGCCCCCAGGTGTACACGTCGAGCAGCCGCTCCAGGCCTACTTCCGAATCAACTCGGAGAACATGGGCCAATTCGAGCGGACCCTCATCATCGTGGACGAGGGCGCCTTTGTTCACTATGTAGAGGGGTGTTCGGCGCCGGTCTACACCACCGATTCCCTCCATTCGGCGGTCGTCGAGATCATCGTCAAAGAAGGAGGGCGGTGCCGCTACACCACCATCCAGAACTGGTCGAACAACGTCTTCAACCTGGTCACCAAGCGGGCTGCCGCGTATCGCAACGCCACCATGGAGTGGGTCGACGGCAATATCGGAAGCCGTCTCACGATGAAATACCCAGCCGTGTGGCTGATGGAGCCCGGTGCCCACGGAGAAGTTCTCTCCATAGCCTTCGCCGGGGAAGGCCAGCACCAGGATGCAGGCGCCAAGATCGTTCACGTTGCGCCAGACACGACGTCGACCATCGTCTCCAAGTCGATTTCGAAGGGGGGCGGCCGCGCCGGATACCGGGGTTTGCTACGCGTCGAGCCAGGAGCCGAAGACGCCAAGAGCTTCGTCCGCTGCGACGCTCTCATCCTCGACCAGGACTCACGCTCCGACACATATCCGTACATGGAGATCGAAGAGAACGATGCCGAGATAGGCCATGAAGCCACTGTCTCCAAGGTGGGCGACGACCAACTCTTCTACCTGATGTCGCGGGGCTTGACCGAAGACGAGGCGACCTCCATGATCGTGGCCGGCTTCATCGAGCCAATTGTCAAGGAACTCCCTATGGAGTACGCGGTGGAGATGAACCGGCTCATCGAGCTCAACATGGTGGAGGCTGGCGCGATCGGTTAGCCGAAGGCCGAGCCTCTAGATGACAGTTGCTCCCGCTTAGGCCAGCATCCCCACCACGATCGAAAAGATCGCCGTGAGTGCGGTCATCGAACCGACCGTGGTGGCCACGTAGAACTTCTGCTGGTCTCTGACGACGTCTTCCAGCCGGTCGAACCTTTCTTCCATCCGGTCGAATCGGTCTTCAAGCCGGTCGAACCGCTCCTCGAAGTGGTCCATCCTGCTTTCCAACCGAAGAATGTCCGCCTTCGAGGCCCAGGCATCGGTTTCGTGTGGGAGTTGGGTCATCAGCGTCGTCGCATGCTCGGTCCCGAGGACCTCCTCCAACCGAGTGTACAGGGCGTGCCGCGCCGACTCGCTCGTGGGCATGCCAACAGCGTGCGTCCTTCGAGAGCCAGGGTCAATACCATCGTTGCGACACTCGCTCAGGTCCCCGTCGAGCTGAAGTGGTGATAGTCCTTGAGACTCTTCCAATGACCGCCCCATCCCCACCCAATCGACTCGAACGCGGCAACAACCCCGTCGCCGGATGTGATCATCGCCGGATGCTGGCTCGAGCGATCGACAAAGTCCGAGCCTGATGGCCAGACCTGTTTCCCATCGATCAAAGGGTTCTGCAGGGGGTTGAGATCTATGGCTGTGCCATGTGCATGTCGTGACCATCGTGTGGTGCCGTCCACAAATCGACATTGATACCCGGAGGTGTTGTTGTAGTGGGTCTCGTCCTCGGCGCCTTCAGGCAGATCTCCGATCGGGATGACTGACTGAATTGGGTATCCGAGCTCGAAAATCCGCTGGAAGACACTGAGTACCTGGTCGGCGAATTCCTGATGGACCACGACTTCGCCGAGCGCCGCTGCACCGTCGAAGTCGAGATAGGGGACGGTCAACAACCGCAGCTCCTCAACGCTGACCGGGCATCCCTCCCGCCAGGAATGGCCGAGACGTTCCACGCCTACGGGGCGGATGTCAGGCTCCCGGGGAATGTCCTCAGTGGTAGTTGTCGAGGGGGGAGGTGTAGAGCTGGTCGTAGCGGGATCCATCTCGACGGTCATCGAGGGTGTGCTGGTTGGAGGCATCATCGTGGCTGTGTGCGATGCAGCGACGGCGCTCTCGTTTCTCAGGCCGGACTCGGCCCCTGAGCCGGCACAGGCTGCCAGCAGGACCAGCAAAGCCGCCGCTAGCCGATGCCTACAGGTTCGACCTGCCGACCACGAAGCCAAGGATCAAACCGCCGACGGCGCCCCACACCAGCGACCACTCCTCAGGGCCGTAGGTGTAGATGCCCGGCCACTGCCCGAACTTGAACAAGGCGGAGAGGGCTATCCCTCCGACGATCCCCATCAGCAGCGTCATGATGAGATTGTCCGCTCCTCCGAAGAGGCCTCCCAAGAAGCCACCAACGGCGCCGACTCCTCCGACTATGAGAATTGCTTCGAATGCGGGATCCATGAGCGGTCAGCCTAGGCGGCCAGTGTGAGCCCGCCAGCCTTGCCGGGGCAAGCGGCCGTCAAGCCGAAATGACTTTTTCCTCGATCACAGTGGAGATCGGGAACTGCACTGACCGCCCCGCCATGGAGAAGGGCTCGGTCAGCAAAACGACGATTGTCGTCGGTCCCCGGCTCACCACGTGACCCGTGTAGGTATGGAAACCGTCTTGGTCTTCTGTGATGAACGTAACGACCATCTCTACCTTTCCGACCTCCAACATCGGCATTTGGTTGCACGTTCTGGATAGGTCGGAAGTCCATACTGCTCACCGGCACCCGATATCCAGGGATTATCCGCCTTTTTATCTCAAGCGACCTATGTTTTTGGAGATGCGCCTGCTTGTGGTCGAGGATGAGCCAGATCTCGCCAGCGCTCTGGCTCGAGGTCTGAGAAAAGACGGATATGCCGTTGACGTCGCGCTCACATCTTCAGACGCCGACTTCAAATTGCGCACGGCTGAATACGACCTGGTGTGCCTGGACTGGAACCTTCCCGATGGCTCAGGCCTGAACCTCGCTCGTGACCTCGTCAGCGGCGAGCTGCCCACTTTGGACGGCGCCCGGCCTCGTGTGCTCATGCTGACCGCTCGAGATGACGTCGATGATCGGGTGGAAGGTCTTGACACCGGCGCCGACGACTATCTGGTCAAGCCCTTTGCCTTCGCGGAACTGTCTGCCAGGGTTCGCTCCCTGCTTCGTCGCGACGATGATCTAACACCGGTCATCGAGGTTGGAGCGCTCCGACTTGACCCCGCCCGGTTTGAAGCCACCCGAGGCGGGGCGGCCCTCGAGCTCACCTCTAAGGAATTCTCGCTGCTCCACTACTTCATGGCTCACGCCGGCCAGGTGTTGAGCCAGGAGCACCTTCTCGAGCACGTTTGGGACGAGATGGCCGATCCGCTGACCAACGTCGTACGCGTGACGGTAAGCAACCTTCGCAAGAAACTGGGGGAGCCCCAGCTGATCGATACCGTCGCCGGACGGGGTTACCGGCTGGCCGACTGATGCCTCCGTTCTTTCGCTCCATACGCTTCAAGCTCTCCGTCCAATATTCGGCGGTCGTTTTTGGCTTGGGCGGCGCACTGCTGGCGCTGGTCTACCTGGGGCTGAGGGAGAACCTCCGCAACGACACGATGACCCGCTACGTGATCACGGGTGAGCCGGTGTATGTCGACGGCGAGTTGGTGGGTCATGTGCCGGCTCTCGCCGAGCGCGAGCTGCGAACTCTGGAGTCGCTGTTCAATGAGCACGTACTGGAAGAGTTGGCCACGTTCACTTCGATGGGTCTGATCGTGCTTTTTCTCCTCAGCTTGGTCGTGGGTTGGGTCATGTCGGGTCGCTTCTTGCGCCCGATCGGCGAGATAACCCAAGTGGCGAGTGACATCCAAGCGTCGGACCTCAGCCGCCGAATCAAACTCGATGGTCCAGACGACGAGCTGACGCGCCTTGCCAACACATTCGACGGGATGTTGGAACGGCTCGATCAGGCCTTCACCAGCCAACGCCGGTTCCTCGCCGACACCAGTCACGACCTGCGTACTCCCCTTGCGGTCATCCGCTCCAACGTCGAGGTCGTCGCCGACGATCCCGAAGCGACCGTGGGCGAATGGCAAGAGGTTGGTGACATCGTCACCAGGAACAGCGAGAAGATGGCGTCGATGATCGACGGTCTTCTGGCCGCCGCCCGTCTCCAGGTGGGCCAGGCTCAGGCGGTGACGATCGACCTTGCCGACTTGGTACGGGCCAAGTCAGCTGAGTACGGCACGGTCGCAGCCGGTCGCGGAGCCTCCGTGGAAACCCGAGTGTCTCCGGCCGTGGCCCAAGGCGTGGAGATCTCGCTCGACCGGGCCTTGTCCAATCTCATCGACAATGCCCTAGGGGCGTCTCGAGAGGGAGACACCGTGCTCATCGGATGCGGTGTGGTGAACAGTTGGCGGTGGTTAGGCGTGAGCGACGAGGGACCCGGCCTGCCGGCCGACGAGCAGGATCGCCGTGTGGGTCTCGGCCTCGCCATAGTCGAGCAGATCGCCGCTGCACACGGGGGCCAATTGGCAGAGGTGCCCTCCGCCGACAGCGGCGGCACCACCATGGTGATCTGGCTCCCGGAGGCGGAACATCCAGATTCGACTCCACCTCCGAACAATCCCTTTACAGGGACTTAAACACGAATCAATACCGTTGTCGCGGCCAGGAGGCCAGAATGATCGACTTGGAACCCATCCAGCACGCACCCAGACCCGAAGAGCCGAAACGATGGCCGATGTTGCTCACCATCTTCGTGGTCCTCGTCTCGCTGATTGGTGTCGCCTATCTGGTCACGGCTGAGCCCGACGACGCTCCTGAAGCGGTGACCCCGACCTCGGTGGACAACGAGAGCCCGTCAACCGAGCCCGAAGATGCCTTGCTACCTGAAGATCCGGCCGTCACTCCTCCACCCATCGAGGTCGAGACTCCGACCTTCGTTGCGGGTGAAGAGCCAATCGCCGACGCGGCCGAGCTGATCCTTCCGTCTGTGGTCCAGATCTCAACCGGAGGTGGGGTAGGTTCCGGCGTCATCTATGACGCTGACGGTCTGATCCTCACCGCCGCACATGTCGTCGAAGGCCAGGATACGGTGACCGTTCGCTTCCAGGATGGGGAGCAGATGGACGGCATGGTCGTAGGTGGCAATGCTGACGTCGACGTAGCGGTAGTCCAGGTGGACAGGACCGGTCTACCGGCCGCCAGCCTCGCCCTCGGTGAGGCGCCCCGAGTGGGCCAATTGGCGATTGCAGTCGGGAGCCCATGGGGACTCGACAGCACTGTCACCGCCGGGATCGTGTCAGCCATCAACCAGCCGTTGTGTGACACCGTGACCTGCCAGGCGATGCTCCAGACCGATGCGGCCATCAACCCCGGCAATTCGGGTGGTGCCCTGGTGGACCGCCAGGGGAGAGTTGTCGGCATCAACGTCTCCATCTTCACCCTCTCTGGTGCAAACGACGGAGTCGGCTTTGCCGTCCCCATCGATGTGGCCTTCGACATCGCAGATCGTCTCGTCTCAGGCGAGAGCCTTGCGGCCGCTTATCTGGGGGTCACCGGAGAGCCGGTGGAATCGGGCCAAGCCGGCGCGTTCATCACCGAAGTGCAGCCGGGGACGGGTGCCGAAGCTGCCGGCCTGGAGGTGGGAGACCTCGTCATTGAGATGGAAGGGGTGCCCATCCAGGGTATCGACGACCTTGCCTCTCAGGTTCGGCGCTATCGCCCGGGCACCATCGTGGAGGTCGTTGTGGTTCGCGACGGTTCGGAGCTTGCCTTCGACGTGACATTGGGGGAACGTCCCGAAGGCTCATGACAGCTTCGGGCCGGGTATGATCGCCGGGCCCGTCACTACCGGCGGGTGTTCCGGGGAACAGCGAAGCCGGTGAGAATCCGGCGCTGTCCCGCAACTGCGATGCCCTTTCTGGGATGAGCCAGGTCGCCTGACTCCGGAGCCACGACACAAGTCTCGGATGAAGACGGACTCGTAGGCTCAGGGAAGCCACCGACCTCTTCATCCTCCGATACGGAGGATGTTTTGATATGAGAAGAGTTGCGCTCTTGTTAGCGCTGTTGCTGGCGGTTGCCGCATGCGGCGATGGTGCCGATCCGGAGGAGGATTCCTCCACCTCGGGCGGTGCGCCGTTCCCGGTGACAGTCAATGACTTCCGCGGTGAGGTCGAAGTCGCAGCCGAGCCGACGTCGATCGTCTCCCTGTCTTCCACTGCAACTGAGATGCTGTTTGCGATCGGAGCCGGTGATCAGGTGGTAGCGGTTGACGAGTTCTCCACGTATCCGGAAGGGGCGCCGATCACCGACCTCTCCGGATTCACCCCCAACCTGGAGGCCATACTCGCATTCGAGCCGGACCTCGTCGTGATCTCCTTCGATCCGGGCGAGCTTCAAGCAGGGCTCGACGCAGTGGGTGTTCCCAGTCTCCAGCTGAGGACTGCTCTCTCGCTAGACGATTCCTATGCCCAGCTGGAAGTGCTGGGTGCGGCGACGGGACACGTTGCCGATGCGGCAGAGGCCGTTGCCCAGATGCAGGCCGATATCGAAGATGCTGTTGCCTCGGCTGATGTGCGGGAAGGTCTCAGCTTCTATCACGAAGTCGATGCCACCCTGTATTCGACGACATCCTCGAGCTTCCTCGGGCAAATCTATGCCCTTGTCGGCCTGGAGAACATCGCCGATGCGGCTGACGACGGCAGTGGCTTTCCGCAGCTCTCTTCGGAGTACATCGTCACATCTGACCCTGACCTCATCTTCTTGGGGGACGTCGACTTTGGGGTAGCACCCGAGAGCCTCGTCGATCGACCGGGTTGGGAAGGCATGACGGCCGTCCAGTCGAATGCAATTGTCGGCCTCGACTCGTATCTGGCATCGAATTGGGGGCCGAGGGTGGTCGAGTTGGTCGAGTTGATCGCTGAGTCGGTCAGCGAGCTCGTAGTGGCGTGACCAAAGCCACGGCTACCCGGTTCACGGCACCCGGTATCGGGTGGGTACGTTGGGTTGTCGCGGCAACGGCGGCCTCTCTGGTCGCCCTCGCCGGTTTGCTCATCGGAGCTGTCGATTTGCCTGCATCAGGTGTGCTGTCGGCCTTACTAGACCTCGTCCCGGGCGTGGATGTCGATCATGGCTTGACACCCACACAGCTCGATGTGCTGTTCGAGATCCGGGCTCCCAGGGTGGTCATGGGGGGCCTTGTCGGAGGCATCCTGGCGATCGCAGGGGCTGGCTACCAGGGAGTGTTTCGCAATCCCCTAGCCGACCCTTACCTGCTTGGCGTTGCGGCGGGAGCAGGAATAGGCGCGACGCTGGTCATCGGTACCGGCGCAGGCTCGGCCTTGGTCCCGCCGGCTGCGTTTGCGGCTGGGCTTGTGGCGGTGGGCATGACCTACGTCCTCAGCCGGACGGTTGGGGGGCGAACCACCACTTCGCTGATCCTGGCGGGTGTCGCCGTGGCCGCGTTTGCCACCGCTTTCCAGACGTTTCTCCTGCAACGGTCCAACGACACTTTGCGGGAGGTCTACACGTGGATCCTCGGACGTCTGACGACGGTGGGCTGGGGCGAGGTGCAGCTGTTGCTGCCTTACGCATTGGCAGCCACTGTCGTCTTGGTTGTGCTGCGCAGGGTCGTCGACGTGCTGGCACTCGGCGACGAGGAGTCAGCCGCTCTTGGGGTCAACGTGGGGCGAATCAGGTTGGTGATAGTCGCCGCATCCACCCTCGCCACTGCGGCGGCCGTCGCCGTCAGCGGGCTCATTGGTTTTGTCGGGATCATCGTTCCCCACACCGTGCGACTGATTGCGAGCCGCAGCTACCGAGTCATCATTCCCTTGTCGCTGGTGTACGGGGCGGTGTTTCTGATGCTGGCCGACTTGGGCGCACGGACCTTGATCGCCCCGGCTGAGCTGCCCATTGGCGTAGTCACTGCCTTCATCGGGGCTCCCTTCTTCCTCCTGGTCTTGCGAACGATGCGGGGCAGTTCGTGATTTCCTGGAGGGAGGTGTCGGTGAGATTCGACCAAAGGCAGGTGATCGAGTCGGTCTCGCTGGAGGTCAGCCGTGGGGAATGGCTTGGGCTGATCGGGCCCAACGGCGCAGGCAAGTCAACTCTGATCAAATCAGCGATCGGTGCAGTTCCGTTCTCTGGTGAGGTGGAATTGAACGGCGGTGTCGCCCGGCCAGGTTTGGACGTCGCATGGATGCCCCAGCGTCCGCACCTGCCTGATGAGATGAGCGTCGCCAATTACGTGCTCTTGGGCAGAACCCCACATCTCGGATATCTCAAGTCGGAACGCCCCCACGACCTGGATTCGGTTGAGTTGGCACTGCAGCGAGTGAGCATGGTCGATCTTGCGGATAGGCAACTCGTAACCCTCTCCGGTGGCGAGGCACAGCGGGCGGTGCTCGCCAGGGCGCTGGCCCAGGAGGCGCCAGTGTTGTTGCTCGACGAGCCGACGTCGAGTCTCGATGTCGGGCATGGCCTGGAGGTGCTGGAGATGATCGACGATCTGCGTCGCTCCGGTGGCTTGACCGTGGTGACGGCCATTCATGATCTGACACTCGCCGGTCAGTTTGCCGATCGTCTTGCACTGCTCACACGAGGACGTATCGAGGTCGAGGGCTCTCCCCACGAGGTGCTCACCGAGGACGTGCTGCGATCAAGCTACGGTTCACGCGTCAGGGTCGTTCACGACGGTAACGGTCCGATAGTGATTCCTTCGAGAAGAGAACATGGTTGAAGCACCGACTCCTCCCTCTGAAACTCCTCCGACTGATCCACCTCGGAAGGCCACCGAACGAGCACCGAGTCTGATTCTGGTCCACACCGGCGACGGTAAAGGCAAATCGACCGCCGCGTTCGGCACCGCCATCAGAGCGGTGGCCCGGGGTTGGAAAGTCGCGGTGGTTCAGTTCCTCAAGTCAGGAGATTGGAGTGTTGGGGAGGAGAAGATCGGCCGCCAACTGGGTATCGAGTGGCGGGCTCTCGGGGACGGTTTCACCTGGGACTCCGATGACATGGACGAGTCGGAAGCTCTGGCGCGTGATGCGTGGCAAGCGGCACGTCAGGTGATCCAGTCGGGGGAGTACGGGCTGGTGATTTTGGACGAGGTGACCTATCCCATCAACTGGGGCTGGATAGATCTCGGAAACGTCGTCGAGGTCCTGCGTACTCGACCAGAGGCGGTGAGCGTCATCCTGACCGGCCGCGATGCACCCGAAGACCTGATCGACACCGCCGACACCGTCACCGAGATGAAGAAGGTCAAACACGCCTTCGACGCCGGGATCATGGCCAGACGAGGGATCGACTACTAGCGGCCATTTCCTCCCCCAGGGAGCGGAGCGACCATTTCTTCCCCCAGGGAGCGGAGCGACCATTTCCTCCCCCAGGGAGCGGAGCGACCATTGGGGGAGGTGGCGCCGAAGGCGGCGGAGGGGGTGAGGCCCATTAGGGCCGATGAGGGGAGGTGGCGCCGAAGGCGGCGGAGGGGGTGAGGCCCATTAGGGCCGATGAGGGGAGGTGGCGCCGAAGGCGGCGGAGGGGGTGCGGCCTGCAGGGCGATGGCGGAGAGGTGGCGCGGACGGTCAGATCGAGGGCCAAGCCGCCACGGAGGTGACGCGCGGCAGCTTGTCCGCAACCACCGACCAACTCAAACCGGCATCGTCCGATCGCCAGAGCGTGTCTCCGTGACCCAAGAACGCGGACGGGCCGCTCACGGCCAGGCAATGGGTGTCGACATTGGCGTCAAACCACTCTGGCAGCCCCGCCGTGACCGGCTGGAGCGTCGTGGCCCCCAGCTGTGATCGGTAGACCCGCGCCCGATCGGAACGGGGCCCGGTTGATGCCGACACCAAAAGCCAGTCGTCGGCAACGGCGACGGCGCGGCAATAGGGAGCATGCAGCCCGTCATCGACGAAGTCGAAGTCGTGGCCATTGCGTGAGAAAGCCAGACCTCGAGCAGATGCCGCAAGCACAACTCCACCTCGACTGGGATGGGCGGCCACCTGGTGGACGTCGGCAGTGATGTCGAGAGTGGGTGTCGGGCCGGTGTTGTCGTATCTGAGAATCCCACCGACATGAACGTTGACAAAGAGTGTGAGATCGGTGTCCAAAGCCAGAGACCGGGTGTCGGGCGGGCCTCCCCACGGGGTGTGCCAGGCTTCTCGGCCTGGCGAGTTGTCAAAGAACTCGTCCTTGCTGAGTCGGTCGCCCTCGAGAACAAACAGGTGGGCCTCCGAGGTGCCGATCCAGGTCACGTCACGTCCTGGTTGCACACATAGGGGAGTCGTTTCTGGCGGCATCGATGCAACCACCTGCCCGTTGTGATGGACCCGGCCCTTGCCGTCGACTGCCCACCACCCATCTTCCGATGTGAGGACGTGGTTGATCCGCGTACCTGCTATGAGCTCCTCCACCGAGCTGTCGACGGTGAGCAAACCCGAAGTGGTTCCAACCAGGGCCTTCATCGATGTCAACCTACCGCCGTTATCAGCTGACGGTCTTCCGGTACTGGCGAACCGCAAGGGGCACGAACAGGACAAGAATCGCCAGGATCCACAGAAGCGACTGGACGATGAGCGTTGCGCTGTCGAGTCCAAGGAAGGATGCGGCTTCCTCGGGCAGCATCAGCGAACGGGCCGTGTTGGACAGAATCGTGATCGGTTGCACCTCGGCGAACGTTTGCAGCCAGCTCGGCATCGTCTCCACCGGAACAAAGATCGAGGAGGCGAACACCAACGGGAACATTGGGAGGAAAGCCGCTGATTGGGCAGCCTCAGGCGTCTTTACCACCAGGCCGATCGTCGCCATGACCCAGGACATCGCATAGCCGAACAAGAGCACGATCAGCACGCCGGTCGCCATTCGGACGAAGCCCTGGTCGAATTGCCAGCCCATCAAGAACCCGACGACCAGCATCAAGATGTTGACGAACAGATTTCGCAAGAAGTCGGCGATCGTCCGTCCGGCGAGGACCGCAGACCGTGCGATCGGTAAGGAACGGAAACGGTCGATGACACCCGCTGCCAGGTCTTCGGTGAGGCCGAGTGAAGTCTGCGCCGCTCCGAACACCGCCGTCTGCACCAGGATGCCGGGTATGAGGTAGTTGATGTAATCGTCGGCTCCTGCCTCGCCACCCGAGATGATCGCTCCGCCGAAAACGTAATTGAAGAGCAACAGGAACATCACTGGCTGCACCGTGGCGAAGAGGAGCAACTGGGGGAGTCTCAGGTTTCGCAACACATTGCGTTTAGTGACCACCCGAATGTGGGTGAGAGCCTGTCGAGGCCCGATCCGAGTTGCCATTTCGGCGGTGACGGTCATTCTCCTTGTACCTCCACAGGAGCACCGACTTCGGCTTCGGTCCGCCCGCCGGTCAGAGCCAGGAAGACGTCGTCCAGCGTCGGCTTCCGCAGGGCTATGTCGTTGGGCTCCACGCCTCGGGCATCCAGCTCGCGGACAACGGCAGTCAACGTTCTCGAGCCGTTTGGAGCGGGAATCGAGAATGTGTTCCTCTCTTGAGCCAGCTCCCCGCCACTCACCGTCATCAGCGCCTGGGCGGCGCCGGCGCGATCGCTCTCTGAGACGTGAATCTCGACCACGTCACCACCCATCTGGGTCTTGAGCTCGTCGGAAGTGCCTTCGGCGATCAGCCGACCGTGGTTGATCACACCGATGCGGTCGGCCAGGCGGTCTGCCTCATCGAGGTATTGGGTAGTCAGGAGCAGGGTGGTACCACCTTCGACCAACTCCTCGATGAGGTCCCACAGGTCGAGTCTCGAGGCCGGGTCGATTCCGGTTGTGGGCTCGTCGAGGAAGAGAACCTCGGGACGGCCGACGATCGAGGCGGCCAGGTCGAGTCGGCGGCGCATTCCACCCGAGTAAGTCTTCACTTGCCGATCGGCGGCCTCAGTGAGTTTGATCCTCTCCAATAGGTCACTGGTGCGCCTGTGGGCCTCGGCGGCCTCGAGGTTGTAGAGCCGACCCACCATCTCCACGTTCTCGCGTCCTGTCAGATACTCGTCCACCGCCGCGTACTGGCCGGCGAGGCCGATCCTGTGCCTAACCGCCACCGGCATTGCGGCAACGTCGATACCGGCAACGCTCGCCGAACCCGAGTCGGGCTTCAGCAGGGTGGTGAGGACCCGGATAAGGGTCGTCTTCCCCGCACCGTTGGGTCCCAATAAGCCGTAGATGATCCCGGGCTCGAAAGCGACGGTGACTCCGTTCAATGCCACCACGTCATCGAAGGTCTTGACGATGTCCTGGGCTTCAACGGCATGCATGCGAGTCGGTAATTATGGCCCCACTCTGGGGCAAGCAATCACCGGCGTTCGGCTGCCAGCTCGAAAAGGACACGGGCTCCATCTCCAAGACCCGCGAACCTCTGGTCCCGGGTCTGTCCACGGAGCCAGCGGATGAAGATCTGCTGGAGGATGACGGCCAGCTTCCATGAACCGAAGACCAGATACCAGTCGACGGCCGACAGGTCCCGGCCTGAGTAGTCCCCGTACATCTGAACGGCCTGGCTCCTCGGGATCCAACCCGGAGCCGTGGTCGGCATCATGCCCAAACCTTCGGGGGCCTCGCCCGGGTCGAACCACGATCCCATCAGAGTCCCCAGGTCGGCGAGGGGGTCACCTCTGGTTGCCATGTCCCAGTCGTACACGGCGACGCAGCGGCCTGGATCGTCGGAGCTCACCGCCATATTGTCCAGACGCCAATCGTTGTGGAGGAGGGTGGGCTCAGGCGACGACGGCAGGTGGTCCAACAGCCACCTGCCTACCTCATCGGCGACGGGATTGTCATCATCCTTGGCGGCGTCCCATCTTGTGAGCCACCCATCGACCTGTCGCTTCAGGAACCCTTCCGGTCGGCCCAGCTGATCCAGGTCACAAGAGGCCGGATCGACTGCGTGGAACTCGGCGAGGGTCTCCACCACGGCGTTAGAGAGCACGCGATTGGCGTTCGTGTCAGCACCGCCACCGAAGATGTCGGGTACTTTCTGCCGGACGACAATTCCGTCACGGCGTTCCATAACCAGAAAGGTTGCCCCGATGATCGAGGGGTCGTCGCACAGCGCCAGCGCACGGGGGGCCTTGTCGAACTCCCTCCAGAGACGGGACAGCACCCGATATTCGCGCCCCATGTCATGCGAGGACGCGGCGACCGGACCCAGGGGCGGGCGCCGCAAAACCAATTCCTCTCCCGACGGAAAGCGCAGCAGATAGGTCAGATTCGCCTTGCCTCCGCCGAACTGGAGTATTTCGGGTGACTCATGAGGAAGGCTGTCCTGGCCCACCAGCCATGTTACGAGGGCAGCGACATCGAATCCCTCGTCGTCTCTCACAGGGATCAGATCGCTCACTACTGGACACGATATCAATAGCTCTACCCTGGCCCCATGACCGACCCAAGCCCGTTTCAGATCTCAGACGCCTTCACCGACGATTACTGCAGACTCAACCCACTCGGCGCCACCTACATGGGTGTCAGCGGCCACGATGATCGGTGGCCAGGATTTGGGCCCGATGACGTGGCGGAGCTCGCCGACTTGCAGAGAACGGCTCGATCTCGGCTGATTCAGCACCTCGACCATCCTGATCCGGTGCAGGCCCGAGCTGCCAAGGTGATGGCCGCATATCTGGGTGAGAGGGTCGATTCGTTCGATCGGGGAGATTGGGTCGAGGACCTCAACCACATCGCTAGCCCTCTTCAGGGGATGGTCGGTGTATTCGATCTCATGCCTCGGAACGGACCCGAGAACTGGGCCAACATCCAGGCACGCTTCGCGTCGTTCGGCGAGCCGCTGGCCGGCTATCGAGAGTCTCTCGAAGTGGGTCTGGGCAGAGGCCGGACTGCGGCCAGACGCCAGGTCGAGAGTGTGATTCAGCAGGCACGTGAGATCGCGGCAGACGACAACAGGTTCGCTTCCTTCCCGGCGGAGGCGACCGACACAGGAGGCGACCCTGAGGCTCTGAGCGCGGCTTTGGGACGGGTGCGTGCATCTGCTGCCGAGTTCGCAGGCTGGCTCGAGGCCGACTATCTGCCTCATGCTCGTTCCGAGGACGGCGTCGGGGAGGAGCGCTATTTGCAAGATCTCGACCAGTTCCTCGGGACCGAGATCGACCTCGAGGAGACATACGAATGGGGCTGGGGCGAGGTCTCTCGCTTGCTTGATGAGTCCCGGGCCACGGCTCGACTCATCGATCCGGGGCTTTCCCTGGAGGAGGTCTATCACCTGCTCGACACCGACCCCGAGCGCTCTGCCCCCGACCGTCAGACATTCATCGACTTCGTTCAGGGCCTTCAGAATGACGCCGTCGCCAAACTGAGCGGAACACACTTCGATGTGCCCGACGAGATCAAGGTGGTCACGGTCAATGTGGCTCCCCCGGGGGGGCCACTCGGCGCCTGGTATGCCGCACCCTCTGAGGACTTCTCACGGCCGGGATCCATCTGGTATGCGCCAGGTGAGCGGGAGCGTCTTCCTTATTGGGGTGAGGTCTCGACCGCCTACCACGAAGGGTTTCCCGGCCACCACCTCCAGGTAGGGACCGTCACCCTGCTTCGTGAGCAGTTGTCGCGATTCCATCGGCTTGCCATCTGGTATTCAGGTTCCGGAGAAGGTTGGGCGCTATACGCCGAACGTCTCATGGACGAGTTGGGCTTTTTGGAGAATCCAGAGTGGCGACTGGGCTACCTGAACAGCCAGCTGTTTCGAGCGGTGCGGGTCGTGCTGGACATCGGATGCCACCTCCAGCTGAGGATTCCCGACAGCGCGCCCCTCCACGCCGGTGAGGTCTGGAACTACGACATCGGTGTCGACTACATGCATCAGGTAGCTGTGCAGGCCCTCGACATTGCCAAATCCGAAGTGACGCGGTACCTGGGGTGGTGGGGCCAGGCAATCTCCTACAAGGTCGGCGAGCGAGTGATCATCGACATTCGCGACGAGGCCATGAAGAACCAGGGATCCGACTTCAGCCTCGCCGACTTCCATCGCAGAATGCTCGAGGCGGGGCCAATTCGGCTGGATCACCTGCGTGAGGCCCTGGTTTGAACAAGGCCTTCTTCGCCCTCGACGGGAGCGAACGCCGCGACCGCTACAAGCTGTTGTCCGGCCTCGTGGTGCCCAGGCCGATTGGTTGGATCGGAACCCGAAGGCCAAACGGGAGCTACAACCTGGCTCCGTTCTCGTTCTTCAACGTAGTCTCCACCTCGCCGCCAATGGTCCTGTTCTCAGGGGGCCGTCACCCCGATCGGCCCAAGGACTCGGTCGAGCTGGCAAATCAAACGGGGGAGTTCACCGTGAACATCGTGTCCGCCGACTTGGCTCAAGCGATGAGTGTCACCTCGGGCTCCTTCGGCCCCGACGACGATGAGTTCGCGATCGCAGGCCTTACTCCGGTGCCGGGATCGGTGACCGATGCGCCGCTCGTCGATGAGGCCCCGGCGAATCTGGAGTGCAGGGTCGAAGAGATGCTGGCTTTCGGCGAGGAGCCCACGACCCGTCTAGTCATTGGTCAGGTGCTGGCGATTCACGTCCGTGAAGACGCCCTTGACGGGACGAGAGTCAAGCCTGAGGTAATCGACGCTGTCGGGCGCATGTCGGGCACCAGCTACACCCTCACGCGGGATCGGTTCGAGATCACCCGCTCTCGCTGAAGTTCAAACCGCCTCGTCGAGTGGTGGATCCCATTGTTGGTTGTGGGAACCGGCGATTTCGTCTCCGTGTATGAGCCGGAGCGGTGTCACCCTGGGTCGCATCGCCCTCTGATGGGCCCGGTGGGCTCGACTTATGCTCCAGCGGCCGGCTAGGGCGCGCACGGCGTCGATCCAGGCCTGAGCATCACTCAGAACTCTCATTTGCAGCCGTTTGCCTGCAGGCTCGGGTAGGGGTTGACGGCGAGGGCGCCGATGTAGATCCCGAAATGGAGGTGAGGACGGGTCCCCACAGCGTTGCCTGAGTTGCCGATGTATCCAACGACCTCTCCCGCCTCCACCCGGCGCCCGCTCTCGCCCTCGAAACCGTCCATGTGGCTTCCGAGATAACGCGCCCCGTCGTCTCCCATGAGGGTGAATTGGTAGCCGCCCACGCTCCCTGTGATGAACTGAACCACGCCGGAGACGGGCGCCCTTACGGGTGTCCGAAATGCGGCGAAGATGTCGTTCCCCTCGTGGTAGCGGCCACCCGAACGAGGGAAGCCCCAATCGTTGAAGAACGTCCCCGAGTCAACCGGGCAAACCCATGACCCCTTGCCACCGGGGAGCTTGAGTATCTGGCCACTTCCAATCTGGTTGACGTTCTGGATGCCGTTGAGCCGGGCAATGGCTCCAACGGACGTGTTGAAGCGAGCGGCGATGTCACTGAGCCGATCGCCACGTACGACACGGTATTGGGCCTGACCCTGCCCACCCCCGGCAGTGAAGGAGGGGCCATCCAGGAAGAGGCGGGTTCCCGAGTAGATGCGACCGTCGACCATGCCGTTGGCTCTTTGGATGTTCGCAGCTGAGATTCCCTTGTACTGGGCGGCTATCGACTGGAGGGTCTCCCCTCGCCGGACTATGTGGGTTCGGCCGGAGCGCGTGGCCTGGTAGGGGTCGTTGGTGCCTCCGCCACCAGCTCCACCGTTGCCCGGATCTCCGGGCTCCTTACCTTCTTCGACGACGAGCTCCTGTCCCGGGTAGATCAGATTGGGGTTGGACAGCTCGTTGATCTTGGCCAAGGTGGCAGCGCTGACTCCGTAGCTCGCTGCGATCTTGTTGAGCGTCTCGCCCCTGCTGACGATGTGGATCACGGGAGGTTTCCCCTCCTCGCCGGGGATGATCAGAACCTGTCCGGGATAGATCAGGTTGGGGTTGTCGATGTCGTTGGCCTCGATGAGATCACTCAGCGATACACCTTGATCGCGGGCAATCCGGCCGAGTGTGTCGCCTTGCTGGACCGTGTAATCGACAGACACCGTCGCCACAATCAGGATGAGGGAGAGAGTGACCGCGGCTGCACGCGTACGACGAAGCTTGGGCATGTGAAGGCACAACTCCTTCAGCCCCTGAACCGCTCCGCCCGAAGAAGACTACCCACGGGGGGCCTATTTGCCAGCAATTACCCTGAGCTGCCCACACGCGGCGTCGATGTCGCGCCCTCTCGTGTCCCGAACGGTCACATTGACCCCTTTGTCGGAAAGCCGTTTTGCGAACGACTGGATGCTGGCTTTGGAAGAGGCAGCCATTTCAGTGAGTGGGGTCGGGTTCAGAGCGATGAGATTGACGTGTGCCCTCAACCTGAGGGCGATGCCCGCCAGTTTGTCGGCCTGATCGGGGGTGTCGTTGATGCCGTCGATCATCGTCCACTCGATCGAGATACGTCTTCCCTTGCGATCGAAATATGCCTGGGCCGCCTCCTCCAGCATGGCCAGCGGGTATCTCTTGTTGATCGGCACCAGGCTTGATCGGAGATCGTCGTCGGCGGCGTGGAGGCTGATGGCGAGGTATACGGGCCACGGGTCGTCGGTGAGCTTTCGTATCCCGGGGACCATGCCGACTGTGGAGACGGTGATCGATCGAGCCGAGATTCCCATCACGTCCACCATGCGTCGGATCGCCTCTCGGACTCTTTCATAGTTGGCCAGCGGCTCGCCCATCCCCATGAACACGACGTTGGTGACCCGGTCCGGCGATCCCGGGAGACCGAGCTCGCGCACGAATGCCCGCGCATAGGCAACCTGGGCCACGATCTCTCCTGCATCCAGGTGCCTCTCGAAGCCGAACTGACCCGTGGCACAGAAGGTGCACCCCAGTGCACAGCCTGCCTGGCTCGAAATGCAGAGGGTGACCCGGTTCCGATATCCCATCAGCACCGCCTCATAGGCGGCACCGTCCCGGGCACGGAACAACCACTTCACGGTTGCGCCTGAATCTGAGGACTGATGCGCCTCCACTTCGAATGGCCACAACACGGGCCCCAGCGCTGCCCTCAGCTCCATTGGCAGGTTGGTCATCGAGTCGGCGTCCGTCACGGGTTGTTGATAGAGCCAGTACTGGAGCTGTCGGGTGCGATACGGCGGCTGATCCGCCAGGAGGTCGCCGAGTGCTTCTGGTGCCGTCAGGTACGGCGAGTCAGTCGACAGAGCGGGCCTGCTCGATCCAGGCGCGGGCACGGGCTGCCGACACTCCGGCCGCCTCTGCCACCAGATCGGGAGACGCCGCACCCAAATCTGAGATCGTTTCGAGACCCGCATCCTGGAGACGGCCGGCGAAGACGGGCCCTATTCCGTCGATCTCACTGACGCTCCTGTCACCGACACGGATCGGCGTCACCGCCCGAAAGTGTGGCGATTCGGGTTCGCGAGACGCCGCGACCGAGATGAACCGGTCGCGCATGGCCCAAAGGATCGCGATTGCTCCTCCAATGATTCCCAGCAGCTTTGCGGCTCGATTCATGGCTACCAAGGCTACCCGCTCGGCGAGCCCCCCTAACCTGGCTTTCATGAAAGTGGATTTCTGGTACTCAGGCGCCCCCGAGGTCGCCGCCGAGGCTGCACAACGGGCCAAAAGCATCGGCTTCGACGGTTTCTTCACCGCCGAGACTCAGCACGACCCTTTTCTTCCCTTGGCGGTGGCCTCGTCGGTGGGGGCCGATCTCGAGCTGGGTACGGGAATCGCGGTGGCCTTTCCTCGGTCGCCGATGGCAATGGCGATGGTGGCATGGGATCTAGCCCGGATGTCCCGAGGCAGGTTCATGCTCGGACTTGGAACCCAGGTGAGGGCGCATATCACCCGTCGATTCTCGACTGCTTGGGACAAGCCCGGTCCCCGTCTTCGCGACTACATCCTGTCCATGCGTGCCATTTGGGACGCGTGGCAACAGTCGACCCCACTTCGCTATGACGGTGAGTTCTACCAATTCTCTCTGATGACACCCTTTTTTGATCCAGGTCCGATCAACCACCCGGATGTTCCGGTCTACATCGCGGGCGTAGGCCCTTACCTCTCGAGGATGGCAGGGGAGATATGCGATGGTTTCCATGTCCACCCGTTTCACACGGCACGCTATCTGGACGATGTTGTGCTGCCGCAGATCGAAGAGGGCGCTGAGGCAGGTGGACGCACCCTTGGCGATGTCGAGCGTGTTACCGCCCTGTTTGTTGCCACCGGTGAGAGTCAGGCCGAATTGGAGCAGGCGATGGAGCCGATCCGCCAGCAGATCTCGTTCTACGGGTCAACGCCGTCTTACGCACCAATCTTCGAGGCCGAGGATTGGGACTTCAACGGTGAGCTGCGTGCGATGTCGAGGCGTGGAGAGTGGGACAAGATGATCGGCGTCGTGCCCGACGAGGCCGTAGAGGCAGTGGCGGTGATCGCCCCCATCGAAAAGCTTGGCGAAGCGATCAGGGATCGGTGCACCGGAAGATTGCAACGGGTCGGCTTCTATGCCCTGGGCAACGTGATGTCGCTCGACCCCGATGCCCAGTCGGAGGTGATCCGACAGATTCGCAGCTAGTCGGTCTTCAAGTCGGGCAAGACGCGATTCAGGGCGTCCAGCACCGCACGTACCACGGCGCGCGCTTCGTCTTCGTCGATATAGGCCGCGCCGATCAGGTGTTTCTCCGTGGCCTCGGTGACCAGGACCACTTGTGCCACCGCCACCTTGCGGCTTCCGAGAGTCGGCACGTCCATCGAACTGACCGCCAATGCGGCGTCTGGGTGGGTGGCGGCTCGAATCGCGTCAACAGTTGCCTCGGCAACCTGGCGCGCTCGCATCGTCGATGCCGCGGCGCCGGTGGCCAGCCCGGTGAGGAGTTGGCCATCCCAGCGGAGTGTGACCTTGACCTCGGCCCGTGATCCGTCGAGCGTCTCCGCAACGTCCACCAGAGCCGGCCTGACTCCTCCGTCGAGGTCGGAGTCGGCTAGTTGGACCACCGAGACCACACGCCGGTCGATGTCTTGGCCGAACAGGGCCTGGCTCAGTGATTGCACATCGCGTACGAGCTGTTTTGGGGTCTTGTTGCGGCGGGCAAGAACATGAATCTCGGCGACTCTGCCTTTGCCGCCCACGACTCGTGCCGCTTCGACCCCATCGATGCGAGTGATCTTCTCCTGGAGGGCGACAACATCCATGGCCAGGGAAGCGTACAACTCGGAGCGTCGCCCGTGACGACATTGAGTGACTTTCTTCTTGTTCACCCGGTACCGAACCTCTAGATTGGCTCCCGCTGGAGCTATCCATTCAGGTAGCCGTGGGGCGATGTGGTCCTTGACCCGTCAGCCCCGGCCCACATGGCGGGCGAAGTCAGGGGCCTTTTGACATGTGAAGGTTCCGTCGAGAGATCGACGGGAAGGGTGAGACCGGCGTCAGACGTCGGCCTATGAAGTAAAACGCACATCTACTACCCAGCGGAGCGGATCGTCAGCACCGACACCAGGTCGGTGAAATAGACACCCCGAGGTGAGCGTCGAGATCAAAATGGCCCGTTTGCACGGATACCGATTTCCCCAATACGCCCACCGGCGGAGGCTGGTTGCGTAAAGGGTTAAGGATCGGCTGAGGAAAGACGCCGGCTCACCACCTCCATATGTGACAGTTAGTCAACTGTCGGGGCCCGGTTATGGAATGGAATCAACGAAACGGCTGGCGGGGACGGTATGACCGTCTTGGTCTGACCGCGCAACGGAAGCTCAAGATCGGAGCCACATATCTGGCTCTCGGCGTCTCAGCGCTTGTGGTCTCCTACGCGGTATCTGAGCCGTTCTCTTGGTCCGTCTGGCTCCCCTTCACCATCCTCTTTGTGATTCTCGACTTCTTCGCTGTCGAGGTGAACGATCGGATGCTCGCTTCATCGTCAGTAATGGTGATGATGACGGCCGGGGTGATCTTCGCCATCCAACCCGGATCGGACGCCATGTTTGGCATGGCCCTGATGGGGGCCACCGCTTTTCTCACTCCGGATGATCTCCGGGATCGTCGTGTGTTCCAACCGGTGGCCAACGCCGGCCAGATCGTCGTTGCTGCTGCGGTGGCCGGTTTCATTCTCGACGCAAATCTGGGTCGGGTAGTCGACATTGGCCAGGAGGATCTCGTTCGTGTGGCGGTTGCCTGCACACTCGCAGCTCTTGCCTACGTCACCGTGCAGACTTTGATGATCCGCGCGGCGGTCAAGAGTGTATTTGGCGGAGACAACCTGGAGCCCTGGTCGAAGATGCACGTCATCTTCACCTCGGAAGTGGGCATGGGCCTTCTCGGAGGTCTGATCGGTGCCGCCTATCTCATCGTGGATCGTCCTGCCCTCCTGGTGCTGGTGGTCGGGGTCTATGGCATCGGCCACATGTCGTTGTATGCCTTTTCCCAGTTGCGAGAGGCCCATCTCAGCTCGATCAAAGGTTTCGTCAAGACCCTCGAGGCCAAAGACATGTACACCAGAGGTCATACGGAGCGTGTGGCCTACTTCGCCCAGTTGATCGGAGAGGAGCTGGCTTTCACAGGCACCCAGCTGGAAACGGTGAAGTGGGCGTCACTCATCCATGATCTGGGGAAATTGGCCGTCCCCACCGAGCTGATTCGGAAGAGAGGTCGTCTCGACGACGACGAGTACGAGGAGATGAAGAAGCACGCCCACCTCGTGGAGGAGATCCTCGCCGAAGTGGATTTCCTGCAACCGATGGTCTATATCGCCTCCGGCCATCACTCCAACTACGACGGGACCGGCTACGGAGGTCAGGGGCACACCGAAGGGCGCACTCCGAGCCTCGAGGCTTCCATCGTCGCCGTTGCCGACTCCTTCGACGCCATGACGTCGGCACGCAGCTACCGGATGGCGTTGTCACAGCAGTACGCCTTGGGAGAGCTACGCAGGCACTCCGGGCGCCAGTTCCACCCCGACGTCGTTGACGCGTTCGAAAGGGCGCTGAACAAGACCGGCCAGACCTGGGGGGCTCCTCACGTGAACGACGAGGAAATGGCCCGCCGTCTGGCTGAGGAACCGGAGTTGACCCTCCGTGGCTGAGTGGAGCAAGCGTACAGTCGCCGCCCTCTCGTGGGCGTTCCCTGTCGTTGCCCTGGTCGTGGGAATCAGCGGCGTCGTGAGGGCTTCGACTCAGCCGCTGGGTCTAGTTGCCGCAATCGCGATGCTTGCGGTGGCATCACTCATCGGAGTCTCGACCTCCAACTCTGGCAACCGCTTCACAACAGGGGTGGCAGTCGCGGCGGCGATTCCGTTCGTGCTCGGCGACGGTGAGGGCGTCGATCTGGCGGGTGCCATAGGTGTCTATGGCCTGGGCTTGGCCCTGGTTTGGACTCTCCGGTATTCGCGTGGCGAGGAGCACGGTGAGCTTTTGCCCTCCCTCACCCGACGTCTGATCGGCTACGTGACCTACGCATCCGTCTACTCGATGATGCGAGTGGGAGTCTTCGCCAACCTGGATGGCGGTTGGGAGGATCTGCTTCCGTTCAGTGTGGCATTGGCTGCGTGGATTCTGGTCGAGGTGACCCTTCGCGCGCTTCTCATCCTCGGCCCCAGGGAACTATCCCGCACCTATCTGGCCAGAGCCCTGATCCACGATCTCAACGTGTTCGTCGGGCTTGCGCTCACCGGGGCATTATTCGGTGAGATGTTCCCGGCGATCGGATGGTGGGCCGCTCCGATCTCTGTCCTCCCGTACGCGTTCGCCCACAGTGCATTCCGAAGATTTCAAGAGACACGCGTCACCTACAAGCAGACCATTCGCGCTCTGGCACGGATTCCTGAGGTCTCAGGGCTGGGCGTCGACGGCCACGCCGATCGGACCACCGCTCTTGCCTCCTCGATCGCCAAGGAGATAGGGCTCGGTCCCCTCGAGGTGGAAGAAGTGGAATACGCCTCGCTCATGCATGACATCGGCCGTGTCAGTCTCAACGAGCCTCAAGTGCTCAGGATGGGCTTTACCGACGACGACATTGCCCGTTGGAGCGCAGAGATCATTGCCGAGTCGCCTTACTTGGACAAAGTCGCCTCTCATGTCCGCGACCTCTACGAGCCTTACCGGCGACCCGGCGAAGAGTCTGATCCGGAGGTTTCCATCGTCTCCCGCATCATCAAGGTCGCGGCTGCGTACGACTGGCAGGTTCACGAAGAGGGTCTCTCGCCACTCCAGGCCTTGGAAAACCTCCACGCCGGAGCTGCGTACGAATACGACCCCAGGGTTGTGGCCTCGGTGCGACGCCTTCTCCAGACCAGGGGCGTGCTGACAACGGTCCGAACTGGATAGCGCCCGGTCAGCTGCCCGCAGCACTCCCTGGTTCTGCGGAGGCTCCGTGACGGAACCACCTTCTGGGTCGTCTGAGCTCGGCCTCGAGGAAGCGGCCCAAACCGACCGCCAAGAGAACATCCCCGAGACTGATCACCGTGCCCATGGTTCCCAGCCGCAGCGGGATCACATCGGCGAGGAAAACCAGATTCGAGTCTTCGTCGAGGGGAACATGATTGAACGAGCCAGAGATGTCTGGCTCGGAGACGGTAAACCCACTCGCCACCTCGGCTGCCTCTCGCATCACTGGCATTCCGCCGTTGGCAGCGATCACTGTGAAATTCATGAGTATCCCAAGACCCGCCAACCACATGCCCGGCTCACGACGGTTGAGGATCACCATGAGCAGAAGCAGGCCAAACGAGAGGAGAACCATCGCCACGCCCGTCGTCTCGGCCCACTCATCTTCAGGCAGCAGGCGGGTACCCAACTGCAGCGCCACGCCAATCACCAGCAGCCACCAGGCGCGCAATCTGATGTCGCCCAGGTTCGATAGCCGGCCGCCCCGGAGCATTGCGATCACAAGAGCAAGAAAGAGGACGATCGCAAGCCATAACATGGCTGTTGACGGTAATCACGTGAAAGGCTGATCGGGAATGGAGTCAAACCCCCTCTACGAGGTAGATGCTGGGCGGGCAACCATCACCATCAACGAGCCCGAGAAGATGAATCCTCTGTCGGTATCGACGATGGCCGGCCTCACGGCAGCCACCCGCGAGGCGGTCGCAGACAACAGCGTGAGGGTCATCGTTTACACCGGCGCGGGCGAGCGTGCTTTCTCGGCGGGCGGAGATCTGGCCGGATCCTTCGCCGACGAGGCGATCGGCCTCCATGGACAACGAGCGGCCTTTGCCGATCTCTTTCGTGAGATGTGGCGCGGGGGAAAGCCGACGGTGGCGCGTGTCAACGGCCACGCCCTTGCCGGCGGGTTCGGGTTGGCGGTCGCTTGTGACATCACGGTTTGTGTCGACGACGCCAAATTGGGCACCACCGAGGCGAGAGTCGGGCTCTGGCCATCGATGATCTCGGCCATCCTCGCTCGCTCCATGCCCCGAAAGGCGGCTCTCGAGATGATGCTCACCGGGCGCATGATCAATCCCGAGGAGGCGAATCGGCTGGGGGCTGTCTCTCGAGTGGTGCCCCGATCCGAGCTCGACACCGCTGTCGACGAGGTCGTCGAGGCCATCATGGCCACCAGCCCGACGGTGACGATGCTGGGTCGAGACTCGTTCTTTGGCATGTTGGCTGCGGACCTTGACACCGCGTTAGACCGGCTCCAGCTCGCCCTAACCGAAATCATGCTGAGCGAGGATTCCGCCGAAGGAGTCAACGCCTTTCTCGAGAAGCGGGACCCGACCTGGACGGAATGATTGGTCTTGAGACCTAGAAGCTTTTGCTCGAACCCGATTTAGCCTGACTTGGTGCGGCGAAGAATCCAGGTTGTGGGCTGGACCCTCATTTGGAGTGGCGTCTTCATTTTCGGTTACATCGGCTGGCAGCTCTACGGCACCGATTTTGTCAATGCGCGAGTGCAGGACGACGCCCAGGCAGAACTTGTTGTGCATCTGGAAGAGCAGCGATCAGTGCCCCCCGATGTCGTGGAGGTCGTCCCCGAATCGACGCCCGACGGATCTCCGCCCGAGCCCGTCAGCTTCTACCAGGAGCCCGAGCCCGACGTCCGGGACGGTTTCGCCAGGATCTCAGTACCGACGCTGGACGTCGACTTTGTCGTCTTTGAAGGTGTCGACCGAGAGACTCTGACCAAGGGGCCAGGACACATGCCGGAGACACCTCTGCCGGGTCAGCCGGGAAACTCCGTCATATCTGGCCACCGCACCACCTACGGCCGTCCCTTCCACGATTTCGATCAGCTCGATGAGGGAGATGTGATCGAAGTCGAGACGGCGATCGGTACTCACGTTTATGAGGTCCGTGAGGCGTTTGTCGTTCTGCCAACCGATGTCTGGGTCACCAACCCCAAAGAAGGCGGCTGGCTCACGCTCACCACGTGCAACCCGAAGTACTCGGCCCGGGAGCGACTCATCATCACGGCGGAACTGGTTTCGGGCCCCAATCTGGAGTACATCGACTACCTCAGCCGGATATAGCGCCCACCATCTCGTCGAGGGACTCGGCTGTGACGATGCCGTTGACCAATTCGGCGATGTCGCCGTCCGCATCGATGAAGTAGGTGGCCGGCAACCCGATGCTCGGATATGAGTTGCGGAAATCCTGGTCGCCAATCGCCAGGTCATAGGACGGGTCCAGTTCAGCGGCGAGCTCGCGGGCATCGGCCTCACGGTCCTCGACCGCTACTCCCAACACGTAGACATCCGGGTTGGCTGCAGCCCAATCAGAGATCTCCGGGATCTCGGCGCGGCAGGGCCCGCACCAGGAGGCCCAGAGGTTGAGCACCAGCGGGCGCCCGTCCTCGGCTAGGTGCTCGGAGAGCTCGAATTCGCCGCCATCGAGTAGATCCACCAAGAAGTTCGGGGCCGGCTTGTTGCGTCCCGCCACATCGTCCCCTGAGCCATCGGCGACGATCCAGGCCACAACCAGCCCTACCGCGACCACCCCGAGGAACACGGCGGTGAGCAACCCGAACCTCGTTGGCAGCGGATCAGGGGTGATCGGGGTGTCTTCAGCCAGAGGCCATCCTTCTCAGCACGTAGTGAAGGATCCCACCATTGCGCAGATAGTCCACCTCGATGGGTGTGTCGACCCTCGCAACCGAGTCGAAGGAGATCGAGGTCCCATCGTGACGCGTAGCCGTGACGGAGATTCTCTGCTTTGGCGACAAGTCGTCGCCCACAGGTATGTCGAAGACCTCGGTCCCGTCCAATCCCAAACTGGCGGCGTTGTCGCCGTCGGCAAACTCAAGGGGGAGAATCCCCATCATCACCAGATTGGAACGGTGAATCCGCTCGAAGGACTCCACGATGACGGCACGCACCCCCAGCAGGAAGGATCCTTTTGCCGCCCAGTCGCGCGACGATCCCATGCCGTAATCGAGACCTCCCAAGACCACCAAGGGAACACCTTCGGCCTGGTAGTGGATAGAAGCTTCGTAGATCGACTTGAGCTGACCATCCAAGAAGTCGGTCGTCCAGCCGCCTTCCGTTCCGGGTGCCAGCTGGTTGCGAACCCGGATGTTGGCAAATGTCCCCCGTGTCATGACTCGGTCGTTTCCACGGCGTGAGCCGTAGGAGTTGAACATCGCTGGCTGAACGCCTTTCTCTATCAAGTATTGGCCCGCCGGAGAGTTCGCTGCGATCGAACCGGCGGGACTGATGTGGTCGGTCGTCACCGAGTCCCCCACCATCACCAAGACTCGTGCTCCCACGATCGCCTCAATCGGCCCCACGTCCGGTGTCAGTTCGGTGAAGAAAGGTGGCTCCTGGACGTAGGTCGAGTCGTCTTTCCACTCGTAGAGGGCCGACTCTGGGGTGCGGATCGCACGCCATTCCTCGGAGCCTGTAAACACATCCGAGTATTTGTCTGTGAATTGATGCTGGTTGACGTTGGCCGCGACGAGGCCGGCGATCTCCTCCTGAGAAGGCCAGATATCCGAGAGGAAGACCTCTGTGCCATCGTCGGTGGTCCCGAGTGGCTCATTGGAAGGATCCCAGTCGACGGTGCCGGCGAGCGCGTAGGCCACGACCAGCGGTGGTGAAGCCAAATAGTTGGCCCTGACGTCAGGCGAGATTCGGCCTTCGAAATTCCGGTTCCCGGAGAGCACCGAGGCGGCGACTAGATCGTTTTGGTTTATCCCAAGGGAGATCTCGGGCGGGAGGGGACCGGAGTTCCCGATGCACGTCGTGCACCCGTATCCAACCACATGAAAGCCGAGATGTTCCAGGTCATCGAGCAAGCCTGCGCTCTGCAGATACTCCGTCACCACCTTGGAGCCCGGCGCAAGAGAAGACTTCACCCAGGGCTTCCTAGCCAGGCCGAGTTCGCGTGCCTTCCTCGCCACGAGGCCTGCGCCGATCATCACGTCGGGGTTCGAGGTATTTGTGCACGACGTGATGGCAGCGATCACCACGTGCCCATCTCGCAGTTGGAGGCTCTCACCCTCGTAGGTGACTTCCGCGGTGCCAGGCGCTGAAGGCTCGTTTGCCGGTGGCCCGCCCTCGGCCGCCATGCCTCCGACTGTGCCGTGGTGGGCCTGGCTTGCCCGCCCAAAGGTGTTGGCCAGGTCTTGTCGCCACTGGTGTTTCATGCCGGACAGCGAGATGCGGTCCTGGGGCCGTTTCGGGCCGGCCAGCGACGGGACAACCGTCGACATATCCAGGTCTAGGTATGCCGAGTAGGTGATGTCGCGATCGGAATGCCAGAGGCCCTGCTGTTTGTAGTACTGCTCGACGGTGTCAATCAGCTTGTCGTCTCGTCCCGTCAGCCTCAAATAGGAGAGGGTTTGATCGTCGACCGGGAAGAACCCGACGGTCGCCCCGTACTCGGGGGCCATGTTGGCGATGGTTGCCCTGTTGGCCACGGGCATATCTGCCAGGCCCGGCCCATGGAATTCGACGAATTTCCCCACCACGCCGTGGGCCCGAAGCATCTCGGTGACCCGCAGCACGAGATCGGTCGCGGTTGCGCCGTCGGCGAGCTGACCTGTGAGCTTGAAGCCGACGACCTCCGGGAGGAGCATGTAGATCGGCTGGCCCACCATCGCCGCCTCGGCTTCGATTCCTCCAACACCCCAGCCCACCACTCCGAGACCATTGATCATCGTCGTGTGGCTGTCTGTGCCAACCAGGCTGTCGGGGTAGATGCTGATGCCGTCGTCCCAAGCGACTCTGGCCAGATATTCCAGGTTCACCTGGTGGACGATGCCGGTAGCGGGAGGGACGACCCGGAAGTCGGCGAAGGCGGATTGTCCCCACTTGAGGAACTCGTACCGCTCCTGGTTGCGCTCGAATTCCTTGCGCGAATTGATGACAAGTGCATCGGGTCTCGCAAAGGCATCGACCTGGACCGAATGGTCGATCACCAAGTCAGCGGGGATTTGTGGGTTCACCTTGAGGGCGGCAGTCTGGTCGCCCGTCATCCGGACAATGGCAGAGCGCATGGCTGCCAGGTCGACAACGGCTGGTACTCCGGTGAAGTCCTGGAGGACCACCCTGCCCGGTATGAAGGGGACCTCCTGGTCCCCGACCTTGGTCGCGTCGTAGCGGGCAATCCGCTCTACGTCGTCCGCTGTGATGGAGGTTCCGTCCAAGTTGCGAAGCGCGGATTCGAGCAGGACCTTGATCGAGTAGGGCAAGTTGTCGGCGCCGTCGATTGCGTCGAGCCGGACGATCTGGCGTGGGCCCAATGGGGTGTCGATCGCAGCGCGCGCCCCGAATGGATCGTGGTTCATGGTCGCCTTTCGGGTCGTCAGTTGTTCTTTCTCATGACACTAATTCGGCCCTCCGCCTTCTCTATCAGGGCACAGCCGCGAACAACGTGAGGTTTTTCGAACGCCGAAACCACTAACCCGAAACGCCGATGGTGACGGGCACTTCGGTAACGCAGTCGTCTTCGAGCACCTTGTGAGGAATCACCACGGGGTCGCAGGAGTAAGACAGACCCCCAAAGAGACCGGCGACGATGCCTCTGTCGAGAGAGCAGATCACTTCGGGGTGATTGGTTGCCGCCTCCCCGAACGGGCAGTGGGAAGTCAGGAGTCGGTGCTCCTCCGGCTCGGGGTTGATGGAGAATCCCAAGCCGGTCATTGCCTGAGCTACCGCCTGTATGGCGTCGTCATAGCCGGGCTGGGTGCTGGGACCGATCTCGACAGCCAGCTCCTCCCCGTATGAGCGACCCACTTTTTCTGCGACCTCAGAGATATTCTCCGGCCCCAACTCGTCGAGAACTTTGATCAGCATCTCGACGAGCATCTCGAACCGGCGCGGTGCGAAGTGCACGGAGACTTCTTTGCTGGTGGCCTCGTAACGCTTTGCCGGGCGTCCGGCGCCGGGGCCGCCGTTGCGTCGCCGGGGAGGGGCAACGGACAAGAAGCCCTCCTCGACCAGGAGGTCGAGATGATGCCGTGCCACATTGGGGTGAACTCCGAACAGGCCGGCGATCTCGGACGTGGTGAGCGGCTTCGCCGACTCCCGCACCGAGATGTAGATGGCGCGCCGGGTCGGATCGCCTAGTGCCGAGGTGAGATCTTTGATCTGCCGATCGAGTGTCTTGGTGTCCATGCCTGATATTGCCTGCTGAAAACTATAGTTTTCGAGGTCTTCTAACCACTGCTGTCGTAGGGGAAACATGTCCGTCACAGATCAAGCACGACAAGCTGTCGCGTCCATCGAATCGCCGATGTTCGTCGGTAGGACGCTTGGGGAGCTGGGAATGGTCAAAGACGTCTCGAAGACCGTGACTGGCAAGGTGAAGGTGGATCTCCTTCTTCCCTCGCCTGCTGCGCCCGAAGACCTCGAGTCTCTCTTGCGGGATGCCTTGGAGCCGTTCGGCCGAGGCGCCGACATCACTGCCGATGTCCTGGATGAGGAGTCAGCAGGGAGGTGGATGGCCGAGCTCGTTGCCAAATCAGGGCCAGGTATCGGCCAGCCAGGCTCTACGACCCGTGTGGTTGCCGTGTCTTCGGGGAAAGGAGGCGTCGGGAAGTCGTCGGTCAGCTGCAACTTGGCCGTCGCCATGCGTCGCTCAGGGCACACCGTCGGAATCGTGGACGGTGACATCTGGGGTTTCTCGGTACCGGCGATGATGGGAGTTGATCACCCTCCCACGATGCTGGGCGAGTCGATCATCCCTCCCGTTGCCTTCGGGGTGAAGGTCATGTCCATGGATTACTTCGTCGGGGAGGACAAAGCCGTCATCTGGCGGGGACCCATGTTGCATCGAGCCATTGAACAGTTCCTGAAGGACGTGTTTTGGGACAACCCGGATTTCCTGATCGTGGACATGCCTCCCGGAACCGGAGACATCGCGATTTCGATGTCGCAGTTCCTTCCCCGTGCTCAGGTGGTGTTGGTCACCACGCCGCAACCAACCGCACAGCGAGTCGCCCGACGTGCGGCTCTGATGGCCGCCGAGGTCGATCAAGAGGTGGTTGGTGTCGTCGAGAACATGTCCTGGTTCACCGGGGATGACGGCAAGCGATATGAGCTGTTTGGCTCCGGGGGAGGCGCAACCCTTGCTGAAGAGCTCGGGGTGGACCTCATGGCCCAGATACCCTTGGTCCCGGCGATGGGACGGGGTGCCGACTCCGGTCACCCGGTCTCGGTTGTAGCGCCGGGCTCGGAGGCGGAGGCGTCCTTCGAAGCCCTGGCATCGGCCGTTGAGGAGAAACGCCCGAGGATTCGCACTAACCCTGCCCTGGTGATCAACTGAGACTATGCGCCGTCTGTTGAATCACAGCGCCGGCTGGGTGTTTAGCGTCGCCCTATCCGTCTTCTTCATTTCTCTTTGGGGAAGGGCTGTTGTGGTGGATACCGATGCCCTCGCCGAGGCCGCGTCGCCTTTGGGTGCGTCGCAGTTGGTCGAAGACCGTTTCTCACGGTGGCTGGAGGCGGAGCTTGTGGCGGCCGGTTTCGAAAGGGACGGTGCCGACCTGGCCGCAGCTGAGGTGCTGGCATCCTCAGCGGTGGACGACGCGCTGAGCCAGCTCGTCGCCGAGGTCGTCGCTGCGGCGGCGGCCGGCGGGTCCGCGGGCTCATCGGTGGATGTTGCAGCCGCCATGGAGCCCTCCGTTCCCGAGATCACGGCGGCACTCCGCACGGCGGGACTCGACGTCTCTCGGACCGAAGTCGATTCGGTAGTGGAGGATCTCGACCCCCTGGTCATAAACGAGCCTGGAGAGCGCCCGCGCATAGGTCCCGAGTCCGAGCTCGCAAGCCGGCTTGGCATAGCGACGGTGCTCGCTGCGCTCGTTCTCCTCACAGTGGGTGCTTACTTGCTGACAACCTCCGATGACAAGTCGGCCGAAGCGAGGAGACTGCTGGAACGAATCGCGCTGGGCGGGCTGTCATTTGCGGTGCTGTTGCGGATCGGCTCTTGGGTCGTCGACCCGGGCGGGGGGAGGGCGCCGGTGTCCGAGGCAGCTTCTTCCGTCCTTGGGGGCCACTGGACGGAGCCCCTGATCGTTGGAGCTACTGCCGCCGCTGCGGTGGTGGCGACTTGGTACGGGAAGCGCAGGCGACCCGAGAGCAAACCTCTCGACAGGGAGCCAAAACCCGAAATCGACCTCGCCGCCTGAGCTGAGGAGCTAGGTGCTCACACCGGGGGCAGCCCTCCGACCGAGAGCCTCATTCCCCAAACCGAGAGCATGGCGAGCGCCGTGACGACAACCACAGCGTTGCCCACCCGGCGCGGGATGGGTCCGACCGCGTCACTTCGCCGCAAGAACCACCAGACGGCCATGAAGACGAGCTGGCCAAGAATCAGTGGAGCCAGAGGGTGAAACTCGACGGCGGCTCCGATGTCACCCTTCAGCAAGTTGATCACCGCCCGGGTCATTCCACACCCCGGGCACGCGGTGCCGGTCGCCAGAGCAAACGGGCAAATCGTCATTCGCACAACCCTATCGGCCGAATCTGTCGAGAGTCCTGAAGAGAATCGAGGCTGGGCCCAGGAACCATGGGCGTCCCCTGTAGTAGAACCGTCCCCTATGCGGGATGCGGCTGTAGACGCTGGGCGCGCTCTCTCCGAGAAGCATCCCCCCAAGCTCGTGGCCGAGCTGAGTAGAAAGGGCGACTCCGTGGCCGGCATATCCCAGGGCGTACCACACCCCACCGATACGTCCGATATGGGGTGTCAGGTCGAAAGGCACTGCGAGTTGACCGCCCCAAACGTGACTGATCTCGGTCTCTTCCAAATGAGGCCAGAACTGGATGAGCCGGCGTCTTAGATCGGCAGCCGACTCTTCGAGATCGAGGCCGGTACGCAGGTTTCGCCGCCCGCCTATGAGGATTCTGTTGTCGTGAGTTCTCCTCATGTAGTTGAGGAGACGCCGGGGCGTGTAGGCCATCGAGTTGGTGGGGAAGATGGCCTTGGCGGTTGCCTCAGGAAGAGGCTCCGTCACGATCACGTAGGAACCGACCGGAACCAACTTCTTTCTCAGAGCGGGCAGCGGCCGAGTTGTTGTGTATCCATTGGTTGCCAAGATGACATTCCCTGCCTTCACCCGACCCTGAGCGGTGCGTATGGCGAATCCGGATCGGTCGCTTTCGATCACTTCCGCGCCGGCCTGGGGCACCAGGTCAACTCCCGCGTCCCTAGCCACCCTGGCCAACCCAAAAGCGAGACGGGCGGGGTGGACCCCGAGCCCTTCGGGCTCGTAGAAGGCGGCGGTGAAGGCTCTGGATTCACCTACAAGGGCGCCGATCCCTTCCCGGTCCACGGCCTGCCAGCCGGTATCGAATCTCTCGTTGTACCAGTCGACTTGGTCGCGGAACCGGCTCAGGTCGTCAGCCCGCAGGCCGAGACCGGTCATCCCGCCCCTGGCGACCACGGCGTCGAGCCCGTAGCGACTATCGATGTCGTCGATGAGCGTCACCGATTCCACCGTGGATGCCCACATCTCGTCAGCGACAGAGGGGCCATGTCGTGCCTCGATCGCTTTCATCCCCGCTTTGACGTCGGGGGACACCATCCCCCCATTCATCGACGAGGCGCCAGACGCGATCTCGCCCGAGTCGAGGATGGTCACGCGTTTCCCGGAGTCTGCCAGGCGCAACGCACAAGAGAGCCCGGTCAGGCCGGAGCCGACGATCAGATAATCGGTCTCTCCTGGCAGCGCTGTGTCAAGTCCATGGGGCCTGGGAAAGTCATCGACCCAGAATGGGGTCGATTTCACAGGGTCCCGAGACCGGCAGCGAAGAGCTCCGACATTTCGACGACCTGAGCCTTGGACATGATCAAGGGTGGCGAAACCTGGAGTCCACCCCCGGCGATGGCACGGGTGATGATTCCTTTTTCGCGGCAGGCGGCCGCCGCGCGATTGGGCAGGGTCTCGTCGTCGCCGGTTCGAAGCTGAATGGCGGCGAGGGCCCCGACGCCGCGTCTGATGTGGTCGACCACCTCGAGTTCTTCGAGTGGCGTCAGGGCTTGGTAGATCTCCTGCTCGAGCTTGCCCGCCCGCTCCAGCAGCCCTTCGGCCTCGATGATGGACATCACCTCCAGGCCGGCCACGCACGCCACGGAATGGCCGGAGTAGGTGTAACCGTGGCGGAAGACGAGGCCCGGCTGCGTGAAGAAGGGCTCGGCGATGTGAGGGGCCGCGATAACCCCACCCAGTGGGGCGTATCCACAGGTGACGCCTTTGGCAAACGTGATCAGATCAGGCTCCAGGCCGAACTTGGTCGCTGCAAACCAATGGTCGCCGGCCCGACCGAACCCTGTGATGACCTCGTCCGAGACATAGACACCGCCGGCATCGTGGACCAGCCGTTGAACCGTCTGGAGGTAGTCGGCGTCAACGGGCCTGATTCCGCCGGCTCCTATCACCGGCTCGACAAAGATGCCGGCGATACGCTCCGGGCCTGCGTGCTCAATGGCCTTCTCCACTGCCTCAGGATCGTCATGAGGCACGCGCACCACGTCGCTGACCAGATCACCCCCGTAGCCTTCTCGGTTCGCCTCCAACCCTCCGAGTGTCGTGCCATACGGGTGCATGCCGTGATAAGCCCACTCCCGTGAGATGAAAACGGTCCGCTCGGGTTGCCCGATGACGCTGAAGTATCGTCTCGCGATCTTGGCCGCGCTGTCCACGGCGTCAGATCCCCCCGATCCGAAGAAGACCTTGGAGTCAGGGATCGGGGCTACCGCGGCGATTCTCTCGGCTAGTTGGAGCGGTGGCCTCGTGGCGTAGTCGATGAATGTGTGGAAAGCGGGGAGTTTGCGGGCCTGGGCGTCCATCGCGTCGAGGATCTGGTCGCGCCCGTAGCCGACGTTCATGTACCAAAGAGAAGCTGCCGCATCGAGGTAACGCTTGCCAGACTCGTCGTAGACGTAGATGCCTTCGCCACGGTCGATGATGAAGGGATCCAGCTTGACCCGGGACATCTCCGCAAATGGGTGCCAGAAGGAGGACATGCTCGGGATCGTAGTTACAGGCTGGCCAACAGGACTTCAACGTCAGTTCTAGAACGGAGCCGATGGACCTCGCAGTGGGACCAGGTCCCCAACTTTTGGTGTTCCTCATACCGGTGACGGGTCCCACGGTGTCTTGTCCAGGACCAAACCACGATGTTCTTGTAGGGGTCAGGGCTGTAGAGGTTGGTCAAAGGCTCCCGATTCCCGTTCCACAGCTCTTCACGTGTCACGGCCCTCTTGATGGTTCTTTTGGTCACCCTCCAGGTGGTCGAACGCCTGGGCAAGTCCAACCAGACGACCGAATCGGCTCGGGGCCAGACCAGCTCGGCGGTGCCGTGGCTGGTGTAGTTGCCATCGACCACCCACTTCGGACCCGACGCGAATTCTTCCAGCCGTGCCCGGAATTCTGGATCGGGGAGGGGTTCCCAACCCGGCTGATGGAACACTGAGTCGAGCTCCAAATGGGGCAGGCCCAAGACGCGGGAAAGGCGACGAGCGACTGTTGTCTTGCCCGATCCTGACGAGCCGATGACAGAGATTCGTTGCACCACCCCTCCGTGGCGTCAGGCCTCGACTCCCCCAGCAAACGTTGCGATCGCTGGGGGAGAAATCGGCCTAGCTCTTGGCCTCAGCGAAGCCATCCGCATACGCAGTGGCAAAATCGCCGACGTCGGTGATGAATTCGAGCGAGCCGTCGTCGAGCATCTCCTGCGGTGGATAGATGGTCTCATCTTCCAGGATCTCCTCGAAGATGAAATCCGAGGCTGCCGCGTTCGGGCTTGCGTAGTAGTTGTAGTTGGTGAGAGTGGCGCCGTTCTCGGCATCCAGCAGGAAGTCGATGAAGGTCATCGCGGTGCAAGGATGTTCGGCGGTCGTCGGGACGGCGATGGTGTCCACCCAGACAACGCCTCCCTCGTTGGGAATGGCGTAGCCAAAGTCCTCGTATGCGTCGTAGTCGTCTGTAGAGACTCCGTCGTATGCCGCGAAGAAGTCGCCGCTGTAGCCGTGGGCGACAAAGATCTCGCCTTGAGTCACCAGATCCCAATACGAATCTGAGTTGAACGTCGCGATATCCCCTTTGGTCTCCTTCAGCAGCTCAATTGCCTCGTCCAGTTCACCCTGGTCAGTTGTGTTGAGTGAGTAACCCAGATACTTGAGGGCCCCGGCGAATACCTCTCGCTCGTCGTTGAGCAACGAGATCTTGCCTGCGTGGTCGGCGCGCTGTTCCGGGTCGAATATGACCCCCCACGAGACACCGTCGGTGTCATCTACATATTCGTAGCTGAACCCGATTCCAGTGGTTCCCCACTGATAGGGGACCGAGTATTGGTCATCGGGGTCGAAGGGGAGACCAGTGAAAGCCGGATCGAGGTTGGCGAGGTTGGGAATCGCATCGTCGTTTAACTCCACCAAGAGTCCGGCATCGGACATGATCGAAACCATGTAGTCGGAAGGGACCACCAAATCGTAAGGGGCTCCGCCCGCTTCCACCTGGGCGAGCATCGTCTCATTGGAGTCGTACTCCGTGTAGGTGACCTCCACTCCGAATTCCTCCTCGAAGGCTGCCAGGAGGTCATCCACCTCCGCGTCCTCGGCCGCCGAGCCGTAGGGGATGTATTCGGTCCAGTTGTAGAAGTTGAGGTCCCCGTCTGTCTCTCCGGCTTCGCACGCGTCTGCCGCCGCCTGGACATCACTCCCGTCATCTGAGCCACAGGCAGCCAGGACCAGCACAAAGGCCCACGACAGGGCCATCAATCTCTTCATTCCGTCCTCCCAATCATTCTTTCGACCCGCGGTATCCCTGGTAACCCAGAGACACGAAGACGAGCACCATTGACGCTACCAACATCAAAGTAGAAACGGCATTGATCTCAGGCGTGACCGACCTCTTGATCAGGCCGAAGACATAGACCGGAAGCGTCGTCGATCCTGGCCCCTGGACGAAGGAGGTGACCACAACGTCGTCGAGTGAGATCGTCAAGGCGAGCAGTGCTCCTCCGATGACCCCGGGAGCGATGAGGGGCAAGGTCACCCTTCGAAACGCCTGCCACCTTCCTGCGTAGAGATCGGCCGCCGCTTCCTCGAGCGACTCATCCATATTGGCCAGCCGGGCCCTCACGACAATCGCCACGAACGAGATATTGAAGGCGATATGGGAAATGATGATGGTCGTGAGAGACAGGGTCGTCCCGATCTGGGTGAACCACAGGAGCAACATCACGGCCATGGTCACGTCGGGGATGATCACCGGCAGATATAGCAACGCGTCGAACGCACCCCTCCCGAGCCATCGGCGATATCTCTCCAGGGCTATTGCGGCCGCGGTTCCGAGGACGGTGGAGATCACTGTCGATACCAGTGCCACCACCACCGAGTTCCGAAGAGCACGCATCAGCTGCTCGTTGCCGAACATCCGGTCGTACCAGTCGAGGGTGAATCCTCCCCAGATACCGACGTTGGGGTTGTCCGAGAAGGAGAAGACCATGACGATCAGAATCGGCACATACAAAAAGAAAAATACGAGCCAGCCGTTGATCGTCAGGATTCGGTCGACCCCTGGTCGGTTTGCCGTGCCTTCGCGATAGCTCACAACTCGTCGGCTCCAGAACGGAAGTAATAGACCGAGGCGATGAGCATGACGATGAGGATCGCACCAGACAAAGCCGATCCGAACGGCCAATTTCGCGCTGACCCGAACTGGGTGACGATGTAATTTCCGAGGAGAGTCGTCTTGGCGCCTCCGAGGATGTCGGGGGTGATATATGCGCCCAGGCTTGGGATGAAGACCAGGATCGACCCGGCGATGATGCCCGGCTTTGAAAGAGGCAGGGTGATCTTGCGGAATGCGCTCCAACCGTTGGCATACAGGTCGCGCCCCGCTTCGACGAGGCTCCAGTCGATCCGCTCTATGGCGGCGTATAGCGGAAGGACCATGAAGGGCAGGTATCCGTAGAGAAGCCCGATGAAGACCGCCGGCAGCGTGAACAGGAGTTGGTCCCAGAGGCCGGTCGCCTGGCCGAACTGGGTCACCAAGCCGTCGGAGTCGAGAAGTGTCCGCCATGCGTAGGTCCTTACCAGGAAGTTGGACCAGAACGGGATCAGCACCAGCACCAGCAACAGAGAACGCACCGCCGCCGAGCGGCGTGTCGCGATCCAATATGCAAAGGGGTAGCCGATGAGCAGGCAAAGCAGCGTGTTCAGCACTGCAACTCCCAGGCTGCGCAATGCGATCTCCCGCACCAGCGGGTCGAGCAGCTTCTCCCAGGAGTCGAGGTTCCAGTCTTCGAGGATCGGCCTGCCGGTGCGGCTTCGCGACGCAAACGAGAAGACGAAGACAATCACCAACGGGATGGCAAAGAAGACGATCAGATACACGTATGCGGGGAGGGCGGTGAAAAGACCTCGTCGGGACCGTGCCCGCTCGGCATCAGCCTCCAGGTCCGGCGTTACCGCTGGCTCGGAGCGAGAGTCGAGTCGGGTCACTCGGTGAGTGCCTCTGCCGCTTCAGGGTGAAAATCGAGGATCACCTGGTCGCCCTGATCCCACCGTTGGAGACCCGGCCGGTTCTCGACCATCACATCGACAATCCCGGCGCCGACGTCGACTTCGTAATACAGGGCGTCGCCGTAGTAGATGCGCCGCACCACTTCGCCTTCGAGTGAGCATCGGCCCTCTTCAATGGCAGTGTCTGGCGGATTGACCCGGAGTTTCTCCGGTCGGAGTGTGAGGGTCACCTTGGAGCCCGGGTCGCTGCTGGTCCGCGCCATCACAATCGCGCCATTGGAGAGTCGGACCTCGCCGGGTTTGGTCACCTCGCCTTCGATGAAGTTGGTCTCACCTATGAAGTCGGCGACAAATCTGTTGACTGGGGACTCGTAGATCTCCTCTGGAGTCCCCACCTGAAGCAGATTCCCCTCGTTCATCACACCTATGCGATCGGACATCGTCAGAGCTTCCTGCTGGTCGTGGGTGACATATACGAACGTGATGCCCACCTCTTGTTGGATGTCCTTGAGCTCGAGTTGCATAGCCTGGCGGAGTTTGAGGTCGAGGGCACCGAGGGGCTCGTCGAGGAGAAGCACCTTGGGGCGGTTGACCAAGGCCCTGGCCAGGGCGACTCGCTGCTGCTGTCCGCCGGAGAGGGCCTTTGGCTTGCGATTTCCCATTCCCGACAGGCGGACGAGGTCGATCGCGTCGTCGACGCGTCGCTCCAACTCTGAGGTCTCCACGTCTCGCATGCGGAGGCCGAAGGCCACGTTGTCGGCAACACTCATGTGAGGGAACAGTGCATAAGACTGGAAGACGGTGTTGACCGGACGCTTGTTGGGCGGCTTGATGCCCATCTCCTCGCCAAAGATCTGAACGCTGCCTTCGGTCGGGAACTCGAGGCCGGCAATCATCCTGAGGGTGGTCGTCTTGCCACAGCCCGACGGACCGAGGAGCGAGAAGAACTCGCCATCGCCGATCTCGAGATCGATGGCATCGACTGCCGTCACATCCCCGGCGAACCTCTTGGTGACACCGTGAAGGCCAACTGCGGCGGCTTCCTGGATCATGGAGGGCGGAACGTACCAGTGTGTTGTCGCGCATGTCGCGTTAACTTGAGCCGATGCATACCGGCCCTCTTCGTGTCCTCCATGTGTCGGGTGATGCCGCCCGACGGGGGCGCGCCCACGGAGCCAGATACGCTGACGGCATCTCGAGCTATCTCAGCGATCGGCTCGCCCTTGCCAGTGAAAGGGCATGGTCGGGCAGGAGCGTTCCGCCAGGTCAGGTGCTTGATCTCGCCGTCGAAACACTTCCTTTTCATCATCGGTATGCGCCCGACCTCCACGAGGAGATGGTTTCGCTGGCGACGTCGGCTGGCATCAGTCCCGAAGAGGCAGTTGTTGTCGGAGGGTTCACTGATTTGATCGATGTCGTCCGCGCTCGAGCCGAGTCCCCGGTGATCGACGAATGCACCTTGGTGCTCGACCCAGAATCGGGCGCCTATGCCCAGACATGGGATATGCATGCGTCTGCCGGCGAGTTCGTGATCCTTCTTCATGTCGAGCCGGATTCGGGCCCGGCGGCATATGTGCACACGACCATGGGGTGTCTCGGTCAGATCGGCATGAACGAGGCGGGCATCGGTGTCGGCATCAACAATCTGACATCAATCGGCCGTCCCGGTGTCACCTGGCCATTTGTTGTCCGCAAAGTCCTCCAGCAGTCAGATCTCGATGACGCCGTGAAATGCGTCCTTGATGCCCCGCTAGCCGGAGGGCACAACTTCGCGATCGTGGGCCCTGACGGGCATGGCGTGAATATCGAAGCCATGCCGGACCGACAACATGTGACCCGGATCGAGAACGAGCCTTTCGTGCATTCGAACCATTGCCTCGAGGCCGAGACCCGGCTCGAGGAAGGCTTTCGTGAGCAGGTCTATGTCGAGGACTCCGACATCCGACTCGAGGTAGGCCGTCAGTTGGCGCATGACTTCGAGGAATTCTTTGCCAATCCCCGGATCTCGAAGCGCGCCCTGGATCCGGTCTCGACCGCAACCTGCGGCGCCGTGATCATGAACCCTCGGGAGCGTGAGATGAAGGCTGTCTGGGGTGTCCCCGGCGATCAGCCTTGGGAGTCGTTCCGCTTCTGAGTCAGTCGTCCCGGGCGAATTCGCACGAGACCTGCGCAGATGATCCGCCCCGGGTCAGCCCGTGGCGGCTTTCCTCTCTGCCATGCCGTTGAGGATCTCCAGCACCACCCGGTTGGCGAGGTAGGCGGTCTGCTCGCCTGGCCCGTCGTAGGGGGGCGAGACCTCGACGATGTCTGCGCCCAGGACCTTCAGGTCCTTGGAGAGTCGGCGCACAGTGTCCAGCACCTGGCGCGAGTTGAGGCCACCGGGTTCGGGGGTTCCGGTGCCTGGGGCAAGACCCGGGTCGACTACGTCGATGTCAACGGAGAGAAAGATTCCTTTGGCTCCGCCTGCCAAGGAGTAGTCGACCGCCTCATCGACCACGGCGTCCAACCCGCGCTCCACGATGTCACCCATCATGAATGACCGCATCTTCTGCTCGCGCATCCACTCCATCACCTCGGGCTCGGGCCAGTAGCCCCGGAGCCCTATCTGGACGAAGCGATGGCCGGGAACGGCTCCAGATTCGATCAACCTCCGCATTGGTGTCCCGTGTCCGTGAAGCGATCCGTTTTGGATGAATCCGGTGTCGGCGTGCGCGTCGAAATGGATCAGCGCAACTTCCCCAAAACCGTGGACCCGCGCCACGCCGAGCGCGTCGGGCCACGTGATGGTGTGGTCGCCACCAAGAACCACCGGTACCTTGCCCGCGGCGGCGACGGCCTCGACGACGTCGGCAATGCGGTCGATCGAAATCTCCAGCTCGCCCGGCCTGACGTAGACGTCGCCCACGTCGACCACGCCGAGAACGCCGAAGGGGTCGATGCCGGTGGGGAGGTGTGGGCGATAACCATCCATGGCTCCGTAGTCAGCGTTCCTGATGGCGGCCGGCCCGAACCGGGCGCCGGGCCGGAACGATGTCCCCCAATCGAATGGTGCCCCGACGATGACGACATCGCCGTCGCCGAGATCGTTGAGAGTCACTGCCGGAACGCCGAGGAACGAGTTGCGTGAAGCGAATGAGATGTACTCCGATGAGGCAAAGGGGACCTCGTCCCGGCGCTTCTCGTAAGGCGTGTACATCCCGGCGGTACGCTAACCGACTTGGAACCCGGACCCCGAGACACTCCCGAGCGAATCCAACGAACCTATCTCACACTGGTCCTTCTCCAGACTCTGGCAGCCTCTCTCATCTGGGGCGTCAACACCCTGTTCCTTCTGGACGCCGGGCTTTCGATCACCGAGGCTTTTGTCGCCAACGCAGCCTTCACGGCTGGAATGGTGGTGTTCGAGGTCCCCACCGGAGTAGTGGCTGATGCACGGGGCCGCAGGGCGTCTTTCATTCTCGGAGCGGCAACCTTGCTGGTCGCAACGCTCGCCTACCTCCTGCTCTGGGTGTGGTCGGCGGGAATCATCTGGTGGATCCTCGTCTCCGCGCTGATCGGCCTGGGATTCACCTTCTTCTCCGGTGCGACTGAGGCCTGGCTCGTCGACGCGCTCGACGCCACCGGATTCGAAGGGTCCTTGGAGGGGGTGTTTGGGCGTGGCCAGGCGGCGACCGGGCTCGCCACACTTGTCGGCACCATCCTCGGAGGCGTCCTCGGAACCGTGAGTCTCGGCATTCCCTATCTGGCCAGATCGGTGCTCTTGGTTGCCGTGATCTGGTCGGCTTTCCTCTGGATGCACGACCTTGGTTTTGAGCCTCGCAAGAGCCGTTCGATCTCGGGCGAAATGCGGTCGATCGTGCGCGGTTCCTTGACCCACGGAATTGGGAACCCGCCCATCCGCTTGTTCATGCTCGGGGCTCCTTTCGCGGCGGGTGTCGGGATCTGGGTGTTCTACGCGTTCCAGCCATATCTCCTCGAGCTATTCGGTGACCCGGACGCCATCTATCTGTCGGGCATTGCGGCCGCGTTGTTCGCGGTTGCCCAGATCGCCGGCGGCAGCTCGGTTAACACGGTGCGCCGGGTGTTCCGGTCACGTACCTCCCTGATAATCGTCGAGATAATCGTCGGTGCGTTGGCGCTGGTGATGGTCGGGCTAGCCGAGGGTCTGCCACGGCCTCTGGGCTTCTGGACGGCAATTGCGCTGTTGGCGATCACTGCGCTGGTCTGGGCGGTGAGCGGGCCTATGCAGCAGGCGTACATGAACGAGGTGATTCCGTCCGCCCAGCGGGCCACCGTCCTCTCCTTCAACTCCCTGATGGGGAGCGCCGGCGGAGTGGTCACACAACCTGCGCTGGGACGGGTCGCGGACGTGCACTCGCTCGGCACCGGTTATGTCGTGGCGGGAGCCCTCTATGTGTTGCGACTCCCCTTCATCATCGGGGTGAAGAGGCTCGACTTGCCTGCGGACGTCGTTTCCGATCCTTGGCCAACCGGCTCGGACTGAATCTGGCACAATCGTCTCATGGCGGAAGTGGAACGGACACCAGCGGCCATCATGGGCCAGGCGATCATCAAAGGAGTATTGATCGGGCTGCCGGTCGTCATCGTGGCGATTACTGCGGCGATCTGGCTTTTCACCGACAACGACCTCGCCGATTCTTTCGCCACTGCCATCCTCCCCGGAGTGTTGCTTGGTGCCTTTGGAGGTGGCTTCGCCGGCATGGCGGCGACCATGACCGAATAGCCGACGGCTCCCTGCTCCTGTCCTGCATCCGGCATTTCCACTCGCGTAGGTTCGGCGCCGGTGCCCACAGGAAGGAGACCTATGTCATTTTGGGACCGGTTTGTTGAACGAGCGGAGGAGTTAGGCGAGGCGATCGTCGAATGGGGAATTCTGATCATCGCCGCATTACTCGTGCTCATCATTGGTCGTTGGGTGATCCGGTGGCTGAGGAGGCTGACCGAGAGACTGCTGGGATCCCCCGCCATGGAGAACGTTTGGAGCACGTCAGGGATCTCCCGGGCAGTTGAGGGAACGGGCCAGACCCCCGCCTCGGTGGCGGCCACGATCATCTATGCCTACCTGCTCGTCGCCCTGCTCCTCATTGTCACCCGCATACTGCGGATGGACACTATCGAGGATCTCCTGGAGCGACTGCTGGCCTGGATACCCCTGCTATTGCTGGCGGCGATCATTGTGATCATTTCTGCCGCCGCCGGAAGATGGGCGGCTGGGCTCGTTCAGCCGTTCGCTGAACGCCAGAACGTCGGCTGGCTCGGATCGCTGGTCAACATCGGCGTCGTTCTGTTTGGAGTGCTCTTCGCTCTCGACATGCTCGATATCAACTTCGCCGAGGACATCGTGAAGATCCTGGTCACCGCAGTGGCGATCGCTGGCGCGATCGCGTTCGGGATCGGTGGCATCGATGCCGGCAAGAAGTGGTGGGCCAGATACGGCAGCCCAGACGATGGAGGCTCTTCGTCAGGAGGCGGAGGGCCCAGCTTCTAGCAACCGTTCGTGTGTGTCAGGCCACCTATCAGGTGGCCTGATGCACTCGTCATTGGCCCCGGCTACTCGTCGCGCAGCGTGAACACCACGGTTTGGAGATCGGTGAACTCTTCGATTCGCTGCCGTCCCCATCCCGTGTCGGTGCCGGCTGCTCCGCCGAAGGGCTGGAACGTCTCCCAGGTGTCGGTGGAGTCATTGACGATCACGGTCCCAGAGCGAATCCGATCCGCGTACCAGAACGCTTTGGTGAGGTCGTTGGTGAAGACCGCAGCCTGAAGGCCTAGATGGGTCCGGTTGGCGACTCCCACTGCGTCTTCGTCGTCTTTAGCGGTGAGAATGGGCAGCACCGGGCCGAACGATTCCTGCTGGGAGACCAACGAGTGCTCGGGCACCCTGTCGAGGATGGTGAACTCGTAGTAGAGGTCGGTCGGGAACCCCTTGGCCCTGGCCCCGCCCATCACGAGCTCGGCTCCCTTGGCCACGGCGTCCGCAATGTGCTCGTCCATTTTCGCCGCTGTCGGCTCGTTGTTGAGAGGGCCCATGTTGGTTGCCTCCGAGAACGGGTCACCTAGCTTGACGACATCGGCGGCCTTGATGGACGCCTCGACGAACTCGTCGTGCACCTCGTCGACCACTATGAGCCGCTCCGTGGCGACACAGACCTGGCCTGCGTTGTAGTAGGCCCCATAAACCGCGGCTTCCGCCGCCTTCTTCACGTCGGCATCGGAGGTGACCACCGTCGGCCCGTTTCCCGACATTTCCATGATCGAGCGTTTGAGTCCCATCGCGGCGACGATCTTCTTGCCCGTTGCAGACGACCCGGTGAACCCCACGGCGTCCACGCCGTCGTGGGTGACCAGTAGTTCCCCTATTTCGCCGGCACCCGGGATGATGGAAATCGCCCCTTTGGGGACACCCGCCTCGCCAAAGACCTCAGCCATTTCGAGCAGCGCCCAACACGTGAACTCCGGGGGCTTGACGATCAAGGCGTTGCCTGTCGCCAGGCCGGGCCCTACGTACTCCATGGGAATCATCACAGGGAAGTTCCACGGCGTGATCGCCGCCCAGACTCCCACCGGCCGGTGCACCGTGAACATCCGACGGTTCCTTTCGGTCGTCGGGATGACCTCTCCTGCGAGTCGCTTCACATCTTCGGCGGCGATCTGGAAGTAGTCCCCGGACTCGGCGATGTCGTCGATCGACTCCTCTTGGAGAGGCTTGCCCTGCTCGAGAGTGAGGATTCGAGCCACATCCTCTATGCGCTCTTGCCAGAGGTCGTAGACGCGAAGACACATCTCCGCCCTCTCGAACGCCGTCCAGTGACGCATCTCGTCAGCCGCCTCGTGTGCGGCTTTGACTGCCCGGTCGATGTCGGCAGGAGAGGCTTTGGGCACGTTGTAGATGTGTTCGCCGGTGGCGGGCGAGGAGATCTCGTAGAACTCTTCTCCGGTGCCTTCGGTCCATTCTCCGCCGATGAGGATCTTCAGATCTTGAGCCATCCTGCAAAGTTACACAGGGCCATAGCATGCGGTCATGTCTCAGCGGCTGGCAAGGGTCCTCGTGTTCTCGACGTCTGCAGCCGTGCTGGTCCTCGAAATCCTCGCCGGCCGGATCCTCGCTCCATATCTGGGGGTGAGCTTGGAGGTGTTCACCGGGATCATCGGTGTCATCCTCGCCGGGATCTCAACCGGGGCATGGATAGGCGGCCGGCTCGCCGACCGGAGCGATCCCAACCGTCTTCCCGGTCCTTTGCTGGTTTTCGGTGGGCTCGCCGCCGTCGCGGCACCCATCATCGTCGACCTGGTAGGGCCCGAATTCTCGCCAGCACCCATCCAGATCGTCCTCATCACGGCACTCGGGTTCTTCCTGCCCGCAGCGATTCTGTCGGCGGTGGCCCCCGTGGTGGTCAAGATCAGATTGGCGTCACTGGACGAGACGGGGACGGTTGTCGGCTCGTTTTCTGCCATAGGCACTGCCGGCGCCATCCTGGGCACTTTCCTCACCGGCTACTTCCTCATTGCCGCTTTCCCGACCAGGCCCATCGTGTATCTCTTGGGCGCAGCCATCACGGTCACCGGAGTGATTCTCACCGGCGCCAGTTGGAGCTGGTCACTTGCCGTCCTTGCTCTCCTCGGAGCCTTCCTCTTCTTGGGCGAGCCACCCTGTCAGTTCGAAACCACCTATCACTGTGCGCTGGTTGTGGCCGATGACGACAGGTCCTCGGGGCGGACCCTGGTCCTCGATACGGTGCGGAACAGCTACGTCGACCTCGCCGATCCCACTCACCTCGAGTTCCGATATCTGCGGGCGCTGGACGATGTGGTATCCACGCAGCTCCCCGAAGGGCCCCTTCAGGTTGCCCACATCGGTGGCGGCGGGTTCACCTACCCGACCTTCCTCACCGCCACCCGTCCCGGGACGAAAAACACGATCTTGGAGATCGACTCGAAGCTGGTGGACATCGGAGTCTCCGAGCTCGGATTCGAGCAATCCGATGCCGTCGTCGTAGACGACGCCCGCAACTCACTTGCCGATTTGGCGCCAAGTTCGCTCGACCTGATAGTGGGTGACGCATTCAGTGGCTTCAGCGTTCCCTGGCATCTCACCACCACCGAGTTCATCGAGACCATCCAGTCCCGGCTCGCAGACGGTGGCATCTATGTGGCAAACATCATCGACTACCCCCCGCTGGGTTTCGTGCGAGCCGAGCTGGCGGCGATGCAGGCGGTGTTCGATGAGGTAGCCGTTTTTGGTCCTCCCAGCTATCTGCAGGGCACAACAGGCGGGAACTTCGTGGTCGTCGGGTCCGATCGGCCCATCGCGGTGGAGGACATCGAAGCTCGCATCCGCGCCAGAGGTGGCTCGGAGAACGGGTTCACGGGACGGCGTCTCGCCGTCTTCATCGACAATGCGAGGCCGCTGCGGGATGACTTCGCCCCGGTTGACCAGCTCCTTACCCAGCCGTTCCGCACGGGCTAGCGTTCGCCGCTCGATCCGACTTCAGGAGCGTGTTTCATGGGCCTGCAGGGCCAGCAGACAAGCCAATGGTTTCAGCGGGCGAAAGGCTCCCTGGTCAACGGGGTGTCTAGCCAGTTCCGATATTGGGGTGACGAGGACACGATCGTCATAGATCGCGGAGAGGGCGGCCACCTCATCGATATGGACGGGAAACGCTATATCGACTACCAGCTTGGGTTCGGCCCTGTGATTCTCGGTCACGGCGATGAAGCTGTCGCCGATGCGGTGGCGGAGGCGGCGAGAGACGGAGCAACCAGCTTTGCGATGACCCAGCGCCGCGAGGTGGAGGCGGCGGAGAAAGTCATCGGCGCACTGGGCTGGGCCGAGACGATGCGGTTCACCAACACCGGCACCGAGGCCACGATGCATTCCATCCGTCTGGCGCGAGGCCTGACTGGACGTGACGTGGTGCTCAAGTTCGAAGGCCAGTACCACGGGGTGCACGACTACGTCATGTTCTCCACCGCCAGCTCGAAAGTGGAGGCCCTGGGGGACCGAGAAGAGCCAACTCCGGCACCGACCAGCAAGGGCATACCCGAAACGATCAGGACTTACATCCGGACCTTGCCTTACAACGACCTCGACATCGTGGAGAAACTGTTCCGTAACGAGGGCGACAGGATCGCCGCGGTGATCGTTGAGCCGATCCTCGGAAATACGTTCGGCATCATGCCGATCCCAGGTTTCCTCGAGGGGCTGCGCCAGCTCTGCGACGAGTATGAGGCGCTGTTGATCTTCGACGAGGTCAAGACCGGATTCCGGACCGCCGTGGGAGGAGCCAAAGAGGTCTTTGGGGTGACTCCGGACATCGGCACCTATGCGAAGTCGATGGGTAACGGCTACCCGGTCGCGGCAATTGCGATGCGAGGATCCGCCGCACAAGGGTGGCTCGAAGGCGGAATCGGGCAGGCGGGGACCTACTCGGGCAACGGCACGTCGACGGCGGCCGCTGCGGCGACGATCGACCGGCTGTCGACCGGCGAGCCTCACGAGCGGATCAACTCCGTCGGTGTCGCTCTGATGGAAGGGTTGGCTGGGGTCCTGGCCGATCGCGGGGTGACATCCAGCATCACCGGCCATCCTTCGATGTTCTCGGTGTTCATCGGTGAAGGGGTCATGACCGAGTTCCGCGACACCGCCCGACACAACGGTGACCTTTACGAGGACGTCTGCATGCGAATGATCAGGAAGGGTGTGATGCCGTGTCCGGATGCGCTCGAGACCTGGTTCATCTGCGCCGCTCACACCGACGAGGATGTTGCCAAGACGCTGCAGGTATTCGAAGAGTCTCTGAACGAGGCGTTGGCTTGACCCGGGTTGCGGTTTCGGGTGCCGGCGGACGGCTGGCAACTCCGATAATCGAGGCGATCGCCGCCGCCGACGACATCGAGTTGGCAGCTCTCTACAACCCCAACCGCGCTGGAGAGGTGATCGCTGGTGTCGCCGTCGCCGCAACCTTCGACGTCGTGGAGGCTGATGTGGTGTTGGAGACCGCGCACCCTGATGTCGTCCTCGACAACCTCGATGCCTGGTGTGAGCTGGGTGTGGCGGCCGTTGTGGGCACGTCCGGATTCACCACGGAGCGTCTTGGCCTGCTCGAATCGCAATGGAATTCAGATCGGCCTTGCCTGGTCGTCCCCAACTTCTCCATCGGAGCGGTGCTGATGATGCGTTTCGCCGGAGAGGCGTCCGCTCATTTCGAGGCGGTCGAAGTGGTAGAGCGTCACGGTGCATCCAAACCCGATGCACCTTCGGGAACGGCTCTTGCCACCGCGGCCCGTATTGCGCAGGCAGGCGGCTCCTCGATTCGGCGGTCGGAGGAGTTGGTCAATGGTGCACTGGGTGCCGACGTGGAAGGGGTGTCGGTGCATTCGCTTCGGTTGCCGGGCGTCATCGCTCAACAGGAAGTTGTGTTGTCGAATGGGGGAGAGGTCCTCACGCTCGAGCACCTTTCCACCAGCTACCAGTCGTTTGTGGGAGGCGCGTTGGCGGCAATCCGGGGTGTGGGCCGACTGGGTCGAGGTGTCCATGTCGGTCTCGACGCCGTCATCTGATTCGACGACTCTCGCCTCGGGTTGCCATCGAGCCAGCATGGTTCCTCGACCCGGCATTGAGCCGCGTATGGCGCGTTCTGGTGCAGGCTCGTGGAGTGAGGGTGGGATCCGTTTTGTCGACCCGGCATTGAGCCGCGTATGGCGCGTTCTGGTGCAGGCTCGTGGAGTGAGGGTGGGATCCGTTTTGTCGACCGTGCATTGAGCCGCGTATGGCGCGTTCTGGTGCAGGTTCGACAAAAAGCGGGCTCAACGAAAAGCGGCTCGACACAAGCGAACCTCGATGAAAGCACCGTGCCGCGGATGCTGCGGCCCGACTGGGTCAACCGGCGATCTCACCGTCGGGGAAGTATGAGTACACCCTCTCACCGGTGAAGAGCCGCTCGTCGGGATCCCACGGGAAGAAGATGACGTTGCGCCATACCACCTGTTGTCCGCTGGGCTCGGCCCCGAGCCAGGCCCCTCGATGCGTACCCCAGGTGACTGCCTCTTCGCATACCCCTTGGGGCCCGACGATGATGTTGGTCAGGGCGAAGTCGATATCAGGGAACGCGGTCAGAAGCTCCGTGTAGAAGCGTGTCGCACCGCTATGCCCTTCCCATTTGTGGCCGAACTGCGGTAGCTCGTACACACAGTCCTCGGTGAGAGTGGCCATCAAACCCGGGATGTCTCGAGCGTCCTCCGCCAGAGAATGTGCCTTCCACAGGTCGCGTACGGCGGCGTACTGATCTGGCGTCCGATCCAGCAATGTGCGGACGTAGGCGCGCCTGTCCATTTGCTCCTGGAGCAGGGGGTGTGTCATGTCATCTCCGTGGTAGGTGAGCCGAGGTTAGACCCCTAGAGGAATGCCAACGTGAGGCCCCCGATGAGAAGGCAGTACGCGGCAAACGGGTAAAGACCGACGCGCCGGATGGCGTTGAGAAGAAGCGAGATCGCCAGATACCCGGTCACAGCGGCGACGAGAAGACCTACGGTTAGCTCGCCGCCCGACCCGCCTTCCTCGAAGAGGTCCGGCAACTGGGAGATTCCGGCCCCTGCTATGGCTGGAATGCCCAGCAGAAAGGCAAAACGCGCCGCCTCGGATGGATCGAACTTCCGACCGTTGCCGGCCGAAATCGTCACTCCCGATCGAGAGATACCCGGTATCAGCGCAAAGGCCTGTGCGATCCCGACGACGATCGCATCGGGGACCTTTCCCGTGGTCAGGGCCCGCGTGCCTACGGCGAGCCTTTGCCCCGCCACCAGAACCAACCCTGTCGCGATCAAGGCCCATCCCACATTTCTAGCGGTGTCCTGAAAGTTGTCGAGAGTGGCCTCGAGTGGTAGGCCGACCAGCACCGGGACGGTGCCGACACCGACAAGTAGTGCGATCGTCCGGCCTTCGGCGTCGTGCCGCATCCGAAGAACCTTGGCGAGATCCCGCCGGTAGTAGAAGACGACTGCGAGCAGAGTCCCCAAATGGAGCACCGCTGAAACGGCCAGCGACGGCGCCGAGATGTCAAACCCCAGTTCCGCGAGGAACGCCGGAATCACCACCAGGTGGCCCGACGAAGACACGGGCAGGAACTCGGTCAGCCCCTGGATGATCCCCCAGACGATGGTTTCGAGCACCATGCCACGCTAGTGGCGGCTCTCATCGGGTCTCGATCAAGGCCAAGGCGTCGCCCCGGGCGACTGCGCCAGCCACGGCTCCCGCTGCTCGGTCCTCTACGGCAACTTCTCCTCGAGTCGCACCCAGCGCGCTTTCGCCCGACACTGAGACCACGACCGCGTCGAAGATGTCTCCCGTGTTCACCAGCACCAGCTTCGCCGATGAACCCCGGGTCGCTGATGGGGGTAGCTCGATTTCGAGCACCAGCCAACCAGGGGGAACCAGGTCTTCGGCACCTCCCAGCATCGATGCCAATAGGGGCTCGCCGGCGTTGATGGGCTGGCCGGCCACCGCTGGCAAGCTCACTTCGCCGAATACGCCTTCGGGTACCTGGCGCATGTCAGTGTTCCAGTCGCCTATCTCGTCGCCGGCTACGACGTCTGAGGTGAGAAAAGGATGATCCGCAGACGACGACGGCGAGAACTCGACGAAGACGGCAATACCGGCCAGGGCGAGCGCTGCCAGCCGTCGTCCCCAGGCTGGGGTCTGTAGCCAAAGCACACGTCCAACGTATGCCGGGATTGGAGCCCAGGGAAGGGTGGCGCGTCAGTCGCCGGACGTGGTGGAGGCCGGCTTCTTTTCGGCAGGCTTGGGCTTGGCGCCGTTCTTCGCTGGCTTGCTGTCCCCGTTCTCGGCGGCGGATTTGCCCCTGGAGTCGGTTGCGTAGAAGCCGGTTCCTTTGAAGACGACGCCTCGAGCGTGGAACACCTTCTGAAGCTCGCCGGCGCATTCCGGGCACTTTTTGAGCGGCTTGTCCGAGAACGACTGAAACACCTCGAGATTGGTGCCGCAGCTTTTACAGGTGTACTCGTAGGTAGGCATGAGGTTCGACCGCTAGGGGTTGGTGGACGGGGCGAATTCTACAACCGTGTGCTCGCTGGTTCCATTCCGTGACTCGTCGATATCATCGCCAGCGATGACTCCCCAGATAGCTCTCGCCCTGGTTGCCGCCTATGTGGTGGGAAGCATCGACTTTGCCGTGATCGTGGCTCGGATGTACGGGGTGGACATTCGCAACGAGGGCAGTGGCAACCCGGGCGCTTCGAATGTGCGACGCACATTGGGACGTTTCCCAGGGGCGTTGGTCTTCCTTCTCGACATGCTCAAGGGTTTCATCGGCGCCGCGATGGCCACGATTGCAGCTGCCGACGGCGCCGCCGAGATCACACATTGGGCGTTCGCCGGAGGCCTGGCAGCTGTGGTAGGGCATTGCTACCCCGTCTTCCACAGGTTTAGTGGCGGGAAAGGCGTGGCCACGAGCGCGGGAATGCTTCTCTGGTCTGCCCCTTTGGTCGGCATACTCGACATTGCCATCTGGGTGGCTGTGGTAGTGGTGACTAAGACCGCCTCGGTCGGCTCGATGGTGGTCGTCATCATGACGATCCCTCTTCTGGTGTGGCAGGGTGTGGCCGGCCTGAGCCTTCTTTGGACGGGATTGATGCTCGTGCTCGTGGTGTGGCGGCACAGGGGGAACATCAGGCGGATGGTCAGCGGAACGGAGGAAAAGGTTTCCACATGAGTATTGACGTTGCGGTGATCCCGGCGGCGGGACGGGGCACTCGGATGCGTCCGGCGACGCGGGTGGTGCCCAAAGCGCTGCTGACGGTCGTCGACCGTCCCGCGATCCAGTATGCGGTCGAAGAGGCGGCTCGTGCCGGCGCCAAGGAGGCCATTGTCGTGGTCGACCTCGACGCCGGTCACCTGGTTGCCCAGCACTTCAGCCTCGAAGGGCCGCTGCCCGGTTTGGACGACGTTGGGCTGAGGCCAGTCGTCCAGGAGGAGCCACTGGGCCTGGGTCATGCCGTCAACGAGGCAATGCACATGGTGGGCGATCGTCCCTTCTTCTGTCTGCTCGCTGACATGATCGTTCGCCCAGGAGCAGATGTTCTGTCCCAGCTTGCTTCGGGAAGTAGAGACGGTGACACGTCGGTTGTGTGTGTTCGCCGCCTCGGTGAGGAGTACTTGTCGAAGTACGGGATCGTCATACCCGATTCCGACGAGCGGGAGGGGTATCTCGATCTGGCTGGTGCCGTCGAAAAACCTGGTGTCGAAGCGGCCCCCAGCAATCTCGGGATCGTGGGGAGATACTTGTTCACGTCCGAAGTGTTCGAGATCCTGGGCGGTCTGGAACCAGGGGCAGGCGGTGAGATCCAACTCACCGATGCAATACACATTCTTGGCGAGCGAGGGCGTCTCCGCGGATTTGTCTCCGAACACGATCTCCTAGACGTGGGGACTCCGCTCGGCCTCTTGCAGGCTTCGCTGGAGCTGGGTCGCCACCAGTTCGGCGTCGAGTTTGACAGCCGGGCCGAGGACTAGGAGTGGAATCGAGATGACCCCAATCGAGGAGGTCCTGGCAGGGGTCTTGGATCTCGTTTCTCCTGTCGAATCCGAGGATGTCCCCTTGGCTGAGGCCTTGGGCCGGATACTGGCCCAGGACCTGCTGGCCGCCGAGGATGTTCCGCCTTTCCGGAACTCGGCCATGGACGGGTACGCGGTTCGCTCTGCGGACGTGGCAGAGCCAGGCTCGGTTCTGAGGCTGATCGGAGACCTTGCCGCCGGGATGATTCCAACGACGACGGTCGGCCGTGGAGAGGCATTGAAGATAATGACCGGGGCGCCGATGCCCGATGGCGCGGATGCGGTGGTGAGAGTTGAAGACACCGATTCAGACGGGGACAAAGTCGAGATCCTTGTAGCGGTCTCCGAAGGAACTGCCGTCCGACCCGCCGGTGGCGACGTCACCGCCGGTGATCTGGTCCTCGAAGTCGGAACGCGGCTCGGTCCGACCCATATCGGTGTTCTGGCGACTCTGGGCATCCATCAGCCGACCGTGTACCGCATGGTTCGCGTCGGCTACATGTCCACTGGCGACGAACTGGCAGCGATCGACGGTGGCCCCCTACAGCCTGGGATGATTCGCGACTCCAACCGTCCGATGATTGCCGCGATGCTCGAAGCGACAGGTTTGCAGGGGGTGGATCTAGGCCGAATCCCCGACGATCCGGCCCAACTGGCTACGGCTCTGGAACGAGGGACCGATCTCGACGCCATGGTGTCCAGTGGTGGGGTATCAATGGGGGATCACGACGTCACCAAACTGTTGCTCGAAGGAGGCGGCGAAGTGGGGTTCTGGAAGGTTGCGATTCAGCCGGCGAAGCCTTTCGCGTTCGGGGTTTTCGGCGGGACACCATTCTTCGGCCTACCCGGCAATCCGGTATCGGCCTTCGTGTCATACGAACAGCTGGTGCGGCCCGCCCTACTGAAGATGGCAGGGTCGAGATCGCTTTTCAGGCCCCGGATTGGCGTAATCGCAGGTCAGGATTTCGAGACCGATCCGGCGAAGCAGGTCTTCCTCCGGGTGCGGGTCGTGGGCCGTGAAGACGGTTCTTGGGTGGTGGAGGCGTCCGGAGGTCAGTCATCGAACGTTCTGTCGGCTGCCGCATACGCCGACGGGTTGGCGGTGGTACCTGTCGGCGTGTCCAAAGTGGAGCAAGGGGAGACGATGACAATGGAGTTGATCAAGTCGGGCGAGTCCGAAGAGGTGCGATGAATGAGTGAATCGTCAGAGCTGACACACCTCAACAAAGCCGGAGAGGTCCACATGGTCGATGTGGGTGACAAAGAGGTGACACGTCGGGAGGCGACGGCAGAGGCCCTGGTGTCAATGTCGGCCGAGATGGTCGACCGATTCGTGGGTGGTGGGCTCGGCAAAGGTGACGCGGCCGCCACGGCGCGCATCGCCGGTATCCAAGCAGCGAAGCGAACCTGGGAGCTGGTGCCTCTGGCCCATCCCATCGAGCTCGACTCGGTAGCCGTTGATCTCGAGTCGACTGGGCATGGGATTCGGGTGCGAGCTACCGTTAGCACCCACGGTCGCACTGGCGTCGAGATGGAAGCCATTACTGCCGTCTCGATTTCGGCCATCACGGTCTATGACATGGTCAAGAGCGTGGAGCGGGAGGTCACGATCGAGAAGATCCGCCTCTTGCGAAAGAGTGGGGGAAGGTCCGGAGCCTGGGAGAGGGAGTAAGTCGTTGCTTGAGCGCGGCCCCGGCGGCTACGCTCGATTTTCGGACGGAGTGATTTAGGTAAATGGAAGCCAGCATCTTGGTCGGCCTCCTGTTGATTGCAGGGGTGTGGGGCATCTACCTTTTCCCCAGTTTCTTTGGGCGTAAGGACGCTCCGATCAATTCCACGGAGGAATTCGACAACTGGACCCACGTTATGAATGACGTTCAGAGTCGCCCTTTCAGCAGCCGGCAGATCAATGAGCGGGATGTCATGAGGAGCCGGCGACGGAGGGTTTTTCTCATCCTCGGAGTTCTTGCGCTGGGTTCGCTCTACATGGCCTGGAGCTCGGGTTCCTGGGCCTGGTTGCTGGTTCACCTGTTCCTGGATTCCCTCATCGTGCTGTTCGCTGCTGCCGTCTCGCAGATGAACCAGCGAAAGCGGGAGCGCATGAAGCTGGTTCATGTCTCCGAGCGGACGGCTTCGTCCGCTGAGCCGCAGATACGAGTCATCGCCAACTAGTCCGCCAGGCGATGAGCCCAGATTCAATCGAAGCAGCCAGGGCCATACTCGACGAGCGCTTCTCAGCTCGTGAGATCGCCATCACTGAATCGCGCAAGGTCATCAGAGCCTGCGCCAACGCCATCAGGGCCCTGCATCGCGGCGAGGTCGACCGTGCTGATGAGTTGATATCTGAGGCGGGCGATCGACTGGTTGCGATGCAACAGGCGTTGGCCGGTCATCCGGATATCGCCAACGCCGGCTATTCGCACGACGCGGCCAAGGAGTATTCGGAAGCGCGGCTTACCGCCGCGCTGTTCCGAGGCCATGACCTCCCTGGTTTCGGGGAACTCGGTGTGGACCCTGTCCCGTATTTGCACGGATTAGGCGAGTCGGTGGGGGAGATGCGTCGAAGACTGCTCGACTTGCTCCGCTCCGACCGGGTGACGGAGGCAGCGCGCATACTCGAGGTGATGGACGAGATCGTTGACCGGCTGGCCGAGGTGGATTATCCCGACGGCATGACCCACGGACTGCGACGCACCACGGACGTGTCACGGTCCTTGGTTGAACGCTCTCGTGCCGATCTGACCGCCACAGTGGTCCAAGAGCGGCTGCGTCGGGACCTCTCGGGTTCCTAAACCCGCAGTCCTTAGGAGGACGGCGTCACATATGGGACATTTGCCAAACAGAATTGCCAACTGGGGCCGTGGGGCTCAGGTCACTTAGCCTCGATAGGAGCAGCATGAACCAACAAGCAAACGAAGAACGTCAGGAGTCGGGTTTCACCGAGACGGAGCGCGCCGCGATGAGACAACGGGCGGAGGAACTGAAAGCCGAACGCGGCGGAAGGAAGAAGGCCGACAACCTGCAGGCAGCGCTCGACGCGATCGCCGAGATGCCCGACAACGATCGACATATCGCCGAGCGAGTGCACGCTGCGGTCACTCGAATCGCCCCGCATCTCCTGCCGAAGACCTGGTATGGAATGCCCGCGTATGCCGACGGCAAAGATGTGGTCTTGTTCTTCCAATCTGCTGAGAAATTCGACGCCCGCTATGCGACCCTCGGTTTCTCCGATAGTGCTCGGTTGGACGAAGGCGACATGTGGTCGACGAGCTTCGCCATTGTCGAATGGACCGACGAGGTTGCGAAACGGGTCGAGGCGCTGGTGCAAGACGCCGTCAGCTAGGCGGGGGCTCACGAAACGGCCCGGCCGCTGCCCAACCCGGCTTCCTTAGGAGCAGAGGGTCAGATTTGGGACGTTCCCCGCGCGGAATCGCCGAATGCGGTCATCTCGAAGTCCATCGGTACAATTCTCGTTCCCAAACACGGGGCTGTAGCTCAGCCTGGCAGAGCACTTCGTTCGCAACGAGGGGGTCACGGGTTCAAATCCCGTCAGCTCCACCATTTGCCCTGGTCAGGACCGTTTCTGACTGGCTCCCAGTCGGCCGAATTGGGCGTTGGTCGAGTCTCGCGCTCCACAGGCGCCCCACAAGATCTGATCGCTGACCCCCTCATTTGCTGCGAGGGGGTCAGGCTGAGTTGCTGGTTCCTGAGCGAAGTCGATCGAGCGAGGGCTGTAGCTCTTGGTGCCCAGAAGTGGCAGGCGTGCCACGGGACTGCCGGTCAAGCGACGCCGATCACTCTCCGAGAACTCGGCTTGGTCCCTCAGAACTCGCGGCGGCTCCTAGAACCGGGTTTCGGACCGTGACCCGGCGTTTGAGATTTCTCGGATCGTCAGGGGGTGTCAGCCTTGTTGTGTCCTGGAGCATCGTCGGCTGCATTGAGATAGGAGAGAACGGCAGCGACTCGCTTGCTGATGCCGCTCTCTTCGGTCAGGCCCAGCTTGGCGAAGATCGAGTTGATGTGTTTCTCGACAGACCGGATGTTGATCGACAAAGTGTCCGCGATCGTTGCATTGTCCCTCCCTTGTGCCATCTCGGCGAGGACTTCACCTTCCCTCGGAGTAAGCCACTTGATGCCGGATGGCTCAGACCTCTTCGCGTCAACCAAGCGATCGATCACCCTGGGGTCTACGTACGAACCGCCTCGATTCACTTTTTGGAGGGCTTCCACCAAATGTGCCACGTTCGAGACCCTCTCTTTGAGGAGGTAGCCGCGCCCCTCGCTCCCGTCTTCGAGCAGCCTCACTGCGTACTCGGGGTCGTCATACTGGCTCAGGACAACAACACCCACACCTGGATGGCGGTCCGCAAGGGTGACGGCGGCTCGTATCCCCTCATCGGTGTGGCTCGGCGGCATCCTGATGTCAGTGAGCACGACACTTGGCTGGTGCTCGGAGACGGCAGAGAGGAGCGTTTCCAGGTCTTCGGCTGTGGCGACGATTTCGATGTCGTCCTGTGTGCTTAGGAGGGCGACGATGCCGCGACGAACCAGGAGATCATCCTCCGCTACCAGTACACGTATCGTCATTGCTCCCGCATGGCCGTCGAGAAGCCACGGAGAAACACTATGAGCTGGTCACACGTGTCTGCGGCGTCGCCGAAGTCCCCGGCCCCTATGGATGACTCAAGTTGTCGAAACATGGGCTCGGTCCCGGCGACAACATCGCTGGCGACCCGTTGCCTTTCCGCTGCCTCCGCTTCGACGACAGACCTTCTTCTCATCGTGATGAGTTCGATGGTGCGATCCAACTCCGAGATTCTCTCCTCGATGCTGCCGATGACAACAGCATTGGCTACAACCACTCCGACTGACAATGCCAGCTGCTCCACTCTCTTTCGCTGCTGAGGCTTCAGAGGGCTAGAACTCGTTACCGTTATTGAAGCGATCTCCCGGCCTAGGTGGTTCACGGAGGTTCGGAACGCGGTTGAGCTGGGAGTGCCGGATTCTGCTTCACCGATTTCGGATTGGACCTTGGCTGAACTGCCAGCCGCAGACCTTCGGGCAAGCTCAGCCAGTTCGCTGAGCACAGCATTGGGCCCGGTCTCAGGCTTGAGGCGCGATCCGGCTGCCATGAGCTCATATGAGTCGCCGCTCGCCCATCTTGGATTCCGTTCAATGACCCGCCCCATAGACCTGCGAACCTGTGGCATGACAGTTGTCAGAATTGCAGCGCCCAAGAGGATGGGCGCTGGTGTCGGCTCGGTGAGCCCTGCGAAGCCGAACGGCAGCGCCATGAGAGAGAAGACTGTCACGGCGACGAGGCCGCTAGCACTGGAGATCAATATGCGTGCCGTGGCGGGAAGGCTCTGGGATGTCATGGTGTCACAGGGATTGTGGCTAGGAGGTTGGTTCCATAGCCGGGCGTCGAGTCAACACGAAGGGAGCCCTCCAGGGCTTCGACTCTCTCCCTGATGTTTTTGAGCCCTGAGCCAGTCGACCGCGCAGGAACCGAGAAGCCTGGTCCGTCGTCGCTGACAACGATGCTGAGCTCGGAACCATCCGTCGCGCATCTGATCCTTGGTGGGTTTTGCGACGACCCGGCGTGCTTGGCCACGTTCAAGATGGCTTCGCTGGCCACCAGGTACGCAACTGCCGCGATGTCTTGGGGTACCCCGTCAGCTTCCACTTGGACGACTGCGTCCGGCAGGAGGAGGCGAGCTTGACCCCGAATCGCTCCTTCGAGTCCGCTCGCGCCAAGAGCGGCGGGGTACAGGCCGTTTGCGAAGGAAACGACCTCCTCTTCTGCGTTCTCGATTAGAGAAGCCAGTTGCTGCGGGTCTGTGGAGGTGGGGGCGACCCGGGCCAATCCGATGGCCGAGGCAAGGGCAACAGCTCTCGCCTGTGCCCCGTCGTGGAGGTCGCGCTCCACATCCGCTCGTGTCCGATCGACGACATCCTGCAGACGTCTTTCGGCGGCTATGAGCTCGCCGTGCCTGGTTTCGAGCTCAGCGACTATGCCGTCCAAATCTGACCGCAACTGGTTGTTCTTGAGGAGGAGCGCAGCGAGCCCCGCCAGGTCGTGGACAAGTCTCCTCTCCTGTCGCCGGAGCCGGTCGCCGGGTGACATGCGGACCCCGAGAGCTCCGGTGTCGCCAACTGGTGCGACGACGTCCCACCCGTCGTCCAGCGACTGTTCAACGTCCGAAGGAGCTGTCACCAACAGCCGAATGTCTTCCCCATTGTTGATCCAAAGCGCCACGTAGCGGGCATTGGTAGCCTCAGCAACGGCACCGACGACGGTCGTCATGCCCTCATCTCCGTCTCGGTCTTCGATTGTGGTGAATACTTCGGTCAGCGCGTCGCCTGGCTCCGAGCGCCTCCTCCAGACGAGCCGGTCGAAGAGGGACACGGTCCTCACTCGCAGTGGCTCGAACGCGAAGGCCGTGACGGTCATCGCAATGAGAGCTGACGTCACATTTCCGGCTCCTACCAGCGATCCAGCCACTGCGATGGCAGCGACGTATGTCAATGCCACGAGCAGAGAGAGGACACCGAACAGCACTGTGCGGTTGATCACGATGTCGATAGAGAAAAGTCGGTAGCGAAAGATCGAGAAGAGAAACGTGAGGGGTAACAAGAAGAGGAAGCCGGCACTGGCAACGGGCCCCCAGATGGCTGGATCACCGCCGAATCGCTGCGCCAGGTCTGACAAGGCGAGCAGAGCTAGGGAGACCACGAGCCCATACGTAACCCACTTGAGCTGGTCCCGCTCTGAGCCGGCCGATCGGAAGAACCGCACTATCAGAGACAAACCGGCGACCGCCAAGGCCAGCATCCATAGGTAGATCCCCAGATTGAAGAGAGGCTCGAGGATGTCGAGATTCGGAGCTGGGTATGGAGCCAGGGCACGTCCGTCGTAACGACGGGGATGAGCCAGTTGAACCAACAAAAGCGCACCGGACAGCAACGCCACCCCTGGAACCCAGCGCCACCTCGTCGAGACAAGCCGGCCATTGGGAAACGTCAACAAGAGAAGCGGCCCCAAGACGACACCCAAGGGAATCCACAGAGTGTCTGCGAGTGCAAAAGCCGCCTGGGATCCGAAGACCGATTCCGTAGGGCTTCTGTGGACTGCGAAATCGGAGACAGCGCGCGCCATTCCAAACGCCACCGCCACGATTCCAACCGCCATCAGATACCAGCCGAACCGGTTGGATGCCCGGACCCAGGCAAGAACCCCAAGAAGTGCGGTCAGAACGCCGAGGGCTGCCCATGCCACGCCTGCAGGCTCCGGCCCTTCGATGGCAGTCAGGAGCGGGTATCGACCATCCAAGTCTTCAACGTCAAGCGCCGGGTCGTCTGCCAGCAGTAGTGGAACCTCGCTCAGGGTCCGCTCGGCCTCCTGATAGGTGAAATCTTCGAAGGCGACGACAGGTGCTCGCGTGTCCGAGGTTCCCAGCGTGAGGACGAGCGTGGCCACGGCAGCGATCAGGACACCCACTAAAACCATCCAGGCCCGGGTCATCGCCCAATCATGCCAACCACGGGGCGTTGGAGACACCGTTGGCATACCTAAAGCCGGGTGGTGTCTCCACGGTGATCAGATGTGGGGTAGGCCATGTGTCGGTTGGCCGGATCGGACCTTACGTTCGAATGACGTCTCCAAAGGAGGAGAAGGAGTGAATTCGAACACAACAGTGGAACCCCATGCCAGGCCGACTACCTACGGCAGACGGCGAGTCCGGATCTACGGCTTGGTCTTTCTGGTATTGGCCCTTGGGTTGGTGCTGACGGTGCTCGAGTCCGGTCTATCCGATGAACCGATCCCGAGCTACGTCAGCTCAAGTGACTTCGACGTCGAGGCTTACGAGCAGCTTGTTTACAGCGGCCAGCCTGTCTGTTCCGACGCCGGGGAGCTCGTCGCTTCAGGGCAGGTGGAATGTGTCCCATTCGATGATCACGGTGGATTTGCGTATCCGGTGGTGCTGACTGCAATCGCTGCTCTTGGAGCATTACTGGTGCTCAGGTGGGGGAATCAGATCGGATGGCTTCTGATTCTCGGTCCACTAGTCGACTTGGTCGGTGCGGTTGCCGGTGCGTATGCGGTAAGGGGGACGATGATCGAACCTGGGAGTCTGCCCGGCGGTCGGCTCGCGGCGCTAGTTGGTTCGGTTACGTGGATCCTTCTGCTGGTAGTGATCGTTCCTCGTTTCTTGATGACGATCCCCAACGGCCGCCTCCCTTCGAGAGGTTGGCGCTGGGCAGTCCGATTCACCTACGTCGTGGCAGCAGCGCTCGGGATAATCGCCCTGTTTCATCCGATGCTCGTCGGCTCGATTCCAAACCCGATCGCACTGCCTTGGTCGGTCGAGACGGCCGACTCTCTGGCGGGGTTCGCAATTCAAGGAATGTTGGCCTGCTGGGCGATTGCCGGACTTGCACTCGTGATACGAATCATCCGGAGCTTGCGTCACAAACTGTCCTCATGAGGCGACACATGGTCTTGATGGCGGTGGTGTTGGCTGCGTGTGCTGGCGCTCCCAACACTGCGACCACGGCTCCGTTGCCAGCGACCGTCGAGGAGATCGGTGTGTTCTGTCAGACGTACGAGACGGTGCGGGACCAGAGCAGGCAAGAGGCGATGGCCGCTCTATATGAGGTCGCCCCAAATGAGGTCAAGGGACCAATCAAACGAGCGTCCGAGTTGGCTTCGACGTTTGAGGATGACGCGGCGATCGAGCAATTCCTTCAGAACTGCTCCTGACCACAATCTCAGGCCTTGACCCTGCACACACTCACGCGATCTTCGTGGTTCCTGACTCACGCCGGGCCCGCAGTCCATCTATTCGAGCGACATCCCCGGCTCGAAAGATCTGGGTCTGTCGCCCGCGGACCAAGAGATTGGCCGATAAAGGAGGAAGGGACCTCCCGTTTGAGAGGCCCCTTCCTGAGTAATGATGTGTTGCGCCGTGTGGCGCTGCGAGGCTGAGAGCCGGGGGCTCGCACCTCGGCCACGGCTAGGAGTCGGAGACTCACACCGTGGACACCGTCCACTCTATAGCGTCGGTGCCCTTTAGTGAACCCTTAATCCTTCTTTGGTAGTCCGATCATTTTGAGTTTCTTGGAATCAGCCATGATCAGTGACTCAAGGTTGTAGGTCTCGGCGACGAACCCAGCGACCCTCCCTTTTGGCGTCGTCGCCTTGACCTCGGACTTGACTGACTGCATGTATTGGTGCGCTACCGCTCCAGTGAGGATGTCAGCGAGTTGGAGGCCCCAACAGGTCTTGGAGTCCATTCTGAGAACAGAGACAACCTGTTCCTCCCCGAGCAGCCGATTTACAGCTACGTGGATGTAGTTCTCGTAATTAACCGAGCGCGGCGTTGACACGTAGTCGATGATGGACGTGACTGTCTCGCCGGTCCATGTGGCCGACCGTAGGAGGCGAATCGCCAGTTGAGCGTCACGCTTCCAGGGTTCCTTATGGCGTTCAAAGTCGAGGTTCGGTTGCCGCCGATCGTGAACCACGTACCTAAAGCGGGCACCGGATTCGGCGACAATCTTGATGGTCTCCCGGTAGAGATGCTCGGTGGTCCGATTGATCTTGGAAAAGTGGGCTTCGGATCTCCAGTTGGCCTTGTCACGCAAGGTGACAAGTTCGTTTGTGACCAAGCCGTAGTCCCTAGCGAACTTGAGAGCGCCGACGACGATGAAGGGTCCTTGACCACCCACGCCACTCTCGTCAACGAAGATTGTTCTCGGTTTCAGAGTGACGGTGGTATCCCTCCAGACGAGTCAGAGATTCTATGGCCAGTGCTCGCCCCAACACCATGCTGAGTGGACTTTCCCGTGTCACGACCGGCGAGGTGGCGTGTGCCGCTGGCGATAGGAGAGTTGCGGTTGGGTGTGCCATTCTTCGATCTTGTTGCATGCCCGGCGTCTCACGTGATCTCACGTCGCTCGGCCCACAGCCGCCCCACAACGCCGCAATTGCAGATCGTTCCCCCTGGTCAGAGGGCTATGACCGCATCTTTCGCAACGAGGGGGTCACGGGTTCAAATCCCGTCAGCTCCACTAAACACTCTGGTCAGGGCGATTTCTGACCGCGTCCGACGAGCCGATTGAGGCGCTGGTTGATTCTCGCGCTCCACAGAGGGCCCACAAGATTCGTGCCGTGACCCCCTCATTTTCTGCGAGGTGCTCTCGCAATCCCTCGGCTCGGTGGCAGCCGACAAAATAGGGTCCTCCAAATGGGTCACAACAGCCAACTCCGTGTTGTGCTTCTCGGCGACTTCCAAGTCTGGGTTGGCGACCGATCCGTCGAGCCATCGGTGTGGCGTCTGAGCAAGGCCAGGGATCTAATCAAACTGCTTGCCCTTTCGCGTGGTTGGCGAAAGCAGCGCGACGAAGTTCTTGATCTTCTGTGGCCCGATAGGGATATGGATGCAGCAGCCAACAATCTGTATCAGGTTCTGCATGCCGCCCGACGGGCGATCGATTCGGCGGGTGGCGACGGGCGTGCCCTTCTGTCCTTGGAGGCGGAGACGTTGGTCTTGTGCCCTGGCGGAGGGCTCTCGGTGGACGTCGAGGAGTTCGAGTCTGCGGCGCGTCACGCGCTGGTTAGTCAGACAAGATTGGACTACGAGACCGCTCTGAATCTCTACCCAGGAGAACTCCTGCCGGATGATCGATATTCAGATTGGGCAATTGGGCGACGGGAGATCCTTCACCGCTTGAATCTGGACCTCATGCGTGGGCTGGCCAACGCGCTCGAAGACTCTGGTGAGGCGAACGCGGCGGCGGACCTCTTGCGCCAGATCCTGGTGGAGGATCCGACCAACGAGTCAGCTCATCGAGAGCTGATGCGGCTCTACGCCAAGGCGGGCGAAAGGAGCGCTGCTGCGCGTCAGTACGACGTGCTGGAGCGGGTCCTGCAAGACGAATTGGGCGTTGCACCCGACAAGACGTCGCAGAGTCTTCGTGACGAAATCGCGATGGGCCGCTTGTTACCGGTCGAGCCGGGAGCGTCTTCCAGGTCGCGACCTGCGACGAATATCGGTGCTCCCTTGTCGAGTTTCGTCGGGCGAGAGAAGGAGCTGCGCGAACTCGGAGAGGCGCTGTCTAGTGGTCGGACGGTGACACTGGTCGGTCCCGGAGGATGCGGAAAGACTCGGCTGGCCGTTGAAGCGGGCCGAAGGCATCTCGACGACTTCAGTGGTGGTGTGTTCCTCGTCGAACTTGCCCCGGTGGCACGGGCAGATGAGGTGTCCGCGGAGCTGATGAGGGCTCTGGACGTTCGCCGCGGGCCTGATAGAACCGCCGTCGAGGCTGTCGCCGACCGAATCGCCGAGGACGAAGTGCTTCTGATATTGGACAATTGCGAACACGTTGCTGATGGCGTGGCCGTAGCCATGGCAAACCTCCTGGAGAGCTGTCCCGGATTGACTGTGCTCGCCACGAGTCGAGAGCCGATCCGAGTTCCGGGAGAGATAGTTCGCAGAGTCTCGTCGTTGCGCGTACCCGACCCGACTGACCTGCCGCCCGCAGACGAGATGTATCGGTTCGACGCGATCACGTTGTTTCGTGAGCGGGTCCAGGCCGTGCAACCAGACTTCGAAGTCAGCGAAGAAAACATGACCGAGGTTGCTCAGGTGTGTTTCCGGCTCGATGGTATGCCTTTGGCGCTCGAACTGGCTGCGGCACGCGTTCCTACCTTGTCAGTCGCCGACGTTGCGAAGAATCTCGATGACCGTTTGGGGCTTTTGGTAGACGGGGCGCGAACTGCCTTGAGTCGCCAGCGGACCCTCAAGGCCACCGTCGATTGGAGTTTCGATCTGCTTTCAGAACCGGAGCAGTCTTTGTTTCTGAGGCTGTCGGTGTTCAACGGTCCATTTGATCTGGAGGCAGCCCAGTCGATAGCGCAGTCGGACATCCAGGGTGAGATTGCCTCTCTTCTCAGTCGTCTGGCCGAGAAGTCGATGGTCGCTATCACGGCCGACGGACAGTTCCGCTATCGCCTTCTCGAGACGATGAGAGAGTACGGCCTCGACTCCTTGCGACACCAGGGTGCTCTCCGAGAAACGAGGGACTCCCACGCCGAGTGGTTGCTCCGATTGTCAGAATCCGGCGGGATGACCGATGCGTCGGACCGCGCTGAACTGGTCGCGCGTCTCTCGGCGGTACGCGATGAACTTGGCCCTGCAGTCGACCATCTCTTGGCCACGAGTCCCAGCCTTGCCGTTCGTCTCGCGTCGCGACTGTGGCCCTATTGGCTCTGGCTGGCCCATCTAGGTGAAGGGCTCGAGTTGATCGAGCGTGTACTCGAGCACGCATCTGGACCGTCGGCTGATCGGGCAGACCTGCTGTTGGCAGCCTCCGCGGTTGCCTTTCGATGGAAGGGATTCGAGGAGATGGAGCGTTTCGCCGCTCTGAGCGCCGCAGAGGCGACGGCCCTGGCAGACGATTCGCGGGTTGGCCGGGCACTGCTACTCGCAGCGATAGGACCATTCGATCGCGACGAATTCGAGATCGCGGGTGCCTTGTTCAAACAAGCCCGTGACCTGGCGCGTGGCGTTGATGATGATGCGCTCGAGGTCTCCGCATATCTCTGCCTGGCCATGCTCGCCACATTCCGACTCGACTATGACGAAGCTGGAGCATTTCTCGATCGAGCCGAGACGCTCCTCTCGACCCTCGAGACTCCTGGTGTCTTCGACATCTACACGCTGGGTGCTTGGGCTCCGACCAGACGTAGAGGCGAAACCTTGTACATGTGGTGCGAGACATTCGTTTCTCTGGAAGACGGAATCGGCCGTCATGCCAGCGCCTCCGTGGCTGTGGCTAGGGCGAACATCGAGAGGCTGTCTGGGCGGTTAGATCAGGTCGCCTCGTTGCTGGACGCAGCCCTTCGACATTACGAGGAAGTCGGAGACGAAAGTGGTCAGGCTCTTGCGTTGTCGTGGCGGGGCCAACTCGATTTCGAGAGCGGAGACCTCGATGCGGCTGAGCATCACCTGATGCGAAGTCTCAACTCGAGGAGACGAATCGGCCACTTGCGAGGGGTCGTTGCCAGCCTCATCAGCATTGTCCGTGTTCTGGCGGATCGCGGACGATTGGATGAGGCCGCGAGCTATCTCGAGGAGGCCACAGAGTTGTGTCGGCAACGAGCCGACCGCATCGGCCTGGCGTTGGTCGGAACCGAGCGAGCCCAAGCGGCTCTGGCTGGCGGTGACGCCGAGTCTGCGGTGTCGCTACTGAACGAGTCCCTGCCGGTGGTCGCCGCCTTTGGCGAGTTCGGCCTCAACATCGCCTGCACTAAGCGCGATCTCGGAGAAGCTCAGCGGGCGGCAGGGCTCAAAGAGGAGGCCTACCTGTGTTTGACCGAGGCCGCGGAGACCTTCGAGCGAATTGGCCATGAGGATGAGGCGAACCGGTGTTTGACGCTCCGGGCGTCTTTGGACAAGTGAGTTCGGCCGACAGAAGTTTGGCAAGGCATTGCTAAGCCGTCGCAAAGAGCCGGGGTGTAGAAGTGGCGGAATGCATTCGGGCCGACATCGGCCCGAAGAGGGACTCTGAAAGGCAACCTCAATGGCTACCACCCAAATCTCCAGACTCGGCGATGCGACCGTACAAGAGCTCCGAGAGGCGATCCGGGGATGGGTGGTGACGCCCGAAGATGCCGTCTACGAAGAAGCCCGGACTGTGTGGAACGGGGATATCGACAGACATCCCGCATTGATCGTTCGTTGCGTTGGGGCGGCTGACGTAACCGAGGCCATCAAGTTCGCAAGGAGCGAAGATCTTGACATCGCCATCCGTGGTGGTGGCCACAACGTCGCCGGCTTCGCAACGGTGGACGGCGGACTTGTGATCGACCTGTCGCCAATGAAAGGCATTCGCGTAGACCCGAAGTCGAAACGGGCCCGAGCTCAGGGCGGTGTCTTGTGGGGCGAGCTGGACCACGAGACGCAGGCGTTTGGATTGGCAACGACCGGGGGTCTGGTGACTTCCACTGGAATCGCCGGCTTCACTCTGGGTGGCGGCATCGGCTGGCTGATGCGGCGCCACGGTCTAGCCGTTGACAACCTCATCGGAGCAGATGTGGTCACTGCAGATGGACAGTTCGTTCGAGCCGATGAAGAGGAGAACAGCGAGCTTCTCTGGGGGCTTCGCGGAGGTGGCGGGAACTTCGGCGTCGTGACCGAGTTCGAGTACGAGCTTCACGAGGTGGGTCCAATCATCTACGGAGGGGTGATCATGTATGGCGCCGACAAGGCGGAGGATCTTCTGTCGTTCTACTCGAATTGGGTTGAGAACCTTCCCGATGACTTGACAACGATGGTGGTTTTCCTCACTGCTCCTCCGGCGCCATTTGTTCCCTCCGAGCTGGTTGGCAGCCCAATGGTGGCTGTCGCTTGCTGCCACATAGGCGATCAAGGCCAGGCAGAGGCGTCTCTCAAACCGCTACGAGACTTCACCGCGGCTGAAGTCGACATCGTCGGCCCAATGCCTTATCTGGCTCTGCAGTCCATGTTCGACAATTCGGCCCCATACGGGTCGCATAACTACTGGAAGACGGCGTACCTCGACACGCTCTCTGTGGAAGTCATCGGGACGATCGTCGAACGTTGTCGGAGTCTTGAGAACCTGAATCCGCACTCCACGTTCCATCTGCATCATCTAGGTGGTGCGGTACGTCGAGTGGACGACTCGGCCACCGCGTTTCCGCATCGAACCAAGCCCTTTGTATTCAATGTGATCGGCCAGTGGGACGAAGGCGAGCCGAGAAGCGACCATGTGAGTTGGGTGAGGGACACCTGGGATGATCTCCAGCTGGTCGGGGCAGGCGATCCGTATCTCAACTTCCTCGCCAATGAGACGGATGACGCCGTGCGCTCTGCCTACGGTGCCGACACTTACGAGCGTCTCGTGACGCTCAAGGATCGGTACGACCCCAACAACGTTTTTCACATGAATCAGAACATCCGACCGTCCTAGCGGCGGTCGGACATGGCAGAGCGACCTGCGCCCACGACGACAAAATCGGAAGCAACTGGCTGCCTCATCTCACCACGTCTCGCGACCTCTCATGTCGCTCGGCCCACAGCCGCCCCACAAAGGACCACAACCGGCGCGTTTCCCCTGGTCAGAGAGGTTTGACCGCATCTTTCGCAACGAGGGGGTCGTCGGTTCAAATCCGATCAGCTCCACCGAATCCCCTGGTCAGGGCGATTCGCGATCGCTCTTCACCACCGATATTGGTGATCGGCGAGATCTGGCGGTCCACAGGCGCCCCACAAGGCTGGTTCTCTGACTTCAAACGACCAAAGTCGAGGACTCCCGAGCTGGACTCAAGATTGGTGGCTCGGTCGAGTTCGGATGGCCGCAAGGTCGACGTCTGGGAGAGATTGATAGAGCCCACGTCCGATGTCTCAGAGCCGGGCCACGAATTCGCGTTCATCTGTATCCATGCGTAGAGACTGGTGCAGCAAAGCACCGAGCACGGCACCCGCAGCCACGGTTGAAAACGGGAGTGCGGTAAGAAACGCCCAGACCATCGACAGTCTCACCCACGGGTAGATCCGGAAGCCGACAGCGGCAGCCACGACCGAGCCGATGAGAAACCCGAGGGCGGCCGCCGTTCCGGTCCAGACGCCAACCGAGAAACTCCAGCGTCCGGAGCCGAGTCGCTTGGCGAGACGCCAGGCGGCGACGCCGCCTACAACCGCTACTTCGACCATGAAGACGACCGTGAAGTAGCCATGGACGTCCCAGGGCATCCATGCGGGGAGGCCATCGAGCCACAGTTGTGTGAGATCGGTGGGGGCGGCAGTCAGCCATACCATTCCCCCGAATGCCAACGCCCCGGTTTTGGCCGCAGATCGCGTCGGACGGTCAAACATGCGTGCAAGCCCCCAGCCCCACACCCACCCTCCCGGGAAGGGCGGAAGGAGAACAAGTAGAAGGCTTACAGTCACGAACCACACGGTCCAAGGGCGACCGCCAGAACCGCCCGGAGTCGCAAAGCCCATACGAGAGAGCCACAGAGCGGACGACAGAAAGAAGGTTGCCAAAGAGCCTCCGATGGCCAGCGTCGTCACTGCCGCCGCCCCGGAGATTGCACCGCCCCTTGTGGGTTGGGACAACGCACTTCGAAGGAGGCCGAAGCTCATCGTGTCTCCAGGTGGACGCTCTCAACGGGTTTGCCGGTTGGCCCCCACTCCCGCCTCGGAACCGAGCAACCCAAGGCGAGCCCAAGCATCAGCATCACTAGCAATAGGGCTCCAAAGGCGTCGCTGCTCGTGAACGGCGGTTCGGCGAAGTAGAAGATGTAGGTCATGACGCCGGTGACCCCCACAGCGATGAGTCCGTTGGTCCAGCGCAGCCAGGGGCGACCGCGGTCCGAGATCGCAAACCCACCGCAGATGCCGATGATGACGACACCCAGGGCCCCACTGCCTTCACCTGTGTCCATGAGCGTTCCTACGAAATCGTCCGCGAGGAGTGCCGGTCCCACAGCCAGGAGCACGGGAGACCACATCACCCACCGCCGACCACGGCTATTCCCGACCCCGGTCGCACTGTTCCAGCCGATCAACGCTCCCACAACAGCCGCGGGCAGGAGCACGGCCAAAAACGTGCCTTCCCAGGTGAATCTCGGCCAATCGTTGAACTGAATGGCCAGGTGAGTCATCCAGGAGCGCAGAGCGAGTGCCCAAGCTAGACCAACAGCGGCGCCGATGGCAACGGCGCGAACCCTGGGCATCGTCCCGCTGTGAACCGTCTTGACATTCTTCGGACGGCTTCCAGAGTCGGTACTATAGTTCGTCACTAGTGGCTCACTCTAGCAAAGGAGGATCGATCATGCTGCGTCGAATGTTGGTGAAACGTCTGAGTTGGTTCGGGGTGATTGGAGGAGCTCTCGGCCTGATCCTTGGCCTGAAAGACATGGTCGTTGGACCACGGGTGGCCGATACCCAGCTCAGCTATCCGGCTGCGGCAGAAGAGGTGTGGTGGACGGCTTGTGTCCTGGCTGTAGTACACGCAGGTGCGGTAGCGGGAACTTGGGGTGTTCGTCACTCCGACGCAACCAATGGGACGGCAGTCGGTGCCTTGGCGACCTCTGCAATCGCGTTTGGAGTGATGGTCCCTGCTGAGCTGGCGTACATTCTGTTTCGCGAGTCTCCTGTTGATTCGACCGCAGGTGTCGTCGTGACCGGAGTGCTTGGAGCAGCAGCCCTCGTATCTGGCGCGGGACTGATCGTTGCCGGAGTCAAGGCAGTCCGAGAACGGAAATGGATCGGTTGGCGCCGATACTCAATACTGGCTGCAGGGCTCTGGCCAGTGCTGGTGGTGACGCCCGTGTTCATCGCAAGTGGGTGGGCGGCATGGCCTCTAGTGGGAGCACAGGGGTTCCTGGTCGCGATGTCGGTTGCCGCATTGATGGAAGTGTCGAACATGTCTGATGAGGCAGCACCGCTGACACCGACCAAGATGTCCTGATAGTCCGGATCGGGAGACGAGACACCATCGCCAAAGAGACGACAACGAGAAAAGAGAAAGCCGCCGCCACGAGAAGGTCGATCCTGCAGGCGGCCCGCCGTCTCTTCTCCGAGCACGGGTATGCGGGGACCACCGTCGAAGCCATCGCCGACGAGGCTGGAGTTGCTGTACAGACGGTGTACTACGTCTTCAATACGAAGGCTCGTCTCCTCGGAGAGCTCTTCATGTTCATGGCCGGCAGAACCGATGAGCCCACCGACACAGCGAGTCGAGATTGGGTGGACGAAGCCCTCAACGCATCCGACGGGCGAAGGACCCTGGCCCTGGCGTGCGAAAACGGCGCCGATATCTACCGGCGATTTGCCCCGATCTACCCCACGGTGGTCGCGGCCATGGCGACCGAGCCAGACATCGCAGAGGCCTGGGAACTCCTGATGTCCTCCAGATGGAAATCGATCCACTCTCAGATGGAAGCGGTGGCGGCTACTGGTGACCTCAAGGAAGACCTCACACCTGCAGCCGCCGCAGACGTCTCCTTCGCAATTAACAGCATCGAGACTTATCGGCTGTTGGTCGAGGAACGCGGTTGGGAAGTAGGCGACTACAAGCTCTGGCTCTACCGATCGCTGAGTCAGCTTCTCCTTCGCCCCGAAGTCGCTGAGAAGTGGAACGATCACGAGATCCTTGAGGGCACCTCTATGGCGTCGCGGTAGGGGTGGCCGATCGCCTGCAGTTCCGTCATCGGAACTGAGAAAGCGATCGATAGCGACACGAGCAGGACCACCAGGTACACAGCCCCGAATCCTCCGGATGCTGAAATGGAACGATCCCAGAAGTAGAAGCCGACAGCCATGACCGTGAGGACGCTGACGAAGATCAATCCAACCGCTAGTCGGAGCCAAGCCAGTCCCCGCCCCGAGATTGCGAAGCCGCCACCCATCCCGATCAAGACGATGGCGATGGCTCCACTCCCCATCCCGTTTTCGAGGAGGGTGCCGATGAAGTCTTCAGCGAGGAGTGCTGGAATGATGGCCATCAGCATCGGCGACCAGACGGCAAGCGGAATTCGTGGTTGGTCTTGCCGGCGTCGCTGCCAGTCGTAGCCGAGTAGTGCTCCCACCAACACAGCAGGAAGCACAACCGAAAGGAAGGTTCCTTTCCAGGTGTAGACGGGCCAAGACTTGAAGAAGTCGAACTGGAGATGGGTCATCCAGGCCCGAAATGAGACCGCCCAAGCCAAGCCGAGGCCCGCACCGACGGCAACGGCGCGGCCAGTTCCCATTGTCACCCTCGAACTCCGACCGCAGTGCGATATCGCCTTTCACCCAGGGTGATCCAGAGACCAGCGAAACCGACTAGAGCCAGCCCCCAGAGGAGTCCCTGGCTGGATGACATATCCGGGTAGACGACGAAGCCCATGCCCATCAGCGCAGCGAGGAAGGTTCCGGTCCACACCGAGTAACGCCAGCCCGGCAAGGAGCTCGCACCAAGTGTCAGTACCAGCAGGAAGATGAGTCCGAATTCACCCATGAAGTTGTAGTGCAGACCTTGCCAGTGGGGGTCAGCCTCAACGCCTGATGCCTGCAGCCCGAGTTGGTCGACGATCATGAACACAACCGGTACCGCTGCCGCCAGCGCTAAGCCCCACATCGGCCTGTCACGAAACTTCGGTGCCGTCTTGAAAATGCGCGCGGGATGGAGCAATCCGGCGACGACGGCCAGGGCGATGATGGCAAACACAGGTGGTGGGATTCGGGAGACGTCAGCGAACGGGTATGTCAGTGTGACCACTGTCATTCCACCCGTGACTTGCCACATCGGCGCAACCTTTGAGAGCGGGTTCCTGTACTGCAACGCCAACCCGATCATCAGCGACCAGTGCGTGGCTGAGATCGCGAGATAGTGAATGACGTGAGGCCCGAAGTCTCCGTGAGTTATGTGATCGAACTCGAGCTGTGATGCATAGAAGTCGTTGAGAAATTCCTCGGGTAGCCAGGCCAGTATCGGGAACAGGTTGACTTTCCAGAAGACGATCCCCACTCCCACGAGTAGCACCGTGACGATCGCGTAGAAGACACTGCGGCGCCAGCCTCTCCATGATTCGGTCGCGGTGGTCGAGTTCTCGGTATGGGTTTGAGCCATGCTGTCTCCTCTCAGTTATAGTGGTACTATACAATTTTTAGCAACAGTGTAAAGTAGGTTTGCGGCCTTATGATGGAGAACGATGTCGCTTCGATCGATACAGCGGGAACGAGGACGGGAAGTCGTTCGAGAGGCTGCCGAAGAACTGTTTCTCTCTAACGGCTACGCGGGCACTCCGGTCGCCGCCATCGCGAAAAGGGCCGGTGTGGCCGAGAAGACCGTCTACAACCTGTTCGAAACCAAGTCGGGTTTACTTCTCGATCTCTTCAGAGAGCGGGTGCTGGGCGAAGGCAGCGAAGAGTTAGCTGAGCGACACCGCGAGGTCACAGAGATGACTGAGCCTGAGGCGATCATCTCCGAGTTCTGCTCTATCAATCAGGAGGTGGCGGCGAGAGCCCTGCCGCTGCTCCGAGTGGTCATGGAAGCGGCAGCAGTGGACTCGGAGGTTGCCAACCGGCTCGCAGCGCAGGAGGAGCATCGGAAGCAGGATCAGACCTATCTGCTTGACGCTCTGGAGAGCCGTGGACACCTCAGAGATGACAAGTCTCGGGACGAGCTCGCCCACGATGTTTGGCTGGCGGCGGCCCCAGAGCTGGTCATCAAGTCACTCGATGCCGGTTGGAGTTTCGACCGACATTCGGCATGGCTCACGGAAGTACTCAAGGCGCTGCTGCTCGAACGATAGACGAGTCTCTTGTTTCACGATGTCTCGCGAGGTCTCACGTCGCTCGGCCCACGGCGACCCCACAAACCCTCGAATAGGCCTCATAACCCCTGGTCACAGCGTTTTGACCGCATCTTTCGCAACGAAGGGGTCACGGGTTCAAATCCCGTCAGCTCCACTGAAAGCCCTGGTCATGGAGGTTTTCTTGCCAGTCCCCAATGAGCGATTCGAACGCTAGTCGAGTATTGCCGGCCCACAGGCGCCCCACGAGCTCGGTCGCGGGTACGCACCTCGCTACCTCCTAGTCGATCGGAGATTCGAATTGGCTAAATCGGTTCCTGTGAACGCGTTCACCCCGAGTGCGAAACTGGCTCTCTTTCACGGGAGTGTCGGGCATCGGGATCGGACTTACCGCTCAAGGTAGGTCTGGAGCGCTTCGGCTGTGTCGTGCAGGTTCTTCTCACCCATCTTGGCCATGAGCGGTGAGAGAAGCTTGAAGGGCCCTTTCGGGTTCATGACCAGTTCGTGGTCAACGAGGGTGCTGTCGCCACGGCTGGACAGGACAAAAAGGTGCCCGCCGGTGATCGGACCGTTCTGAGGAACCAGGCGAACTCTTTCGTTGGGAACGAAGTCTTCGAGTCGTTGCACGGTGCGTCCAATGCCCCGAATCTGGAATTCGAACTCGGCTCCTTCACCGATGGGTCCGTCTGACAGTTTCCTGGCGGTCTTTATGGTCGGGTTCCACTCTTGGAAGGTCTCGAGGTTGGAGATTGTCGCGAACACCACGGCGATCGGCGCGGCGATGGTTTGTTGGCGTCTAATAGTCGCCATCACTGGGCCTGAGGAACGAAGGGTCGGGCGTCGAAGAAGACACGGATCATCGAGATCGTGCCGTTCTCGACGTGGTACCACTCGGCCACCGGTGCGGCGCTGGCAGGCGTGACGGTCTGTAGGTCGTAGATCACGCACACGTCCTCGGCGTCGACGAAGACTTTCCGGGTTTCCGTTCCCTTCACGACCTGGGAAAGACCTTTGATTGCTTCTATGTAATCGTCGGCTTTGTCAAAGGTGTCGATCGGGCCGTAGAAATCGACGTCGTCGGCCAGATGTCCCCGGGCTGTTTCGAAATCCTTGTCGTCAACTGCCTTGCGGTATGCATCCACTATCTCGGTGGCGGTCATAGCTACTCCTTTCTGAGCTTTCACCGACCTTGCCGCCCACGGCGGAGTCTGGCTATGGTCGAAGCGACAATGTTCTTGTCTGATCGTCCAGAATGAGACAACTCAACACACATCCAGGAGATGCGGTCACCGACCTGTTGTCGAAGATCCAGGTACGAAGTGCCGTTTATTGCCTTTCCGAGTTGGGGTCTCCTTGGGGTTTCCGAGTGGAGGGGCGAAATGTCGCCAAGTTCCATCTTGTGCTCGACGGCGCGGCATGGCTGATGATCGATGCTCACGACCCTCGGTGGCTTCAGGCTGGTGACCTCGTGATTCTTCCTCGCGGTCACATGCACTCGATGCGGGACGACCCCGCCTCTCGGGTCGAGGCGTTGGATCGGATTCTGATCGACCATCCGGTCGACTCGGGAGGTCGGATGAACTACGGCGGCGAAGGGAATCTCACCCGTCTTCTGTGCGGCGGGTTCGCACTCCATGAAACCGCTCCCGACTACCTCATGGCCTCACTGCCCGATGTCATCCATGTCGATGCCCGCAGCGAGAGAGCCGGATCATGGGTCGAGGCCGTGTTTGCGATGCTCCAGGATGAGGCCGACCAATCCCTCCCAGGGGCAAAGGCGATATTCGCCAAGCTTGCCGACGTCTTCCTCACTCAGGCGCTCCGTTCATTCCTCGCCGAAACCGCTAGAACCGGTTTGGTCGACGTGACTCCATCACTAACCGACCCCGCCGTCGCTGAGGCCGTACACCTCATCAATGCGGACCTGGCCAGCGACTGGTCAGTGGGTCAACTCGCCTACCGGGTCGGAATGTCACGCTCTGCTTTCAGCGAACGATTCCGAGAACTGATCGGAGAGTCACCGATGAAATACGTCACCCGACTACGCATTGCCCTAGGTGCGGGGTTCCTCGCTACGACGCAACGAAGCATCGCATCTATCGCCGCCGAATGTGGGTATGACACCGATTCGTCATTCTCCAAGGCGTTCAAGCGAGAGTTTGGGATGACACCTGGGGAGTACAGAGAGACTGCCTCTCGACGTCCGGTGCTCGACGTCGTAGCGAGCTAATGCTCCGCCTTACACGTTCTAACTAGAACTCCCAGGGTCTCACCCGGCTTTGCCCACAACTGTCCCACAAGACAAACAAGAAGGTCGAAAGTCCCAGCTCAGAGGGTTTTGACCGCATCTTTCGCAACGAGGGGGTCGGGGGTTCAAATCCCCCCAGCTCCACCGAACGCCCTGGTCAGGGCGATTTCTGATCGCGTCCGGCTCACCGTCGTAGTCGATGCCCGGAGTCTGGCGCCCCACAGGCAGCCCACAAGACGCCCTTCCAGAGCACCTCATTTCCTACGAGGTGCTTTCTCGCGCGCTCTTACGTCGGCGAACCTCGGCGATTTGCACTTGCGCTGCTCTCGTGTGCCACGCTGAGTTCTTGGCTTCAACCGGACACCTCGCCAGGTGCGGCGAGCCCCGGGGGCCGACGTCCTATCGGAGGTCGGTGGTACATTCGCCTGCTGTATGCCTAGTCAACGCGCAAACGTCGGCAGCCGTGCTCGGGATCACTTGGCTAACGAACGGACATTCCTGGCCTGGGTCCGAACTGCCCTTGGCACGATTGGCTTTGGGGTGGCGAAACTCGTTGATGCGGATTCGGGAGCCCAGGTGGGGGGGCGCGAGCTCCGACGTTGGCTCTTGCGCCTGGCTACGACCGCGGGATGTTGATCTGGGGGATCGGCTGGCTGTGCCGGGCGACGGCGCTCTCGAGACGACGGTTCAGTGCTCGCATCAGTCGGATCATCGCGATGTTCCCACGCAGGCCGGGCCGGAAGTTGATGGTCGGCGTTTGGCGGTCAGGAGTGAACGTGGCGTGGTGGCCGTCGAAGATGACAGTGCCGAGGTAGGTCCGGTTCTCGTTGGCGGCCATGTCGTCCTTCTTGATCGTCACGGTGTGAAACGACAGACAGGCCGGCCCGTCGAGTCGCGACGGAGTGTGCTCGAAGAGCTCGAGGGGGCTCATGATTGTTGAGCGAGCGAGGATCTACACCCGCGTCGCCCCGGAGCAGTTGCCCGAACTGTCGTGTGAACACCTTGGGTGGGTGAGAATCGAAACACCCAATGAATACACGGGTATTCGCTTCCTGGATGGCTTGGTCGACACCCAAGAGGTTGCAGGTTCAAATCCAGCCGGGCCCACAGCCGGTTGTCGTTCCGACAGCGTTCTCCCTGATGATGCGGACGATTGCGTGGCCGCTTGGGTGAGGTTCGCTATTGGGTGTCGCAAGGCAGGCCCACGTACGTAGTGCCGCCGGTCATGGAGCGGACCATCACGTGTTTGTCATATGGATCGCCAAGCCAGTATCGCAAGGAGCCGCAGGATCTCGATGTACACCCACACGATGGAGGTGATCAACCCGAACGCGGCGAACTCGGACAACCTCCGAGGTGCACCGGTAGCGATTCCCCGCTCGATCGTGTCGAAGTCCAACATCAAGCCGAGGGATACGATGAGGATGACCAACAGGCTGAACGCGATCGCCCCTGGTCCGGCGCCTGTCACCAGTGGCACGTCCAATCCGAACCACGACATCACCAACGTAGTGAGATAGAACAGGGTGACGCCACAGGCTGCAACCAGCACCGTCGCCCGCAGCCGTTGTGTGACCTTGATCACTCCCGTCAAGTACAGAAGAAGCGCCACCACGAACACGACAACCGTGGCCGTGAGAGCCAGGAACACAATCCCGTCGTAGAGAGCCTCGAACTCTTTGGACAGTGCCCCCAATAGCGCACCCGACGCCACCGAGTAGATGACTCCAGCAGCCAGCGCCAATCTCGGGACGAAGATGGCGACGACAACCAGAGCGATCAGGCTAGGCAAGATCAACCACCACCAGCCCACAACCCAGTCGGCGTTCTGCCATCCGAGTATTGCCCCCATGGCGACCAGAGCTAGCAGGAAGAGCGTGGCAAGTGTCACCGAGGTCTTCGTCATCACGTTCCACGAAGAATTCCCGGCGGATGCTTGAGGACTTGCGGGCGGAGGAGGTCGTAGATCCTCCGCAGTTGATTCACCGAACTGACGGGTAAGGATCGGATTCGCCATATCAAAGACCCTACGGGTTCCTGATTCGCCAGAGCAACCCGCCCAGGCTCGTCCTCGCGGCAGCGCCGCGGCGCACTCGCCGCGAGCAAGCCCCTAACTCCGCGTCTCCCACACCAGTCGGCACTGATGCATCCGCAGGCTGGAACCACATTGAGGATCGTTGAGTGATCACGGTTGGGTTGCGGGAAGCCTCGAAGTGGCAGGCAGAGTGTCTTGGTTGGGTTATTGAGCTGGGATGATCTTGGGGAAGCTCCAGGTTCCGTCGAGGATCTCGGGTTCTGGTTCGTACATGCGGATGGCGTAGTTCCAGCCGTCAGCGATGGGTATGTGGTTGATCTGGTTTGGGTCGCCGCCGAAGTTGATGGTGATCGACCCGTCAGGGTTGGGATCTGCGGTGACGTTGTTGTAGCTGTATATCCCTAGATGGTTGGCTGGTATGAACCCGTCGGCGTCGTAGACGATTACTGACCAGAACGCACGGACCGGCACATCCTTGGCGGTTACCACATGGGGCGTGCCATTGTTGTTGGCGACGCTGCCCAGTTCGGCGTACGTGTTCTTGAGGGGCAAGCCTCCCCATCCGGCTGCGGTCATGATGAGATGGGTGATGGGGTCGACTTGCTCTTTGGTGCCGAACGCGCCTTCGTTGCTCATTCCGAGTTTGGCCAACGTGTTCAAGGCGTCTCGTGCGGTCGTCATTTGATCGATGTTCCAGTCGGGATTTTCGAGGGGATCCGTTCCTCCACCCTCGATCCTGAGAGCGTCTTGTAGAGCGTTGGTAGCCGCGAGATCGTGGGGGTCTAGGAACGTCCGAACGATCAGGTAGCCATACCGGCTGCCAACCAGGTCTTGAGTCAGCTCGTAGCGGCCTGGTTCGATGTAGGCGAAGGAGTAGTGGTCCTGGTTGATCACGTGGAGGCTCTGATACCGGCCACCTGTCTCGGGCATCACCACTGTCGCCGGTTCGCTAAGATCCAACACTGCGGACGAGTAGAGGGTGTCGTAGTTCATCCGGATCACTTCTTGCCGGTCGATTGGTGTTGGCGCCCGAAGGTGAATCCAACTGTTGAGGCCTCCGGCAAGATCCACGATTTTCTTGATCGCCGTGTCCGTCTCCGCTCGAGCGAAGTTCGAGACGTTGACATCAATGGACATGTGATGGACTCCTTTCAGTAGTTCCGTCGTCGCCCACGAAGACCATCAGCTAATAATGGGGCTGTGCTCGTAGGGACCGTCGAATTCACATTGTTCGTCCTGCTGACCGTGATCCTGGCAGGGCCGATGATGGCTGAGCGCTTCCGGATTCCGGGCCTCCTCGGCCTCATCTTTTTTGGCATGATTTTCGGACCGTTCATGCTGGGGTGGTTGGGGCGGGTAGGGCTCGTTGAAGACCTCGGGAAGGTGGGGATCATCTACCTGATGTTCCTCGCTGGCCTCTCGTTCAACTTGAAGGCATTCTTGGCGAGCCGGAGTTCCGCCGTCGCCTTTGGGTTGCTCGGCTTCGGTGTCCCTTTTTTCCTGAGTGTTTGGGTCGGGGTTTCCCTACTGGATCTTGGCGTAATGGCCGCTTTGCTCGTCGGAGCGATGTGGGCCTCGAACACCCTGGTGGCGTACCCCGATGCAAGAGCGGCCGGTCTGGCCGATAACCGAGCGGTGGTGAGTGCGGTCTCTGCTGGCGTGGTCGCCGACATGCTTTCACTTCTCGTCCTGGCTGTCGCCACCTCGACCGCGTTCATCGAAGTTTCGCCGTTTGATGATGGTGGTGCGGAAGTCGTCACAGGGGCGGAGTCACCTCTTCCGCTCTGGCTCGCTATACCTCTCTTGATCGGGTTCACGCTTTGGCTGCTGCCGCGGGTCGGCACTTGGTTTTTCGTCAAAGTGGGCCACTCCCGCACCCAACGATTCCTCTTCTCCTTGGTGGTCATGGCGGCAGGCGCTTCGATGGCGGTTGCCGCCGGTGTGGAAGGGATCATCGGAGCCTTCCTCGCGGGCTTGGGCCTCAATCGGTTGGTTCCTGCCGGCTCCGAGTTGATGAGCCGTATCGACTTCGTGGGTTCCACCGTGTTCGTCCCCGCTTTCCTGGTGTCGATCGGGCTCAGCATCGACCCAAGTGCCTTCTTCGATCTAGAAACGGTCCGGCTTGGGATGATCTTCACCGGGTTGGTCTTGGTGGGTAAGACGATTGCCGCTGCGATCGGTGGGCCGATCTACAGGTACTCATTCAACGAGATCGGCCTAATGGCCTCCCTCAGCTATGGCCAGGCGGCGTCAACCCTGGCCATAGCGCAGGTGGGCCTGTCTCTCGGGTTCTTCGACCAGGAAGTGGTCAATGGCGCGGTCTTTGCCATTGTCGTCACAGCCCTTGCCACGGCAACTCTCACCCAGGTCTTCATCAGACGGATGCCGCGACCTGAACACCCGCCGGCCGCGGTCGGCGAGCGAATTGTCATTGACGCAGCGCACTCGTTATCCAACCTCAAGACCGTGATGGATTTGGCCGGTCGGGTCGCGATCAGCGACGGTGGTGTTCTGATTCCCTTTACTGTGCAAACCGACCCTCCGATCGAAGCCGCTCGAGCACGCATATCTGAAGCCGATGAGGCCGCCGCCTCTGCCGGGCACGACACCACTGGTCTGGTCCGTGTTTCGGAGTCCTTCATGACCGGAGCGCTTGAACTCGTCGCCGAGAATGACGCCACTTTGGCCGTGTTGAACTGGTCGAGGCCCAAGTTCGGAAGTAGCTACGTGTTTGGTTCGCAACTGGATGCATTCGGGGCACGCAGTCCGATCCCAACAATGGCTGTTCAACTCCAAGCGCCTTGGAGCCGCGTGGTCTTGGTGCTTGGCGACACCAAAGTGCAGTGGCATCACGAGGATGCAACCCTGGCCGCAGATCTTGCAGGACGTTTGGTCACAGGCAACGAGAACCCACTCCTTGTGTTCGCTAGGAGAGAAGATGAGATCACGTCGTCACTCTCGGAGCTCGAAGGTGTCGAGGTCCGAATCGGCAGGACAAACGCTCAGGAATTGCTCCGTTCGCTTCAGGCCGACGACCTTTTGGTCATCCCTGCCCACGTCATTCAGGATACGCCTCTGCCCGATCGTCTCCGTTTTGCCAACAACGTCGGGCGCACTGGCGTCGCGATCGTCGCCGGCCCCAATCGGATGACGCTCAGCCGAGTCGAGTCAGACCGAATGGAGAGACTCATCGGTCACGGTCGGTAAGTCGGTGACCCTCCGCGCCCAGGGTTTGGGGGCGTAGTGGTCGAAGTTGCTGGTGTGCTGGCGGAGGCCGTCAGATTCTCATCCGGGTCCTCGGCCAGTCGGAGGACACTGCCAACGATCAAGCGACTACGGCCGCTCCCTGGGCTCGGCTCTTGATTCTGAGGAATCCCAAGGGCCAAGCCAAGTCGATGAGTCCGAGGACAAGCCCAGCCAGACGGGCGTACATGGAACGAGCAACGGGGGTTGCGACGGACGAACCCGGTCACGGGTTCAAATCCCGTCAGCTCCACCAACCCCTGGTCAGGGAGGATCCTCGGTTGGCTGCGAGGGTCGACGCAAAGCTGCCCAGAGGTCAGAAGATTGCTGATCGACTGAGGCCGGCTTGTAGCACTCGAGTTCAGGTCATGGAATCGGTGGGAGTCTCCGACTTCTCAGGAGCCCTGTCAGACGGTTGATAGCTGTGTAGGAAGGTGAGGACCGCGGCCACCCGTCGGTTGAGGCCGGAGTCGTCTGGGTCGAGCCCGAGTTTCATCATTATCGAGTTGATGTGCTTCTCAACTGCCGACTCCGAAATGAACAGCGCATCGGAGATCCCAGCGTTTGACTTCCCTTGGGCCATTTGTGCCAGCACTTCCATCTCTCGGTCGGTGAGCTCGCCGAGACTTCCTCTAGCCATCGTGGCTTTGCGGGAGAGCAGACTTTCGACCACCTTGGGGTCGATCACCGAACCTCCCTGTGTGACGGCGACGAGAGCTCGCACCAGCTCGTCGACATCACCGACTTTGTCTTTCAGTAGATAAGCAAGTCCCTCGGTGCCGTCCTGAAACAGCTCGAACGCATAAAGGGCATTGGCATACTGCGACAGGACGACGACACCAATCCCGGGATGCTCGGCACGTATCGCGCGGGCAGCGGCGATGCCCTCAGTCTCGTGGTCGGGCGGCATGCGGATATCCACGATCGCGGCGTCAGGCGTGAGGCGCCTCAAAGCTTCCAGAAGCGCCGCCGCGTCTCCGACGGTTGCCAGCACCTCCACAACTCCGGACGTCTCCAGAAGTTGCCGGGTTCCCTCGCGAAGGAGGTAATGATCCTCGGCGATCACGACCTTGAGACTCCGCGTCACCATGGTTCCTCGGTGATGCCTTCAACCGGAAGGTGCGCGGCAACCAGGCTTCCGTTGCCGAGACTGCTGATCACCGTGAGCTCTCCTCCGAGGGCACGGATACGGTCGGTGAGGCCGATGAGCCCCGATCCCTCGCCCCTCGTCTGGGGGTCGAAGCCGACACCGTCATCTTTGACTTCAACACTGAGTCTGCTTCCGTCCAGGTCGAGGGCAACGTCGACCATCGTCGCGTTCGAGTGCTTGATCACATTGTTCAAAGCTTCCGCCGTGAAGAAATAAGCGGCTCCCTCGGTCTCGGCTGGCAGCCGTCCCCCGGTCAGTGCGGTGCCGATCCGAACATTGACATCGATGGGAAGCCTCGAGCAGCGGTCTTCGATAGCCGGTACCAGACCACCGTCCCTGAGGACCGACGGGTAGATGCCTTGCGCCAATTGTCGTAGCTCACCAAGAATTCTTTGTGCGTCCTGTTGAATGAGATTGAGATCGGCGATCACGCCCGGATCTCCGTTGGCCTTGGACCGGGCAATTCCAATCCGCGCGACCAAGTTGGCCAGATCTTGTTGGGTTCCGTCGTGGATGTTGCGCTCGATCCTCCTTCGCTCGTCCTCCTGGGCGTTCACGAGGCGCGTCGCCATGCGTGAATGAGCGATTGCCAGTGCTGCCTGGCCGACGAGCGCCTCCAGAAGCGAATGGTCCTGCTCTCCCAACTCGGCTCCGCGTTGTGGCTGGCAACGAATAGTCCCAAAGGCCTCATCAATCCACGCCACTGGCAAAGTGGTTTCGCTCTCTGTGTTCGGGGTCCCGCCTTCGGCTGGGGGAGAGCCATCCACGTCCACTCGAACCCAGGCAACCGGTAGAGCGCGGCTAACGGTCGACGCCAGCGTTTCGGCGATGTCGTCTGGCCGGCCGGAGCCGGCTACTCGTTCTCCGAAGCTCTGGATGGCATCCACCGGGGAGGCCCGGTTGCCGAATACCCACCCGTCGGCGATCGCTTCCAACCACTGACGTGCCGGCTGGAATACCAAGGTCGCAATCGCCGTGAG
>CBDCGI010000004.1:0-54871 GCA_965216725.1 Acidimicrobiia bacterium | reverse complement strand
CTCGTACGTGCACTCATGGACGAGGTGTTCGGTCCTAGCAACGAGATGGGCTTGATCACTTTCCAGAAGACGACAGGCGCTCGGACCAATCTGCTGGCCGGCGTGACTGATTACTTGATTTGGTATGCGAAAGACAAAGATCGCGCCAAGTTCCGTCAGCTGTACCACGAGAAGGAACTCGCCGGCGCGGGCGGGAGTGCGTACAACAAGGTGCGACTTGAAGACGGCACATCACGCAGCCTGACAGCCGCCGAACGCGCTGGGCTGAAGGCGTTGCCTGACGGCGCCAGGGTCTACCGCTTTGACAATCTGACTAGCCAGAGCCCCGGTAGCCGATTTCCGGTGGAGTGGAACGGGACGACCTACGAATTGTCAAAGAACTACTGGAAGACGGATCAACTCGGGATGGAGCGGTTAATAGCCGCTAACCGAGTCGAGGGAACTGACGCAAACCTCTACTACGTGAGGTACCTGGATGATTTCAGCGTTTATCCGATTAACAATCTCTGGTCAGACACCGTCATTGCAGGATTCGCGTCCGACAAGATCTTTGTGGTCCAGACCTCCCCCACGGTCGTTGAACGTTGTCTGCTGATGACGTCGGATCCTGGAGACCTAGTACTCGATCCCACATGCGGATCGGGAACTTCGGCCGTTGTCGCGGAGAAGTGGGGCCGGAGATGGATCGCGATCGACACGAGTCGGGTCGCGATGGCCTTAACTCGACAACGAATCATGGGTTCCAGATTCCCATACTTCTATCTGGCCGACTCCAAAGAGGGCGCATCGATCGAAGCTGAAGAGCTGGGGCTCGAGGCTCCTAGAGAACCGAGCGATGGCTACGCAAGGGACCTCCGTCGTGGGTTCGTTTATCGACGAGCGCCCCACGTGATGCTCAGCTCTGTTGCGAACAATCCCGACATCAAGCCTGGCATGAGCCGCACGGAAGCCGAGCGAGCGATACGTCGGCACACTGAATCGGAGGTTCTCCACGACCAACCTCATCAGGACCAGACGAAGCTGCGAGTCTCGGGACCCTTCACGGTTGAGTCCTTGTCACCCCACCGCACAGTTGCCCCTGAAGAACTTAGTTTTCAAAGCGAGTCAGAGGCGGCCGCCCTCTCTGACGCCCGCGAAACCGGTTTCGTGGAAATGGTGCTCGACAACCTGGAGAAGGCTGGTGTCCAGAACGGCTATCGAGAAGAACGCCTGAGCCTGGACTGGATTGACCCCTACGCCGGACAGTGGATCCAAGGTCTTGGCTCCTTCACGGATGCCGAGGATCGGGAGAGACGCGTAGCGATTGCGATCGGTCCGGAGACTGGCACTGTGGGAAGAGAACTCGTCGCCAACATCGCAAGAGAGGCGGCAACTGAAATCCGTGCAGATCTGGTCTTGGTGTGTGCATATGCCTTCGACGCCGGTGCGAGTGAGGAGGCTGACGCAGTCGAGCCATCGAGTGAAGGCTTCGCTGTGACCGAAAGCGAGCGCAAGCTCGGCAGAATTAAAGTGCTCAACGTCCGGATCAACGCAGACCTAATGATGGACGACGAACTGAAGAGCACAGGCGCCGGGAACCTATTCATGGTCTTCGGCGAGCCGGATGTCACCGTCTCCGAAGAAAATGACGACACGATCAGGGTCGAGCTGGTTGGCCTAGATATCTATGACCCCAACAAGGGCGCGATTCGCTCGGCGGAACCCGACGACATTGCTTGTTGGTTCATCGACAGCAACTACAACGGAGACGCCTTCTTTGTGCGCCATGCCTATTTCACCGGCGGCGGCAGTTGGGATCCGTACAAGAGCCTGAAACGAGCGCTGAAATCGGAGATCAATGAGGAGGCGTGGGCACAGTTATATCGGACCGAGTCGATCCCCTTCCCGAAACCGGAAACGGGAAAGATCGCAGTCAAGGCGATCAATCACTTTGGCGATGAGGCCATGAGAGTCTTCGAGATCTCGTAAGGGCTAAGAAGCCGTTGTCGGCTTAGTACGGCAGATTCCGGCGAGATCGCAACTCCCACACTTCTGCTCTTCCCACATCGGCAGGCGCTTCAGTGAGTTCTGTCGCACGTCGTCGCCCAGGCCGCTGACCATCGCCTTCGTTTCGGTCATAAGGGAACGATTGACGACTTCTCTATGGGAACCCCCGTCGTCCATGTTGTGAATCTCGATCAGATCCGCCATCGCGCCGTTCATTTGCTCGTAACCGAGGGCGTAGACGTTGAGTTGCACGCGCGTCACGTCTTCTTCCTGTGCCCTGTCCGTTGACTTGAAGTCGACAACGGCCGTCATCCCGGTATCTGTCCGCCGTATCAGATCGATGCGCCCGGAAACGACAACACCGTTAGGCAAGTTCAGTTCGATTGGTTCCTCTACATGCTCAAGCTTGTCCAGGTTGTCCGAATGCTCTTTGAGGTATCTGCGCAACGACTCCTGGGCGCTGTTGAGGAGTTGCTTCTCGAGATGCCCGTATGCGTACCTAGCATTGAGATGCTGGCTCGCGAGCGCGTCCGCCTCGTCTGGAGCTGGGACATCACCCGCGATTGACCGCTGGTGGATCTCGGCGAGAGCGTTATGCAGAGAACGTCCATAGCCGAGAGCCTCATGGATGGGAGGGTTGAATCCGTATAGAAGGCGAAGCTTGAACTGATACCCGCATAGGAGGAGATACTTAAGGTCGCTGAAGGAGAGTTTCACGTTCACCAAGGGCGTGCGAGGGATGGGCTCGATCTTCTCAACCGTCGGGAGATCAGGTTCAGCGGTGAGGAACGCGTCGTTGACGGTAAGGGCGTTGTAGAAGTCCGAAGGTCTCCGGTACAGCCGGTTGTCCGGCTGAGGTGCCCAGGACGCAAACAAGTACTTCTCCGCCCTGGTGATCGCCACATAGAACAGACGCCTCTCGTCCTCGATGTCGCCGTCATACCGGTCAGCATTGGCGACGGCTTCCCGAGGAATGTGGTTCCAGGTCTGGTTGCCCTGCTTCTTTGAGGCGAACCGATTCCTCTGTAGCGCCGGGAGGAAAACGCACGGAAACTCCATTCCCTTTGCCTGATGTACGGTCATTATCCGAACGGCATCAGGGATTGCGTACGCGACATCCTGGCCACCCTCGGGGTAGTAGTCAGGAGCCTGATGGGTCAAGAAGCCGACGAACGACCGGTACTTCTCTGTCGGCTCGCTCTTGAAGTGAATCGCCTCGTAGTCGGAGATGACCTGACTGAACTTGCCCAGGTTATAAAACACGATCTCACCTCGACCACTCGGCACGCGTTCCTCGCGGAGGCTGACCGTTTCGAGGAAGTCCAGGTAGACACGCTGAAGGTTGTATATCGGAAAGCGGTTCGTATCGAGATCTGGGGTGCGCCGGCCCTTGAGGAGCGATACGCCAGCGTCGATGTTTGAGTCCTCAAGACCAACGTCCGCGTCACTCCAGGCGTCACGCAAGTCGTCCTCCGTGTCATCGCCGGTGAGGAATCTGAAGATTGACACAGCCGCGCGAACCTCATCCGTATCGAACAGGCCATTCATCCCGGAGATGACATAGGGGATGTCTCGTGACCTGAAAGCATCGATTATCGGTCCAGCAGAGCCCTTGACTGATCGCAACAGGACCGCAAAGTCGGACCACGATATCCCACGCGGCTCCGAACCAGGCTCGTCCACATAAGGAGTTCCCCGCATGCGGAGAATCTTGTCTGCAATCCATTCAGCTTCGGCCTGCCGGCTTTCAAAAGGCAGGGCCAGCAGATCGCCCATCTCAAATGAGTGATGGCTTCCGCTATCCATTTCCTTTTCGAGCCTCCGGATGTTCTGCTCTGCGACGCGACGACCTGCCGTGACGATGCGGTCGGTGCTTCGGAAGTTGGTAGACAGGTTGATGGTCTCGACGTCGTCATAGCTATAGGCGAAGCTCAGGATGTGACTGACGTCACTGCCTCGCCACTGGAAAATGTTCTGGTCATCGTCGCCGACCACGCATACGTTGGCTCCAAGTTCGGCAAGGGTTCGAATGAGGCGCTCCTGCAGAGGATTGATGTCCTGGTACTCGTCGACGGTTACGAAGCGGATCCGGTTGGCAACGAGGTCTCGAAGGTCGTCATTCGTCTCGAGCTCCCTGACAGCCCTCACAAGAATCTCACTGAAGTCCAAGTAGCTGTGCTGCTCTAGGAGCCATTGATAGGCGTCGAAAGAAGCTCTCGCCTGGGACGGAAGTGTGGAGAGATCGACGTCATCCTCTCGAACCACCCCCAGGATCGTTTGATAGAGCTTGGACTGGATCCATCTCCTGAGACCCAGGGGCGTGAGTCCTGACTTGCTCGAGTTCCGATCGATGAAGAGACGCTGCCCGATCTCATCAAGTACGTCGTACTTGAGGTACTGAGGCAGGTTCTGCTGGAGAAGGTCAAGGCAGAAGCCATGGATTGTCCCCACGTACATGCCGGCTAGACCTTCGAGGCTGCCAAACCGATTCTGGTATCCCCTCGCCACTCGGTCCTTCAACTCGGCTGCCGCCTTCTCGGTGAACGTGAAAGCGACAACGCTCTCGGGCCCAACGTCATCCCGGGTGTCGAGGATGTGGAGTATCCGTTCAGTGACCACTCGGGTCTTGCCGGAACCGGCGCATGCCACGATCTGAAGGTTTCGATCGATGCAGTTGATGGCATCTTGTTGTGTCTGGGTCAGGTTCATCAGCGCTTGAAACCTGTGGTAGGGTCCGTTGTATTAACGCGATAGGTTAATAGAATGAAGTGGAGAACCACAAGTGGACATCGTCTTCTCGAACAAGAAACTTGAGAAGACGTGCGCTGACGAGAGGCGTATGCAGCGCGAGTTCGGCACCGTTCGCTCAAAGAAGGTGAAACGGCGACTCGCTGAGATCGATGCAGCGTCCAACCTCGATGAGTTTGGAAAGCTGCCTGGTCCGAGATGCCATGAGCTCGGCGGAGACAGAAAGGGGCAACTCTCCATTGATCTCGATCATCCCTACCGACTGATCATCGAACCCAACCACAACCCAATTCCGGCGAAAGACGACGGCGGTCTTGACTGGAGCCAAGTCACGGCCATTCGAATCATCGAGATCGAAGACACCCATTAGCGGAGACACCATGAGCACAAGAACGAAAGACAGATTTGAGGTCCCTTATGCGGTCCCGCCTGGGGAGACCCTTGAAGAGACGATTGCGGCCCTCGAGATGACCCAAGCGGATCTTGCGCGCAGGACGGGGCTAACACCCAAGACAATCAATCAAATTGTCAAGGGCAAGGCGCCAATAACCCCTGACACCGCTTTGTCCTTAGAGAAAGCAACACGGGTTCCTGCACGCCTGTGGAATAACCTTGAGGCGAACTATCAAGAGGCACTCTCGCGGATAGCGGAACGAGAGGCGCTCGAGCAAGACCTCGACCTCCTCGATGACATCCCGGTCAAAGAACTGATGAATCGAGGGGCCCTCGACCCAACCCGGGACAGAGCCGATTTGCTCCGCCAGGTCCTTGTGTTCTTCGGCGTCGCCGATCGCAAATCCTGGGAAGCGGTGTGGTTAAGACCCGCTGCTGCCTTTAAGCAGTCGGAGCGCTTGAAGGCCCATCCCGCGGCGGTTGCTTCCTGGCTTCGCCTGGGAGAGCTGGAGGCGAGCGAACAGGAATGTTCGGAGTACTCCCATGAGAGATTTCGAGATGCCCTGCAATCCATCAGGGGAATGACGCTATGGGATGTCGAGCGGTACCTACCCGAGATGACAGGCCTCTGTGCTCAAAGTGGAGTCGCTCTTGTCTTTGTACCCGAAATCACTGGAGCCCGGGCGTGGGGAGCAACACGCTGGCTCACGCCAACCAAGGCCATGATCCAGCTCAGCCTCCGCTACAAGTGGGAAGACCACTTCTGGTTCTCGTTCTTCCATGAGGCCGCCCACGTGCTTCTGCACGGAAAACGCCTTACGTTTGTCGATTCCAGCGAGGTCGACTCACACTTGGAAGACGAGGCCAACGAATTCGCGGCGCGAAAACTGATTCCGAGAAGGTACGAGGGTGAATTGCCGGCGCTGACGACCTTGAGAGACATAGAGGCGTTCGCCGATCGGATCGGCATCCATGCTGGCATCGTCGTGGGGCGGCTTCAAAGAGAAGGCTTCATCGGCTACAGCGTGGGCCACGGACTACGGAGAAAGCTCGAGTTTGTCGATACGTAGCCGATGAGTCACCACCTCGGGATACTTGCCTACGGATCCTTGATCGACGATCCCGGACCGGAGCTGGCGCCCGTGATCCGTGACCGGATTCTTGCCAGAACACCGTTCAGAGTTGAGTTCGCTCGTTCTAGCAAGAAGCGCGGTGGAGGACCGACGCTGATCCCTGTCGAAGAAGGGGGTTCGTCCGTTGACGGAAGGGTCCTGGTACTGGCCGATTCAGTCATGGTGAGCGAGGCCTTCGACATGCTCTGGCGCCGAGAGACGGGAAGCGGGGGCGTCTACAAAGTAAGCGAGAGCCCAACGCGCAACACTGTCATCGTCGACCGCTTATCCCACTTCGAAGGAGTCGAGACTGTCTTGTACACGCAAATTGGCTCGAACATCCCGGATCTCTCCCCTGCCCTGCTGGCTGAGCTTGCGATCGAAAGCGCCAGGAGTCAGGCAGGGGCAGACCGAAAGGATGGGATCTCATACCTGCTGGACGCGAAGTCTGCGGGCATCCGAACCCCTATGTCGAGCGACTACGAGCAGGCGATCCTCGATCGACTCGGGATCGATGACCTCGACCAAGCGGTCGATGCCTCTCGCAGAGTGTGATCGGGTCGAGCTAAGTGGACCGTCGCGGCCAATCGACTCTTTGATCCCCCTTCCAATGGGCGCGCCGGCACGGCAGGATCAGGGATAGAGGGCGGGGAAGAGGAATTAGTGGACTTGCGAGAACGCCACGAGCGCATACTCACGCTCAGCCGGTTGGCCGACGACTGGGCCGAGAAGACCCTTGGCGTTGAACCGAACTGGGGACCGCTGGAGGGAGCACTACCACGCGAGTGGTGTGGCGGATTCATGTGGATGCGTAGGACTCAACAAGAGGGAACCACCATCGAGCTCTATAAGCACGGAATCACTCGGCGCTACTTGAATCTCAGCGCGGGTGGGTCCGCCTATCGGTATACGGGATCGCGCTATGTGAGTATCGACGTGGACGAGGCTCTCGAAGAGGTGTTTGACGGACTCGAGGAGATGGGTTGGGCACGAGAGACGGCCTACGACGACGAGTTCGTTGCCCGGAAGTACGCCACCTTCAGGGAGCTTGGATGGACCGTAATCATGACTGGATCCGCTATGTCGCGGCTCAGGCTTGAGGGTCTAATGGGAGGGAAGGCAAGGCCGCAGACGGATTCCATGTGAGTCTTCGCTATGCCAGGCAACCCCATCCCAAGAATATTGAAGGAGCGCCAACAGATTCTGTCATGAACGCTCGGTAGTTTCATCATCAAGAAAGCGGCCCCGGCGACGCTTGCGACGTCCCGGGGCCTGGACGACGCCTCTTTGTGTCAAGTGGGTTGGTTTGGGCGTGGTGGGTTGGCCCCTGTGTTGGTGGTGTGGGGTTGGTCGTAGGCTTGGTGTGGGTCCGGGAAGTGACCTGTCTGAAGAGCCGGTGTTTCAGGGTGTGAGCCGGCCACGCGGTGTCAGAGTCGTTCCCTGGTTGTCCTTCCTGGACCCCTGTTCTTGGTTTAGTTGGCCTGTTTGGCGTCTTTGAGAAGTTGGCGGTAGACGACGTCTGAGATTCGTCGTTTCAACGCTCGGATGGCTTCCTTGGTTGTTTTGCCTTCGTTGATCTTCTTGTCGAAGTAGTCGCGGCCCTTCCCGGGATGGCGTAGTTGGGATATGGCTGCCATGTGGAGAGCATGGTTGAGCTTGCGGTTGCCTCTGGGGTTGAGCCGATGCCGTTTGGTTGACCCTGAGGAGGCTTCGATCGGGGCGGTTCCGTTGTATGAGGCGAAGTGGCCGGGTGTGGGGAACCGGGTGATGTCCTCGACAGAGCCGAGGATGATGGCTGCTCCTATCGGGCCCACTCCTCGAATGCTGGTGAGGCTGGTGCCTGAAGCAACGACTGCCCGTTTGATTCGTTTACGTGATGTCCTCATCTGCGTTTCGAGTCGGACCATGTCCTCGATCATCTCGTTGGCGATCACCACCCGGAACCGGGTCATCTCGCCGACCGGGTCGACCCCTTCAACCAGGGTTTTTGCCTTGTTCACGGTCATCACCGAGGAAACACCACCGGGATGAAGCTCAGCCAACAAGGCGTGGAGCCGACTTGCCGTCTTGTTCTTCAAACGAGCGATATCTCGATGTCGTTTCGCCAACAAGCCCAACACTCGAGCGTGATCATCAGGCCGGACCAGGTTCAACCCCTGATGCCGAAGAGCAGCGATCGCCACCGACAGAGCATCATTCGGATCGTTCTTCTGAGAACGCCCCGAACCCAACAACCTCACCCGAGACGCCAACATCGGCGGAACATCGATCACACGCTCACCAGCCCCAACCAGCTGCTGAGACAACAAATACCCCACCCCTCGAGCCGACTCCACCGCCCAACACCGATCCCCAAACCCAGACGCCCCACTCCACCAACTCGACCAACTGGCCCACCGCCGCCTCCACATGACGCCATGGCTCAGCTTATTGCTGACTCTGGTTTCGATCGCATGGGGAGCGATCACTGATGCAAGGGCACATCCACAAACGTGTCCGTACCTGCAAGAACGGTCGGAAGTCGACGCTGTGGTACGTGGTGGTCGATCTGCCACAAGGAGCTGAGGGCGAGCGGCGGCAGAAGTGGCACGGCGGGTTCCAGACCAAGAAGGCGGCGGAGGCGGTGCGGGCCCGTCTCGTCTACGAGTTGACCACCGGGTTCTACGTGGAGCCGTCACGGATGCTGCTCAGCGAGTGGCTGGTCGACCACTGGCTGCCGGTGCACAAGACCCGGGTGAAGAAGACGACGTATCGAGCGTATCGGTCGGCGATCGTCCATCACATCAACTCGAGGATCGGTGGCGTGCCGATCGGGAAGCTGAAACCACAGATGCTCAACAACCTCTATCAGCAGTTGCTGGCCGACGGTCGTTGTGACGGTGAAGGTGGGTTGGCTCCGGCGACGGTCAGCGGTATCCATGTGGTTTTGCGGAAGTCGTTGGCCGATGCCGAGGACGCCGGGTTGATCCCGAGGAATCCGGCGGTCAGGGCCAAACCGCCTCGTCCCAAGTCACAAGGTGGCGAGCTTCGCTACTGGACGCCGGCTGAGTTGCGGGGATTTCTCGGGCTGATCGAAGGGCATCGTCTCGAGGCGGCGTTTCATTTGCTGGCGATGACCGGAGCCCGACGTGGTGAGGTTGCCGGGTTGCGTTGGGTCGACGTCGACCTCGGTGCGGCCCGGATCACCATCCGTCAGACGTTGTTGGCCGGCGACGGTGAGGTGTACGTGTCAAGTCCAAAGAGCGGGCGAGGGCGGACCGTCGACCTCGATCAGGCGACGGTGGACCAGCTGCGTGAGCATCGGGAACGCCAGCTTCAGGAGGCGGCGGAGACGTGGCGGTGGGAGGACAGCGGGTACGTGTTCACCAGGAAGGACGGGTCGGCGCTGAATCCGTCGACGTTGACCCGGGCGTTCCGGTGGATCGTCGACCATTCCGAGTTGCCCCGGATCCGTCTGCATGATCTGCGGCATACCCATGCCTCGATTGCGGTGAAGGCGGGTGTGCCCATCGGTGTGGTCAGTGAGCGGTTGGGTCATGCCTCACCGGAGTTCACCCTGCACCGGTATTCGCACGTGATGCCGGGGATGCAACGGGAGGCGGCGTTGATGAACACGAAGGTTTGGGTTTATCACTTGTTTTCGACCGGGGCGACATCCCAATCCGGCAGGGCTGGTTCGGTCCCACAGAGGCAGTTGTGGACGACCTCACACCTTGGTTCGGTACCTACACCAGGCGAGAGTTGATCGCCGATCATCGAATCCGTGACCTGCGAATCACACGTGGAGCGGACTCCTCGAAGTCGGGAGTGGCGATTTCGCTTTGGTACGTCCCTGACGAGGAAGTCGACGGCGATGTCTGGACATAAGGGAGACATATCTGTGGGTGGAACTATCTACCTGGTCGGTGATGACGGAGGGCTTCTGGCCATGGACGAAGAGCCGTACGAGGCGGAAGAGCTTCTACAGACGCTGCTTGCTGACTACCCCAACCTTCTGGCTGGTGACCAGATGCGACCGTCTGCGCCTCGCAGATGGCTGCTGATCACCCGCGAACTGAGTGTTCCTGATGACGAAGGCACAGCATCCCGATGGTCAATCGACCATCTCTTTATCGACCACGAAGGCATACCAACCTTGGTCGAGGTCAAGAGAAGTTCCAACACACAGATCCGGCGAGAAGTGGTTGGTCAAATGCTCGACTACGCAGCAAACGGAACCCTGTATTGGTCGCTCGACCAGATCACCACGGCATTTGTCTTGCGATGCGAACGAGACGGCTTTGACCCAGATGTAGTCCTTGGCGCGTTTTTGGGCGATGACGCCGACATGGAGACGGATGAGTTCTGGCAGACCGTTAAGACCAACCTGCAGGCCGGACGAGTGCGGATGGTGTTCGTCGCAGATCGGATCCCGACAGAGCTACGCCGGATCATCGAATTTCTGAACGACCAGATGGATCCCGCTGAAGTCATGGGCGTCGAAGTGCCTCAGTTCGTCGGCGAAGGCCAGCAAGCCCTGGTACCACGAGTGGTTGGCGTGACCGCCGAAGCCGAGCGAAGGAAGACCGTGGGTCGAGCGAAAGGCCGTCGGTGGGACAAGGAATCATTCTTTGAAGAACTAGCCCACGTTCGATCCCAACAGGAGGTCGACGCAGTTCAGGGAATTCTCGATTGGGCAGAATCGAAGGGTTTGGAGATCAAGTGGGGCAGTGGAGCCAAGCACGGATCGTTCAGCCCCAAAGTCATCGTGAACGGGGATGTCGTCCATCTCTTCTCCATCTACACGGACAACAACATCCAGTTCGCCTTCTCTTCGATGAGTGTGCCGCCCTTCGACCGGTTCGAAGGTCGACGGGATCTTGCAGACCGATTCCAGGTTGCATTACCGACCGTTAGCTTTTCGGACGACAAGATGGACCGCTGGCCGTTCTCTGGTCGCGGAGCCGTCACCGAACAAGAACACGTGGATGCGTTTCTTGCTGTATGGGACTGGTACTTGGATCAGATAGCGAAGGACTGAGGGAATAGACCAAACACAAGCGTTAGTCCAACGGCTCCTCCCCTAGAACAATGTCAGCGGTTTCGGCATCCATCCGGTACTCCATCATTCCGTGGAACTCGCTCCAGCGCGCGCTAAACGGCCAGGACGTTTTCTCGTAGCGGCTCTTGACTCTCCGCCCAAAGGCACCCATAGCTCCAGCAAACTGGTGGCTGGTGTAACCGATCGACTCCGCCAACACATCAGCGAGGAATGGCTTGTCCGGATTCTCGGCGAGTTGTCTCATCACGGTCACCAACGCAGGTGGTGACTCTCTGAAACAACGACGAATCTCGGCCGCCGACCATTCCTCATCTGATTCGGCTTTCCCTGCGGCTGGCGAGTCATCCCCCACCCGGACATAAAGGTCGCCGTCGCTACCGCGGTTGGGCGACGGGACTGTGCCCGAGGAGACATGACCACCCTGTTTCCAGTGGTCGTTGATATAGGTGTGGGCATCTCTGGTGCCGAGCTTCTTCGTGGATGCTCCGGACCGAATGAAGAATGTATCGTCGTCCTTCGATGTCTTGGCGTAGATCGGTCGATTGCTCGCTCTGACATCCACCCGGCACAAGTCTTCGTCCGCCACTTCCACGAAAGAAATCGACACCAAATTGGCAACTTCCGACACCCCTACTGCGTCGTCTAGGAGCCTGTGGAGAAACAAGTCAAGGCCGTCGAGGTTCTTCCCGCCCACGGTTGAGAGGTCTTTGGCTAGTCCAAGAATGTTGCCGTCGTCGTCGACTCCGACGATGAGGGTTCCACCCTGGGAGTTCATGAACCCAGCGACTGTCTTGACAATTGCGTCTTCAATCTCCCTTCCCCGGTCGCCTCGGTCATAATTCCAGCGTGCAGAAGATTTGAACTCCACCCGATTGCTTTCGCTGCGTTCGATCAACTCTTCGAGTGACCAGTGTTCTGAGACGTGACTTTCCTGCTCGACCGGCTGAGGAGATTCTTGGACGACCATCCCGAGGGATTCCCAACCTGACTTGATCACCTGCGCTATCTGATAGCGACGGTTCTCGAGAAACGTCTGATAGGGCTGTTCCGCCCAACCGTCGGCCAGGGCATGCCACTGAAGCATCTGGTCTAGCTCGACAGGATCGAATCTCTCGGCATACTCAGCGAAATAGTCCGAGGGGGGTTTTGCGCCAATCTCGATGTTGTCGTGCCATTCAACGAGGGCGTAGTTGGCGAGTTGATTTCTCTGAGGAACGGTCTTGAAACCGATCGAATCCAGATAAGAGCGGGGGAATAGGTGGTGACGTTCAACCCCAGCCTTTTTCGCCTTAACCGATGGATCCAGGAGTGCCGAAACCTGCAAATTGCTGAACAGCGCCGTTGCGTTCAGGAGACAAAGGGTGGCGTCGAAGGCAAACAGGGCGGGATTCCTCGTGCCCGAGCGGTCGAGATCGTTCGGCAACCGGATTTCCCAATAGTCGGCCGTCAGCTCGGACTCGCAGATGCGATCGAGTTCTTTGACAAACTCGTCGGCCGTCGACAGGCTCCGCAGCCGGCTCATGTCAAGCTCCATCTGTGTCTCCGACGAGGCTGAATAGCGACTGGTAATGGTGACCATGAAGAACCACCGCGCAATCACCGCTCTCAAGCGCTCCCAGTCGACACCGAAGTCCTTTCGCCCGATCAAGAACATCGCGTAGGTGTAGATCAGGGCCGTCTGCGAGGTGATCATCTTCGAACTTTGGTATCCGGCTGCTCTAACTGCCTTAAAAAACTCGTGCCAATTTGTCACGTCGAGCGCAAACTCCTGCGCCTCGCGTAGTCGCTCAAACTGCTGCTCCCGCAGCTCGGGGGTGACGACTTTCGTCTCCAAGTCTTTGCCTCTGAGGATTCCGTAAACGAGGGACAGCCGAGCTCGCCGAAAACCGAGGGCAATAGACACTCGGACAAGCTGATCAGGAGACGGCTCGATATACCAATTGAAAGGAGAACCGCCACTCTTTGACGGCTTTTGCGCGGCTCGACAGAACTCCTCGATCTCCTTTCGACCCTTCTCCCACCACACCGACATGAGAGTGAGAATGAAGTCCGCTTGGCTTAGGCGCACGCCTTCCGAATTGATTCGCACGAATATCTCAGCAACCTGTTCCTCGTCAAGCTGGGACGCCAGTTCCAATGCTGTGAACTGGAAGGTTCGGATTCCGTGCAGCTTCTGAATTGCTTGCCCGATCTGGTTCTCTTCTTGAGTTGACACGTCACGAGTGTTCTTCAGGCGGTCGACGAACGAAGCTGCGAAGTTGAGGAGTCCGACGTCATCGTTCCAAACCTCGCTGATATTCGGGATCCACTCGGGGTCACGAGTGTGCGGTGCAGCTGTCACCTCAAATTTCCCGTCGATCGGGCGAAAGGCGATCCGGATCTTCTGAGACTGGTAGTCGGATCCGATGACCTCCGTGCCCTTCATCACCGCATAGAGCGAGGTCAGACGTTGTTGCCCATCAACAACTAGTGACGACGGAACCTTCTGTTTGGTGTCGGTGCCAATCTGTTTTGCTCCGGGTTCGACATCGTTTTGCCAAAAGAGGAGAAATCCGACGGGAAAACCCCGATACATCGAATCAAAGAGATCACGAATCTTTGTGTTATTCCAAACGAACGGGCGCTGGAGTTCTGGCAGGCCAATTGATCCGACCTCGATTTGGCCGATCAGGTTCGAGAGCGTGTAAGTGACCTGAGTGAATTGCAATGTTCCCCCGTCAAGCGTCGGAGGCAAACAATACCCAGAGTCAGGACCCGCATCCGATTGGCTACCTCATGTCGCCGCTCTCGGGTTCGGGAGTCCAGGACGTATCTGTCCTTTTGGAGGGACGGGTCGGCGCTGAATCCGTCGACGTTGACCCGGGCGTTCCGGTGGATCGTCGACCATTCGGAGCTGCCCCGGATCCGTCTGCATGATCTGCGGCACACCCATGCCTCGATTGCGGTGAAGGCGGGTGTACCCATCGGTGTGGTCAGTGAGCGATTGGGTCATGCCTCACCGGAGTTCACCCTGCACCGGTATTCGCATGTGATGCCGGGAATGCAGAGGGAGGCGGCGGATGCGATTGCGAGGGCGGTGCGGTTTGGGGCGACGTGATGGGTTGCGGCAGCGTCTTATTCGACGACCGATCCATGAAGCCGCCGCGGGAGTCTCCCCAAACGCATTCCGTCCGGAAGTCGGGGACATGGGCATCGCCAGGATCGATCGAGTTCACTTCGGAAGGTTTGGCCTCACGAGGCACACGATTGGCGCGTGTAGCTTATAAAACGATGGATCTCCCAGCCGCGCTCAAGCTCCTCGAGACCAGAGTAGACGAGACCCCCAGAACGGAGTCAGCACTCCAGGATCTGTTAGCCGATGCAATCAGAGAGTCTGGAGAGCCTGACGTCCAGTTCGAAGCTCCAAGCGGAAGCAAGAGAATCGACCTGCTCGCAGGAACCGCGGGGATCGAGATCAAGTATCACAAGCCGATCCCCAGCGGCACCAATCGGCCCATGACGATGCAGTACGGGCAGCTTTTAGCTGATCTTCGGAAGCTGGCAGGAGACCAGCGTCTGACTGAGCGCTACCTGGTACTCATCACCGACCGGGAGGGGTACAACCATGTAAGCAACAAGAACCTCCTCCCGACAGCGTGGGATCGGAAAAAGCCCATCTCGGCCCTGAAGATCAACGGACTCGCAGCGACAGCGAAGAACGCTGCTCTCGGCAACGGTCCATGGATCGATATTGCGGCTCAGATGATCTGGAGCGCGAGATCCTTCGGTCCCGACCGGATGAGAGGTCTTGCATGGCGCGTGACGCTCTCGCCAGTCAGCGGAAGTGACCCCGAGATTCGATTGCCTGCCAGGTAGCAGCTTCGAGGATACGGACATTTGTCATCGGCATGGACGTGACGTCGAGGTGATCTTCAATCTCGAAATCTGGTCATCAGCGCAAGAAGATCACGCCGAGACGGGTCCATCAAGTACACATCTACGCCAGCCACCCTCGAGCCGTTCTCTAACCGGGCTTTGAGATCTTGTTTATCCAACGCATCTTGACCCCTTCGGATCTGCCAAAGATCCGTTTCCATGACCTGCGACACACCCATACACTTCGCCTTCGTACGCTACGGAGCGACACGCTGAATTCCGATACCACCTACATCTTCTACCGATCTGAGGACGTTGACCAGCGAATGCCCAGCCCGGGCGCAATCGGGTCGATGGCGGACGACGTTTACTGGAACGCGTGGCCCACTCGACTTGACCCCTACTCGGTCCTGAGCCGCGGTGACACGTTGTATCGAATGAGGATGTCGGGATCGACGTTTGGTTGCCGAAATGAGGGTCGCTCACGTGAACCGAACACGCTTTACATCGATCCGACAGGCCGAGAGGCAACTTCAGGAGGGTTTCTTTCTTGGGCCAAGCGAGTTGAATTGGGGCGCCTCTCGGCCCCAGGAAGAAGGCTGGCTGCTTGCCTTCAATTGTGATGTCATCGGCGAGCTTGATTTGCCGACTCCGCCAGCACTTCGGCGCCTGGATCGATTAGGGAGGAATGGCTTTGTCCGATGGAGTCGATTGCCAGCACCAAGTAGAGCTTCGCTTGATCGGAGGCTTCCGCCAGCAGGTCGGAGTCCCATTGCCCTGGCTTACTGTCCTGAGGACTCTTCAGCTGTGGGCAAGGAGGACCTGGGATACGAGCGGAGACGACACATACCTGTGGCCGTTTCTCGTGCTGTTTGGCAGCGTGACGCCTCGGCATGCCAGCTTTGTGGGACGACTGAGGGTCGTTTCCATCTCGATCACAAGGTTCCTTGGTCGAAGGGTGGCAAAACAACGGTCGAGAATCTTCAAGTGCTTTGCGCAAGCTGCAACCTCAGCAAGGGGGCGAAAACATAGGGCCGCAAGTTCAGAAGGTGGATGGCGACCTATGTCGTTCCTATATGGCCGGGCATCACACTCACTGGATTCCTGCGATAAAGATCTACGCCGAGGCGGAACGAATTCCCGTCGAGTTGGACGGCCCTATCGAGAACGGATGGTTTACGGTTCGTGTTGACGGGACGAACGAGCGCTGGTGGCACCACGACCTGGGGATTTTGGAGCACTTCCTTCCGTGCCAGGGCGAGAGAGTGGGCGCGACGACGTTCATAACCATTCCGGTCCCAGGAGGAAGCAAGTGGGTGTACGCGGCTAGGCATGAATCGCCTTGTTCCACGGGTCGGCAAATTTCGTAGGTGTTCCTCTTCCCGATTTGTTTGATCTTTGTTTGACCCGACGTCACCAACCCCCGGAATCCCCAATAACCGCAGGCCCCTTCCGCGCCACCGCACCTAGTTCCAGGCGCGCCCAGCGGGCCCCGATCTGGTGTATTCGCGTGGTTTAGTCCAGATCGGACGGCACCGGTGAGCTCGAAGTTGCCCTGACGACTTCCTCGTCGAGCAGCCACCAGTAGACAACGGATTCTCCATCCTCGGGTAAATGACCCCCCGCAGATTCGTAGAGCGCCCGAGCAGCGACGTTCGACTGCTGGGTGACCAGAAACACCCTGGCCGCCCCCTGGCTTCGTCCATCATCGATCATGGCATCGATCAGTTCTCGGCCATAGCCCTTACGCCGCGAGCCCTCGTCGACCTCCATCTCATGGACATACACCATGGTCGTGCCATCCGGTCGAACCAGTAGATAGCCCCAGACCCAACCACGATCTGGTCGTCCTCCAACGCCACAAAGGCCAGACCGGAACCTGACTCCAAGAATGCTTCCGCACCCTCCCACGTCTTGTACTTCTTCGAAGCGATAGCCAACTGCTCAGGGGACGCTTTGGCGACGTTGCCTGCCATCCGACAAGTATCGCGGTTTAACTCCCGGCCCTGATCTCCTCCAGAGTCGGGCAGGGATCGATGTCGTAGCTAGACGTTGACCAGTCCGCGCTCGGTCGCCTTTGCTGCTGCGTCGTGCCGGTCGTCGGCTTCGAGTTTGGCGATCACCGCGGCCACATGGTGTTCGGCGGTCCGAGTGGAGATGAACAATTCGTCGGCGATCTCAGCGTTGGACATACCGCGAGAGAGAAGATCCAGCACTTCCAGCTGTCTGGCGGTCAGGTCAGAATCACTCTGCTGCGAAGAGGAACGAGGGGCGCGCGGAACACCTTTCACGCCAGCTGCCCGCAGATCCTTACGCAATCGAGAAGCCATTGGCTTCGCTCCTAGCTGGTCGAAGATTGCCAGAGCCTGCAGTTTTGCCTCTTCGTCACCATCGGCCAGGGCGATTGCCTGCTCATACGGCATTCCCTTTTCAGCCCAGAAGTCGGCAGCACCGCGCCAATCACCTTCGACCTGGAGGCGATGGGGAGCGATCATCGCTTCATGCGGTGTTGGCAGATGGCCGAGCTTCCACAACCAGAACGCGATCGTGCTCGGCTCCCGAATAAGCGCACCGAAAGATTCGTCTATCGCCCACAGTGCCTGCTGCTCATCGATTGGCCTGTCTGTGAGCCATGCTGCCTCGCTTAGTCCGACCCAAACCTCAGCCTCCAGGTCGGGTCGGTTTCTAAGTTTGCTGACCTTCAGCGCTTCCTGGAACCAACTGTCCGAGGAATCGCCCTTTCGAAGTCTTAGTTGGCCAACCAGTCGAAGCACCTCGTCCGTGAATAGGAATCCATCGATGCTTGCTGCCTGATCGAGCGCTTTCTGGGCAGATTTCAGTGCCATATCCCACTGTCCGCGGTCGAATTCCAAGACTGCCCGGTTAACGAGTCCCTTGATTTCCATGGAGCGGTAGCCCAAGTCTTTGGATAGCTGGAGGTGTTGGTTGTTCCAGGTGGTGGCAGTTTCTGGGTCGAGGCCACTGATTGCGATCGACGCTCCGACCCTCGTGATGGCCTCAACCATGTGGTTGTCCATTAGGAGGTTCGCTTTCTGAACGGCTGCCCGAAGAGCTTCTAAGGCCGCTGAGAAGTCTGCGCCCGCAATCAGCTCAGCCAGGATTAGAAGGGAAACTGCCTCACCACGAAGGTCTCCCATCACCTGGGCTAGCTGAACCGCTGACCGAGCATGTGCACGGCCAGCGTCGCGTCTGCCCTGCCGGAACAACGCAATTGCGTAGGAGCACTCAGCCGAAGCGCGACCATGATGGCCATCAAGGAGTTCCATAGCGGTCTTAGCGTCCCGTTCTGCCTCGTCCAATCTGCCGAGAATCGTTTCAGAATCTGAGACGACATCGAGAATCGTCCCGGCGTTAGTCCATTGGCCGATGTCGATATATATGCTCGCCGCGGTCTTTCCGAGGTCAGGTATCGGCGCGAATGTTCCGGCTCGTCTCTCCGCCTGGGCTCGCTCTGCGAGAAGCTGAGCTCTGAGACCTAGAGCCATTTCTTCGAGGTGTGGCTCGATGAGGCGGTGATAAAAAAGGGCATCCTGGTGGTTGTTCGCTGCCGCAGACTCGAGCGCGGCTTTAGGCCCGTATCGGACGATCGCTTTGGTGTCACTTGCGAGCTGAGCGTGGTGCACAATACGGGCAGGATCACCGCCGGTCTCGATGAGGGCAGCAACGATCGCCCGATTATGATCTTGGCGCTCGGTGTCTGCGAGGTCCGTCTCCACGGCAAGTCGTGCCAGTTCGTGACGGAACCCAACTGTGTCACTGGTTGCTTCGAGGATCCCCCTTTGCCTGCACTCGGTGAGAGCGTTGCTGTAGTCGGGGGAGATCTTGTCCAGCAGCCGCATCTCGATCCGAGTTGGTACGACGGATACAAGTTCGACAAGTTGACGAGCTTCGGGACTCAGTCGGGCGAGGCGAGTCCGATAGGCGTCAGTTAGCGAGGCCGGCACAAGGTTTGTCGGGTCTAAAAGGACTTCGGTCACTAGCAACGGATTGCCGCCGGTCAGGGCAAGAGTCTGGTCATCGGCCTTTCCTTTTGCCGTTGCCATTCGAGCTACCGCCTCCTTGCTTAGAGCCTGTAGGCGTATTCGAGAAACAGCTGCCGTGGGGAGGTCGCCAAAGACGGTGCGGAGTCCTCCTTCCTCCGGTACCTCTTCGTCGCGGTAGGTGAGCACAAGTAGGCCGTGTTTGTCTTCGATACGGCGTCCCACGTACCTGATCAGATCCAGGGTGGCTTCATCTGTCCATTGTGTGTCTTCAATAACGACCACGGTCGGTCGGAGACCGCGTGAGAGAAGGTCAGTCACCACCCGGAAGACTCCGAGGGGTTCACCTTGTAGGGCTTGCGCTAGGTCGGGTTCTTTGTCGGCCATGTCCCAAACAGGGGCCAGGGGGGAGGGGGTGAATAGGTCGTCGCAGCCACCCCACAGCACATGAGCCTTGTCGCGGGCTTGGTCTATAAAGGTGCGGACCAGGGCCGTCTTGCCGATCCCTGCTTCACCGCGGACCAGGACCACCCTTCCTTCGCCTCTTGCCGCATTGTCGAGGGCAGTGTGAAGCTGGGCGAGTTGGTCGTCTCTTTCTAGGAGCTCCACCCCACCGAAACTACCAGTCGATGTCAGCAGAAATCTCCTGGGTTCCTTTGAAAACGCCTATCTGGGAGGGTTAAGGCTGCTGCTTAAACGGTGACGATGCCTCTTTCCGATGCCTTTGCCGCTGCGTCGTACCGGTCGTCGGCTTCGAGTTTGGCGATCACCGCGGCCACATGGTGTTCGGCGGTCCGGGTGGAGATGAACAGCTCATCTGCGATCTCGGTGTTGGACAGACCCTGGACGAGTAGGTCCAAGACTTCTTGCTGGCGGGCAGTGAGTCCGGCGCCGTGGTCCCGAGTTGTGGTCTGGGGTCCTCGCGGTACCCCTTTGACTCCGGCCCGGCGTAGTTCGGTGCGGACACGTGCAGCCATGGGTTTGGCTCCGAGTTGGTCGAAGATGGAGAGAGCGTCCAGTTTGGCCGCAATGTCCCCGGCAGCGAGAACGAGTGCTTTGTCGTAGGGCATACCCAGTTCATCCCATTTTTCAGCCGCCTCGGGCCAGTTGCCCTCGATTTCCAGTCGATGAGGTTCAAGGGAGACGTCGATTGGTCCGTTCAGGATTCCCATTTTCCAAAGCCAGTAGGCGATGGTGCTCGGCTCGCGGGCATCTTGATGTCGGAGCACGTTGATTGCCCAAAGCGGTTGAGAAGGGTCGTCGAGAGTTCCGGTGGTGAGCCATGCTGCTTCGGCACGAACCGCCCAGTCGATGGCTCTTCGCTCGTCTCCCAGGTCTGCGGTGGCTGAGACCATGTCGTCGAGGACCCCCTTCCACGGCTCGCCGAGTCTGAGCCTGATCAATGCCAGGGCCATCAGAGGCTCATCTCGGTAGGGATGGTTGTTGGCGAGACGAATCTCGAGCGCCGCTTCGGCGTCCCTCTCGGCGTCGCGAAGGTAGCCCCTGTCGAGCTTGATCCACGCCCGATTTACCAACCCTTTGGCCTCACTATTGGTCAAGCCAAGGTCACGGCAAAGGCTGATGTCAGCGGATGTCCATTCATCTGCGGTTCTCACGTCGAGGTTGTTCATCGCCACCACAGACCCCAGCTCGTATGCATCCTGCAAGGCGTCGAGATGGTTGCCTGACAGAGCGGTGTTGATGCTGTCGACGAATGACGCCTTTGCGGACGCGTAGTCGACGGCCTGAAGGACGACACCGCGGTAGGTGAGGGCCCACGATTTAGCCGCCATGTCGTTCTCTTCGTCGGCCAACTCAACGGCGCGGGCACTGAACTTTTGTGCATGGTCGTTGTCGCCCCTGGAATTGTGGATGAAGGCCCAACTGGCATAAATGCGCGACAGACCGGGGTGGCCTTCGACTTCGGACAGCAGCGCTGCGGCTTCGGTAGCCGCCTGTTCCGCTAAATCGAGATGGCCGAGGCGCCGCTCATTCTCGGACAACATTCCAAGCACTCGGCCGGCACCTTCGAAGTCGTTCTCCTGTCGATAAAGGCGTACCGCTCTGTTTGCGACTTCTCGCACCATCAGAGTTGAACCGGAGTGGCGTTCCGAATCGATGCGAGATTCGAGCAGTGCCGCTTGAAGTGGGGTTTCGATGGCGGCGAGGTGAGGATCCAGCATCCGCTGGTAGCTGAGTGACTCTTGATGCATTTCGGCTTCCGCAGTGCTGATTGCAGCTCTTGGGCCGTGGTCGATTAGGGCCTGCACGTCACCGGCTGCTTGGGCGTGGTGGACGATGCGGGCTGGGTCGGCATCGGCTGCGATGAGGGCGTCGAGTACGGCCTGGTTGTATTGCTGTCGAACATCAGCGGTGAGGCTGGTTTCTACGGCGAGTCGGGCCAGCTCGTGACGGAACCCGACTGTCGCGCCGGTGGTGTGGAGGATCCCGCGTTGCTGACATTCCGCCATTGCTGCTCCACTATCGGGTGCCACCTCGGCTAGGAGCCACTGTTCGATGCTGGTGGGTACGACTGAGACCAGCCTGGCGAGTTGGCGCGCGTCCGGGCTAAGCCTCCCCAGTCGGGTCCTGTAGGCGTCCTGGATCGATGAGGGGACCGGCCGTGCGGGGTCGGCGAGGAGTTCGGTTACCAACAGAGGGTTGCCGCCGGCTGACCCCAGTGCCTCGTCTGTCTCCACACCCTGGGAAGCAGCCATCTCTAAGACGGCGTCTTCGCTCAGTGGTTGCAGCCGGATCCGGGTCAACGCAGCCGATGGCAAATCTCCGAACACGGTGCGGAGACCACCGTCTTCGGGGACTTCTTCGTCGCGGTAGGTGAGGATGAGTATGCCGTGTTTGTCTTCGATCCTTCGTCCTAGGTATCTGATCAGGTCGAGGGTGGCTTCGTCGGCCCAATGGGTGTCCTCGATGACGACAGCGGTGGGACGGAGGCCGCGGGAGAGAAGGTCGGCGAGCGCCCGGAACACCCCCAGTGGTTCACCGGCGAGGGCGGTGGCCAGGCCGGGTTCGGTGTCGGTCATGTCCCAGACCGGTGCCAGCGGTGACGGGGTGAACAAGTCGTCGCATGCCCCCCAGAGGACATGGGCACGGTCGGAGATCTGGTCGACGAAGGCACGGACCAGGGCGGTTTTGCCGATGCCGGCTTCGCCGCGGACCAGGACCACTCGCCCTTCACCCGCAGAGGCCCGGTCGAGGGCAGCGTGGAGTTGGGTGAGCTGATCGTCTCTTTCTAGGAGCTCCACCCCACCGAAACTACCGATCGGGACACGACCGAACCCGACCCTTGTGGGGCCGGGTCCGGTCGGTGGTGGCCGGAGTTTGGTTATTGGACCAGCTTGTCGAGGTTCGGATCTTGGGGCATTGATGCCTTTGATGCCGAGCCGCGGGTCTGGTCCAGCTTGTACAGGGAGTAGGGGTCCGGTCCCACTTCCGACGCCGGCGCTGCGATCGCTTCGCCTGCTCCGGAGTTCTGGGCTTGCTCCACCTTGCTCATCGTGTAGGCAGAGCTGACCGCGATACCGGAAGTTCGGGCTTGGGCCGCCTTGAGATGGCTGTAATCCAACCGAGCTGGAGATGTGTGGATCGAACCAGCGGAGCCAGCCGAATCCGCATCTTCAACCTCGAGGACTTTCCCCAGGGTGTAGGCGCTGACAGTCCCCACCGCCGACGCCGACTCGACCCCGGTGTCCCGGTTCGCCAACCAGCCGGCGATCAGCGTGGCGCAGAGCGCTCCAACCGCCATCCCGATCAGGATCCGGTTCCAGCCGGAAGGGTCACCAACCCGACTTCTTCCCAACGTGTGTGTCGTCGCCATTTTCGTGCCTCCTTCTCTCGCACCGACTCGACACTCCGAACGTATGGAGAAAAAGGCAGGACCGAATCGGTAGTGACTACCTAAACCGAACTATCACTACCTAGGCGGAGGAGACGCACCACCCCGGAGCGAGCTTGTCTATTCGCTTGCACAGGTGCGCTGGGACGATCCGGGTCGGCCGCACCCGGTTTCGTCCTGCGCAATCCCCGTTGCTCGGTGTAGATATGTCCAGTGTCGCCGATGGGTGACAGCGGAATGAGTGCGATTTTCCTGTCACCGTTGTTCTGTGGTGGACACGGAAGGGTGAATGGCACCGAGAGATGAAGCCCGTTTTGCTGATCTCTATGAGACCCACCGTGCTGCCGTGTGGCTTTACTGCCGTCGCCGTGTCGGTGTTGAACGGGCCGACGAAGTCATGGCTGACGTTTACTTTGCTGTTTGGAGGCGTATAGGGGACGCCCCACCAGCGTCAGATGCGCTGCCTTGGCTGTACAGGGTCTCCTACCTGACGGACTTCAACCATTGGCGGACTGCGTGCCGCCGAAGACGCTTAGACAACTCCTAGCCCGCCTGGACCTCCTCCAGCGTCGGGCAGGGGTCGATGTTGTATGTGGTGCACTCCTGGTCGGTGAAGGTGCGGGTGATCCGGGATCGGGCGATGTCGATGAGTTCGTCGGGGTCGATGGTGATCAAGAAAAGGTCTCCGCCGTTTCGGTCACCGACGAAGAGGTGTCGATCATCATCTGCGAAGACAACGCCTACAGCGGCGCCATTCGTCACCCAGGCTTCGTGCACCAGGTCGAGACTCTCGAAGTCCCAGACACGAACGAAGCCATCGGTGCCCGCGCTGGCAAGAAGAGCCCCGTCTGAGCTCAGCGCAAGCTTCAACACACCACCGTCATGAGGATCGGGGATGGATCGCACGGGCTCCAACGTCTCCGCGTCCATGATGACGATCCGCCCCTCTCCCTGTGCTCCCGGATCCGTACCCACGAGCCATCGCCCGTCGGGTGAGACCACCATCGACGAGCCGGGTGCGGTGCCCGCCTCGTCGTCGGGGTCGATGAATCTCGCCGTGGGCGTCCAGTCGGATGTGTCGAAAGCCCAAAGGGAAACTGCGTGTGGCCCAAAGACGACATAGGCAAGTTCGCCTGATGGGTTGAAAGCCACTCCCTCGGGTGTCGGTGGTTGGTGTCGAATGAAAACTCGGGTCAGGGTCCCCGACGACGGCAATCACCTCGCCCGTTCCTGTGTCCCAAACAATTGCGTATGGATGATATTGCGACGCCATCATCACTATGGAGTCGTCGGGAGAAAACGCGAGATCCTCGACGAAGTCAGCGAAGGGCAGATCGGGGAGGAGTACGCAATCTCCGGCGGTCAGGTTTTCCCGACCCTCCTCCCACATACACATTCCCTCCAATTGTTGCTGAATCTCTCCCGTGATCGGGTCGCGAAGAACCAGGCCCTCCAGAGAACCGTCCGGATTCCCGTTCTGAACCAGCACGCTGGAGCCACCGCTTGATACAGCTGCCTCGAGGCCGCCCTGATTAGGGATCTCTTGTGTCACTGATAGCTCGTCAGGATCGAAGAGCACCGTCCGTGGCTGCAGGATTGTGTCCTGGCCGCAAAGGACGTGAGCGGCTCCGGCTGAGGCACTGACTTCAACCGACAGGGTCAGCTGCGGGAACTCGCATAAGACGACATTTCCCAGCTCAGCGGGGCCAACGGTGCGATTCTCGAATACAAAAACCTGGCGCCCGATGTTGTTGGCCGAGATCACGGATGAGTCTGCGGTCATCGCTACCTGACCGACCGCGCCGCTTGCCAGGAAGAACCTGTCGGCCTCCAAGCCCGTCGCTGAGTCGACAAATCGAATCGAGCCGTCGCTTCGCGCCTCGTAGATGAATCTCCCGTCGGGCGTGAACCACGCCTGGTGCAATCCTCCTCGTGCACCGAGACTGACATCGACCATAGGCTCACCGGTGGCGGTATCGAAGACCCATCTCTCCACCGACCCTGCCAACAGTCGATTTCCATTGGGCGAGAAGTCGAGAATCCCCCCGGAGGCGTTGGGTGCGCTGATGGACGCGACTTCGACGAGAGTCTCGGTGTCGATGATCTTGGCTTCCGAAAGCGAGGCCCAGTAGGCGTAGAGCCGACCGTCGTCGCTAAGCGCTGACCACCCGTCAATTGGTTCGGCGAGAAGCTGCTTGCTCTCCAGAGTGTTGAGATCCAGGAGATGCGGTGGCCCGTACTGATCGAAGCCGCTCTCAGGCCATGGCTCGGTTCCGAATTCGACGACTGCGCTGTTGTCGTTGCGTCCTATGAAATGCCCAAACCGGGGGACTCCCCAGTCCCCGGTCTGGAGCTGACGAACGATTTCCCCAGATTCAGCGTCGAAGACAACGACACCCAGCCAACTTTCCGCCTCCGCCGGGAAATCCTCAGGAGATTCTTCAGGGAGCCGTCCCAGCCCAACCGCGATCTCACTACCGCCATTGATGAACACCCCGTTGATCTCATATCCCGACGGGGGTGACACCGGAACCTCCCACGACCAGACCTCCTCGCCGCTCGCGGCATCTATGACTTTGAACCCGGTGCCCTGGAACGGTGTGATGACCATCTTGGATCCGTCCGAGCTCAAGTCATTCTGAGCCACAAATGCCGGCTCATCCGCTGGCCACTGCCAGGCCAGAGTCTTACGGTATGCAGCCATTGCCTCGTGTAGCGCCGACGTGGCCGATATCGGTTGGTCGGCCAGGGTCGAAGCCTCCAGGGCCAACAGCACGCTCAACTCCGGGTCTTCATCCAGGACGGCGATGGCCGACGCTGCAAGTTCGCGGGATCGAGCAAGTTCGGAGTTCTGTCGAGCCGAGAAGGCAAACAACGACGCGATAACGGCGACCAAAGCAAACCCGGCCAGAACAGCGTTGCGGATCCTCCTTCGACGATTTACTTGCTTGCTGTCCCATTCGTCCGACTGGGTGAGATACTCCGATTCGGAGTCAGTCAGCTTCAATTCGGTCTCTGCAGTCCAGTCTTGATGTTGGGCGAGGCGACCTCCGGTGAGGAGGTAGCTCTCGGCACGGTCGTTGGACACCCACTCGTGGATGGACTCGTCGAGGCGGCGTCTGAGAACCAGATCTTGCTGGAGGTCCTCGATCCATCCGGCGAGACGGGGCCAGTTGGTAAACAGCGACTCGTGGGCGACCTCGACCGTCGGCGTTCGCACTGTCGGATCCCGGTCGAACACCAGGAGACGCCTTCGGGCGAAGGCGTCGATCACATCGGAAGCGTCGAGATGCTCCATCTCCGAGATTCGGAGGCGCTTCCTGGTGGCGGTGCTCTCATCGGCGAGGGTCACCAACCTCAAGAAGACCTGTTTCGCCTTGGACCGCTCGTCGGAGTCGAGCTCCTCGTAAATCGCCTCCGCCCGTCTCGCCAACGTGCCGGTAACACCACCGGCTCGTTCATAGTCGGCCACCCCCAACACGTCGCTGGTTCGTTCTTCGAACAACTCGGTCAGTGCGTGTTGCAGCAAGGGAAGGGCGCCGGGGCGGTCGTGCACGTCATCGACCAGGCTCTCGACCAATGACGGTTCGATCTGGACTCCCACCCCCGCGGCGGGTTCGGTGACGATCTCGGAGAGCTCCGACTTGGTTGGCGACCCCACTGTGACGATCCCGGTCCGGAGCATCGGGACGAAGCCCGAGTAGCGAAGGGGGTGATCGAGGTAGTCGGCCCTCACCGTGATGATCACCCGGGCGAGGTCGTTCTCGACCGCTTTGGTCAGCAGCTCCAGGAACCTTGCCGTCGTGTTCGGCGGGGTCATGGTGAACAACTCTTCGAACTGATCCACGACCAACAGCAACTCGGAACCGGTGGGAAGTGCTGCGGCGATTTGTGAGACGACCGCCGGGTTCTCCTCCACCAGTCCCTCGCGGAGGTCGTTGGGGACCCGTACTGCTACCCGCCCCAGAGCTCGTTCCAGTTCCCGGAAGGGCTGGGCGCCGGGGAGCATGTCGGTGATCAGCCAGAGGTCTGATCCAGGCGCCGCCCCGGACCGGAGGGCAGGTATGAGACCGGCCCGAACCACTGACGACTTGCCGATACCCGAGGGACCGGCCACGGCGAGGAATTTCGATTCGGCGATCATGCCAACCAGATCCTCGACTACGTCACCCCGGCCGTGAAAGTCGGCGGCATCGTTCTCCCCAAAGGCGGCCAGGCCCTTGTAGGGGTTGCGGGTCTCGGTGAACCGGCTGCGGGCGGCTTCGAAGTCGGTGCCGGTGGTGGCCGATTCCCAGGCGGCAAGGAAAGAGACCATGTCGTTAAAGGCCCGATCGGACAGCGCCCGGTCGAGTATTTCGGACGCCGTTGATGTCTCGGGCAAGCATCGAGTGACGAGTGAGGCGAACTCGGCCACCTCCTCGACTACGGGATTTGGACCGGACTCAAACCGCCGGGCGATCCCGAAGTCGGTGAGATAGGGGACTGCCTCATCGTCGTACAGGATGTTGGAAGGCTTCAGATCACCATGCACCACGCCCCGACGGTGTGCATATGCCAGCGCCGAGCCAATCTTGCTCACCAGGTCCGACATCTCCTCCATGCTCATCTGACCTTCCGCGAGACGGTCTCCCAAGGTCCCGCCCCGGAGCCAGCGCATCACCAGGAAGGCGCCGCCGGGCTGCCGCCAGTAGTCATAGAGAGGGACGATGTAGGGGTGTTCCAGCCGTGACACCAGATGAGCTTCGACCTCGAAGCGGCGGATGAATTCGGGGTCGTTGGCGAACTCGGGATGGATTGCCTTGATCGCAACCTCCCGGCCGATGCTGGGTTGATAGCCGCGGTGGACCGCACCGAAGGCACCTGAACCGACCTCTTCGCGCAGCTCGAAGCCAGGGATCCCGCCCTCTGGGATACGGGGAGCGGCGGCGGGGTCTTCCCGGTTTGCAGAGGTGGGTAGGAGGTGGGGAGGCCTTCGACGTTGAGTTGATAGACGACCTGATCCTCATCGAGGCCGTGAACGTTGTGGCTCCCCAGGCTGCGAATGCTCGGACCTGGTGCCCCCGAGTCGGTGATCGCGTTCTGGGTCATCGCGTCGAGAAGCACTCTGGCCTTCATGGGCGATGGCGACGATGCTTGCCGCTCTGCGGAGGGGCGGACCGGCCACCTGGTCTCCGGAGGTCTCGACATCTCCGGTGGCGATGCCAATCCGGTGCGATGGCGGTCTTCTTCGGTCGGACGTATGCAGCGTTCTCTGTGCGGTATCAGCGGCTGCCACCGCGGCGCTGGGTTCCTCGAACCATGCGTAGAGAGCGGTACCGCGTTCGGCGATAACCGATCCTCCTTGGGAGGTCAGTGCCTCGTCGACGAACTGCGTTGTCTCGCTCGGACAGGAAGCGATGCCGTTCGTCGGGGCCGAGAGCCTCCAGATACTCGGTGGTCGCCATGTCGACGACCATCACCGCCCCGTGTTTGACCGCGTGGCGGAGTTAGAGGCGTCGAGGGTTGGGTCCTGGGTGAGGATTCTCTGCTCGAGGTCCTGCAATTCGGGGGAGGGGTCGAGACCCATTTCCTCCACCAGGTAGCTTCGCGTGCGTTCTCGTAGGCGCGCAGGGCTTCGGTTTGACGGCCGGAGCGGTACAAGGCGAGCATTTGCTGGGCACGGAACCTCTCCCGTACGGGGTGCTCGGTCGTGAGCGATTCGAGCTCGGCGATCAGATCGCGGTGATGACCCTGCGTCCAGCTCGGCGTCGATCCGACGTTCGATCGCAGTCAACCGCAACTCGTTGAGATGGGTGATGGTGGCGTGGAGTTCGGAGCGTCCGTCCACGTCGGCGTAGGGGTGTCCCCTCCACATGGCGAGCGCCTCGCGGAGCAGTTGGGCCCTTTCGGCTGGATCGTTGAGGTTGGCCGTCTTCGGCTACTACATCTTCGAATCGGGAAGCGTCGACCAACGAGCGTTCGCCGGTGAACCGGTATCCTCTGCCGTCGCGGACGATCACCTCGCCGATCTCGCCACGAAGATTTGAGATGTAGGTGTGGATCGACCGAGCCACCCGGTCCGGGGCATCGTCGCCATACGCGGCGTCGATCAGGGTGTCGGTCGAGACCGGCCGTCCCGCATTGGCGATGAGCAGGGCCAGCACGCTGCGCTGCTTCGGGCCTCCCAACTTGCGTGGCTGTGCCGTTCTCGACGACTTCCAGCGGTCCCAGGACCCTGAAATCCACCTTAGGAACATACTCCCGGGTGCCCTGTTGCTGACGGGTCGGCGTGGTCACCGCACGAGCATCGGTCAGGCCTGTCAACGGGTTGTCAACGACCTTCGAGAACTTCGGAGCTAGAGGTGTTGTACCCCGTGGAGTTCGTGCCGTGTGAGAAGAGGATTATCCGTGGTAAATCGCAACCCAATGAGAAACTCCGGATGTGGGATCACCTCTGTCACCGAGAAACCAACCCCGTTGAATCCGTGCGAGAAATCAGACATGCTGAGTGAGTGAGTTCAATCGAATCCGCCAGACATTCGTTGTATTCTCGTCTCGAGGATGTGCTTGGAGCAGAGCACGCGGAGACGCTGATGAGGCATTTGCCGATGTTTCCGGTAGACGAGGTTGCTACCAAAGGCGATGTGGCTCTGGTTCGTGACGACCTGGAAACCTTCAAAGAGGACGTCCGAGAATTCAAGGCCGAGATGAGGGAATTCAAGGCCGAGATGCGTGAGTTCAGGACTGAGATCAACGCCCGGTTCGACAAGCTGCAGCGTCAGCAGTACACGATCTCCATGGCGACAGTGACTGTCCTCACCGCCACCTTCGCGCTGATTTCGAGGCTGTCGTCCGAGTCCGCAGTGGCAATTCCTAGCCCGACTTGATCTCCTCCAACGTGGGGCAGGGGTCGATGTTGTAGGTGGCGCATTCCTCTGGTGTGAACGTACGAGTGATTCGGCTTCGCGCATACTGGAGCTGAGCTTGAACGTCGAGTGTCATCCCCACAACATCGGACTCCGACGCTATAAGAATGGTCTGCTCGTCGAGGAACCTGGCTGATTGATGGGCTTCGGGACCCAGCGGGAGTCGGCGGACCATTCTGCGCTCCATTATGTCCCAGATCCAGGTCTCGCCGTCGTTTCCTGCCGTAGCGGCCCAGGTCCCGCTCGGATCGATGTCGAGATCGCTGATTGAGCCTCCTTGGTGTCCGCGCAAAGAGGCAAGAAGCGTGAGGCTGGTGGGCTCATAGAAAGAGATCTCTGACAGCCAATCGATTGCTACAAGATTCTTTCCCGCTGATGTAAATCTCATTTCGTTGAACGGCTGTGCGATCGTTCGGGACGCAAGCAGCTGCCAGTCTCCAACCCGAAACACCTGCAAAAGGGGTCTTCGAGCTACGACAAGGGTCTGATCGTCGGGGGAAAACTCGACACAAACCGCACCCCAAGGAAACGCTGAGCCACCTTCTTGGGTGTCGAGCGCCCAAACGAGCTGTTCGTCCTCAAGCGACCAGACTGCCACGTAGCCGCTGTCCCCTCCCATGGCTAGGAGGCGGCCGTCGTGGGAGTACTTCATGGAGTGAGCGTGATCCTGCCATGAGTCTGGGAACTCCAGTCCATCCTCGTCGGCAACGTATGTTTCGGTTTCCGGCCCATAGAACCACTGTCTCGGCCCGGGTAGCTGTGCAGCAACATCGCGGCGCCCCAGGTCGAACAACTGGATCAGACCCGTCCTCTCATATTTGCCTCCCAGGCCCGAACCGCCAGCTTCCTCGTCGGACAACTCCACCTGTCCCGACCACGTTTGAATCGCAACTTGACGACCGTTTGGATGCTCGGCATAGACCCTTCCCGGGATCTGGCCGAGATTCGTAAAGGCCGCACGATCGATTTCCGTAGTAGCTATCGCGCTGATGAAATGACCTCCGATCCCGGATCCTCGTGCCACAAAGATGCGTTCTCTTCCGACACGGATGCCCCCCCAAGGGATTTGGCCGCTACCAGATTCAATCTTGGGTATGCCTGCGTCGCCCGAGATCATGGAAGCTGTGTTCCAGACCGTCACTGTCGCGTCAGCGGAGCTGGTGCCCAGCCGCGTCCCATCTGTGCTCAACTGGACACAGACCTGTCGACCTCCTTGACCTCTCACCCTGATGAGCTCTCGCCCGGATTTGAGATCGAACATGGTGGTGAACCCGTTGAAAGTGGCCCCATAAACGATCGACTCGTCGTCGCTGAACCAGGCAACGCTGAAGTTCCCAGGGAACTCACGGAGCTTCACTTTGGACTCGACGTCCCAAAGCTCGAGGGGATCGATGCTCGCCAGGACAAGAGTCCCATCTTTATTGATCGTGGAGAGCCCGGGCGGCAGCTGCATCACTGGTTTGTTGGATGTCAGATCGAGCACGGCTCCTGGCCCGTCCTGGGCATAGGCCAGCCGTTTCTTGTCGGAACTCATCGTGGGAACACCGGTTAGTCCGCCCGTTACACCCGATGCGATCACTCTGCTGACCCCGGTCTCTATGTCGAATTCGAGCAGTGAAGGGTTATCGAACCAGCCGCATTTTCCGGATTCGTCAGCTACGGACTCTATGAGGACAGGTCGGGTCGTGTCGATGAACGGACCGTTCTGGGCGAGGTTGGCAAAGTGGGGTCGCGTGCAGGGAGGCGTGCTGTGAGAATCCACGAGTGCGCCGCTTTCGGCATCGAGAATGATGAGGCTTCCCTGGCCTGGGCGCCACCGGGCACCGTCAGTCGGAGCCTCGAACGAGATGATTTTGTCCGCAGTTGATGTGAACCAGGCGCCGAGGAATCCGAGATCGCCTTCAGCTTGCTTCGTCCACCGGGGAGCGGAATCACCTACTTCCCATATCTGTATTTCGCCAGCGTTGGATATGGCCAATAGCGAACCATCAGGACTGATACCGCCCTCGACTCCTCCCCAAGATGGGGACGTCGACTCCAACGAGACGGAGAACAGCGCTCTGTGTTGCTGCAGGGACGCTGCCAGGGCCGTTGGTCCCTGTCCTCCCGGATCGCGTTTCGCCGATTCGATCGCTAGAAGAACTCCCAGCTCTGGATCGTGGTCTCTGACGCCGATGGCGGCCGACGCCATCGCCGCTGCTTGTGACCGTCTTGTCCGTGCGGCGGCCTCGGCAGCCAACTGCTGATTCCAGGCCTTCGAAGCTTCCAAAAAGAGCTGCTCCTCGGACGTGAGGGTCAACTCGGTCCCGGTGGTCCATTCCTCGTGTTGAGACAACCGCTGAGCTGTCAACAGATAGTCCTGAGACTCACCGCTGGATTGCCATTCGCGTGCCGATTCAGCGAGACGTCTCCGCATCACAATGTGGCCCTGGTGCTCATGAATCCAGCTCGCGAGCCTCGGCCAGGTAGACAGCAGCGCCTCGTGGGCGATTTCAATGGTCGGTTGTCGAGTTACGGGGTCGCTGTCACTAACCAACAACCGTGCTCGAGTGAATGCGTCTAACACATTTGCGGGCCGTAAGAACTCGAGATCGGTGACACGGACTCGACGACGGGTCGGGATTCCGTCATCAGCGATCGTCAGAAGCCTCAAGAAGATCTGCTTTGCACTTCCGCGCTCTTCAGTACCGAGGGATTGGATGACCTCCTCAGCTTTACGGGCAAGCGCCCCGGTGACGCCACCGACTTTTTCGTAGTCTCCCACCGAAATCAGATTCGTCTCACGGATCTCGAAGAGTTGCGTGAGCGCATGCTGGAGATGCGGCAGAGCTCCTGGTTGGTCATGGACTGCTGCGACCATCCTGGCGGCCACGTCGTCGTCAACTGCTATTCCGACGTTTTCCAACGGTCGGTTGATTGCCTGGCTCAATTCATCGGGGTTCAATGACCTGAGGGTGACGAGGCCTGTCCTGAGCGTCTCCCCGAAGCCCGAATACCGAAGTGGTCGGTCGAGGAAGTCCGCTCTGAGCGTGACAACGCAGTAGATGTCGTCATGACTGGCGCAACGTTGAAGCAAAGCAAGGAAGCGGCTGGTCGTCACTGGGTCAGACAAGGTGAAGAGCTCCTCGAACTGATCGATTAAGAGGAGGACCTTGTTTGAGAAGGGCCAAAGAGCTGGCTCGACCATCAACGCATCCGGTTCTCCTTCCGCTAGGGCCAATCGCATCGTCGTTGGAATGGCTGGGGCAATCCGCTCCAGCGCACGCTCGAGCTCGCGAAACGGTCGAGAGCCCGGAAAGAAGTCTGTGATCAGCCAGTCATCTGAACCGGTGATGGCACCATTCCGCAACGCCGGGATTAGCCCGGCGCGAACCACCGACGATTTGCCGATACCGGAAGGGCCGACGACCGCCAATAGCCGGTTGCGTTTGAGGGCTTGGACCAGCTCGGCGACAACAGGCGCTCGTCCGTAAAAGTCACCCGCATCGGATTCGTGGAAGGCAGAAAGTCCCTTGTAAGGGTTGCGGGATTCGGTGTACGTTGCCTCCGGGCGGTCCGTCTCCGGAAAGAGAGTCGACAAGAGCTCCTCGACGGTTGTCGCATCGGGTTCGAGCCTGCCCGGCACGTCAGGGTCGGGCTCGGCGCCGGTTCGCAACGTCTCGGCGAGGACCGCCAACGAATACACGTCTTCGCGCGTCGTGGGTTGATCCCCGATCGTTTCGGCCATGGCGTATGCCGCAACCTCGGGGTCGACGTTGAACAAGCCGCCGATTGGAAACCCATACAGATAGGTGTTGCCGGATTCGTCTAGCACCACTCGATTAGGTGCAAGCCTCCCGTGAACCAGACCGTAAGAGTGGGCGTAGGCAAGGGCCGAACCTATCTGGGTGATGGCGCGGTCGGCATCAATGGCTGCAATCGAGTCCTGCAGCCCTCCACCTCTGTGGTAGGGATAGACGATGAACGCCCCTTCCGTATCTCGCCAGTAGTCGAGGATGGGGAGGATGTGGGGGTGTTCCATCAGTGACAGACGTTGTACGTCAGCTTCGAACCGGCGTATGAAATCTGCGTCTGATGACTCGGCCCGGCTGATCACCTCCACTACGACTTCGCGACCGACCGAAGGTTGGTAGGCCTTGTAGATGGAACCGATAGAGCCGCGTCCGATCGGTTCTCTCAATTCGTATCCAGGGACGTTGCGATCCGGTCCGCCGGGGAGCGGAGGAGGGTTGCGGTCGGTGACGAGCGGCGGAAAGGGAGCCGCTGGATCTCCGACAAGAAGCTGGAAGACGGCGATCGGCGCTTCAAGTCCACGAAGAGGGTGCTCTCCGAGGGCCTCGAAGCGCATTCCCGAGCGGATGGTTCCTTCCGTCAAGGCTCGCTGCGCTTCGGGGGAAAGAAGAACCTGTCCGGGATGGGCGGCGGCGACCAGACGGGCCGCCCGCGATACCGGCGGTCCCGAGACACCAGCTTCCCCGACTTCGATATCACCCCAGTCGATGGCCATCCGCAGGTCGCCGCTGCCCCGAATCGCAACCGTGTGAGCGGCAGCAGCAGCTTCGGCCGGATCACCGAAGATCGCGTAGGAAGCCGTCCCCACTGGGTCGACAAGGTCGCCGCCTTCGGCGTTCACCACATGTGACAACAGTCCTCTCGCCGATTCGAGAATCTCGTCGAGGACTTGAGGAGACAGCCGGGCCAACTCGATAGGATCTCCAGGGTCGGCAACCAAAACCGCTCGACGATGAATGCTGCTGTCGACCGGCGCCGCCAACGATGGATCCTGTTCCAGAATGCGCTGCTCGAGCTCCTGTAGTTCGGGAGTCGGATCGACTCCGAGTTCGTCGACCAGCAGGGAACGCATCGTTGCGTAGGACGTCAACGCCTCCTTTTGACGCCCGGCGCGGTAGAGAGCGAGCATGTGTTGGGCACGGAATCGCTCCTGATAGGGATTCTCAGCGAGATAAGCCTCAATCTCGCCGATCACGGCCGAATGGTGGCCCATCGCCAGATCAGCGTCGACCCGCGCCGCCTGGGCCGATACCCGCTGCTCGTTGAGACGGGTGACCTCGGCGTCGAGATAGCCATGGGCCTCGACGTCTGCGTATGGGTGTCCACGCCACAGGGCCAGTGCTTCCCTTAGGGCGTGGCCCGCCGCTTCTGGATCCGCTTCAGATGCAGAGGCGTAGAGGTCCCCGAAGAGAAACGCGTCGACCTCGTCCCGGTCGGTGTTCAGGACCCAACCGTGGGATCTCCGCTGTATGGCATCTCCCACCACCGAGCGCAGGTTGGACACATACGTCTGGATAGTCCGCCTCGCGCCGGCAGTCGCTTCTTCCCCGTAGACGGCCTCAACGAGCTGGTCCGCCGATACCGGAGAACCGGCCCTCGAGATGAGGACGGCGAGAACCGCACGCTGTTTCGCCCCTCCCAAAGGCAGCGTTTCGGTCCCCTGGACGACCGTGACCGGTCCGAGGACTTGAAACTTCACGGTTGACGTGAAGCTAGTGGTCGAAGTGCTGAGCGCGCCTTGTGTCATGTGGCGAAATGTGCCAGCCGGGTGCAAAGAAAATGCAAAGTTGTCGCGGTCCTTTGACGTTTTCTTGACGCGAACGCCCGGTTTCTTGGCGGTTTGTTGACGGCTGTTGCTGATGGTGGTGGCGGATCCGGAGGCAACACGGCCCCGGATGGCAAGAAAGGAAACGGCAATGGCTACGACGCACACCACGCAGCTAGCCCGGGGCGGCCAGTTCTCCGGGTGGAAGATGTGGATTCTGATCGCAGGGGCAGTGATCTTTGTTGCAACCCTGGCGGGAAGGGACATCTTCAGCGATAGTGCAGAACTGATCCGGGAACAGGCATCGGTTCACAACCTGCTCGAGGGCATCGACGAGGGAGGTCCGGAAGCGGCTTCCGCAGCCGGTGCGGCCTCAGGCACGGCGGCGTTCGAGATCCCGAGGAACCTCCTCGAAGGGATCGATCAGAACTTCGTCGCCGGGAGCGCAACGGCCGGGCTCGGCGGCTACACGGCCTACAAGGTCGCACAGCAGATCGGCGAGTTGGTCGCCGCTCCTGTCGTCCCCAGTGACTACACCTTCAACAAGGTGGAGCAGGCCAGAGACTTCCAAGGGTCCGCCGACCCGGTCGTGCTCTCCTCGGCCGCCGTCAACACCAACTCGGTGCTGTCGGTCAGCGAGGCCAAGCTGGGCTCGCTCGAGGGCAACTACCAGCCGATGACACGTGCGTCCGTCTCGGAGGAGTCGGCTCTGGTCAACTCCGCCAAGGCGGCGGCGATTGAAGGCAGCTACGAGGCCAACGGCGGGCCGAGCTTCGCCGAGGATTCTGCTCTGACCAACGAGCAGAAGGCAGCACAGGTTGAAGGTGGAGGCTCTTCAGGGAGCGGCAACGATGCCAATCCCCACACCCGCAACCTGGTGGAAGGCCCCTGAACCCAGGTAGCGGATCCACCACGGACCGAACCCCGGCCGATGGCCGGGGTTCGGTTCGTCCGGAGGGTCACACATGCGAAGCTCTGCGCCTAGGGGTGATTGGGACAGGGTCATGGAAGGGTGTTGTCTAGGCCGACTTGTTCGCTGCGGGCAGCAGTTGGCGGCGGTTCGCTATCCCGTGTGGTGTTCCAGCCTTCGGATGACCATACGTGGGGGATCTGGACCCTCGTTTAGAACGATCTCGGCCGGGCATTCTGTCGGCCACATCAGCCGCTCCTCGTCAACCGCATCGGTAACCCCCTAGTCGGTCGGCCAACAATTCCGCATCCGTCGTCCAGCGACCGAAACCTGGTTTCTCCCATGAGGTACGAAGCTCCCATGAGGTCTGACCCACGCGACGACGGGGAGAGTCGTCGAAAACGGGTTTGAAACCTCGCTCCGCCTAGGGGCTATGTCCCCGTTCGTCGGTTGGCGCTGGGCGTCGTTTGAGCCCGGTTTGACCCGGGTGAAACCCGAATCGCGAAACCCCTGGTCGTAGCCCTCCCTGGGTGGTCGCTGGCGAAAATTCCCGATTAGGACTCCTCGACGTTGTTACGAAGCCAGCCGTCGAGGCTCTTCCAATCCACCGCTCCGGACTCCATCAGACCCACCAGATACTTGTGATGCTCAATCGAATCGCCGGCAAGCTCGAACCCATGCATCCTTAAATGCACGTCCGCCGCTGCCACCGCCACTCGCTTGTTGCCATCAAGAAAGGGATGATTCTGTATGAGGCTCTCTAGGAGAGCCGCTGCTTCAGCGACGGGGTCGTCGTAGTAACCCGTCTGTGGCCGGAATACCGCGCTCTCTAGCGCTCCGAGATCACGCACACCATCGGTGCCACCAAACTCGTCGATGAGGACGGCATGAAGTGCCAGCACCTCAACGACACTCAGGTAGTCGACCAACTATTTCGCTAGCTCAGCGTAAAGGTCGCGGTGCCGCGCGATGGACGCCTTCAAATGACCGAGGACCTCAGGCCTAGGTGCCTCGCCCTTCTTTCGTGCAACCCATTCCACCAGCGCTTCGTCCAGAACCGCCTGGAACTGCCGACCCTCTTGGGACGCAATGGCTCGCACCTCTTCGAGCAGCTCGGGGCGCGCCTGTGACGAGAACTTCTGCATGGTCATCTCATCATGATACATCATGATGAATCCTGAAGGAAGAGGCCCCATCTACCGCACCTAGTTCCCGAGCTGCTCAGACGCTGACGCCCGACCTAGTACGGGCGTGCCAAACTCGACACCGACGCATGGCGAGCACCACCTTGTCGAACGCAACATCCGGTATAACCGGCATCTCCTCTCCCGCGACACGCCCGAAGCCCACGGAATCCAGATTCTCGCCGGCCACCACCTGGAACGAGCTCACGACCTCTACGCGTGGAAGACCACAGAGATCGGCCCCGACCGCTACCTGGTCGAAGCGCCTCCGGGCAGATCGTCAAATGCCGCAGGGTCGGCAGTCACGATCGTCCGGCTTGTTGCCAGAGCCGTTGCTGCAATGACCAGATCATGGGCTCCTCTGGGTCTACCCATCCTCTTCACCGCCGCCAAGAGTTTGGCGTGCTCGGTGGCAACGGCCAGGTCGTATGGGATCACTGGTAGATACGCAACGACATCTTCAACAAAGCGCTCACGGTCCGGCCGGTACTCATCCGAAGCCAGTTCTACGCCGACCAGCATCTCAGCGACAGTGATCGCTGCCACCGCAACATCATCCTCATCTCCGAGGGCCTCATCGATGTAGGAGCCATCCCTCTCCGCATCGATGAGGAACGTCGTGTCGAGCAACAGAACGCTCACGGACGCTCATCTATCTCGAGAAGACCACGGAGTTCCCTGAGTTCGTCAGCCCAGTGCTTATCTGCACCATGTCGGCGAAGCATGGCCTTGACGTCAGAGCCACGACCGCTGGTGACTGGCTCTAGGTGCGCCACCGCTTTGCCGCGTCGGACAATGGTGTAGTGGCGTTTCTCGTGCTCGACGCTGTCGAGAACATCGGAGAAGCGCCTTGCCGCCTCGGTAGCGGAGATATCCGGCATGTGAATCAGATTATCAGATTTAGCTCTCGCTGTGAACCCTCTGTCTCCCCGGTTTGATGTGATCGTCTTGCGTCGGCAGCGCCTCCGGTGCGCCTATCATCCCCCCCCAGCTACACCACCTGGATTCCAGGTCACATTCGTGACCGTCCAAGCCCGGAACCGTCGGAGAGGACGTCGTTATCTGTGGCCAAGCGCTCATGGCTATTCCTCCCGTACTTTTCGTGTCGAGACCCTGCGAGTGCCGCGTTTCCCGAGCGTCACATACCGAAGGCGTAGATGGGTCGGCAAAGCATGGGTTTCGGCGAACACGACCCCAGGTCAGAGGCCCGTGAGCGAATTTCGTCCAAGTAGTTCGACGGCTCGAAATGGGGAAGGAGTGCCGATCGGCTCGAGTTGGGGGAAATACTTCGGGGGCGCAACTACGCCGGTTGGCGCTGTGAGATTTCTTGATCAGCCATCTCAACCAGCCGGTCAGCGCCTTTTTGGAAATTCTGACTCACAAACGTGCGCATTTGATCGGCGACCTCGGGCACAAGAGTTTGCCCGGATTCAGAGTCGAAAGGCGGCTTGGCGTAGCTGATCAGCCTCGTCCCACCACCGCTCGCAACCACGTAGTCGGTCCACTTCAACGACACACCTGGTGCGACCTGAGAGACATAAGTGATGTAGTCGACGGTCTTGATGTCGATCACCGCAAAGACGCTGATTTCGTTGTCCGGACCATGGGCACAGTGATACTCCGAACCCGGCCCGATTCTCCCACCGACGGAGCCCTTGACCTCAGCACCATTGACTCCCATCCACGCTTTTCTCTTCACCGGATTGATTACGAAGTCCCAAACCACGTCGGGGGGAGCTGCCGAATACGCATTGATGGTGAACCAGTTGTCGCGCTGGACGACTTTGTCTTCGTTTTGGCTTCTTGCGAACTCCCAGGCGTCCTTCAAGGAAGCCACATAGCCGTCCACTGAGCCGACATGCTCATACTCTTCGGTGTGTTTGGTCCAGCCAGCGACGATCGCCTCGACGCCCAACGCATCGACGCACGCTTGAGTGAGCAGGAAATAGTCCTCGATTCCTGTCTCCTCTATCACATGGTTCTTCAGTAGACGATGGGCAAGGATCACATCGGGTCCTGTGATTGTTTCTCGACCGCCTATTGAAGACATTGTGAATTCGCCACAGTGCATGACGATCTTCATGCCCAGTGTGTTGATGTTGACGCAGGCGTTGCACTGACATGTGGTGTTCAGAACCATCGTCTCCAGAGCACCGGAAAACGCCACATAGAGCCGCTCGACACTCTCGACCATGGTCTGACCAACGGTGCCTTCGACAAGCTCACCGTAGAGCAGGATCGCGTCGCCCTCGATACTCGACAGTCGAAGAGGAGCGTCAATGGCAGCAATCGTTGAGTTGAGGAGGTCCTCGATGATGCCGTTGGCGTGCTCCAACTCGCTTTCGGTCAGAAAGCGGGTGTAGCCCGAGATGTCAGCAATAACCAGATGACCACGCATCGATCCGAGAGCGTAGCTGTCCGACTTGATTCGCAGTGAGCTGACGCTCCACCCTTCGGGGTTAGCGTGCGGAGGCCATGGCTGACCCCGAGCAAAGCCCGCCCACCGGACAGATCCGTCATGAGGGCCTTTGGGGTAATACCCCTATGGCCAACTATGGGCACACCTCGCTGGGCTCCATGACGTACTCAATCAGGAGAAGAACGCTGTGACTACCCCCACGCGCGGTCGGAGATTCCTTCCGGTTGACGAGCGAGGCCGCATCTCTCTGGCCAAGTACGGCATGAAGAACATGGATGTCGTCGTTGAAGAACTCCCCTCTGGCAAAGGCGTCACCATCCAGCCTGCCGTAGTGCTGACAGAGGCTGAGGCTGCTCAGTTCGGGAGTCCAGAAGCCATCGAGACCCTGGCTCGAGGCCTCGCCGACGCGGAAGTAGGTCGGGTCTGACATGCCTCTTCGGTCGGACTCGTAGGGGCCACATACAGCGGCTCGGGCTGCCGGAGGCACCGTCCTTCGTTGCACCTGCCTCGGATGTTGGAGAAGCAACCGTCGGCGAAGGCGCTGGAACGCAAGCACCGCAGCCGCCTCCACCGGGTCCACCAACTCCTCGACGGCCAGAAGCGCTGAATCAACGCGATCTAGATCGTCCGGTTCATCGAACCATTCATCATCGGCCCGAACCTGCTGGTTGATCGCAATGGCCAGCCGAAGATCCGGTCACCTCAATGGTCGCGCAAGTACTTGAGGAGTGCCTCGTATTCCTTCAGGCGCGCTTCCAGCCACGCTTGCTCAACCGGCTCGAGGACCGGATCGATAGCTAGATCACGTGCATCGGACATATCTAGATGGTATGGGCGCACCGTGACTGAATCCAGAGTCTCGCGTTTGACGGCTTCAGGAACGATGACGAGTCAAGACTTAGCCGAGGCTGAGTTGACCAGATCCAACCGCACCTACTTCCCGAGTGCACGTTCGGCGGGCCCCACCCAAAGATGCATGAGGTCCGAGCTCGCTGTACCACCCGGGCTCAGACCGTGACAGGCTCCTCCTCGGCGCTCGAACCCCAGAAGTAGAGATCTTCTCCGGCCAGGGTGGCGGCGGTCCACGCCTCGAAGTCACTATGAGTCATCGTCGCCCAGTCTGGAGTGTGGGTGACCTGGGCCCGACCGATACGTCTTCCCAGCTCGACGAGCTTGTTGCCCGCATCGACCCGCTCCTCGTTGTAAGCGTCGACCACCTCGTCCCATGAGTCGAGGGAAGTGGCGAAGCTCTCGAGGGCAAGCGCGTCTTGCAAAGCCTTGGTGGCTCCACTGCCCGTATGGGGTCGGGTGACCGTACCGGCATCACCGATGAGCAGGAGACGCCCCTTGGCGTAGACGTCGAGCGGCTCGTCGTAGATCGGCTGGAGCGACACTTCCTCGATTGGGCTGTTCCTCACCAGCATCTCGACGTAAGGAGGGAAGTATTCGGTGAGGATCCGGTCGAGGTGTGAATAGAGCTCAGGGCTCACGTCACCAGGGACGATCGAAGTCGGCTCGGCGAAGTCCCACCCACCCGGCGACGGTGCGTAAATTGCCCAATTGACACGCCTGTGGCCCACGTCGGATCGATCTCCGAAGCCGGGAATCATGTACATGACCCCGTGACCACCTGGAAACGTCACAGTGATCCAAGAGTCGTCGGTGTCGAGGGCCTCCAAGCCGCTGGTGTCGGCCAGCCTCGACTCCTCATAGTTGCCTCTCCATAACACGTAGCCGGCGAACTCGGGGATGCTGTCCGGTACGAGACGCCGACGTATGGCGGAGCGATAGCCATCGGCGCCCACCAGCGCATCGAATCGGGACGTCGTCCCATCGGAGAGTTCGACCTCCACCCCCTCGTCGTCCTCCAAGAAGGACTTCACCGATATGCCGGCCCTGTAGATGTCATCCGGCACGGCAGATCGAAGTGACCTCCACAAGTTTCCCCAGTTGTTGGATGCCGCCACGCTGGTCTGTTTCCACAACAGCCGACCCAACGGCGTGCTCCCGTCCTTGCTGAGCCATTGACGATTGCCCATCGGGCAAGTGGCATAGCCGCCATCGAGATATCCGCTTTTGATGAGCTGGTCGCGCAAGGGGATCGGAGTGGCAATGCCCGAGCCCCGGTCCTGAAGATGTGTCGACCGCTCGAAGACGGTCACCTCGCAGCCGGCACGGCCGAGCGCTATCGACGCCGCGCAGCCGGCGATGCTTCCACCGACAATCGCAACTCGCGTCTCACTCAGCATCTCGAACTCCGTTTCTATACGGTGTATAGTTATTTATACAGTGTATAATTCGTACTGTCAACATGTCGACAAACTCAAACAAGCGGAACCTAACCACCAAACGCATCGTCGCCGAGGCCGGCCTGATCGTCCGTCATGAGGATGCAGACGCCTTGACAATGCGTCGTCTCGCCGAAGCATGCGGGGTGACGCCAATGGCGCTCTATCACCACGTGTCGGACAAGGACGAGGTGCTGGAACTCGTCCTCGGCGAGGTATTGGGCGAGGCACTCGTCGTCGATCTCCACGGAGACCCCCGACACCAGCTACTCGATTTCACCGACGGTCTCTACCGCGTCATGGTCCAAAACCCAGGAGTGGGGCGACTCTTCACCTCCCGGGGCATCACGGTCCCCAATATGGCCCTGATCACCGAGAGGTTCTTTGAACTCTTGGACCAATGTGGAATTGCTGGACACGCGGCGGCTGAAGCTCTCGACGCAATCGTCCTCCACCTGGTCGGCGGTGTCGCCTATACCTTGAGCAGACCACCAGGTGTTCGCAAGGATCTGCTCAAGGGATTCGAGGCCGAAAAGGCGCCGCTTCTGACCGAGCTCGTCGACTACTACTCGGCTCGGGACCCCGACGCCCAATTCCGCTGGGGCTTGGAACGCTTACTGGAGGGAATCGAAGCGTCGTTGTCGACTTAGTTCCTCTCGTCGGTATCGATCGCGGACGGGAAGACGCGCGATCGCTCTGCGGAAACCTTCGAATCTGGTGTTGGGCTCGCTCATTCCTCGACCTTAAATCTGTCCCAAGGCGCAACCAGACTTAGTTCAGCTGCTCACAACCCGATACCGATAGGAAAGAATGCTGCCGACTGAGCCCACGTATCTGCCGAAACGAATCCGGCGTTGTCCCAACTGTGGTGACAGGGAAAAGGTCCAGTTCATCTTCAGAGGCCTGCCTCCTGCCCCGGCGTCACCAGAGGAAGAGGATCGCATCATCTTTGCCGGCTGTCTTATCGAGGTCGACGAGAACGGTATGGATCTGCCTTCCCCTCGTTGGCACTGTCCTGCTTGTGATATTTCCTACTGATGGAGGCCACGAGACCATTGCGCTAGTCCGGTGGTCCCGCCGGGCGGTAGGTGCCCAGCGTCGCAGCCGCGATCAGGATCACAGCCAACCCAAAGACGAGGCTCTGCGGGCGCATCTCGAACAGGCCCAGGCCCAGAATCCCCACTGCGGCGAGAATCCTCCCTACCGCAACCTGGTTGTGGATCGGCGACGTGGTGGCGTCACCCGAGGCAATGTGCATAAGAGCTAGCGAGAGCACGGCTAGTGCAGCACCACCAACCAGCTGCCAGGTCTCGAATCTGTCGAACACGTGTGTTCCAGCCTCGGCGATGGCGTGCTCCATCCCGATCGCGGTGATCCCCAGCCCGGCAGCCAGGCCGAAATGGGAGTAGATCCAGACGGTCGGGCGCCACGAGCGTCGGGTGGGGTCGGTCCGGCGCACAACGGCACCCTCAACGTTGTCGAAATACAGCCACCAGAGCGACGTTGCGGCCACGAGAGCAACCACGGCGGCGAACGTCGATGCCGCCGTCCAGCCGTGGCCCTGGAGGCCGAAGACGGTGGCGGCGATCGACTCCCCGAGCACCAGAATCGTGAAGAGGCCGAATCGTTCCGGCAGATGTGAGGTGTCGAGAGGCACCTTTGCCTGTTCCCGGCGCATCACCCACGGCGTAATCAAATCGATGGCGATTGCCACGGTCCATATGACGAAACGCGTCGGTCCGCTGACGAAGATCGAAAACGCCCACAAACTGGCGGCGATGCCGATTCCCACCAAATACCCGCTGACCAGAGGTCTCGTAGCCGGGACGTGACGCAGAGTCCTCCAATAGAGGATGAGGAGCACCAGGCGGGCGATTGTGTAACCGATGGCGAAAGCCATTGGCGAATTCGACTCGCCTAATCCCACGGCCGCAGCGATGACCGCCACCGCCACCAATTCGGCGGTGGCCAGGAGCCGGTACACCAGATCGTCGGTGTCGTAGCGGTTGGCGTAAAAGGTGTGACTGGCCCACAGCCACCAGATCATGAAGAAGTAACCGAGATAGGTGAGAACACCCTCGAAGTCATGAGCCTCGGCCAGACGTGTCCCCAACACCGCCACCGCCACGACGAACACCAGGTCGAAGAAGAGCTCCAGCCAAGTGGCGCTGCGTTCGGCTTCGCCTTCGAGTGTTCGCAGAGTCGGTGGGGTGAGGCGACTGCGCAGGTTCATGCGTTGGCTTGCAGTGTCGTGGTCATTCGTAGTCGATTAAACCAGCCACCGACGCCCGTAAAACGACAACCACAGTCAGCCGGCGCTGCCAACTCTCCCGGGTGTAGGTTGGAGCCAGACCTGGTAGGGCTCGGGAGGTTCGTCTATGGAGTCGGCAGTCAACTGGATTCGCAGCCATCCGGTGGAGTCGGCGCTGGGTGGATTCGGTGTGCTTCTACTTGTGTTCCTCACCGTGAACTTCGTATCCAGCGGTGACACCGACCCGATTGTGCCTACCACCCAGCCGGTGGCCGCACCGGTGACCACCGCGTCCGGTGCCCCGACGACAACGCAGGCGCCGGCGAACAGCGACGGGCCGGAAGTGCCCCCCGTCGAGTGTTCCACGCTTGTCACCTACGGCGAGATCGACATCGCCATGGGAGTTGAACTGGCAGATGTCCAGGAGCGGCTGTTGCCCCACGAGGTATGTCGAGTCGAGCTGCCCGAATATCAGGACACGTGGGTCCAAATCGAGCCGGGTGACCCGTCGGACTTCGGTCCGGGAACAGAAATCCTCGGTGCTGGCGGAACCCGTGTGGAAGGAGTGGGCGACGCGGCCCTCTGGTTCGTCGGCGAGAGAGCAGACGGCCTCACCGTAGGCCAGCTGAGTGTGTATGAGGCCAGAGACATTGGTGTTCTTCTGTTCCGAATCCTCATCAGCCGGCCCGACGCCGACGACGAAACTCGACTTGAGGGCGCGAAAGGGCTGGCGCTGGCCGCACTTGGACGTTTCCCGGGGTCGCCGTCGAGCTCCGAGCCCGAGCTCGAACCCGTCGAGTATGTGATCGAGCGCGAGCTCTCACCCTGGGTACCTACCAGCTACGAAGAGAACCTCCTCTCAAAGGTGGCCGAAGGGGAGTGGACCCTGGGAGAGGGCTTGGTGGCGACCCTGGCAATGCTCGCCGGCAATCGAGCTGCCGAAGAGGTTCTGGGCAGCACTGAACTCACGTTTCCGAATAGCGCGATTTTGCTACTGATGGCACAGGATTACGTCGACAGCGGGTCCGACGATGCGGCCCGAGCCGAAATCGCCGAGTTGCTCGAATTCCTGGCACCCTCTCCCGAGGATCTGATCGAGTTGGGAGCGATCGAGACTGAGCCCACCGCAGGGTTCAGGGTGGTTCCGATCGCACTCAATCTCCAAGAGAGTGGGTACACAGCAGATGAATGGTGTCTGGCCACCCACGGATCCGAAGCCCCCTGCTCCGAGGAAGTTCCGCTGGAGGCGCTCGACCAGACTTGGCCCGACAAGTACAAGCTGTACGCCCCGGTGCCCGACACGGCCGGAGCCTGGTCTCCTTCGCACGTGCTGTGGGCCAGGGAAGCGATGACGGAATCTGCGGATAGCTTCGAGCCGTTGCGGGAGATGCCGTTAGTCAACGTCATCCTCGCCGCGAATGAGGACGATCGGGTCACTCCTATCGAGGAGTCAAATGCGTGCAATGTCATCCTCGGTCAAAGTGGGGCGGGCTATGACGAGCAGCAGTTCAAGCAGCTGGTCTCGTTCCACATGGCGACATGTCTGATGCGAATCAACACCAGGCCGATCACTGACGAAGACATCATCGGACTCGGCGAAGGTGGAGATCAAGGCCCCGAGCGCCGACGCTGGTACTCGAGGACAATTGGTGGTGGCATGGAATGGCCTTCTACCTGAGTGCTGCCGTCTACCCGGAGGGCAACCTCGAGCACGAATATCCCACCGCGGAGCTGGAACAGAGCGAAGACAATCACACGATGGAGAATCGGGGAGCCGGGAATTGGGCTTTATTCGAGTACATGCATGTGCAGCGCGGGCTGGAAGTCAAGAGCGTGTTTGAGACTCGCACCGGGCTGCCCTCGAGCGTTTCCCAGTTCTTCCACCTGTTTTCTCTGACCTCCACCAACGCCGACCTTCGAGACATTGGGCGTCAGGTGCCGCTCGTTCCCTACACCCCGCAATATGACACTGTGGAGATAACCGGCCCGGGCACTATCGATGATGTGACTCCGAGGCCCTGGGGGATGAGGAGGCTGCTGCTGCTGGTCGAAGATGATATGTATGCCTGCATCAGTCCGGACACAGGTGGATCGGTGGAAGCTTCTTGGCGGCCGGGCTCTCCGGGCGAACGTGGTGTGAACTACATCGAGGTTCCGGAGATTCCGATAGACGGTGATTCGACATTGGTCGTCACCGCGACCGGCACCGGCATTTCACCCTCACTATCAACGACGTCGTCGAGGATCCAGACGATTGCGAGAAGGAGCCGGAGGACGACGGCGGGAGTGAGTTTGCCGACGCCTGTCTCGAGATATGTTCACCGTCCCTGTACTACTGGGATTTGGAGACGGTGATCACGATCGAGGAGTACATCGGCGGGTAGGCCTTGGCGCCAGGAGCCCCCAAGCCTCGGAAACCTTGACAATTCGCCTCCAAGCAAGGAGATGGCCTCTACCGCGTTTCCACCAGGACGAGATTCTCGGAGGAATCGACCCCCCAGAAGGAATCAGCGGTGACCCTTGCCTCACCTTGAATCGTTCCTCCGAGGTCGATCACGTGTGTCACGAGACGGGTTTCAATGTCGATCCGAGCCAGGAATCTGTCTCCGCCTACCCACAAGACTTTGTCACCGTGAACCCATAGCGACGGACCCTCATCAGGTGGCAACTCGACACGGCTCTTGATTTCGAGTGTCTCCGGGTCGAGTTCGAGGACCGAACCGTCGGCACCGTACGGGACCCAAAGCGATGGCCCTCCAAACACGCCCGTTGAGACACCGATACCCCGATCGCGCTGCCACGTGGTCAGGTCGATGCCGGTAGGATCGGGCAGTGTGACCTTGTGGGTGACCTGGCGAGACTCGAGATCGAAACGCCACACATACCCGCTGTGGCTGATCATGATGATGGCGTCACCGGTGCTGACACAGCACTCATTCGTGACGTGCCGCGGATAATCGGAGCGGAAACGCGCATCTTTGATTTGCTCCAACTCGCGGGTCTCCAAATCAAAACGTCTCATCCCTTCCCAGTCGTTGTATGACCAGATCGCACCGTCGATCTCGGCAGCCCACCAAGGGCGTTGCCCCCGGTAACGATGGAGCTGGCTACCACGCCGGCAACCAGGTCAATCTCAAGGAGACGACTGGATCTGTGGTCGTGTATCCACAACGTATCGTCCACGACCACTGGGGGTCATCAGCTGGGTTGCGGCATTGGGCAGGGCAATCGTGGTGGTGATGCTCCTCGTCATCGGGTCGATGCCGACGATCTCGCCCCCGTCCTGATCCCACGCCCACACCGATCCGGCCCCAAAAAACAGATTCGGCGCATCCATCCCAGCCTCGATCGTCTCCAAACCTGGCCGCTTACAGGGTCGATCACCACGATTGCCCCTGACGTGTCCGCCGCCCAGGCCATGCCCTCTACCTCGACCACCGGATACCACGAAACTCCGATTCCGGACGCCACGCGCATATCAAACCGATCGGGTGTCTCCACGCCCGTCAGAGGCGGCGGGATGCTGGCAGGGTCCGACTCGCCCGACCGGCTCACCATCCAACCAGCGCCACCGATGAGAAAGAGGATGGCGGCAGCAAGCCCTACCGCATAGACCCATCCCCAAGGGGAGGCCCCACGTTTGCGTGACGTGGAGACCCGCGTCCCTGCTCGCTCCATGACCGTGGCGAAGGCGACGGGCGGCGCCGACTTGTCGAGGTAGATGCGCAGCTGTGTTCGCAGGTCAATTGACATCGGTTACCCCCAGGTCCTTTCGCAGTTTTTGGAGCGCGCGTTGTAGGTGGGTGTCGAGAGTCGAGACCGAGATTCCAAGCAAGTCAGCGGTTTCGGCACGCGACCAGGCGTACGCGTGGACCATGACGACGGCAACTCGTTGTTTCTCCGAAAGGCTCGCCAACGCCCCGGGCAGGGCAGGCTCAACTTCCTGGGATTGATCGATGTTGAGGCAAAAAATCGGTCGGATCCGGTGGATTCGGGAGAAGCGCGACCGACCCACCCGATACAGATAGCCGGCGGGATTGACCATTGCCCTTACCCGCTCCCAGTGTTCCCATCCGTAAGCCAGCGCCTCGGCTGTGGCGTCCAGGCCCCTGTCCTGTCCGAGAGACGCCACAAGGGCGAGGCGGAGCTTGGGCTCAACGTCTGACACGAATTGCTGATAAGACTCAGCCGAACCCAAGACGACTTCCTTAATCATCATTCACCACTAATAAACGCAAGACAGGAGGCTGCGCGCCACATATTGTCATCCCGAATGCGGAGCCTGCTCGCTGTCGTCGGAACGGCCCTGGTGATCGTTCCTGCGTCCGCTTTCGACCCGGTCGTCGACTCGGAATGGGAAGTCGGCATCATCCGGCTGGCCGGCCCGGTGCTGGTCGCCATCGCTGGAGTGTGGGCCTGGGTGTTCCAAACCCGGGGCCCGGCAGTGGCAGCCTTCAATCGGTGGGTGCTACCTGGTCTCGGCCTGCTCGCCATCTACTTTCTCAGCCGGCAGACCATGTTCCTCATTTTCGGGTTCAGCGTTCTCTTCGCCGGTGCCGCCAACCTCTGGGTTCTCCGCGCCTACCTCGCCTCCGAGTCGCTATGGCAATCACTGGGTGGCCGGCCCAATCGCTGAGACCAACGAGCGGAGCCGTGGACCCAGCTGATAAGTTGTCTAGACAACCAGTTCACGGAGGTGAGACTTGACCGCGCATAACGTCGCCATGCTGGGCACCGGCCTGATCGGCGACTTCTACACCATGACGCTCCACTCCCAGCGAGGCCGCGACCGAGTCACCGTCGCCTACTCCCGCTCTGAAGAGCGAGGCCAGGCATTCGCCGAGCGGTGGGATATTCCCAGCCACACAACCTCGGTTGAAGACGCGATCAACACGACGAGGTGGACACAGTGGTCATCGCCCTACCCAACTTCCTCCACGAAGAAGTCATCTCCATGGCGGCCGACTCCGGCAAGGCAATCCTCTGCACCAAGCCTCTGGCCCGATCTGGCGAGGAAGCGAAGCGCATCCTGGACAAGGTGGAGTCGGCAGGGGTGTTCGCCGGATACCTCGAAGACCTCTGCTACACCCCGAAGACTCTCAAGGCGATAGAAGCCGTCAACAACGGACAGATCGGCGACGTGACCTGGGTCCGCTCACGGGAGACCCATCCTGGGCCCCACAGCGCATGGTTCTGGGACAAGGACAAGGCCGGGGGAGGAGCGATAGTGGACCTCGGCTGTCATTGCATCGAGATCATCCGCAACTTCGTTGGCAAAGGCAACCGTCCCGTCGAGGTGGTGGCCTGGGCCGACACCCTGGTGCATCCGATCAAAGCCGAAGACAACGCGGTGGCACTCATCAAGTTCGAGTCGGGCGCTGTCGGCCAGTTCGAGGTGAGCTGGACCTTCAGGGGCGGCATGGACCTGCGTGATGAGGTCGCCGGGACTGAAGGGACGATCTGGCTCAACCATTTCCTCCGCACCGGCTACGAGATGTACACCTCGGTGGGGGAGACGGCTATGTCGCCGAGAAACTGGAGTCAACCGAAGGTTGGCTGTTCCCCGTGGGCGATGAGGTGGCCGAGCTCGGATACGTCGACATGTTCACCGACATGTTCGACTCCATCGACAACGGCACCGAGCCCCAGGAGACCTTCTACGACGGCTACGTGGTCAACGCAATCATGGACGCCGCCTACAAGTCGGCCGAGACGAAACTCTGGGAGCCGGTGGATGTCGAGTGGCGTGGCGGAACGACACCCCGGATCGCGAAGCAGGCCGGTACTCACGATGGGCATGCCATCGTCAAGGAAGAAACGCTTCCCGACGGGCGGGTGAAGTTGATGCTCAGCCACAAAGACACTGGTGAGATCTTCGATCTTGTCACCGGTGGTTGAGGCCAAACTCGAAGTAATCCCGGATGCCCGCTGGGCGTCCGAAACAGCACAACGTTTGGCGGTCTTTGTAGCTGCTAATCCGAAGGCTCGGATCTGTTTGCCGACCGGCAAGACGGTGGAGCCGGTTTATGCCGAGCTGGCCGGCTCGCAGGCCATGGCAGGTGCCACAGTCTTCCTCCTCGACGAGTTTGGAGGCTTGCCTGAGGACGATCCGGCCCGTTGCGTCAACATGATCAACCGTAATCTGCTGGACCATCTCGGCGCAAGGCCGGCGATGCATGTGCCTGCGGTCGACCCACCAGATCCGGACGGCTATCAGTCACTGGTAAGCGATGGTGGTCTCGATCTCGCCATCCTCGGGCTGGGCGCCAACGGTCATATCGGGATGAATGAACCCGGCTCGACGATCGACAGCCCGACCCGTGTCGTGGAACTTGCCGCGACCACGAGCAAGCACGCCGCCGTCTACGGGGCAACTGCCGCACCCTCATGGGGAGTGACGCTCGGGATGGCGCCGCTGATGGAGGCCGCAGAAGTGTGGCTATTGGTCACCGGCGCCCACAAGAGAGAGATCCTGAGAAAAGCGATCGAGGGGCCCATGGGCCCTGACGTCCCTGCAAGTCTGCTCCGGGAGCATCCCAACCTCACGGTCCTCGCCGACGAGTCGGCGGCAGGCGCCGGATAGGCCCCTAGTTGGCGAGCGTTAGCCACCGGGCCGGGTTGGCCACAAAGTATCGGTCGGTGCCTCCGTCAGGAGCTCGGTGAAACCGGTGAAGAGGTGGGCGAGGCCTGGCGAACCGCCGAGGGTGGACCACAAGGATCGTCGGGCGCCGTCGGTGCCGAGAACTATCTGGTCACCAAGGCCTTCACTTGCCATCGAATTGGTCAGACGCGCCGTCTGTTCAGGGGTCCGCAGGCCCTGGTCCGTAGCAGACGTAGACGCCCGACTTCAGCATGGCGCGGTGGTAGCCGGGATCATCGACCTTGTCGGTGTGGGAGAGGGCGATCCGTTGCGGTGCGAGCCCGAGACCCAGGAGGAATTCGATCTGGGCAAGGCCTCCTCGACCACCTTCGGTGTGAGTCAGGATGGGGGCGCCTGTGGCGCCATGGGCGATGGCCGCGGCTTCGAAGAGACGCCGGTCCCGGTCGGTGAGATCCTCGCCAAGGGCCGCCACCTTGATCAGGCCGGCCCGCATCTCCGTGCGTTCCACCTCTTGCCCGAGATAGTCGTGTGCGTCGATGCCTTGTTCGATGTCAGCGACGAAGCGGGCCGCCAGTTGTTGGGGAGTCTCGGTCGTGGTCCACGGCACTGCCTCGTAGTACCTGTCGGTGTGGAGCCCGGTCGCCGCCACGACACGCATCCCGGTGAGGATGCTGATCCGGGTCAGGGTTTCGATGTTCCTTCCGGCCGCTGCCGGCATGGCGTCGACCATCAGCCTCACTCCGGCGGCCACACAGGTCTCCACCTCCCGTTTCCCCTCCTCGATCGACGGTAGATGGATGTGGGGCATGGTCTCGGCGACGAGCCGAGAGTCTATGACCAGGTGCTCGTGGGCGTAGATCGGGCCCGCCTCGTCGCAGGGAAGGTCACCTCCGAGGGTGCGGATTATCCCGGTCACGGAGCTTCCAGCACGGCGCCGTCTGCCGCCAACCGGGCTCGAACTTCGGCGAACCCGACCCTGCGCACCTGTCCGTCACCTTCCGCAGCCAATGCGGCTGCGGTCCCCGCCGCCTGGCCCATGGCCATGCACTGGGCCATGGAGCGAATCGACGCATGGGCATCATGGGTTGCCGAAAAGCAGCGTCCGGCCACCATCGCATTCACGCCGTCTTTGGGCACCAGGGTGGAAAGTGGGATCCCCACCGTTGTGCCTTCCGGCAAGTACTCCCAGACGGTTCCGGTCCCGGGTACGTGGTCTTCGATGGGCGCCCCGCACAGCCCGATCTGGTCGGCGAATTGCCGCGCCGACAACACGTCGTCCCGGGTGATCCGGTAATCCCCGTAGACCCGTCGGGTCTCCCGGAGGCCGATCTGGCTGCTGAGGGCGATCAGAGATGCGTTCTCGTATCCCGGCACCTTGTCGACCAAGAACCGGGCGTACTCCAGGGCCTGACGTCTTCCGGCCATCTCGGCCTCGCTCAGCACCTCCGGGTCGGAAGCGTTGACGATTTCCCCATCTCGAGTCTCGACGTGGTCCAGCCGTGTCATCACCGTGGCGGTCATGCCCTCGACCGGCGTGATGTGATCCGAGCCCTCGCGGCGGGGCAGGTCGTAGTCGCCCGACTCGGCGGCGTCGGCCATGAGCTGATGCAGTTCGTCTTTGGTCACCCGTGAACGGGCATCTTGGTCGACATTGGCCATCCGGAACGTGGTGGTGAGTGTCTGGGCCGGGTCGATGTCGCCGGCAAGCTCGTAGGAGAACCCGGCATGGTGGGACACGTCGGCGTCACCGGAGGCGTCGATCACGACACGCGCCGACACGGTTCGGAGTCCGGCTTTGGTTGCCACCGTCAGCGCCGAGATCCGCCCGTCGGAAACCGCGACATCCTGGACAAAGGCATGAAGCAGCACCCGGCAGCCGGCGCCGGTGACCAGCGACTCCCAGACCACCTTGAGGTGTTCCGCCAGGTAGGTGAGACCGGTTCCAGCACCATAAGTGTTGGGCCTTTCCAAGACGGGTCCCAACCGACGCAGTGCCGCTACAACCTCGTCACCAACTCCGCCGACGACCTTGTGGGCCTGTTCACCCCGGCGTGTAGAAGCCGTAGAAAGTGTCCAGCACCGCGGTCGAGTTGCCCCCGAGAAAGGGGAGCTTCTCCAGAAGAAGCGTGCTCGCACCCGACCTGGCAGCGGCCACCGCCGCACTCGATCCGGCCGCGCCGGAACCGACGACGACGACGTCGAAGCTGCCGATCGACACGGCTGTCATGTCAGGTGGTCAATGGACGTAGGGCTGAAGAACGTCCCGGGCGATGAGAAAGCCCCGCTTCACCAGGTCGGCTGTCTCCTCGAAATCGCGGTCTTCGTGCTCGATGATGATCGGCCCGTCATAACCGACGCGGTGGAGAGCCGAGAAGCAGGCTGCCCAGTCGACGTGACCGAGACCAGGGAGTCTCGGGATCTGCCAGCCGATGCCCGAGGAAAGGGTGCCGTTGTCGTACAGCCCGTCGTAGTCGATCATCACGTCCTTGGCCTGGAAGTGATAGAACCTCTCGCCGAACTCGTAGATGGCGCTTTCCATGTCGATCATCAGCCAGACCAGGTGTGAGGGATCGAAGTTGAGGCCGATCGTCTCTCCGAACTCCTCGAGCATCAGCCGCCACACTTTGGGGTTGTATGCGACGTTGTGCCCCGATGGCCACTCGTCCTTGGAGAAGATCATTGGGCAGTTCTCGATGGCGATCCTCACACCGTTGTCCTGGGCGTGGGAGATGATCTCGGGCCACACCTGCTTCGCCTTGTCCCAGTTTTCGTCCTGGGTGAGGGCACGGTCGGCCCCGATGAAGGTGTTCACCACCGGCACATCCATCTTTCCGGCGGCGGTGATGACCTTCTTCAAGTGATCGATCACCATCCGAGCGTGGTCTCCGTCGGGGTGTAGCGGGTTGGGGTAATAGCCGAGGCCTGAGATTTCCAGCCCGCGCTCGGTCATCCCCGCTGCGATCTCGGACGCCTGGGAGTCCGAAATGCCGTCGACGTCGATGTGGCTGGTCCCGGCATAGCGGCGGGTGTCTCCGCTGGCCGCAGGCCAGCAGGCGATCTCGATCGTGGTGAACCCGACCTCTGCAGTCCAGTCGGCGACCTCGTCGAGAGCGATCTCCGGGAATGGTGCTGTTAGCAGCCCTAGCTTCATGTCTTCCTCCTTATCGTTGAACTGTGATCCAGGCTTGTTCTTCGTTGCTCTTGGCGATGGCGTCGGTGACGAGGACTGCGTCATGGCCGTCGGCAAAGGTCGGGTAGCTGGGCTCGGAGCCCGGCGAACCCGAGGCCACGTCGGCGTAGACCTCGGAGAACAAGGCGCGGAACGTGTCCGGATAACCCTCGACGTGGCCTCCCGGGTAGCCGACGGTGCGGGCCGCGCTGTCGGCATAGATGCTGGGATCGCGGCTGAGGATCTCGTTGGGCCGGCCTCGGTGGCCGATGAACAGGTCGTCGGGGTTGGCCGAGAACCACCGCAAAGCCGCCTTTGATCCGGCGATCTCATAACGGAGAGCGTTCTTCTGGCCTGCAGAAACCTGGGAGATGGTCACTGCCCCCCGTGCCCCGTCTTCGTAGCGAAGGAGGATCGACGCCGCGTCGTCGCTGCTCATCTCCTCCTCGATGAGTTCTTCATCCTCCCCGACTGAGGCGAATGTCTCGATCGGCCCCGCGGGGTGGCGTCGCACCGGCACCAGCGTGTGGAGATCGGCCATCACCTCGATGACCGTTTTCCCAGTCACAAAGCGGGACAGGTCGAGCCAATGAGAGCC
>CBDCGI010000003.1:0-107731 GCA_965216725.1 Acidimicrobiia bacterium | reverse complement strand
CAGACGATCCACATAGCCACCCCCATTGGGGAATCCCCACAGAAACTCACCGGCACCGTCGATCTGCACCCAGAACGAGTTCGACCCGCCGTTCGGCCCCTGTACCGTCGCCATCTAGGTCATATGTCCCGTCCTGAGGCACACTCATGCAGAACTCAAACACCATCCGACGGATCAAACGTGAACGACTTACCCACACCCTGCGGCGCGTGGACCATCTGCCCGCCCGACGCCGCACCATCAGCAGCAACAACAAACCCACCAAACACCAGCACCATCCTCAGCCTCCTGGACCAACGGACCCACAAGCCGTCGGGGTGTAGGTCGCCGTAAATGCCTGAGGTACCGAGGGCGCAGTTATGTCATGAGATTGGGCACCGCCGTCCGACCAAGATGCGAACTCGTAGGTGGTGCCCCCAAAGCTTTGCGGGGTGATGGCTGAGACAGTATTCACCGAGCCGATGATGAAGGTGTCGGTGAATGGAGCAGCCTCGGTCTTGGTCCCCACCGTCAGATCGAGGCCTTGGGGCACGGTGTTGAAGGTGAGGTCGACCGTGTCCGGCTGTAGGTCGACGGTGTCGGTGCCGGTCGTCGCTCCTGAGTCGGTGGCGGTGAGCACGATTTCCAGATGTGACGGATACTCGTGATCGGGCGCGACGAAGTTACCTGAGGACACACCTGACTGGTTTTCGACGACATGAACATGACAGTCGTTGGGGTTGCCCTGGTTGCAATGGTGGAGATTCAACTGCCAATCCAAGCGCGCTGGCGGGCAGAGGTCCATCCTCGACATCGGTTGCCGAACCCGAGAAGGGGATGGTCTCCCCCACTTCCCAGGTGAATGACGAGGCTAGGGGTGTCGATCGTCGCCGTCGGCGGGGTGTTGGCGCCTGACGTGACGTCGATGAGCACGGTATCGATGTCGGTGGCACCGAAGTCATCCGTCACCTCGAGTTGTACCAAGTATTGCCCTGGATTGTCGTATTGATAGCTTGGCGCTTCCTCGCTGGAATCTCCGAAGCTGCCGTCGCCGTCGAGATCCCAGTCGTATCTGAGGAAATCGCCCTTCGGGTCGAACGAGCCCGATCCGTCGAATTGGACCACCTAACGGTGCAGCACCTGAGAGTTGGGTTGGCGGAGATCACGGCAGTTGGACCACCATTGCCGGCCGGGAAGGGTCACTCGAACGATCTCTCCGGTGTCGAAATCAGTGATGAACAAGTCGCCCCCCGGTCCGGTCACCAGATCGACCACCCCCACCGAACTCACAAACACGTCAGTATTCGATCGTGTCGGGCAATCCGGAGCCACCTGCAAACATCACCCACACGCATTTCCAGGAATAGTCGGCAAAGAACAATGCGTCGTCGTATGCGCCCGGATAGTGCCCGCCAGACTCGTAGAAAGCCAGACCCGACGTGGAGGCACCGCCCCCCGGGCATTCGGTCGGGTTCAACGAGGTGCCGTGGCTTATTGGGAAATACGGCTGTGTCAGATCAGAGGTAATCGTGCCGTCATTATAGATCTTCACATAGATCGACGTTGAGCCCGTCGTAGCGACGAGTGGCGACCGGTTCCCTTCGTAGCATGGCCAGCCGAAGTTCTCCACGATGGCATCTGTCGGGATTCGCCGATCGCGGTTGATCTCCTCAAAGCCGTGCTCCAGCCAACGTCACCCACCCACACTTCGTCGGTCCCCGGCCGTACCGTGATCCGGAACGGGTTGCGCAGCCCGTGAGCGATGATTCTGTCGTCGTCGGGATCACCCCCGAGCAGCGGATTGCCGGCAAACGCGTTGCCAGTCGCCGGGTCCACCCTTATCACGGCTCCGTCGAGGGAAACCGGATCCGACATTGTCAGAATGTCCTGACTCCGCAGGGCACCGCCTTCGGCATCCGGAAGTGTGGGGACACCACCAGCGCCCGGAGTCGGATCGGGGTCGTTACAGGGATTCACGGGCGTCGGACTTCCGGCGTCGCCGCTCACCCTGGCCGTAGTCTGCAAAAGTGAAGCTGGCACCGTCGCCGGCGCTGGCGATCAATGCCCCGTCGGGAGTGAAGGCAAGACCACCAACCGAATGGCTCGGGTATTGCTGGCAGAAAAGGCCCTCGATCAGAACCTGTTCCCCACCAACTTGGAGATTGGTCGCCGGGTCGATCTGAATGCGAGACAAGCGACCGTCGATGACGCACCCATCGTTCGTGGCGCCAGGTGGGGTGGGACAGGTGTCGTTCCACGAGTTGTTTAGGTCGAACGCGTACAAAGCATATATGTAAGGAGTTGCCGGGAAGTTGGGGTCGACTGCAAGACCGAGCAAACCCCGATCCCAGAAGTTATGAACGTCGTTACTGAGGTCGACGGCGACCGTTGGAGTCGGATCATCGACGTTGTCAAACGCCTTGATGATCCCGGACTTCTCCGCCACAAAGGCCCGTCCGTCTGGAGCGAACCGCACCGCCGTAGGCAAAGTCAGGCCGGACCACACGATGTCGAGCACAAAGCCCGGCTGCTCGGGGCTCGTCAGCTGGGCGCCCTGGCTGGCGCCCGACAGGACTTCAGGGCCCTCGAGCCTCGTCTATCAGCCAGATTGGCCGCTACTGGGGAGAGTCGGGGCAGCGTTGGTGACTCCGCCAAACAGCCCGACGAAAAGCGCCGCGACGTACACGACGATCAGCGACCTACTCGACCATTGACCCCGGCCCGGTGACAAAACGAACCTCCCCAGATTCACGCCCAGGTGAAACTATACAACACCTGAAGGGGTGGCGACAGGGCCGACCGACCTACTCCACAGTCACCGTCTTGGCCAGGTTTCGTGGCTTGTCGACGTCCATGCCCCGTGCCGTGGCGATGTGATAGGCCAGCAGCTGAAGCGGGACCGACGGCGGTCACAGTGCACAACAGGTCAGACCCCGAGGGCACCCTTATGGTGTGGTCGGCCACCTCGCCGATCTCGTCGCCCTCCTCGGCGACGAGAACGATGGTGCCCCCACGCGCCTTCATCTCTTCCATGTTGGAGAGGGTCTTTGCCTGGACGTGGGTGTCGGTGGCGACACCCACCACCACTACCCCATCTTCAACCAGGGCGATCGGCCCGTGCTTCATCTCTCCCGCCGCATAACCCTCGGCACGCACATAGGCGATCTCCTTCAACTTCAGCGCTCCCTCCATCGCCACGGGGAAGTCTCCTGAGCGGCCGAGGAAAAAGAAGTCCCGGGTGTCGGTCCAGGCTGCGCACATCGCATCGATCTGATCCGATTGATCGAGCACCGTCTCCACCTGGGCAGGGAGATCCATCATCTCATTGACGAGGAGTTCGATCGCACCCTGGTCCATCGACCCGCGGACTTGAGCCAAGTAGAGCCCAAGCAGCTGCATCGCCACCAATTGGGTGGTGAAGGTCTTGGTCGCCGCAACCCCTATCTCGGGACCGGCTCTCGTGTAGAGCACGGCGTCGGCCTCTCGAGCCAGCGCCGACTCCACCACGTTGGAGACCGCGATGACAGTGGATCCCTGTGCCTTGGCGTATCGGACCGCAGCCAGCGTGTCGATGGTCTCGCCAGATTGGGAGATCCCTATGACCAGAGACCTCCCGTCGAGCACCGGATCCCGATACCTGAACTCGGAAGCGATATCGATCTCCACCGGCATCCGGGTCCACCGTTCGATGGCGTATTTGGCCATCATGGCTGCGTGGTAGGACGTGCCACAAGCGACAACGAAGACCTTGTCGATGGCACGCAGCAGACGGTGGTCGATCTCCAATTCGTTGAGCACAACCCGTCCCGTGGGCGAAACGCGACCGGCAAGAGTGTCGGCGATGGCGTGTGGCTGCTCGTGGATCTCCTTCAGCATGAAGGTGTCAAACCCACCCTTTTCCGCCGCCTCGAAATCCCAGTCGACCTTGTGTTGCTGAGGTTCGATTTCGTTGCCCTCGAGATCGCGGATTCTCACCGAATCGGCAGTCACCTCCACTATCCGATCATCATCGATCACCACCATCTCCCGGGTGTGTTCGAGGAAGGCTGGGATGTCGGAAGCCAGGAAGTTCTCGTTGTCGCCCCGACCCACCACGAGGGGCGATCCGCGCCGTGCCCCGACTATGACACCGGGATCCGAGGTGCGCATCACAGCCAGAGCCAGGGCACCCTCGCACTGGTTCATCACCTGGCGAACCGCCTCGGCGAGCGGCAATTCAGACAGATCTTCGAGAAGGTGGGCAACCACCTCGGTGTCGGTGTCGGAGCTGAACTCGTGCCCGCTGCTCAACAACTTCTCCTTGAGCACCGCCCAGTTCTCGATGATTCCGTTGTGGGCGACCACCACGGTTTTCCGGCAATCGGTTTGAGGATGGGCGTTGACCGTGTTGGGGGCGCCATGGGTCGCCCACCGGGTGTGGCCGATACCTGCGACTGCTTCTTCGGTGCTCCCGGAGGCAACGAGCGCTTCCAGATCGGCGATACGCCCCGCACTTCGCAACACCTCGATGCTGGAGCCGGTGTTGAGGGCGATTCCCGCCGAGTCGTACCCCCGGTATTCGAGATGGGCAAGACCGGGCACCAGGACATCGACAACGGGGCGTGTACCTACATAACCAACAATTCCGCACATGTGCGATCAGACCTTTCCTTAGCTGCGAAGGATGGGCACGCGTGTCAGCCCATCTCTGATCGGGTGCGACGACCGGCGTCGAGCCGGTGCCCATCTTCCAGGTCTCTGTGAACCGGGATCACTCCCGGGTTTTGCCCTGAAAGTAACGACCGTGGCTGGCCGGGAAGGCATCCGCCGAATGTTTCGATGACCTTCCTCCTCGTCACCTCGTCGTCCATCGACGAGGCCAGGCGCTACTTGTTATGTCGCACTCGCAAGTGATTAGTTCGTGTGATCACCCCTTTCCCAACATCTCAGTGGCGACCTTCGCCAGACGATCAGCGTAGCTCGTCGCCTCGTCGAGGGAAGCTGCCTCCACCATTATCCGGAGCAACGGCTCGGTGCCCGATGGTCTCACCAAGACCCGCCCCTCACCGTTCATCTCCTGCTCGACAGCCTCGACCTCGTCCCAGACTTCGATTGCGCCGTCCAGGTCGAAGCTGCGCTCCACTTCCACATTGACGAGAACCTGGGGATACTCGGTGATCGTCTCCGCCCTGAGCTGACGGAGCTCCTTGCCAGTGCCGGCGACGACATCCAGCAGACGCACCGCAGTCAGTAGGCCGTCTCCACTTCGGGCATGGTCGAGAAAGATGACATGTCCGCTCTGTTCCCCACCGAGCGAACCACTTTGTCGCACCAGCTCCTCCATGACATAGCGGTCGCCCACTTGAGTCTCGATCAGGTTGATGTCGGCCTCGTCAAGTGACTTGCGAAATCCGAGGTTGGACATGACAGTCGCCACCACGAGGTTGTTCTTCAGCTTTCCCTGGGATTTCATGTGTCTGGCGAGGATCGCCATGATGACGTCGCCGTTGGCAACCCGACCGTCCTCGTCGACGGCGATTAGTCGATCGGCATCACCGTCGAAAGCCAGTCCGATGCGGCCTTCGGCAACATCCATCAAAAGCTCAGGATGGGTCGCGCCGCATCGATCGTTGATGTTGTTGCCGTCAGGGGTGTCGGCGAAGTAGGTGGCGTCGGCGTCGAGCCGTTCGAACAGCCTTGGCGCAGCCTGGTAGGCGGCGCCGTTGGCGCAATCGACCGCAATCGCGATCCCCGACAGGCGATACCGAGCAGCGCTCGCGATGTGACGACGTAGGAGTCGAGGGCCGATTCGTCGAGCATCCTGAAACCGATTTTGTCTCCCATGGCCGATCGCGAATTCGAGGAGCGAATTCGATCTTCGATCAGCCGCTCATCGGCGTCGGCAAGCTTGGTCCCCCGCGCCGAAAGGAGCTTTATCCCGTTGTCTTCGGAAGGGTTGTGAGAGGCGGAGACAACGGCTCCCATGTTGGCCGATGTCGATGCAGTGAGATGACTGATGCCTCCGCTGGGCATGACGCCGACGTCGACGGTGTCGATTCCGACTGCATGGAATCCGGCCTGCAGCGCAGAAGACAACATGGAGCCTGACCGCCTGGTGTCCCTGCCGACCAAGACCGGGCCATCGCTGAGGCCGAGACCCGCAGATCGCCCGATCTCCAGAGCCAGTTCAGGGGTGAGCTCAGATCCGGCTTTGCCCCGAACGCCGTCGGTGCCGAAGATCTCCTTGCCTTCGGCGAGGAGTCGGCGGAGGTCGGCCAACGTCAGCGCTTGGTGTACTGAGGAGCGCGACGGGCCTTGCGAAGGCCGTACTTCTTGCGCTCAACGACCCGAGCGTCTCTGGTGAGTAGGCCGGCCTCTTTGAGCTTGCCACGCAAATCCGGGTCGAGTTCGACCAGCCCACGTGCGATACCGAGCCGAAGCGCATCTGCCTGGCCGGTGGTGCCGCCCCCCTCGAGGGTGGCGTCGATGTCGTAGCGCCCCTGGGCCTCGGCGACGTTGAGCGGCTCCATCACCCGCATCCGCATCGCCATGGTCGGGAAATACTCCTCGAGCGGGCGCTTGTTCAAGATCAGCTGGCCCGATCCGTCACGGAAGCGGACCCGGGCAACGGACGACTTGCGCCGTCCGGTCGTCTGGACGAGTGGCTTGGTCATCGGGTCTCCACCTTCCGAATGTTCAGGTCGAGGGTTTGTGGGCTCTGGGAAGCGTGTGGATGCTCTCCGCCGGAATAGACCTTGAGCTTGCGTGCCATCTGCCGACCCAGCTTGTTCTTGGGCAGCATCCCTTTGACGGCACGTTCGATGATGGCTTCGGGACGTCGCTCCTTCAGTGAATCGAAGGTTTCGGCCTTGATGCCACCGGGGTAGCCCGAATGCCGGTAATAGATCTTCGACTGGCTCTTGCCCGATGTGACCGCGACCTTCTCCGCGTTGACGACGACCACGAAGTCGCCACCGTCGACGTGGGGGGCATACGTCGGCTTGTGCTTGCCCCGCAACACAGTCGCCAGCTCAGACGCAAGGCGTCCCAAGGGCAGGTCGGTGGCATCGACCAGCCACCAATCTCGGGTGATGTCGCCCGGCTTGGGCGAATAAGTCTTGTTCATGGTCATCTAGAGGTTTCCTCGCATGGGTAGATGCCGGGGTTTCTAGGGGAAACTGCTCCCTGACGGGAGCGGTCACATGATATTCGGGCGAGGCGGATTAGGCCAACTGACACCGGGCGGTTTCACCCATCCCGCGACGAAGCGGCAGACTAAACCTCAATAGCCCACTTCCCAGAGGGTCAAACCGTGCGGAGGGGCGACCGTTGCCACCACCGAGCGGTCTCGGGCGTCGAGAACACCTTTCGCATCCCCCGCCGCAGCGAAGCCACGGCCGACGTCGTAGCAGTATCCGACGATCGAGCGAACCATCTGCTGGCAGAAGCTGTTGGCCTGAATCCAAAACGACAAAACGTCGCCCTCAGCCGTCCATTCGGCGCTGATGACTTCCCTGACATTGGTCTTGTCTTCGAGTCGGCGACAGAAAGAACTGAAATCGTGCTCCCCCACAACCACACCACACGCCAGCTCCATCGCTGCCATGTCAAGACTTCGGCGCACGCTCCAGATTCGATGACGCTCCAGTGGATCGGGGGCGGGGGAGGTGTCCAACTGATATCGGTAACGGCGCCATTTCGCCGAGAACCTCGCGTGGAAATCGGGGTCGACCTCTTCCAGTTCGCTCACCGCGATTTCGGGTCCCAGGATCCCATTCAGGGACCGAATCAGACGGTCGCTGTCGACATCTTCAGCCTCGAAACTCACCACTTGGCCCCGGGCGTGCACCCCGGCATCGGTCCGTCCGGCCACGGCCGTGTCAATCTGCAGTCCCACGATGTCTGCCAACGCCGACTCCAGTTCGCCCTGGACCGTGCGCAGGCCGTTCTGTCGCGCATAGCCGTGGTAGCCGGAGCCGTCGTAGGCGAGAGTCAACCGGTAGGTGGGCATCGCTCGATCGTAGATGGACGGAGGCACGCCAATATCGGCCGACTCTGAGGGTGTCCAGCTGCCGCTAGAACAACGAGCCGATGATGGCGAAGGGAACGTCGATGATCGCCCTTATCAACACCGCGGCGGCGAAGCCGATGAGCACCGAGACTCCGGCGTCGCGGTTGGAAAGGTCGGCTGCCTCACGGGTGGCGATGACGAGGACAACCAGGTACCAGATCAGAGCGAGCACAGCGACGATGTCGCCGACACCGTCGACCGAGCCAAAGCCTTCGAGCACCAGAGGAAGCGCGGCCAGACCGTGGAGGCCGAGCATCGTTTGCGGTCGTGAGCTTGCCCCGAAGAGCCGAGTAGCGGTGAACCAGGTGGCAAATCCGAGGATGAGCCATGAAATGACGCCGCCGATCACGACAGCGAGCAAGGTCGACACCGAGAACGCCCGAAGCTGGTTGAAGAAGACATCGAGTAGATAGGCCCCAGCGGCCGCAGACGAAACCAGAATCGCCGCGTCGGCAGCGGCGTTGGAATCGAAGAAGGCCTCCGTGAACGGCGTCTTCGACAGCATCGACGCCCGGGTGGCACGAGAGAACATTCGTTGCATCGGGAGAGAGGTTATCCGCTAGTCCGCCTCCAGCCCCGTTTCAGGCCGCCGCAGCCTCATCGAGGCGAGTAGAAATCGATCATGGTTCTCGTAACTGCGATATCCCATGGTTGAGTATCTCCGCCTCGGCCGCACCGGGTTGGAGGTCTCGGAAGCTTGTCTCGGTGCATGGATGTTTGGGGAGGAGGCGCCTGACGGCTCGGAGATCGTCACTGAGAAGCAAGCACATTCGATGTTGGATGCCGCTTGGGGTAGCGGAGTCAATTTCATCGACACCGCCAACGTATATGGACATGATGGCCGCAGCGAGACGTACATCGGTAGCTGGCTTGAAGGCAAGGATCGCGAAGACTTCGTCTTGGCGAGCAAGGTGTTTTTTGCACTCTCAGGACGCCAGCGAATCGGCTTGTCGCGCAAGATCGTCATGGCCGAGATCGAGGGAACCCTGAATCGTCTAAGAACTGACTACGTGGACATCTATTACATCCACGGTTGGCATGACCCCTCGCCTTTGGAGGAGACACTTAGTGCTCTGAACGATCTGGTGCGTGCCGGGAAAGTCCACTACATAGGTGTCAGCAACTTCGCTTCCTGGCAACTCGTTCTCGCCAACGAGATGTGCAAGTCGCGAGGCTGGGCTCCAGTCTCGGTGATCCAGCCGCGGTACAACGCGGCGGATCATGTTCCTTACACACTCGACCCCATTGAGATGGCTTTACCCGACCTATTCGACGCCTGCCGCTACATCGACATGCCTGTTTGCCCGTTTTCTCCGCTGGCAGGAGGATTCCTCACCGGCAAGTACAGGCGAGATCCGGAAGGAAACACGATCCTCCCCAAGGGGTCGAGGGGCGCCAGGTTCAAGCGATATGGAGAGTTCCCTGACCGTTGGTGGCGGGTGCTGAACGAGGTGGAAGCCATTGCGGATGAGCTAGGCGCGACCCCCGCACAGGTGGCCATCAAATGGGCGAGCCGAATCGAGGGGCTCACCTCGATCCCGATCATTGGAGCGACCTCCGCCGACCAACTAATCGAGACATTGAAATACGTCGAGCTGACTTTGAGTGATGAACAGCGTCAGCGGATATCTGATGCGGGCAAGGGCGCCTAACAACCGACTAGACCGTTCCGGTTTCCCTCAGCGCCGCAGCCTCACCCGGTCAACGGAGTGGTCGGTGGCCTTCTCCAGGATCAGCGTCGCCCGCTCCCGAGTGGGGAGGATGTTCTCCACCAGGTTGACCTCGTTGATGCTCGTCCAGATGTGGGTGGCTTCCTCAACCGCCTCGGTGTCGCTCAACTCCGCATAGCGGCTGAAGTAGGCGTTGGGCTGGGTGAACGCGGTCTCTCTCAGCGTGAGGAAACGCTCGACGTACCAGTCGCGAATGTCCGCTGTCGCCGCATCCACGAAAATCGAGAAATCGAAGTAGTCCGACACGAAAGCCCCACCCTTCCCCGCCTGCAGCACGTTCAGACCCTCGAGGATCAGAACGTCCGGTCTGTCCACCACACGGGTCTCGCCGTCGAGGACGTCGTAGGCCACGTGCGAGTACACCGGCACTTCTACGTGGGGCTCTCCGGCCTTCGCCCGGGCAACGAAATCCAACAGCGCTGCCCGGTCGTAGCTCTCGGGAAAGCCCTTTCGCTCCATGAGACCTCGCTCCTCGAGGATCCGGTTGGGATGAAGGAACCCATCGGTGGTCACCAGGTCGACCCTCGGATGGTGGGGGCCAACGGGAGAGAATCGCCTGGAGAACACGGGAAATGGTCGACTTCCCCACCGCCACCGAGCCGGCGACCCCGATGACGAACGGGACCGGCGCCGGAGGAGTTCCGAGAAAGGTATCGGTGACGGTTGCCAGCTGGTGGCTGGCCTGCACCTGAAGATTGAGCAGGCGGCTCAGCGGCAGATAGGTGTGCTCGACCATGTCGATGTCGAGAAGCACGTTGATACCCCGAATCTTCTCAACGTCGGCCTCGTCGAGCGTCAACGGCGTGTTCGCCCTGAGAGCCGCCCAGGAGTCGCGGTCAAAGTCGAGATAGAAGGGGTGATCCACAAGCTCAGGCTAACTGCGATTCTGCCAAAGCAGGCCGGGGTACTTACTCGCCCCAATCGTCAGAAAATGGTCAAACCCGGGCCAAAAACACCGATAATGGGAGGAATGGGTGGCTTCGACGCGGCACTGAAAGTTGGATCCGACACTCAGCCCCTGAACACCAGGGTCCAGATTGAGGACGGACGTCTGATGATTCGCGCCGCAGACCAGACGATCGGCGACTGGTCCATCTCCGACCTCGACATGGAACGGGTCGCTGGTGGCTACCGGGTCCAGGTCGAAGGAGAGCAGATCCTCCTCGATGTCAAAGATGTTCTCGGCTTCCAGGAGGCGATCGCAGCCAATCAGACCAAGAAGAAGAGCCGGAGCCGGAGCCGAGTCAAGCGGACCCGCACCAAGAAAGAGTCGTCGCCGCCGGAACCTGCCTCCGTGCGGTCAAACGGATCCGCACCACCACGAGCATTGCCTGAGCCTCAGGCTGCCACCGAGACTCCTCAGACCGAGCGGCCCCTGAAGAAGGACAAAGCTCCCAAGAAGTCAAAGGGCCGAGAAGAAGGCCAAGGAGCCCCGCTCCGATGAGCCGATGTGGCGTCGAGCACTGACCCGGCTCGACATCTGGTTGGAGAAAGGTCGGGCCTCGTCCGGGTCAGATTGGCCGGACTGGATCTTCAGCAGGGGAACGGTGGCGACCCTGTTCGTTCTTCTCATCTCGATGGTCGTCTTCCCCAACCTCTTCTCGACCGTGTTCCTCTTGGCCGGACTGGCGCTAGTAGTGCTCGGTGCGGTCCTTTACACCGATGACGCCATGGCGAGACGTTGGCTGCCCGGACGTCTGACGGCGCTACACGTTCTCATCGGGGGCACCGGACTAGCGGTGCTCGGCGTCTTGGTGGCGGTGCTACGCGGCTAGAGACCGCATCGGCCGGGACAGCGGGTCAAACCAGCTCGATGATGGCTTCTTCGGCGCCGTCGCCCCTTCTGGGGCCGAGCTTGGTGATACGGGTGTAGCCACCGGGCCGATCCGCGTAGCGAGGAGCGATCTCGTCGAAGAGCACGTGCACGGCGTCCTTGTTGGTGATCGTCTTCAACACGACCCGCCGGGAGTGAAGGTCGCCTTTGCGAGCCGTGGTGATCAGCTTCTCGGCAAGAGGACGCACTGCTTTCGCCTTGGCATGTGTGGTGGTCACCTTCTCACGAAGAAAGAGTTCTGAGGCGAGGTTGCCCATGATCATCTTCGAGTGAGACGGCGAGCCGCCAAATCGCGGGCCCTTCTTCGGCGTCGGCATCAGATGCCGCCACCGCCGGAGCCGGCGTCGGCCAGGCTCAGACCCAACTCGTCGAGCTTCGCCGTGACTTCCTCCAGCGACTTCTGGCCGAAGTTGGTGATGTTGAGCAAGTCGTCGGACGTGCGCTCCACCAACTCGCCCACGGTCTTGATCTGAGCGCGACGCAGGCAGTTGCGGGGACGCTCCGAGAGGTCGAGAGCCTCGATCGGAAGCTCCAGGTCGGGCGAGCTCGAAATCTCAGGCTGCACCTCGCCGAGCTCCAGGCCCTGTCCTTCGCCGATGTCGGCGAAAAGGCCCATCAACTCACCAAGCGTCTTGCCTGCTGACGACACTGCCTCGGAAGGCTCGATGGCGCCGTTGGTCTCGATGTCGAGCACCAATCGGTCGAAGTTGGTCATCTGGCCGACCTGGGTGTTCTCCACCTGATAGGCAACCTTGCGCACCGGGGAGAAGATGGAATCGACGGGAATGACCCCAATGGTCGAGCTGCCACCCTTGTTGCCATCTGCCGTTCGATACCCGACACCGGGTGCGACGGTCATCTCCATCTCGAGGCGGCCCGACGCCGACAACGTGGCGATATGGGCGCCCGTATTGACGATCTCAACTCCGGCAGGGAGCTTGATGTCGCCGGCCTTCACCTCCCCCGGGCCTTTGGCCGACAGGTAGAGGGTCTGGGTCTCGACATCGTCCATTCGGACCACGATCCGCTTCAGGTTGAGAATGATGTCGACGACGTCTTCGACGACACCTTTGATCGTCGAGAACTCGTGCTCCACTCCCTCGATCTGGATCGAAGTTATCGCGGCACCGGGGATCCGCGAGAGAAGGGTGCGACGAAGGGTGTTACCGAGCGTGTATCCGAAGCCAGGCTCGAGAGGCTCCACCACAACCCTGGAGCGGGTCGGGGAGATCGATTCCTCTTCGATTTGGGGACGCTGAACTATCAACAATTTGTGTTACCTCACTTCGAGTAGAGCTCGACGATCAACTGTTCGTTGATGTCGGTGTCTATCTGGTCTCTGCGGGGATGAGAATCAACCGCCACCCGGCGTTCGCCGAGGTCGACACTCATCCAGGGCGGGGCTTCCCGACCCTGGGTGTCGACTGCGTGCTGGATGACGATTGCGTTCTTGCTCTTCTCCTTGACGGTCACGACATCACCCGGCTTCACTTGATAGGAGGGGATGTCGACCTTGCGGCCGTTCACCTGGAAGTGGCCGTGATTGACCAGCTGGCGGGCCTGCGGCCTCGTCGCAGCCAGTCCGGAGCGCCAAACGACGTTGTCGAGGCGCTGTTCGAGCAAGAGGAGAAGATTGTCGCCGGTGATCCCGTCGCGGCGGGCCGCCTCCACGTAGTAGCGCCGGAACTGACGTTCCAGGACGCCGTACATGAAGCGGAGCTTCTGCTTCTCCCTGAGCTGGATCAGGTAGTCGGACTCACGGATACGCCCCCTGCCGTGCTCGCCCGGCGGGTATGGACGACGATCGACGGGGCATTTCTTCGATTGGCAAAGCGGGGTGCGCGCCCGACGGCATGCCTTGTGCCGAGGGCCTGTATACCGAGCCATCAGCCTCTCCGCCTCTTCTTGGGACGGACACCGTTGTGCGGCATAGGAGTGACATCTTTGATGTAGGTCACTTCCATGCCCATGTTCTGCAAGGTGCGAACCGCAGTGTCCCGTCCGGAACCGGTGCCGCTGACGATCACGTCAAGCTTGCGGATGCCGTGCTCACCTGCGCGGCGAGCGGCCTCCTCGGCGGCGACCTGGGCCGCGTACGGGGTCGACTTCTTGGATCCCTTGAAACCCACCGACCCGCCTGAGGTCCAGGCGACGGTGTCGCCCTTCTGGTCGGTGATGTTGATGATGGTGTTGTTGAAACTTGCTTTGATGTGGGCCTGCCCGTGGGAGATGTTCTTCCGCTCCCGACGACGAACCCTTTTGCTTCCTGGCGCTGTCACTACTTGGTCACCTTCTTCTTACCGGCAATCGCGACCCTCCGGCCCTTGCGTGAACGGGCGTTGGTGTGAGTGCGCTGGCCACGTACCGGCAATCCACGGCGATGACGCATCCCCTGGTAGCTGCCGATCTCGATCTTCCGCTTGATGTTCTGCTGCACCTCGCGTCGGAGGTCACCCTCGACCCGGAGGTTGGACTCGATGTAGCGGCGTATCTTGGCCGCCTCATCGTCGGTCATTTCCCGGACACGGGTGTCGGGGCTGACGCCGGTCTCGGCACAGACCCGCTGCGCGGTCGTCAAACCGATTCCATAAATGTAGGTGAGGCCTATCTCGAGCCTCTTGTCTCGGGGGAGGTCAACTCCAGCGATGCGAGCCATCTATCTAACGCCTCTCAACCTTGCCGTTGCTTGTGACGGGGGTTCTCACAAATCACCCAGACGCGGCCACGCCGCCGGATGATCCGACACTTCTCACACATCTTCTTTGTGGAAGGTCTTACCTTCATCTCTTACTCCAGTTCCAATTCGCACAGACGCGTGCATTCCCAGGCCATTGTCAGGAGCAACCGGAGCGTGTGGAGTGGTTGCGGGCGACAATGCCCTGGTTCAAACCGTCTTTCGGCCAAAGAAAGAGCGGCAAAGACCTCGCAATTCTAACTACGACGTGATGCTTGGCAAATCTGCGAATGCGGCCTGTCCGGACTCATGAGGATGCCAAGGCGAGGATGTTGCCCTCCGAATCCCGGAACCACGCCGTCTTCTCCCCATCGGGCGATACCAGGACGCCATCGACGGTCCGGAAGTCATCGTCGTGGTCGTATTCTTCGAATCTCACACCGCGCTCCTTCAACAAAGCGAAGGCCCCATCGAAGTCTTCGACTACGAAACGAGCCGAAGTCGCCTCCTTGCGATCCGTAGTCCAGGACTCGTATATGCCAAACACAGAGGAGCCGGTGTCGTAGTAGAGGTCAGCTTCGACGTGGACCAATTCGGCGGGGTCGTCAACAGGTTCTCCTCCATGTCTGAAGGGCTCCAGGCCGAGCTTCTCCGAATACCACCGTCTCGCCCGGTTGATGTCGGTGGCTGTCAACTCGGCATAGACGGTGAACCTCATCCGCGGCCACCGTAACGGTGTGGTGGATGGTGGCCTGCCGAATTAGGCCGTCTCGGCAGCGGCATAGTCGTCGACCGCCGCCGGCTCCGGTCCCGCGGTGAACACCATCGGGCCGTCGGGAGTGATCGCAACCGTGTGCTCCCAGTGTGCGGACAACGAGCCATCGGCGGTGCGAACCGTCCATTTGTCGCCATCGACCCTGGTCTCGTGTGAGCCCATGTTGAACATGGGCTCGATGCACAGCGCCAGGCCGGTGCGCAGCTTCATGCCGGTCCCCGCCTTTCCGTGGTTGGGAACCTGGGGCTCCTCGTGCATCTCCCTCCCGATGCCGTGACCTACGTACTCCTGGACAACGCCGTAGCCGTGCTCATCTCCGATTGCCTCGACCGCCGATCCGATGTCTCCGAGACGGGCGCCCTTCCTCACCTGCCTGATGCCCGCCCACATCGCCTCGAGCGTTGTGTCGATGAGGTGCTGGGCTTCTTCGGTCACCTCACCTATGGGCATCGTGAAAGCGGCATCACCATGGAAGCCCTCATAGATGGCACCGGCATCCACCGATAGGATGTCGCCCTCCGCAAGCTGGTAGTCACCGGGGATCCCATGCACGATGACGTCGTTCGGAGACAGGCACAGTGTGGCCGGATACGGGTAAGCGCCGGGATAGTGCAGGAATGAGGACACACACCCGCGATCGGAGAGAATCTTCACCGATATCTCCTCGAGCTCGGTGAGCTTCACACCGGGCCGGGCTGCCTCCCTGACCGCCCTATGGATGGCTGCAACGGCGGCTCCAGCCTTCTGCATCTTGGCGAACTCCCGCCTGCTTTTGATTGAGATCATGAGCTCTGCGAAGGAAGCACGCCGAGTATGCGTTCGGTGACCTCGTCGATATCTCCGAGGCCATTGACATGCATGACCACGCCCCGACCCTCGTACACCTCAAGCAGTGGCGCCGTTTGCTCCAGATAGATGTCGAACCGATTGCGGATGGTCTCCTCAGTGTCGTCGGCCCGGCCTCGGGCGAGAAGACGCTCGGTCAGTTCGTCGATGTCGACGTCGAAGACCACAACTCCATGGAGCCCCCCGCTGCCAATGAGCCCGTCGAGCGCATCCACTTGCGCTGCGGTCCGAGGAAACCCGTCGAGAATGAAGCCGTTGGACGCATCTGGTTGGTCGATCCGTTCGGCGAGCATGGCGACGGTGATCTCATCGGGCACGTAGTCGCCGGCCTTCATGATGGCGTCGACCTGGAGACCCAGTTCAGTTCCATTTGAGACGTGATGACGAAACATCTCCCCGGTCGACACATGGGGAATGCCCAGCCTCTCGGCGACCCTTTGTGCCTGTGTCCCCTTCCCGGCTCCGGGAGGTCCGATAAAGAGAAGATTCATCAGAAAGCCAGCCCCCCTCCCGGCTTCGCCGTACTCCCCCCAACGCTCACTCCGTTCGCTGGGGGGAGAAAAGAGCTACCTGTTTCCTCGTTCACTGGGGGGAGAAACAAGCCACCTGTTTCCTCCCCCAGGGAGTTGGGGGAGGTGCCCCGCAAGCGACCGGCCGACCGGCGCCTGTTTGGACCAATCCACGGGAGGTTTGCCCCGCAGACTGGTAGAAAAGAGCAGTTCGGAGACAAGCGGGCTCGGCCGGCATCAAGTGAGAATGCCTTCGTAGTTTCTCATCGTCAGCTGAGACTCGATCTGCTTCATCGTCTCCAAGGCGACACCGACCACGATCAGAATCGAGACGCCGGAGAAAGCGATCTGGATGTTCCAAATCGCCCCGGCGATCGCCGGCAGCACCGAGATCACTCCGAGGAAGATCGAACCGGGCAGAGTGATCCGGTTGAGGATGAAGGCGAGGTGCTTCGCGGTTTGACGCCCAGGCCGGACGCCGGGCACGAAACCGCCCTGCCTTTGGATCATCTCGGCCTGCTTCTCCGGATCGAACTGGATCGCCGTGTAAAAGTAGGTGAAGAAGATGATCAATGAGAACAGGATCAGGATGTACCACCAGCTGACACCATGGGTCCCACCACCGAGATTCACGTCGATCCAGTTGTAGATCGAGTTCAACCATTCGGCGTCTGAGGGAATGGCGGTGATGATCAGCGACGGGATCAGCAGCACCGACGTGGCGAAGATCACCGGGATGACACCGGCGGTATTGACTTTGAGCGGAATGTAGGTGGACTGGCCTCCCATCACCCGTCGCCCACGAACCCGCTTGGCAAACTGGATAGGGATCCGCCGCTGGCCCTGGTCGACGTAGATGATGGCCACGATCATCACGACGAACACGGCCATGATCGTCACAAACCGCATCGGCAGCTGAGCAGCCACTGTCTGGGCCCAGATCTGGCTGAAGATGAAGGGGAACTGGCTCAAGATCGAGACGAAGATGATCAGCGACATCCCGTTGCCTACCCCGCGTTGGGTGATCAACTCGCCGAGCCACATCACCATCGCCGTGCCGGCAGTCATCGTCATCACTATGAGCACCACCCGGCCGACTGTGTAGTTCGGGACCAGGTCGATCCCGTTGGTGAACTGGCCGGTGTGGAAGAGGAAGGTGAAGCCGGTCGACTGGATCAACGCCAGGATCACGGTGAGATACCGGGTCCACTGGGTGATGACTTTCCGACCCGACTCGCCTTCGTCCTGCAACGCCTGGAGACGGGGGATCACCACCGTCAGGAGCTGCATGATGATTGACGCCGTGATGTAGGGGATCACGCCAAGGGCGAAGACAGAGAATGCCTCCAAGGCTCCACCCGAGAACAGGTTTATCAGACCGTAGATACCGCCGGCCTCCTGCTGGGATTGGAAGAGCCTCACCGCCTCCAGATCAATGCCCGGGACCGGAATCGTCGCCCCCAAGCGATATACCCCGAACATCGCCAGGGTGAAGAGAATCTTCGACCTGAGGTCGGGGATCTTGAACATGTTGCGGTAGATGGAAAGCATTAGATGTGATTGTGTCCTGTCTGGTCGGCTATCGGCGCACGATCAATTCACTCAGTGACCTCGGCTGTCCCGCCGGCGTCCTCGATCTTCTTCTTCGCCGCGGCGCTGAACGCGTGAGCCTTCACCGACAAAGCAACGTCGATATCTCCCTCGGCCAGCACTTTGACCCTCCCCTTGTGCCGAACCATGCCCTTCTCCCTGAGGAGCTCGGGAGTGATTTCGGTGCCGGCGTCGAAATCTGCCAGCGAGGCCAGATTGATCACCGCATACTCTTCCTTGTTCGGGTTCTTGAACCCAGGAAGCTTGGGCAAGCGCATTGCCAGCGGCGTCTGACCGCCTTCGAAACCGGGCCGAAGGCTGCTGCGAGCTTTGAGACCCTTGGTCCCGCGGCCCGCGGTCTTGCCCCGGCGCCCGCCTTCACCTCTACCGACCCGGATCTTCTTCTTCTTTGAACCCGGCGCCGGCGAGAGATGATGCAGTTTCAGCTGTTCTCTCTCTTCACTCATCATCAACTCACTTCTCTCGTGGAACCGCTCAGGATTCCTCAACCTCGACCAGATGGCTGACCTTGGCCAGCATGCCGCGCACGCTCTCGTTGTCAGGATGCTCGACGGTCTGTCTGATCTTGCGTAGACCGAGACCGGCGACAGTGGCCCTCGTCTTGGGCTTCTCGCCTATCACCGACCTGGTCAACGTGACCTTCAATGTCTTCGTCTTTGCCTTCGCTGCCATAAAACCCTCAGTTGCTCGCCCTCATCGACTCGGTGGAGCGGTAAGCGTTGAGCAGCCCCGGAGGAACAATGTCCTCCGCTTGCTTGCCCCTGAGCTTGGCGACCTCGTCGGGACGCCGCTGTGAGGTGAGGGCATCCATCGCCGCCTTCGCGACGTTGAGGTGGGTAGGCGAGCCCAGCGACTTGGCGAGGGCATCTTTGATCCCGGCCGCCTCGAGAATCTGGCGGGCGGCACCTCCGGCGATGACGCCGGTACCGGGGGCAGCCGGCTTGATCAACACCTTGGAAGCTCCGTGGACGCCGAGCTGCTGATGGACGATTGTCTGGCCGGCCATCGGAACTTCGACCATCGCACGTTTGGCGATTTCCATGCCCTTCTGGATGGCGGTCGGCACCTCTTTGGCCTTGCCGTAGCCGATGCCTACCTTGCCTTTGCCATCACCCACGACCACGAGGGCCGTGAAGCTGAAGCGGCGGCCACCCTTGACCACTTTGGCAACGCGGTTGATCTGGATCACCCGCTCGTCGTACTGCGATTGCTCCTGGTTGGGACGCTGCTGACGCGCCATCAGTTCACTCCTCTTTCACGAGTTTGTGGGGGTGTGGTCATCAGAACTCCAATCCGGTCTCACGTGCGGCGTCGGCGAGCGCCTTGACCCTTCCGTGGTACTTGTAACCACCACGGTCGAAGACCACCGTCGAAACCCCGGCCTCCTTGGCCCGAGCACCCAATGCCTTGCCGACCTTCGCTGCGGTCTCCAGGTTGAGCCGCTCACCCCTCAGATCCTTTTCCTGAGACGAAGCTGCCACCAGGGTCTGACCGGCGACATCATCGATCACCTGTGCGTATATGTATCGGTTGCTCCGGTACACAGCGAGTCGGGGACGGTCGGCGGTCCCATGGATCGACTTGCGCACCCGAGTGTGTCGTCTCGTGCGGGCATCCTTGCGCGAACCCATCAGGCAGCACCTGCCTTCCCTGCCTTGCGACGGACGTACTCGCCCTCGTAGCGGATACCCTTGCCTTTGTAGGGCTCGGGCGGCCGCACCTTGCGAATGTCCGCGGCGACCTGGCCGACGAGTTCCTTGTCGATTCCAGAGACGATGATCTTCGTCGGCTCCGGCACATCAAGGGTTATCCCGTCGGGCGCGTTGACGACGACCGAGTGACTGAAGCCGACCTGGAGCTCCACGTCGGAGCCTTTCAGGGCCGCCCGATAACCAACGCCCTGGATCTCGAGCTGTTTGCTGAAGCCGTCAGAGACCCCGGCAACCATGTTGGCGAGAAGGGCACGGCTGAGACCGTGCAGCGCTTTCGACTCCCTGGTGTCGTCGGGACGGATGACGTTGATCACGCCATCCTCGAAATCAAAAGAGACCTTCTCGTGAAACTCCCGCGACAACTCGCCTTTCGAGCCCTTCACGGTCACCGAGGTGCCGTCGATGGTCACGTCGACACCCGAAGGGACCTCGATGGGCATTTTTCCTACACGACTCATCTCACCAAACCTCACACACGACTTCGCCACCGAGCCGACGGCGACGTGCCTCACGGTCGGGAAGGAGCCCTTGGCTGGTGGACACGACTGCCACACCAAGCCCACCCTGGACGCGGGGCAGCTCGCGAGCTCCCCGATACACACGGTGGCCGGGCTTGGACACCCGCTTGATACCTTCGATCGCTGCCTGACGCCGCGGCCCGTAGCGGAGAACCAACTCCAGCTCCTTGTGCTGCGCATCGTTGACCTCGTAGCGGTCGATGAAGCCTTCGTCCTTGAGGATCTGGGCAATGCCGACCTTCATCTTCGAAGAAGGCATGGTCACCCGCTCGTGGCCGACCGCAACTGCGTTGCGGATTCGAGTCAACATGTCGGCGATGGGATCGGTGACCATTACCACGACGCCTTCCTCACACCGGGCAACTCGCCCTTGGAAGCCAACTCCCGCACACAAATACGGCACATGCCGAAGTCGCGTAGGTATGCCCTCGGCCGCCCACACCGCTTACAGCGGTTATACGCGCGAACCTTGAACTTCGGCTCTCTGTTGGCCTTTGCTATTAGTGATTTCTTAGCCATTCAGTAACTCCTCAGACTCCCGCTTCGACCTTGCGGAACGGGAAGCCGAAGGCGTCGAGCAACGCCTTGGCGTGTTCATCGTTGGTCGCTGTTGTGCAAATCGTGATGTCCATCCCGCGGGTGGTGGTCACATTGTCGAAATCGATCTCAGGGAAGATCAGCTGCTCGGACGCACCGAGGCTGTAGTTGCCACGCCCGTCAAACGCTCTGGGGTTGAGGCCGCGGAAGTCACGGACCCGGGGTATGGCGATCGCCAGAAGACGATCGAAGAACTCCCACATGCGCGCCCCGCGCAACGTCACCGACACGCCAACCGGCATCCCTTCACGGACCTTGAAGTTGGCGATCGACTTGCGCGCCTGATTCACCCTGGGCTTCTGGCCAGAGATCAGACTCAACTCGTCGAGGGCCTGCTCGACGGCCTTCTTGTCCTGGACGGCCTCGCCGATGCCCATGTTGAGCACGATCTTGTCGAGGACGGGCACTTCCATCACGTTGGCCAGGCCTAGCTGCTCCTGGAGCTGGCCCTTCACCTCGGCCTCGTACCGCTCTTTGAGACGGGGAACGCTCACAGGTCACCCCCGCACTTGACGCAGGTGCGAACCTTGGTGCCGTCGTCTTCGAAACGATGGCCGATCCTCGTCGGCCCGCATTTCTCGCAGACGATCATGACGTTGGAGGCATCGATGGGCATGTCCTTGTCGATGATTCCGCCCTGCATGGTCTGGCCGGTGGGCTTGGTGTGACGCTTGGCAGTGTTCACCCCCTCGACAAGAACCTTGCCCGAGTCGGGATAGACATGACCGATCTTGGACTCCTTGCCGGTGTCTTTGCCGGCGATGACCATGACCCTGTCACCCTTCTTTAGTTTCATGCTGGACCTCCTACCTCTCCTACGCGAGGGAGCGGGGCGACCCGTTTCCTCCCCCAGGAAGCAAAGCTTCCGTTGGGGGAGGTGTCGCCGTAGGCGACGGAGGGGGCCATTCTCGATGGATCGATCTGGGGAAGTGGTCTGAAGGACTCCGGGGAATATCTCCCCCCTCCCGGCTCCGCCGGACTCCCCCCGCTGGGGGGAGAAATCGGTTGCCCAAGTCGGCCGGCAATCATTAGAGCACCTCCGGTGCAAGGCTGACGATGCGCATGAAACGGCGGTCACGTAGCTCTCTTGCCACCGGGCCGAAGATGCGGGTCCCCCGTGGCTGTTGGTTCTGATCGATGATCACGCAGGCGTTGTCGTCGAAGCGGATGTAGGTCCCGTCCTGGCGACGTGCCTCCTTCTTGGTTCGCACCACGACGGCGCGAATCACTTCGCCCTTCTTGACCGAGCCGCCCGGTGTGGCGTCTTTCACCGTGCCGACGATGACATCCCCGATGCCGGCATAACGGCGGGCGGAGCCACCGAGCACCCGGATGCAAAGCACCTCGCGTGCGCCGGTGTTGTCGGCGACTTTGAGTCGGGATTCCTGCTGGATCACTTGGCGCGCTCCACGACTTCCACGACGCGCCACCGCTTCTGCTTCGAGTAGGGCCGCGTCTCCATGATCCGGACCGTGTCGCCAAGCCTGGCGGCGTTGGCCTCGTCATGGGCGTGGTACTTCTTGGCGGTACGCACGATCTTGTCGTAGCGGGCATGGCGAGACGCGTTCGGCACCTCCACAGTGACTGTCTTGTCCCTGGCGTCGGAGGTCACCACGCCGATTCGGATCTTGCGCTGGCCTCGTGTTTCTGTTTCGGCCATCAGGCACTCCCCTCGGCCGTCTCGGCCTCGTCGTCCCGTTCACCCAGAACTGTGAGGATGCGGGCAATCTCTTTCTTGACTTCTTTGATCCGGGCGGTGTTGTCCAGCTGATTGGTTGCCAGCTGGAACCGAAGGTTGAACTTCTCCTCCTTGGCCTCGACCAAGGCTTCGGTCAGCTCCTCGTTTGTCATCTCGCGAAGGTCGGTGATGCTCATGAGTCTTCCCTCGTCACAAAGCGCGTCCTGATGGGAAGCTTGTGAGACGCCTTGCGCATGGCCTCACGGGCCAGGTCCTCGGGCACGCCGGCGAGCTCGAACATCACCCTCCCCGGCTTCACCACGGAAACCCAGAACTCGGGGTTTCCCTTGCCCGAGCCCATGCGGGTCTCGGCCGGCTTCTGAGTCACCGGCTTGTCCGGGAAGATGGTGATCCAGACCTTTCCGCCACGCTTCACCGCACGGGTGATGGCCACACGGGACGCCTCAATCTGGCGTGCCGTGATCCATCCCGGCTCCAGCGCCTGCAGTCCGTACTCGCCAAAGTTGACGGAGGTCCCGCCTTTGGCCACACCCGACATGCGGCCACGATGGACCTTGCGGTGCTTGGTTCTCTTGGGCATCAACACGGCTGCTCACCCCAAGAGCGAACAGCCCGTACGTGCGACGGAGTGTTCATTCCTCCTCCGTTTCTGCGGCTGTCTCGGACTCGACGGCTTCGACCGCGGTCTCCTCAACAGCTGACTTGGCTTTCTCTTCCTTTTCCTTGGCACGGCGTGCAGCCTCTTCGACAGTCACGTCTTCGCGAGCCTTGTCGTACTCGATCTCGGCTTCGGCCGCTGTAGGACGTCGGCCCCCTCCCGCCTCGATGAGTCGTCTGCCCTCTTGCTTGCCGCCACCGGCCTCGATCAGCCGCTTGCCGCCGCCGGCCTCGATGAGACGCGGCTTCTTGTCGGCTCCGGCGGCCTCCTCGGCACGGGATTTGATCGACTTTCTGGTACGGCGGGCGGGACCACCAGTCGCCAGATCGGCCTCGGCGGCGATCCTTGCACCTGACATGGCTCCTGAGCGAACCACCTCTCCACGGTAGACCCAGACCTTCACGCCGATGGCGCCGACGGTGGTCTTGGCGGTCGCGGTGCCGTAGTCGATGTCGGCACGCAGCGTGTGAAGCGGCACCCGACCCTCCCGGTACCACTCGCGGCGACCCATATCGGCACCGCCGAGTCGGCCTTTGCACTCGACACGGACTCCCTCGGCGCCGGCCTTCAAGGCCGAAGCCACTGCACGCTTCATGGCACGACGGAATGCGATCCGATTCTCCAGCTGGTCGGCGATGCCGCGAGCCAGGAGGGCCGCATCCAGATCGGGGTCCTTGACCTCGTTGATATTGAGCTTGACTCTGCTGTCGACCATGTTCTCCAGAGCCGACCTCAGCCGCTCCGCCTCGGCGCCTTTGCGTCCGATGACGACACCGGGGCGTGCGGTGTGGATGTCGACAATCAGCCGATCGCGGGTCCTCTCGATATCGATTCGAGAGACGGCCCCTCGTTCCAGCTCTCCGCGCAAGTAATCGCGGATCTTCCAGTCTTCATTGACGAAATCGACATAGTCCTTGCTCGAGAACCACTTCGACTTCCAGTCAGTGGCCACACCGAGACGGAAGGAGTAAGGGTGTGTCTTCTGACCCATCAGTTCACCTCCTCATCCGTCTCTGCGTTGTCGGAAACCACGATGGTGATGTGGCTCGTCCTCTTGTTGATCCTGGTGGCGCGGCCGCGGGCGCGGGGGCGGTACCGCTTGAGTGTGGGGCCCTCGTCGGCAAAAGCCTCGGCGATGACCAGCTCCTCAGAGTCGAGGGCGTGGTTGTGCTCGGCGTTGGCTAGGGCTGAATTGAGGACCTTGGTGATCGGCTCGGTGGCGCCGCGGTCGGTCAGGCGGAGCACATCCTGGGCCTCCTCCACGGGAAGACCCCGCACCAGGTCGAGGACCCGGCGCACCTTGTAAGGCGACTGCCGCACGTATTTGGCTTGTGCTTTGACCTTCATGAGCGTTTCGCCGCCTTCTCTGCGTGACCCCGGAACGTCCGGGTGGGGGCGAATTCCCCGAGCTTGTGGCCGACCATCGACTCGGTGATGTAGACGGGAACATGCTTCCTACCGTCGTGGACCGCGATGGTGTGGCCGATCATCTCAGGGATGATCGTTGAGCGACGGGACCAGGTCCTGATGACCCGCTTCGCCCCACTCTTGTTGAGCTCGTCGACCTTCGCCGCGAGATGGTCGTCGACGAAAGGCCCTTTCTTCAGTGATCTCGACATCAGCGACGTCCCTTCTTTGTGCGGCGGCGCACGATGTACTTGTTGGAAGCTTTCTTCTTGGAGCGGGTACGCGCCTCCGGCTTGCCCCACGGGCTGACCGGATGGCGACCACCTGACGACTTGCCCTCACCGCCACCGAGCGGATGATCGACGGGGTTCATGGCCACACCACGGGTCTGGGGCCGAACCCCCTTCCACCGATTCCTGCCGGCCTTGCCCAGCTTGATCAGCTCGGCCTCGGTATTGCCCACCTGACCAACAGTCGCGCGGCAATCCAATGGGACCTGACGCATCTCACCGGAGGGAAGTCTCAGCAAAGCGAGGTTCTTCTCCTTGGACATGAGTTGGACGCCTGATCCCGCCGAACGGGCGAGCTTGGCCCCACCGCCGGGGCGCATCTCGATGGCGTGGACCACCGTTCCCGCCGGGATGTTCCTCAAAGGAAGGGCGTTGCCCGGGCGGATGTCGGCTCCGGAGCCCGACTCGAGTTGGTCTCCGACCTGGATGCCGAGCGGAGCCAGGATGTAACGCTTTTCACCATCGGCGTAGTTGAGGAGGGCGATTCGGGCGTTGCGGTTGGGGTCATACTCGACCGACGCCACACGTGCCGGGATCGCGTCCTTGTCGCGTTTGAAGTCGATGAGGCGATAACGCTGCTTGTGTCCGCCGCCGCGATGCCGTGACGTCACGCGACCGTAGGTGTTTCGACCGCCGGTCTTGCCCTTCTTGACGATGAGAGACTTCTCCGGCTTGTCGGTTGTGATCTCGGCAAAGTCCGAAACCGTCTGGAATCGGCGGCCGGGTGATGTCGGCTTACGTTTCTTGACAGCCATGTTCAGACTCCAAACAGATCTATCGAGTTGCCTTCGGCAAGCGTGACGACGGCGCGCTTGGTGTTCTTACGGCGCCCAACAGTCCAGCCCTGACGCTTCTGCTTGCCCTTGCGATTCATCGTGTTGACCCGCACCACCTTGACTTCGAACAGATGCTCGACGGCATCCCTGATCTCGTGCTTGTTGGATCGGGGGTCGACCTCGAACGTATAGGTGTTGTTGTGCTCGATGAGGTCGTACGACTTCTCCGACACGACGGGGGCCAGGATCACGTCTGTTGCGTCACGCATCAGGATTCACCCCCGTCCTCTTTCACAAAGTCCTCGTCGCTCACCTCATAGGTGTTGGCCCTCCCCACGGAACCCACGGTGTGAGTGGTGAAGACCACCTGGTCGGCCCACAGGATGTCGTAAGGGGTCAACTGGCCGGGCTCCGACATGATGACGTCGGGAAGATTGCGGAACGACCGTCCGGCAACACCGTCCAGCGAGCTCAACACGACGAGCGTCTTGGTCTCGGCACCAACTGCCTCGAGCAATGACACCGCTTGTTTGGTCTTGGGTGCTGACCAGTCGAAGTCTTCGACGACCTTCACGGCTTCTTCAGAAGCGCGAACGGAAAGTGCGCTGCGGAGCGCCAGCCGCTTCATCTTCTTCGGTGTCCGCTGGGCGTAGCTCTTCGGCTTGGGACCGTGGGCCACACCGCCTCCAACCCACTGCGGCGAGCGAATCGACCCGTGGCGAGCACGACCCAGGCCCTTCTGACGCCAGGGCTTGCGACCTCCGCCTCGTACCTCTCCGCGAGTCTTGGTGTTGGCGCTCCCCGACCGTTTGGCGGCGAGTTGGGCCGTGACCACTTGATGAAGCACGGCCATATTGGGCTCGATGCCAAACACTTCGGTGTCGAGCTTGATGTCGCCGGCGTTCGACCCGTCGGACTTGAAGAGTGGAGCTTTCAGGTCAGCCACGTGCCTTCACCGCCTCTCGCACCATGACCAGCGACCCTTTGGGTCCGGGCACGGAACCACCGAGCAGGAGCAAGTCGCGCTCGACGTCGATGTCGACAACTGTGAGGCTGAGGGTGGTGACTCTCTCACCGCCCATGCGGCCGGCCATGCGCATTCCCTTGAACACGCGGGCAGGAGTGGCGCAGGCGCCGATCGAGCCTGGGGCACGGTGTTTCTTGTGGTTGCCGTGGGAGCCGCCTTGACCGGAGAAGTTGTGACGTTTCATCACGCCGGCGAAGCCTTTGCCTTTGGAGATCCCGGAGACATCGGCTTTCTGGCCTTTCTCCAGCACGTCGACCAGCTTTATCTCCTGGCCGACCTCGTATTGGGAGGCGTCCTCCACCCTGACCTCAATGAGATGGCGGGTTGGCGCAACACCGGCCTTGGCGAAATGGCCGGAGGCAGGCTTGTTGACATTGTTCGGTTTGATCTCACCAAATGAGAGTTGGATCGCCGCGTAGCCGTCAGTCGCGGGGGTCTTCACCTGCACGACATGACAGGGCCCGGCTTTGATGACGGTGACCGGGATGGCGCGGGCATCCTCATCGAAGACCTGGGTCATGCCCAGCTTCTGTCCGAGTATCGCGCTCATAGCTTGATCTCCTGTCTCTTCCCCCAGCGAACGGAGTGAGAGTTGGGGGGAGTACCGGCGAAGCCGGGGAGGGGGGCACGGAGGATGCTCATAGCTTGATCTCCACCTCAACCCCTGCGGGCAGTTCGAGTCGCATCAAAGAATCCACTGTCTTCGGTGTGGGCTCCAGGATGTCGATGAGGCGCTTGTGAATCCTCATCTCGAAATGCTCACGTGAGTCCTTGTGGACGTGGGGGCCCCTCACCACGCAGTAGCGATGAATCTCGGTCGGAAGCGGAACCGGGCCTTTGATCTTGGCCTGGGTCCTGATCACGGTCTCCGTGATCTTCTTCGAGGATTCATCGACCACGTTGTGGTCGTAGGCCTTGAGCCGGATCCTGATCTTCTGGTCGTCTTTCGCCATCAAACGCTCACTTGTTGATTTTGGTGACGCGGCCGGCGCCTACGGTTTTGCCGCCTTCTCTGATGGCGAACCGGAGGCCCTCGTCCATAGCAATCGGAGCTATCAGCTCCACTGACATTTCGGTGTTGTCACCAGGCATCACCATCTGAGTGCCCTCAGGCAGCTCAATCGACCCGGTCACATCAGTAGTACGGAAGTAGAACTGGGGACGGTAACCAGGGAAAAACGGGTTATGCCGGCCCCCCTCCTCCTTAGTCAGCACATACACCTGAGCTTCGAAATCAGTATGAGGAGTAATACTCCCCGGCTTCGCCAGGACCTGACCCCGCTCCACATCATCCTTACCAATACCCCTCAACAACACCCCAACATTGTCCCCAGCAACACCCTGATCCAAGAGCTTGCGGAACATTTCAATCCCAGTCGCCACCGTCTTCTGAGTATCCCGGATCCCAACAATCTCCACTTCCTCATTCACATTCAAAACACCCTGCTCGATACGACCCGTAACCACAGTCCCCCGGCCCGTAATCGAAAACACGTCCTCAATGCTCATAAGAAACGGCTTCTCAGTATCCCGCTCCGGATCCGGAATATAAGAATCCACAGCATCCATCAACGCCATCACCTGATCCTCAGCAGCCGAATCCCCATCCAAAGCCAACAAAGCAGAACCCCGCACCACAGGAGCCTCATCACCAGGAAACTCATACTCAGTCAACAAGTCCCGGACCTCCAACTCCACCAGATCCAAAAGCTCCTCATCATCAACCATGTCAACCTTGTTCAAAAACACCACAATCGACGGAACCCCAACCTGACGAGCCAACAAAACATGCTCCCGAGTCTGAGGCATCGGACCATCAGCAGCAGACACCACCAGGATCGCCCCATCCACCTGAGCCGCACCCGTAATCATGTTCTTGATGTAATCCGCATGCCCCGGCATATCCACATGCGCATAATGACGAACCCCAGTCTCATACTCCACATGAGAAATCGAAATCGTGATACCCCGCTCCCTCTCCTCAGGAGCCTTATCAATATTCTCAAACTCAGTGAACTGGTTATCCCCACCAACCCGCTCCGACAAAACCCTCGTAATCGCCGCAGTCAAAGTCGTCTTCCCATGATCAATATGACCCATCGTCCCCACATTCACATGCGGCTTCGTCCGCTCAAACTTCGCCTTCGCCATCTCTTGGCTCCCTTTTCTGTCTCTTGATCTGTCTTTTGCTTGTCTTTCAGGACTCGCCCCGGCGAACCGCCACGATTTCCTCAGCGATCGACTGGGGAACGTCCTGGTACGAATGAAACTGCATCGAATACGTGGCTCGGCCCTGCGTCTTGGAACGAAGATCCGTGGCGTAGCCGAACATCTCTGACATCGGCACCTGGGCCTTGATCACCTGGCTGTTGCCCCGCTGATTCATGCCTTCGACCTTGCCCCGGCGACCGTTGAGATCGCCGATGACATCACCCATGTACTCCTCGGGCGTGGTCACCTCGACGTCCATTACCGGCTCGAGGAGCTTGATACCTGCTCGCCGAGCTGCCTCCTGGAGGGCCATCGAGCCGGCGATCTTGAAGGCCATCTCCGAGGAGTCCACATCGTGTGAGGACCCGTCGATGAGGATGGCCCGGACATCGACCAACGGGTATCCGGCGAGAATGCCCTGGTCGAGGGCATCTTCGATGCCGGCATCGACCGCAGGGATGTATTCGCGGGGGACGTTTCCGCCCTTGATCTGATCGACGAATTCGTAGCCGCCGCCCGGACCGGTGGGCTCGAGGTTGATCACCACATGGCCGTACTGGCCTTTGCCACCCGTCTGCTTGACGTGCTTGTAGTCCACCTTGTCGACCGCCTTGCGGATGGTCTCCCGATAGGCAACCTGAGGGGTTCCCACGCTGGCATCGACCCTGAATTCGCGCAGGAGACGATCGACGAGCACTTCGAGGTGGAGCTCGCCCATGCCCGAGATGATCGTCTGGCCGGTTTCCTCGTCGGACCGCACGAGGAAGGTCGGATCCTCCTCTGAGAGGCGGTGCAACGACTCGGAAAGCTTCTCCTCGTCGGACTTGGTCTTGGGCTCGATGGCAACCGAGATCACCGGAGCCGGGAACTCCATCGACTCGAGCTGCACCGGATTGGTGCTGTCGGCGAGCGTGTCACCTGTGGTGGTGTTCTTGAAACCGATTCCGGCCACGATGTCGCCGGCGAAGATGTGATCTACATCCTCCCGGGAGTTGGCGTGCATTCTCAGCACACGACCCAAACGCTCCTTCTTGCCGGTTGTGGTGTTGGTCACGGTGTCGCCTTTGGAGGCCTGACCCGAATACACCCGGAAGTAGGTCAGCTTGCCCACGTGGGGGTCGGACATGATCTTGAAGGCCAGAGCGCTGAACGGCTCGTCGTCGTCGAGCCGTCTCTCCAACACGACGTCCTCGTCTCCGGGCTTGAAGCCCTTGACGGGTGGCAGATCGGCGGGACTAGGCAGATAGGCGACGATGGCATCGAGGAGAAGCTGCACTCCTTTGTTCTTGAAGGCCGAACCACAGAAGACCGGGGTGAAGTCACCGGTCACAGTCCCGGCACGAACACCCTCTTGGATCTCCTTCGCGGTGAGGTCGCCGTTCTCGAGATAAGCCTCGAGGAGCGTCTCTGACGTCTCGGCGACGGCCTCCAACAGCTTCTCCCGATACTCATTGGCCTTTTCCACCATGTCAGCCGGGATCGAATTGGTCTCCCAATGCTTCCCGTCGTCACCTTTCCATTCGTGGGCCTTCATCTCCACCAGGTCGACGACTCCCCTGAAGTCGGCTTCTGCGCCGATGGGGAGCTGCATCACCAGCGGATTGGCCCCGAGCCGATCGATGATCGAATTGACGTCGAAGTAGAAGTCGGCTCCGGTGCGATCGAGCTTGTTCACGAAGCAGATCCGAGGCACGCCGTAGCGGTCAGCCTGACGCCAGACAGTCTCCGACTGCGGCTCCACGCCGGCGACTCCGTCGAACACGGCGACAGCCCCGTCGAGGACACGCAGGGCACGCTCCACCTCGACGGTGAAGTCGACGTGACCCGGAGTATCGATGATGTTGATCCAGTGGTCGTGCCAGACGCAGGTGGTGGCGGCAGAGGTGATGGTGATTCCCCGCTCCTGCTCCTGCTCCATCCAGTCCATGGTGGCGGAGCCTTCGTGGACCTCACCGATCTTGTAGTTACGGCCGGTGTAATAGAGGATCCGCTCGGTCAGCGTCGTTTTGCCCGCGTCGATATGAGCCATGATCCCGATGTTCCGGGTTCGGCTCAGCGGGACTTCCCGCAGGCGTAACGCGTTTCCGTTGCTCATTTTCTTCTTCTATTGCTCCGACTCGTTATGTGGTTGTGAACGTCCCCCGTCCTGCGGTTCGAGCTCGGTTTCGGTGGCCGGGCCCGCCTACTGGAACGTTCGGGTGAATCTGTTGTCAGTCACCGCCTGGGACCAAATGGCCTACCAGCGGTAGTGGGCGAAGGCCTTGTTGGACTCCGCCATCTTGTGCACATCTTCCTTGCGTTTGATCGCGGCCCCGGTGTTGTTGGAGGCGTCGAGGATCTCATTGGCAAGACGCATCGACATGGTCGGCTCGCGACGTCTGCGGGCGAAGCCAACCAGCCAGCGAATGGCGAGCGTTTCCTGACGTCTCGGGGAGACCTCGATCGGCACCTGATACGAGCTTCCTCCGACGCGGCGGGACCGAACCTCGACCTGTGGCTTGATGTTGTCGATGGCTCTCCGCAGGATGACGCTGGGGTCCTGGCTGGTGCGCTGGCCCACCGTCTCCAATGCGTCGTAGACGATCTTGCGGGCGACGTTTTTCTTGCCCTTGAGCAGGACCTTGTTGATGACCTTGGAGACGAGAACGCTCCGGAATACCGGATCGGGGCTGATCTTTCTCGGGGTGGCAGGTGCTCGGCGCATGGCTAGGCCTTCTTCGCTCCGTAGCGGGAACGGGCTTGCTTGCGGTCGCCCACTCCGGCTGCGTCGAGCGTGCCCCGGATCACCTTGTAGCGAACACCGGGAAGGTCTCGGACACGGCCACCGCGGACCAGGACCGCACTGTGCTCCTGGAGGTTGTGGCCCTCACCGGGGATGTAGGCAGTCACCTCGACACCAGAGGAGAGACGAACACGGCACACCTTGCGCAGCGCCGAGTTGGGCTTCTTCGGCGTCACCGTGTAGACGCGGGTGCAGATACCCCGACGTTGTGGGGCACCGGCGAGGCCGGCGGTCTTCGTCTTCTTCTTCTTCGGCTTCCTGCCCTCACGGACAAGCTGCTCAATCGTTGGCATTCTGCTCCTTACGCGAGGAGTCGGCACGGCGCAGGCCAAGTGCCGATCCCGTTGTGAAATCTGTCGTGCCGGGTGCGGGAATGCTCCCGGCTGCCCGAGGCGCGCCCTCAACGAGGAGGGGTCTCCGAGACAGGGGGGATTCTACGTGCGCATCGCCGCCAGTACCAAATCGTTTGTTGAGTTTTTCCCACCGTTCTGGGCGGATTCGTGCGGACCTGTCAACAGAAGATTCGCCCAGAACTAGGGATTTGGCAACAAGGTGATGGACATTTGACCATGTTGAGCGCACGATCGTGGCATGGGGACGGGAATCCAACAAGCGGTGAGGGATTCGGCCAGCCAGACCTCGGGCCTCCTGGATCGGGCAACGGCGCTTGCACTGGGGCTTAACGACACAATGATCAGGGCTGCACTGACAGCCGGGGCGTGGACGGCTCCCCACCCTGGCGTCTATCAGATCAACGTCACGCCTATGAACTGGAAAGATCGGTGTATGGCAGCGGTTCTAGCAGCTGGGCCAGGTGCGGCCGTCTCACACCGATCGGCGATGAGGTTCTGGGGTCTCGACGGAATCAAAACCAGCGCTGTCGAAGTCACGGTGCACCATGGCAATGGCCCTATTCCCGATGGTGTGACGGTCCACCGAACCCGCCGACCAATCCCCATGTCCTCTATCGACAGTGTTCCAGTCACGACCGTGGAGAGGACCATTCTCGATGTCTCCTGGATGCTCCCCCGGCGCATAGTGGAGACGGCGATGTTCAGCGCGATCTACAAGGAACTGACCACATTCGACATGTTGTGGGAAGGACTGATTCGCCATGGGGGACGAGGGGTAGCCGGGACCAGAAAGTTTCGAAGCATCCTGACCGAAATCGATCTGACCAACCTCCCTCAAAGCCCAGCGGAGGTCGACATGAAGAATCTGATCGATCAGGCACGCGTCCCCCGACCATCAATGCAACACGAGATCAGACGCCCCGGTGGAATCAAGGCATTTGCGGACTTTGCCTGGCCCAGGCGAACGAAGATCGTCGAGGTCGACAGCATGTTGGCCCACTCGACGCCGGATCAACTGGACCACGATCTCGACCGGCAGAACGACCTCTTGGCATTGGGTTGGGAAATCCGCCGCTTCACCGCCCGGCGGATCAGAGACGACCCCTCCGGGGTGATTGACGAGCTCGAGCTCTTCGTCGGGCCGCCGTGAGGCGCCTCTTCCACCGTTCTGGGCGGATTTGTGCGGACCTGTCAACAGAAGATTCGCCCAGAACGAAAAGGAAAGTAGAAGGGGCCGCCGAAGCGGCCCCTTCCCCCTCCGATCAGCCGGGATAGGTCGGCTGATCACGGTCCTTGCGTCTCAGCGACGCAAGGACGAGTGCAAGCCCGGCAGCGATCAAGGCCACTGCCAGTGCGGGGAGGTTGGTGATGCTGATGCCGGTGAACGGAAGGACCTCAACATCGAGAATCTCCTCGATGTCGGTCTTCTCGTCATCGACGTTGTTCTCCGGGTTCGGGTCCTTGGTGGAGGACTCGACGACCACCAGGTTGTCGGGGTCGAAGTCGGTGATCTCACCGAACTCCTCGGTCTGGACCACGATGTCGATGACGACCACGTCGCCCACCTCCATCGTCCCCAGCGAGCAAACCACGAACCCTGCCGCGTGGGCACATGTCCCCTGCTCCGACTCGGCGGAAACGAAGGTCACGCTTCCCGGCAGAGTGTCGGTGACCACCACGTCGTAGGCCACACCGGGCCCGTTGTTGGTCACGGTCACCTGGTACTCGATCTCAGCCACCGGCTCGTCTTCCGACAGCACGATGGGGTCGACCAGATCGACCTTCACGATCTCCAGGTCGGCTTCAGCGGCTTCATTGGTGAAGGTGCAGATCACGTGGTCGCCGAAACCGAGGTCGATCGAAGCGGCCCGGCTCTTGCCATTAGCGGAGACCACTTCAGGTCCGATCTCGGCAGCCGCCGAACCGCCCTCACAAGAGAGCCCGATGTTCCACTCCAGGTTCGCGATCACCTCGTTCACCTCGTACGACCCCGGAGGCAGCGGCGCCCAGGTGTAGCTGTCGCCGTCGCCCAGCTGCACGGTCTCCGCGACCAACTCGGAGTCGATTGAGATGTCGAAGAGCTCCGACGTCTCGATGTCGGTCTCCTTGACCACGGTTATCGAGCCGAGCTCGCCGTTGGAGAAGACACACATCACGTGGTCACCCCAGTCGAGGTTGAAGCCGGCACCGTTGCCCAGGTCCTCGAACTCGACGTCACATTGGTAGCTCTCCAACGACCAGTCGACGGGGGTGGCCTCGGTCAGGCTGTAGTCGCCTGGCTCCAGGTCCTCCCACGTGTAGCTGCCGCCGTTGCCCGGCACGTCCTGGGTATCACCAGGATCCAACGTGAAGCTGAACAGAGCGTCAGACTCAGGCTCTGTCACCTTGACCACAGTCACGGTCGGTGATTGGGCGTTGGTGATGGTGCAGGTCACATGCTGATCGAGGCTCAGCGACACCGGGTGATCGACCGCTCCGGACTCATCCTCACAAGTCAGCTCGAGCTGGACGAACCCATCCACCAGAGTCTCGTCGACGGTGTAGGTGGCATTGGCCGGAAGCTCGTTCGCCTCACCCGAGAGGACAGAGATCGGATCGCCGCCCTCAGGGGTGACAGTGAGCAAGAAGTCGTCAGGCATCGCAGCCTCGACCGGTATCACTTCCTTGACCACTGTGAGCGTGGCACCCAAGTCGTCGTTGGTGACGGTGCAAGTTGCGCTCTGGCCCTCATCCAGGGTCACCGGATGACCCAGAGCCTCCTGCGAGTCGTCATCAACACACGAGATCCCAGTCAGCTCATAACCATCGAGCTGGTCCTCGGTCACCGTATACAGCGTGTTGGCGTCAACCTCGATAGCGACGTCCTGGCTCTCCGGGCTCCCATTCAGATACAACTGGAAGTCACCAGGGACCGCATCCCCACCATCGTCATTGATGACACTCTTCACCAACGTCAGCTCAGGAGCCACATCATCGTTGGTGACGGTGCACAAGACCGCCTGACCCTCGTCGAGAGTGACAGGATGGCTGACGGCTCCCTCGGCATCGGCACAGGCTATGCCGACCAGGGTGTAGCCGGGAAGCTGGTCTTCGGTCACCGTGTACTCCACATTGGAGACAACATCGAGACCGATTCCCTGAGCCACCGCCTCACCGTTGACATAGAGCTGGAAGTCAGATGCCAGGGCGTTGCCGCCATCATCGTTGATGACCTCCTTGACGACGGTGAGACCCGGCGCCAGGTCGTCGTTGGTGACCTCACAGGAGACCACCTCGCCAACGCCGATCACCACGGTGTCGCCATCAGACATGGACCCGCCATCGCAGACCCAGTCGCCCGTCTGGAAGTATCCGGACGGTCCGCCGCTTTCGGAGAGGTCATATGACCCGGCGAGCACTTCGGCATTGGTGATCGCAGCGTCACCCTCGGCGCCGGCGACGCTCTCCGGCCCATCGGCGTGCAATGTCCAATCGGTGTCAACTGCGTTTCCACCGTCGTCGTTGATGACGCTCTTCTCCAGGGTCAGTCGCGGCGCGATGTCGTCGTTGGTGACGGTGCACGTCACGTCCTCCCCCACCGCGAGGGTGATGGTGTTGGGCCCGTCCATCTCATGGGCACCACAGTCCCAGCCGATCTGGTTGTACCCGAAGGGCCCGTTCAACTCGGTCAGGTCGTAGGTGCCTGCGGTCACCGCAGCACCTGTGACAGAGGCGTCTCCTTCGACGCCCTCGATCGAGTCCGGCCCGTCGGCACGCAGCGTCCAATCGGTGTCCACCGCAGTACCGCCGTCATCGTTGATGACTTCCTTCTCGAGGGTCAGCAGCGGAGCAATGTCGTCGTTGTAGACGGTGCAAGTGGCGCTCTGGCCCTCATCCAGCGTCACCGGATGACCCAGGACCTGCTGCGAGTCGTCGTCGAGGCACGAGATGCCGACGAAGGAATAGCCCTCGAGCTGATCCTCGGTCACCGTGTACAGAGTGTTGGCGTCAACCTCGATAGCGAGGTTCTGGCTCTCCGGGCTCCCATTCAGATACAGCTGGAAGTCACCAGGGACCGCATCACCACCATCGTCATTGACGACACTCTTCACCAACGTCAGCTCGGGAGCCACATCATCGTTGGTGACGGTGCAGGTGGCGCTCTGGCCCTCATCCAGGGTCACCGGATGTCCCAGAGACTCCTGAGTGTCGTCATCAACACACGAGATCCCAGTCAGCTCATAACCCTCGAGCTGATCCTCGGTCACCGTGTACAGAGTGTTGGCGTCAACCTCGATAGCGACGTTCTGGCTCTCCGGGCTCCCATTCAGATACAGCTGGAAGTCACCAGGGACCGCATCACCACCATCGTCATTGACGACACTCTTCACCAACGTCAGCTCAGGAGCCACATCATCGTTGAAGACTGTGCAGGTGGCGGCCTGGCCTTCATCCAGCGTGATCGGGTGTCCCAGAACCTCCTGGGTGGAGTCATCGAGACACGAGATCCCCACGAAGCTGTAGCCGTCGACCAGATCCTCAGTCACGGTGTAGAGGGTGTTGGCCTCGATTCCCGGCAGCGATATGCCCTGGGCCGCTGCCTCACCATTCACATAGAGCTGGAAGTCCCCAGGAACGGCATTCCCACCGTCATTGTTGATCACACTCTTGAGAACGGTCAGCCCCGGCGAGATGTCGTTGTTGGTCACCTCGCAGGTCACCCGCTGACCTTCGTCGAGAGTGACCGGATGTGACACGGCCAGAGCAGTGTCGTCGTCCACACAAGAGATGCCGGCGAAGGCGTAGCCAGGAACCTGGTCCTCTGTCACCGTGTAGGAGACATTCGCCACGATGCCCGGCACCGCCAACCCTTGATCAGCTGCAACGCCGTTCACATACAGTTGGAAGTCGCCTGGAGCGGCGTCGCCGCCGTCGTCGTTCACCACGGTCTTGATGACGATGAGCCTCGGAGGCACGTCATCGTTGGTGACGGTGCAAGTCGCGCTCTCACCGACCCCCAGGACAACGGTGTCACCATCGGTCTGATCACCACCGAGACACGACCAGTCACCCACCTGGACGTACCCCGGCGGTCCAGACTCGGAAAGGTCGTACGTACCCGCTTCAACCGGTGCGTTGGTGACGGCTGCAGAGCCGCTCACGCCGGAGATGAAGTCGGGGCCGGTCGCGGAAAGGATGAAGTCGTCGAGGGTGGCGTCTCCACCGTCGTCGGAGTTCAAGATCTTCACCAGAGTCAGCCGCGGGGCCACGTCATCATTGGTCGCGGTACATGTGACATCGTCACCCGGACCCAGCGTCAAGGTCGTGGCGTCGTCCATGGTGTGGCCTCCGCAATCCCAAGACACGAAGTTGTAGCCGGACGGCCCGTTGGACTCACTCAAGGTGTAGGTCCCAGCCTCGACATCTGCGTCGGTGACCGCTGGTTCACCCTCAGACCCGGCAATGTTCACCGGCCCATCGGCGTGCAATGTCCAGTCGGTGTCGACGGCGGTGCCTCCGTCGTCATTGATGACGAACTTCTCCAGAGTCAGCTTGGGCGCAACGTCGTTGTTGGTGAGCGTGCAAGTGACTTCCTGGCCGGCCGCCAGATTCACCGGGTGGCCGACGTTCGAACCGGTGTCGTCATCGACACAGGACACACCTTCGAACGTGTAGCCGGGAAGCTGATCTTCGGAGGCGGTGTAGGTGCCGGGTTCGACGTAGTTGGCCGCGCCACTCGTGACCGGCGAGCCGTTCAGGTAGAGGTTGAAATCGCCGACGGCGGCAGTGCCGCCATTGTCATTGACGACGTTCTTGACCACCGTGATCTTGGAGTCCTGCTCGTTGGAGAACGTACAAGTGATCAGCTCCCCGGCGACGGTCGAGAATGATGCCGAACCTGCGCCAAGGTCGATCGACAGTCCGGGTGCGGCAGCGCCTTCACCATCGGTGCAAGAGATCGCCGTGAGATCCCAGCTCGGCTGACCTCCGGGCAAAGTCTCGGTGATGGTCACCGCTGAGTCGGGTGAATACAGGAAGACCTCGGAACTGTCACCCAACGAAAGCTGGAACGGGGACTGTCCCGTCGCGCTGAAGTCGAATGAGGCAGACCCGTCACCATCGCCGGTCTTGACCACCTGCACCGACGAGGCGACGTTGTAGATGGTGCAGGACACAGATGTCCCCAATGCGACGACAATCGCGTCGGGGCTGACCGAACCCTGGCTGTTGCTGCACTCGATCCGGTCCAGCTCGTATGGGCTCGGAATCACCGACTCAGTGAGGGTGTACTCGCCCGCCACGAGGTCGAGGCTGATGGTCTCGTTGTGATTGATGGTGCCGGAAGCTGGGTCGAGGGGATCGGATCCGTTGTCGGCGACCTGCCAGCCGAAGTCGACTGTGTTGTCAGCGGCGGGGTCAGCGATCTTGGTGATCTCGAGTTGGCCACATCGAGGAATCTCCACCGCCAGCTCTCCTCCCCAGTCTCCGACGTTGGAGTTGGCCGAGTTGCCGGCGATGCCGTAGGGGAGAATCGTCGAGAAAGAGTCGCAGTCGTCCACCGAAGTGGGCGGTGGAAGCAGCCCAGCGGCCGAGATGTTGACCGCCACCTCGCCGAAGTGCTCCCAGGAGCCGCCGTCCCAATCGCTCGACGCAACAGTCTGCAGCACCCAGGTGGTGCCATCCCATTTCCGGACAGTGAACGATGAGATCGGGCCACTGCCGTCGAATTCGAACATGACTAGGAGGTCGTTGACCGCTCTGTTGGCGTGATTGACCTTGTTCAGCTCTATGGCCACACCCGTGGTGCCACCGGTCTCGCGCCGAACGACGCCCGCGTAGAGAATGGTGTCCCCGCCGGAGAACTCGTACGAAACGTAGACCTGACAAATATCGTTCTTGCCCGGGCTCGGCGACCCGGCAACCACCTCGAACGGGTAGTCGTCGATCTTGGTCCCGTTCTTGACGATGAGGTCGTTGTCAGTGGTACAGAAGTCGTCGGCAGCGGTCTCCGGGTTCATTACGACCGCGGAACCCGTGAAGTTCTGATCGTTCACGACGGCCACTTCGCCGGGGTCGAAGTCACCGCTGAGGGCTGCCAGCGAGGCCCAGTCGCCGCCTCCGTCATTGCCGACGATCCCTGCCGAGTTCCCGCCGTTGGGCTCGTCGGAACCGATCTCAAACGAATTCAGCCCGAGCGCGGCATGCGCAGCCGGGGGTGGGATGACGAACAAGCTCCCGAAGACCATCGGAATCGATACCAGCAGTGACAAGAACGCACTCTGGCGTTGACGTCTCAGAGACCTACCCATGATTGCCCCTATTCCCCTCAGATAGCCTGGTCCGGTGCTCCGGACCGTTAGTTCCCACCACTCAGAGTAGTTAGAGGAGGGGTGACGTCCAGCAGAAAAAGGTCAGGCTTTATAGGTCTAGAGACCCATATGGAGCGTCGGGCGAACTCTCGCTGTCGCCACTCTAGGTGGGCAGTTGGAGTCGTCGCAGAGGGCCGCTACTAGCTGCGGCCCCTGCTAGCTGCGACTACTCCTCTTCGCCGTCGTCTTCGTTGGACGGTGCGCTGTTGCCTAGCGAGGCGAGCCATTCGGCGGGGTCTTCCGGCAAACCTTCGTCATCGCTGGAGATCGGGCCGCCTTCACCAAGGAAGCCAAGGCTGGCCACTGTGGTAGCTCCAGGGAGCGACGGCTCGAGCACTTGGTACTGCTGGGCACCGGTGCCCGCCGGTATCAGCTTGCCGATGATCACGTTCTCCTTGAGCCCTCTCATGAAGTCGGACCGACTCTGAATGGCGGCATCGGTGAGAACACGGGTGGTCTCCTGGAAAGAGGCCGCTGACAGCCATGAGTCCGTGGCCAGCGAGGCCTTGGTGATACCCATCAACTCAGGGCGTCCCTCGGCGGGCTTCTTGCCCTCGGTCACCAGCTCCCGGTTGATGTCACGGAACGTCTGATCGTCGACGAGCGCAGCCGGGAGGAAGTCCGAGTCGTTCACATTGACGACTCTGACCCGGCGCAACATCTGGCGGACGATCATTTCGATGTGCTTGTCGTGGATCTCCACACCCTGCGACTTGTAGACCTCCTGCACCTGGTCGACCAGATACTGCTGAGCGGCTCGCACCCCGCGTATCTCGAGGACCTCCTTGGGATCAAGAGGTCCCTCGGTGAGTTGGGTTCCGGCATCGACGTCGGCACCGTCGGCGAAACGCAGCTTTGCGAAGCGGGAGATCTTGTATTCGATCTCCTCGTCGGGCGAGAGCTCGACCACGATGCGTCTTCCGTCTTCGTCGTCAACCACCCTGGCGACACCCTTCTCGGCGGCTAGAGCGGCCTTGCCCTTGGGTGTGCGCGCCTCGAACAACTCAACCACCCTGGGGAGACCGTGGGTGATGTCCTCACCAGCCACGCCGCCTGTGTGGAAGGTACGCATGGTGAGCTGGGTGCCCGGTTCTCCGATCGACTGGGCGGCCATGATGCCGACGGCCTCTCCTGTCTCCACCAAGTTCCCGGTCGCAAGCGACAACCCATAACACATCTGACAGACACCGTTCCTCGTGTCGCAGGTCAGTGGTGACCGGACCCGGACACTCTCGACGTCGGCTTCCTCGACGGCGTGCAGTTCCTTGGTCCCGATGATGGTCTTGGCGCGGAGCTTGTCATCGTCCACGGTCGCCACCAGCGAGCGGCCCTCTTTGAGGTCGTCGGCCAAGGCTCGGCCGTAGATGCGAGAGCGGAGGTTTCTGATCTTCGCACCCTTGGCGTCGACGATCGGCACCACGATGCCCCGGTCGGTCTCGCAGTCTTCCTCGAGGACGATCATCTCCTGTGACACGTCGACCAAACGACGGGTCAGATAGCCCGAGTCAGCGGTGCGAAGCGCGGTGTCGGCCAGCCCCTTGCGAGCCCCGTGTGTAGAAATGAAATACTCCAGCACCGAGAGTCCCTCCCGGAAGTTGGAGATGATGGGACGCGGGATGATGTCACCCTTCGGGTTGGCCACCAGGCCGCGCATTCCCGCAATCTGGCGAGCCTGCATCATGTTTCCACGGGCTCCGGAGCCGATCATCATGTCCAACGAGTTGAACCGCTCGGACTTCAAACTCCCCTTCATGGCATCGGTCACCTTCTCGGTGGCTTCGGTCCAGATCTCGATCAGCTCCTGGCGACGCTCCTCGTCGGTGACGACACCTTTCTGGAACAGGCTCTGCACCTTGTCCGCTCGGGTCTCGTACTCCTCGAGAATCTGGGCCTTGTTCTCCGGCGTGCGTACGTCGTCGAGTGCAATGGTCAGCCCGGCACGGGTCGCAAAGGCGAACCCGAGGTCTTTGATCGAGTCGAGCATCGACGCCACCGCGGAGCGGGGATACTTCTCGATGACCGTCTCGATCAGCCTCCGGATGTCGCTCTTGATGACGATGGAGTCGATGTACGGGAAGTCCTCCGGGAAGGCCTCGTTCAGCAGAATGCGGCCCAGAGTGGTTTCGGTGAGAGCATCACCGTCAACAGGCTCTTCGGTGAGCAGCGAGCCCAGCGCGGGCTTGAGATCCTCGTGGCGAGCCGGGTCACCGGCGAGCTCCCCGAGACGGACCTTGATCGGCGCATGTAGCGACAGCTCGCCGATCTCGTAGGCCATGACCGCCTCATCACGATCGCTGAAGTGGCGTCCGGCCCCCAACTCGTCCTCGACCAGTTCGGAGAGGTAGTAGACCCCGATCACCATGTCTTGGGATGGTGTGACTATCGGCCTCCCCGACGCCGGTGACAGGACGTTGTTGGACGAAAGCATCAAAACCCTTGCCTCGGCCTGCGCCTCGGCTGAAAGGGGCAGATGTACAGCCATCTGGTCGCCGTCGAAGTCGGCATTGAACGCCTCGCAAACCAATGGATGGATCTGGATTGCCTTGCCCTCGACGAGGACGGGCTCGAAAGCCTGAATCCCGAGCCGGTGCAGCGTCGGAGCCCTGTTGAGGAGCACCGGATGCTCCTGGATGACGTCAGAGAGAACGTCCCAAACCTGGGGACGCTGCCTCTCGACCATCCTCTTTGCGGCCTTGATGTTCTGTGCCAGCTCCAGGTCGACGAGCCTCTTCATGACGAAAGGCTTGAACAGCTCGAGCGCCATGATCTTGGGCAGGCCGCACTGGTGCAGCTTGAGCTGGGGTCCCACAACGATCACTGAGCGGCCCGAGTAGTCGACCCGCTTGCCCAAGAGGTTCTGACGGAAACGACCCTGCTTGCCCTTCAGCATGTCAGAGAGTGATTTGAGCGCTCGGTTTCCGGGCCCGGTCACCGCGCGGCCGCGTCTTCCGTTGTCGAAGAGCGCGTCGACAGCCTCCTGAAGCATCCGCTTCTCGTTGTTGACGATGATCTCCGGAGCTCCCAGGTCGAGGAGCCTCTTCAGCCGGTTGTTCCGGTTGATGACACGCCTATAGAGGTCATTCAGGTCGGACGTGGCGAAACGGCCCCCGTCCAACTGGACCATGGGGCGCAAATCGGGCGGAATCACCGGAACGGTCTCGAGGATCATGTCCTCGGGCCGGTTATGACCCTCCCAGAATGGCTTGACCACCTTGAGGCGCTGGGTGGCGCGCTGACGTTTCTGAGCCGAGCGGGCCTCGAGATGCTCGTTGAGCAGTTCGATTTCGGCGTCGAGATCGAGGTTGAGCAACAACGCCTTCACGGCCTCAGCCCCCATGCCGCCTTCGAAATAGTCGTCGTAGCGAAACCAGATCTCACGCCAGAGCTGCTCAGATTCGACCAGATCTTTGGGCTTGAACTTCTTGAACGTGTCGAACGCGTCCTGGATCAGCTCTTCCTCGCGCTCGCTCCGCTCCCGCCGCTCCTTGATCTCCCGATCGACCTCTTTGCGACGGGCGTTGATCTCCTGGGTCTTGGCCCCGCCTTCCTCCATGCGCTCCAACTCGTCTTCGAGCGCTTCGAGACGCACCTCGTGCCACTCGGCAAACTCGCTCTTGACCACCTCGAGCTCATCGCTCATGGCCGTCTCGAGCTCGGGGATGTCCTTCTGGCGACGCTCGTCGTCGACGGAGGTGATGATGTAGCTGGCGAAGTAGATGACCTTCTCCAACTCCTTGGGCGACATGTCGAGCAGGTAGCCGAGGCGGCTGGGGACGCCTTTGAAGAACCAGATGTGAGTGACCGGGGCGGCCAGTGCGATGTGGCCCATCCGCTCGCGCCTGACCTTGGATCTGGTCACCTCGACGCCGCAGCGTTCACAGATGATCCCCTTGTACCGGATCCTCTTGTACTTGCCGCAATAGCACTCCCAGTCGCGCTGCGGGCCGAAGATGCGCTCGTCGAACAGGCCCTCTTTCTCCGGACGGAGGGTCCGATAGTTGATCGTCTCCGGCTTCTTCACCTCGCCGTAAGACCAGGCCAGGATCTGGTCGCTGGAGGCGAGGCTGATCTTCAGTTCATCAAAAAGCTGTTGGGGCATATCTCTAATTGCCGGCGGATTTTGGCTGGGAGTCTCCTCCCGTCCGCCGCTCACTCCTTCTGGGGATAAAGGTGGGTTCGTTCACTGATGCCAACAAAGATCTATTCCGAGTCAGGGCGCTCGGGACGGCTGAGGTCGATGCCGAGTGTCTCCACCGACCGATACGTCTCCTCTTCGAGCTCTCGAAGCTCGACTTCCTCACCGGCCGAAAGCATCTCGACGTTCAGGCAGAGGCTCTGCATCTCCTTGACCAGGACCCTGAAGGACTCGGGGATCCCTGGCTCCGGGATGTTGTCGCCTTTGACGATGGCCTCGTAGACCTTGACCCTCCCCTGGACGTCGTCCGACTTTATGGTCAGCAACTCCTGCAAGGCGTAGGCGGCGCCGTAGGCCTCGAGTGCCCACACCTCCATCTCACCGAAGCGCTGGCCTCCGAACTGGGCTTTACCGCCGAGCGGTTGCTGGGTGATCATGCTGTAGGGGCCGGTCGAGCGGGCGTGAATCTTCTCATCAACCAGGTGAACCAGCTTGAGCATGTAGATGTAGCCGACGGTGATCGCGGTATCGAACGGCTCGCCAGTGCGTCCGTCGTACAGAATCGCCTTGCCGTCGTCTGTGACCAGCTTGGCTCCGTCGCGGTTGGGCAGTGCCTGTTGGATCACCGTCATGATCTCGTCTTCCCGGGCCCCGTCGAAGACCGGGGTGGCGGTTCTGGTCCACGGGCCGGCACCCACGCTTGCCGGGCTGTCACCCTTGAACGACTCCCAACCCTGTGCCGCGGCCCAACCAAGGTGCGTCTCCAGCACCTGGCCGAGGTTCATCCTCGAGGGCACACCGAGCGGGGAAAGAATTATGTCGACTGGGGTGCCATCGGCCAGGAAAGGCATCTCCTCCTCGGGGAGAACCTTGGAGATGACTCCCTTGTTGCCGTGCCGGCCGGCGAGCTTGTCGCCTTCCGAGATCTTCCGCTGCTGGGCGACATAGATCCTCACCAGCTCGTTCACCCCGGGCGGCAGATCGAATCCTTCGGAGCGCTTGAACACCTTGACCGCGATGACCTTGCCGGTCTCACCATGGGGCACCTTGAGGGACGTGTCACGAACCTCGCGAGCCTTCTCACCGAAAATCGCACGCAGGAGACGTTCTTCGGGGGTGAGCTCGGTCTCACCCTTAGGGGTGACCTTGCCGACCAGATAGTCGCCCGGGCCGACCTCGGCTCCGACACGGATGATCCCCTCGTCGTCGAGGTTCGCCAGAACCTCTTCGGGCACGTTGGGGATGTCACGGGTGATTTCCTCGGCGCCGAGCTTGGTGTCACGAGCGTCGATCTCGTGCTCTTCGATGTGTATCGAAGTGAGCGAGTCGTCTTTCACCAGGCGCTGCGAGATGATTATCGCGTCTTCATAGTTGTGGCCCTGCCAAGGCATGAACGCCACCAACAGGTTGCGTCCGAGAGCGAGCTCACCTCCGTCGGTCGACGGTCCGTCGGCCAGCACCTCGCCGACTTTCACCTTGTCGCCCTCGCGGACCAGAGGCTTCTGGTTCATGCACGTGCCCTGGTTGGAGCGCCGGAACTTGTCGAGGGCAAACGTGTGCTTCTTGTTGCTTCCTCGCTCCTTGATGATGATCTCGTCGCCGTTGACCTCGAGAACCTCGCCGGCGATAGTCGAGATGACCATGTCTCCCGAGTCTGCGGCCGCCCGGCCTTCCACGCCTGTTCCCACCAGAGGTGCGTCCGAAGTGAGGAGGGGGACTGCCTGGCGCTGCATGTTGGATCCCATGAGGGCACGGTTGGCGTCATCGTGCTCCAGGAAGGGAATCAGCGAAGTCGACACCGAGACGATCTGCTTCGGTGACACGTCCATGTAGTCGACTTCTTTGGGCGTGACCGAGTCGACCTCACCTCCAGCGCGGCGCACCAAGATTCGCTTATTTTTGAAGCTGCCATCGTCTTTGAGTGGTGCGTTGGCCTGCGCGATGACGAAGCGCTCCTCTTCGGTGGCCGTCAGATAATCGACGTTGTTGGTGACCTTGCCCCCAACAACCTTGCGGTATGGGGTCTCGATGAATCCGAACTGGTTGACCCGGGCATAAGAAGCCAGCGAGCCGATGAGACCGATGTTCGGCCCCTCAGGGGTCTCAATCGGGCACATCCTTCCGTAGTGCGAGGGATGGACGTCCCGCACCTCGAAGCCGGCACGCTCTCGAGAGAGACCGCCGGGTCCCAGTGCCGACAGGCGCCGACGATGGGTGAGTCCTGCAAGAGGGTTGGGCTGGTCCATGAACTGGCTCAGCTGCGAGGTCCCGAAGAACTCCTTGATGGCAGCGGTGACAGGACGGATGTTGATGAGGCTCTGCGGGGTGATCGCATCCGGGTCCTGAGTCGTCATCCTCTCCCGAACCACACGCTCCAAACGAGTGAGACCGACCCGGAACTGGTTCTGAACGAGCTCACCGACTGTGCGAATGCGCCGGTTTCCAAAGTGGTCTATGTCATCGGTACGGACATCGATCTGCTTGCCGGTATGGGTCGTCATCGTCGACTCACCTGCATGTAGTGCCACCAAGTACTTGATAGCGTCAACGATGTCCTCGTCGCGAAGCAACTGGAGGCCCTCGGCGCGGTAGTCCTTGGGAGTCGGCTCGCCGAACTTCTGGCTGATCTTGTAGCGGCCGACCCGGGTGAGGTCGTAGCGCTTGGGGTTGCGGAACAGGGTTTGGATGAGACCCCTGGCGGACTCGACGGTGGTTGGCTCACCTGGACGTAGTTTCCGGTAGAGGTCCAGCAGCGCTTCCTCTTTATCGGCCACCGTGTCCTTCTCGATGGTGTTCTTGATCGACTCGGCGCCGTCGAACATCTCGAGGATCTCTTCGTCGGTCTCGGCGATGCCGAGCGCCTTGAGGAATGACGTGATGTATTGACGACGTTTGCGATCGACCCGGACCCCGATGGTGTCTTTCTTGTCGGTGTCGAATTCGAGCCAGGCGCCCCGACCGGGAATCATCTTTCCTGAGTAGATGAGCTTGTCCGACGTCTTGTCTGGCGAGACGTCGTAGTAACTCCCGGGCGATCGAACGAGCTGGGAGACAATGACCCGCTCGGTTCCGTTGATGATGAAGACGCCCTTCTCCGTCATGATCGGGAAGTCACCCAGAAAAACCTGCTGCTCCTTGATCTCGCCTGTCTGGCGATTCATGAATCGAGCGGTGACAAACAACGGGCGTGCATAGTTGGCGTCCCGCTCTTTGGCCTCTTCGAGGCTCATGGGCTCGTCACCGAATCGATGGTCGGTGAGCTCGAGCGCCAGAGATCCGGTGAAGTCCTCGATGGGGCTCACCTCGTCGAAGATCTCTCTCAGGCCCTCATCGAGGAACCATTGAAATGACTCATGCTGGACAGCGAGAAGGTCGGGTAGGGGTTGAACTTCGGGAATCTTCCCGAACGAGAAGCGCTCAGCCACGCGCGAAGCCAAGGGAATCCTCCTAAGGAGCCGGGGTCAGGTAGGGGTAAAGCAGACAAGGCATACTAACAGACGCGTCAGCATGCCTCCAATTGAATTTCTGAGTTGTTGAACCAGACCGCAGAACGGCCTGGTCCGGACCCGAAGGTCAAAAGACACACTACCGCACGGTCGCGAAATCCGTCAAGGGTTTGAGTCGGGTAGCCCGACCACGTGTTAGTCATGAACGGGTGCTCACCGGCTCCGCAAAGACCTCTTCGGCGGCGTCATCGTTCGATCCGCGCCGGAGCGCCAGCCATCCCAGCCCGATCCCGGCGAGCAAGCCGGCACCCACCATCCACACGTTGTCTCTGACGAAGCTGGCCACAGAAGCGGACAAGGTGTCGATCCAACGGACGACGGCCACGTCGGCCAGGGCCAGGGATCCGGAGGCGAGCACGGTTGCCCAGTACCAGACGATGAACCCGCCGGCGGAGACGAGCACAAGCCCTGAGACCACTGGCATCCATCGGCTGGCTCCTCGGATCAGGCGCACCAGCCGGTCTCGTCCGAGCGCAAGGCCCACGGTTATCGCCGCGATCACCAGCGCCATGCCCAACGCATACGCAAGGAAGAGGACGACCGACTCCCAAACCGCCGCCGTGGCGATGGACCCGACAACCAGCGATAGGAAGATGGGGAGAGTGCAGCTGAGCGATGCGATGGCATACGAGCCGCCGAAGAGGAACACCGACCTCCGATTGACCTTCCCGGGCCCTGGAACTACCACGGCGATCGCGCCGCCTCTCAAGATGTGCAACCCGAGCCAGACCACGCCGACCCCGACGACGAGAGCCAGCCATGGAATCGCGTCGATTACCGAATGCACGCCGATGGCGAGGAGGAGCCCGGCGATGCCAAAGACCGTCAGGAACGAGATGGTCATCACCCCGGCGATCCGAAGCGCTCTAAAGACTGACCCCGAATCCTCCTCCCCGCTGCCCATGAAGAACGAGAGATAGGCGGGGAGCATCGCGAAACCACAAGGGTTGACGGTCGCCACCAAGCCCGCTGCAAACGCTGAGACCAAGAGTGCACCACCCATGACCTCCACAACGCCTCACGGCGTCACGAACCTCCAGCAACAGTCAAAACCCCGACACTGTCCCGCGGGCTTCCTCCCGGGGACGACCGAAGAGGAACCCTTACGAGGAGGCGATAGTGACCAGGCGCTCCTTCTCCAAAACCCGTATCTGGCGGTAGCCGGTCTCGACGGCGCCTTGTTCTCTCAGCCGTCCCAGCGCTTCGTTCACCGACTGCCGGCTCACCCCGAGCAGCGTGGCAATCGAGGTCTGGGAGAGCCGTACCTCGCCCCGGGCATCGGCTTCCTCGTATAAGAGATCGGCCACCTGACTGAGCACCGTCTTGTGCATGAGGTGGATGACCCGTCGCTGGGTCTCCTCGAGCTGGCGGAGACCGGCCACGAGCCAACGAAGGCAGATGGCGGGATGCCTGCCCAACTCGGGGAGCAATCGGTCGCGGTCGAATCTGAAGACTCGAACACGGGAGATGGCCTGGGCCGAAGAGATGTAGGGGCCGTCGCCGAACATGGCGATGTCCCCCAAAACCGATCCGGGCCCGACCCGGGAAACCACACGGCGTCTCGATCCGGTCCCGCGGTAGATCTCTACTTCGCCGCTCTCCACGAGAAACGCCGCCATCGCCTGATCTCCCTCACGGAAGAGATGGGTGCCGGGATACTTGGAAACAAGCTCGGCCGATCCCATCAACGTCTCCAGATCGGCTGCCGTGAGAGGCGCGTAGTCCGGCCTTCCAAAGGACCGCGCGAGCCATGCCATGTGCTGCTGCTGGGCCTGAGATCTCACAGGATGCTCAACCGTCGCCGTCAAGACGTTCTTCCCCATGCCAGGAAGATGAGCCGTCAGCCAATACCATGTCAGTGTTCGTGGCAAAGCACGAGTCCGTCCGCGTCGTGAGATCTCTGGCGCCTCTGATACTCATCGGAGGCGTCTTGCTTGGTGCCGCCGGCTTCGCCTGGACTCAACATCTTTCCGGGTCTGGCGAAGTGGTCGCAGCTCGCGTCTCACTCCACGGAATCGACATGAGCGGGATGACCCCAGGTGAAGTCAAGGCCGTGGTCAGCCATGACGCCAAAACCACTCTGGAGACCGAACTCACAATCGAGTTCGGCGGCGACAAATCGTTCACACTCGACGAACTCGGCTTCACCTACGACCAGGCGTCCACCGTTGACAACGTCTTGAATGCGCGTCGCACCGGCGGGCCAGTAGTTCAGCTCGCATCTTGGGCCGTGACACCTCTGATCAGGAGTCGTGCCGAGGTTGCATGGTCACTTGACACCGATGCCTTGCTCGCGCATCTGCGCCAATCCTCAGACGCATTGACGCCAGTACCAGCAGTGGAGCCGGAGTTTTCGACAGACAACCGTGGATCGCTGACATTTATCCCAGGAGCCACCGGTCAAACCGTCGATATCGATCACTTGGTGGACCAGGTATCCGGGATCGACCTTCTGGACCCGCCGGATTCGATCGAGGCCAGGTTGGTAGAAGTCGAACCCACCGTCACCGATACGGCGGCCCAAGCCGTGGTCGACGAGCTGACGTCGCTGACCGAGGTGGGAGTATTGGTCTCGGTTCGGGGAGAGTCGGTGAGACTCAGCCCCGAGCAGCTACGCCAACAGCTGCGGGTCGAGGCCTCCGATGGGTCCGTCCTTCGCAGCTTCGACCTCGAGGGCCTCCAGGAAGGGATTGAGAATCTCTATCCCGAGCCGATCGGGCCAGGCTCGAAACCGGTGTTCGAGGTCGTCGAGGGTTATCCCCAAGTCATAGAAGAGGGGACTCCGCCCGAGGTGTGTTGCTCGGCTGAGTCGGCGGCCAAGATCGCAAACGCGGTTTTGGATGGGGACATAGAGCCCTTCCGCAGAGTCGCGCTCCAACCACGGCCCCAAGACGACATGGCATCCGTCGCGGTGGCCAACGGCACGCTCATCGTGCAACAGGTTTCGTCTTTCACCACTCCACATGCTTGCTGCGAAGACCGGGTCACCAACATCCAGCGCATGGCCGACATCATCGATGGGTTCTACCTCCTTCCGGGCGAAGCCCTGAGCATCAATGACTATGTGGGAGAACGGACCGTGGAGAATGGATTCGTGCCTGCCGGTGCAATTCGATTCGGCCGCCTGACTCCCGAAGTAGGTGGTGGTGTCAGCCAGTTCGCGACCACGATCTTCAATGCCGCTTACTTCGCCGGCCTCGACTTTGACGAATACCGCGCCCACTCGCTCTACTTCTCGAGGTACCCATACGGCCGGGAGGCCACGATCTCCAATCCGTCGCCGGACCTGGTGATCCGCAACACAACGGACTATCCGGTCCTGATCGACACCTCCTATACGGACACCTCGATCACGGTGTCCATGTTCTCAACGCCAAACGTGACGGTCGAAGAAGTGGAGCAGAGGGTGAGCAGGCGACGCGCCTGCACCCACGTCGAGACCGACCGACAGCGGACCTACCGTGATGGTTTCGTGAGAGTGGATACCTTCCAGGCCACGTACCGGCCTGCGGAGGGAATCGACTGCAACGGAAACCCGATCCCTGAGCCAAGCGCCTAGCCCCTTCCCCCGCTGAGCTGGGCAGCCTCCGGGCTCCGCTTCAACCGCGTCATCGCGATGACCCCCAACGCCGGCCCAATGGCGAGGATTGGGAACGCCCACCGCCAGCCCACTTGCTCGGCGATCACCGGGACGCCCCGAATCGTCACCAGCGTCAGGAGGAAACCGAGCGCTGTCTGCAAGGTGAGGGCGGTGCCGCGCACCTCGTCATCGGAGGTCTCAGTCACCATCGCCGAGAATTGTGCGCTGTCGGCCACAACCGTGAAGCCCCAAATGATCATCAGCGGCAGTACCACGAACAACGGACTTCCGAAAACGAGTGGCGTCAACAGAGCACAGGAGCCCGACACCAGCATCGCTCCGCCCGCCACCTGGGTGCGTCCCCAACGGTCGGCGGCAACTCCGGCCAGCCATGCCCCAACTCCGCCCACAGCGATGATCGCGAACGTCAGTGACGACTCGGAGCCGTAATCGCGCGCTCCTTCACCAGCAGAAGCAACAAGGAACGCCGCCATCCAGGTCCACATGGCGTACAGCTCCCACATGTGGCCCAGGTACCCATAAGTGGAAAGACGCACTCCACGATTCCGGGCGACGCGACTCACCTGATCCCATCTGAAGGGTTGCAGCGGCACCTCATGCGGACCGTCGCGGACAGTGCTCATGACCAGTGCTCCCACGCCGGCCAGGACAGACGATGCGATTACCACGCCGCGCCAGTCGAGCCCCAGGCCGCGCACGAGATGCGGCGACGCCGAGCCCACGGTCAGGGCCCCGACCAGGACACCCAAAGCCATTCCCCTGCTCGATCGGAACCATCCGGCCACGACTTTCAGGCCGGCCGGGTAAACCCCGGCCAGGAGCATCCCGGTCAGGAAGCGGAGAGCCATGGCGGCCCACACCGCGTTCGCGGTGACAGCAAGCAAGGCGAGATTGGCCACGGCGGCCGCGCCCGCACTGACGAGAAAGAGACGGCGGCTGGGCACCACGTCGGCTACGGAGAACATGGCAAGGACCAGAGCACCAACCACAAACCCAAGCTGAACGAAGAGCGTCAGCCCGGTCTCTGCTGCAGAGCCCAGCCTCCACTCGTCGACGAGCTGCGGCGAGACAGCGGAGGCCGAGAACCAGAGGCTCAGGACGAACAGCTGCGACCCGGCAATCAGGGCCAGAGCGCGCAGTCTCGAGTCAGACTCGCTTTGGGCTTCGGTCACAGACCGAAGATATCTCGGATGGCCGCCTCGAGATCGTCGGCAAAGATGGCACCGGAGTGGGTGTCAGCCACATTGCCCCTGGCATCGATGAAGACTGTGGTGGGCATGGAAATCCCGCCAAAGAAGCTGTAGATCTCTCCGTTGGGGTCCTCCATCAGCGGATAAGAGACTTTGGTCTGATTGACCAGCTTCTGAGCTTGGGTGCGGTCTATCTCCTGCATATTGGCGCCGAGGAACTGGACCTCGTCACCGAGAACGGCATGCACCGATTCGAAATCCGGCATCTCGGCCACACAGGCCGGGCACCAGGACGCCCAGAAGTTGACCACGAGTGGCTTACCCCGAAAATCCTGGAACGAGCCTGCGCTGCCGTCCCAATAGGCAAAGGCGAGAGCATCGGTCTCGGCAGGCCCGGTCGGAGCAGAGGGTGGAGGAGTGGTGGCCGGCTCGTTCGACAGGGTAGAACTCGGCGCGACGCCCGAAGCCTCGACGTCCGACTCGCCGGCTCCCACAACCGGATCGTCGCCGAAGCCGAGCGCTCGGAAGACCAAGAACCCAACGGCGAACACGACAATCGCGATTATCAGCCCCAGAAGCCACGGTGGCAGTTGACGTCTATTGGTCATCGGTTCCATTGTCGTGCCTGTGCGCTCCGTTAACGGTCACCAAAGCCCGGAGATGCCAGGAGTGTCCGATAGCTGACACACTCCTAGCCGGGCTGCCACACCCGGGCACCGGGCCAGAAGGTCTCAACATCTCTGGGAAATGCCGTGAATGCGGGGAGCTTCGCCAACGTCTCGCCGGCGAGCTCACCTTCGAGACCCAATCCGAACACGGGATCCCACACGGTGCCGGTCTCCGAATCGTGCAGTTGGGAGCCGCGAACCTCGAAGGTCAGGGTGAGCTCTCCCACTCTTCGGTCAAAAACCGCCCAGCGGTCGCGATCCTCAGGATCGGTCACAACCGCTACCGGGACATCCGCCACCACCTCGTTGGCCGGGCCGGACTGCCATAGCTCGATGAACCTGAATGTCATGACCTCGAGGGAGAAGTCCACGACGATCGTGGTCTGGGACAGGTTGACCCGGGTCAAGGTGCTCGGCCCGTCGAGGGCGCCAGTGTCTGGGAAACGATCGCGCCAGGCGTCCCACGTGGTGAGATTGCTCGACAGCAGCTCGAGTTTGGCCCCTTTCAGAGGACCGAGGATGGCTTCACCCGTCGGCTGGCTCCACACGGATCCGGTGCCGTGATCCCACCAGGTCATGGCATTGCCGTATAGATCACCCTGGTTGCCAAACACAAGCTCACTCCCGTTCCATTCTCGGCGATGGACCATCGCCGTACCACAAAGCGGTCACCAGGTGACGAGGACAGGAATTCCAGCTATCCGATCGACCACCATCTCGCGGCGGGTGAGGAACGAGACTGGGTAAGCCCTAGCGTCCCCTTCGATCTCTACCCCGATCACCAGCGAGTCGGCGGGCCACTCGGTGTCCGGGGCGGAGCGAAACCCCGGGTTGTAAATGGGCTCAATCGAATCCCGGCCCAGGGTGTCCCGGTACCCCTCGGGCACCGGCTCGCCTGCTGCAACAGGATCGTACGCCTGCCCCGGCGGCTCGATCGTTGTCTTGGGGATGTCGCGCAAACCCGTCGTCGCCACCTCCGGTGCTGACGTGGTTGACGAGACACCCTCAGGGGGACCAGGAACCGCCAAAGTCTCGGTCGATGAGGGCTCCGAAGCCGAGTTGATGGCAAGGATCGCCATGATCCCGGCTAGGACTACCAATCCTGCAGCGACATAGCGACCGGTCCTCATCCAGACATATCAACAATCAGATCCGGCAGTGGAATTCCAGGACGGCAAACAAAATGGGCCCGCCGGTCGGCGGGCCCATTCGTGCGTTGTGGTGTACAGGGAGGGGTTCAGGCCTCGATGGCCGGGCGGATGGTGCCGACCTCGACCTTTCGGGCCTTTGCCGTTTCCACAACCGGGATGGCAATGGTGAGGACACCGTTCTCCAGCCCAGCCTCGACACCCTCGGAGTCGAGACCATCACCCAGATAGAAGCGTCGGGTGAAGGTGCCGGTGGGTCGGCCCCGGCTGACCAGCTCGAAGCCCTCGTCGGTTCGCGCCGGACGGTCGACGGAGATGGTCAATGTCTTCTTTTCCACCGTTACGTCAATGGCGTCTTCGACGACACCGGGGACATCGACTTCAACGATGTAGCGGTCTTCGCCTCGATAGACATCGGCGCCCATGTAAGAGCGGGTAACGGGACGGCCCCAGCTGGTAAAGGGGTCATATCGATAGTGCATCTGCTTCCTCCTGCCTGGTGGCGGATAGGTGACTTGTCACAATTATGAGGGAGAAAACCTGATAAGTCAAATATCAGATTTCCTCGCCGGTCAGAGTCAACCCGATTCTGACACCGCATATTCCGGCGCCGGTTACGATTCACCGCCCATGACGGCCAACCCACTTCAATGAGCGACAGTCTCACAGTGATTGGCTGGAGAGAATGGGTGGCGCTTCCCGAGTTCGGAGTCGAAGAGATGAAGGTGAAGGTGGACACCGGAGCCGACAACTCAGCCCTTCATGCCTTCGACGTGGAACGTTTCGAACGCGACGGCGAGGATTGGGTCAGCTTCGTGATCCACCCCCGGCAGAGGTCTCGCAAGCCATCCGTTTCTTGTGAGGCCAAAGTGGTCAAAGAGCGCAAGGTGAAGAACCCAGGCGGTCGCAACGAGCTACGACCGGTGGTGAGGACGTCGATCGTGGTCGCGGGCAGGACAATCAGCGGATTGATAAGCCTGACCACCAGAGACGAGATGAGTTTTAGGATGCTGCTCGGGCGACGCACGATCAGAAAGCAGTTCATGGTGGACCCGGGACGCAGCTACCTCGGAGGCCGCCCCGGCAGCGAGGGATGGCCCAATTGAAAATCGCAATCCTCTCTCGAGGGCCCAGCTTGTACTCGACGAAGCGGATCAAAGAGGCCGCAGCCGAACGCGGGCACGATGTCTCGGTGGTCGACTACCTCCGGTGTTACATGGACATCACGGCACGTCGCCCCAAAGTCCTTTTCCGCGACGAGGAGGTCCGCCCCGACGCAGTGATCCCTCGCATCGGAGCGTCATACACCTTCTACGGAGCGGCGATCGTTCGCCAGTTCGAGATGACCGGCGTATTCACCGCCAACGGCTCTCAGGCCATCAGCCGCTCCCGGGACAAGCTCCGATCGATGCAGCTCCTCTCCCGTGCGGGCGTCGGGTTGCCTACCACGAGCTTCGCCCATTCCACCAGGGACATCGACGGCATCTTGAGCGTCGTAGGAGGACCACCCGTCGTCGTGAAACTCCTGGAAGGGACACAAGGACTGGGCGTTGTGCTCGCCGAGACCAAGAAAGCCGCAGAATCGGTGATCGGAGCGTTCCGCCAACTCGACGCCAATATCTTGGTTCAGGAGTTCATCGCCGACGCCGGGGGTGCCGACATTCGAGCCTTCGTCGTTGGCGGAACGGTGGTCGCATCCATGAGACGACAGGGAGCTCCGGGCGACTTCCGTTCCAATCTCCACCGCGGGGGAACCTCGGAAGTCATCGAGCTCACACCCAACGAGCGTGAGACCGCCATCCGCGCCGCCAGGACCATGGAACTCAACGTTGCAGGCGTGGACATGCTGCAGTCGTCCGAAGGCCCCTTGGTACTGGAAGTGAACTCTTCCCCAGGTCTCGAAGGCATCGAGAAAACGAGCGGGGTCGACGTTGCCGGCCGGATAATCCAGTTCATAGAAGACAACCGGGACACACTTCCCGGGGGGCAGTTTTGACGCCAACCAAGGCGAACATCCCGATCGTCGTTGGTGGCGTCGAGGTTCGCCCGGGCCGGAAAATGCGTCTCGAGCTGCCCTTTGCGCGAAATGCGACCGGCTCCGCCGAATCACTGCCGGTTTCGGTCGTGAACGGCCGGTCCGCAGGTCCCACAGTCTGGATGTCGGCCGCCATCCACGGTGACGAGCTCAACGGGATAGACATCGTCCGCAGGGTTCTCGGCGTGCTCGATGCCAAGAGCCTCCGCGGCGCCATGGTGGCGGTCCCGATCGTCAATCCGCTTGGCTTCACGATCGAATCTCGGTACTTGCCCGACCGACGTGATCTCAACCGGTCTTTCCCAGGGTCTGCGCGTGGCTCCACGGCGTCGAGATTGGCCAACCTCTTCATGGAGCAGATCGTCAGCCAGTGCTCGGTCGGCTTCGATTTGCACACGGCGACGAATCACCGGATCAACGTCCCCCAAATCCGGACCGACATCAACGATGTTTCATCGGTCAAGCTGGCCCGGGCATTTGGTGCCGATTTCACTATCGGAGCCAAGCAGAGAAAGGGCTCGCTGCGCCAGGCGGCCGTCGACCGAGGGGCCAAAGTCTTGGTCTATGAAGGTGGCCAGGCCCATCGCTTCGATGAAGAGGTGATCGAGACAGGGGTGAACGGCATCATGAGATCACTTCGTTCGCTGGGGATGATCGATGCTCGCCTGCCCCGAGCCCGGTCCACGAGGATCATCGAGAAGACGACCTGGGTGCGGGCCCGGCGTGGCGGTCTGGCAGAGATGTTGGTCCGGCTCGGAGACCGGGTAGAAGAGGGTCAGCCGGTGACAGCCATCTCTGACGCTTTCGGGACCCGGCCCACCAGGGTCAAGGCACCAGCCGACGGCTGGGTGATTTCGAGGACACTACGGCCGCTGGTGAATCCCGGCGACGCCCTGGTCCACGTCGCAAAAGACGACTCGAGCTCCTAAGAAGCCTTCTTGATCTCCTCGATCCAACGCCGTCTGATGGCGCGCCTTTCCCGTGCAGTGTGGCCGCCCCAGACACCCTCGCTTTGATTGGTTTCAATCGCCCAAGTCAGGCACTCGGCCGAAACCGGGCACGTTGCGCATACTGCCTTCGCCTTAGAGATCCCTGCCACGTCCTCTGCATCGGGGAAGAAAGAGACATCTTCACCCACGGTGAGACACGCCGCCGCCTCCCGCCAAGGCGAGTGCTTCAAGTCGAACATCTGTCCACTAATCATCATTGAATCCCCGTAAACGCAGAATCAAGGCCTTTCGTTCCCAGGTTTTAGGTCCACTCGTCAATCCCGAGTGCGACCTCTATATGTCACTTCGGAGCGGAAACGGTCCGCGGATGACCCTGGCTAGTGAGTTGCGTGCGCGTCGGGCCCAAGCCGGCCCAGCTCGGCCCTGGCCACGGACCGCATGTGCACCTCGTCGGGCCCGTCGGCGACGCGTAGCCACCGCCCTATGGAATACATGGCCGCCAGGGGAAAGTCCTCGGTGAAACCGGCAGCACCAAACAGCTGTATGGCGCGATCGGCAACGTGGGTGAGAACTGCGGGAGCAGCAACTTTGATGGCAGCGATCTCGATGCGGGCAGCCTTGGTACCCAGGTTGTCGATCATCCAGGCCGTTTTCAGCACCAGCAAGCGTGCCTGTTCGATCTTTATACGGGCGTCGGCGATCCACTCCCTCACCACCCCCTGCTCTGACAGCGGACGTCCAAAAGCCGTCCGAGCCTGTGACCGTTGCACCATGAGATCGAGACAGCGCTCGGCCGCCCCGATGGCTCTCATGCAATGATGCACCCGGCCCGGCCCGAGCCTCGCCTGCGCAATCGCGAACCCGCCGCCTCGCTCGCCGAGCAGATTGGATTGGGGCACCCGCACACCGTCGAACCGAATTTCGGGGTGCCCGCCTCGATCCTGATAGCCGAAGACAGCCGGCTCCCTGACGACGCTGACACCGGCCGCGTCGAGGGGAACAACCACCATGGACTGCCGGCGATGCGGATCCGCGTCCGGGTCGGTGACTCCCATCACGATCGTGAACCGGCACCGCGGCGACGCCGCCCCCGAGCTGAACCATTTCCTGCCGGTAATGACCCACTCGCCACCATCCTCATCGATCCGTGTCGCGATATTGGTGGCGTCGGAGCTGGCAACGTCAGGCTCGGTCATCGAAAACGCCGAACGCGCCTCACCCTCCAGGAGCGGCTGCAGCCATGCAGCCTTCTGGTCAGGCGTTCCGAACATGTGCAGGATCTCCATGTTTCCCGTGTCGGGCGCCGAGCAATTCATCGCCTCTGGAGCCAGGAAGGGGCTGCGACCCGAGATCTCCGCAAGCGGAGCGTATTCGAGGACGCTGAGACCGGCCCCCGTCTCCGAATCGGGAAGAAACAGATTCCACAAACCTCTCGATCGCGCCTCGGCCTTCAGATCTTCGATAACCTTCGGGTGATGATGGGGGTCGCCCGACTTCTCCATCTGGTCCCGGTACACCGCCTCAGCCGGATAGACGTGGCCGTCCATGAAGTCGTTCAGGCGGCGCCGTAGCTCCTCCACTCTCGCCGTGTATGCGAAGTCCATTCCCGGACCGTATCAGCCCGGTTCCCGGTCCTCCCTCTGCTCCTCCACAATCGATGGCTCATCGTCATCAAAAGTCATGACCGGGAGCCCAGCTGCCGGGTGTCGGTTTCGCACCGTGCCCCCAGTCAGCTCGGCGGCCAGAAGCCACAATGCGATAAGGCCGGCAAAGAGAAGACCGAACTGGAATGCAAGAAAGGCACCAACCGCTGCGGTGACGATGAATGTGACCCGAGCGATCGCCGGCCCTCTCTCGGGGGCGAGTTTCTCCAGGAGCGAGACCAGTAGATGGCCACCGTCCAAAGGACGCACCGGCAGCCAATTGAGCAGCCCCCAGAACACGTTGACGAGGATGAAATTGGCCAAGGTGAACTGGAGGAGCCCCTGGTGGGGGCCCGTGAGCTCGTCGATCACCAGGACAATCAAGCCGAAGACGACTCCCACCGCCGATCCTGACGCCGCTACCAATGCCCGACGCCCGGGTCCCATCCCAGATGCGCCGGTCCACGTGGTGAGGCCACCGATGCCGTTCAGCTCGATGGTCACTGTCGAGCCGAAGGACCTGGCCACCAACGCGTGACCCAGCTCGTGAATCAAGATCGAGACGAACACCACTCCGACCCACAGCGCTGTTCTGACAACGGAACGGGTTCCCAACCCCAGCAACGCAGCGATCAAGAGAAAGGACGGCCGAACCGTGACCGGGATCCCAAAGAGGCTGAACCTGATCATCTCACATCCATCATGGTCGACACCGAGCGCTGTGGGGACATCGCCGGTTACGCTCGCCCGATGCATGATGACCTGAGAAACGCCGTGCGCGAGGACATGCCACGCCTTACCTCCCTGCTCGGCGAACTGGTGACCTTGGAATCGGTCAGCCACCACGCCTACGACCCGCAGGACGTGCGCCAAGCAGCGGAACAGATCCGGGGCCTCCTGGAAGACTTGGGGCTCGACAACGCACAGCTCCTCGAAGGCGGCGGTCATCCCGCGGTTTTTGCCGAAAAGGAGGGGCCAGCAGGTGCCCCGACCCTGCTCCTCTACGCGCATTATGACGTCCAGCCCCCGGGTCCGCTCGAAGAGTGGGAGTCGGGCCCCTTCCAGGCGATCGAGAGGGACGGGCGGCTCTATGGAAGAGGCGTATCCGACGACAAGGCCGGCATCATCATGCATCTTGGGGCTATCGCCGCACACGGGCATGATCTGCCGGTGGGAGTCCAGATCTTCTTCGAGGGTGAGGAGGAGGCGGGGTCGGAGAGCCTGGGGCAGATTCTCAGCGAACACGCCGACCTGCTGCGACCCGATGTGATCGTCATTGGAGATGGCGGAAACTGGTCTGTCGGTGTCCCCGCGTTCCTCACCTCCCTGCGTGGGATCGTGAATCTTTGGATCGAGCTGCGAACTCTCGACAAAGCGGTTCACTCCGGTCAATACGGAGGAGTCTTCCCGGACGCTCTGACCGCGCTGGTGCGGCTGCTCTCCAGTCTGCACGATGACTCCGGGGAGGTGGCCGTCGACGGGCTCCACTCCTATGAGGTCGAAGGCCTTCAGGTTCCATCAGATTTGATGCGAGAGATGATCGGTGCAGTCCCGGAGATCGAGGAAATGGGATCTGGATCGGTACCTGCCCGCCTGTGGACGAAGCCGGCGATCGCCACCATCGCAATCGACGCTCCTCCGACGTCAGAGGCCATCAACCAGCTCGTCCCGGTGGCTCGCGCCACCGTCAGCCTTCGCACCGCACCAGGCCAGGACACACGCGCCGCGGCCGACCTGCTGATCGCCCACCTTCAAGCCAACACCCCTTGGGGGACACAGGTCCAAGTGACCCGGGAACAGTCGGGGGACGCCTCCACGCTCTCGACCGACAACTTCGCTTACGAGGCGTGGACGGACGCGTTTCGGGAAGCATATGGAAACGATCCGGTACACATGGGTGCCGGAGGGTCTATCCCCTTCATCGCCACGTTCGCCGAGATGTTCCCCAATGCTCCCATCCTCGTGATCGGCTGCGGAGATCCGACGAGTGCCATCCATGCACCGAATGAGAGCCAGGACCTCGGCGACTTGGAGAAATCCGTTCTTTCGGAGGCGATCGCCATGCAACTTCTCGCCGACAGGTTTTAGGCGGAACCAGGGAATCCCAGCTGTCGCCAAGCTTCGTAGACCACGATTGCGGCCGAATTGGACAGGTTGATCGACCTCACTCCTGGAACCATCGGGATCCTTACCCGCGCCGTCACCCGGACGTGGGTCTTTACCTCCTCAGGCAGCCCATCCGACTCCCGTCCGAACAGGAGGGAATCACCTGGCTGGTAGGCGATCTCGTCGTATCGGTCCTCGCCGTCAACCGTGAAGGCAAACACCCGAGTAGGACTCTGCTCTCGCATCCATCTTGCTAGGTCGTCATGAATAGATACCGCAGCGCGATCGCGGTAGTCCATGCCTGCTCGCCTCAGTCGGGTGTCGTCCATGTCGAAGCCGAGCGGACGAATCAGGTGCAGCGAGAAACCAGACACGGCGGCCAGCCGCATCGCGTTCCCGGTGTTGGGCGGGATCTCCGGCTCGTAGAAGACGACTTGAAGCACGTCAGGAGAGACTGAACAGGCGGAGCTCGGTGTCCTCGATCTCACGCAACCCGTCGTAGTCGACCTCGATTGAGCCGATTCCCCTGGCCTCAGCCAGCACTGTTGCCTGAGGTGAAATCGCCTGGGCCGCCAAGACACCTCGCACCGGAGCCAGTCGCACATCGAGATTGAGACGCTCGATGTATCGGGAAAGCTGCTCGACACCATCGATCTCGCCCCGGCGTTTGATCTCGACGGCAACAGTTTGTCCAGAAGCGTCAGCACACAAGAGATCGACAGGGCCAATGTCCGTGGGGTACTCCCGACGAAGCAGCACCAGGCCCTCTTCGAGCACCCAGGGGCGGGCGGCGATCAACTCCTGGAGATGCTGCTCCACACCGTCCTTGACCAACCCCGGATCCTCCCCGAGCTCGTGGACGACGTCCTCAAAGACCTCATGTATTCGGATCTCAAGACGCTCACCCTTGGAGTTTGTCACCACCCACCGGTCTTCGCCCTCCTCCAGCTCGTTGGGTGACACCATCCAGTTCAGCGGCTTGGAGGCGTTGCCATCGGAATGAATGGCGAGGGTGCCGTCGGCCTTGACCATGATCAGGCGCACCGCCTCCGGCAAGTGGGCGTCAAGCCTTCCCGAATAGTCGACGGTGCAACGGGCAATGACGAGTCTCAACGGACCGCGCAGAGTAACGGCGTCGAGATACGGCCGCTCTGTACGACAAGTCCAAGAGAAACGAGCCAAGATGGAGGGTCATGACACGGATAGCGGTGGGCACGGAGAAGGGTGCATACATCCTTGATGAGGGCGATGGGGAATGGGCAGTGTCGGGACCCCTTTTCCCCGGTTGGATAGTCACCACTTTCGGGCGCATCGATGGCCGGTACCTGGCTGCTGTGGCCAGCAATTGGTTCGGGGTGGGAATCCACCACAGCCCAGATCTGGAAACCTGGGAGCCGATAGAGACTCCACCATCCTGGCCCGAGGAGACCGGCCGCAAGATGGAGAAGATATGGAGGTTTCACACCGAAGACGACACCATATGGGCAGGGGTTGCTCATGCCGGCCTCTTCAAGTCTGTCGACGCTGGAACGAGCTGGGCGCCGATCGCCGGGCTCAATGAGCATCGCACACGCAGCGAATGGGAGCCCGGCTTGGGAGGCCTCGCAGCGCACAAGATCCTCAAATCAGGTGAAAGGATCTGGGTCGCGATCTCGGCCGTAGGCGTATTCCGTTCCGACGATGGCGGAGAAACCTGGAATCTCAAGAACGACGGGGTACCGCCGGCAGGCGACGCCAGTGACCAGCGCCCAGAGGTTGGATTCTGCGTGCACGCCCTGGCCGCCGATCCTCAAGACCCCAACCGGATCTGGCGTCAAGATCATCGCGGCATGTACCGCACCACCAACGGCGGCGACACGTGGGAGCACATCGCGAATGGCCTTCCCGCCGACTTCGGCTTCGTGATCTGGCGCGACCACGCCAGCGGCCGGCTCCTGACGATCCCCTTGGAGTCCGACATGAACCGGCTGCCGGTAGAGGGGCTCTTGCGGGTCTACGCGTCGGACGATGACGGTGCAAGCTGGACAGTGGCGGGCGGGGGCTGGGGCGAGTCACCGGAGTTCACCGGCGTGCTGCGGGGCGCTTACGACGGTGACGGTGATGGCACCTTTGCCTTCGGCACCACAAGTGGACGCGTCAGAGTCACCCGTGACGCTGGCGAGAGTTGGGCGGCCCTGGATCCGGTCTTTCCCCGAATCGGGTCGGTGGCACTTCTCTGATGGCAGAGATCAGGCTGCCGCGGCTTCTCGAGGCGGCAGCCAAGAATGGCCTCCGTCAGATGGTGACCGGTTCGACGCTCGCCGAGGCTCTCGACAACCTGTTTGTGGCTGAGCCTGCGCTGCGAAATCATCTCCTCGACGAGGTCGGACGGATTCGACCTCATGTCCTGGTCTTCGTCGACGGCAAGCGCGCCAGTCTCGGGACCGGGGTCCATGAACAGTCCGAGCTGGTCGTATTGCAGGCCGTCAGCGGCGGGTGCCGGTCAGTCGGTTGAAACAACCTTGGTGGGCCGAGTGAACACGAACCATATGGCGTAGACCCCGACCGCAAGGAGCACCAGGCGCAGGGCGAGCAGGTCAGTGAGCAGGAACGCCGATATGCCCAGGGATGCGGTGATGGCGATGGCGGCCGCCCACTTCATCTTCATGGTCAGGCCCTCATCGCGGTAGCCGCGGATGATCTTTCCGAAAACCGGGTGGCTCACCATCCAGTCGTGGACTTTGTCGGACGACATGGAGAAGAAGAAGGCAGCGAGAATGACCAGGTCGAACGTCGGGATCCCGGGCAGGGCACTGATGTAGACCAGGCCCAAGCAGATCACTCCAAGCACGAAATACAGCCCGCGAAGGATTCGACTCCGAGGCTTCTTCGAGCCCGCTGCCTTGGGGGCCACAGTCTCCATTGGCCCCAAACCTATTGGAACCTGTTTCTGACGGCGAGTCGACTCAGCGACCCCTTTCCTCCACCCATGCCAAAGGGGCGACGTCGAGGCAATGCCCACGTCTACCCCTACTTAGGAAATGGAAGGCCGGCGGAGCTAACTTGGCCCAGACCAAACGTGGAGTCGAGATGCCAGTCGTAAGCCCTGAGAAATACCAGGCCATGTATCAGGCAGCCCGCGACGGCGGCTACGCCCTGCCCGCGATCAACGTGACTTCGTCGTCCACTCTGACTGCTGCCATGGAAGGGTTCAGCGACGCCAGCTCAGACGGCATCCTTCAGATCTCATATGGTGGCGCCGAGTTCTTCAGCGGGCAGTCCAACAAGAACATGGCGACCGGGGCTCGGGCGATGGCAGAACTGGCACGGATAGTCGCCGCCCAGTATCCGGCCAACGTCGCCCTCCACACCGATCACTGCCCTCCAGACCGGGTCGACGGCTTCATCAGGCCTCTTCTCGAAATGACCAGGGAACGTAGGGGAGACGGCCTCGAGCCCTTGTTCCAGTCCCACATGCTCGATGCCTCGATACTCCCCATGGATGAGAACCTGGCCCTGGCCGACGAGTTGTTGGAGCAATGTGCCGCTTTGGATGTGATCCTGGAGTTGGAGATAGGAATCGTGGGCGGCGTCGAAGATGCCACCGACCATGAGGACATCGATCGCTCGAAAATGTACACCTCACCGGAGGACATGGTTCGCGTCTCGGAGGTCTTGGGGACGTTCGATCGTGGCCAATACACGCTGGCGGCCGTCTTCGGCAACGTGCACGGTGTCTACAAGCCGGGCGCAGTGAAGCTGGACCCGAAGATCCTGCGCGACGGCCAGCAGGCAGTGGCCGAGAGATTCGGAGAAAGCGCAAGGCACTTTCTGGTGTTCCACGGCGGCAGTGGCTCCTCTCTGGAGGAGATCCACGAGACACTCACGTACGGCGTGGTCAAGATGAATATCGACACCGACACCCAATATGCCTACACGCGGCCGATCGTCGACCACGTGATGACAAACTATGCGGGAGTCATGAAGGTCGACGGAGAGATGGGCGACAAGAAGGTGTATGACCCGAGGTCGTACATGAAGAAGGCTGAGAGTGGGATGGCGGCGAGGGTTGTCGAGGCGGCCGCATCACTGAACTCGGCCGGGAAGACGATCGGATGATCGACCCCCGGCATCAGACCTGGGCACAATCCGAGCGATTTGTCCCGAAGCGCTTCGTCCGTCCCTTTGTCCGCTTCTCTCGCAACCAGGCGTCGTCGGGAATCGTGCTCTTGCTGGCAGCGGTGGCCGCGATCGTCTGGGCGAACTCAGCCTGGTCGGACACCTATTTCGACCTGCTCGAGGAACACCTGAGCTTCGAGTTCTTCGGGATTCACCTAGACGAGAGCCTGCAGCACCTGATCAACGACGGCCTGATGGCGGTGTTCTTCTTCGTGGTGGGGCTCGAGATCAAGCGAGAGCTGGTTCTCGGCGACCTGCGCAACCCTCGAGCGGCGGCACTCCCTGTCGTTGCAGCGCTGGGCGGGATGGTCGTGCCTGCCCTCATCTATGTCCTGATCAACGCCGGCGGCACTGCCGAGGCACTTCGAGGCTGGGGAATCCCGATGGCCACCGACATCGCCTTTGCCTTGGGCGTCGTGGCGCTTCTCGGCTCGAGGGTGCCCGCTGCGGCCAAACTGTTCCTGCTGGCGCTGGCCATTGCCGACGACATCGGTGCCATCGCGGTGATCGCCGTTTTCTACACCGACGATCTCTCAATGGGGTTCCTGGCGGCCGCGATTGCAGGCCTGGTCCTTGTTTGGGGTGCACAGCGTGTCGGAATTCGATCGCTGGCCTTCTATGTGCCGGTGGCTCTGGGTATCTGGTATCTGACGCTGGAGTCCGGAGTGCATGCCACTCTCGCCGGGGTCGCTCTCGGCTTCCTGACTCCTGCCCGGCCCTACTACAAGTCTCGGGAGTTCGACGAGAGGGCGAGAGCGATACTCGACCAGTACCCGCTGGAGCCCGAGGGGATTCGTGCCCAGGAGCACGCCGACCACGAGGCCTTGCTGCTCAGCGAGATCTCCTTCGAAGCCGTCTCCCCCTTGACCAGGATGGAGCACCGACTCGAGTTGTGGAGCGCGTTCTTCGTCGTACCTCTGTTCGCCCTGGCCAATGCCGGTGTCGACTTTCGGGGAACACCGTTCTTGGAATCCCTCACTTCGGAGATCGCCCTTGGCGTCGCCCTCGGCTTGATAGTGGGCAAGACGTTCGGAGTCTCCCTGTTCACGATCGGCGCAGTGCGTCTCGGCCTGGGTGAACTGCCGGCGGGGACCACGTGGAGGCATGTCTTCGGTCTGGCTGCCGTCGCCGGCATCGGCTTCACGGTCTCGTTGTTTGTCTCTGGGCTCGCATTCGATCACCCGGAGCTGGCCGACCTGTCGAAAGTCGGGATATTCGTCGGCTCGGCGGCGTCGGCCGTGATCGGCGTGATCATCCTCCTCGGCGCGAAACGGGAGCCCTCGGGTTAGACGTTGGTCGAGCCCTAAACGGCCCAGCGGTGGACGTTCACCGCATCGGCGTCCAAGCCCCACTTCGTGAAGAACGACCGGAAACGACCTTGGGGCACCCCCCTCCATTCGAGGTCTTCGAGAGACTCCTCGATGGGAACGTCCAGGCGCAATGTGGTCAGCTCCCTGTAGAGAAACGCCTCGGAACGCTGGGCTCGTAGCGTGGCCGCCAGCTTGGCGGCTCCGCGGACGGAGACCTCCCAGTCCTCGTGCGACGCGGGGATCATCTCCAACCGGGGATAACGAGCGAGAATCGTCGCCGACGATTTGGCTCCCCAACCGGGTAGACCCGGTACACCGTCCGCCGTGTCGCCAACGAGAGCCAGATAGTCGGGAATCGACTCCGGGTGGATGCCGAACTTGGCCACCACCGCGGACTCGTCGTACATCTTCTGCTCGCGCCTGGCGTAGGTGACTATCCGATCGCCGACAACCGCCTGGGTAAGGTCCTTGTCCGGACTCAGGATCACGACGCGGTCCACATCGTCTGCCCAGCGAACGGCAGCAGCGGCGAGAGCGTCATCCGCCTCGAATTCGACATTCCGCCAGACCACCACTCCGATGGCTTCCAAACCCTCCTCGACGATCGGGAACTGGGCAAGGAGCTCCTCTTCCATTCCCAACGACGACTTGTAGCCGGCGAACATGTCGTTGCGGAAAGACTCGATGACAGTGTCGAAACTGGCTGCAAGATGAGTCACACCCTCTTCTCTGAAGAGATACAGAGTCGATTCGATGACGCCGAGGGTGGCACGCAGGTCGATCCCATCGACCCCGATGACGGTGTCTTTGCGCCCGTAATGAGACCGGAACAGCTCATAGGTACCATCAAGGAGGTGGAGCATCCGCACGAAGACGATCCTAAGCGAGCTACGTCATCCGATCCCTGGGACGAGTTCAGCGAGCGACTGAGCGCGATCAAGGACCACTTGACCGAGACCTACCGGACAGTGGCCTCTGAAGACGACGGACCGTCGGAGGATGACCTCAAATCCGCATTCTCCACACTGGGCGCCGTTTGGAACCAGGTCGCGGATTCGGTTGGCACAGCCCTCCGCGACCCAGACACCAGGGAGCACCTCAAAGAGGTCGCGGCTTCCTTCGCCACCGCACTAGGGGCCACCTTGTCGGAGCTCGGTGACGAGATCAAAGACGGAGAGCCGTCAGAGGAGGAGTAGTGGTGGGCTTCGGGGACCTGATCACCGCCACCGAGCTGAAATCTCAACTCGGAAAAGTCAAGCTCTTCGACATCAGGTGGTCGCTGACGGACCCCAACCACGGTCGGGACGCGTACTCCCATGGACATATCCCAGGAGCGGTCTTCGTCGACCTGGACACCGATCTCTCGACCCCCGAAGGTGATGGCCGTCATCCCCTGCCCACGATCGAGGACTTCGGACTGACAATGTCAAGGCTCGGCCTGAGCAACGAGGATAGGGTCGTGGTGTACGACGACAGCAGCGGCGCGATAGCGGCTCGCCTTTGGTGGATGCTGACCTCTGTCGGCCACGAGACAGTCGCCGTTCTCGATGGTGGACTTCGGGCATGGACGGAGGGAGGCTATGAGCTCGAAACCGCGTCCATCCACCCCGAGCCCGGGACTTACCTACCAAAACGCTCTTTCGCCGGTGTCGTCCGTCACGACGAGCTTGGAGGGCGATTGGTGCTGGACGTGAGAAATTCCGACCGCTATTCAGGTGACTTCGAGCCTGTCGACTCCAAAGCGGGGCACATCCCCGGCGCCATCAACATCCCAATCTCATCGAGCCTCGACGATCGAGGGGAATTCAGGCGTCCCGAAGAGCTTCGCTCCCTCTTTTTGGACGTCGCCACCGACCGGCCTGTGATCTCCTGCGGTAGCGGAGTCAACGCCTGCCACACGGCGCTGGCCATGAGGCTCGCCGGGTTGGACAACCCCGATGTCTACATCGGGTCGTTCTCGGATTGGTCGAGTCGAGACCTGCCGGTGGTGGTGGGAAGCGCACCTTGATCTCCCAACGGGCAATCGAAGCAATCGAGTCGACCGATACCGACGAGTTGCTGAGAGTCATCGACGCCCTCTGCGAAGCTCGATCTTGGGAAGAATTGTTGAGCTTGCGCGCTCGTTGCAACGAAGCCCTGCAACGGGGCAAACAACTTTGGGGGGTGGAAGAGCACATTCGATACCGGCTAGCACTCGAAGGACCAGCGGACTTGGCGGGAGAGGTCATCTCGGAAGGCGCATCGCGTTTCACACTGGGGCCGCTCCCCGAGGTGGCGGCCAGCACCAAGACTTGGGCCGAGCTCTCACCCCATGTGCATCCGGGCCCGGTCCGTGGAGCCACCGCTGCGGAGAGAGTCGTCAAAGGCGACCGCATCGATGAGGTACTCGAGCTGCCGGGGGCCCTTATGCACTGGGAGCCGTCTTACCCAACCGCGACATACAAGTCGGACCGGGTCGAAGCTCCTACTCCCAAACTTCCCAAACTCGACACGAGCAGGCTGCCCGAGTCGGTGGAACGTATCAGCGACCCGGTCTCCGAGTCGGCGCTCAACGACCTGGTGACTCCTTGGGTCGAGGAATCAAATGGGCGAAGTGACACGACGAGCGTTGCCGGCAACCACCTTCACGCCATTCGGGCATTGGGATTGACCGAAGCCCGCACCGGCACACTGACTCCGGCCGCCGCATTGGCCTGGATGGGATGGGCCGCGGCCTCGGGAGGTGCCCACGGACGGCGCCGTGGTGCGGCTGCGGGCCGCTACCTGGCCTGGTGGGTGGTCGCCAGCCTCGGAGATCTCGATTGGCCAGCCCCTGGGGAGGAGGTCGGCAACGTCGTCCAGAACCTGGAATGGAACTGGTTTGACGATGGGAGTCCTGATGTCGGTTGGAGCTTGCGGCTTACGGCAACGGATCCCATCGAGGGCCTTTCCTGGGCAGTTGCCGCGGTGGACGTCGACTGATTCGAGTCAGGCCTCGATGCGGACGGTGTGCTTGTCCCATCCGGTTGCACCATCGGGGGCAGGCCTCCGACGCTCCTCGGCCTGGGTGTTGCCGTCGCCGTCGGTCGCACGAACGCTTATCACATAACGTCCTGGCTCCGCCGCCCAGGGCAGGCGCCATTGGACCCAGGTGTTGTCGCTGAGAGGTTGGGACAGCTCGGCCTCAACCCAAGCGGCATCCTCGCCAACCTGGACCTCCACCTTGGATATGCCACGGGTGGGCGCCCAGGCGACTCCGGCGATGAACCTCTCGCCTTCGTAAGGGAGGCGAGCCTCGCGCGGGGTGTCGATGCGGCTTTGGGTCTTGATGGGAGCCGTCTTGGCCCAACCCCGAGGAACCCAATAGGCGTCGAAATCATCCCATCCGGTGAGCTCGATCTCGGAAAGCCACTTGGTCGCAGACACGTACCCGTACAGCCCGGCCACAACGAGCCGAGCCGGGAAACCATGCTCGAACGGCAGTGGCTCGTCGTTCATACCCACTGCGACCAGGGCCTCTCGACCGTCGAATGCAGCCTCCACGGGAAAGCCGACCGTGAAATCGTCCACAGACCGGCCCACGATCTGCTCTGCGTTCGACTGAACGCCGGCACGGTCGAGGATATCCACGAGGGGCACGCCCAGCCAGCGGGCCGTGCCGACCAGGTCGCCACCGACCTCGTTGGAGACACAGGACAGAGTGACGTCTCGCTCGACCATCCGCATGTCGAGGAGGTCGAAGTATGAGATCTCATACGGCCGGTCCACCATGCCGGTGACGCTCAGAGTCCATTTCTGGATATTGACCCGAGGGACTGCAAAGGCAGTGTCGATCCGATAGAAGTCCGAGTTGGGTGTGATCACCCTGGCCAAATCGTTGATGCCGAACTCGGCGGCTGCCGGAACGGGCGATAGCGAGTCGGCGGGGAAGGGAAGAACCACCTCGTTGCGGCCTGCGGCGATTCTCTTGGCATTCTCGATCAGGGATCGTCCGAATCCGCCGGCAACGACGGCGAGGCCAAACGTGGCTGTCAAGCCCACCAGGAGAGAGCGCCGGGAACGATCCTGGGACGAGTCCCCGTCGGCGGCGGAATCCGGGATTCGCCCGCGAGTCAACAGCCACTGCAAACTGAACAGCCCCGTCAAAGCGGCCAGCCCGCCGGGTAGAACCGCAACTCCGAGGCTGTACTGGGGGTCGCGGGTGGCGGCCAAGGCCGCAAAAAGCCCAAATCCACCAAACGCTGCTATCGCAACCCAGAAGTGCGATCGTGCGGCAACGCCCACGGCCGCTCCGACCAGGAGCGTGGTCAGAGCGATGCCAACCAGCAGAGCCGCCTTGTCGTTGGTGCCGAACAGCTCGATGGCCAGGTCTTTGACCGGCTTCGGAACGACATCGATGACCCAGTTCCCCAGTGCCTCGACGAGAGAGGGCATGCCTGTGAACAACCCGGCGACCAGCTCCGAGACCCCGAGCGCCAGACCAGCTGCCGCGGCGCCGGAGAAGCCATCTCTGACTCGTTGACTGCTCACACCCCGCGAAGCTAGGTGGGTGGCCGCTAAACGGGGCTAAATGACGACCTAACGTCCTCTCATGGACGTAGTGAATGGCACCGACGGCTTGCCCAGGTGCTCCTGGGGGGTATCGGCGCCCGAGTACATCCCGTACCACGACGAGGAGTGGGGCCGGCCGGTCAGCGACGACCGAGTCCTCTTCGAGAAGATCTGCCTGGAGTCTTTCCAATCGGGCCTGGCGTGGATAACGATTTTGCGAAAGCGGCCAGCTTTCAGACGCGCCTTCCATGACTTCAACATCGAAAGGGTGGCCGCCATGACGTCATCCGACGTGGATCGTCTGCTCGCCGATCCCACGATTGTCAGGCATCGGGGCAAGATCGAGTCGGCAGTCAACAACGCGGCCAGAACGTTGGAGCTCCAGGACGAGGCAGGAAGTCTCGCCGCTTTCGTCTGGGGTTTCGAGCCTGAGAGCCCCCGGCCACTGGCCTCCCAATCACCCGAGTCGGTGGCAATGGCCAAAGCCCTGAAGAAGCGGGGATTCACCTGGTTGGGACCCACAACGGGCTACGCCTTCATGCAGGCCATGGGCATGGTGAACGACCATTTGCCCGGTTGTCACGTGCATGAGCCGGTCAATCGAGCGCGGGCCCAATTCGTGCGCCCGTCGCCACCCATCTGAGCGCATATCCGGGGGAGCGAATCGACATCCTCGCCGGCTCCTGATCTAGTGTCGCCCAATGCTGGATAGACCCGCCTTCACAATCGGCATCGAAGAGGAGTACCTCGTCGTCGATCGGGAAACGCGCGACCTCATCCGACGGCCCCCCGAGAACATGTGGGAATCCCTCAACGAAGTCCTCGGATCCCAAGTGACACCCGAGTTTCTCAAGGCACAGATCGAGGTGGGCACCAAGGTTTCGGCCAACGTGGCCGAGGCACGAGAAGACCTGGCAACTCTGCGTCGAGACTTGTCGACCGTGGTCAACGAGTATGGCGCTGCGATCATCGCCGCGTCGACCCACCCATTCGCCAATTGGGCACGACAGGAAACCACCGAGGCGGACCGTTATCGGACCCTTGCGGCTGACTACCAACAGGTCGCCCGGCAGTTGGTGATCTGCGGGATGCACGTCCACGTCGGGATCGAAGACCAGCATCTCCGCATCGACCTGATGAACCAGGTCCGCTACATGCTGCCCCACCTTCTCGCCCTCACTGCTTCGTCACCCTTCTGGGACGGCCACCTCACCGGGCTTCTCGCCTACCGGCTGACCATTTTTCAGAACCTCCCTCGCACCGGGGTCCCTGAAGAGTTCAGCTCGTGGGCCGAATACGAGCGCATGCTCGAGATCCTGGTGGACGCGGAGCTCATCGAAGACGGCTCCAAGTTGTGGTGGGACATCAGGCCATCCAGTCGTTATCCCACACTGGAGATGCGGGTCGCCGACGTGTGCACGCGTCTCGAGGATGCCATCACGGTGGCAGCGTTGTATCAGTGCCTGCTCTCCATGCTGTTCAGACTGCGCCGGAACAACCAGCGTTGGCGCACCTACGCCCCCATGCTCATCGAGGAGAACATCTGGCGCGCTCAGAGATACGGGACCGACGGCTCGCTCGTCGACTTCGGCCGGGGCGAGCTGGTCCCCTATTCCGGCCTCGTCGAGGAGATGATCGACTATCTGGCGGTTGACGCGGTAGAGCTGGGAGTCCGCGACGAGGTACGACATGCCCGTGAGATCGTCGCCGACGGGACCAGCGCGCATCGCCAGATCAAGGTCTATGAGAACGCCCTGGCCGACGGCGCTTCCGACCATGAGGCGCAGCAGGCGGTGGTGGATCATCTAATAGAGGACACGATGTACGGTCTTTAGGTGCCGCGCCCGGTCCGTATCGCCATCGACATCCAACCCCAACACGCCGACTACTCAGATATCCGCCGTGCCGCAGTCGAAGCCGACGAGATGGGCGCGGACATCCTCTTCAACTGGGATCACTTCTTTCCTCTCAGTGGCGACCCCAACGGGAAGCACTTCGAGTGTTGGACCATGCTGGGATCGTGGGCTGAGATCACCGAGAGGATCGAGTTCGGACCATTGGTCACTGCCAACTCTTATCGGAACCCAGATCTCCTCGCCGACATGGCGCGCACGGTTGACCACGCGTCGGGCGGCCGGCTGATCCTGGGCATGGGAGCAGGGTGGTACCAGCGCGATTACGACGAGTTCGGCTACGAGTTCGGCACCCCCGGGAGTCGCCTCGCCGACCTGGAGCAGGCGCTGCCCCGCATCGAGGCCAGGTGGGCAAAGGGCAACCCCCCGCCAAACCGGAAGATCCCGGTGCTGATCGGAGGTGGCGGTGAACGCAAGACCCTTCGATATACGGCCCGCCACGCCGACATCTGGCACGGATTCGGCTCGGCCGACAAGATCCGCCACAAAATCGGAGTACTGCATCAGTGGTGTGAACAGGAAGGCCGCGACCCAGATGACATCGAGATCTCGTGTGGGGCCAACCCACGCAAACCCGAGAGTGGCGACCGATATCTGGACGCGGGAGCGACGCTGATAACTCTTGGGTTCGACGGCCGCGACAAGTACGACCTGGCACCGGTTGCCGAGTGGCTCGCCTGGCGGGACGAGCGAAACCGCTAAGAGGAGACTTCAGGCTGCGGGCTCGACGGTGGGGGGCGTCGCCCCGAGCTTCTGATCCTCTTTGGGGCTCACTCGGGGCTGGGTGCGGCCCATCACCCAAATCAAGATCAGCCCGCCGACCCCTGCCACCAGGCCGCTTACCTGATTCCAAGTGAAGCTTCCCAGCACCGCATCACCGTTTCCGAAGCGGAGACCGTCGAGGACAAACCGCTGCAGCCCGTACCAGGCGGTCCACAGAAACAGCATTTGGCCGTAATGGATCGGCAGCTTCTTGTAGGCGAAATAGAGCACACCGAGCAGAATGGCCGCCCCGATCATGTCGTACATGGCCACGTGGTGGTAGATGCCGCACCACCCGTCGGACCCCACCGTTAGGTCGGTGCATTCCAGAGCGTTGTGCTGCGGGGCGACGTCGTAGCCGGGCTTGATGCCGTAGCCCCAGGCGACGTCGGTGGCGCTGCCCAGGTGCTCCACGATCGCCAGGTCGCCGATGCGTCCGACAACGGTGCCCAGCGCCAAGCCAAAAGTCGACATGTCGAGAGTGGCCAGCACCGGCAAACCAACCTGGCGCATCCTGATCCAGCCGGCGATGATGCCGCCGGCGAAGCCACCCATGATGGAGAAGTTCCCGCTGATCGGGTTGAGAGCGTCGCTCAGGGGGAGCCCGCCGAGGATGGCAGCCGGTGCGGTGAAGTATCTAGCCCCTACCAGCGCGCCGATGAGACCCCAGGTGAGAACGGACTGGTACTTGGTGGTGTCGAAGTGGCGCTGTTCCACGACTCGGGTGGCCAAGATGGCGCCGGCCACAAATCCGACTGCGGCAAACAAGCCGTGCAGTGAGAGGTTCAGCGGTCCCAACTCGAAGACCGGGATCGGGGGATAGGTGAAAACCGCCAGCATGCCGGGGCAAGGTTACCGATGACCACCCGATAAGACCCTTGGAATGTGGCGCCCGCCGACCCGTCGTGCCACATCGGCCGAACGCGTTGCAGGGCCGAAGACGACGCGAGTTACTATCCCGACTCGTGAGCGACCTTCTGACAGCTGCCTCGGAGGCCCTTGGCGTGCCCGAGGCGCTGATCGCCAGATCTGCAGATGCTCGGGCGACCGCCAACGAGTCGACACGCGATGCGATCCTCAGCGCCTGGACTGGTGGAGCACCGGTGGCCGCACCTGCCGCTCCTGCCACCCCCGCCCCGGAGCCAGAGACACAATCCGCCCCCCAGCCCGAAGCCGAACCAGCTCCGGTCGCCACCATCGAGATCCCGGCGCCGGTGGTGGAGCCCGAGCCCGAAGACGAGGACATCGAACCAGTGCCGTTGGGGAGGAGGCTCCGCACAGCAACCCGGATCGGATCTTGGACGGGCGCCATCCTCGGGCTTTTTGCCTTCCTCATCGCCACCTCGTTCTGGGCACCCTCGGCTTCAGTGACGGGCGAAGGCACCTTCAACCCGGTGCTCCAAGTCGACTCGACGGAAGTGATCGTCGCCATCGCCCTCGTCAGCATCGTCCTCGGGATCATCGTCGCCGGGTTGTCGCGGGCGGGGGCAGGATGGGTGGACAAGGGCATGCGGTTGGCCGACTCTCCGACCTCAACGGCCGTGATGGGTGCAGTGCTGGGCCTGGTGCTCGGACTGATCGCGGCAACGATTCTCACCGGCGCTTTTGGAGATACCCCGGAAGATCTCGAGGGCCTCGTTCAGCTCCCGGTGCTTGCCACTCTGTCTGTCATGATCATCGGTGGAGCCGTTCTCGGAGCCGTCACGGCCCTGGTCCCCCAACTCACCGGGGTGCCCGTTGCAGTTGGCGGCGAGGGCAACGAGGAGGTGGAAGAGGTCAAGAGCCGCCTGGCAGGTGCCATGGGCGTGCCTGCGGCCGCAGCCCTAATCCTGTTGCTACTGGTGATCCCATTCGCCTGGGCCTTGATCGAGTCGAACGAGTTGACCAGCGGTGGAGCGGCCATCATCGCCATCATCACCGCGGCGGGGATCCTCACCTTCGCTTCACTAGGCGGCAGCAAGCCAAACATGAAACTCTCGTTCGGAGAGGTGATGGTGGCAGTCATCGGAATCGCCACCGTCGTGGTCGTCATCTTCCTGGTGCTCGCCGCGATGAGCGACGAGTCGGGCCATGAGGACCCCGAACCCGAGGCAGCCGTGGTTCAGCTCTGGAGTTGACTGGCGTTCACCGCCCCGCCTACATCACCATCGAGAAGCGCGGCCCTTATCGACCGCGATACCTCCTCGGCCACATTGACCTGAGCCTCGGCTGTGGAGGCCCCGAGGTGGGGAGTCAGCACGAGGTTGGGCGCCGTCCGGAGAGAGCTATCGGCCGGCAGAGGCTCAGACTCGTAGACATCCAATCCGGCGCCGGCGATAGACCCGCTCTCCAGCGCAGCCGCCAGGGCACCCTCATCGATCACCCCGCCTCGTGACACGTTGACGATGTAAGCGCTGGACTTCATGCGGTTGAGCATGTCGGCGGACACCATGCCTCTTGTCTCGTCGTTCAGAGGGACATGCAGTGAGATGATGTCGGCCTGTTCGATGACATCGTCCATCTCCACCAAGCTGACTCCGATCTCATCTGCCCGGCCCTGAGGAAGGTAGGGGTCGAAGGCGATGGTGCTCATGCCGAATGCCTGGCACCGGAGGGCCACTTCGGTTCCGATGCGCCCGGCGCCGAGCAAGCCGAGCGTCTTCCCCTTGAGCTCGCGACCTTTCAGCGCCGCACGGTCCCAATCTCCACGACGAACCGACCTATCCGCCTCGGCCACTCTTCGCACCACGGACAGAATCAGAGCCATGGTCATCTCGGCTGCTGCGATGGTGTTGCCGCCAGGGGCGTTGAACACGGCAATACCTCGATTGGTCGCTGCCTGGACATCGATGTTGTCGACGCCAACACCCGCTCGGCCTATCACCCTGAGCCCGGCGCCACGACCCATCAGCTCGTCATCGACATTGGTGGCGCTGCGGACAACGAGCGCCTGAGCCGAGGCCAGGACACGTTCGAAGGAATCAGAGCCGCTGGATTCGACCCGGAGGTCGAACCTCTCGTCCTCCAGTGGGCCAAGGCCCTCGGATGCCACGTGGTCGGTGGCGAGAACGACCAGCCGATCGGTCACAAGACATCGTCCAGCGCGTCGAGCAGAACAGCCAGCTCCTCCACCGTGTGGTCCCCCATGTGCCCGATACGAATGGTCTGATCTTTGATCTTGCCGTAGCCAGCCCCGATCACCCACCCCGCCTCCAGCATGGTGGCCGCAACACCGGGGCCGGTCATGTGGTCGGGGAGCTCAACGCAAGTGACGGTGGGAGATCTGACGCCTTCCGCGGCGAACACGTTGATTCCCTTGTCCGCCCTCGCCTCGACCCACTCCACCGTTTGGTCTCGCATGGCGGTGTGACGCGCCCACCGGTTCTCCATTCCCTCGGCGATGATGTTCTTCAGCTGCTCGCGGAGCGCATACATCAGCGATATTGCCGGAGTCGCCGGAGTCTCATTCTTGGCAAGGCTCTCGTGAAGAGGGATGAGGTCGAAGTAGAAGCCTTTCCGCTCGGCTGCCATCGATCGGGTCATCATTGACTCCGACGCCACGCCGAAGGCGAGACCGGGTGGCAGAGCCAGAGCCTTTTGTGATCCGGTGATCACGAAGTCGAGACCCCATTCATCGGTGCGAACCTCGGCGCCACCGACTCCGGTCACGGAATCCACGAGCAGCATCGTGCCCGGATGCTGACCCACTACCTCAGCTAGGGCTTCCAGATCTTGAAGGGCCCCGGTCGAGGTCTCGGATTGTGAGAGTGTGACGGCGTCGTAACCCCCGCCCGCGAGCCGATCGGCCACGTCAACCGGATTGTGGGTCGTGCCCCATTCCACCTCCCAGATGTCGGTCTCGAAGCCGCACCCGATTGAGATCTCGGCGAAACGGTCGGAAAAGGCGCCGGTGACCAGGCTCAACACACGTCCCTGAGCCACCCCGTTGCGAAGAGCCGCCTCCATGAGACCGGTGGCCGAAGATGTGGAGACAACCACCGGTCGCTTGGTGAGGAAGACCTCCTTGAGGCCGATTTGCAGCTCGCTCATCAGATCACGAATCCCCTGGCCACGGTGCCCGATCATCTGGTGGTCTTGAGCCGCCAGTATCTCCGGCCTGACCTCGGTGGGCCCGGGGAGAAAGAAGTGCCCGGGCGGGACATTCGACTGATCCATCATCAATTCCTTGCTATCCGTCGTCGATGCGCACCGCGATGCGGGCGCCGTCGTCACTCTTCCAGGTGACGAGGACCGGCTCCCCGGTCCTCAGGTGCTCACGCAGATGTGGTAATGGGAACGGGTAGTCGCCGTCCGTCACTGGAACAAAAGTCATCTCGTCACCTTCTACCAGAACCGTAAACGAGGTCACGTCTTCGAGCGACCCATTCACCGCGATGACCACGCCGCGCACCGTTCCTTGGGTCTGGCTGCACGCAACGACGAACGGCAAGATCAATGTGAGAAGGGCCGACCAGTGGGCAAATGTGCGCAGCCCGGCAGAGACGGCACCGAACGGCGTGGCTCTCAACCCCGGATGGCGATGATGCCCATGGCGGCCAACACGACCGCGTATAGGGCCGCGGCAAGGATGAATCCCGCCGTGAAGAAGCGACTCAAAGTCGACTTCTCGTATTTGAGGTGCATGTAATACCCCACGACGATCACAAATTTGAGCACCGCCAGCGCCAGCAGAATGATGGCATTGAGCGCTCCGAGATCGTTGGCCTCGTCTATGTAGAACATGGCCACCTCGACAGCTGTCAACACCGCTAGGACGACAGCGATCTTCCAATACTGCGACGGGGTGGGGTGGGCGTGGTGGTCGACGCTCATGAGGGGACGGCCGAAAGCAGGTAGACAACGGTGAAGATCACGATCCAGATGATGTCGACGAAGTGCCAATAGAGGCCGACCAGCTCGAGATTGAGCCCCGAGTCCTCAGACAGGCCTGCCTTGCGTCTGGAGAGTCCCCACAATGAGAGGAGCATTATCACGCCGATGGCCACATGAAGGCCGTGGAAACCGGTCAGCACGTAGAAGGCCGAAGCCGCAGGATTGGTGGTCAGAGTCATGTCCTTGTGGACGATGAACTCCGTGAACTCGAACACCTGCCCGCCCAGGAACACCGAGCCGAGCGCGGCGGTGGCGAACAGCCAGGTCTTGGTCCCATTCTGATCGCCTCTCGTCAAGGCGTTGTGAGCCAAGACCATCGTCAGCGAGCTCATCAACAACACGAAAGAGCTCACCGACGTGAAAGGAATGTCGTAGATCTCGGCGGGATAGGTCCCTTCGAACCCGCCACGGTTCGAATAGATCAGATAGTTCGTGATCAACGCACCGAAGAACAGGAACTCCGAGCTGAGGAAGGCCCACATCCCCAGCTTTCGATTGTCGATTCCGGTCGTCTCGTGCTCCGGGTGACCGTGATCCACTGCTGCGGTGTGAGCCAAGTCACTCATCGCCGCTCTCCTCTTCAGTCTCCGGCTCATCGTCGTGGTCCCCTTCGACGTGGTCCCCCTCGACATGAGGTTCCTCGAGGGGTTCGATTGACCACCCGATGAGCGCGGAGAGGGTGATCAGAGCACCAACCACTATCAGGGCTTTGCCCCAGAGAGCGGTGTGATAGATGATCCCGTAGAAGACCAGGGGCAGCCCGAGCGCCACCAGGAACGGAAAGTATGACGGATTGGGCAAATGGATCGGCGAACGCGGATTCAGCTGCTCCTCTTCGATGGCCGCCACGACGTCGTCTTTGTCCGGCTTGGCAACCGCCCGACCTTCGTCGTCTTCGTCGTATTTGAGATGCCAGAAGTGGTCGAGACGCTCCACTTCCGGTGGCACCGCGAAGTTGTACTCAGGCGTCGGGTTCGGCGACATCCACTCGATGGTCCGGCTGTCCCACGGGTCCAGGCCCGAAGGCTGACCGCGCCGTTTCGACGTGTACCAGTTCACTATGAAGACCAACACGGCGATGGCGATGATGAACGCACCTACGGTCACCGCCACGTTCCACGGCTCGAGACCGGTCTCCGGCGCATATTTCCAGGTCCTCCTGACCATCCCCTGCAAGCCGAGCCAGTGCATCGGGGCGAAGGTGAGGTTGAACCCGATCATCATCAGCCAGAACTGAACCTTGCCCAGCCTCTCGCTCATGACACGCCCCGTCAACTTGGGGAACCAGTAGTACAGGCCGGCGAAGATCCCGAACACCGCGCCACCGAAGAGCACATAGTGGAAATGGGCGACGATGTAGTAGGTGTCGGTTTGTTGCCAGTCGGACGGGACTATGGAGTGGGTCACCCCGGAGAGCCCGCCAATCGTGAACATGGCCACAAACCCGATGGCGAACAGCATCGGCGTCGTGAGCCTGATGCGTCCCATCCACATGGTCCCAAGCCAGTTGAAGATCTTGATCCCGGTCGGGATGGCGATGGTCATCGTCGCCAGCCCGAAAGCAGCCTGGGCAACAGGCGTGATTCCCGAAGCGAACATGTGATGGGCCCAGACCCCGAAGCCGAGGAAGGCGATGGCTGCGCCGGCGAACACGACCGCTGAATAGCCAAAGAGCGGCTTCCGGGAGAACACGGGCAGCACTTCGGAGACGATGCCCATGGCGGGGAGGATCAGGATGTAGACCTCCGGATGACCGAAGAGCCAAAAGAGGTGCTGCCACAGGATCGGGTCGCCACCTCCGGAGGAGGCGAAGAACAACGAACCGAACTGACGGTCGATGGTGACCATGAAGAGAGCGACGGCAATGATCGGTAGGGAGAAGAGAAGAAGGAAGGCGACCACCGTCGACATCCAGGCAAAAACCGGCATCCGCAGCAGACGCATCCCCTTGGCCCGCATGTTGAACACCGTCACGATGAAGTTCACCGACGAGATGAGCGATGCCAGACCCAGGAGCTGAAGCCCCAGGGCCCAGTAATCCATTGCCGTGCCGGCTGAGTAGAGCGGACCGGCATTGGGCTGATAGGCGAACCAACCGGCGTCCGGGGAGTCGGCGAGGAAGTTGAAGCTGCCAGGGCCCCCTCCCGCCGCCAAGTTGCCGGCAACGCCTTCGGCGCCGGTGGGCGCCACCGACGTCCCGAAGAAGAACGTCGAATAGAGGAAGATCCCGCCGAAGAAGAAAATCCACCAGGACAGGGCATTGAGCCTGGGGTAAGCCACGTCCCTGGCCCCGATGAGCAATGGGAGCAGGTAGTTCATGAAGGCCGCCGACACCGGCATGACGAACAGGAAGATCATCGTCGTCCCATGCATCGTGAACAGCGCGTTGTAGGCACCGGCGGTGAGGAACTCGGCGTTGGCCTGCGTCAGCTGAATCCGAAGCAGGAGGGCCTCGACGCCGCCAAGGATGAAGAAGAGGAAGGCGGCGTACCCGTACATGATGCCGATCTTCTTGTGGTCGACCGTGGTGATCCAGGACCAGAGCCCGGTCGTGGCTTTGGGTCGGCTGAATATCGTGGTCTGGGGCCGTTCGGCTGTTGCTGTCATTGGTTGGACTCCAGCCAGACGATCAGACTGTCGATCTCGGCCTCGGTGAGTGCCAAGTTGGGCATGAAGCTGCCTGGCTTGACCTCGGGTGGGTCGGCAAGCCAGCGCTTCAGCGCTTCCAGCCGGGACTCCCCTTCCTCAGGGAGGCTGGCACCGGCGAACACCTCCCGGCTCCCGAAATGCGTCAGGTCGGGACCGTTGAAGGCCTCGTCGGGGATCACATTGGACGCGCTCTGGTCGTTGAAGTTGACCGTGTGGCACTGGATGCATTGCTTGTTCAGAAAGACCTGGTACCCGTCGAACTCAGGCGTGCCCTCAACCGGCAGCGCCGCCGGCTCTTGCTGGCTGGCGACCCAGGCATCGAAATCATCTCCATCCATGGCGACGACCCGAGCCCGCATCAGGGAGTGGCTCAGCCCGCAGAACTCGGCGCAGTGGCCCCAGTACTCCCCAGACTCGTCGGCCTGGAGCCTGAGATCGGTCTCCTGACCGGGGATCAGATACCTCTTGCCGTTCAGGGAAGGTACCCAGAAGTTGTGGAGCACGTCATTCGAGGTCATCTTGGCGCAGATCTCGGTGCCCGCGGGGATCACCATCACGTTGGCGGTTTCGATCTCCAGATCGGGATACTGGTATTCGAACCACCATTGGTGGCCAATGATCTCGATCTCCATGGCGTCATCTCCGCACTCCGTGAGATCGAACACAGCAGCCGTGGTCGGCACTGCGATCCCGGCGAGAATGAGCGCAGGGATCACGGTCCATGCGATCTCGAGCTTGGGAGATCCGTGTAGCTGCTTGGCCTCTTTCGCACCATCACGATCCCGATACAAAACGACTGCCACCACGATGCCGCCCATGACCAGGAAGAAGATGGCCACGGCAATCCAGAAGACGAGCCAGAACAAGCTATCGATGCGCTCGGCGAAGGGACCGGCAGGCTCAAACGTGGTGAGCGGGCCGTCTTCGTTGCCGATGAAGCTGCACGCCCCGAGCACGAGAGGCATCGCTACCAGGGGCAGCAGTCTCAGAAATCGCTGGCGGAACCGATCCATTCGCGACGGCATCATACGGTTATACCCCTACCCCACCAACTTCTCTCCTTAGGAGCCCACCGCCTCGATAGCGGCCTCGAGCTCGGCGTCGGAGGCGACACCTTCGAAGGTCGCGGTGACGGTCCCACCTTCATCAACGACGAAGACCCACGGCTCGGACGGAAGACCCCATTCGACGACGCCTTCGATCGTCTCCAACTCTTCGAACGAGGCAACCTGGATGTCCTGGTAGACCTCGGCGTGAACGAAGTCGACAGTTGGAAAGTCGCCGGCGAGGGCCTTGACCTGATCCAGGAGCGGCCCGCAGGTCTCCGAAATGCACCACGCTGGTGTGGCAAAGACCACCACTGCGGGAGTCCCGTTCGTCACCGCCTCGTGAACGCTGAGTTGATAGAGGGCAGGATCAGGATCAGGGTCAGAGGAGATCACCGAAAGATCTGGAAAGTCGTGGACGGTTCGGGTGATGGACGGCTTGGCCATCTCGCCTACCTGAACCACGACAGGCTCATCAACCACCACCAATCCCACCGGGCCCGCAGGATCCAGACCGTCGGCCCTGATGATCACCTGGTAGGTGCCGGATTCGGGAAGGTCGAGGTAGGAGACGTAAACACCTCGCGAACCCTCGACCGTCCAGACAAACTCGCTGTCGAAGCTTGCGATGGGTGCCCCGTTCTCGTCGGCGAGGTCGACAGTCGCGGGTCGATCAGGGCCTGCCAGCAGCTCATTGGTGTCACGATCGATTACCGAGAGGAGAACGCGCTGACTCTCCCCCGTGCCGACACTGAGCGCAGTGGAAGCCACCACCGCGAATGGGGTCACGTCCTCGGACGCGTCGTCCCCCTCTGCTCCGGAAGATCCGCAGGCGACGGCCACCAAGGCAGCGACGATCAGAGCGATCAGCCGGGTGGCCATCAGATCAACACGTCCAGCATCACCGCCGCGAAGAGCGCAGCCAAGTAGAGCGTCGAGGTCGTGAACAGGCGCATGGCCTGGCCTGGGTCGCGATAAACCCGCCAGGTATCCCACAAGAACCACCCGCCGAGCGCCACTGCCGACACCAGGTAAACCCATGACAGCGCCGCGACCGGCACGAGAAGGAGTGTCAGCCCCACCATGACACCCGTGTAGAGAAGCATCCGACGGGTCGTTGCCTCCACCCCGGCCACCACCGGGAGCATGGGAACTCCGGCCGCCTCGTAGTCGTCGCGATACCTGATGGCCAGGGCCCAGAAATGGGGCGGCGTCCAGTAGAAGACGATGAGAAACAGTGTCCATGCCGGCAGATCCAAGGTGCCGGTCACCGCCGCCCAGCCGACGAGAGCCGGCGCCGCGCCGGCAGCTCCGCCGATCACGATGTTCTGCACCGTGGAACGCTTGAGCCTCATCGTGTAGACGAACACGTAGAAGAGAAGCGCCAAGGTGGCGATAATTGCCGCCAGCAGATTGCTGGTGACCCACAACACCGCGAATCCGGCAAGCCCCAGAACTACGCCCAGCACAAGTGCGTGTCTCGGCTCAACCTCGTGTCGGGCCAGGGGCCTCCCCCGCGTCCGGCGCATCACCACATCGATGTCCCGGTCCAAGTAGTTGTTGAGGGCGTTGGCAGCCCCTGCGCTCAACATCCCTCCAGCCAGCGTGGCCACAACCAACCCGAGTCCGGGCCACTCCCCGGCTGCAAGCACCATGGCCGGCACAGTGGTGATGAGTAGGAGTTCGATGATGCGCGGCTTGGTCAATGCGACGTATGCCGACAGCACCGATCGTTTCGGCTTGGCCCGCTCAACGGTGATCTCGGCTTGGGCGCCGGGCATCTCAGCTGTCACTCCTCCGTCTCCTTTTCATCTGCCGACTGTTTGGCCCGCCGTTCGGCGCGCCTCAATGCCCAGAGTGCGAGCGCAGCCGGCACGACAAACACTCCGATTTCATCCAAACCCCAGTAGTGGGCGAGAGTGAACATTCATCCAGCGAGAATCAGAAGGCCAAGAGTGGTCAGGCCAACCATAAGCAGAAGCATTGCATATTGGGACCTGACCGCGCCCCGGCCAAAGTCCGCCAATGCTCGGTCGTGAGCCAGTATCACTGCGAGAAGATGGCCGACGACGATGACCACCAACTGGGCGTACCAAATGGGCTCCGAAGAGGTGACGAAGAAGTCGATCTTTCGATCTGCCGTCCCGAAGAGGTCCCAACCAAGGCCGAATGGGTCTGATGCCGCCGAGATCAGCTGTTGGCCCTCGAAGAGGATCAGCGTCAAGTAATGGGCAAGCGCGTAGGCCAGAGCGATTGGAACCAACGTGTGGGCAAACCGCGACGCAACCCCGGCGGCCGTCCAGCCGCGGCCAAAACTCGCCGCCGCCCAAGATGCACCGAAGTAGCCCAGGCCGACGACCGTGATCGTGGCCAACATGAGAAGAGTCGCGCCCAGCTGATCGGAACCGAAGTCATCGAAGACGCGCCGATACCAAGAGGTGCCGGAGAGCCCATCGAAGGAAACCGTCCCGATGGCCACCACCATGAACACCGCAAGCCCCCGCCATTCAGGAATCACGGGCAGTGAGCGCAGCCAGCCCCGCCACACCAGCCGGCCCTCGCCGGTCCTCCCCACGGGGGAGATCGACGAGATCAGACGATTGTATGGGGTGAAGACATCGAAGGTCGCGAGCCCGGTCTCCCGACCGACGACTCCCATGACGACGAGAAGGAAGACGGTGTAGACCAACGCGGCGACCCCTAGCGCCGTCGGCGAGGTGGACGACGGATACATCAGCTCCAGCCACACGAATGCGAGGAAAGCTCCGGTGGCAGGCCAAACGCCTGCCGACTCGGCAACACTCGGGCGTTCCACATCACCGAGGCGAGTGGACCGAGCCAGAGTCCGCCACGGGTTCAAGTCGGTGTACCAATTCCCGATCAGCGCTCCGACGAACGGGACTACCAGCCAGAAGACCACCCACACCAAGACTGGGGCGATGGTCGGCCCCTCACGATCTGCACCCAGCAAGTCCGGGATCAGCTGGCCGATCACTAGCAACAGCCCGATGACTCCGGCCGCTGCGCCGAAGCTCGATCCCACCCTTGCCCGGGACTCCTCGTGCCGCGGCCCATCCTGCAAGCGTGGCTCTTGCCAGAGAGAAGAGAGCGCAACGAAGCTGAGAACGAGGACCACTGCTGCTCCGGCTGCGAAGTAGGAAACCGGCACAGGGAGGTCGAGCCGTCCACCGATTCCATGAGCCACGGCAGGTTGTGCCGGCAGCAACAGCACTGTCGCCAGGCAGAAGAGAATTGTCAGACGACGTCTCAATCAGGAGACCTCAATCGAGAACAGCTGGGTGTGACTGCTTTCGAGCTCCACTTCGAAGATCCCGGGTACGTCGCCGAGGAAGCTGATCGTCGTGATCTCACCGGGCACCATCTCGTAGAAGAGGTCGTAACCGTGGACGTGAATCTCATCTTGCACCGAGCTCAACACCGTGATCGAAAGCTGCTCACCGATCGAGAACACGAACAGATCCGGTCCGGTGACCACGATCTCCGATTCGGAATCGCCTTCGATGACAACGTCGGGCGCCGGTGTCGTCGTCGTGGTCTCCCCCGGGACCGTGGTGGTAGGGGGAGAAGGCGAGCTAGTCGAGGGAGCAGGCGAGATGGTGGAGGTGGTCTCGGCCGTGATCGTGGTGCTCGTGGCGATGACCGCCGCCGAAGTGGAGGTTGAATCGTCACCGCCACAGCTGCCGACCAGGAGCAAGCCCCCGACCAGGCAGGTGACCCGCAGCGCATTTGACCGAAACATGGCTCTAGCCAACAAAACCCACGATCTCCTCTACGAGACGCTCCGGAACCGCCCATGGCGCCTCGTGTCTCACTCCGGGGAGCTCAACCACAACCGGGTCCGCCAGGAGCGCGGCAAGTTCGTACTGCCAAGCTGGAGGGATGAGCTGGTCCTTGGTTGGGATCACCACCATGGTCGGCTGATCCAAACGGCCTACCCAGGGACGGGAGTCGAACCGCATCAGCGCCAAAGTGGCCTGAGCCCCGGCTTCGACGTCGCGACGATGGGTCTCATCCCAGAGCCAGCGAGCGTGCTCTTCTGCCACCGAGCCCGTTGCCAGGAGATATCCCGCCCTGACGTCGGGCGTCCCCAGGCCGGTCAGGCGCTCCCATGCCCTGACCAAGACGGCGCCGACCATACGAGCCGTACGATCCGGCTCCGGAGTGAAAGCCAGCGTCGCCATCAGCACCAGCTTGTCGATTCGTCTTGGATGACGATGGGCGAGAGCCTGGGCGATTGCGCCACCCATCGAATACCCGACCACAGATGTCCTTCCAATGCCGAGCTCGTCGAGTACGCCGGCAACGTCGTCTGCGAGACCTTCGATCTCGTATCTGGCCCGCGACATCGAAGACATCCCGTGACTGCGATGGTCGACGAGTATCAGCCGGAACTTGTCGGCGAGCCCGGGTGCCATTTGGTACCACTCCGCCGCCGATGAACCCGACAGGCCGTGCACCAAAAGGAGTGGCGGTGCATCTGGCGGTCCGGCCTCTCGAATCAAGAACTCGCGATCTCCTACGAACACCGTGCGCCCCGGTTTTCGCCACGGATGAGTCTGCGGTGGCTTGAAGCGAGGGGCGGGCACAGGCGCGACAAGCCTCCAAAGGAGGAAGACAAAAGCAAGTCTTGCCAGCCAGCGCGTCACGCCAGATCCCCAACAGCAAAGACCAGGTCGGCAACCGGCGTGCCACCCACCAGGTGCTCTTCGATGATGCGATCCAGCTTGTCTTGGGTCAGACCCGCGTACCAGGTGCCCTCCGGATAGACCACGGCGATGCATCCCTGTTCACAGATCCTGAGGCAGTCCGCCTTGGTCCTGAGGACCTGCCCCGACCCGGGTGGAATCGGCTCTGGTTGGGCATCCATGTCTCCCTGCCAGTGAGGTGGCCCCGACGCGACACCGAGACTCTTCAGCCGGCGTTTGAGATGCTGCCAGAGGGCATTGGTCTCTTCTCTTGGAGCACATCTCGGATTGCTCTGATCGGCGCACAGGAAGATATGCCTCTTAGCCGCAGGTATCGAGAGGCCGTTGGCGATCGACTCCAGTCGTTGGGACGGGATCATCGTCTTAAGGTTTGCCGAGCCCCGCCGCTACCGCAAGATGGTGATCCCGGGCGCCTGTTTGATGCGGCCGATGACGACGGCTCCCTCCAGTTTGTCGACCAGCGAGGCTGCGCCCGCGGGATCGATTGCTATCAGGAGCCCGCCCGAAGTCTGAGCATCGCTGAGGATTTGAACAGCGATCTCGTCGAGGTCGGTCTGGATGTAATCACTGACATGATTCCGATTGCGGGCGGAGCCTCCCGGCCACATTCCCTCTCTCGCCAGCCCGGCCACCCCATCCAGGACAGGCACTTTCCCGAACTGAATCTCGGCGCCGATGGACGACGGTGCGATCATCTCCTGGAGGTGCCCGAGAAGCCCGAATCCGGTGACATCGGTCACCGCCGATGGGCCCAGCTCGAGTGCGGCCGCCGCGGCATCACGATTGAGCTCAGCCATCACAGACACGGCTTCACGTGCAAGCCTCGGGGGGCACTTGCCTCTCTTGATCGCCGTGGTGATGATTCCCAAGCCCAAGGGTTTGGTCAGCACCAGGGAGTCGTCGGGTCGTGCCCCTTGGTTGGTGAAAATGCGATCGGGCTCCGCAACGCCCGTGACTGCAAAGCCATAGTGGGGCTCAGGAGAATCGATCGAGTGGCCGCCGACAACGGTACAGCCGGCGGTCGCCATCACGTCCAACCCTCCCTGGACGACTTCCTCAGCCAATTCGAATGGCAGGTCGTCACGGGGCCACCCCAGGTATTGCAAAGCGGTCAGGGGCCCGGCTCCCATCGCGTAGACATCGCTGAGCGCGTTAGCGGCGGCAATCCGGCCCCAGTCATAGGCCGAGTCGACGACAGGGGCAAAGATGTCCACTGTCTGCACCAGAGCGCGTCCATCCCCCAGCGCAAAGACGCCGGCGTCGTCGGCCGTACCCACACCGACAATCAAGTCGGGGTGGGAAGCAGCGGGATGGTCACGTAGAGGGCGCAAGACCTGCGCCAGCTCGGAGGGCCCGAGTTTGCAGGCTCAGCCCGCTCCGTGGGAGTACCCAGTGAGTCGGATGTCGGTCATGACGTCAGGTTATGCGGGTCATGTCCCCGCCCAGCCCATCTACCCATTGCACCGAACGGGGGGTAGCCTTCACCTCTCTCATGTCTGAGAACACCACCTTTTTGACGCCCGACGCCTTTGCGCGCATGCAAGACGAGCTCGAGCAGCTCAAGACCACCGGCCGCCGTGAGATCGAAGAGCGAATCGCTGAAGCTCGCTCGCATGGTGACCTGCGGGAGAACGCCGATTACGACGCGGCCAAGAACGACCAAGGCCTCATGGAGGCTCGAATTCGCAAGTTGGATCACCTGCTCAACACGGCCGAGGTGCGCGAGGTTGCCGACACCGGGAAGGTGGAAGTCGGAAGCGTGGTAACCGTCATCGATTCCGACGGAGACGAGATGGAGTACTTCGTCGCCCCCCAGGAGAACAAGGTCCCGGGATTCCTCCTCGCTTCACCTACGAGCCCCCTTGGCAGTGCCCTGGTCGGTGCCTCCATCGGCGACACCGTGGACTACGACGCTCCAGGCGGCACCTTCACAGTCGAGATCAAGGCCATTCGCCCGTACGAGGGCTGACCGGGGTTAGCCTCCCCCTCGTTCTCCACTAGGGGCCAAGGTTGAGACTCCGACTCAGAAGCCCGCGCAACTACGCCCGCGCCCTGCTGGCTGCCGCCCGTCGCGACCGGCAGGAGGTCGCCGACTATCTGGATGCTCGCCCTGAAGAGTGGGAAGCGCTGGCAGAAGCTGCACCGAGTGACGCGGCGGACATCCTCGAGCAGCTCCCCGAAGACGAGGTCGCCGACCTACTGCAGGAGCTCGACGCTGACGACGCTGCGGAGATCCTCGAGGAGATAGCTCCTGAGCTGGCCGCCGCGTTGGTGGAGGATTTGCCCGCTCCCGAGCTAGCCGCCGCCGTCTCCGAGATGAGCTCCAAGACCGGCTCGGACCTCCTCAACGAGCTCGACCAGGAGTTGACCGAAGAAGTGCTGGCGCTGGTCGACGACGAGGTGGAACGGGAGCTCCGGCGCCTGCTGGATTACCCCACCGATACCGCCGGCGGACTGATGAGCACGGAGATCGCAGCACTGCCTCTAGGACTCTCCGCCGGAGAGGCGGTCGAACGCATCCGTCAACTCCGTGATGAATACGACGACCTCTCTTACGTCTACGTGGTCGATGACGATCGTGTGCTGCGCGGAGTCATCTCGTTCCGCGACCTGGTTTTCAACCGGCCAGGTACGTCCCTCGACGAGGTGATGGTCGAGCCGATCTCGGTGACACCGCTGACCGATCGGGAGGAGGTGGCGGAGATTTGTCAGAGGTACCACCTGCTCGGCATCCCCATCGTCGACGCCGCCGGAAGGCTGCTGGGCAAGGTGACCAACGAGGCGGTCATCGAAGCGATCCAGGACGAGGCGACCGAGGACTTCGCTGCCGCCGTCGGCGCCGGCGTCGAGGAAACGGTGTACACCGACGTGTGGCGGTCCTTCCGGATGCGATCGCCGTGGCTGGTGGTCAACCTCCTTCTTGCCCTCATCGTGGCGTGGGTGATAGAGCAGCAGACCGGAGTGATCTCAGACGAGCCGGTGCTGGCTGCCCTGATGCCGGTGGTCGCCTTATTGGGAGGGAATGGTGGCAATCAGAGCCTGGCCGTGATGATCCGCTCCCTCGCCTCCGACGACGTGCCGGGAACCAGGGTCCCCGGCATCCTTCTCCGACAGACCGGAGTCGGCCTGCTCAACGGATCGCTCCTGGCGGGAGTGTCCTTCTTGATCGCCTACCTGCTTCTGGACACTGGGGTGTTCACCACGTCGTCGAATCCAGTCGATGTGGCTCTGGTGGTCGGCATAGCCGCTCTCGCCAACTTGGTGATCGCGACCGCCGCCGGTTCGGCGATCCCGGTTGCGTTGCGAGCTTTGGGTCAGGACCCGGCACTCGCCTCGTCGATCTTCCTGACGCTGATCACAGACGTCGTCGGCTTCGGAGGCTTCCTGTTGATCGCCGCCGCCCTCCTCTAGACCGCCCCTCCACCCGACGCCCCGGGTTCAGCTACCGATGATCAGCTGGCCAGACGCCTCAAAAGGCCCTCTGAAGATGAGAGTGTCTCCGGTGGCCACTGTGGCGAAGTGGTGCTGGCCGATCAGCTCCGTCTGCTCCTCGGTGCGCTCCGCCTCGTCGAGCCGATACGCCTCCAGGGCGAGAACGTCGTCGAAAATCTCGGCGCCCCAGGAGACTTGACCGGACAGAATCAGATCTCCGACGAAGTTCTCGAGATCGACGTCGGTGTAGTCGGCTTGGGGGATGACGATGTACAGAATCTCCCCTCCATCGCCCGGCTCGCGTGCGATTACCTCGTAGCTGTCCACATTGGAGCCACGGAGGGTGGTTGGCGTCTCGGAACCGGGATCGCTCGCCGTGGTGCTCGTCACCTCGCCGTCGGGCTCGCTGTCGCCGCCATCGGTGCCGTCTGATCCTCCTGACAGAACCGAGGTTGTGGTGGACAATTCAGCGTCCGGACTGTCGCAAGCGGCCGTGACCAGGGCCATGGCGAGCAGCAAAGCCAGGGGGACTAGTGATTTGAAGCCTCTCATGTCACCACCAACGTAACTCGGGTTTCGCCGGTTCCCGGCCGGGTCGATTTGGTTATCCTTGCAAACATGGTGGCGAGATTGGGTGCGGGGGCACTAGCCGTGGTGGCGATCTTGTTACTCGGCGCCGTCGCCTTCGAGTTCTCAGGCAGTGCAGATGCCGCCGAGTCGTGTGCTCCGATCACCATCTCAGACCTCGTCGAACCGGTCCCAGACGAAGAATCGACGACGACCACAGAAGTGACCACCACAACCGAGGCGCCCGTCACCACCACCACGGTCGCCGAGAGCACGACCACCGAGGCGTCCACCACGACCACCAGCGCCGTATCGACCACCACTGAGCCCGACACGACGACAATGGCTCCGGACTCGACCACTTCGAGTGACGACACACAGCCTGATGAGGAGGGTCTTCTGGAGCCGGAGTGCGAGCCGTTCGTCTACCCGATGGCCTACCCCCTGGCCGAGCGGGGACGGGTGATTTCGGACCTCGGCGACCCACGGGACAATGGGACCAGGCTCCACCATGGCACCGACATAGCCGCATCAAAACTGACTCCGGTGTTGGCGGTGAGCGATGGGGTGATCTCCTCAATCCACAACGATCCAACGACTGGTGATTGCTGCTGGGCATCGATACGGCATGACGACGGCTGGTCGAGTCTCTACGTCCATCTCAACAACGACAGCTACGGCACGGATGATGGCCTGAGTCATGGAGTCCGGATCGATCTCGAGCCTGGAGACGAGATCACGGCGGGTGAGGTCATCGGATGGGTCGGCGACTCCGGCAACGCAGAGGACACCTCCAAGCCGCACCTCCATTTCGAGCTGATCGAGCCAGGGGGCGAGCCCATCGATGCCGGCGACAGCCTCCAGGTCGCCAGCCAGGATGTCGAGACAGACATCATCGACGACCTCGACCATCCCTACCGCATCGCCACGATGGTCCTGGCGGCAAAAGGGATTCTGTGGGCGTGTGATGATTCTGGCCTTGCCACCTGCCCCAACGCCCTGGCCGACACCCGAGACCTGACCTCAGTGGTGTCGGCAATCCTGGATGAGGGTGTGGAGCTTCCGGCCGGCTCATACGGTGTCGAGGCGATCCACGGAGACCCCACTCCAGCGCCTTTCGTTGTCAAGAAGATGGCTGGTTGTGAGGATCTGCGCTGCGAGCCTCACTGGCTGACACGGTCTGAGCTATCCCGCCTCGCCGCCGCAACAGCCCGAAACCTCCGTTCGTCAGATGGTGTGTTCGCCACTGCCCCAGAACAGGAGCTGATCGCCCTTCCCGAGGCCGATTCGGCAATGGCATATCTCAGGTTCATTGGAACGCTTGGAGACTGCCAGCTCTCCTACGACGACTCGGCGCTTCTCACGAGGGCTGAAGCCGCCTATCTCCTTGTCTCCTGGGCCGGGCTCGCCGAGGTCGACCCTTGCCCCGACACCCCCCTGCCGGTGCGCTGAGCAAAGGCCAGACGAAGAGCCTCCGTCAACTCACCCGACTCGAAATCCAGTTCTCCGACTGCCGCCACCGGCTGTACCTCCCTGACGGTGGACATGACCAGAACCTCGGATGCTTTCTCGAGCCGGGAGTATCGCCACGCTCCCTGCGCAACCTCGACCCCGATACTCGTTGCGTCCTCCTGCACCAGCTGGCGTGTTACCGAGTCGAGGATTCCGAGTTCGAGCGAAGGAAGCTCGAGTCGCCCCGAGACCACCCAGCCAACCGAGAATGTTGGCCCTTCCAGAATCATCCCATCCCGGGATGTGAGTAAGGCGTCGTCGTACCCCTCGGACCTGGCTGCCCGGGAAGCGGATACGTTGGGGGCGTACGAGAGCGTCTTGGCTCCGGCCAGCGCCCACCCGGTGGCGAGCCAGGGAGCCGAAACGGGCAGAATCCTCATCGGTCCGTCCGGTTGGACGAACTGGTGGGCAAAGACCACGACTTCCGGAGCGGGGACTGAAGCGGTCACCTGGCCCCTGGTGACCAAGACTCTGACGATGGCCGACTCCTCGCCTGCCGCCACTTCATCGACCCATTGCTTCAGATCTGCTCGTACGGGGAGGGAGATTCCGAGCTTGTCGGCAGACGATTCCAGTCGCGAAAGATGCCTGTGGGCCTCGAAGGGCACGCCGCTATACACCCTGATCGCCTCGAAACAGCCGTCACCCCGCATCACTGCGCTCGAGGTCACGTCTAAACGGCCGTCGCCGGCCTCACCGTTGACCAGGACCTTCATCTCGACTGCGGTCGATATCGATTGGTGATCGGAAGACGACGGTCTTTGCCGAACGCTTTGGTGGTGATCTTCACACCGGGTGCGGCCTGCCTCCGCTTGTACTCGTTTCGGGCCACCATGGACACAACCTGCTCCACCAGCTCACGCTCGTAGCCACCGGCAACAATCTCATCGATTCCCTGATCCATTTCGACGTGCCTTTCCAGCACCTGGTCGAGAAGGTCATAAGGCGGCAACGTGTCGCTGTCTTTCTGACCTGGTCGCAGCTCAGCGGAGGGAGCCTTGTCGATCGAGCGCTGCGGAATCACCTCGTCGTCTTTGTTTCGCCATCTTGCGAGCTCGTAGACGAGTGTCTTGAAGACATCTTTGAGCACCGCATAGCCCCCGACCATGTCCCCGTAGAGGGTGGCGTAGCCAACGGCCATCTCAGATTTGTTGCCGGTGGCAATCACCATCGGGCCGAACTTGTTGGATACGGCCATCAGTAACGCGCCACGTGCCCGGGCCTGGATGTTCTCTTCGGCAAGGCCAAACTCCGTGCCCGTGAATAGAGGCTCCAGCACATCAGTGAACGCTTTGTGGATGGAGTCGATCGCCAGAACGTCGAATCTGGTCCCGAGGTTCTCTGCCAATCGTGAGGCGTCCTCGATCGAATGGTCCGACGAGAACCGTGACGGCATCGCCAGTCCCCAAACGTTTTCCGGGCCGAGCGCATCGGCAGCCACTGCCGCGGTGAGCGCCGAGTCGATGCCCCCGGAGAGGCCGATGACGACGGAGTCGAATCCGTTTTTCGACACGTAGTCGCGGAGCCCAACGACCAGAGCCCGGTAGACCTCTTCGGGAGCATCACATAGTGGGGTGATGCGGCCACCGATCACTTCCTCACCCGACAGGGGGACGTCCACGACAAACAGATCCTCCTCGAACTGCGGCGAGCGATGGATGATCTCCCCGGATGGGGCAATCACAAGCGAGGCACCATCGAAGACCAGCTCGTCCTGACCGCCGATCAGGTTCACATATACAACGGGACATCCTCCTGCGGCAGCGCGTCGAGCGAGCATGGCCTCACGATCAGCGGCCTTTCCACGGTGAAACGGGGAAGCGTTGATGTTGAGCAGGACCCTTGCCCCAGATTTGGATTGGGCCAGAGGCGGACCATCAGCACTCCAGATGTCTTCACAGATAGAAACCCCAGCAGCGACACCGCCGACATCCCACAGCTTGTCGGGGTCGCCACCTTCCTTGAAATAGCGGTCTTCGTCGAAGACGCCGTAGTTGGGCAGCAGGACCTTGTGATAGACCCCGATGACCCGGCCGTCTTGGCAGATCGCTGCCGCATTGGCGACGACTCGCTCGACGGAGTCGCCCGAGGACGCCTTGCCGGGCACAACCCGATCGACGAAGCCGACCACCGCCGTGGTGGACCTCGTCGCCCTTGCAATCTCCGTGACGGCCTCGAGGCCTGCGTCAATGAAGTCGTCACGATGAACCAAGTCTTCCGGCGGGTACCCGTTGACCGCCATCTCGGGCACCAGCAGAACGTCGGCGTCCCTGGTCTCGGCCCATTCGAGCGCTTCGAGAATTCGATTGGTGTTGCCCGCAATGTCACCCACAACGAGATTCATCTGGGCACCGGCTACACGCAACGGCATGGCCTCACGATACGCCGCCTTACCCTGATGATTGTGTTCGACGGCGATTCGACAGCTCCGGCGCCCGCTGCGGCCGAAACCATCCTCTCCGGGCTCTCACCACCGGCATTGGATGACTTGGCGACGATCGTCAACAGCGGCCCTGACCCGCTCGGAACGTGGGATCGGATAGCGCCGATCGTGGCCGCCGCCCCAGAGCGCTTCGAGGAGGAGAGGCAGCGAAAGATGATCGCCGTGCTGGCCGCGAATAGCCGCCAGATGGCGCGATCGATCGCTGCTGTGCCTGATCTGCTGGACGGTCGCAGCCCTCAGCACTCGGTAACGCTGCAGCTGCGGTCGGAGATAGCCCGCATCGCCGGCGACGATCTAGCCGGAGAAGCCACGTTGGAGCTCTCGGTTGCTCGATTCTCTGACGCCATCGACGCGATCGTCGCTGATCACCTAATCCGGGTTCTCGAGACTGCCGCCAGCGAGTCACCCCATGTCGATGCCTTCCCGTTCGCCGTCATCGCAATGGGGAAATGGGGAGCTCGAGAGCTCAACTACGCATCCGACGTCGACCTGGTTTTCGTCCATGACCACGGTGACCTCGACCCCGAGCAGGCTCGCAAGACGGCGCACCTGGTCGCCAGCCGCCTGATGTCGGCGCTCGGCTCCCAGACCTTCGACGGCCCGGCATTGACAATCGACGCCGACCTCAGGCCCGAAGGCTCTCGCGGGCCCCTGTCTCGAAGTCTGGCCAGCTATCGGCGCTACTACTCCGAATGGGGTGATGCCTGGGAGCTTCAAGCGCTGCTGAAGGCGCGCTTCTCCGCCGGGGATCACAGGCTCGGCGCCCAGTTCTTGGATCTGGCACAGGAGGTGGTGTGGGAGCAGGGTCTCGAACCTGACGCCCTCCGCAGCATCCGAAAGCTGAAGGAACGCGCTGAGGCCACCGCTGATCCGGCAGACATCAAGCGGTCCAGGGGAGGCATCCGGGATATCGAGTTCACGGTGCAAATCCTGCAGTTGGTTCACGGACGACTTGATCCCGAGCTTCGAGTCCCCGCCACTCTCGACGCCATCGGGGCGCTCCGCGACAGCGGCCTGATCGATGCATCCGACGCTGCCGACTTGGCCGAGGCGTATCGCTTTCTCCGCGGCCTCGAGCACAGACTCCAACTCTGGGAGTTGCGCCAAACTCACCAGCTGCCCGTCGACTATGAAGATCTCGACCGCATCGGTCGCTCTCTCGGCCTTCCCGCGCCGGCAGGCGACTCCTTGCTGCAGAAGCTCTCTGAGGTACGCTCCGGTGTCCGGGACATCCACGAGCGTCTCTACTTCCGGCCCATCCTCGACGCGCTGATCGGGTCACCCACTGCAAGGCTGGACCCGAGCAACGCCGCTCTGCGCCTTCAAGGCTTGGGATTCACCAACACCAAGGCCGCCACACGTGCCCTCGGCGACTTGACGGCCGGAACCAGCCGACGTTCCAGGGTTATGCGGCAGCTCTTGCCTCTCATGCTCGATTGGCTGTCGCTGTCCCCTGACCCCGACATGGGTCTGTCCCAGCTCAGGGCTTTGCTCAGCCACACTCCAGACCACGCGAACCTGGTATCTCTTCTCCAGACCAACCCGCTTGCGGGCGAGAGGCTATGCATGCTGCTCGGCAGCGGCCATCTCCTGGGAACGCTCATCGATCGCATCCCGGAGTTCACTCCGAGACTGGCTGACGACGCCCGGATCGATGAGGTCCGTGACCTGGACGGCGCCCGCTCCCGACTCAGGGGCCTGATCGACTCCAGACCTGACCGTGATGCGCGAATCGGCACCATCCGGCGATTCGTCCGGCGGAGGAAACTCCGCATCGCGGCGCGAGACGTCCTCAACGATGCCCCGACTCCGGTGACGATGCGATCGTTGTCAGACACGGCTGACGCGGCGATCGAAGGAGCGCTGTCGACGACCAACCCCTGCCCGGGCTTCCTGGTGATCGCCATGGGCAGGTGGGGAGGCCAGGAGCTTTCGTACGAATCAGATCTCGACCTGATCTACGCATACCGCGAGCCAGGAACAGCCGAGCAGGCGTTTAGTTCAGCGGCGGATCTCAACCAAATCTTGTCCGAGCCGAGCCGGCACGGCGACGCCTATGAATTGGACACCGGCTTGAGGCCTGAAGGAAAAGCGGGGCCGGTGGCCCGATCCCTGGAGGGCTATATGCGCTACTACGGCGAGTGGGCCCAGCCCTGGGAACTGCTGGCATTGATCAAGGCCCGTCCCGTGGCGGGCGACCAGGAAACGGCCGCCGAATTCAACTCCATCGTGGAAAGCGTGGTTTGGCGTGAAGAGCTGCCCGAGGCCTTTGCTTTCGAGGTCAGATCCATCAAGGCGCGCGTGGAGAACGAGCGAATACCGCCTGGGGAAGACCCCGACTACCACCTCAAGTTGGGCAGGGGAGGACTCAGCGATGTGGAGTTCCTGACCCAGCTGCTCCAGCTCCAACACGCCGGCCGAGACACGACGCTACGCGCCCAGGGAACCATCAACGCGCTAGCTGCGCTCAAAAACGCCGAGGTTCTCAACACGGGCGAGCATCGGGCTCTCGTCGACGCTTACGAGTTCTGTAACCGAGTCCGGCTCCGGCTCCATCTCATGCTGGGACGGGCATCGGACTCGCTGCCAACCGATCCGATCGCACTGGGCAAGCTCGCGTCATCGCTTTCGTACAGCAAGGCTTCAGACCTGCGGGAGGAGTATCGGCGTGTGACACGACGAGCGCGGGCAGTATTCGAGCGGCGCTTCTACTGAGCCGATGTTGCACCCGTCCCACTGGACAGGACCCGCCGCATATCACAGACGGTCAGGGCTAGCCTGAACTCATGGTCCCCTCCGAACGGCTCTCGGAGGTGGTTGCGAGCGTGCTCCCCAGGGCCGTCGAACTGCGGCATCTGCTCCACCGCCATCCCGAGCCCGCGTACAAAGAGTTCCAAACCACTGCGTTGATCGCCGCCTCTCTCGACGAGAACGGGATGGCCTACCACGATCGCAAGCCGGGCACTGGGCTATGGCTGGATATCGGGGACAACCCGACCACGGCTTTTCGAGCCGACCTCGATGCGTTGCCGATATTGGAGCCCGAAGGCAATGTCCCCAGGTCCCTCAACCCCGGATGGATGCACGCGTGCGGCCATGACGCACATGCGGCAATCGCTTTCGGGATCGCCCTAGCCTTGCGAGAGCTCGACCCCGGCGCCGGGATCCGAATCATCTTCCAGCCGGCGGAAGAGGCCTCGCCGGGCGGTGCCGAGGAGCTCGTCGCCGAAGGCCTCATACGAGGCATCAAGTCGATACTCGCGTTTCACGTCGATCCTTCGGCCGAGACTGGCGTCATAGGAGTGAGATCGGGGCCGATAACTGCAAGTGCCGACAAATTCATGATCGCCCTCGAGGGCCCCGGCGGCCACACCGCCCGCCCGCACAAGACAGTGGACCTCATCGCCGAAGCTGCCCGCGTGGTCCACGAGTTACCGAGGTTCATCCGGCGCACAGTTGATCCTCGGAGTGCCATATCCATAGCCTTTGGCTCGATTCACGGTGGGAAGTCGGGAAATGTGATCCCGGCCCGGGTCGACCTCGAGGGCACTGTTCGCACGCTCGACACCGAGCTCTGGGAAGCCTTGCCGGGGCTGGTGGACAAGGCCGTGGCTTCCCTCGTGCTGGGGACCGGCGCCACCTACGAGATTGGCTACGTGCAGGCAATTCGCCCCGTCGTGAACGACCGCTCCATTGTGGACCTGGCGGCACGCGGTATCGCCGAGTTGCTCGGTGACGAGGCTATCCAGCCCACCGAGCCCAGCATGGGCGGCGAGGACTTCTCCAGCTACCTGACCGAGATACCAGGGGCCCTTCTCCGGCTGGGGACCTCGGGCAGCGGGCACGACCTTCACTCACCTGGCTTCACTCTCGACGAAGCGACGATTGGTGTCGGCATCCGGGCCGGCGTGGCCGCGATGACGACCCTGGCCCGAGAGATCTAAATCACAACCTGATCCTGAGGGCCGCGGCCATCGCGCCCAACTCACCCATCAAGTCCGCGAACTGATCCGGTCGAAGGGCCTGGTCGCCGTCCACCAAAGCCGACGCGGGTTGGGGATGAACATCGATCAACAACCCGTCGGCTCCGGCGGCCATGGCGGCCCTGGAAAGTGGGAGGACCAGGTCGGCGCGTCCGGCCGCATGGGAGGGGTCGACGAGGACGGGAAGGTGCGTGAGACTGCGAGCAAGCGGCACCGCAGATATGTCCAGCGTGTTGCGAGTCGCCGACTCAAAGGTCCGAATCCCACGTTCGACGAGCACGACACTGGAGTTTCCTTCCCTATAGACGTGCTCGGCCGCGCTCAGCCACTCGTCCACGGTCGCGGTTCTGCCTCGTTTCAACATGACAGGCTTGGTCTGGCGCCCCAATTCGGCGAGAAGGGCGTAGTTCGACATGTTCCGGGTCCCGACTCTCATCATGTCCGCATAGGAGGCAACAAGCTCAACATCTCGCGGATCGAGCACTTCCGCCACAAACGGCAGGCCCGTGGCCTCCCGCGCGTCGGCGAGCATCTTCAGCGCATCCTCACCCAATCCCTGAAACGAGTACGGAGAAGTTCGTGGCTTGAATGCGTCGCCCCGCAACAGTCGGGCCCCGTGACTCGTTACGGCACGCGCGGTCTCCAACAACTGATCGCGGTTCTCGACGGCGCAAGGCCCGGCGACGACAACAAACGTGTCCCCTCCAACAGCAACTCCCGAGACGTCGACGACCGTGCGTCGCGAGTCGTACGAAGAGGAGACAAGCTGGCCGGGGCCCTCGGTCCGAACTACCCGCTCGACGTAATCCAGGCCGACAACGGCTGCCACAACGTCAGATGGTGCAGAAGGGGCCACTACCACGAGATGGTCGTGATCGTGAGCGGTGTGGGCCTCGACTCCGGCGACCGACAGCAGATCCAGGACCGACTGGACCTCATCGGGACCCGAACGCGGCTTGAGAACGACGATCATGGGCTGTTCCCAATCCACGGTAGCTCCGGCCCTCGCCCATGTACCATCGACTGCGATGTCACCGGATCACAAATCAACGGGAACAACCGAGTACGAGCCCCACATCGGCGACTCCCGCCAGTATTGGCGAGACATCATCCTCGGCGTCAACGACGGACTGGTCTCCATTTTCCTGCTCGTTGTCGGCGTCGTGGGAGGAGGCCTCGAGGTCGATCAAGTGCTCCTCACGGCCGTTGCCGGCGCAATGGCAGGTGCGGTGTCGATGGCTGCGGGCGAGTACCTCGCCACAAAATCCCAGGATGAAGTTCTCGAGGCCGAGTTGGCCCTGGAGAGAATCCACATCAGGGACCACCGCGCCGCCGAACTGACCCAGCTCCGGGGGATGTTCCGCGACATGGGGATTGCCGAAGATGACCTAGATACGATCGTGTCCGCATTCGACCGCTCCGATGAGGCGCTGCTGGGAGCGATGAAATCGCTCGAGTTCGGTGTCGTCGAATCCGAGCGTCGGTCTCCTTATGTGGCCATGGCGATGTCGGGTCTCCTGTTCCTGGCGGGGTCACTGCCTTCGGTCATCCCCTTTCTACTGTTCGAAGAGACGGGCTCCGCACTGACCCTGGCAGCCATCCTGGCTCTCACCGGGCTGTTCGTGGTAGGCGTGGTCAAAGCCAAGGTGGCCAAAGTCAGCCTGGTCAAATCGGGCCTGGAGAACATGGTGGTTGCCGGCATCGGAGGCCTGTTCGCCTGGTTCATAGGCGAGGCCATCGGGACCACCTTGAGCTAAGGACCGCCTGCAAGCACTGTGCTTGCAATTGTTAGCAGCTTGCTCTAGGCTTATTGGAGATGAACGAGAGCAAGCACCGGGATCTCGGGGGTTATATCCGCGAGCAGCGGGAAAGAGCGAACCTCTCCTTGCGGCGACTGGCCGAATCAGCGGGGATATCGAACCCCTACCTGAGCCAGATCGAGCGAGGAATCCGCAAACCTTCCGCAGAGATCCTCAAGCGCATCTCTCGGGCACTGGAGATATCGGCAAACAGCCTCTATGCGCAGGCGGGGCTCATCGACGAGGAGTTGGCGATGCCGACCGTCGCCGACGCCATCGCTGCGGACGAGAGGCTGAGCCCGAGTCAGAAAAAGGTGCTTCGTGACATGTACCAGGCCCTGACCCAGAGCGGGTCCGGGCAACCAAAAGGACAGGAGTAAGAGCAATGGATGCAAAGAACATCCTCTACGCCGCAGTCGGCGCCCCCGTCGTCGCGGCCAAGAAGGTTGGAGAAGTCGGCAACAAGCTGGGCGAGCAGGCGAGCGGATACGGCAAGAACCTCGAGCAGGCCATCGACGGCTGGGCCGTTGAGGGCGAGAAGGTCGTCGGCCGTATAAGTGACCAGAAAGTCGTCGAGGACATCACGTCCAGGGTCGATCTCGACCAGGCAAAAGATCAGGTCAGCAAACTGCGTGACCAGCTCGAAGACATGCTGGCCACCTGGAAGACCTCATTCCGGCCGGAAGGGACCGAGGCAAAGACCGAAGACAAAGCCGAAACCAAGCCTGCTGCCAAGAGCACCACGGCCAAGACCACCGCGGCCAAGAAGCCTGCTGCCAAGAGCACCACGGCCAAGACCACCGCGGCCAAGAAGCCTGCTGCCAAGAGCACCACGGCCAAGACCACCGCGGCCAAGAAGCCTGCTGCCAAGAGCACCACGGCTACCAAGCAAGCCTCCTAACCAACCAACACCCGTCGGGCCGGCCTTGCCTACAGGGTCGGCTCGACGTCTTTGGCGCTCTCGATCCAACTCTCGACCATCGACTCCGTTGGAAGACGCTGAACGACCTTCTTCGAGCCGTTCAGGCCAATAATCTTCGCCACCAGCGCGGTTGGGTTCCTTCGTCTCAAATCTCTGACGGTGTCCACGCCGGCGGCTACCAGAAGCTCGGCATACTCGGCTCCCACTCCCCTCACCCGAAGCAGATCGCAATGATGGACCCAGAGCTGAAGGTCACGCCCGGACAATCCTGTGGCCTTGGACAGCTCGTTTCTTCCCTTGGGAGTAGATGCCTTCTCCGCCAGGCTTCGCGCCGTCTTGACTCCGGCCTTGCGAAGTTTGGTTGCCGTTTTGTGGTCGACGCCGGCGACCTCATCGACTCTCGCCATTCTTCTGCAGTCACTCCGATCCGCTCAGACCGGCGACTCTATACGAATGAGAGCAATCAAGAACCGGGTCGTGGGCGAAGATCGGTGACGTCCGACTCTGTATCCACATCTCGGGGGGAAGCGTCGGGAAACCAAACCTCGTTGACCCATTCCGGATGCGCATGCCACAGCCTTGCCGCACCCTCGTCTCCCTCCAGCGACATAAGACGGGGCCACAATGAAGCGCTGACGATCACTGGATTGCCCCAGCTGTACCGGTACTTGGGAATGGTCACGGGAAGCCCACTCCTGTCGTGTGCCTCGACCAGCCTCGAGACTACGTCCGCAGAGATGTCGGGTTGATCCCCGATGACGATCAGAGCGGCATCACACCTCGACTTGCGGGTCAACGTGTCGAGACCCACTCGGAGCGAAGAGGCGATTCCATCCTTCCACTCTGGATTCTCGATGACCCCAGCGTCGCCGAGGTCGGATTCGCCCAGGATCAAATCTGAGTCGCTCCCCAGCACCACCCACACCTCTTCGACTTCGAAGTCGATGGTCTTGGCCACAACGTGCTCGAGAAGGTTCCTCTCACCCCACGGCTCCAATTGTTTGGGGCGGCCGAGACGACTGGATCCACCTGCGGCCAGAACCAGGGCAGCTATGCGCATTCGCAATGACCGTAGTGGTCTCGGCTCAAGGCCTAAGAGGCACGCCGGTCAGTGCCAATTCCTCATCGGCGGCATACCGGGCCGTGATCATCTCGGCAACAATTGCGACCGCCGTCTCCCCGGCCGTCCTCGCCCCGATGCGCAGACCCACAGGACCATGGATTCGGTTCACCTGGTTTTCGCTGAACCCGTCGGAAAGAAGCCGTTCCCTCCGCCGGGCCGTGGTCTTCTTCGAGCCCATGGCACCGATGTAGCGGGCGTCGGAGTTGAGAGCGATCGGCCACAACGGATCCTCGAAACGGCGATCATGAGTCAACACAACGATGAACGTGCGTCGGTCGAGCTCGCTCGCATCGCAAACGTCTCCGGGCCAGCCCACCCTCAACTCATCGACCTGCGGGAACCTCTCGGCAGTTACAAACGCCGCCCTGGGGTCTGCGACAACGGTTCGGTACCCCAGAAGCGAGGCATGAGTAGTGAGCTCCTGAGCGATGTGGACGGCACCAAAAACAAACAGATACGGTCTCGGCGCGATCACTTCGAAGAAGACTTCGTCGGACCCATAGCCGAGAGAAACTGACTTCTCCACCCTCATAAGAGCCATCGCGTCGGCGATTGCCGGCTCGACGAGATGCTCGGGCAGTGATCCGGCCATGATCGAGCCCGACCCGTCCACGACGGCCTTCTGCCCCTCCCGTTCTCCAGTTATCACCGTGATCGAGACTCCCCAGCCGTCGGTCTCGACGAGATGCCCCACTGCTTGGGCTGCGGCGGTCTCTACCACGGCTCGATGTAGACCTGAATGGTTCCTCCGCAGGCCAAGCCGACGCTGAAGGCCTCGTCGTCGGCGATGCCGTAGGTGACCAGCTCAGGCGAGCCGCTGTCGAGCACTTGGAAGGCGCGGACCACGACGTCGTTCTCCACGCAGCCCCCGGACACCGATCCCTCCATGTCGCCATCCGATGACACCAGCATCACCGATCCCGGAGGTCTTGGCGACGAACCGTACGCCTTCACCACCGTGGCCTTGGCGACGGCTTTGCCCTCAGCCTTCCACGTGTCGATGGTGCGCAGTGCGTCCCTCATCACGGCCGAGATTACAGACGCTCACACCTTGACCGGATAACGGGTGATCGCGCCGACCCCTTCGACGTCGAGGGGTGAGGCAACTTGGATCTGGTTGACGCTGCCCCCCGCCGCAACCACGCGATCCATCACCTCGGAGACAATGTCATCGACGTCGTGCACTTTCTCGCCACAAGTCTCGCACTTGGGGCCGAGACGCCCGAGCGCTCCGCAGACGCTGCAGACTACGCCCGAGCGGGTGAACCATCCGGCTACCACGAGAGTGTCGACAGCCTGAGCGTTGGCCGCCTCGATAGTCTTGTTCAGCCCGAGCACACCCTGTCCTCCACTCCACGCGGTGTCGAGGACTCTCCCGGCAAGGGCAGCTTGCCGGTTGACGCGCACCTCGGCGAGGAGAGGTTTGATTTCCGAACCGAGGCGACTCGTGGTCAAGTCCCGGGGCGCCAGCACGACGTATGCGCGGTACAGATCGGCGAGATAGGGGTGAAGCTGGCTGACAATCTCCTCCGAGATCTCGTCGCGGGACCCGACGACCATGAAATCGAAGGGTTGGCGTTGATGCTCAGCGAGCAACACATTGGCCGCGTCTTTCCACAGCCTCGCGCTCACCTCACCGGCCCGGGAACGGACTGTGTGCTCGGAGTAGCCCCCAAACCCGCCGTAGTTGGGCTTGCCGATATCAGCGCGGATCGGTGGTCCCAATTCGTCGATGTGACCGCCTCTGCTCACAAAGACACGCGCCACCGTCTGGTCGGCAACCAGAACTCCTGCGCGAAGCGGCCGGGGAGCTGCTCGCAGCGGTCGAAGATAAGGAGCGGGGCCGATGCTGGCCTGGCTCTTGACACTGTGAGTCAGAGCTTCGACGAGGAAGATATCGTCGTCGCTCGAGGCGAAAACCGCGTAGGCGGGCGCCGTTTCGGTCTCGAGACGATTGGCAAGATCGCTGATCCTCTCCCCATCCCGGCGCAGGCTTTTCTGGACACTTCTAGGAAGCTGCGGCGCTTGTTCTCTCAATGCGCGCAATGTGTCCGTGATCAGAGCCGAAAACCCCCCCGGACTGGGCCGATTCAGATACACCGAGACGAGCGCCCCGGTCGGACTGCTCAAGCCTGCGATGGGGTCTCCGACCAAGCTACCTCCGCACTCGACGATCTGAACATCGGAACCTACCGAAGTGACCGCCGCCCGCGTCAGGCCGACTTACAAACGACCCATCAGAGCCACAGCGACGTCTTCGAGGACGAATCCGAGATAGTCCAGCGCGGCCCTCTCCATGGGTGACACGTTCTCGTGATCCTCGGCGACTTCTATCCCGAGTCGCGCCGCGAAAGCGAGACGGCCCTCGTTGAGCACACGCAGAAAGGCTCCCGCCTCCTCTTCCGTGACCACCACCGGGCCCTCCCCGCTGAGAATGCGTTCGAAGCGCTTCCGGTCCTCCTCTCGCCCGATCTCGAGATCTGCCCCCATGTACCTCCGCCATTCGGCGTTGGCTTCTGGATCGTCGAGATATGCAGGGATGTTGAGACGTCGGTGGCCTGGATCGTCCGGGTCGGAATCGACCTCGGCCAGAAGTGGCAGAACCTGGGCTAGCAGCGATCTCTCCTCGGAGGGAAAGTCGAACACGATTCCCTCCCCGGTGAGACCGACACGCGAGGTCACGCTTGCTCCATCGTCGCCCAAAGCCCGTGAGAATGAAGTCGATAGCAGTCGAGCTCAGCCTTTTCCCGCGGACCGTCGGCGACAGTGGCCTTGCCTTCGTTGTGGACCTGGAGCATGAGACGCGTGGCTTTCTCCTCGCTGAAGCCGAACAGCTTGCGGAACACATAGACGACGTATGTCATGGTGTTGACCGGGTCGTCCCAGACGATCACCTGCCAGGTCTTGGCCAGGTCCTGGTCTTCGGTGACTTCCTCGCGAATCGTGGGTGTCGGCAACGACATCACCCCGGATGGTAGGAGGCTCGAAATCAACCGAATTCGGCAAATACCCGCCGGCTACAAACCTCGGCGACGGCCGCCAGCGCCGGATCGGAATAGGGGATCTCGGCAACCGAGTAGGCCGACCCCACCCCGTTGAACCCTGGTTCTGGATCAGGGAAGTTCTCGATCCCGCGTTCTCTCATGCACACCGAGAACTCCTCGAGCTGGCCAATCACCACCTGGCGCAGAAGGTCATCGGTTGAGAGGTCGAGAGCGCCGCTCCCGAGCTCGGCCGAACATGCAGCCACGGCGCCGCTCACCTCGGGGTCGCTCATGTCCAACCCTTCAACTGCCAGATCCAGCCGCGGCCTGCCGGTGCCGTCGGTCTCTATCGGTGCGATGCCGATGCCGTTGAGTGCCAAGCATTCCCTGAACCTGCGAGTCCCCTCATCCTCTCCCGCAATGGATGTCGTCGTGGACGGTACGGAGGTGGTGGTGGTCACCACCGTGCTGCTGTCACAAGCCGTCAGCACGGCGAGCATCAGCACGAGGAAAGTCGGGCGCAGGATCACCGGATGGTTTGGGTCCCGACGTCCAGTGCTTCGGCGAGGATCATCGAGATATCCCTGACCGGGACATCCTCCCGACCTAGTTCCTTGACACCGTCGTCGAGCATCACAAAACAGAACGGGCAGGCGACCGCGATCTCGTCGGCTTCCGTGGCAAGCGCCTCCTCCGCCCGCTCCACGTTGACCTTCTTCCCCGTCTTCTCTTCCATCCAGAAGCGGCCGCCACCTGCGCCGCAACAGAGGGCCCTGGTCCCATGGCGCGGCATCTCCACCACATCCTCGGCGGCACCCACGACATTTCTGGGAGCCACATAGACGTCGTTGTGACGGCCCAAGTAGCAGGCGTCGTGGTAGGCGATCTTCTTCCTCTCTCCATTGGGCTTGCGTGGGACATCCAGTCGTTCCTGGGCGAGCAGTTCGGCGAGCAGCTGACTGTGATGGACCACCTCGTATTGGCCGCCGAATTGGGGATACTCGTTTCCGATCGTGTTGAAGCAGTGAGCGCACTGAGTGATGACCTTGGTCACACCCATCTCCTCAAAAGTGGCGATGTTCTGCAGCGCGAGCTGCTGAAAGACGAACTCGTTGCCTGAACGCCGGGCCGGGTCTCCGTTGCACAGCTCGGCTGTGCCCAGGATGGCGAAATCGATCCCAGCCGAGCGAAGCAGCCGCGCCAGGGCCACCGAGACCGCGGTGTTCCGATCATCGAAGGAGCCGGCACAGCCGACAAACCACAGGTACTCAGCACTGTCCTTTCCTCCCTGGCCCAACACCGGGATCTCGAAGTCCAGTTCTTTCGTCCAGTCGGCACGTGCCTGCTGGCTCATTCCCCAGGGGTTGGACTGGTTCTCCATGGCCACGAAAGCTTTCCCCAACTCCGTAGGGAAGTCGGATTCCATCAGCGTGAGGTAGCGGCGCATGTCCAGTATCCGATCGACTATCTCGATGTTCACCGGACAGATCTCATCGCAAGCACGACAGGTCGTGCAGCTGAAGACCTCCTCGGGCCTAACCCTGCTGAACAATGACTCGTCGTCGGCGAGTACGACGGTCGTGGAGACGGGTGGTGAGACTCCGGCTGCGGCCGCAGCCACCTCCCCGGTCTTCAGCACCATCTCCCGCGGGTCGAGGGGCTTGCCGGTGATGTTGGCCGGGCAAACCGAGGTGCATCGCCCGCATATCGTGCAGGCGTCGGTGTCGAACAGCTGTTTCCAGGTGAGATCGTCGATGGTTGAGGCACCCACCGTTTCGATGTCATCGACCTCCAGAAGGTTTGGCATCTCCCGCATCGCTCCCTTGGGCCTGTCCCTGGCCGACAGAAAGAGATTGGCGGGGGACGTCAACATGTGCCGCAACTTCGTGAGTGGCACGACGATCAGGAACAACCCGAAGAGGACGACATGGGTGACCCACCAAAACTGATGCCACCCCGCCGCCGAGGCTTCGGGTAACAGGTCCGACAACGGATATCCGACAAATGACCAGACCTCGTGGTCGGGTCGTCCCGCAAGCGCAATGCGCGCTGCCTCGGTGAGCAGGCCGGTGACTCCTATTCCAGCGAGAACACCCAGTATCAGTGCGTCCTCAGGCTTGGTCTTCGACCGTAGCCTCCACTCTGGCACCACGTATCTACCGAGCACCGCCAGAGCCAGGCCCCCCAGATACACGAGTGAGGCCGCGTCGAGAATCGCCGAATAGCCCAGGTAGACATCGCCCTGCAGAAACTTGAAGTCTGCCGGGAGGAGGTGATCGATCTCCAAGGTCACCGTCCCCAGGAAGAGCACGACAAACCCGTAATAGATCATTGAGTGCATCAGCCCGGCCTTCTTGTCACGGCCGACCGTCCTCATCGAGAGGCCCGCTGCGAGGTCGTTGATCCGCTGCGACCAGTTGCCAGTGCGCTTCTCAGAGGCTCCTCTGCCCCAGACCGCGGCCCGCAAAGCCAGAAGATGTGCCGCCAGCCAGATCAGAACGGCCACTCCCGCATAGAACAGAACCTGGACGAAATCGGGGATGTTTCCGAACACCTCCCGTCCCACCTCGAAGTGGGGATGCTCAGGCAGCGTCCCGAGGAGACCGAGCCCAATCGTGGCAAACGCGCCC
>CBDCGI010000002.1:0-78238 GCA_965216725.1 Acidimicrobiia bacterium | reverse complement strand
TCCACAACGCAGGCCGGTCACAGATGGCGGCGGGGTTCATGCGTCACCTGGCCGAGGGTCGCGTCGACGTTTTCTCCGGGGGCTCGGAGCCTGCGGACGCGGTGAACCCGATGGCGGTTGCTGCAATGGCGGAGAAAGGCATCGACATAACCGCTGCCGTACCCGAGCGATGGACCGACGAGGGAGTTCGAGCAGCCGACGTCGTGGTCACCATGGGCTGCGGGGATACCTGTCCTGTCTTTCCGGGGAAGCGCTATCTCGATTGGGAGCTTGACGATCCTTCCGGGAAGCCATTGGATGAGGTGAGGGCCATCAGGGACGACCTGGAGAAGCGGGTGAAGGGTCTCCTCAGAGAATTGGTTGCGACGGCTCCGGATCCTGATGACATGGCCGCTGCCAGGGGTGAGGGGTTCGACGGCGCCTAGTCGGGGCGCCTGAGCACTACCTTGCCGATTTGCTCGCCGGCGTCGAGATAACGCAACGCGTCCGGCAACTCGTCGAAGCCGAACACCTTGCTCACATGAGCGCGTGCCTTGCCCAATCTGATCCAATTGAGGGCACGGGCAAACTGGGCGTGGTTCCCCATCGAAGAGCCAATCAACTCCAACTGCTTAAAGAAGAGCCGGGGCAGGCTCAACTCGATCTTTGCTCCGGAGGTAGCGCCACAAATGGCGATCCTGCCGCCTGGTTTGGCGGCTCGCATCGATTGGCCCATGGTGGCTGGTCCCACGTTTTCGATCACCAGGTCGGCACCACCGAGCCTTGCCATCTCCGTTCCGAAGTCGGAGTCGGAGCCGAACCCACCTTTGGCTCCCTGTGAGACTGCCCAATCGATCTTGTCCTTCGAGCGGGAGGTCACGTACACGTGGGCACGGAAGCCGAAACCCAATTCCATGGCCGCGGCCGACACGCCGCCCCCAATGCCGACAACCAACATCGTCATCCCGGGCCGAAGATGGGCCCTCTCCAGCATCCGCAGTGCAGTGACGCTCGCCAACCCGAACGACCCCGACTCTTCCCAGCTGAGTGAGGCAGGTTTCCTAACGGCGTTGATTGTGGGAATCACGATTTTCTCGGCGAAGGTCCCCGAAGAGTGCTCCCCAAGAATCCGAAAGTCGTCGCAGTAGACGATTTCGTCGTTTCTGCAGTAAGAGCACTGTCCACAGGAGTGGGAGGGGTCGATGATGACCTCGTCGCCCGGCTCGAAGCCGGCAGTACCCTCGCCAACCGCATCCACGATCCCTGCCCCGTCGGCGCCTCCAGTATGCGGGAAGCTCTTGGGAGCAGGCAGCCCCCGTGACACCCACAGATCGAGATGGTTGAGGGCGGATGTCTCCAGAGCCACTCTCACTTCACCGGGTCCGGGCTCGGGCTCAGGGACCTCGTTCAGTTGATAAGAGTCGATGCCATTGGTGTCGGCGAGTTGCCAGGCCTTCATCGAGGCGAGAGTAGCCTCGGCTGCTCTCGATCCGAGGTGAACGGTGTCCGTGGAGCTGCCAACCGATCGCAAGGTTCACACCACGTCGGTGAAGGTGCGCTTTTACGAGCTGGACCCATACGACCACGTCAATCACACCAACTATTTCTCGTATTTCGAAACCGCCAGAATCGAGTTCCTCTCCGACATGGGATATGGGCTCGACTACTTGAAAGAGAAGGGCTACCAGATGGTGGTCGTGGAGTTGGCCGCACGTTTTCGATCGGCGGCTCGATACGGGCAGGAGCTCACCATCCACACTTGGATCGAGGAGTCGGGCAGGGTTCGTTCTTCTTGGCGGCAGGTGATGAAGACGGGTGACGAAGTCGTTGCCACGTTGGAGATCAGCGCAGCGATGACCGATCTCGAGGGCAAACCCCGGCGCATTCCCGACGAGTTCACCGAGAAGATGCAGTCTTTGACCGGTTGAAGCCCGACCAACTCTGAACTCCTTCCTCACCGACCTCTAACAAATCGGCCCGACACTGATTCGAGGCAATCAGGAAAGGAGTAGCCAATGAGAAAGTCCGTGTTTGCTGCGCTTGCCGCAGGAGCGATCCTGGTGGCGGCCGGCTTCACCACCGCGGCGATCTCAGCCCCTTCGGCCGCGTCGGCCCAGGAGTCAGCTGAGAACGATGGCGACACCGAGGGCAGGCTTGGCATTCTCGACGGGGTCCTGTCGGAGCTGGTCGATGAAGGAGTGATCGACGACAACCAGGCAGCCGCCATCCTCGGTGCAGTCGAAGAGAGGCGTGAGGAGATCATTGAGGAGAAGATGGCGGAACGGGAGTTGCTCCGTGAGCTGTTCACCGACGGAGTCCTCACTCGAGATGAGGCCTCACAGCTTCCCGACGATCACTACCTGCTCAGCGAGGATTTTGATGAGGCGTGGGAGGACGGCGAGCTGACCCGCGACGAGATCCCCCGCCATCCCAGATTCAAACGGGGATTCCGACACGGTTTCAGGTTTGGGTCGATGTTCAGCGAGGCAGCTGAGGACGGAATCGGTGCCAACGAGTTGGCGGCGCTCGTGGCCGAGCTCGCCTAACCGAGGAACTGGCTCACCCAGTCGTCGACCGGGTGAGCCAGGATTTCGTCGAGCGTTCCCGTTTGGACAGCCCTCCCGGCCCGCATCAAGACGAGACGATCGGTCATTCTCACCGCCTCGTCGCGATCGTGAGTGACGACCAGTGCGGTTGCCCCGGCAGACACCAGCAAGTCTCGGGTGTCTTCCACAAGACGCTCCCGAAGGCGGCGATCCAGGGAGCCCATTGGCTCGTCGAGCATTATCAGCCTCGGTCTAGGGGCCAGCGTCCTGGCCAGGGCCACCCTTTGTTTCTCCCCACCGGACAGATCCGAGATCTCTCGATCCTCGAAACCTGCGAGCCCCACCATGGCCAATGCTTCGGCCGTATGAGCGGCCCGCCCCTGCGGGTCGAGGCCGAAGCCGACATTCCCGGCCACGGTGAGATGAGGGAAGAGGGCAAAGCCCTGGAACATCAAGCCGAAACCTCGTTCATGCACGGGGACACCGGCAATGTCCTCGTCGTCCCAGGTGATGATTCCCCCTGCCAGGGGGACCAACCCAGCGATGGCTTTGAGGAGTGTGGTCTTGCCTGAGCCGGATGGGCCCAGGATCGCCACGATCTGCTGACGGTCAACGGCTAGCGACACTCGATCGAGGATTCGCCGCCCACCGAGGTCAACGCTCAGGTCCTGGACTCCCAGCATCAGAACGAGCCCACACCGCCGACCTCGGCACGGTCGATCCATATCACTATCACGGCGGTGACGGTTGCCAGGACCACGGCCATCGCCATCGCCATCCCGAGCGAAGACTGGCCGGGGCGTGAGAGGAGGCTGAAGATCATCACGGGCATGGTGGTGGTCGCAGGCCTGGCGACGAATGAGGTGGCTCCGAACTCGCCAAGGGACACTACGAAAGCGAGTGCCGCCCCGATGAAGATCGCCCGCGCCGCGATCGGAAAATCGACCCTCCACCACACGCGGGAAGGCCGGGTGCCCAGCACTGCGGCCGCATCCCGGAGCTCGACTGGGATGGCCTTCAGGGTGGGAACAGTGCTCCGTACCACAAACGGCACCGCGATCAGAGCGTGTGCGATGGGCACGAGGATGAGAGTTGCCCGGAGATCCACCGGCCAGTCCAGGGCCACAATGAAGCCGAACCCGATGGTCACTGCCGACGTGCCCAGCGGAAGCATCAGGGTCAGGTCGAACCAACGGGAGAGCCTGCCCGACCTGCCTGCGATCACGGCGGCGGACATCAATCCCACGGCCGCGGCGATGAGAGTGGCGATACCGGCAAAGAGAAGGCTGTTACCCACGGAGGAGATCGGCACCCCCACTACCGGGTCCTCCCGAAACAGGGCTCGGTAGGAGTCCCCAACCAACGAGCGCGACACCAGTACCACGAGCGGCACCGCCAGCGCAGCCAATGTGCCGACAACGGAGCCGAGCACCAGCCAGCGGTCTTTCCCGCGAGGACGTGCCAAAGCGCCCTCGGAAGCGATCGCCCACTGGGTGGTGTGCCTTTCCTGATACCGCGAGTAGCTCCAGAGTGCCGCAGTCACACCGGCCAATTGGACCACCGCAAGCGCCGCTGCCAGCGGCAGGTCCAGCCGATCGACCGCCTGTCTGTAGATCTCCACTTCGAGGGTCGCGTAGCTGAAACCCCCGAGGATCAAGACGACGCCAAATGATGTGAAAGTGAAGAGGAAGACGATGGCGGCAGACGCCGCGACCGCCGGCTTCAGCAGGGGGAGAGTCACTCTGCGGAAGGCCTCCCACTGTGAGGCTCCGAGCATTCTCGCCGCCGCTTCGAGGTCGGGATCGATGCGCGACCAAAGTGTGCCAACTGTTCTCACCACGACGGCGGTGTTGAAGAAGACGTGGGCGGCGAGGATGGCACCGATCGAGTCCCGCCATCCCAAAGCCACGAAAGCACTTCCCACCACAACGGTGGGGAGCACAAAGGGAACCGTCACCAGAGCCATCGAGAGCCTGCGCCCTGGAAACTCGAATCTGGAGACCGCCCAGGTCATGGGTGCCGCGAATACCAGCGTGAGCAACGTGGACAGAGTGGCTTGCCATAGGGTGAACCACCCGATGCGAACGAGCCTGGCTTCCAACCCGGTTGACCCGGCTCCCGTCTCGGAAAGCCCCAGAGCGAGAATGCGGATCACCGGGTAGACGAAGAAGTATCCGATGAACAGCGTCGGGATCAGACCGACGGCGACCCATCCCCACCGGACCTTGCCCATCACCCCTCCATGACGTTGGCCCACTCCGAGATCCATCGGTCACGGTTCTCAGCTATTTGCCGTGGATCGAGTCGGGCAGGCGACTCGGGGAGGATGGTGTAGGCGATGAACTCGTCCGGAAGCGGGGCGTTGGAGTTGGCGGGGAACACGAACCATTTGAGGGGAATCTGCTGCTGAAACTCGACCGAGAGCATGAAGTCGATGAGGCGTCCTGCCGATTCAAGGTGATCGGTCCCTGAGAGAATCCCGGCGAACTCGATTTGCCGGTAGCAACCCGCATGGATCACCCCGGTCGGCGCCTGGTCCACTGGAGGGTCGGCAAACAAGACCTCGGCAGGCGGAGAGGATGCGTAAGACACCACCATCGAGCTCGACCCCCCGTAACGGGTGAAATCTCCGTAGTAGGCCGTGTCCCAATCAGGGGCCACCCTCGTCCCCGCCTGCTTGAGATCCCGCCAGAAGTCCAGCCACCCGTCCTCCCCGAATTCGGCCACGGTTGCCAACATGAACGCCAGCCCTGGAGAAGAGGTGGCGGGGTGTTGGACTGTGAGGCGGGCCGCGTATTGCGGTTCACTTACCTCGTCGAGAGTCGCCGGCAACGGAGTCCCCGCCTCGAAAGCCGCCTTGTCATAGTTGATACATACGTCGCCGAAGTCGATCGGTGTCACCCGCTCCGATTGGTCGACGACCAACTCCTCTGGCACTTCGCCGATGAGTCCCGAGGTGTACTGGGCGAATATCCCGTTGTCGAGGGCCCGGGAGAGAAAGGTGTCGTCGACTCCGAAGAGCACGTCTCCCAGGGGATTGTCTTTGGTGAGGATCGCTTGGTTCACCAAGGATCCAGCATCCCCGGCGGCCTTGACGTCGACCTCAATCCCGGTCTCGGCGGTGAAGGCAGCAAAAGTCTCATCGTCGACGCCTGCCGCAAATGAGTTGTGGGTCAGCAGCGTCAGCTTGTCTGGCGTGCCGCTGTCGCCATTGCCGCACGCAACAAGGGCCAGGCAGATGGCGGCAACAGCTCCAAAGACTCTCACGCAGACACTCCTCCAAAGGCTCGGGAGTGGTGCGGGCTGTCCCTTCGCCGGCATTACCCGGATCAGGTTCTTGCGGTCGGTGCCTGGTAGGCGCCCTCTCAGCCCGGTTCACCGAGCTCCCGTTGCCTCCAGCCTAGGCCAAAGACCCTTCAATCGGTCATGCCGGCCCGAATACCAGCACGGTGTTGTGGCCTCCAAAGCCGAATGAATTGGACATGGCAGGAGCAGGATCCCAGTCTCGTGACTCGACCACGATGTCTGTCAGCGGGATGTCCGGATCGGGGTTGCTCATGCCTGTGTTGGGCGGAAGGGAACCGCGTCTGATGGCATCCACCACGACGGCTGCCTCGATCGAACCCGAAGCGCCGAGGCAATGACCGGTGGTTCCTTTGATGGATGAGATCGGGGGATGAGACTCCCCGAATACCCGATTGACCACCGAGCCCTCGGTCCGGTCGTTCAAGTCGGTTCCGGTACCGTGAGCGTTTATGTAGCCGATATCCGCCGGCTCCAGCTGGGCATCCTCCAAGGCGAGGCGGACCGCCCTTTCCGCCCCTTCACCTTCCGGATGGGGTGCCGTGATGTGGTGAGCGTCTGCCGTTGACGAGCCACCGAGGACCACCGCGATCGGAGTTGCGCCTCTCGCCAACGCTGCGTCCTCGGACTCCAGGATCAGCATGGCCGCGCCTTCGCCCATCACGAACCCGTCTCTGTCGACGTCGAAAGGCCGGGCGTAGCCGGTCGCCGAAAGGGCCCGCGCCGACTTGAAGCCTTCGCGGGCGGGGCGGCGGGCGGCTGCCTCCGCACCTCCGGCGACCACGGCGTCGGCGTAGCCCCATTCGATCTGACGGAGGCCGTCCAGAATCGACTGGGCCCCGGCGGCACAAGCAACTACTGGTGTGCTCGCCTGACCCCCGTAGCCGTATTTGATGGAGATCGCCGCGGCGCCGGCGTTGGCCATCATCATCGGCACGCTGAATGGCGACACCCTGGGATTCTCTGCTTCTGACCCGTGAATCAGGTCTTCCAGCGACTCGAGCCCGCCGATCCCCGTGGCGACGGCCACGGCGACTCGGGTCGGGTCTTGGGGAGCGAACTCGGCTTGGGTTATCGCCTCATCCGCAGCGACCAGGGCGAACTGGGTGAAACGGTCTAGGCGCCGGCTCTCCCGGCGGGGTATCCACGGCTCGGGGTCCCAGTCTTCGACCACGCGTGGTGCCGGCCCGGGCGGAGTCTGCAGGCCTTTCCAAAGATCGTCGACGCCGATGCCGGGAGCACCCAATGCTCCGACTCCCGTGACGACCACTCTTCGCTTCTCCATTTCGACCTTTCTTTCAGCGCGCCGACTCTCAATCGGGGAAAACCCGTTCTTGCAGCTTCCTCATTCCCTGGATCCAGCGCTCATAGTCGTTGGCTTTGTTCTGAAAATACCTTTCGACCTCCGGATGGGGCAGGATCAGGAATCGCTCCTCATCGAGGCCTTCGACGACCGAGTCTGCCACTTCTTCGGGTCTGATCGCGACCGGGTCGAGGAGATCGTGGAATTCGGAGGCTGCGTCGAGGAAAGGCGTTCTCACCCCCATCGGGCACAAGCAGCTGACTTTGATCCCGGAGTCCCCGTAGGTGACAGCCAGCCACTCGGCGAATGAGACTGCGGCATGTTTGGTGACCGAGTATTGCGCCGCCTTCAGGTTGGTGAGCAGACCTGCAGCCGAGGCGGTGGACAGGAAGTAGCCGTCGCCTCGGGCGATCCAACCCGGAACCAAACGTCGCGCCGCGTGGACGTGTGACATGAGGTTCACTGCCCACATCCGATCCCAGGTATCTTCTGGGTCCTGTTCGTCGCCGGCGTGCCCGTAGCCTGCGTTGGCGCAATAGAGATCGACGGGTCCCCATTTTTCTTCGATCCTGTCGATCAAACTGTCCGTCTCCTGGCGAGAAGACACATCGATGTGAGCCGGTTCTCCGCCGACGAGCCGGGCAATATCGGTGGCCGCCTGCTCATCGATGTCGGCGACGATGAGCGCTTTAGGGTTTTCCGTCGAGAATCTCCTGACGAGAGCGGCGCCTATGCCACTCCCGCCACCGGTCACGACCACGACTTTGTCTTCAAGTCTCAAAGGTCGCAGTACCTAGAACTTCGCTTCCTCCAGCAGTGCGGCTCCGGACTTGACCGACGCAACCAAACCGTTGGCTTGGGGGAGGATCTGCTCGCCGTAGAACCTTGCGGTCGTCACCTTGTCGGAGAGAAATTCGGCTTCGAACCCTTCGGGGCCGCGAAGGGCCGCCACGGCCGTCTTGGCCATGAGCCAACCCCCGGTGACCGTGCCCAACTGGCGTAGATACGGTGTGGCGCCGGCCAGCGCCTCATCCAAAAGCCCGTTCGCCAGCTGCTCACCGAGCCAAGTCGAGGTGTCGCTCAGACCTTGAATCGCCTCGGTCAGCCGATCGCGGAACAGGCCCAGCTCGGGGTGGTCGTTCATGTCGCTCAAGGTCGAGGTCATCTCGGTGATCAGGCTGGTCAATGTCGCCCCGCCTTCGAGGGGTAGCTTGCGGAGCACGAGGTCGATGGCCTGGATCCCGTTGGTGCCCTCGTAGATGGGCGCGATCCGGGCGTCGCGGTAGAACTGGGCGGCGCCGGTCTCTTCGACAAATCCCATCCCACCGTGGACCTGGATACCGACCGATGCCATCTCCACCCCAATGTCAGTGCACCACGCTTTGACTACGGGTGTGAGAAGGGCGAGACGGTTCGAGGCAGTCTGGCGTTCCTCGTCGGTCTCTGCGTGCTGGCTTCGATCACCCTCGGCGGCGGTCACATACAAAAGGCAGCGCATGGCCTCCGCGTACGCCTTCATGGTCAGCAGCATGCGACGAACGTCAGGGTGCTCGATGATGGCGACACGATCGTGGCTGTCGGATCCGATCTTCCTCCCTTGGATCCGCTCGGCGGCGTACTCGAGAGCCTTCTGATAGGCACCTTCGGTGATGGCGACCCCCTCCATCCCCACCCCGATACGGGCCACATTCATCATGGTGAACATGTTCCGCATTCCGCGCTGTTCCTCGCCGACCAGCCAGCCGACGGCACCGTCACCGTCGTCTCCGAAAGACATGACACAAGTCGGCGATGCGTGGATGCCGAGCTTGTGCTCCAGCGAAACCACCTTGATGTCGTTGGCCGCTCCGGGTGCGCCACCCTCGTCGAGAATGTATTTGGGGACGAGAAACATCGAGATGCCACGAGTCCCCGGGGCTGCATCGGGAGTCCGTGCCAGGACGAGGTGGACCACGTTCTCGGTGAGGTCCTGGTCGCCCCAGGTGATGAAGATCTTGGTGCCAAAGATGCGGTAACTGCCGTCATCCTGAGGGATGGCCTTGGCGCGCACGGCTCCCAGATCGCTTCCGGCCTCGGGTTCGGTGAGGTTCATGGTGCCTGCCCACTCGCCCGTCACGAGTTTCTCCAGGTACTGGCCCTGGAGTTCGGGTGTGGCGTGGTTGACCATCGCCTCCACGGCTCCGTGGGTGAGCAGGGGGCACAGCGAGAAGGCCATGTTGGCCGTCTTGAACATCTCCTCGATGACAACACCGACCAGATAAGGCAATCCGCCTCCGCCCCATTGAGCCGGCATGTGGGCTCCTGCCCAGCCCGACTCGACGTACTTCTGATAGGCGTCCTTGAAGCCTTCTGGCGTGCGCACCGTGCCTTCGTCGGTGAGCACTGATCCCACGGTGTCTCCGACCCGGTTCAGAGGGGCGATCACCTCGGAGAAGAATCGGCCGGCTTCGTCGACGATGGCGGACACGGTCTCAGGATCAGCGTGCTGATAGCCGTTGAGTTTGGCGATCGACTCCAACCCCGCCACCTGGTTCAAGGTGAAGTTGATGTCGTCGAGGCGTGGGGCGTATCCGGGCACGTGCCAATGGTATTCGCCGGAGGTGGGAACGCCGAATGACGGAGTTGCGACATTCTCATAGTCATCACGGAATACCGTTCTTTGCTGGCCTGGTTATGCGTAGGGAATGACCAGGAGCAAGTCCGGGCAGCATCCGGGGTCCAGGAGAGCACGCGCCGAAGAACGGCGAAGGAGGGCAAAGCGGAAGAGGGCGCTGGTGGTGACCGGCTCGAGTCTCGCTGTGATCGGCGTCCTCGTGCTGGCGTTCGTGGCTTTTTCTTCCGCGGAGCCGGCGGCAGGAACAACAGACACCGAGGCCTGGGACCTTCCCGCGTTAGAGGGAGATGAGCGAGTGACTCTCGCCGACTTCCGGGGCAAGCCCACTGTCGCCGCCTTCTTCGCCTCGTGGTGCACGATCTGTCGGTCGGAGCTGCCGGGATTTGGCGAGTTGTCGGCCGCGGTCGGCGACCAGGTCAATTTCGTGGGGATAAACACCATGAATCGGGGAACTGGTCTCTCATTCGCCAAAGAAATGGGCATTGGGCATTGGCCTCTTGCCCGTGACATCGGCCTCCATGACGGTCGAGGCCTGGCAACCAACTTCGGGGCGAGGGGGTCACCGACAACAGTCATCTACGACGCCGAAGGCAATATCGCCGACGTAACTCTGGGTGGCATGACCGCCGCTCAGCTTGGCGACAAGCTGGCGTCGTTGTTCGGAATTGGCATCTCGTAGGTCGTCGAACTGCTGATGGTCCGGTACCCGAGGGCGGAGTACAGCCGATTCGCACCAGTCTGGCTGGTGGAGTCAACACGAAGTATGGAGTGGGTCACCCCCGTCTCGATGAAAGCGTTGTGCGACGCCCGCATCAGGGCCTTCGCCACCCCGCGTCGACGCCATGAGGGATGGACACCGAGCACCCTCACCCAGGCCTCACGCCGTGAACCCTCGGCCGGTGACGGGTATTGCGCGGCGATCGAGTAACCGACCACCGCTCCGGCTGCCAAGGCCATCCTGCTGAGATCAACCCTTGTCTGGAGGGAGGACATGAGATGGCCCCAGTTGGCCTCGGAGATGGGTACCGCACCCCAGTGGTCGGCGAAGGCGGTGTTGTTGACGATCCTGACCTCTTCACCGAGTTCCCGGTCCCAGGGGACAATGGCTACGTCATCGGGTGAGTCGACGTTCTCGATCTGCGCCAAAGGTTTCTCCATGACGTCGAATTGCCGAACTGGCTCCAGGCCGTGAGCCTGGAACAGAGATCGCGCATCGTGCATGTTGTCCCAAGCCCATCCGCGTATGAGCTTGGGGACGGCGGTCTCGGTTTCAGCGAGGCGGGCACGGGCTCGGTTCAGGGCCCAGGTCAGCAGCTCGGATCCGATACCTCGCCCCCGATGTTGCGGGTCGACGATTCCGGTGATCAGAGCTGCCAGCAACCGATCTTCCGGCGGTGGCACCGCAACGATCCCAAAGGCCAGCAGTCGATCTTCATCCCAATACGAGTGGCTGTCGACTCGAAGGTCCACCAGGGGTCCCGTCATCCACTCCACGACCCTGGCGGCTGCTGTGTTGTCGGGAATGTCCCAATGCTTCTCCCAAGACGCCACCAGGCGTTGTATCTCCCCGACGTCATCCAGTGTCAGCGGGCGGATCTGCACTGTTAGGCGACTATTCCTTTCACCATGGCGGGCAGCGAATCGCCGATCGCACTCTCGATCTTGACGGCCGCCAGATGGTCGGCCTCGGTGGCACCCTCGTTCACTATGACTATCGGGATCGGCCTGCGGGCAGCGGCGAATACGATCTCGGCCGCCGGCCACACGCTGACCGTCGAGCCGACGACGATGACCGCGTCGGCGACTGCAAGGAACAGATTGGCCTTTCGCATTTCCTCCTCGGGCAGCATCTCCCCGAACATGACTGTCGTCGTCTTCACCACTCCGCCACATTCCCTGCATGACGGGTCCGGCTCCCCGGCTTCAACCCATGAGAGGACTTCCTCGGTGGGCCAGCGGGAACCGCAGGAGTAGCAAACGCAGCGACGCACGTTCCCGTGCAGTTCGGCGACTTGATCGATGTCGAGGCCTGATTTGATGTGGAGGCCGTCGACGTTCTGGGTGACCACACCCGCGAGTCGGCCGTAGCTTGAAAGACTGGCAATGGCGTGATGCCCCTGATTCGGCTGGACACTCGAACGCGCACCCCACAACTCACCGGCGAGGTGCATCTGCCATCCCTTGATCCGCCGCTCAGGGGTGGCCAGGTAGTAGTCGATGTGAAACTCGTCCGGGTCCATCTTCTTCCACAGGCCGTCCGGTCCCCGGAAGTCGGGAATCCCGGATTCGGTGGAAATCCCGGCACCCGTGAACACCAGAATGTGGTCGGCCGGTTTAAGTACTCCGACGGCTTCGTCGATCTCACTCACCGGGTGGATTTGTAATCGAAATTGGCCCTTCGAGGTAGGTGCGGACGGTCGGATAGGCGAGGGCGACACTGGGATCGGCGTTGATCGCGTTCAGCATCGATCGCCAGATGGCGTCGTGGACCCGGCGTCGATCACGCGCTTCGACCAGGTATCTGGCCGTGAGCAGGACACCGGAGTCTTTGACCGACAAATAGACGATGGGTGTGAGGGCGCCGACACGGATGTGGTAGGTCCTTGCAGTGGCGCGGATCAACTGTCCGGCCGTGTGCTCGACATCGGGTGCCACGTCGCGGACCACCGACAATAGAAGCTGTTCGGCGTGCGCCCAGTCCGACTCGAAGGTGATGAGCACCGGCAGCTCGTCCCAGATGTGGCTGAAACCCTCGGTGTAGTTGGCGACGTCTTCGGTGAAGACCCAGCCGTTGGGGATGTGTACGAGCCGTCCCGAAGACTGCTCGGCATCGACCCATTCGCCGACCTCCATCATCGAAAACCGAAACAAGCGGATGTCGATCACATCGCCTTTCCGGTCTTTCACCTGAACCCGATCGCCGACGGTGAATGGCCTGCGGGCCAGGAGATAGGCCCACCCCGCCATGTTCTTCAACAAGTCGGACAGGGCGATGGCGAGGCCGGCGCTGACCAATCCGAGATAAGTGCCCAGCGAGTCGAACGCGTCGATCCAGATGAAGGCCAGGGTGATTGCAGCGAGGATCGTCGCCACGTAGGCGATGATCTTGCGACCCCGGTATTGAGCCTCGCTCTCTTCGATTGTTGCCCGGATCCACCGCAGCGCCACCCACCGCAGAGCCATCACGATGATGATGGTGACGACGGATGCCGCGAACTTCTCCAAGATGCTGACGTCCATCCCGATGGCTTCTGCGAGCCGTTCCACGGCCGTGATTATCCGGCAGAAAGCCCTTGGGCAACGGGATTGTGGGTGCAACGGGACATTGGGCGTTTCGGTTGATAGGTCGAATTACCCATTCCAACCACTCTCCGCGCGGGCATAATGGTCTGACCGGAGCGCGCGGGAGGCGCTAGTGAGGGAGACCTTCCATGCGCAAGGTGATCGTTTTTCTGACCTCCGCTCTCCTTGTCCTGTCCGCAGGCGCCGCTTTTGCCTTGATGTCCGTGGGTGGTGAGCCCGAGGAGAGTGCGGCTCAAGAGACCACCACTTCCACGGTCCACGAGAAGGAAGAGACCACCACTTCCAAGGCCGAAGCTCCCAAGGAAGAGCCGAAAGAGGAGCCGAAGGAAGAGCCGAAAGAGGAGCCGAAGGAAGAGCCCAAAGAGGAGCCGAAGGAAGAGCCCAAAGACACCGAGGCCCCCGAGATCGTCATCCTCAGCCCCAAAGATGGGGAGCACTTCACCGAGGACCATCTCGCGTTCGAGGGTGAGACGGAGCCTGGAGCCAGGGTCTTCGCCGGGAAGTGGGAAGCAGACGTCACCGAGGATGGGCACTGGCGCATCGTGTTGATCCTCGCCAAGGGTGGCAACACGGTGAAGTTCACTGCGGTTGATTCAGCGGGGAACGAGGGCTATGCGACCGTGAAGGTGTTCCTCGACGTCGAAGAAGAAGAACCCAAAGAAGAGCCCAAAGACCACGAATTCACGGCCCACCAGAAATACGGGTCTTGTGGCGAGAAGCCTGCCTATGACATCTGGTACGGCGAAGGGACACCGGGGACCAAGATCTTCATCGTCTCCGACTTCGGCTCGGCCGACGGTGTTGTCGGCAAGGACGGCAGGTGGGAGATCAAGGTCGTCTTCCACGAGGCCCCATGCAATGACGCTTTCAAGGTTGTGCTCGAGACCAACGACGGCCACCGCAAGGTGTATGAGTTTGTCCGAGTTTGTGAGGAGCACGGCGGCGGAGAAGAGGGCGAGAAGTAGAGAACGCTCCTACCCAATTGGAGCAACGAGGGCGGCCCTTTCGGGGGCCGCCCTCATCAGTGGGCAGTGACTTGTGTCCTTGCTGCGGTCTCAGCCTTCGATGAACGACAGCCTCACCCGCCGATTCGGGTTGTCCACATTGGTGTCGACCACCACCACTGACTGCCAGGTTCCGAGGGTCATTCGACCACCCATAACCGGCACCGTCAGACTTGGGCTGATCCAACCGGGCAACACATGGTCGCGACCGTGACCGGGGCTGCCATGGCGGTGTGTCCATCGGCCTTCGTCGCGGGGGAGAAGTGCATCGATCGCGGCCAGGAGATCGATGTCTGAGCCCGCACCCGTTTCGATCACAGCGACCCCAGCGGTGGCATGGGGAACCCAGACCGAGAGCAGGCCATCTCCTTCGTCTGCGACGAAGCGGGCGCAGTCGGCAGTGAGGTCGACCACCGTCGGCTGACCTGGGGTTGTGAAGTTGACTTCGATTGATTTCATCGTTTACCGGGTTCGGGCCCCGCAAGGCTATCGATCAACCGGGCGAGGAGGGGTCACGGGTCGCGTCCCGAGGTGCGATATCGATGGCCGAGGGGGCTGGTCCAGAGGTGCCCGCCGTCTTCCTCACGCTTCAGTAGCCAGGGAGGGTCTCCATGTTTGTAGTTGACATGGTGGTGGCGGCAGAGGGGCTGCAAATTGTCGAGACTCGTCGCTCCGCCTTCGGCAAGAGGCTTTCGATGGTCGATGTCAGACTCGAGGGTGGGCATTCGACACCCCGGAAAGACACAGGTCGGATATCGAGAGCGAATCACGTTGTGCTGGCTCGCTTTCGGTCGTCTGCGGGTGGTGCCGGTTGCAACCGTTTCGCCGTTGTGAGTGACCGTCCAAGTCCACCGGCCGTCTCTCTGGGCCGCAGCGACATTTCTTCCGATTTCGGCCGTGATTGGCCCGATCCCGGCGATTTCTGCTGACTTGCGGTCGAGCCCTGCCAGCGTCGTTAGTCCGATCTCGAGGTTGACCGAGCCCTCACTCTGGCAGCCTCCTCCGGCCGTGGTCCGCCCGGTGAGGAGGTCGAGGAATACGTCGGCCCGAAGCTGGTCGAGGGATCTCGGCTCCTGGGCCGTCTTGAGGCTGCGTGCCAGCTGGTTGATGTGGCGGCTGGCGGCTGTGACCTCTTCCAGGGGCATGTCGAGACCAAAGATGTGGCCGATGCCGTCCGGTCGCGGCTCTGTCACCACCCGCCGGAGCATCACTTTCTCCCTCCGCCGTTTCTGAGCCGACTCGGGGTCGACTTCAATCGCCAGCTTCTGGATTCGTGATGCCAGTTGACCGGGAGTGAGGCGGGAGGCCGAAGGCAGTATCAGCCGCACCAACTCCTCCGCCTGATCGGGATCCAGGTGGCCCACCTTGTCGACGATGGCGCGGGCCCTCCTCAGGTCGATTGAACCTTTGCGAAGTGCCTCGAGGACGTCGGGATGGCCCTCCGCAAGTGCTGTCGCCAGCGAGCGCTCCATTTCGGCAGTGCGGCGGGTGAGCCGAAGCGCGGCCGCCAGCTCGCCGGCGGAGCTCTCGACGTCGAGATCGGTATGTCCATGTTCGGCGTCGGTTCGGTGGCCGATCTCATTGATGATCGAGTACAAGTCGGCCTGGAGACGAGAGATGAGACGAGACGTGGCCTTCAACACGACCACCAGGTCGTAACCGGTGAGCCGCTTGGGATCGAGGGAACCGACAACGGCCGCAAGGAACGGGCCCGGCTCCCAAGAATCGAGGCCGTTCGGTACCGGCCATTCCGTTTCTGGCTCGGCTACCTCGACCTCAGTCGGCTCGAGTACGTCTTCAGACGAAAGCTGCTCGTCTTCGAGGGTCAGAGTTCCTGTCTCGAACATACGTTCACCGTACAACCTCGCCATGACACGTTTCAAGACCCCTCTTCGGAGAATCTCGATTCGTTGTCTATCAAGTCCCGGGAGGCCTGTCTCTACGGTCGAGGGACGAGCAACAGGCCGCCGTCGGGGGAGACGAGCACGATCTCGATCGAGTTCGCCCCATCGCCGAAGAAGGCGGGGTCGACCATTGCCGAATAGCCCATCCTCTCCTCTTTGAGATAGCTTCGCGTCACTGCCGCCACCCTGCCGTTGACCACAACGGCCAGTATCTCGCTACCAGTGGCATTGCCGGACAGGTCGCCCCCAACCTGGGCGGGCACAACGCCCGAGGTGAGGTCGATCTCGTTGTAGAAGGAAGCGCGGCGGATGCCAGCTCGAAACTCTGCCTCGGCAAGCGCAGCGGTGTCGATTGGTTCACCAATCATGTCGGTCGACCCGGGAGGAAGCAGAATGTAAGGGTCGCCTTGAGGGAACCATCTTTCGATTCGGGAGGCCACCTCGAGCTTCTCCGCCCCGTCGACTCCGTAGGTCACCGACCCGCTCGGTCCCACCGTTGTCGTCTCTGACCGCTCCGGCATCGGACCGAGAAGGGAGGCTCCGTCGGGTTCCCATGCCAGATCCGCCTCGAGCACGTCGGCAATCGTGGGAACTAGGTCGATGGTCAAGGCTCGTCTGTCATCGATCTGCCCGCCTGCGTGCCCGGGTGCCTTGATAAAGAGAGGAACCGCGGCGATGTCCCCGATCGTGTCATCGGTGATCGTGCGTTGGTGCTCGACACCGGGTTTGACGGCAATCCCATGATCGGCCACTACCACCACGACGGCGTCCTGATAGAGGCCGGCATCTTCCAATGCTCCGATCACGTCCCCGAGGAGATGGTCGGCGTATCCCACCTGCAGCAGATGGCGCTGCATCCCTTGAGCAACCAAGAAGTCGTCGTCGATCCAGCCCCCGGCGTTGGTCGCCGGGTTGTTCACCACCAGGGGATAGCTGCGACCGTCGGGCAGGAACTCCCAGGGATGATGTGGGGTGAGGGCATGGAGGAAGAAGAACGGCGGCTTTTCTCCGTCGTATGAGCCGATGTCGGCAATCAGCTCCTCGAAGGGCGCCTCGGGTCCTTTCTCCAACTCGGCTAGGAACTCGGTGATCGCATCGAACTCGGTTGTGGTGGCAGCGAAATCGCCCCAAGAGCCGTCGATCGGAGGCAGATCTTCAGTGAGTGGGTCCGGTAGCAGGACATGCCCGGCGACCACCATCACATCTTGGGCGAGCGGGGTAGAGGAAGGCTCGAGGCCTTCGCATATCGTCGTAGGGCAAAGGCGGGTGATCGCCTCGTAGATGTCCAACTCGTGGCTGTCCTGTAAGGCGGTGAACAACGAATTGGGATATTGGCCGGCGTAAGGCGTCAGCGACTGGTCGGGGATCACACCGGTGAGCATCGCCGGAATCGAATGCTCCGTTTGCTGCTCGACGGTGACCGCGTTGCGATACCAGATGCCGTCGTCGGCAAGTCGCGCAAAGTTCGGATACTGCTCGGCCCGGAGAGTCCCGTCGGATGTCATGAGAGAGGCCACAGGGAACTCGTCGAAAACCAGCATCACCACAGGAGCCGGATTACCCACTGTCGCAGGGGAGCCAGGAGTTCCGTTGGAGTCGAGGACAATCTCCCCGCTGGGCGTGCTGAACAGGAAGACCATGAGAAAGACCAGCGGCGACGCGAGCAAGTACCGGCTCGCAGATCGGCCTGCCGGGAACCGGTAGAAAGCCCAGGTCAGAGCGCTGCCGATGGCAACACCGCCTGCGAGTGCAAGCCACCAGGCGATGTCGAGTCGGGATAAGAAGTAGTGGATCGTGGCAACAGCAAGGACGAGTATCAGGGCCCCGGCGACGATTTCCCCGGCTCGGCCCGGCATTGCGCCCAGCAGCGAGAACCCCACGGGAATCACGACCATCAAGACCAGGGCCAGCCCCAGGATCTCCCACCGCGAGGAGCGGCGGGCGAGAAAGAACTCGGCGTTCTCGCCGAGCAGCTCCAGGACGGGCCAGGTGAGGCCAAAGACAGTCAGGACTGCGATTGCAGCACTGCGCTCGAAACGGGTCGGTGCAGAGATGGTCTCTCCCATGGGTGGCATGACAAGGTTCGGAACCGGTCAGGGTAAGCCTCCACAGGCGGTAGTGGTTTGAGGAGGTCAGTAGGGTCGCGGAGCGTCGAGAGGACCCAGGTGGAGTTCGGATTCCAGATGTATGGCAGCTATGACGTTGTGCTCGATGCTGCCCGTTTCGCTGAGGAACGGGGTCTGGCGGCAATCAAGATGGTGGACCACTACCTCATGTCACATGACATGGAATACGGGTGGGATCTTCCGGCATACGACGCTTGGACTTTCGTCGCCGCGTTGACACGGGACACATCGACTGTCGAGCTCGGGTCCCTAGTCTCCCCGGTCACATTCCGTCACCCGGCTGTGATCGCAAAGGCGGCCACGACCCTTCACGAGCTGTCGGGTGGAAGATTCAAACTGGGCCTGGGGGCGGGTTGGCTGAGGGCCGAACACGACCTGCTGGGGATCGAGTTTCCGCCGCCGGCGAGACGTTTCGACCTGCTCGAGGAGACTCTCGGCTACCTGTCGGCAGCGTTTGACCCGGCCGCTCCCGGCTTCGAAGGGGAGATATACCGACTCGGCCAGATTCGGTTTGAGCCGCTGCCCGCTCCTCCGGTCCCCATCCTCGTCGGTGGCGGAGGACCGAGGAGAGTGCCCAGACTGGCAGGTACCTATGCGTCCGAATTCAACGTCGTCGACTTCGGCCCCCTGGAGGCACTTCCTCATCGGATAGACGGGGCGCGGGAGGCAGCCCGGAAAGCCAATCGTGATCCGGACGAACTCCTCATCTCGACCCAGCTGACGATGGCAGGCGGGGACAACGCCGCGGAGGTCGAAGACGCAATTGGCTTTCTCGCTGCGGAGACAGGCGCCACCCGAGATGAGATCGTCGCTTCCATTGCCGAGTTCGATCTTCCGATCGGCACGTGGGACCAGGTGGGGTCGGCTCTTGAGCGGTGGGAGAGTAGAGGTGTCTCGCGGGTCTACCGGAAGTATTGGGAGATTCCGTGGGACCGTGAGGAGGCATATCGGTTCTTCCGAGGGATCGGCCTCTAGTAGCCACCTCCGGCTCCGGAAAGCATCAGTTGCACCTCCATCACTAGGTTGCTCCCAGATCGACAGGAGGTCGAAACACTCAGTGGAATTGTCCGGAATCGATGGATCGAAGGTCAGGCTCGATGAGTCGACTTGGAGTGGTTTTGCGGGCGCGTTGGAGGGTCAGATCCTCGAGCCCGGCAGTGCGGGCTACGAAGAGTCCGTCACAATCTGGAACGGGATGATCACCAAGCGGCCTGGGGTTGTCGTGCAACCGCAATCGGTTGCCGACGTGGCCCGCGTTGTGGATCTGGCCCGGGATCACTCCTTGGAGCTGTCGGTCAAGGGCGGAGGCCACAACATCGCCGGCCTTGGCTTGTCCGCTGGTGGCTTGACGATGGACATGTCCGCAATGAAATCCGTGGAGGTCGATGCCGGCAACATGGTGGCCAAAGTGGCTCCGGGTTGCCTATTGGGAGACATCGACGCCGCAACCCAGGAACACGGCCTCGCCACGACGCTCGGGTTCGTGTCACTCACGGGGGCCGCCGGTCTGACGCTTGGTGGAGGGTTCGGTTACCTGACACGCCAATACGGTTGGACTGTCGACGATCTCCTGGATGTAGAGATGGTGCTTGCCGACTCGAGTGTCGTTAGGGCCTCCAGAACCGAGAACGAGGACCTCTTCTGGGCGATAAGGGGCGGAGGCGGCAACTTCGGGGTGGTCACCGAATTCGTCTACAAGCTGCACGAGGTCGGTCCGGAGATCACCGGAGGCCTCATTGCTTGGTCTGCCGAGGAGGCAGAAGGCGTGATGGATCTGTATCGCGAGATCACATCTGGCGCCCCGCGGGAGCTGACCCTCGTCATTCTGATGAGAAACGCCCCGGCTGCCCCGTGGCTATCGGAAGACAAACACGGTTTGCCGATGGTCGCCTTCGTCCTCAACCACACTGGGGATCCGGAAAGCGCCGAACGCGATGTCCAGGCGATCAAAGGATACGGATCTCCCTGGGCCGACCTGATTCAGAGGAAGAGCTACACGGATCAGCAGTCGATGCTCGACGCCACCATGCCCGACGGCATGCACTACTACTGGAAATCGGAGTTCGTGCCGGGTCTGAGTGACGAGATGTTCGCTGCATACCGCGCCCAGTTCGAAGGCCTCGGGGCCCCTGCGAACCAGATCGCAATGATGCATCTCGAAGGCGCCCTCAACGAGCATTCCGAAGATGACGGGGCAGTGGGCAATCGTGACGCTCAGTATGTGGCCGTCATCCAGTCGATGTACGACGGGGCATCGGGCAAAGCCGAAGAAAACCGAAGGTGGGTCCGCAATGCTTGGGAGGCACTCCAGCCGTACGCGACGGGCGGCAACTACATCAACTTCCAAACCCACGACGAGACCGCCGACCGCATATCAGACTCCTACCGGGGCAACTTGGATCGCCTCGCCGAGATCAAGGGAAAGTACGACCCGACCAACCTGTTCAGGGTCAACCGCAACATCACTCCGCGATGAGACGTTTGACTCTCCGGACAGCGGGCTTGCTAGTTGTCGCTTTGATGGTGGCGGGTTGCGCCGGCGATAGCGCGGCGACCACTCAGCCGGCGACGTCTGCGCCTTCGACCGACTCGACAGCCGCCCCGCAAGAGACCACGACCTCGTCGTCATCGACCACGACCACCACGGTCCCGCCCACGACCACAACGACGATTCCAGAGGATCGAGCCGACTTTGTCGGGTGGTGGACTGGGATCTCAGATGGAGGGGGAATCCTCGACATCCGGATTTCGGCCGACGGAACCTTCATGCATTGGGATTCGGCGTCGGGAGTGTGCCGAGCCAACGGATTCGATCAATCGCCGATGACCTGGGCAGGCAGCGCTGAGTTTCATGAGGAGGAGGTTCCTCGGATGACCGCGTCGGGCCTCATCACCTGTTTCCCGTACGAGGGTGATGTCGGAGAGATCGGCGATACGGACGGGGACTTTCAGTTCGACGAAGAGTCCGGCACGCTCGTGGCAGCCGATGGGACCAGTTATGCCCCTGTTGAATATGTGGCTCCCCCGGCAAGTGACAATCCGTTTGCGGGCACCTGGGAGGCCACGGACTCGGACGGTACGCGGGTGGTGACTGTTATCGCCGCTGACGGAACGTTGTCCTCTGAGGACACTCGCTCGGGAGGCTGCGAGAACATGGGCCTCACCGGCGCGACCTGGTCGGCTGAGGGCGTCGGTGCCTTCGATCTGACGGCGGCCGCCTTCGAGGTGCCGGTTCAAACCATCTGCCACCCACCGGGGGCTGAGCCGGTGCCACGGTCTGAAGGAGTCTTTACGTTCGGATACGTGGAGGAGACCGACGAGCTGGTGCTTCAGCTCTTCCTCGACACTGTCTTCACCAGAGTTCCCTGACCTCGAGGGACCCGGCGTGCGGCTCTCTCAGACCCGGTGGAGCCGAGCCTGAAGATGACGTTCACCTCCGGGTACAGCGGTCGTAGCCATTCCCATTTCGTACCTGATTGTGTCACCAGCGACCTCGAGGACGCGCCAGCTCGAGATCATGCGGTGGTCGTGGCCGAGTACGGCGCTCCGGAGATCTAGGGAGAAGCCATCGCCTTCAGGGACTAGTGAGCCGACCAGGACCTCGACGCGATCAAGGCCATGCGAACCGCTCATCTGGACTCGACCGTCCTCATTCACTCCTAGGAATCCGGCCTCGCGGTGGGAAGCGACCTCTCCGTCGTCGGTCAGGCGCCAGGTCCGCTGGCTGTAATCCAGACGGCCTTCGACGTCGACGGAGAACTCGAGGCTCTCTCGGTAGTCGAAAGAGGCGATTGTCGGGAAGAAGCCTTGGCCGGTGCCCGACCATCGCCCATCGAGGCGAGATAGGAGAAGCCACGCCGCCGGTCGGTCCATAGCGGCAAGTTACCCGCCGGGAGTCATCCGATCACGTCGGGCAAGTAGAGGCCGATGGCAATTGCGATGGCAGGTATTGAGGAAAGTGCGAGGGCAACCACGTAAGCCTGTCGCTCGACGCTGAGCCACAGCCCGAACAGGATCCACGAGATCGACATCATCACCAGCCCGAAGCCGAGCATGCCTCCCGGAAAAGCGAAGAGAAGAAACAGCCCACTCCATCTACGCAGTGAGTCCACTGTGAGAGCGGACACTCCAGCAACGATCAGACAGATCATCATCAGAAGACCGCCACCGAAGAAGAGCCACACTCCTTGCTCGACGTTGAAGACGTCTTCCAGAACGTTGCCGGCGCCTTCTCCGACCGCTCCGACGCCGGCCAAGAGGATGAAAGCGGAGCCCCGTCTCACCGGCGGCGATCTCCACAGGAGAACGAGTGCAACGCCGGTCAACACCAACGACAGGCTCAAGCCGATCACTGCGACGTAGTCGCTGGGACGGGCTGCGTCGTAGTAGGTCGGCTCCTGGACCGTGAAGATGGTCCAGCCGACGATGGTTGAAATGCCGGCGGCCATGAACCACCTGCCGCTCTTGGTGTTCATCGTGGGGCCTTTCTCAGGTCGTCGGTCTGACAAACAGACGAATCCACCGCTGTTTTGGGTGACTTGCGTGGGCGACCGACTCCCTTTGTGTCCCTAGGGTCGAGAGATGGCTGAGTGCGAGCTGCCGGGTGATGGCTTCCTAGGAGAGCCCGTCAACGCCCTCACCTCTCTGTCGTTCTTGGTCGCGGGCGCCATCGTGGTGCGGCGTGAGCGGGTCAGGTGGGTTGGGTATGCACTCATGGCGACGGGCGCCGGCTCGTTTCTGGACCACGGCCCCATGCCGCCCGGCTCGACGTGGGCCCACGATGTGAGCCTGGCCTGGCTCCTGCTGGTGGTGGCGGGCTTGGGTCGCCAATGGGAGACCTTCACCCGGTTGCCGGGACTCCTGGCGCTCGCGGTGTCACTCGCCATCTTCCCGGCCGTGGCTATACCCGTTGAGATCTTGTTGACCGTGGCGGCGGTCGGGCTGCATCTGAGCCGCGGATTCGAGCTGCGCACCATCGCTGCCATGCTCATGTTGGGTGCCGTAGCCCTCTTCGGCCGACTTGGGTCTGGAGGGGGCCCCTTGTGCGACCCCGACTCTCTCTGGCAACCACATGGCGTTTGGCACATTGGCGCGGCTGCGATCGTCGCGTGGTGGGTTCTCGGATTGGAAGTCCCCCTACGCTGGAACGATGCTCCGGCTGACGGAACTCGATGAGGCCTACCTCAGGGGAGACCACGGTGCTGGTGCGCAGCTGGCGATGCAGATCGTGGTGCACACGGCAGAGACGATGCAGGCGGAGGCGCTCCTCGACATCAGCTCGGCCCATGTCGATTCCTGCGTGTTTTATGGTGTAGCCGGGCTCGACTTTGCCCGCCGGCTCGTCGCGGGCGGAGCCCAGGTAAAGGTCCCCACCACTCTCAACATCTCCTCCCTCGATCTCCTTCATCCGGAGCTTTATCGGGGCGATGAGGAGACGCGCCGGCTGGCAGGGCAGTTGATGGACTCTTACGTGCAGTTAGGAGCCGCGCCGACCTGGACCTGCGCCCCCTACCAGTTGCCTCAGCGCCCGGGTTTCGGAGAACAGATTGCGTGGGCGGAGTCCAATGCGATTGTCTTCGCCAACTCTGTGATCGGAGCCAGGACCAATCGGTATGGCGACTTCATCGACATCTCCTGTGCGATCACCGGACGTGCGCCTGCGGCCGGCCTCCACCTCGACGCTGAGAGGGCGGGCACCCTGATCTTCGAGCTCCACTATCTACCTCATGACCTGCTTGTCGAGGACGTCTTCTATCCGGTTCTGGGGCACCTCTTGGGGTTGCGATCCGGGAATGAAGTCCCAGTGATTGAAGGATTACCCGCAGAGACAAACGAGGACCAGATGAAGGCGGTGGGAGCAGCAGCAGCCTCTTCGGGCTCGGTGGCTCTTTTTCACGCCGTGGGGGTGACCCCGGAGGCAGGGTCGGTGGAGAAGGCGACCGGAGGTGAGGATCGGCCCCGAATCCAGATCACGAGGTCGGATCTCGCGGTCGTCCGTGATCAACTCACCACTACGAGCAGCACAAATCTTTCGGCGATCTCAATAGGGACGCCCCATCTCTCCCTGGCCGGATTCGCCGAGCTGATCGATCTGCTCGACGGCTCGCCGGTGCATCCGAACATCAGGTTCTACGTGAACACCGGCCGATTGACCTTCGCCGAGGCCCAAGAGAGAGGCTGGGCAGATGCGCTGGACCGCTCCGGCGTGACGGTCGTCACCGACACGTGCACCTACGTGACGCCGATCCTCGAGGACCACCGAGGAACGGTGATGACCGACTCCGCGAAGTGGGCCTGGTACGCCCCGGCCAACCTCGGAGTCGACGTGGTGTACGGCTCGATGGCAGAGTGCGTGAGGTCTGCGGTCAGTGGTCAGGTTGTCCGCGACCCGGTCTTGTGGCATGGCGTCTGAGCAGAGACCCCTCGTCGAAGGGGTCGCCGCAGGACGAATCCTGGTGCTGGACGAGCCGCTGAGTTTCTGGGGTGGCATCGACCCGGCGAGCGGATTGGTGGTCGATACACATCACCCGCAGCAAGGCGAGAGTGTGACCGGGAAGATTCTGGTGATGCCTTATGGCCGGGGGTCGTCGTCATCGAGTCAGGTGTTGACCGAAGCGCTACGTCTTGGAACCGGACCCGCGGGAATCGTCCTCCGCCAAGCCGACTCCATCATCACGCTCGGATCCCTTGTTGCTGGCTTTCTGTACGACATCGATTGTCCGGTGTTGGTGATGGGCGAGCCCGCATACTCCCTTCTTCGTACCGGTCTGGAAGCGGAGATCGAGGCAGGCAGGCTGCAGTTCGGCTAGAGCGGGGAACCCGGCAGGGTCCGCTAGCGTCCAATAGCCATAGTGGTGGAAGCAATTGGTGTCACGGCGCTGGTGTTGACATGGAACAACGCCGGCCATCTCCTCCCGGCCAAACTCCGCGAGAGGTCGGCGACGATTCGTGCTCTGATCATCGCCACCGGTGCCATTCTCTGGCTGGCACGCGAGGACGTGATGGTGAAGGACGGGCTGGTCGAAGCGATCCCCTTCGCACTGGGTGCCCTCGCCATCCTGGCCTTGGCTGTGACGCTCTTCCGCTTCTTCCCGGCCCTGGCCCGGCCGCTCAAGGACAGGCGGATCGCTGCCATGGACAAGAAGCAGTTCGTTGGTTACACCGCTCTCCGCATCCCGCTATCGACGGCGTTCGTCGAGGAGCTGGTCTTCAGGGGGCTCATTTGGTTTGTCTTCGAGGCAGTTGTGGGCCCCGGGTGGACCCTGCTCGCGACCTCTGTCGCCTTTGGCTTGTGGCATGTAGTGGTTGCCGCCCGCCAGGCCCAGGATCGTGGCGAGGTGATGGTCACCTGGGTCACGGGGACCGTGATCGTCACCGCCCTTGCCGGTCTGGGCTTCGGGTGGCTGCGCATGGTCACCGGCGGCATCTGGGCGCCGTTCGTCGCCCACAGCGTGGTCAATATCATCGGCTCGATCGGGGCGCGGTCGGCCGCAAGAGTCGGTGACCGTGACTCTGCCCAGCCGGTGGGAGATCTCATCGTCTAACGTCGCCAGACGATGGTCGACGTCTCAACGGTTTCTCAACAGGCGATCAATCTCGCGGACCGACTGAATCCGGTGACTGCTGGGCCATCCGCCCCTCTGGCCACTCAGGCGGTGATGGGCTCATTTGGTCCCTCCCTGATGCCCAGGTCATCGATGCAACAGGGTGTGGCCGCGGGCCTGGCGGTCCTCGCCGCCCGTGTTGTCGGCACCGCCGTGGATGCCGCGATCAGGACTGTGGTGCCGCGATCTTCCCCACTTGCCTGGAGGATCGCCGCTCGTGGAGCGGTCATCGCCGCGGGTTCGGCGCTCGGCCGAATCGAGGAATCGGACGACGAATCAACGGCGAAGGCCAGTCTCCGCTCTGCGGGCCGGCTGGTGTCCGTGGCAGCTCTCGGGGGCATCATCCATGAGGCCGCCTCGGATGCACAGAACAAGGTCTCTACCCCGATCGTGCCGGTGATCACCGGTATTGGCGGGTTTGCCGTTGCAGCCACTCTCTGGGGTCGCAACCTCAAGCTGCGAAACGGCGTGGTGCAGAGGTGGACCGAGGATGACAAGCCGGCACAACTTCTCCCCTCGATCGGGGTGGGTACAGCTGTTTCCATCGGGGGTCGCCTGCTGGGCCAGGGCTTCCTCTCCTCACGGGAGACGTTGGCCGACTACATGGGCGCCAACCCCGGGGCCCGAATGATTGGGAGGCTGCTGAACGGCGCGGTGTGGGCCGGAGGCGCTGTTTCTCTCTATGGAACGATCGTCTCCAGGCTGTCCCGAGCCAACTCGAAGATTGAACCGTCCTATTCGGAGCCACCCGAGTCACCTTTCGTTTCTGGTGGCCCGGAAAGCCTGTCGCCCTTCCACCAGATGGGGCTTCAGGGGAGGCGTTTTGTGAGCGAGGTCGTCGCTCCAGAAGTAATCGAGCAGACACTCGGTGAGAAGGCAAAGAACCATCCGATACGTGTTTACGTGGGAGTGCAATCCGAGCCCTTGTATGCGACCGGGAGGTCGGAGCGAGCTCTCAACGAGATGGAGCGGCTCGGAGCTTTCGACCGGGAGTATCTGCTGCTGATCTCACCAACCGGCACGGGCTGGGTCGATCACGCCATGGTTGAGTCGGCCGAGATCATGGCTCGAGGTGACATCGCATCGGTGTGCATCCAATACGGGACCGCGCCTTCCTTCCTCGAGCTCCAAGGTGTCTCCCTGGGTAGAGCGCAATTCCGCCAGCTGTTGTGGGGTGTCCGTCAACGTCTGAGGAGCGTGCCCAAGGAGGACCGTCCCAAGGTCCTCGTGTTTGGTGAAAGCCTTGGAGCCTGGAGTAGCTCTGATGTGATCATGCACCAGGGCCTTGCCGGATTCGATCATTACGGCATCGACCGTGCCCTCTGGTTCGGGCTTCCTGGTCTGGCTCGCTGGTCGAAGACAGGCATGAGGGAGGGCCGCAATCCGCTCACTCCCGAAGGGACCATGGCGGCATTCGACACGCATGACCAGTACGCGGGCTTGGATCAATCGGAGCAGGATTCGCTGAGGGCCGTGGTCGTCGACCACGACAACGACCCCATAGCCCAGATGTCGCTGCGTCTAGCCGTGAAACGGCCACCGTGGCTGGACGGCGAGAGAGGCAGGGGGGTCCCGGATTCGATGGACTGGAGCCCGGTGATGACTTTTATTCAAGTCCTGATCGACGCCATGAACGCAATGGTCGTGGTTCCGGGAGAGTTCAAGTCATTCGGTCATGACTATCGCGCGGATACTGCGCCTTTCGTATACAGCGCGTATCGCTTCCCAGAGCTGACCGATGACCAAATGGCCCGGGTGCACGACACTCTCGTGGAGCGGGAGTTGGTGCGAAAGGAGAAGATCAAGGAACCGGCTTCTCCCCTCGATTCCGAGGTTCAGTAGGACGGGACGAGAGCGGAGAAAACGTCAGACCTGCTTGAGAGCCGGTGGATCGTGTGCTCGAACCTTGGGTGCCACGCCCTCGAATCGCTCCACTTCGACAAGGCAGGTCTGAGCGCTTGGGCCCTGAGCCAGAGCCGACGTGCCGACGTCCCTGGTCAGGACGTTCGGGTTGCCGCTTCGGCATAGGCCCCCGGCGGATTCCGGATCCCACCAGGCACCGGTCGGCAGCTGCACAACGCCAGGGGCTATCTGGTCCGAGGATGCAACCACCGCCAAGCACGCGCCACGTTCGTTGAAGACCTTCACCAGATCCCCATCCGCAAGTGAGCGTTCGGCGGCGTCCGCGGTATTGATGAGGATGCGCTCCCGGCCGTCCACCTTCTGATCCACGCTGGTCTCGCCATGGTCCCATTGGCTGTGGAGGCGGGTCTTGGGCTGGTTGGAGATCAGGTGGAGCTGAGCGCCATCGGCGTTGCCCAACCACTCTGCAGGCTCGAGCCAGCTGGGGCGGGGCGGGCAGTCGGCGTATTGGTAACTCTCGATGGTCTCCGAGTAGAGCTCGATTCGTCCCGAAGGTGTACCGAGAGGATTCTCCTCTGGATCGCTGCGGAAATCAGCCAGCTGGGACGGGATCGGGAACCAATCCCCGGGGATTTGAAAGTGGCCGACCTCCTTCAACTCGTCGAGCGTCGGGTAGTCGCTGTTGGAGTTCCTGAATCGCTGATATAGGTGTTCGATCCACTCCTCGGCGTTTCGTCCTTGCGTGAATCTCTCACCGGCATCGAGACGGTGGGCCAGCTCCGAGAAGATTTCGTAGTCGTTCCTCGCCTCGCCGACGGGGTCGATCACCTTCTCCATCCAGAAGAGGAAGTCGTCCATCCCGCTGCCCCCCACGTCTTGCCGCTCCAAAGGTGTTGTTGCCGGGAGGACGATGTCGGCGAACTTCGCCAATGGGTTCCAGAAAGGCTCGTGGACAACCACGGTGTCGGGCAGCTGCCAAGCTGCCGCCAGCCGATTCAGATCTTGATGATGGTGGAAGGGGTTGCCACCGGCCCAGTAGACGATCTTGATATCGGGGTAGGTGAGCCTCCGTCCGTTGTAGTCGAATTCGTCGCCTCCACGGAGGAGCAGGTCCGAGATTCGCGCCACCGGAATGAAGTCGGTGACCTTGTTCTTGCCCTGGGGCAGACGGGGCAGTGTGTGATACCCGACACCGTGGCCGTTGAGGCCGACTGCGCCATAGCCGTACCCAACACCTCCGCCGGGCAGCCCGATCTGACCGAGCATCGCGGCGAGGGCCGCTGCCGCCCAATAGGCGTGTTCCCCATGGTCGTTTCGCTGTACCGACCAACTCACCGTCACCATGGTTCGCTTGCGCGCCATCTCGGCAGCGAGAGCCCTCAGCCGCTGTGGCTCGACACCAGAGATGCGACCGGCCCACTCGGCGGATTTGGGCTGTCCGTCGACCTCGCCGAGAAGGTAGGCGCGGAATTGATCCCACCCGTGGCAGTAGCGGTCGAGGAAAGCCTGGTCCTGCGCACCCTCGACCAGCAGGCTGTGGGCCAGCCCGAGCATGATCGCAGTGTCGGTCACCGGCTTGACCGGGATCCACTCGGAATCGGTTTCGTCGATCAGGTCCTCTCTCAGCGGGGATAGGTTCACGAATCTGACACCGCGGTCGCGACAGGTCTCGAGACGGCTCCGCACCATGTGCCGCCCGATGCCGCCGTAATGGACCTGGCTGTTCTTGATCGGCATTCCGCCGAAGGCGACAACCAGCTCGCTGTGTTCGGCTATCTCGGCGAACGAAGGTTGCTCGTCCATGTAATCGTCGAAGGAAAAGCCGAACACGTGCGGCGTGATGACGTGGCCGGCGGCAATCGAATAGTCGTCGACCGAATAGGTGTACCCGCCTATTGAGTTGAGGAAGCGATGCACCTGGCTCTGAGCGTGATGGAAGCGACCGGCACTGGCCCAGCCGTAGCTTCCCCCGTAGATGGCCTGGTTTCCATGCTCTTTGCGCACCCGATCGAGCTCTCCGGCCAGGAGGTCGAGTGCCTCGTCCCAGCCGACTTCCACGAAAGGCTCCCAACCCCTCCGGTCTGTCGCGGCACCGGGTCCGTGGTGGTACCAGGACTCCCTGATGGCAGGGCGTGCCACACGGCTCTTCCGCACCGCCTTGAGCGATTGGCCGATCGGTGAGGGATCCGGGTCTTTGGCAAAGGGGTGAACGGCTGTGATGTCGTGACCGTCGGTCTCGATCTCGTAGGCACCCCAGTTGGTGAGCGTCCCGTGCCGGGTCGTCGTCATGTATTCGTTCCTCGGTGATCGGCTATCCGGAGAGATCGGGAAGCTAGCCGCTCGGAAAACTGTTTTGTGCACTGAGCGCTCCGGGCGGGCAGCTGATAGGTTCGGGGTGGTTTGACCAATGGACACGGACCGACGCGAGAGGATCCCCGATGAGCTATTCACCAGAAGACACAGCAGTTGTGATCACAGACCCCCAGAACGACTTCTTGAGCCCTGACGGGGTGACTTGGGAACTTGTCGGTAAGAGCGTCACCGACAATCGAACAGTGGAGCATCTCGAGCAGCTGATCACGGCTGCCAAAGCGGCGGGCTACAACGTGTTCGTGTCGCCTCACTACTACTACCCGACCGACTCGGGATGGGAGTTCGGGGGGACCATGGAAAACGTGATGCATGACATCGACATGTTCCAAAGGTCGGGCGCGCTCAGACTCGAAGGCTTCGAAGGCTCAGGCGCTGACTGGGTCGAGCCCCTTGGCAAATACATCAACGACGGAGAGACCGTCGTGGCCAGCCCACACAAGGTCTATGGGCCAGAGACCAACGACCTGGCTCTCCAACTCCGCAAGCGTGGGATCGACAATGTGATTCTGGCCGGTATGTCGGCGAATCTCTGTGTCGAAGCACATATGCGCCAGCTCACGGAGGATGGCTTCGCCGTGACGGTGGTCAAAGACGCCACCGCTGGCGCCGACCACCCGGAGCTTGGAGACGGGTATCAGTCGGCGCTGGTCAACTTCGGCTATATCGCCACGGCTGTGGTCACGACGGACGAGGTCGTTGAGGAGCTTTGACACACCAATGTGGTCGGCCGGCCCCTTTCACAACCAATCTGGAGGTGACCGTTTCGACCTCCGGGTGACCCGATGAGTGGGATATCCGGGGAGCTGGCCGAGCTTCTCCTCAACTCAACCGGCGAGGGCATATACGGGATTGATCTCGAAGGTAGATGCACTTTCGCCAACCCGGCGTGTGTGCGACTTCTCGGTGCGGAGTCCGCGGATGATCTGCTCGGTGAGGTGATGCACGATCTCGTGCATCACACCCTTCCCAATGGCGATCCTTACCCGATGGAGTCGTGTCGCATCTACCAGGCGTTTCGCATGGGAGAAGGCATCCACGTCGATGACGAGGTGATGTGGCGTCTCGACGGCTCCTCCTTCTATGCGGAGTATTGGTCTTATCCGATAGAGCGAGACGGTGAGTTCATCGGCTCAGTCCTGACTTTCGTCGACATCAGCGAACGCCGTCTGGCCGACAGAAGACTCAGAGAGCAGCAAGAGCGGATCTCCCTGCTCCTCAACTCCACCGGGGAAGGCATTTACGGAGTCGATCTCGCAGGCAACTGCACCTTCGCCAATCCGGCGTGTGTCCGGATCCTCGGGTTCGAGTCGGATCGTGACCTGCTGGGTCGGAACATGCATGAGTTGGTTCATCACACCTTGCCCAACGGCGACCCGTACCCGATGGAGTCGTGTCGGATCTATCAGGCCTTTCGGAGGGGTGAAGGTGTCCACGTCGACAACGAAGTCATGTGGCGGGCCGATGGATCGAGCTTCTACGCCGAGTACTGGTCTTATCCGATGGAGCAGGGCGGCCAGGTTGTGGGCTCGGTCTTGACGTTTGTGGATATCACGGACCGGAGGAAGCTCGAGGCAAAGCTCAGAGCCGAGATGGCGCGCTCGGAACGTCTGTTGCTCAACGTCCTGCCGGCGAGCATCGCCAGGCAGCTCAAGGAGCACCCGGGCAGGACGATCGCGGAGAGCTTCGACAGCGTGACCGCGCTTTTTGCCGACATCGTCGACTTCACTCCGCTCACTGCCCGGCTCAAACCCGAGCGTGCCATCGAGCTACTCAATGAGGTGTTCACTGCATGGGATTCGATGGCAGATCGGCACGGTGTCGAGAAGATCAAGACGATCGGAGACGGATACATGGTCGTCGCGGGCGCGCCCGAGCCGAGGGATGATCATTGCGACGTCATCGCCAAGCTGGCCATCGACATGAGGGACTACGTCAACAGCCGAGTCAGCGACGACGGAACCAAGCTTCGAGTGCGGTTTGGCATGAACAGCGGGAGCGCGGTGGGAGCAGTCGTCGGGACTTCGAAATTCACTTACGACTTGTGGGGTGACGCCGTAAACGTCGCCTCGAGAATGGAGTCATCCGGCGAGCCCGGCCGTATCCAGGTTGCCAGGGGCGCATTCGAACGTCTCGAGGGCAAGTACGTGTTGACCCCGCGAGGAGATCGCTCCGTCAAGGGAAAGGGACGAATGGAGACCTGGTTTTTGGAGACAGCCCTCTGAACGGGTGAGCCTTGGGGCGTCCCCGGCTTGTTCGAATCGTCAATCCATCGGGAGGACGAAATCACCGAATGTCGGTTGCTCGATGAGAATCGCCTTGGCCTCGGCACAGGATTCGTCGGTGCGATTCGGGTCGTTGCACCGGCCGATGGTGTGCACATAGAGGATGGCGCCGGACTCTTCATGCACGCAAAGGGCGACTTCTCCGAAGTCGGCGTCAAGAGCAGTTCCACAGGATCCCTCCCACCCGGCAAAGACCTCGGTGTGTGTGAGCTCGATCGCGGGGAGACTCCCCATGTAGCTGGGGATCTCACCAAAGTGTCCTTCGAATAGGGCGTTCCGTTCCGGACTTGGCCACGTTGAGAGCTCGACACACCCCTGGGCACCAACGATCTCGCACCATGCATCTTGTTGGCCCGGCACGTGCCGTACTCGGAAATCCGATGGCGAGTCGAGGAAGCCGCCGATCGTTGTGCCGAAGACGGTTTTGGAGAAGGCCTCTCCGTCCCACGCGACGACTACTTGGTCTGGAGGGGAGTCGCCTGAGTCGTAGATGTAGGTGATCTTGAGCGGCACATCAGGTTCGAACCGGGAGGGCGGGTAGATCCGGGTTTGTTGCTCGTTGCCAGGGTCATCCGGGGTGTCTTCGGTGGGGTATGCGAAATCGACTTCGACATGATGGATGACGTCGATCCGCTTCGGGCCAGCGGTGTCGGCGAGAAGCTGAATCAGTTTCTTCCAGATCGGCTCCGTGATAGTCCAAATTACAGTGCCTATGGCCGAGACATAGTCGTCTCCGGCTTCTTCGGGGAGTTTGCCGGTGAGGAGCGTCCACACCATGTCCCTGAGCTTTCCGATCTGGTCCTTTTCGACCACGGCGGTTAGATGGATCCATCCCGGGAAAGGCTCGTCGCCTTCGTCCCTCCCCGGGTTGAACACGACATCGGCAGTGTTCTCGTCGTTGATCTTGTCATCGGTACCGGACTCCACGATCGAGGCACGATTCTTGGGAAACGCGTCCTTGCCGATCCTCCATGTCACGTTGGAATCAGCTGCGGAGGCCGGATCGGGGAGCCGCGTCCCGGCTCGCTCTGCACAACCCGCAACATTCTTTGGCCACTCGGGGAGCCCGGTATTTGCGAGGAGAGTCGCCGTCGCAAGATTGTCAGGATCGTTGCCTACCGCCAACTCGGGAGTTTCATCGGGCGGAATGATCTTGTAGCTCCATGTCTTGAGCGTCGAAACCACCATGCTCACAGTCCCGATTACGGCGAGCGCCTTCTGAATGGGCGCCAGAAGTGTTTCGGTGATCACCTCAATCGCCTTTCGAAGGGCCTTCTCAGCGAGATCAACCGCAGCGTTCCAGATGTTGGCTGCCCAGGCATACCACTCGTCACCTGCGACATCGATTCTCAGGCCATCGAAAATCCAATTGAGAGCCTTTTGCACCCAGTTGGATAGTCGAGTGCAAATGTCTTGGGGTTCAGCCGCGATAGGGACGAGCGCTGGCTGAATCGAGGCGGAACCTGTCACGCCTGCCGCCAGAAGCGAGTCCGCCACAAACAGCATCAGGACCGCAGTGGGATACACCAGCGATGGTGCGACCTCCCAATCCTGATCCCCCATGATCCGAGCCGCGTCGTCGGCTGCCTGAGTACCTGCGCCGGTAATCCATCCAGCCACCAAGTAGGAGAACGGCAATCCGCCGGGTGCCCCCGCCAGCTCGTCGAGATCGAAGCCAACTATGCCGCCACCTGAGTCGATTTCTCGTTCCATGTTCACCACCTGCCACGACGACAACTGGAATCCCTGGACCTCCGAGATCTCCTCAGGCGACTCAATGATTTCGACTCCGGCCGCCGCGAAGGCCTCTCTTAACCCCTCCGACCCTCCAGCGGATTGTGTTGTTTGTTTTTCGGCGGCACGCGTGGTCGAAGTCGCGGCTGTCATCGAACTCTGGCCATCTTCGGTGCCCCCCGTGCACGCTGCGGCGAAGACCACGAACGCGAGCAGGGCGAACCCCCTTTGACCGGTATGTCCCGCGTGAAGTCGAACCCGTGCGATCGGCCGAACCTAGCAACAGATGAAGGGCGCGATCGTCCCGTGTGAGAGAGCGTTGGTTCGGGCCAAGAGCTCTACGCGTCGGATAGCGGCCAACGACTACCCGGCCGGTACCGGATGCGTACCCATGGTCGGAATCCTCGCGTCATCGCGCTCGATTGGGGCGTGACCAAATGACGAAAGGAACTAACAATGGACCCCTTGATGATTGCCGCACTCTCCGAGCTACTCGAAAAGGCTGGGCAACCCGAAGTGTTTCGCAAGCCAGAGCGCCCGAAGTCAAGAGCGAGGCGATAGTTGCCCTTCGCCGAGCCCGACGGCTGTCAGGTCATTGATCCGATGCGACCGTCGTCCGGGAGGAATATGCTGAGCAGCCAGCCCACAACCGACACCACGATCGACGCCAGGAATGTCGTCCAGAAGAAGCCATCGGACGTCAGGCCAAGATCCAACACATCCGGTCCGGAAATCCAAACCGACAGTTGAAGCACCAAGGCGTTCACCACGATCAGGAACAGTCCCATCGTGAGCACGACCAGGGGCAGGCTGAAGAATTGGACGATTGGCTTCACGATGGCGTTGAAGAGCCCAACGATGAGAGCGACGAGCAGGAACTGCCACCAGTCGCCGCTGAACTCAAAACCATCGATCATCCACTCCGCCACCCACAATGAGGCGGCGGTTCCGAGCAAGCTGATGATGAAGGTCATTACGGCGTGCGAGCCTAGCGGCCACCGCATCCCGGCGCCGCCGAGGTAGGGTCGCGGCGTGGCTCCAGACCTCGGTTCACCGGAAAGAGGCTGCCTCCTCCTCGCGGATATCACCGGCTATACCGAGTATCTCGGTGGCACGGAGTTGATGCACGCCGAAGACGTGGTTGCAGACCTGCTGGAGACCATCGTTGCAGCCGTAGAACCGCGTTTTCAGCTGTCAAAGTTGGAAGGAGACGCCGCTTTCTCTTATGCGAGTGCGGAGTCCCTGAACCCGTCAATGATGTTGGACACCGTCGAGTCTGCCTATTTCTCTTTTCGCAAGAGGCTGAGGGACATTTCTCATTCCACGACCTGCGAGTGCAATGCTTGCATCAGGATTCCCAGCCTCGATCTGAAGTTCTTCGTGCATGACGGCGAGTTCGTCGTGAGACGCATCGCCCGGTCGGAGGAGTTGACGGGGCCGGACGTGATTCTGGTGCACAGGCTGGCCAAGGGGACCTCAGGAAAGAAGATCGACAAGACCGCTTACGCGGTTTTCACCAAATCGACACTTGACGCCATGTCGTTGGACCCCTCGATTCTCGGTTTCGTGCCTCACACCGAGTCTCTGTCCGACATTGGCGATGTGGATGTTTTCATTCAAGACCTGGCGATGCGCTGGACCTTCGAGCAGGAGCGCAATCGTGATTTGGTGACCGGCTCCCAGGCGGTTTACGAGCGGTCATTCGAAACGCCGGCCGCCGCCTCAGTGGTCTGGGACTACCTCACCGACCCGCTCAAACGCGTCAAATGGCAGCAGAACGTCACTGAAATCATCGCCCAAACGGATGGCCGCAGAGGTGTCGGATCGGTCAATCACTGCATGCATGGCGAAGAGGTCATCGTGGAGCATGTCGCCGATTGGCGGCCGTTCTCCTATATCACACTTCGCTACGAGGTGGGACCAGTGGCGGACTGGCCCTGGACCTATCAACTCGAAGAGGGCGAAAACGGCGGGACCCGGCTCACCATGCGTCTGGCGAATCCCGGTGATGTGTGGAGCGAGATAGGGGAGAACTTCAGCTCCAGCGTCGACGACCAAGCCACCCAGCTTGAGGCACTGCTGGCAGCAGAATCGGTGTCTACGGAGGGCTGATCACGGCCCTGGTCCACGATTCGAAACGTGCAACACGGCGGGTGCTGGCCTAACTCCGGTTCATCCACTTCTTGGCCTGCTCCAACAACTCCTCGCTTGATCGCGGAGCAGGTGTTTCCACCGGTGTTTCTGGCTCGACCGAAGTCTCGGTCGGGACGTCTTCTGCTGCTGGAGGCTCCGGATCCGACTGCTCGGTGAAGTCCGAATCGGGCTCCTTCCGCGAGTCCGGCACGTATCCCCATTTGCCAACGGCTTCCTCGCGATACACGCGAACCACCGCATCCCGACCGCCAGCCAAGGGAAACTCTCTGACCGGTTCAACTACAACCTCAACAATGACTTGATCCGGATCGTCGACGCCGAGTTGTTTCATTGCCGTCGCAACAAGTAGCTCGACGCTTCTTCCGCCTTTGACCTCGACCATGTCCGGGTTGTCGAAGGGGTCGCTCATGTGCGGGCTCGTCCCATTCGGGTCGAGCATAAGCAAAACCGTCTGCGGGTCAGGGACGTCTTGGCGCTCGCCGGGACGCGTAGGTTGGCCTCGTGTCGGATCAGCATCGTGTGGTCGTGGTGACCGGAGCAGCCGGGGGCATCGGCCTCGGCATCGCCCGTGCGTACGGCGAGGCGGGAGACGCGGTGGTGTTGGTGGATATCGACGACAGCCGGCTGAAGGAGGCGCACGGTGCCCTAGTCGACTTTGGGATCGACGCGCATCTGAGGAAGACCGACGTCAGAGACCTTGGTGAGCTGTCCGAGCTAGCCGCGTGGGTCATGGAGAGATTTGGGCGTGTCGATGTGGTGTGTCTCAACGCTGGAGGGCCGGTGCCACGGATCTCATCAGACGTGACAGAAGCCGACTGGGAACGTGACCTGGCGTTGAATCTGTTCAGCGTCGTCCATGGAGTCTCGGTGTTCCTGCCAGTGATGGAGGCTCAGGGTCACGGCCACATCAATGCCACGACGTCGATGAGTGGCCTGGTCCCATTCCCACCGGTTGTGACATACAACGTGGCGAAGGCAGGTGCCATCGCCTACATGGAGACGGTTGCGCGGGAACTCGCAGGTCGACAATCAGCGGTGACGGTCTCGGTGCTCTGCCCGGGTGAGGTCGCCACCGCTGGTGTGCGCCACGCGATGGATCGGGCCCGTTCCGAGGGCCACCAGCCGACGGCCGATGAGAGCGCTGTCGCCGATGCAGCCCAAGCCTCGCTCCTGAGGGGAGGAATGAGCCCCGACGATGTTGGACACGCCCTGGTCGATGGGATCGAGGCCGGTAGGTTCTGGATCTTCACCCACCCAGACTGGGTGGAGGGTCCGCTACAACGCCGACACGACGCCATGACGAGCGATGGAGCCCTCGCGGAGATCTGAGCATTGCTGCTCGCTCACCCTGAGAGTCACGACACGAGGGACCGAAGCCTCTGTCAATCAATCGAGCCTTATCCGCTGTGTCTCGCCATGAACTCGGCCGTCAGCTGTTCCCAAAGCAGGATCGACTCGGATGTCAGGCGGGGACGGTTGAGCCCACCCTCGTACATCTCTTCTCGGAACTGGTCATAGTTCTCGACTCTCAGGGCCTCGACTTCTTCGACAACCGAGCCGTAGCCCCTCGCTATGCCGAAGGAGAGGAAGAAGCCGGTGACCTGGCCATCCGCGAAGACGAAACGGAACTCACCCGCATAGGGGCCTGAGTCGAGCGTTCTGGACCATGCGTTGCTCCAGAGCATCGGACATATGACACCGCCGCCTTCGGCTACCTCCTCGCATGCGTCAATCGACCAGTCATAGCCGGTTACCTGGAACCACTGGAGGGCCGCGGCGTACTGCGCCGGTTCCTGTGTTATCTCCACTCCGATTGCAGCGTCAGGGCCGAGTAACTCCATGACCCGTTCTGCATCTCCAGAAACGTGGGCCTCGAGAATCGCCTCCACGGTGGTCAGGTTGGCTGGAGGTGCCGAATCAGGGCTAGGCATGAGTAACGCAACGCCAACTATCACCATCAACACGGCAGCCCCTGCGACCGGCGACCCGGAGAAGGGCCGCGCCTTGGTCGGCCGGCGAACTCCATAAGGGCGGGACACGTCGGCCGACTCGCTGTCGATGTCCCTGATCGTTGCGAGGTATGCCGCGGAGTCAAGCGGCTGCTCGAGGCTCTCTTCGGGCTCGGGGTTGGCGCGGGCGAGAAGGGCCAAGACTAGCTCTTCATGGGTCATGACGCGCCCTCCTCTTGAACTGTCAGAGATGTGATCTCTCGGTCGAGTCGTCGATAGCTGGTGGCGAGAGCGCTTTTGGCGCGGGTAGCGCGTTTTCTCGCAGCGGCCTCGTTGATTCCGAGGACGGTGGCGATGTCCGATATCGGCAGCTCTTCCCAGACCAATAGTCGCAGCAACTCTTGATCGGCGGGGCGCAGCTTGGCGAGGGCGCTAACCACCTGGCGCGACTCGTTGTCCATCAGGATGATCTCCCCCGTGTCGGCCGAGTGGGTGATACCCAAGGTTGACAACTTCGACTCGAGTTTGTGATGCCTGCGATTGGATCGGTAATGATGTCCAACTGCCCTGTATGCGACCGCGTACAACCATGGGAGTGCGTCGGATCCAGGAGGGACTTCATTGATCTTTCTCCAGGCGGTGAGGAAAGTGGTGGCAACGACGTCGTCGACCGCGTCAGGAGCTGTCCGCCGCCGGCAGTAGAGGAGGACCTTTCGGTAGTACCGCTCATAGAGCTCAACGAACCGAGCATCCTCGCCAGGCATCGGCGTACCTTGCCACACCCTGATCTGCTGCGCGGTCCCTCCGATAAACGTTGACCTCCCCAGGTGGGGTTTGTCCCAACCCGATCGCACCCGGGCATAAGTAGTTCAGATAGCCCGGTCGGTTGGAGGATTCTCCGGCCGCGGTAGCCAGGAAAGGAAGGTGTCGTGTCGTCTCTGAGGTTTGGAGCCGTTGCAGCCCTCGCCGTCGTCCTGATCTCGTGCTCGGACGAACCCAGCACCTCCGAGCCAGTTCCGCCCATCGCGGTCACCACGACAACGACTGAGCCTCTGGTGACCTCAACCACAGCACCGCAGGCGACCACGACGACGACACCCGCCACCACCACAACGGCAGAGCCCCGTCCGGTAGTCGAGTCCCTCGAGGCGCTTGTGGACCAGGCGTACTCCGGGGGCATCGGGGCAGTCATCGTCGGAGTGATCGGTGAATCGTCTTCGTCCGTTGCCGGCATCGGAGAGGATGGGGACGGAGCAGCGGTCGATGGCGATCGCCCGTGGCACACGGCCAGCCTGGCGAAGGTGTTCACGGCAACCGCCGTCCTTCAGTTGGTCGATGACGGTCTAGTCGAGCTGGACGCACCGGTTGCCAACTACGTGGAGTTTCCAGTCTCTGATCAGATAACGGTTCGGCACGTGTTGCAGCACCGAAGCGGCATCAATGATGTCGGACCGGTGCAATGTTCGGATCAGAGCAGGGCCGACGAGATTATTGAGGCGGCTGGCCTGGCATCCGAGCCATTGGTAGCCAACGACTACGGCAACAGCAACTATGTCTTGCTCGGTCTGCTGATCGGCTCCGTCACCGGCGAGGATCCCGGCGACTACATACGCGACAACGTGTTCACCCCTGTTGGCATGGACAGCAGCTATTGGTATGAGTCACAAACCGGACCGACGCCCTGGTTCAGGAACATTGATTCGACCGAGTCGTTTGGGACGTACGACTGTGGCGAGCCTGGGCCAACCATCGGAACTGACGGTGCGGCAATAACCACCGTGGCCGACATGGGTGCCTTCTACCAGGGGCTTTTCCACGGGGGCCTCCTCGAAGAAGAGACGCTCTCCGAAATGCTGAAGATGGATGGCCAGGTGTTCGGCGACGGATATGGGCTCGGGATCGGTCAACTCACCAACGAGGCTTTCCCGGATGAGAATCTCTACGGCTTCGGGGGCGACGGTGGGTTCTTTGGCACGATGGCTTTCCACGATCCTGACAAGAAGCGGACATACGCCATGTTCTTCACTCAGGGGGATCGGATGACCATTCTGTGGGACATGGTTGCTTGGGCCAATCAACAGGATGAATGAATCCTGGCGAAGCCAGCTTCCAACCGAATCTCTCAGGCCTCGGAGAGGTGGTTGACCCTGGCGACGGATAACAGCTCCACGGTTTCCTCGATTCCACGAAGCTCGACCTGTCCGAGGCTCTCGGCAGCGATGTCGTCAGGGAGGTCGACCTTCGAGATGACCTCATAAGACGCCAAGAACTGGTGCCCATGATCCTTGCCCGCCTGCTGGATCCGTGCAGCGGCGTTCACTGTGTCGCCGAGAAAGGCGATTTCCTGCTTGATGGTGCCGATCTCGCCGGCGATCACCGGTCCGAGGTGAAGCCCGGCCCAGAAGTCGGGCACAACACCGAATTCCGATTCGTACTCGTCGCGGGCGGCGTCCAGAGCGTCTGAGATCGCAAAGACCGCCCTGATGCAACGAGCGTCGCGGAGGCCCTGATCGGCGGTCCAGGTCAGGATCACCTCATCACCGACGTAGCGGTGCACCTCGCCTCCGTGGCGTACCACGCTCGTGGTGACGTCGCTGATGAACCGTCTCAGGAACTCGTGGTAGCGGAGGTTCCCGAGCTGTTCGGCGATCTGAGTCGAACCTCGGAGATCGATCAGCAGAAAGACACGGACCTCTTCTCGGGGTCGGTGGTAGCGGCCGAGCATCAGGCTCACCAACACCCCGCGGCCCAGTAGCCGGTTGACCTGGCCCACGAAATTGAACAACAGGGCACCGACGAAGCTCGCGGCGACGGCGATGACGAAAGTCTGATCCACCAGGTCCGCAAGGGACAGTCCTGCGATCGTGAGCAGCGGAAGGCTGATCCCTACCACGATGATCGCCAGCCAGACCAGGCTCCTCGTGAAGATCACCACGAGAAACGGCGCCTCGCGCCAAGCGCGTGGCATGAGCCCGACCGCCCAGCTCACATCGAAGGCCACCATCCCCGAGGTGACTAGGAACCCGATGAGGGCTCCCGCTGCCAAAGACGAGCCTGTCTCGCCGATGAGCCAGCCGAGTCCCAGCCCGATCAGCGCCCCGAAGGGGACGGTGACTGCCAGGATCCCCGCCAGCGTGCGCCATTTCTCCGCCTCAGTCATGTGTTCTTTCAGCCCTTAGCTCACCGGGCCAGCGTAGGAGGAGGTGGTGGTGGACGCGCCGGCCCATGTCGGACGCCTCGCTCAGTCGGCGGTGATTCTCGCCCGTTCTGCTTCGGGTACCGCAAGCCTGGCGATCCGCTTGCTGAAGTAGAACACCCTCTTCAGGACGTTGATGATTTCGATTTCCATCCTGTAGAGCTGCATCCGGTCTGGTGCGTCGGCGACCAACCGGTCGGCCTGATGGGCCATGGCCGTCTTTTCCAGATGGTTGATGGTCTTCTTCATCCGGGAGACCTTGTAGGCGGCATCGGCGTTCTTTTGAGTCAGGGCGAGCATGGCGAGATCGAGAGATTTGACGACTTCTTCGTGGAATTCGGTGAGCACGCTCTCGGTCTCGGCACTGATCACGAGGTTCTGTTCGATTCGAGCCAATCCTTGCCCCACCAGGTTGTTGCCGGCCAGGTCTCCGATCGCTTCGAGATCGTTGGTTGCATTCATCAGCGCCAGCAGCTCGTCAGTGCTCGACTCGCTCAGCTTTGTGTCCGAGATCGCCCCCAAGAAGTCGATGATGTGGGCGTAGAGGCCGTCGACTTCCTCATCGAGGGCCTCGATCTCTTCGAGCTCCCATCTTGTCCCATGCATCGCCGCGGGCAAGACCTGAACCAGCATCACGCGCGTGCGGTCGGCCATGCGCAGCAGTTCGAGCCTTGCTCGGTCGAGCGCCAGAGTCGGAGTGTTCAAAAGAGACTCGTCGAGGTACTTGGCCTTGATTACCGCCTCCTCGGCTTCGGGCCGGTCGGGTACGAGGCCCTCCACGAAGTGGGCGAATTGTGGGGTGAACGGCAAGAAGATCAGTGCGTTCGCCAGGTTGAACATGGTGTGCGCATTGGCGACTTCTCGCGCCGTCCCGCCGCCTATACCCCCGACAACATTGGCGAGAAAGCCGATAAATGGGAGCCAGAGGATGACTCCGCCGACGTTGAACAACGTGTGGGCCACCGAGGCGCGTAGCGCTTCCCTTGGCTTGCCGATCGCTGCCAGAAGAGCAGTGATCGAGGTCCCGATGTTTGCGCCGAGAATCAGGGCGATACCCGTGGGGAGTGTGATCAGCCCCTGCTGGGCGAGGACGATGACGATTCCGGTGGTGGCCGACGACGACTGAACCAGGGCCGTGAATAGCGCTCCCACCAGTATTCCGATCAGTGGGTTCTCGAGGGTGGTCATCAGGTCGATGAAGGTCGGGCTCTCTCGAAGCGGCTCCATCGCCTCCCCCATCAGGGTCATGCCCAGGAACACCAATCCCAGCCCGAGGATGCCGGTTCCCCTCGCTTTGCGAGCGCCGTTCTTGGCGAAGAAGCTGACGGCGAATCCGATGGCAACCGCATACATGGCCAGAGTGGTGACCTTGAAGGCAACGATCTGAGCTGTGACGGTGGTGCCGATGTTCGAACCGAGGATCACTCCGATCGAGTTCTCGAAGGTCATCAGTCCGGAGGAGATGAACCCCACGACCATCACCGTGGTGATCGACGAGGACTGGATCACAGCGGTGATCCCCGCACCGGTGAGGAGCCCGACGAACCGGTTGGTGGTGAGTTTGGCAAGCAGCGACCGGAGACGATCTCCTGCCACCAGCTTCAAAGCCTCGGTCATCAACTCCATGCCCAGGAGGAAGATGGCCAGCCCTCCGAAGAGCCCTCCGAGCAGAGGCCATATGTCTATCTGCCCATCGACCTGGGCTAGGACAACCGATCCCACTCGGTCCATTGTTGTCAGGTTGTCGGGCCGGTTGCCGGGAGACCCGGGGATTTGTTCAGAATGATGGTTCTAAAGGCCCGGCCGCCGAGCTGTGACGTTGCAGGGCTTCCAGCGTTCTCCGCGACCGACATCAGGCGAGCCACGAGGGCAAAGCGACTTCATCGACGAGAAACAACGAGACACCGTTCACGACGAGGGCAAGAGCTATGAATCTGGTCCTATGTCTCCCAGGAGAGAGATCTCAGTACGTGTGTTCCCGAGATTCCTTTGAGCTCGGCGATGAATGGAGAACCGAATCTGAATCGTGTGCTGTTCACACTCTCCGCCGTACTTGACGACACCAGAATCTGTGCTCCCTGGGCCGCAGCCGCGACTCGGGCCGCCTTGTTGACTGTGAGCCCCAGGTAGTCCTGCGCGTCTCTGACGACGTCTCCAGTGTGAACGCCGGCTCGCAACTTCAACAGTGGCATCGACTTTGCGGTTTCTTGCTGGATTCGCACGGCAGAGATCAATGCGGACGTTGCCGCTGGGAAGACGTACATCCCACCGTCTCCGAGTGTTTTGACGACGGACCCTCCTTCGGCCTCCACGATCAGTCTCGTTGCCACGAAGTGTTCGGCGATGATGGCAGACCATTCTTGATCTCCTTGGGCCTCCGAAAGCCTGGTTGAGTCGACGATGTCTGTGAACAGAAGGGTCGCCGTGTCCACACTCGTCTGCCCCAGAACGGCCGAATCTGCCTCGGCATCGACCGCTGCCAAGAGGTCGGCGAGTGTTCTGGTCAACTTGACAGGCCACGACCTGCCTACGACCTGTCCGTCATAGGCAAAAGAAGTGTGAGTCTGAGCAATGCGCCAGCCCGAATCGGTACGAGTCAAACCGATTGTGAACCGAGCCGGATAGTTCGTTCTCTCGCCGTCGACAACGGCGGTGAAAACCACTGGGGAAAACGCAAACGCGGCGTCGCCGAACACCTTGACCGAAAGGCTGTCCATCGTCAGGGCCACGCCCTCGACCTCAGACAGGTCTCTTGCGATGAGGCGCCGGACCTCCGCGTGACCGAGTCGTTCTTCATCAGCGCCCGTGCCAATGGCGATCGCGCCGTCCTCCACGAACAACGCCAAAACTCCGTCGACGTCTCCGGCCCCGTAACGCTCGGCCATTCGATACATCAGAGACCGGATCTCGGCTATGGCCCGCTCGTCTGTCACCGAGACAACGTCCTCATTTGGACCGGCCGCGACCTTCTCTACCTCGGAAGTGGGTTGGCGCCAGTGGCTGTAACTATCTGCTGCGGGACCCAATCCTTGACGTGGGTGATGCCTTCGATACGACCGAACTCATCCTGGACGACGTCGAAGAAGGAGCGCCGGTAGAACTTGACGTGGGTGAAGTCCTCGAGAAGCACGTAGACCGGATCGACGTCGGCACTCTGGAACTGCTGGCCGGTCAGCACATCTCTATGAGTCCGTGAGAACTCTTCGAACTCCTCACCAATGACTACGCCGAGGTGCTCCAGTCCCATCCGGTAGACACGTTGGTGAACGGGTGGGATGAGCTCGAGTCGGGCGAGGGGTTTGCCGTCGAGGACCTCGAGAGGCTCATCCAGTTCGATCAGAGAGATGGGGCGCCCATTCCAGACACTCTCCCGGTTTCCTCGAGCATGGCGTTCGAGAAGCGTCCGTTGCAGAACGTACAGGTCCCATTCGGGGAAGCGGACGGCGATATGGCTGAGCGAGTAGGGGGTGATGTCGATGCCGCGAGTAGCAAGGCGATCGCTCTGCATACTCGTGAAAGCCTTGTAGTCACCAATGATCTCGGCGATCGGATCAGATGTCGGCACCCGGGCCCCCTTGGTTTGCTGTTGAGGTCGGTCAGAACGTCAGGCGTTGATCCTAGGTAGGCCTCATCTCTGCTGTCGCTCCCGAGCCAGGAACCAACGCTCGTATCGTCTCCCGATGGGTCGGTGTCGAGTTCTTCGAACAGAGTGATCTGGAGCCCGGCTTCGCTTCGAGGCGCGAGTTGAGAGGCGCGATGTCTGTCTTTGTGGAGTCGCTAATCGTTGACTGTGAACATGATCACGTAATCGATGCCCCGCCCTCCGCCTGATTCGTCGTAACAGTTGATCCCCCACTGCCCCGGCGTGTCAACGGTCACGGTCACATCCTTTGACTCACCGATAGCGGTCGGAGGCGGAAGGAGGGCCGCGAATTCGCCAAAGGTGACAAATTCGAAGATGCCTTGTTCCTGAATCTCCTGTGAGGTCACGTCTTCAGGGAAATCCCAGATAGAAAAACCCACGATATCTGTCTCCGACGAGTTGGTAACGGTGAATGTGGCTGTCGTATCCAAGTCGAATTCGGTAGGACCGTCGTAGCTGCATTCGCCTCCCGTATAGGTGGCGGTCGCAGTCGATTCCACCACCGTCGTCGTGGTGGTCGAGGGCGCCACCGTGGTGGTGGTGCTCACGGTGGTCGGTGGCGGCTCCTCGGTGGTGGTGACGACCTGAACCGAGGTCGACGTAGCCGTGGTGGCAACTTCGCTGTCGTCGGATGATGCATCCCCGCATGCAGCTATCGCCAACACCAATACCAAATTAGGAAGGGTGCGAGGTCTCGTAGCTTCACCACCTTGCTCTCGGATGCCCAGGGAACCTACATGGGAAGTTGTCGTGGTGAGATCCCTAGCCTCCGGATTCTGTGGTTTCTGAATGTGGACAGGGTGGGGGTTTGGGTTGATCGGGTGAGACCCGATCTTGGAGGGGGATGATCGCACAGGAGCCAAGTACCGACTCGTTCACCGTGTTCCCTGCCCAGTGCGTCATCCCAAGTTGTCGAGCTTCCCGGGTGCCTGGTTTCCGGTGAGTTGCTCATAGAATCCGGGGTCCGAAGTGATAGCCCAGGTCTCGGACAGTCTCCCGTCGCGCACCCTGTTGAACATCATCTCGCGGACAACGACTCTTTTACCGGTCGCCTCCACGCCCATGTAAGGGCCGGTATGTGTCGCGGTAACCGTACAGAAACAGGCCACCAGGTCGTTGTCGGCCACAATCTGATGGATCTCGGTGTGCTTGTCGGGAAACGCAATCTTGTGGGACTCCATCGTTCTTCGTTCATCATCGAGAGTTGCCGACCCACCCGAGGGGCCAGAAGGGCCGTACTCGCGCCAGTCGCTGTTTGGAGGCTCACTCCCGGGTGCGCAGAAGCTGCCTTCCGGCGTAGGCGAGGGGGACCGTGACTATGAGTGGGAGGGCGAGGAAGGTGAACGTGATCCAGCGCTCATCGTTGTTGTCACCTTGGAAGGCGATCGGGGTCAGCAGATACAACTCAGCGCCTATGTTGGCGACGAACGAGAACCTACTCCACCGACCCAAAAGAGCCTCGTCGTGTATTCCGACCAGGCCGCGTTTGGGGCCGAGCGTTGGCAGTTCCGATCAGCAGATCGCGACACACAAGTCCTCGCCGGGTCGGTCTTCGTGGGCCTTCCGTCCGTCATCAGTTGAATTGATTGTGTAGAACCTGGTCGTGCTGCCGCGTCATCGGAATACTTGATGGTGGACTATCTCCAGCTGGGAAGCACCGGGATGGAGGTGTCGGAGGTCTGCCTGGGCACCTGGATGTTCGGCACCGTTTCGCCCGGCGGCACCGAAGTGGTCGGCAAGGATGTCGCGTTGTCGATCCTTGATTCTGCTTGGGAACGCGGGGTCAACTTCTTCGATACGGCGAACGTCTATGGCGATGGCCGCAGCGAGGAATACGTCGGCGAGTGGCTGAAGGGAAAGGACCGTGAGGATTTCGTAGTCGCAAGCAAGGTCTACTTCGCGTTGGCGGGACGTCAGCGAATTGGCTTGTCTCGAAAGATCGTCATGGCTGAAATCGAGGGGACGCTCGATCGTCTCGGAACCAGCTACTTGGACATCTACTACATCCACGGCTGGCACGACCCGTCGCCCCTCGAGGAGACTCTCTCGGCGCTGAACGATTTAGTCCGAGCCGGCAAAGTCCACTACATCGGAGTGAGCAATTTCGCCTCCTGGCAACTGGTTCTGGCCAACGAGATGTGCAGGTCCAATGGCTGGGCACCGGTCTCTGTGATCCAGCCCCGATTCAACGCCGTCGACCATGTTCCTTATACCCTCGACCCTGTAGAGATGCCTCTTCCCGATCTCTTCGACGCCTGCCGCTACCTGAACGTCGCGGTGTGTTCCTTCTCTCCATTGGCCGGGGGGTTCCTCACCGGCAAATACGAGCGTGACAGCAGCGGCAACACCATCACGCCCCACGGGTCCAGAGCCGCCGTGTTCGAGAGGTATGGAGATTTCCCTGAGAGTTGGTGGCAGGTATTGGCGGAGCTCAAAGCGGTTGCGGAAGAAGTCGACGCCTCACCCGCGCAGGTGGCGGTCAAATGGGTGAGCCAAATCACTGGACTCACCTCCATCCCAATCATCGGAGCCACGTCCGTACAGCAACTCGAGGAGACCCTGAAATACGTTGACATTCCTCTGAGTGTGGAACAGCACGCCCGAATCTCAGCGGCAGGCACATCCACTTAGATGTACACGCGCAACAAGAACGGCACACAACAGCACGGATGGGCGCTCGGATGGCGCCGGCTCCTTGAATAAGCCAATAAGTGGCTAGTCCTTCGGGATGGGTCGGTAATGGTCACCAAGTATTCGGCTGGGAGTGTCGATATCTCTGGTGGATAGGGCCTCCCAGCCAACCCCACGGATCTAAGGGCCCCGGACAGGTTCCGGGGCCCTTTCCTTTGCGGTAGAGAGACTGCACGCAGCGAACATGTGCGACCTAGCGAAACCCAAAGCCGTGCGCGGGAGCCGCTGGAGGCCCATCAGTGGCCGATCAGGAAGTTCTTTGCCGCGGCGACAGTCAGGCCTAGAAGCATGACCACGCCAGCGAGTATCAGGGACTGCGTCCTGGTTCGACCGGACACCGAAACCATGAAGTAGCCAGCCACGCCCACCACCGCCGGTTGGGCATCAGCACAAGTCGCCTTGGGGTTTGTCTTGCCCTTCGCGCCCAGTTTCCTTCAGGCTTGCCAGTCGGTGGTCAGCATCCCAACACCAAACAACACCGGATACAGGGCCAGGATCGCAGGCAGATCGAACCGGAATATCAAAGGGAACAACAGCCATACGGCACTCCATCCCATGGCGACGTAGCCCACCCATGAAGGCAAGACACCGGAACGGAGCACTCCCCAGCCGAACCCTGCCGCCGCAACGAGCCACGGAATCACGGCGTACCAAGAGAACGAACTCTGAGCGAAAGCGTTGAGCGGCTCGTAGATCTCAGGAACGGCTCCGGTCTCCGCCCACTTCTCACCCGCCCACACCGTGAGCGTCCCCTCGGAAACGCCGCGGATGACGGCCGCAGCCGACCCAAAGACCCACAATCCGAAAGAAACCAGGCCGAGTGCCTGCTCGCCAGCTCGAGACATCACCGAAGCCAAAATCCCGAAGCCGACCAGTTGTAGGATCGCAAACAGTGCCAGCGCGCGCATCAAAGTGGCCAAAGCCGAGGCATCCCTCCCGACTCCTTCCACACCCATAAATCCAGCCCCCACCCCCCGCAGCTGACCCCTCGCCGCAATCACGGCGAAAGCAACTGCCAGCACGAAGACGGCCAAAACCAACGCAAGACCACCAAGCCTCAACTCCGAACGCACCAGTCACCTCCGCATTAGAGCAACTGATGTCTACTCCGTTCCGCTATCCGACGGATGAAGACCGTGACGACTTGGATTCTCTGAATCTGGACTTCAAGCCGTGTCCTCTCGTGTCATCCGGTAGCGTCGCATCGGTGTGGGCAGCGACAGGGAGTGAGGGCCGATGAGCCGGGCAGCAATCGTGGCGGTCGGCTTGGGCTTCGCGGTGGCGATCGGCGGCTTCGTTTTGTTTCTCAGCGATGACACCGCCGATGAGTCAGCCGAAAGTGGGCAAGCGCAAGCGCCTCTGAGCGGGGAGGCCGGTGACAGGGACGACCAGTCGGATGAAGCCGACTCATCGGGCTCGGAGGAGACCTCAGACCCGTCCGGATCGAATCGCCAAGACGATGCGACCGGAGATGGAGAGGCACTATCTCAGCAGGACGAGACTCCTCTCTCCTGCGAAGATCTTCAATGGCGCGGCAGCAGCAGTGTTATGAACAACGAGCAGTGGTCACCTCGCGACATTCGTTGGGGCCAGGGTGAGGATCTACCTACGCCAGGTGAGAGTGAGGATTTCGTTGACGACCTCGTGGACTGCCTCAAACCCGGTGAACCTCTGGTCATTGTCAGCGGCCTGCCCAAAGTCTCGGGTCTATACGTCCGAGTTGAGCCGACTCGTTCGAGCGCAGATTGTGAAGCCCTGTTGGCCTACGGATGCCGGTCGTTCGATGCGCAGTTGGGTTACGGCTACGCCGGCTCATACGAGGGCGAGAGCCTCGCGGACTACCTCGGTAGCGAGTCCTTTGTCGACGCTGTTGGCCAATGCTTCGTCGCTCCCGAGGGCGTGCCATTCAGGACAGTGACAACGTTTTATCTTGATGTGCCTTTCGGAGACCCTGGCGACGTGGAGATGAGGTATTGGTCGATCGATATCGACGTAGGCATGACGTTTGACGGCAAGGCAGTCGTCGGGATCAATGCCTACAAGTTGGCTGACGAAAGTGGGCGCGTGGAACGGCTCGAAGCCGCATATCTTTCCGGCCTCACCGGCGCCAACGTTGAAGTTGACGCCACAAATGTGACCGCTGACACATCGGAGGAGAGACGGTTCCCGTGGAAGGGGAAAGGCTACGTGACCTTCACTTCGACCTATTACGACATCACCGAATATCGGAATGTGCTCACCCCTGGGGGCTCCCAATTGGACTCGTGGAGGCCGGGTGATCCGCAACACACAGGAGTTGTCACCATTTTTTGCGGCTGAATGAAGGTCCATTGCCTCGGAGTCGGAGTGAAGGCGAGGATGACGGCCGACACCGGCGAGGTGCGCGCTATACGATCAGGACGCGTCCGACGGTGAGAATCTACCCGTGCCCGGATCTCACGGTGGGTCCCCACGAGACCGCACATACATAGCGGCACCATTTGCAGTTCGAGTCTCAGACGAATTCGAGAGTCTTGTGGACATTTCTTGCCAGAGTGTCTCCGACTGGGGAAGACTCCTCACGCCGTCTGTCAAAGTAGGCGACCTGTTTGGGGGTCGCATCGGGGGCGTCGAGTATGACCCCGTAGGCGATGTGGTCGTACCCAGGGCCGGGAGTGTTCTCTGCCCGATATAGGACTGGGAGCCGACCAGTCGGCATCCCCACCCTACGAGCACCCCGCAGCGCACGCCCATGTCTCAATCAGGCACCAATGTGCCGTCGGATACATTGCCGGTTGTGGAGCGGTTTAGCTAGGTCGGCCGTCGCTCTTAGACACCTCCCCGGACGATTGTGCCAGTCGGGCGAATGGTTCGCGTAGGTTTCGGAAGCCTGGTCTTTCGTCTATCTAGGGAGGGTTCTGGTTGAGGGTTCGAGGAACGCGTTCAGTGCTTGTGGGACTGGCTCTTCTGGCTGCTGGTTGCTCAGATGGAGATGGTGGAAGTTCCTCATCATCGGAGGCGGCGGAAGCCTCATCGTCGTTCGAAGTGTTCGAGAATGTTCCCTACTGGGATAACGAGTTCAGGCATATCTTGGACGTGTATCTCCCAGAGTCAACAGGGGAGCCTGTTCCGACCATCCTGGCCATTCATGGAGGCGCGTTCCGTTCGAATTCCAAGGCTCTCTACAGCCGTATTGGCCGGTACTACGCCGAGAACGGGTTCGCTTTCGTCGCAACTAACTATCGACTGACCCCCGACCATGGTGGTTATCCAGTGCAGGTGGAGGATTCGTTCTGTGCGCTGGCGTGGGTTCACCAGAACGCAGATGAATACGGGTTCGACTCCGATCGTGTAGTGGTGTGGGGTGGCTCGGCAGGCGGCTATCTGGCGTCGATGGTCGCTACGGCCAACGACCCCAGCATCTACTCGGAAGACTGTCCCAACGAACCCCTGCCTGCCAACGCGATAGGCGCAGCGGTCATCCTCTACGGCTTTTTCGACTTCACCAGCGTGGACGACTTCCCGCCTTCCGACTTCGACAACCTGGAGTTGTTCTGGGGTGCACCTTGGGAGGAGATACCGGTTGAACGCTTAGAAGAGATGTCACCGATAGTCCAGATCGACGGCACTGAGCCACCCTTCATCCTCGTGCACGGGACCGCCGACACAGACGTTCCAAGTGTCATGTCACAACGATTCGCCGCAGCATTGGAGGAAGCAGGTGTAGAAGTCGAGCTGGTTCTACTGCCCGACGTGGGCCACGCGTTCGAGCTGACATCGGTGACCAGTGACGAATTGACCTTCACCTTCAACAAGGTCGGTGAATTCCTCGATCGACATCTCAACTCATAGCCAGAACGGTTCGATCATGGGGATATAACGGCACATGTGTCCGCGTGCTGACAGCGCGTAATGAATCTCTTATGTCAAGGTGCCGGGCGGTTGTGGACAGGACTGGGAGGGGCCACACCGGTTGGTGGGCAGGCTCTTATTAGGTCAAAGGGTCGCCGAGAGTGTGGGTGGGGTCGACAGGTCATTATCAGGACAGCACTGGAGTGCGTCAGCCGGTTTATCGGGTCAGACCCTCACCCAAGTTTCAGGTGATGTGTTTGAAGGTTTCTCTAGCTACGTAGCGTTTTAGACACCGCATGATCTCGGGTGTGGTGAGCCCTTGGGCTCGTCTCCTGGCCACATAAGTCCGGGTCCGTTGGTCAGAGCTCATTCGGGTGAGAACGATCCGATACAACGCCGAGTTGGCGTGACGGTCTCCTCGCCGGTTGAGCCGATGCCGGGTCATTTTGCCTGATGAAGCGGGGATGGGGGTGACTCCGCAGAGGTGAGCCCACGACCGTTCACTCTTGAGTCGGTCTGGGTTGTCGCCGGCAGCAACCAGCAGACTGGCGGCAGTGTCGACTCCCACCCCATACAAGCCGAGCAGCGAAGGAGCCGTCTCTTCGATCAACGTGTGGAGGGTCTGGTCGATGGTCTCCATTTCGGCGTCGAGATGTTTGATACGTCGAGCCAACGAACGGATGACCAGGCTGGTCCGATAGGTGATCCGGTCGGAACCCTCCCGGGGTCTCATGGCAGCTGCCTCGTTGATCAACCAGTCTTGGGCCGATCCTTGAATCGGACCCTGATCGGTTCCGGAGCACAGAACACGAGATGTCGCAGCTGGTTCAGGGTCTGGATCCGCTGCTCCCGAGCCGACCTTCTGGCAACGAGGGGAACACGCATCTCTTCGACAGCACCGTTCCTCGCCTTCGGTGTGGTGGTTGCTGTCCCCGACAGGGCAGCTCTGGCCGCGGACACCGCATCGGTCGGATCGCTCTTGCCGACTCGGCGACGCTGCTGCCGGTTCGGACGGTCAACCTCCACAACGTTCACGTCATGGTCGTGGAGGAATCGGGTCAGGCCGACACCCCACGAACCGGTGCCCTCAACACCAACCCTGACCACCTCACCATGATCGGCCAACCAGACCAACAGGCCCTCATATCGGGCTTCGGTAGCTGGGAACGATTCGACACCCAACAACCCACCGTTGCCATCGACTGCTGCTGCCATACGGTGGTCGGCATGGGTGTCCACACCACCAGTGACTTCTACGATTCTCATCGCCGCCCCTTTCTCGTAAATGGCGAAGGGGTGGCAGCCCAACCGGAACGGCGGAACGGACCCGACCGAGCTGGCGCTAACAGCTCAACAGGAGTTCCACCGCCCGACCGGTGGGCGCCACACGAGACAAATCATGCCTCCCAGCCGGTTGTGGGTTGGCTGCTGATCTTCAAACCGTGAATCCCCATTCGCCTTTGTTGATGATCGGTTCCTCGGTTCCGTCTTGGTGTATTCCGAACACGCTCAGTTCTTTAGAGCCGACGACGAAATCAATGTGGAGGCTGCTCTGGTTGAGTCCTGCTTCGAGTTGTTCAGCGTTGGACATTTCTGATGCTCCTTCGAGGCAAGAGGCGAAGGATTGGCCGAGTGCTATGTGGCAGGCGTCGTTTTCGTCGTACAACATGTTGTTCCAGATCAGTGCCTCGGCGGCCACGGCTCCCGATTGAGGGACCATTGCCGTTTCGCCGAATCTGATTGAGCCTTCGTCGGTGCCCAACACCCGTTCGAGGACTTCTTGCCCTCGATTGGCCGTCGCTTCGACCACTTGGCCGCCCGAGAGTTGAAGTGCGAAGTCGTCAATGATGTCGCCAAAAAAACTCAGTGGTTTGCTCGCCTGTATACGCCCGTCAGCTTTCATCCTGTGCGGCGATGTGAAGACCTCTTCGGTTGGAATGTTCGGCGCGAATGGGCGTCCCGAAGGAGTCTTTGCGCCACCGCCTTGCCATTTGAACCCGTCGATCATCCCAACGACGAGGTCTGTTCCTGGTCCCTCATACCGGAGTTGGTGGAACTGTCGTTCTGTGAGGTACCCACGGCGTTTCTTGAGGTCTGAGAGGTGCTGTTGCCATGCAGAGACGGGATCGTCTTCGTGGATGCGGCAGGCTCGAAAGATGGCAGCCCACATCAGCTCTTCAGCTTCGGCCCAGTCCGCTTCTGGGAAGACTGACGAGTTCCATGACGGGATTGGAGCCGCGATCACACTCCAAGGGAAATCTTCAGCTCCCATGGCATCCGTTGCCGGTTTGATGAATGCTCCATTTGCTTTCTGGTGCTGTTGAACCCTTGCCATGTCAACACCGGCGAACGCTGATGGATCTTCTGCGAGGACCCACAAATACGATGCACCGGCTTCGAATCCGGTCATCCGAAACTGACTGTCACCACTCACGGCAGCGGCAGCTTCCTCAGAGCCGTGAACGAAACGGGCCCTGCGAACGTCATCGTCCTGCCAGAGGACATCAACCGATTCGGCGCCCTTCTCATATGCAGTCGCGACCAGAATGCGGGTGAACTCCGGAAGCTGAACCGGCGAAGAAATGACCAACCGATCGCCCTTCTCCACACCAAGCCCAACACCGACCACGACCGCGGCGTACTTCTCCAACAACTCCGGCCTCGGCAACGATCCTCCTTCTAACACGAGGTCAGAAACATAGCTTTGGCCCAACAAGAAGCGGTGGTCAGGTGCTGGCTAGTGACCGTTGCGTAGGTTGACTGGGATGGTGGTTTCGAGCGTTGGTGTGGGTGAGGCTGTTGATCCTGATGGTCGTGGTCGTCCTCTTCTGCTTCTGACGATCGCTCTCATATTCGGGATTTCGACTTGGTTCTCGGCGACGGCTGTGGTCCCTCAGTTGACAGAGGTATGGGGGTTGTCGGGGACTGGGAAGGCGTGGCTCACGATAAGTGTGATTCTGGGCTTCGTTTTGGGGGCGGTGGTGTCGTCAGTGTTGAATGTTGCCGACAGGGTGAGACCACAGTTGGTGATGCTGGTGGGCTGCCTAGGTGCTGGTGTTGCGAATCTTGGTCTGATCTGGTCTGGAGGGGTTGAACTGGGGGTACCACTTCGTTTCATCACCGGGTTCTTCATCGCTGGCGTTTATCCGCCTTCGTTCAAGCTGATATCCACCTGGTATCGGAAGGGTCGGGGGTTTGCTCTCGGTGTTCTCGCAGCGGGGATCATCTTCGGTAACGCCAGTCCCCACCTTGCGAACGCTCTTGGGGGGATTGACTGGAAGAGCGTGATCTATGCGACCACCGCGATGTCGATCATTGGGGGTGTCGTTGCCTACTCGGTGAAGGATGGCCCTTTCGAGTTCCCTGCAACTGTTTTCGACCCTCGTCAGATTGGTCGGGTGTTCGCCAACCGCGGAGTTCGACTGGCCTCAATCGGATACTTCGGGCACATGTGGGAGCTGTTCGCGATGGCTGCCTGGTTCCTGATCTTTTTTGGCGATCATCTCGAAGCCTCCGGTCGGACGGCTCTTCCCCTAGCGGCGTTCGTGACATGGGCGGTGATAACGGTCGGTGCGCTCGGTTCCTGGGTGGGCGGATATGTCGCTGATCGCTGGGGTCGGACCAACTTCACGGCCCTGATGCTCGCCATCTCGGGTCTGTGTTGCCTCGGTATCGGCCTTCTATTCGACGGGCCAACTTGGCTGGTCACTGTGGTGGGCCTCATCTGGGGGTTCACGGTGGTAGCCGATTCGGCGCAGTTCTCGGCAATCGTGACCGAGGTAGGCGACCAGTCGCACGTAGGCACAGCCCTCACCATGCAGATCGCCATCGGCTTCAGTATCTCAGCAGCAACCATCTGGATCATCCCCCTCCTCGAAGAAGCCGTGACATGGACCTGGGCCTTCGCCGTCCTCGCTCTGGGTCCCATCGTCGGAATCGTTGCCATGCTCAGACTCAAGTCACTACCCGAAGCCAAACTCATCGCAGGAGGCAGGGGTTAGCTGTAAACAACGGCACCTATGTCAGTCGCTTTGGACGCGTAGTCTTTTTGCTTGTGGTGATGGTGTTGCGCACTTGGGCGGATGAAGAAGGGGATTCGCACTTCGAAGAGATGGTGCCGGGCTTCGCTGAGGAGGACTTCCTCCCGCCGGCTCCACCTGTCCTGACGACACCTGTGGAACCGGCAACCGGATACCTGCTTGAAAGGGTGCCACCCGGCTGGTAGGGGGAATGGCATCCCGCCCCGAGTCGAGTTCTCGCCTTCTACCTATCAGGCCAAGGGAGTATCGAGGCCAGCGACGGCGAAGTCCGTCCCCTGGAGCCGGGAACGATCCTGCTTGCTGAAGACACCTCCGGGAAGGGTCACATCACCCGAGTTACGGGAACCGAAGAGATGGTGGTGGCGATTGTCACCCTGCCCGACTGAATGCACATAACGGCACTTGTGGACAAGACGTAGGCTCATCCAAATGTCGGCCTTCGTCCCCCTGCCCAGCCAAGGTGTCGCTGAAGAGCCAGGGTTAGTTGTCTCACGCTCTCGTTCTCGCTTTCCTGGGTTCGAGCCTTCTCTAGGTGCGACTCCAGAAGCTCTTCGTACGTCCTCTCGATGTCAGGTGGCCCAAACCAGCGTTTGGCGCTCTCATCCAGCGTCGAAACGAGGTCATGAACACCGGTAACAAGTGTCAGCGATAACTCACCGAGCGGCCAATGGCCAGGATGAGGGTCACCATGTCGCGACCCGAGAGTGCCATGAGAGAGATGCTCAGAGATCACCCCGACAATCCGCCCCGTTAGGTCCTGATCGGGAAGATCGGAATATTCGGGCTGGTACTGAGACCAGTGCGCATCCTCGTCCCTCTGTTTGGGCCGAAGGAAATACGCCAGGACCCGGGCGCTCGTCAGCGCCGACTCAATGAATGAATTCCGAATGACTGTCTGGTAAGGCTGGGCAAAGAGACCGGGAAATCCCATCGGCACCTGAAGAACTGTCGTGTAAAGCAGTTGCTGTGATCGGTATGCGACGCCTTTGGCTCCTCGCTCGAGTTGAGTTTCGGTCCATTTCGTCATGGACTTCGATGATACGTTTGACACCCTCCGCGACGCTCCTACCAATACCCCCGCTCGCACATAACGACGCCTCTTTGTGTCAAGTGGGTTGGTTTGGGCGTGGTGGGTTGGCCCCTGTGTTGGTGGTGTGGGGTTGGTCGTAGGCTTGGTGTGGGTCCGGGAAGTGACCTGTCTGAAGAGCCGGTGTTTCAGGGTGTGAGCCGGCCACGCGGTGTCAGAGTCGTTCCCTGGTTGTCCTTCCTGGACCCCTGTTCTTGGTTTAGTTGGCCTGTTTGGCGTCTTTGAGAAGTTGGCGGTAGACGACGTCTGAGATTCGTCGTTTCAACGCTCGGATGGCTTCCTTGGTTGTTTTGCCTTCGTTGATCTTCTTGTCGAAGTAGTCGCGGCCCTTCCCGGGATGGCGTAGTTGGGATATGGCTGCCATGTGGAGAGCATGGTTGAGCTTGCGGTTGCCTCTGGGGTTGAGCCGATGCCGTTTGGTTGACCCTGAGGAGGCTTCGATCGGGGCGGTTCCGTTGTATGAGGCGAAGTGGCCGGGTGTGGGGAACCGGGTGATGTCCTCGACAGAGCCGAGGATGATGGCTGCTCCTATCGGGCCCACTCCTCGAATGCTGGTGAGGCTGGTGCCTGAAGCAACGACTGCCCGTTTGATTCGTTTACGTGATGTCCTCATCTGCGTTTCGAGTCGGACCATGTCCTCGATCATCTCGTTGGCGATCACCACCCGGAACCGGGTCATCTCGCCGACCGGGTCGACCCCTTCAACCAGGGTTTTTGCCTTGTTCACGGTCATCACCGAGGAAACACCACCGGGATGAAGCTCAGCCAACAAGGCGTGGAGCCGACTTGCCGTCTTGTTCTTCAAACGAGCGATATCTCGATGTCGTTTCGCCAACAAGCCCAACACTCGAGCGTGATCATCAGGCCGGACCAGGTTCAACCCCTGATGCCGAAGAGCAGCGATCGCCACCGACAGAGCATCATTCGGATCGTTCTTCTGAGAACGCCCCGAACCCAACAACCTCACCCGAGACGCCAACATCGGCGGAACATCGATCACACGCTCACCAGCCCCAACCAGCTGCTGAGACAACAAATACCCCACCCCTCGAGCCGACTCCACCGCCCAACACCGATCCCCAAACCCAGACGCCCACTCCACCAACTCGACCAACTGGCCCACCGCCGCCTCCACACGGATCTCCCCCAACACCACCTCACCCGCATCGACCACCACCGCCGTATGCGACCCCTTATGCGGGTCAACCCCAATCATCACGCTCATCACACGCCCTTTCGATCGACTACACGACCGCAGCGGGCAAACCTGATTCGGGTCGATGTGCTCTCGCCTCTTTCGAGCCACGCCACAGCCCAGAACACCAACCGGCCAACACCTCGTCCACAAGCCAACCCAACAAGAGCAGCACACACTTAGAGAGCCGACCAGTCAGCATCCCAAACGCTACGAGAACCCCGCAGCGCACCCCCAAGTCTCAATCAGGCACATACTGAGTGGGTAGGACCGCTATAGATTGCTGGTTACGCGCTGCGCGCCGTCTGTACGCGACGTAACCTTCCCTCCAGAGGCGAGCGCCGACGAGGGCCTCCTTGTTCGTGCCTCATACTGAAGCGGCTCCGTGCCTCGCGACCGCTCTCCACGTGGCGGAGGAGTTGATGTTGGGCCGATCTCTTCGGGTGTTGGTGGTTCTTGTGGGAGTGGTTTCTCTGGTCTCCTGTGCAGGCCCTGACCTCCAGGGAATCGCAGACGACGCTTCCGAAGCAAGATTTGGCAACGGGTTCGCCGTGGTTGTCACGGACGGCGAAGGGAACCGCACTGCGGGCGTTGCTGGGACGCTGGTCGATGGCACACCCATGAACTCAGAGTCTCCATGGGTGATTGGCAGCGTCGCGAAAGCCTTCGTGGCAACGACTGTTATGCAATTAGTGGATGAGGGAGTCCTATCCCTTGATGACAGGGCAACCGAGTACCTGGACTATGGGTTCATTCCAGGACAAGCAACCGTGTTCGACCTGTTGCATCACAGTTCCGGGATACCCGACTACACCACAGACGAGTGGGTCACCTTGATGAAGTCTTGCCCACACAAGGAGCCGCATCCCTACGACTTCGTGGACACGACACCGCTGTTCGAACCGGGAACAGAGTGGAGCTACGGAAACGTCAACTACCTACTCCTTGGGGAACTGGTCCAAGTCGCTACCGGCAATCCGATCGAGGCCGAAATGCGGAGCCGCATCCTCGATCCGCTCGGATTGGAAGCTACCTATGTCATGCACGTTGAGACTGGTCCTACTCCGATGGCAGCCGGGCAGGACTTCTTCGACACGGGACCTGGCCCGCTGTCCGACTGCCAAATGGAATGGCATGGCGGTCCGGCGCCGGTAGATGGGTTCATGGTCTCCAGCGTCCGAGATCTCGATGTTTTCTACCGCGCTCTCTTCGGCGGAGAGCTCGTATCCGATACAAGCCTTGACGCCATGATGAGCCAGGAGTACGTAGGAGCCGAGTACGGACAGGGTCTCGGGCTGATCCACCTGGTCGAACCCCCGGTCGAGGGGGTCAATATCTATGCCAACGGAGGAGGCATCGTTGGATACAAGACTCTCCTGATGATCGAACTCAACACGATGACCACCATCGTCGCTGTCTCTCCAGGCGGCTTCGCCTTTGAGAACCAGCAGGATGACATCCTGCGATGGGCATTCGGCTAACGCCACCACCAAAGCAGAGACATAACGGGACTACCGGTGCGGGTCAAAGTTGATTCATAGAGGGCCCGTCGCAGCGATTGCTCTCGAAGGTCGATTTCGAGTCTTGCGCCATGCCGGTTGGGGGCACACCAAGGCCGATCTGCCCAAGACTCGGCGTTCTTGGACACGCATATCAGCAAATCTCGGACGATTCCGCCCATATTCAACACCGTCCGGGATCGGCACATATGTCTGTGGCTCTTGGCGCGTATCCGGGTCGGCGGTTGCTAGGGAGAAGGAGCAGACCGACCCACTGCCTTGGTGACGTGCCCACAATTCGGACATTTGATGTAGCCGTGGTCGAAGCCAAAACGATCCGGAACATGGTTCTTCTCTGGGTCGAATCGTTCCCCGCACTTGGAGCACTCATCAGTGGTGATCAGCAACCAAAGCCACTTGAAAGGGTTCGCCATGCCAAGACCGAATCTATCCGGAATACCAACTACCGCACGTAACGGCGCTCATGTCCGCGCTTCCGAAACTCCGCGTTTGCGCCCTGCCGGGTGGTCGACAATGACAAAGCGGCATAACTGGCCTTTTCGTCAGGCACCAGTTGAGGGTTTCGGTGGGTCCCCGGGGAATCGAACCCCGAACCTTCGGGTTAAAAGCCCGCTGCTCTGCCAATTGAGCTAGAGACCCTGCGCCGGAGATTGTATTTGTCCTGGGAGCAGTAGGAAAAGCCTCACCGGTCGATGTAGCTCTGAATGCGTGGGCCGATCATTCTCACGATCTCGTCGACGTCCGCAGAGGCCAACGGTTCCAGCTGCGCCACATATCGCACCATTGCCATCCCGATCAGCTGCGAGGCGATTCCTTGCGCCCGCATCTCGACATCTGGGCTCGGCGACACCCGAGCCAGTGTGTGGGAAATGGAAGCAATCACGGTCGACCCGATGACCTCGAGAGCATGGTCGTTGCCACCCAGGGCACTTCTCAACATGCCAAGAAGAGCCGCCCTCGGTTGTTCCATCTCCCAAATGGAGAGGAAGAGACGCACCAGTTGCTCCCCGCCATGCGCCAGGTCCTCCTCCAAGGCGGCAGCAATTGCCTCCGTTGGATCCCAGGGCAAGTCGATGGAGGCAGCGAACATCGCAGCCTTGTCGTCGAAGTAGTGATAGACGAGTGAAGGGTCGACGCCAGCTCTGCCAGCGATATCACGAACGCTGGCCCTGTCGAAACCGTGCTCGGAGAATGCGGCTCTTGCCGCGTCGATGATCTCCTCGCGTGTCTGGGGGTTCCCCTTTCTTCGACCAGGTCCTGACATCAGGAAGTCCCGAGAAAGGCCTCCTCGAACACCATCGGCGCCACGGTGATCGAGACTTCCGGCCCCAACATCTCGCGAAGACCGTCCGGATCCGCTCCCGGCATCCGCCATCCATCTCCATCAGGTATCGCCGTGATGCCGAGACGGGCGATCTCCTCACCGCCGACTCCGCTGATCAGGGGTGTTGTGCGGCCGCCGATGACGTCTTCGATGGAGCCATCGGCCACCAGGGCACCCTCGGCCATCAGGAGGACACGGTCGCACTGCTCAGCCTCCTCCATGTAATGCGTGGACACCAAAACTGCTGCACCGTCGTCGGACTGTGCCCTGATCTGGTCCCAGAGATTGATGCGCCCCAGCGGCCCCACTCCCGAAGTGGGTTCGTCGAGAAAGAGCACTTCGGGCCGATGGCTGAGGACGGTGGCAAAGGCCAGCCTTCTCCGCAGCCCGAGCGAGATCTGGCCCACCGGACGGTCGATCACATCGGCGAGGTCAGACTCCAGGTCGGGCGGGTCAACACGGAAAGCACCCGCGGTGAACGCCAGGTTCTCGGCAACGGTCAGGTCGCGATACAACCCGAGTCCCTGGGGTACATATCCCATCCGCGAACGGTCGACCTCCTGAGGATCCCTACCGAGAAGCGATATCTTCCCCTCGTCGGGAGCCAGCAAGCCAAGGATCATCCTCATCACCGTGGTCTTGCCGGCACCGTTGGCTCCCACCAAGCCGACGACTTCCCCTGCTGTGACATAGAAGCTCACGCCGCTGACTGCGGTGAAGTCGCCGAATCTTCGGGTAACCCCAGCCACCTCGATGGCACTCATGAGGGGATATCCGACCTGAGGGCCGCAACCGTGACCACGTCGTCGAGGTCTGGGTCGGTGGCGTGGGCGCCCTCCGGGACGTCTCCATCGGGCGACCACGTGCGCCAGGTTCGACCTCTTCGCCAGCTGTAGCGCCCCAGTCTCCGCTCGCCGCTGAAGAGTGCTCCGGGCATCGATGCCAAAACTTCTTGAGGGGTTCCCTCGGCCAGCGTTCGGCCATCCTCCAGCGCCACCACATACTCCGCCCTGTTGGCCTCGTCGACGTACGCGGTAGTCACCAAGACGGCACAACCCTCACCGACCGCCGAGGCCAGGAAGGCCCAGATCTCCAGCCGGCTGACCGGATCCACCCCGGTGGTGGGCTCGTCGAGCACGATCAGCTCAGGTTCGGGGAGAAGAGCCATCGCTACTCCCAGCTTCTGACGCATACCCCCTGAGAGTTTCCCGGCCGGCCGGTCTTCGGCGCCGGTGAGATTGGTCGCCTGCAAGAGCCGCCCTATCCGTTGCCCGGCTTCCGACTCGTCGAGTCGGTGCGCAAGGGCGACGAAGCGAAGGTTCTCCTCCACCGTGAGGTCACGCCAAGTCCCAGATTCAGCGGGTTGGAAACCCACAACGTCGGGTCGGGAAACGGTCCCGCTGGAAAGAGGAGCCAGCCCGACGAGAGCCCGACACAAGGTCGTCTTGCCGGCACCGTCACCTCCCACGACGGCCGTGATCTGCCCTGGAGCCAGCTCGAGTGACACCCCGTTCAGGGCCGCCTGACCGTCGAAGACAACAGACGCTGCGTCGAGTCCCCAGGTCATGCTTTGACCCTTCCCGGTGACAGCTGGCGGGTGAACCTCACCACGGCTACCCCGAAGATGATCACTGCCAGCGCCAGCAGCAGGACAAGCGGCAGCCACAGATCACTGAAGCCGGCACCCCGCACCATTACGCCTTTGGCAACCTGGTTGAAATAGGTGAGTGGGAGGAGGTAGCCGATCCAGGCAACTCCGGGAGCCATGGAGCTCAACGGGAAGATGATTCCCGACAGCATGACCTGGGGAAGAAGCGTCATCAATGCCAGCTGGATCGCCTGGCCCTGATTCTGGGATATCGATGAGATCAGGATTCCAACGCCAAGCGCGACGAAGAGAAACAGGACGGCGGCGAGAGCCAGCGGCCACACGGAGCCGACAAAAGGCACATCGAAGAGGATGGTGCCCACAACCAGCACCACCACTATGTCGAACGCGGCGACCAGGAAGTAGGGGGCGATCTTGCCGACAAAGATGTCGCGCGGACGGAATGGCATCACGGCGAGCTGTTCCAGTGTGCCGGCTTCGGCCTCCCTCACCACCGACATCGACGTCACCAGAGTCCCGACGAAGACGATTATCAGGCCGGCCAGACCCGGGACCAGCACCGCCGACGTGTCGAGGTCTGGATTGAAGAGGACCTCGAATTGGAGTGTTGGAACCTCAGCGGTGATCGCCGTCAGGGCTTGTACGGCGGCCTGTGCCATGAACAACTCGGAGCCGTCGACCAGCGCCACCGGGGAAGCGGGATCCACGACAAAAGCGACGTGAGCGTCACCTGCGACCAAAGTGTCCGTGGCCTCACCGCGGCCGCCGGGCTCCACCGAGACCACGTCGAAAACCGAGGGCAGGAGACCCGTCAACCGGACGGCGTCTTCTCCGACAACCGTCGTGGGGATTTCGTCGACGTCGAAACTGGCGGCATAGCCAAAGACCACTAGCAGCAGAACTGGCATGACGATCAGCATGGCCAGGGTCCGGCCGTCTCGGCGAACCTGCCGGAACTCTTTGAGGATCATCGCTCGCATTTGGCTCCCTTCTCTTAGGGAGCTTAGCGGCTAATTCAACGAGCGTTGAATTAAGAGTTAGTGAGGGGTCGACTCACTCCCATTCCACCGGGGGTCTCAGCCCCGTACTTGTCGATTTCCTTCTCGAGATCGAGGGGGCGATTCACAGGCGACGGGCTCCCCTCAAGAAGATCAGCGGGGACGAGCCACGCCACCTCGAACTCCAGACCGTCGGGATCGCGCCCGTACACGGCCTTGGTGGTGCCATGGTCGGTTGCGCCAACAAGGGCCGACTCGCCGATGAGCGAATCGAGGATCTGTGCCAGGTCGGCGAGTGTGTCCACTTCCCAGGCCAGGTGGTAGAGACCCACCGAGGTGCGACCGGCATTCGACGGGCCGGCGTCGGGACCAACGGAGAAGAGGCCCAGGTCGTGGTCGTTGCTCGACTCGGCGGCCTGCATGAACACCGCTCCCGGGAACTCGAAGGGGAGCTTGCGGAATCCGAGCACGCGTTCGTAGAAGTCGGCCGATCGTTCTGCATCCCGCACGAAGAGAACAGCGTGGTTGAGTTGGTGAATAGGCATGGCCCTGGCAACGTCTCGGATGAGCGCTTTGTTTCCGAACAACATCCCATAGCCTCTGGGCGTGAGTCTGATCAGGTTTGGCATCTCCAAGTTGCCCTCTGACGAGACCGACCACGGCCGTTTCTTGGATGATCTCGTGGAGGACGGGCACGGCGCGCTCGAGCTGCCCTTCGTCAACGGGTTTCCCTGGAAGGAGCGGCAGTGTCGGGTATTCGGTGACCTCGCCGCCGAACGCGGCATCAGGCTCTCGGTGCACGCTCCCTATTTCGCGGGCCTGACCCTTCCTGACGAGGATCGAGGAAGGCAGTCCTTGGCCGCGCTCGAGCACACGATGAAGCTCGGCCGCTGGCTTGGTGCTCCGGTGATCGTCGCCCACTTTGGATCCAATTACGACGAGGACCCTGGGTTGCTGATGGAGAGGATCAGGTCGCGGCTCGACACCGTTGCTCCAAAGGTCGATTCGCTTGGTGTCGGGCTGGGTCTGGAGACGGCCGGGAACAAGAGGTCATTCGGGAGTCTCGGTGACATAGCGCAACTCGCCTCCGAGTACAGCTTCGTGCGGCCTGTGGTCGATTGGGCCCACGTCCACGCCATGACCGGCGGAGCGCTGACCGACAAGGAAGGCTTCCGCTCGGTGCTCTCCTTCGTTGCCGAGAACTTTCCGGGGTGGATGGTCAGCCCGTTGCAATGCCAATTCTCAGACAACGAGTTTGGAGATGCGGGTGAGATTCGCCACGTGGCATACGGAGAGGGCACCTTGCGTGTGGGCCCGTTGGTCGAGGCGGCCGCCGATGCGGCGATGTCTTTGGTTCTCATATCCGAGGCCCGTGACGACAGGTCTCACCGGCTGATTTGGGAAGACGTCAAGTCCCATCGAGTCGCACCTCCCACGGGTGGCGGGTTTGTCGCCACGTCGAGCATCGACTTCCCGGCTCCGGTCCGCATCGCCAATAAAGGGAAGGGCTACGAGCCGGTGGACATGGAACGTCCTCTACTGCTGTCCAATCTGGAAAAGGTCTTCTTTCCCGACGAGGGGTATACCAAAGGTGACCTCATCCAGTATTACGCGTCGGTAGCGCCCATTCTCCTCAGCCACCTGGCGGGACGCCCGATCTCGATGAGCCGGTACCCGGACGGCATAGAAGGCCCCTCGTTCTACGAGAAGCGGGCGCCGGGCCATCAGCCGAAATGGATGAGAACCGCTCCGGTGCCGTCGGACTCGCAGGGCGGGTCGATCGAATTCCTCCTAGCCGAGAACAGGGAAGCCCTCATGTGGTTCGCCAATATGGGTTGCGTCGAGACGCATCCCTTTCACTCACGGGCGGGATCCCTCGACCACCCCGACTACGCAATCTTCGATTTCGATCCGGCCCCGGGGTCGTCCTGGGAGCAGGTCGTGGCCGGGGCAAAGCTGCTCAGAGTGGCTCTGAGACAGCTCGGGCTCGAGGGTTATCCCAAGCTGAGTGGTTCTCGGGGTCTCCATGTGTATGTACCGCTGGAACCGGTCCACGACCACTCGCGGGTTCGGCGCTTTGTAGGCGAGGTCGGCAACTATCTGGCAGCGGCCAATCCCGAAGACATCACCATGGAGTGGGACAAGCCCAAGAGGACCGGCAAGGTCTTCATCGATCACAATCGAAACGCACTCGGTCAGACGGTCGCCTCTGCGTATGCCCTGCGACCGCTGCCAGGTGCCCCGGTGTCGGCCCCGATCACGTGGGACGAAGTGGAGAGTATGCGAAATGGCGACATCACGATCGCCAACATCTGGAAAAGGCTCCAGCGTTACGGAGACCTGTTCGCACCTGTGCCCGAGGGCGGCCAGACCCTCGACGCCGCCGAAGCGGCGCTCCAGATCAACTCGCATTGAACCGGCGTTTGCCCGCTGTTCACCCAGACTCGCTATGTTCCATCCATGGAGATATACGCCCGGGTCAACATTCTCGGGGGGCTCTCGGTCCGGTTGCCACACGGGGGCCTCGACGAAGCCATCGCCCTCGACAACGACCCGATCGGGCGCGCTCAACACTGGGCGGAGCAGGGGATCGATCGCCTCCACGTCGTCGACCTCGATGCCGCTGCCTACAGCGACAATCGCAATCGCGACATGATCGACCGCATGCTCGAAGAGGTCGATATCCCGATTCAGGTCGCCGGGGGGATTCGATCGGAGATGGAGGCCGAGCGTCTCATCGGCAACGGGGCCTGGCGAATCGTGATGGGCACCGCCGCCATCGAGAATCAGAACATGGTCTGGGACCTTTGTCGGGAGAACCCCGACAAGATCGTGGTGGCCATGGACGTCCGTCACGACGAGGAGATCGCCACTCGAGGCTGGACCCAGAACAGCGGCCGCTACCTCGAGGAGGTGTTGATCGAGATGTCAGCGGCGGGCGCCGTGGCGTTTCTCATCGCCGAGGCCGGCCGGGATGCCCTGGAGGAACCGCCGAACCTGGAAATCCTGTCGGAGGCGCTGGCCATCGTCGACGAGCCGGTGATTGCCGCCGGCGGTGTTCGCAATCTCGACGATCTACGAGACATCGCACTCCTCGAATCCGACGGTCGGCATATCGACGGCGTGATCGTTGGACGTGAGGTCACCGCGGGTCGGTTTTCAATCTCCGAGGCAAAGGAGGTCGCGTCAGCAGTCTCCCCGCCTCCGGCGTCAGGTGAGGTACCTACGCCGACGATCGCCGGGGCCGAGAATGTGGCACCAGCCGGCTCCGCGCCGCGGGCGCCTGGTGGAGTGATGACAACGACGGTTTCGGTCGGGGTCAGCTCCCTCGGCGACGCCATTGCTTTCTACAGCGAGAAGCTGGGCTTCATGCCTCGGTCGGGCGCGGAGGAAGGAGTTGCCACGGCAATTCTCGAAACATCGGCAGGCAACCTGGTCGAGCTCGTCGAAGACCGCAGTGCCGGACAGCCCGGCCGTCTCACGATCCAGGTGGGCGATGTGGCCCGCTGGAGAGACCACCTGACCGAGGTCGGGCTGGAGCCCGAGGGCGGTTTGGCCTATCTCGAGATCACTGACCCCGACGGCCTGGTGATTCGGATAACCGACTAGTTGCGGATCAGAGTCCGCGACTGCTCACGGAGGAACTGGCGCAGATACCAGGGCCCACCCCCACCAGAGCCTGAAGTTCCTGAGCCTTTCCAGCCGCCAAAGGACTGGATATCGGGCCAGGCACCGGTAGTGGCCCCCGCCGCACGGTTGACATAGGTCACGCCGGCTTCGATCCGATCGAACCAGCGGTCGATCTCGTCGTCGTCATTGGAGAACAGGCCGGCGGTGAGCCCGAATTCGGTGTTGTTCGACATCTCGATGGCCTGGTCCAAAGTCTCGACGCTGGTGACCGCGACCAAAGGCACGAACAGCTCTTCGTCCCAAATCCAAGAATCCTCGGGTGCGGTGACGATCGTCGGCTCGACGTAGTTGCCTCTGCCCAAGTCGCCGCCTGTCAAAACCTCGCCCCCGACGAGGATCTCGCCGCTCGCGGCCGCCTCGGCAACCGCTTTGCGGAAGCGCTCCACGGCTGCTCCGTCGACTACCGGCCCCACGAAGGTGGCCGCCTCCCGCGGGTCGCCCACTTGCAACTCTTCGGTTGCTGCCACCAGCTTCTCCACAAGGGCGTCGTACACGGGCTCCTCGACATAAACCCGCGAAGTGGCGCTGCACTTTTGGCCGCTGAGCCCGAAGGCCCCCCTGATGATCCCCTGCGCGGCGATGTCGAGATCGGCGGAACCGGTGACTATGGCCGGGTTCTTACCTCCCATCTCGCAAGAGACGGGTTTCGCTCGCTCCGATGGCACGGTCCGATACAGGTGCATTCCGACCTTGTAGGACCCAGTGAATGTCAGGCCGTCGACGTCGGGATGGTGTGCCAGCCGGTCTCCCGCGTCGTCACCGCCGGTGAGCACATGTAGTGCTTCGGCGGGTAGTCCTGCTTCTTCCATGACGCGGTGAAACTCGATGGCCATCAGGGCACCGGTGTTGGATGGCTTGAGGACAACGGTGTTGCCCGTGATCAAGGCTCCGATGGAGGGGCCCGCGCTCAGAGCAAGTGGGAAGTTGAAGGGGGAGATCACCGCCCAAACGCCGAAGGGTCGCAAAACCGAGACGTTGGTCTCGTTCTCGCTCAGCGCGTTGAGCGGGGTGATGAATCCGTTGTGTTCGGTGATTTGGTTGGCGTAATAGCGGAAGAACTCAACCGTCTCGGCTACGTCGCCGAGAGCCTCGAGGCGGTTCTTGCCTATCTCATATGTCATTAGCGCAGCGAGACCGAAGGTGTGCTGTTCCATGATGTCCGCAGCACGAAGCATCAAATCACGGCGGCGCTCCCATCCCCACGACTCCCACTCCGGAGCAAAGAGCTTGGCGGCGGAAACGGCATCGTCCACGTCGGAAGCATTGGCCTGCGCGTAATGACCAACGAGGATGTTCGAGTCGGCCGGTGAGCGCTCATCGAAGAATTCGCGGTCGGTTCTGGCCTCACCACTCACAAGGACTCCATGAGTCTGGCCGAGCCGCTGTTTCACAGCCTCGAGTGACCTATCGAACTCCTCGTTGAGTTCCTGGTTGTCGGCCGACATCGTGGCGTAGGTGATCTTCATTACCACTCGAAAAACCTCCGGGAAATGGTGTCTCCGTCCGACGATAACTGGTTTTCCCATCGGTGTACCAGCCCCGATGCTGCTGTCGGTAATGGGTCTAGCGACCGGTGTGGAATTCGAGCTTCGATACCGAATCTCTAGCTATGGGTTCGACAACTCCCCGGAACCCGAAGGGCCTCCCCGCCCGCATCGACGAGCAGTTGCACCGACGAGTCGTGCGGGTCGGTGCCGCTTCGGCGTGGCTGTGCGCAGCCCTCTATTTGACCATTGGGCTCGCAACCGGCGACGGCGGGTTGGTGGGTGAGTCTTTGGGCCCGACACTTGCTGCGGCCTTGATGACCGCCCAGATAGTCCTGCAGCGTGAGCACGGAGGGATCGCGCTGTTCGGATCGGCGGCAGTGATTGTTGTCACCTATGCGATCGTCGCCAACCCCGACACCGCGGTCGCGGCAGCGGTTGCCTTGGTTGTGGTGTTCTCGCTGGCCATGCTTTTCGTTAGGCGCAATAGGGAAGTCGTGGCCGGTCTGGTGGCGATCGGCCTTGTGGTCACACCGTCCTTTTGGGGGATCAGCGGCGACAAAGCGCTGCAGGTGGGGCTGATCATGAGCCTCTCGTTCTTGATTGTGACTGTGGTTCTGCTCACGATCGCCCAGGCTGCGACTGCGATCAGCGTCAAGTACAGGGGGATGTTCGAAGATTCACCAGTGGCCCTCTTCGACGAGGACTGGGCAGAGGCCATCGATTATCTCCACGACGTCCATGCCGGGGAGGCCGACGAGATCTCGGAGTTTCTCAGTGCAAACCCTGGCATTGTGCGCGAGGCGGTGGGGCGGACCAGCGTGACCCGCGTCAATCGAGCCGGAGTCGACCTGTTTCAGGCGCCGTCGGCCCGGACGCTTCTCGGCAAGCGCGACCCGTATCAGGTTTCGGATCAGATGCTCAGGCCATACTCCGAGTTTCTCGTCAACCTCTATGCGGGCTCACCCGAATTCGAGCTCACCTATCGGACCGACACATTTCGGGGCTCCGAGTTGTGGGTGCAGGTGCGCTGCGTGAATCCGGCGTCCAACGGGGGTCTGAGCAGCGTGCTGGTTGCGGTAGCCGACATCACGCTTGCCCACGGTCGGGAAGAGGAGCTCGCGCAGCTGGTGGCGGCCAAAGACCGGTTCATCGCATCGGTGAGCCATGAGCTGAGGACTCCCCTCACGGCGGTTGTCGGGCTCACCGCCTCCCTTTCCGATCCTTCACTGTCTGACGAGGAGACCGCCGAGCTGACCGACCTCGTCTCGGACCAGGCTGCGGAGATGTCGAACATCATCGAAGATCTCCTGGTGGCTTCACGTGCCGATCTCACCGACATCCAGCTCTCGCTGAGAGCCGTCGACCTCAAGAGCGAAGTCGAGACCACGATTGCGTCGGTGGACCGGGCGATCGTCGCCATTCCTGCCAACCTGCCCGAGGCGACGGCTGACGCTGCCCGGGTCAGGCAGATTCTCAGGAATCTCTTCACCAACGCCGAACGGTACGGAGGGCCCGACTATCGCGTCGTGGGAGGCAGCGCCGGGGGCAGGGTGTGGGTGGAAGTCAGGGACAACGGTGATGGGGTGGCGCCTCCTGCCGCCAACAAGATCTTCGAGCCTTACACCACGGCCCACCCCGGTGTGTCCGGATCCGTCGGCTTGGGCCTTTCGGTTTCGCGGCAACTGGCAGAGATGATGGATGGGAGCCTGGAGTACAGGCGAGAGAGCGGGGAGACCGTTTTCAGGCTGGAGCTCCCCATGGCATTGGCCAAGGCGGAGGTCGCCCAAACTTCTTAGCGGGCCCAAGCGCGGCTAGCGTTTTTGTGATGCCCGACGGGATATCACCCCTGACCCTCATCATCTTGGGTGGCTTCGCCTACCTGCTGGGCGCGATTCCGTTCGCCCAATTGATAGCCAGGAATCACGGAATCGATCTTCGATCGGTGCATACCGGAAACGTGGGTGCCGGGAACCTGACCCGCCAGCTTGGTGTGGGGTGGGGAGTTCTGGCAGGGCTGGCTGACCTTGCAAAAGGGTTCATGCCCGCCCTCATCGCTCGCGAAATGGGCTTCGGTCCTGGAACTGCGGGAATGGTCGGAATCGCTGCGGTGGTCGGCCACAACTGGTCGATTTTCATGAGAGGGAGATCCGGCAGGGGACTGGCGACCTCGGCCGGGGTCATGCTCGCGCTGGACCCGGTGTTGTTGATCTGGGTGACGGCCTGGGCGGTGTCCGGGTGGTGGCTGCGGGGAGGCATCGCAGGTTTCATGGGCTGGGGGTTGCTCCCCGCCGTGGCGGTGATGCTGGGCAGACCGGCAACGGAGACGGTCATGCTGGTGGTTCTTGCAACGGTGTTGATGGTCCGACGCGCCCAAGGCAATCCCGACAGTGAACGGGGCTTTGGTCCTTCTTTGCAGCGGGTCTTCTTCGATCTGGACAAAGTGGTCGACGAGCTGCCGCCTGCTGCTGACGAGCCAATACATCCGTGAATCCAAAGAGAATCCTTCTCTTCGCCGGTTTGGCGGCGGCGGTCTACATCGCGTTCTCGGTTTTCGTCTTCAACCGGTTCGACCTCCCCGAAATGGGCCCGGCGACCATCGGATGGGTGATCCTGGCGGGGGTGCTCCAAATCGGGTCCAAGGTGCCCTTCGGGCTGCTCTTTCGTGAGTCAGCCGCCCAACTTGGTGAGAAGATCAGGGTGATGTCCGGGTTCCGCGCCGCGCTCGTCGGCGCCGGCGTCGCCCGCCTCATACCGGCAGGCGGTGCCATCACTCCCGTCGCCATGTCGTGGACCGTCCGAGACGAGGCAAGGGGAACCACTGGCGCCGCCTTGAGGACCGTCCTCTTGAACTACTCGGCGTTGGTGATAATGACCGGTGTCGGTCTGCTCCTGGCACGTCCGGCCGAAGGTGCGCAGATCGCATCGGTGTCGCTCACCCTCATCGCGCCATTTGCCCTGGTTCTGGGGGTCGGGCTCATGTTCGGATCTGGCAAGTTGGGCACCGTCACCCGATTCCTCCCTCGATTCCTGAGGAAGAGGCTGGAGGAATCGGTGATCGACCATCTCCCGGGCTTCGAATCTCAGGTCTACATTTGGACTCGGCTGCTGATGGAAGCTTCCACTCTGTGGATCATCCTCAGCGCATTCGGCATTGACATCACACCAGTGCAGGCAGCTGCTGCTTTCGGGGTGGGGTCACTCGCCGGGGGGCTGCCGGGGACTCCTGGTGGCATGGGCGTGGTCGAGGCTGGGCTGGTTCTGATTCTGGAGGCGTACGGCTTCCCGGCAAGCCAGACCCTGGCACCTGTCCTCGTCTTTCGGCTGATTTCCTATTGGGTTCCGGCCGGTTTCGGGTTCATGGCGGGGGGCATGACATTCATCAGGTCGGAAGCCGCCAACGAAGCAGTCAGAGAGAAGTCGGACCAAGACTCGGGGTAAAAGCCGACCAGTCCCAAGGAGCTTGGCACCAGCCAACATTACGCTCAGATGATGAGTCAAAGAGTTTCGTTCGCGCTGCCAAATCAAGATGAGGAAGTGGTCTCTTCATCGGACTTCGCCGGGGAGAGGCTGGTGATGTTCTTCTATCCGAGAGCGATGACCCCGGGCTGTACCACCGAATCCTGCGACTTCCGGGACAACTACGAAGCGTTCCGTGAGGCCGGCTATCAGATCGTTGGCGTGAGCCCCGATCCGCCCTCACGCAATGCGAAGTTCAAAGACAAAGAGGGGCTCAACTTCGACCTGCTCTCCGACGAGGACCACGAACTGGCCGAGACGCTGGGGGCATGGGGCGAGAAGAAGAACTACGGCAAGGTCTACGAGGGCCTGATTCGTTCCACCTTTGTGATCGGGCCCGAAGGCGAGGTCGAGCACTCGTATAGGAATGTGCGCGCCAAAGGCCATGTCGAACGGGTCAAGGCCGATTTGCTCGGCGACTGAGGGCCGTTATCCGCCCAGCCTGATCCCCGAGAGCTCTTCCAGAGCTTTGACCAGCGCGTGATTTCCCTCTGACCCGAGGCCTCGGGCTTGAAGCGAGCGATAGAGCTGGAACACCAGAGCCACTCCGGGTAGCGGCACTCCTAACTCGTCTGCGGAGTCGAGCACCAGACGCAGATCCTTCTGCTGCAGATCGACAGTGAACCCTGGACGCCAGTCTCGCTCGATCATCTGTGGCCCGCGATTGGACAGCATCCATGATCCTCCAGCGCCGGGAGCCACCGCCTCGAGAGTTCGATCGAGATCGAGCCCCGCGGCTTCCGCGAGCAGTAGGGCTTCCGATACAGCCAGCTGGTTGACCACAACCAGTGTTTGATTCACCGCCTTGGCCATCTGGCCTGAACCTGGGGACTCGCCGATGTGCACCACGGATGTGGCGTACGCCCCCATGAAGGGGCGGACTCGATCCAGCGCCTCGGAGTCACCGCCGACCATGACAGCCAAGGTGCCCTGCTGGGCCCCTTCGGATCCTCCCGAAACCGGAGCGTCCAACCAGGAGACCCCCAGCTCGGCGGCGCGCCCTGCGAAGTCGGCGGTGGCAGATGGTGAGATCGTGGAATGATCAACCAAGACGTCACCCGGCGTCATCCCATGGATCACTCCAGAACTTCCGAACACGACTTCCTCCACATCTGGTGTGTCCGACACGGCTACGAAGACGATGTCGCTCGCCGGCCCCAAATCCAAAGCGGACTCCACCACCGCGGCATCGAGACCATCCGCCTTGCTCGGCGTCCGGTTCCACACCGTCACTTCGTGGCCAGCCGCGATGAGGTTGGCAGCCATGCCCCGCCCCATGATCCCCAATCCGATGAATCCCAATCTCGTCATGCCACCGACACTAGAGGTGTGCTAAACCCTCACCTATGCCACACGACCGATTCGACTCTGTCCTCGCGGCAGGGGTCCAGGAGCTGATCGATTCCGGAACCGCCAAAGGTGCCGAGTCGGTGATCACTGAAGTTCGGCCTCCTTCAGGATCATACGGACCCCGATATCGGCTCCAGGGGTCGGACGTCGACTACATCCGAATGAACTCGAACAGCTATCTCGGCCTGTCCAGGCATCCGGCTGTGATGGATGCCGAAGAGTCCGCGACTCGGCAGTTCGGCGCCGGGCCAGGTGCCGTCAGATTCATCTCCGGTACCTATCGAGCCCACCTCGACCTCGAGGCACGTCTCGCCAGCTTCCACTCCCGCGATGCGGCGATGGTCTTCTCGTCGGCGTATGCAGCCGTGGTCTCGACCCTCACCTCCATCATCGACGGCGACACGGTGGTGTTTTCCGATGCCCTGAACCACAACTGCATCATCAACGCGCTCCGCCTGTCGAGACCGGCCGAGCGTGTCGTGTTCCCACATCTCGATTTCGTCTCCCTCGGTGAGATGCTGGGTGAGCATTCGGGCAAAGCGAAACGAGCCGTAGTGGTAACCGATGGGGTCTTTTCGATGCGGGGTGACCACGCCGACCTCGCTGCCCTCGATGCTGTGGCCCGCTCTCATGACGACGCTTATCCCGAGAACGTCGTGGTTGTCGTCGACGACTCCCACGGCGTGGGTGCTTTTGGTGCCTCCGGGCGCGGGACCGAGGAGGTGTCGGGGGCGGTCTCGGATGTCCTGATCGGCACCCTGGGAAAGGCCTTCGGGGTCAACGGAGGCTATGTCGCCGGCTCTGAGTCACTGGCGTCCTTCCTCAGAGAGAAGGCTCCCATGTACATCTATTCGAATCCGATCACCGTGGGTGAGGCGGCGGCCGCCGACATGGCTGTTTCCATTGCCGAATCAGCGGAAGGAGTCGAGCTTCTGGCCCATTTGAGTGAGATGACCCGGCGACTCGAGTCGGGTCTGGTGGAACTCGGTTTCGAAACGATCCCTGGCCCCCATCCAGTCGTGCCGCTCATGGTGCGAGACACAGATCGGACCTCGGAGTTGGTCCGGCATCTCTATGACAACGGAGTGCTGGCCACTGGCCTCAACTACCCCGTGGTCCCGAAAGGTGATGAGGAGATTCGGTTCCAGGTGAATGCCGACCACACCGAGGCTGACATCGACATGGTGCTGGAAGTCCTGAGCCAGACTGCTGGCTAGGCGAGAACCACCAATACGGCACCGCTTTCGACCTGATCGCCCTCTCGGCACAAGACCTCAGAGACTTGGCCGGCATGTGGTGCTCGCAACGTGTGCTCCATCTTCATCGCCTCGAGGACCAGCATGACCTGTCCCTCTTCGACTGTCTCGCCGGGCGCCACGTCGAGTCTCAGGATCTTCCCCGGCATGGGGGCGTGCAATGAACCTTCGTCATCTTCGAGCGACCTCATCGGGAATCGGGGAGCGAGCTCCAGGCGGGCCTGGCCCCTCGATGTATTGACAAACCGAGTAGATCCGTACCGGGCAACACGAAAGCCCTCTCGCGATCCATCTGCCACGAAGGTGACCTTTTCAGGTGACATGTCGGCCACTTCGAGACCTGTGTGACCTTCTATCACGACGTGTCCAGCTTGGATCACGTATTCGACGCCGTGCTCCTGATGATGGCCCCGATACGACACACGATTGGGTTGGCTGCGAAGGTTTCGCCATCCCGAAGGGATCGTGGCCAGAACGGGGGCCTTCTCCCTGCGTTCGACGGCATCGGCCACCGCGGCCGCCACCGCGCATCGCTCCTCATCGAGCTGGTCGACAAGGGGGAGGGAGAGGCTTGCCATGTCCTTGCCTTCGAGGAATCGCGTCGTGGTGTCGCCCGAGGCGAATTCTTCGCTTTCCAGGATTCTCACCAGGAGGGGTATGTTGTTCGTCGGTCCGTGGACGGTTGCGCCGCGAAGCGCATCTGCCAGCTTTGACGTCGCCGACTCTCGAGTTTCAGAGTGGGCGATGACCTTGGCCATCATCGGGTCGTAGTAGACGGTGACTTCGGAGCCGCCGGCCACCCCGCTGTCGACCCTCAGGCCCGGTGACTCCGCAAATTCGAAACGCCGGATCGGCCCGGTGACCGGGAGGAAGTCGTTGGCAGGATCCTCGGCGTAAAGCCGAGCTTCGATGGCGTGGCCCTGGAGCCGGGGAGAACTTGCCTCGGGTGGCAGCGGCTCTCCCTCGGCGACTCTTATCTGCAGGGCGACGAGGTCGAGGCCGGTGACCATCTCTGTCACCGGGTGCTCGACCTGGAGCCTGGTGTTCATCTCCAAGAAGTAGAAGTCGTCTCCATCGACCATGAACTCGACCGTTCCGGCACCGACGTATCCGACGGTTCGTGCCACGTCCGCGGCGGCCTTCCCCATCTCCTCTCTTTTCTCCGCTGAGAGAGCCGTCGATGGTGACTCTTCGATGATCTTCTGATGACGACGCTGGATCGAGCACTCACGCTCGTAGAGAGACACAACGTTGTCGTGTTGATCGGCGAACACCTGAATCTCGATGTGCCTGGCCGACAGCAGATACTTCTCCAGGAATACGCGGTCGTCACCGAAGGCCGACGCCGCTTCTCGCTTCGCAGCCTTCACTGCTTCCAAGAGGTCGTCGGGCTCGTCGACGACCCGCATGCCTTTGCCGCCTCCGCCCCCGGAGGCTTTGACCAGGATGGGAAACCCAATCGCAAGAGCAGCCGTGCCCACCGTCGAGAGTCCCTTCAGCGGGACGGTGGGAAGTGTGGGCACGCCGGCATCGGTGACCATCTCCTTCGACTCGATTTTGGAGCCCATGACTTTGATCGCCGAGGGGGGCGGCCCGATCCAGGTGATGCCCGCCTCCTCGACCGCCTCGGCAAATGCGGCATTCTCAGAAAGGAAGCCATAACCAGGGTGAATTGCATCTGCGCCGGTCTCCTTTGCCGCCGCCAGGATCTTCTCCAAGTCGAGATAGGTGTCAGCGGGAGTCGTACCCTGAAGGTGAATTGACTCCACTGCCTCGCGCGCGTGGGGCTCCGTCGCATCGGGGTCGGAAAAGACGGCGACGGTGGAGATCCCGAGCTCGCGGCACGTGCGGAATACGCGACGTGCGATTTCACCGCGATTGGCCACGAGGATCTTCTCGATTCCCATGGGGCGAGAGGCTACCGGCTGTTGGAGCCTCGACTTCTTCGAGCTACATGCGAAAGACGCCGAACCGATCCGTGCCCTGAACAGGGGCGGAATGTATGGCCGACAGGGCGATGCCCAGCACCGTACGCGTGTCTCGGGGATCGATCAGCCCGTCATCTCTGACGCGTGCCGTGGAGAAATAGGCCTGTTCGGTCTCTTCCATCTCGGCCATCAGGGCGGCGTTCTGCTTGGCGTCTGCTTTCTCGTCGAATTTCTCCCCCCGCGCCTCCGCAGCGTTCCGTGCCACGATCGACATCACTCCGGCCAGCTGTTTCGGCCCCATGACGGATACCTTGTGATTCGGGTAGCCGAACACGAACCGTGGCTCGTAGGCACGGCCCGACATGCCGTAGTTGCCGGCGCCGTAAGAGACGCCTGCCATTAGGGAGAGATGGGGCACTTCCGAGTTGGCCACGGCATTGATCATCTTGGCCCCGTCTTTGATGATGCCAGCCTGCTCGTATTCCTTGCCGACCATGTATCCCGTGGTGTTGTGGATGAACAGCAGCGGTGTGTCGTAGCGATTGCAGAGCTGAATGAACTCAGTGGCCTTTTCTGCTTCCTCGGAGAAGATCACCCCCTGCTGGTTTGCTATGACACCGATCGGGTAGCCGTGGATGGAAGCCCAACCGGTGAGGATGGAGGTGCCGTAGACAGCCTTGTATTCCTCGAAGAGAGAGGCGTCTACGACGCGGCACAGAATCTCCCTCATGTCGAAGGGGACTCTGAGGTCGGCGGGTATGACCCCCAGGATGTCATCAATCTCGTGGATCGGCTCGTCGGCCGGCTTGGTCGGCCCATAGCCCTGCTTGACCCAGTTGATGTGGCCGATGATGTCCCGGCCGATGCGAATGGCCTCGTGCTCGTCTTCGGCGAAGTAGTCGGACAGACCTGAGATCTTGGAGTGCATCTCGGCTCCGCCAAGCTCCTCGTCGGTGGACTCCTCGCCTGTCGCCATCTTCACCAGGGGCGGCCCGCCGAGGAATACCTTGGCCTGTTCTTTGACCATCACCGCGTAATCGCACATCGCAGGGAAGTAGGCGCCACCTGCTGTTGAGCTGCCGAAGACGAGGGAGATCGTGGGGATGCCAGCCTTTGAGAGTCGGGTCAGGTTGCGAAACCACTTGCCGCCGACGACGAAGACATCTGCCTGATCGGGCAGGTCGGCGCCCCCCGACTCGACGAGGTTGATCAAGGGGAGGCGATTCTCCATGGCGATGTCCATGATCCGCAGCGATTTGGCCAGCGTGTACCGGTTGAAGACACCCGCCTGGCTCGTCGGGTCGTTGGCCAGGATGGCGCATTCGACGCCATTGACCACACCGATGCCGGTGACGATGTTGGCTCCGAGAATCTTGTCGGTCCCCCACGCGGCAAGTGAGGAGAGCTCGAGGAAGGGTGAATCCATGTCGACGAGGAGCTCGATGCGTTCCCGAGCCAGGAGCTTTCCCCGCTCCCGGTGGCGCTGGATGTATTTCTCTCCACCTCCCTGCCGAGCTTGGTCCATGAGGTCTTCGAACTCGGCCAGCTTCTTCTCCATCGCCTCCCGGTTGGCGAGGTACTCCTCGGACCTGGGGTCGATGCGAGTGGGGAGAGGCTGCATGGGGGGCGAGCGTAGTGTGGACGTGCCTGCCGATCTGTGCGGTGTCGGTTGGCTTGGCTGTTTTCGTCGACCCTCGACGTTGGGTCGCGTATGGCGCGTTCTGGTGCAGGTTCGAGGTGGGGTGGGTTGGCTGTTTTCGTCGACCCTGCGTTGGGTCGCGTAGGTGGGGGTGCTCGGCCTCGAGGCTGGTGTGCCCGGCCCGGGTGGTCCCGGCC
>CBDCGI010000001.1:0-122544 GCA_965216725.1 Acidimicrobiia bacterium | reverse complement strand
GAGGTTGTCTCAGGTGTGGAGGTCCTGGAAGGAGTAAGCGAATCGTTCCGATGAGGACTCACCGGATCGCGGTGATCCCGGGCGACGGCACCGGGCCCGAAGTTGTGGCGGAGGCGGTCAAGGTTGTCGACGCCGCTGGCGACGCCTACGGATTCGCGCCCGACTACGAGCGATACGAGCTAGGGGGTGAGAGGTACCTTCGCAGCGGAGAGACCCTTCCCGGCGAGGTACTCGCGGCTCTCAAACAGGCCGATGCCATCCTGTTCGGTGCAATCGGCCACCCCGAGGTCAAACCGGGCATCCTCGAGGCGGAGATTCTTCTGCGTCTGCGTCGCGAGTTGGACCAATACATCAACCTGAGGCCGATCAAACTCCACGCCGGCGTCACCAGCCCGGTGACCACCGCCAACCCCGCAAGCGTCGACATGGTGGTTGTCAGGGAGAACAGCGAGGGCCTTTATTCGGGCGAGGGCGAGTTCACGGCCAAGGAGTCCCCTTTCGAGGTGGCCACTCAAGTCTCGGTCAACACCAGGTTCGCGGTGGAACGATGTGTTCGATACGCCTTCGAGTTGGCTATCCAGCGGCCTAGGCGTCATCTCACTCTCTGCGGCAAGACCAACGTCCTCACTTACGCATGGGACCTCTGGGAGCGTGTCTTTCAGGAAGTTGCGTCTGACTACCCATCGGTGGGTACTGCATATGCCCATGTCGATGCGGCCTGCCTCTGGATGATCGAAGATCCGGGCAGGTTCGACGTCATTGTCACAGACAACATGTTCGGCGACATCATCACCGATCTCGGAGCCGCCATCCAGGGTGGGATGGGCATAGCTTCCGGGGCCAATGTGTGCCCAGGAGGGGTGTCCATGTTCGAGCCGATCGGCGGCACGGCACCGGGCTTCGAAGGGACCGGCCAGATCAATCCACTCGCTGCCGTCGGGGCCGCTGCGTTGATGCTTCGAGAGCTCGGAGAGCGCGACGCGGCGCAGAAAGTGGACGAATCCGTCGGCGTTGTGGCAGGACGCCTACCCTCCCTGCGAGCCGGTGAGATGGGTGCCACCACGTCCGACGTCGGCGACATGGTGGCCTCTTTGGTGGCCGAGGCCACGGCCGGGGCACGACAGTGACACCACGGGCAATGGTCGACAAGATCTGGGACGATCACGTAGTTCCCAGCCCGCTGCAAGAGCAAGCTCTTCGAGCCGCTCTTTCCGAAAGCGCAGCCAGCGAAACAGCCTTCGAGCAGCGCCAGGATCTCCTCTACATCGACCTCCACCTCATTCACGAGGTCACCTCCCCACAGGCATTCGAAGGGCTGCGACGGGAGGGCCGGAAAGTGCGGCGGCCAGAACTAACTATCGGCACGGTCGACCACAACGTGCCGACCCTCAACCGCGATCAGCCCAACCCTGACCCACTCTCGGCCAAGCAGATCGACGTGATGCGATCCAACACCACAGATTTCGGCGTCGAGCTATTCGACATGTTCGATCCCCGGCAAGGGATCGTTCACGTGATAGGCCCCGAGCAGGGTCTGACCCAACCGGGCATGACAATCGTCTGCGGGGACAGCCACACGTCGACCCATGGTGCATTCGGCGCTCTTGCTTTCGGAATAGGCACGTCGGAGGTCGAGCATGTCCTTGCCACTCAAACTCTCCGTCAGACCCGGCCAAAGACCATGTCGGTCGAAGTGACCGGATCAACCGGAATCGGTGTCACGGCCAAAGACGTGATTCTGGCGATCATCTCGGAGGTCGGCGTCCAAGGCGGCATCGGCCATGTCATCGAATACATGGGCCCGGTCATCGAAGGCCTGAGCATGGAGGGCCGGATGACCGTGTGCAACATGTCGATTGAGGCCGGAGCGAGGGCAGGGCTGATTGCACCCGACGACACCACATTCGAGTATCTCCAATCCCGGCCCAGAGCCCCGAAGGGGGCTCGTTGGGAGGAGGCTGTTGCTCGGTGGCACGGCCTTCCGAGCGACCCCGAAGCCGGTTTCGATCGAGAAGTGAAGATCTCGGGGGAGACGATCACACCCCACGTCACATGGGGCACCAATCCGTCCCAAAGCGTGGGTATCGACGGCGCCGTGCCCGAACCGGACTCCTTGCCCGAGGAGGAGAGGGAAGCCGCCTATCGCGCCCTCCGATACATGGCGCTCACTCCAGGAACCCCCATGAGCGAAATCGCGATCGATCGCGTGTTCATCGGCTCATGCACCAACGGCAGGATCGAGGACCTGCGCTCCGCGGCCCGAGTGGCCAAGGGCAGGAAGGTAGCTTCAGGAATCCACGCGATGGTCGTGCCGGGATCCGGCCTCGTCAGGCACCAGGCCGAACGGGAAGGTCTCGCCGACGTCTTCCTTGACGCCGGATTCGAGTGGAGAGATGCCGGTTGCTCGATGTGCCTCGGTATGAACCCCGACATCCTTCTCCCAGGACAACGTGCCGCTTCCACGTCCAACAGAAACTTCGAAGGACGCCAGGGGCCCGGCGGCCGCACCCACCTGATGAGCCCAGAGATGGCTGCTGCCGCTGCCATCGCCGGCCATCTCGTGGACGTCAGGAGCGTCGTCTGATGGACCCCGTCTCTGAGGTAAGAGGTAAGGCCATACCTCTCGACAAGGCTCACGTCGACACAGATCAGATCATCCCTGCCAAATACCTCAAGCGCGTCGAACGCACTGGCTACGGAGATTTCGCCTTCAACGCCTGGCGCGCCGACCCTTCTTTCGTGCTCAACAACCCGGCATACTCCGGCGGCAACGTCTTGGTCACCGGAGAGAACTTCGGGTGTGGATCGAGCCGGGAGCACGCAGTGTGGGCTCTGACCGGTCTTGGCATCCAAGCCGTCATCGCTCCTTCGTTCGCGGACATCTTCAAGAGCAACGCGTTCCAGAGTGGCCTTCTCACGGTCGAGCTCCCCACCACCGACGTCAGATATCTGATGGAGCTGGCGTCGAGCCGGCCGGGCACCGAGATGTCAGTCGACTTGGAGTCCCAGACCGTCGTCGCCGGCGACTGGTCACGTCGGTTCGAAATCGACCCGTACAGCAAGTACCGGCTCCTCAAAGGGCTCGACGACATCAGCATGACCTTGGAGTACGAGCCCGACATCACCGCGTTCGAGGCGACCCGATAGGGCCGCCTCCTTCCTCTCCCTATTCCCTATCCGTTCTGTGGGCGCCGCGGGGGCACGCCCAAAGCACGCGCCAGCGCGTCGAACTGCTCGAGTTCGAGCGACTGGGGCCCGTCCGACAGGGCATTCTCAGGATCAGGATGTACCTCGACCATGATCCCGTGGGCACCAATCGCGGAAGCGGCAAGCGCCAGGGGCGCCACCAGATCTCGTTGCCCGGCTGCGTGTGACGGATCGACAACCACCGGAAGGTGCGTCCGGCCCCTGAGCACCGGAACCGCACTCAAGTCGAGCGTGTTGCGCGTCGACGTCTCAAACGTCCTGATGCCCCGCTCGCAGAGGATCACCTGTTGGTTGCCCTCCGCCAGCACATATTCGGCAGCCTGCAAGAGCTCTTCGATCGACGAGCTCATTCCCCGCTTCAGCAGCACCGGCCGATGCGACCGCCCGACCGCCGACAGAAGTGAGAAGTTCTGCATGTTTCGAGTACCGATCTGAAGGATGTCGGCCACCTTGGCAACTTCGTCGACGTCCTCGGGCGAGAGCACCTCGGTGACAACGGGCAGGCCGTACGTCCGGCCGGCCTCGACGAGCATCTCCAAGCCCTCGTAACCAAGTCCCTGGAACGAATACGGCGACGTTCGCGGTTTGAAGCACCCGCCACGCAGCACCAGAGCCCCGGAGTCGGCGACTGCCTTGGCGGTTGCCATCACCTGGTCCCACGACTCGACCGCACACGGACCACCGATGAGCACCAGGTCGTCTCCTCCAAACCGCGCCGCCTGGACCTCGACCACGGTGTTGTTGGATTTGTGGCCCCGACTCCCAAGTTTGTAGCCGGAGCCGGTGGCCGGAGATCTTGTCGGCTCCAGAAGCTCATCGCGTCCGGTCGGTTCGACACTGCCTTGCCGTTTGCGAAGCGGTTTCGGCCTCAGATCCCGCGATGGATACGAGCCCAGCACCTTCAGAAACCTGACCCGGCGACGCAACTCGTCGAGAGCTGCCCCCACATCGGGTTTGGATGCGTCGCCTTCGAAGTCGAGATAGAACAGCTCCTCCCGCGGGTTGTCCGGTATCGGCCTCGACTCCAGCATCACCAGGTTGATGTCGGCCTCTCGAAACACGGCCAATGCGTCCATGAGGGCTCCGGGATGGTTGCCCACCGCCATCACCACAGAGGTCTTGGCCGGCACGCCGTCGGGAACCTCGGCCCGCTGTGAAGCCACCACCACAAACCGTGTGTAATTCCGAGACCGGTTGCCGATCCCGGTCTTCAGCACCTCAAGCCCGAACAACCTGGCGGCGTCTTCTGATGCCAGTGCCGCAACCGTCGGATCGTTGAGCTCACCGATCTTCTTTCCCGACAGGGCCGTATCAGAAAAATACAGAATCTCCACATCCGCGAGCCCCGCGAGAAATTCTGAGCATTGAGCAACGGCTTGGGGGTGCCCGTAGATTCGCCTCACCTCGCCTACGGACGCTCCCCGCACCCCGAGAAGGCAGTGTCGGACACGGAATCTCACATCACCCACCACCGACAGGTCTCTCGCCAAAAGGAGGTCGTACACCTCGGAAATGGCGCCCGAAGTCGTGTTCTCGATAGGTAAGACGGCGACTGCCGCCTTGCCCTGGTGCACGGCGTCCACGGCCGATGAGAACGTGCTCTCCCAAATGTAGGTCGGCTCGAGGCCCCGGGCGTCGAAGAACTGTTGGGCCGCTAGCTGGCTGTAGGAGCCTTCGATTCCCTGGATCGCCGCTGTGACCGTGTTGCGTTGCAACCCCTCGTCTCCGAGAAGCTCCCGCTGCACTCGGACCGAGTCGTTCACGATCTCTCGCCAGAGCCGGTTCACCAGCCCGGTGTCGAGGTCATGATCCAGCGCGTCGCTGATGCGATCGGCGATCAGGTCCTCCTCTCGCCCCTGATCACGGGAGGGCGTCTCGGACAGAGCCTTCTCACGGGCCATGCGGAGGCTGTGCGCCTTGCGCTCGGCGAGGAGCCTGAGAATCTCGGTATCGACAGCGTCGATGTCGTGGCGTATCTGTTCTATGGATTCTTGAGTTGGTTCTTTTGGGTCTTTCATGGCATCTCGAAACTCGTCGGTGTGGCAGAAGAAAGCGGGGGTGGGGGTAGGTCGGCGCTAGGCGCCGAAGTAGACGTAGCCGAAGAAGAACCGGGAGTCGCCGCTGGGGCCGGTGGTTCGGACGGTCGTCATATGGCACGGATTATCCATCGCGCCGGCGAAACATGTCAACCCTGTATGTTCTCCGGCGATGCCTGTTGACTACATCGTCGACGAGCCGCCCCGGGGCGCAATCGGCGATTTGCGTCCGTTTCAGCGGCGGGGTTTCGAAGGTCTGAGATCGATCATGAGAGGCGACCTACCCGTCGCTCCGCCGTCTCGGATGTTCGGAAGCCGCGTCACCGATGTCGGTTTGGGCAAAGCTACCTTCTCGATGCCGGTGACCCGTTGGATCGAAGACGGGTTCGGCATCATGTGGGCGGGCGTTTTCGCATTGTTCGCTGACGCCCCTCTCGGTACCGCCCTTTGGACAGGTCTCCCGGCAGGCAAGACGGCCACCACCTCGGAGCTGAACATGTCGTTCGTCAGGCCGGCAACCCGGGAGACGAGCGTGTTGGTGGGGCGGGCCGAGACCATACATCTCAGCCGCCAGGTCGGGTTGTCGACGGTGAGCATCACCGATCAAAACGGCCGGCTTCTGGCCTGGGGCTCGACGAAATGCCTGATCATCGACGTGCCCGTGGATCCGGATATCGAACTCCCCGAGCCCGATACCGGACCCGTCGATCCCCCCGATCCCTACCTACGCGAGCCGCCACCGGGCGATGCGTACGTCACCCAGGACGAGATCATCAATGGCGTGCCCATCGAGATACAAAGGCGATTGGTGAACAAGGAATACGTCTTCCCGATTCACCGGACCACTGGCCTCAGTGTCTCCTCGATAGATGACGGCGTGGGCACTCTCACGTTGCCCACTTCGCCCTGGTTTTCCAACGGCGGGCCATCGGTGTACGGGGGCGTGCTGGCGTGGCTAGCCGACCATGCCATGGGCGGAGCCGTCTACTCCACCCTCGGCCCCGGCGATGTCTTTGGGACCCTCGACCTCAACGTGCGTTTCATGCGTCCGGCCTTGATCAACAGTGGTGATCTCACCGCTCATGGAGAAGTCACCCATCGTGGACGGCGAGTGAGGATGGCCGCTGCCGACATCGTCAACAGCGAGGGCAAGCGGGTTGCCATGGCTACCTCGTCCGTGTTGCTTCTTCCGGGTGGCGTCCGCGAAATGGCCAAAGGCAGACTCCCTGATGAGATCGTGGCCGAGATCGTCTGATCACCCAGCCGCTTACACCTTGTCGAAGACCAGCTCGAGTCCTTCGTCGGCCGTGACCATCATTCTTTGTTCGTCACACGCCACCGAGCCGCGGGGGTCGAAGTCACCCCTATCGAAAGAGATTCCGCCAGGGGCCCCTGGGAGATCTATCAACTCGCCGTCGACCTCGACCTGTGATCTGACATCAAAGGTGACTGGGTCGACGCTCGCAGCCAGTTCCCCGTCCTCAAACGTGTAGGTGCCGGTCTCCTCGGAGTTGATCGTTTGCACCAGGGTTCCCTCCGGAGTGGCCACTCTCCACATCCAGTTGTCTCGCTCTCCGAGAAAGCTTCCATCCGCACCGAATGTCACCACATATGAGCCGCCGGCAAACTCTGCGGTGGACCCCTGGAGTTGGGCTGCGAACATCTCGTTCAATTGACCGACAAATGCCTCAGAGTCCATCTCCCAACTGCCCACGATGCAGCTCTCGTCGCCGGTTGCTTCGACCGATGTGGTCGTAGCGTGGCCAAGCGTGGTGGTGGTCTCTGATAATGGTGGTGCGGTGGTAGCGGCACCTTGTGGAGTGGTGTCGACATCGCCGAGAGTGGTGGTCGTGTCGCCTTGGCTATCACCTGGACTGCACGCGGTGACAGCAAGAACGGTTGCGGTTAGAGCAGCGAGTGACCGAAGTGATCTCATAACGCCAGGTTAGAGCCTGGACAGCGCTCGCCCCTAGGCATGGGCTAGTCACATCCCGCATTCTGAGTCTGGGTCTTACCGCGATCTGAATCTCGGCCAGAATCTTGAATGTGAACAAGGGAGCTGGGAGCAACGTGGCGGCATTGCCGTGCAACGCCTGTGATCGTCAGGCGCGTTTCCTCACTCCTCATGGCCTGAAGTGCCCCGACCACGCCTTGGAAACGGCAATCTACGACGCCGGTTCCGACGAATGGCTGCCGATTCGTATCAGGCCACCCGCAAAGCAGGATCGACCCCTGACCGCGTAACGTTGGAGCGCTAGCTTCGACACGTGGCCCAAAGGAATCCGTCAGCGATTGCGTTTCGGGGTCCGGGTCTCACGGTACGCCAGGAGCTCACATTCTCGATTGACCGCGGTCTGGAGGGCCGCATTCTCAGGCCATACCAGTTTCTTGGTCTCGGGCGACGCCGAATTCACGTACTCGCCCATCAAATCAAATCTGTCTCGATGAGACAGGAGTTCAATCCTGGTGCGGCGTTCTTCCTCGTCCTCCTGACCGGTGTCCTGGTGTTCTTCATCTGGATGATCGTCTTCAGTGCGGAGTTCGCCTCGGATCGCCTGTTCTGGTTGGTGATCACCGCCCTCCTGGCACTGGGCGTGTTCGAATTGGCCGGTGCATCCTGGTGGGCCGAGCTGACAGTCAAGCTGGAGGATGCTCAACCGGTCGAGATTCGAGTGGCTCCGTGGGCCAGGGCCGACGTTCGCCAGTTCGTGAATGACCTGGCGCATGCCGTGGATCGGTCCACCGAGTGAGCGAAAGGCCACGGCCTTCACGCCTTATCCCACCCTTCGGGACGACGACTCTTGGGCAGCTTCTCGACGACGCGAAGGTAAGACTCGTCCACGGCCTCGAGGATCTCGGATTCCGGGATCTCCCCGTTGAACCGCAACGAGTTCCAGCCCGACCGCCCGATGTAGGCCATCACCGAAGCATCGCTAGGGAAACGGTGAATCCACTCGTCTGCTTCCTCCCGATTATCTCCCGCTTTGACTCCGACCGAGTTTTCGCCGAAGAAGGCAAAGATCTTCTTGTCCACCTTGACGACTGTCGATTCCTCCCACGGCTCGTCGCGCCACGCTCCCTGCTTGGCCAGGCAGTAGTCGAGCAGCTCCTGGAAAGTCATGTGGTCACCGGTTCGAAACCAGCCACTGGATCCGGTCGAGGGAGAGCAGGTAGTGGATCATTACCAGCGCTCCGAGTACCAACGCCGTCGCTGAGGAAACCGGCCACAAGAGCCCCACAGCCGCCCCAAACACCATGAACTCGATCAGCAACCGCACAGGGCCACGGACCTCGACCGGGGCCTCGCCGGACCTGCTTCTGTCACCAGGGACGTTGAACGTGCCCCAAGCGACCGCCGCCAGTAGGGGTAGCCCGATTGCCAACAGCCACGAGGGCCAGCCGTCAGAGAGATTGTGGGCACCCACGCCGATTGCCAACAACGCCGCCATCTCGAGAAAGAATCGGAAGGCCAAGTTGGCCGGGTGGAAGCCGAACACGAGAAGCAAGCTAGCGGCGCGCCGTCCGAGACAATGACCTTGCGGGACTCCGCCCGCAGATTTGGGCGGCGGTCGGTCTTGGGGCTCCGCGGGCAGGACTCGAACCTGCAACCAATGGATTAACAGGCTTCCAGTCGGAGGCTCTCCACCTGGGGAGACGTCTTCGTTTTGCGGTGTTGGGCCACGAATGGGCCATGAGTGGGCCACGGTCAGCAGTGGCGAAGAGACAGCAATAGCCGTCCATCCAACGGGGCCTCAGACGTTACTGCTCGTCGACCCTGTCTCTGAACTGGAAACAGTGGGACCCCCTTCGAACCATGATGCGTCCACCAAGCTCGCGAACTCTGGGCGGAGATTGTCAACAAAGACTGCAGCCACGTGAAGAAAGCCACTAGTGAGTCGACTGATCTCCCACTTGACGTCTACGGATCTCTCAGGGACAACGTGACTCAACTTCGTACTGATGACCGACCAAAGATCCTTGGGAGCAGCGGGTTCTCCATCTGGCCTTGCATGTTGTAGCTGAAACGTGTGAGCAAACTCCGGTCTTAGCGTATGCCACTCGCCTTCAACGAAGTCACGAGCTCGAATCGGCTGCTTCCGCAAGTAGAAGAACTCCAGCAAGTTCCTCGCGTGGACGAGATGCGCTTCGATATGCGCGTTGTGAGCCCACGACATCCACGGCAGCGGATCGGAGCCAGGGTTTCGAGTCGGTATTGGCTGCGTCAGGCCCAGGAGCTGCGCTGAGACGACCAACATCTTGAACTCGTAGTCAATGGCCCCTAACACGTGATTGAGACGCTCCAGGCGTTCCTCCTCGGAGTCGTCCAGATCAGCAGGCTCATCCAGCGAACCCGCAATGGCATCGACGATCTGTCGCCAGCGGTCTTCGGCAAAGGCCGTGTGCCGTTGAAGAGTGTCGATCGCCTCCTCAGTGCCAGGGATGGCAGTGGACGTCGACAAGGTGTACGACGGCCGGCCGGCACCAGGTCGCACTGTCGCACTTTGACTCAACACCTTGTGGATGATCGTGTCCCTGAACGCAACCAGTTCCTTGCCGATGTCGGACTCGGCAATCTCGTCGAACCACTCCTTCTCGGCCTCCGTGAGTCTCACGGTGCCATTTGCCACCCTGTTCTTGAGATTGCCGAAGTCGTGCTCACGCGCGCCGTCGGGTAAGAAGCCGTGCCAGCGCAGTAGGGCCGTCGCACTCAGGTCAATGCTCGTTTGCCCGCTACCAAAGACCGACAACAGGCCAGCTGTCTGCACTGTTGCTCCACCTGCGATCGTGGCGAGCACTTCGGGCGTGTCAAAAAGGGAGGCTCCGAGCCTCGCCGCGCCCACGTGGCGGGCAGCAATATGGAGTCGAGTCTCAACGAAGCTCGCCTGGTCGTTGCCGGACTCACGGATTCGTTGCAGAGCCGGTTCTCTCGAGGCCAGCAGCTCGTTGAGGAACATCGAACGGTCACGGTAGTTGCGGTGGTGTCTCGTTTCGTGGCCCAGGCCAGCCGGGAACGTCAGATCGAGCGCCCTCGACCACCGCTCCGCAGCGCACCTCGGTCGAGGGCCCGCCTTTCCAGACGATCGGCGAGATCCTCTAGGTCGTCTTCAAAGAGCCCACCGTAGGTGTCAAGTGTCATCTTCGCCGAAGAATGCCCCAGCGCCCGCTGTACGGCTTTGATGGATGCTCCCGAGGCGATCATCAGAGAGGCCGCGGTGTCCCTCAGGTCATGGACTAGGAGACCCTCAGGCATTCCAGCGGATCTGCACGCCGGATGCCATACATCTCGCCTGAAGTTGGAAGTTCGAAGCGGCCCACCCTTCGGTGCTGCGAACACGAGGCTGTCGGGTGCGCGCTGAGGGATGCCCTCCGCGACGAATCGTGGCACGACCACCGTTCTCCCTTCGTGCGTCTTGGGTGTCCCCCACTCCAGCCGGCCACCCACCTCCGTGACCGCCTCGACGACATGGATCCGACGTCTGTTGACATCCACCCGTCGGCCCCGCAGTGCGGCAGCTTCGCCCCAGCGCAAACCAGACCAGCCAAGCAGCAAGACCAGTGACCCCATTGTCTCCTGTCGTTGCTCCGCGGCCTCGGCCAGGCGTCCAACATCTGCCTCGGTGAGGAACAGCTGTCGTCGTGGCCGCACAGAAGGCGGACTCACCGGGTCAACGGCGTTGCGAGGCAGGATTCCGTCGGTGACGGCTACTTCGAGGGCAGCATGGAGTATCTGTCTCGCTTGGCGCACGGACGCCGCGCTCAATCCTGATCCACGGAGTTCAGTGACCCAGGCGCGCACGACGGCCGGTGTGATCCGCGAGATCGGAATCGCTCCGAAGCGCGGCAGTATCCGACAGCGGAGGTTCGACTCGTAGTTGGCTCGGGTGGACGGTTTGAGGTCGAGCCCTTCCAGCCAGCCCGCGGACCACTCGGCGAAGGTGACGTCGCCGGCGGACGGGTCCACCCACAAGCCACGGTCGATCTTGGCGAGCTCGTCCCGGAGCCATCGCTCCGCGTCGACCTTGCGCTCGAAAGACCTCGAACGTTGTCGGCCATCAGCACCCAAGTAGCGGGCCCGCCACGGGCTCGGCCGATCAATCCGATACTGGATCGAGCCCCTCACGACTCCCGCCCGCTTTGGCTCGACGATTCGACGGAAGGACTTGACGTGGCGAGCTGGCCATTGATCCATTGGTCGACGTCGCTCTGCCGATATCGAATGTGACGACCCACCCTGAATCCGGAGGGCCCATGGCCCCGATATCGCCAGGCGTACAAGGTGGCCACCGGCAGGTCCAAGTAGGCAGCCAGATCCTGAACCGAGAGCAGCGGGTCCAACACGCTCATGCCCAGAGAATGAGTTAGGACCCTGTCGACGGAATGCCGACAACCCTGTCGACCCAATGCCACTGGATGAGAACATCGCCCAGTCGGGGAGCCGCCGACTAGGCGGGCTGCCAGCGCGAGTGGCATTCAGCTGACAGGGTCTATGACACTCAGGTGACAGGGTCGGTGGGCACCGTGCACCGGGCCTCAGTGCTTGATCTCCCTGACACCGAGGCGGATCCCCGGCAATTCAGGGCGCTGGGTCCGTTTTCACGCTGAGATTGGCCGCCAGCGCCCCGATGGACGCATCCCCAGCGTCATCTCTCATCTGGCGTGGTCTGACAGCCATGGCAGCCGGCACGTGACGTCTACGAGAACAGCTTCGAGCACTCATCTGCGCCCAACGTCCTGCTGACATCCGCACGACAGGGCAACAAGGCACATTCCGACCTGACAGAGAAAGGAGGACCCCAAGTGAGGAGATCGAGTTCTCAAGCGAGACAGCCAGGACGTCGCCCACCCAAAGCGCTCGTCGCGCGCAGACCCTGTCAAAACACACACGCACCTGCAACACAGTTGCCCATGTCTACATGTAGACAGTCGGGCGCCTGATGGGCATTGACCGCGGGTCCCTTTCGAGGATCGACCGAAAGCTTCTCGCCGGGCTCCAGACCGATGAGGAGTGGCGCGTGGCCCGTTTGCCCGTATCAGAAGCTCTCTGGTCGGCCTGGAAGCGATACTGCTCGGCAATCGGGATCTCGATGGGTCGAGGGCTCGCCGCCCTCATCCAACGCGAACTTGAAGCGGTTATCGGCGGAGAAGTAGACGGTGATCTTCTGTCCGAGACCAATGCGGAACTCCGCAGTCGAGAACGAGCGGTCGATGGCCGAGAAAGGCAACTGGAAGAACGCGAGCATTGGCTCATGAAGCGCGTGAGATTCCTCTCTCTCGCCGGCCACTCTCAAGTGCCAGCGAACATTTGGAATGTCGGAAGGAACGAGCGGTGCCCTTGCGGCTCTGGCTTGAAGTACAAGCGATGCCACGGCTCACCAGTCGCGAGCGATTACCGAACGGCCGAAGCTAGGGCTCCTCTCGAGGATATCTGACGACTACTCCAGAGCGCCTCACTTCGAACACACCGGGATTGTGAATCTCGAGCCATTCAATCAGGCTCTCGAGATGCATCTCGACAACCGCAACCGCCTCGTACTGCTCGCAGCGCAGCCTCACGTGTTGGCCGTAGGGGTTGACCACGCGACGCGAAGCAAACTCGACATCGTGTGAAATGACGACCGCTTCCTTGGAGAATGCATACACCGAGATCTCGTCATCCTTCCCAAGAGAAGCGAGATGTGCTGGGGCACGCCAGCACTGATGCCAGCCGGAAGCTAAGACTCCACAGACCGCAACATCAACGTCATGGTCAAGGACGAAGCGCACGCTACGAAGCTTCGGCCTGCCCCGACCTAATCGCCCTTACGTCTCCCAACTCCAGCTCCGGCAAGGCCTCGACGATTTCCCCATCAGTTCGACCACCGGCAATGAAGGAAAGAACGGCAGATACAGGAACTCTGGTGCCCGCAACCACAGGCTTCGACCCGTGTACGGCCCGGCGCTTCTCCGTACGACCAATCGCCGCTTTCGGTCGACGGAGCTTGCTAGAGATCCGTTCACGTATGGCCTCCAGATTCAGAACCTGATGAGCGACCAGCTGCATCGGCCGCAAGCTCCCTTCCCAATTCCCATCGACGTGCTGGAAGTAGATCTCGTCCCCATCAACGGCGAACCGAAGCTCTCGCAGAGGTGCCTCGTAGCCACCCGACTCTCTGAGGTAGTCGAGCAGCCTGCGGACATGCTGGAGGCTGATCCCAGGCTTCTCGACTAGAGAAGCCGCGGCGACCAGTTCGAGTAGTCGGTCGAGCGAGTACAGGCGAACGTAGTTGCGTTTGCTCAGCCTCTCCGCGACTGTCGGGCGAATCAGCTCCGTCTTTTCCCAATACCACAGTCGCTGAGGCGAGATGCCAGCGATGTCAGCCGCCTGACGCGCCGGGATCATCACTTCCTGATCGTCTATCCGATCCACAGAGTCTCCTCACCGGGTGCCAAGGCACCGTCGCCTAGAAGTGTAAGTCACACCAGGGCCATTTCTTGGCCTCCGCCGCGTCGGCTGTAGACATCTTCAGGAGAGGGGGCCGAGCTAGCCCTTCTCCTCGCCGCCTTGCAACGTGTCGAAGTACTCCAGTGCATCCGGGTAGTCGCTCAAGTCCAGCGTTACTAAATACTCGGTTCCGTCTGAAACCCACGCCCGCTCCGGATATGCGTGAAGGAGATTGAAGGAGCCCACTCGAGCATTCAGATCGAAGATCAATTCGTAATACGCGTCGATAGTCTTCGGCAGGCTGGAAGGGTCGAGGCTCGTGGTCTCAACTTCTATCACGTCATCAACCTCCCCATTGGTGATTTTCACAAGAATTTGAGTGAACCGCTCATCGCTATCGGTCTTTCCGGCGACCAGCAGGTAGTACATGTCGAGCCCGTTGTCTCGCCAAATCGACGCCTGCCGGTTCAGCATCTCGATAGGATCGGGTTCACCGTCGTAGCCGTCGACTCCCCACCATTCAGCAAGGTCGGTGCACCGGAGCTCCCCTGCCTCGCCGAGCAGTTGTCCGGCTTCCGCCCAAAGCCCGCTCTGCCAAACCTCGTCTTGTTCGCCCTCCCACACGCCGACCTCCCACTGATCTGCAAGGTCTGACAGGACGGCCGCGGCGTCCGTATGGCCAGCCTCAGCTATCCGATCGGCAAGAACACGCATGTACGTGGCCTCTTCCTCCGTTGACTCCTCGACAGATCGGTAGAAATCCACACAAGCCGCCTCCGCTTCCGTCATCTCAACCGAGGCCGAGTCGATGGGTGCACCGCACGAAGCCAGCAACAAAGCCATAGCCGGGACGGAAACACAGATCCTCATCCAGCATCAGCCTAGAAACGAGCAGCCTCTAGAGGCATTCCCTATGTGGGTGAGCGTTCGAGCTGAAACTATCAGTGAGCTCTGGTGCGGGTGCGTTGCCCTCGGGTTTGCGCCCAATCCTGGGCCACGTTTGGGCCACGAGAGGTTGACCCAGGACGAGAAAGGGCGCGAAATCTCGCGAAACGACGAGAAGGGCCAAATCCCCAGATTCATCAGGAATCACCTAGTCCTTGCGGTGATTGCTGAGGTGAGAAGCTTGCTCCGCGGGTAGGACTCGAACCTACAACCAATGGATTAACAGTCCACTGCTCTACCAATTGAGCTACCGCGGAATAGTCGCCGGTTGGCGGGCCCTCAGATTACCAGCGCGAGGGGCCTCAGCCAGTCGGTGTGTCGGCCGACCTCAGCAGCTTCGCACCGGTCGTCATACTTGCTGCGGCCACGTAGCGACTGGCGTCGAGCAAGCCCCCCGTCTGATCGGCAAGCTGCGACACGGCGGGGTGGGTGCGAGCAATGGATGCCGCCTTCTTGATCTGCTCGTAACGCTGGCGCCCGGCTCGGGCACCTAGGACATACCCCATCACGCCCCCGACCACGAGACCCGTTTTGAACCTCATCGCTCCGATTCTGCCACCTTCTCATCGAACGTGCTTGATGACTCAATAGTGATGACGCTAAGCACACTCGACGGGTTGCCCATCACACGACGTGAGACCTACGTGTCCTCGAGAAACCCCTCCAGTCGACCCGACTTGTCGGGGTGACGCAGCTTGGCCAACGCCTTCGTCTCCAACTGCCTGATCCGCTCCCTGGTCACGTTGAAGTGCGACCCGACCTCCTCGAGAGTCCGCATCCGGCCATCTTTCAGACCGAACCGCATTACCAGGACCTCCCGTTCTCTCTCGTTCAGGCCCTCCAGGGCTCGGTTGAGCTGGTCCTGAAGTGAGGCAAAAGCCGCAGCCTCGGCCGGCGCATCCGAGTCGGAGTCCTCAACGAGATCGCCCAGGGTCCCGCTGTCGTCCTCCCCGACCGGCGTCTCCAACGACACCGTGTCCTGGGCAATTCGCTCCAACTCGGCGACACGGTCGACCTCGAGGTCGAGGTCGGAGGCGAGTTCGGCCAATGTTGGATCGCGCCCCAATGTCTGAGTCAGATCGCGTTTGGCGCGGATGAGCTTGTTGACCGAGTCGAGAACATGAATCGGCATCCGAATCGTCCGACCCTGGTCGGCGATAGCCCTTGAGATGGCTTGTCGAATCCACCAAGTCGCATAAGTCGAGAACTTGAAGCCGCGGCGGTAGTCGAACCGCTCGACAGCTCGCATCAGACCAACGTTTCCTTCCTGGATCAGATCCAACAGGGCCATCCCACGACCCACATAGCGACGGGCAATTGCCACCACCAGCCGGAGGTTCGACTGAACCAGCTGCCGATGAGCCTCCTCGCCCATGTCCAGCTCGTGGCGAAGCATCGCAATGTCTTCACCCGTCAGATCGTGGTCACCCAGTCGCTCCGCGCCCCGACGACCCGCTTCCATTTGCATCGCCAGCTCGACCTCCTGCTGAGCCGTCAGAAGGGGATATCGCCCAATCTCGTTCAGATAGAGACGTACTGGATCCGAAACTGAGACCGACCCCACTTCGACGACCTCTTCGACGACACCAGGGCCCTCTTCGGTGAGCCGGATGCGCTGGGCTCGAAGCTGCTCTGCGACCTGTTCGAAGGCTTCACCGGACGCCTCAGCCTCCTCCAAATCCTGTTGCACCTCTGCCATGGTCAGGAACCCGCGCTGCTTTCCCCGCTTGATTAGCGCCTGAAGTACGAGATCCATCTCTTGGCTCATGTGCCCTGTCCCGACCTTTTGTCTTTCTGTAAAGCTATCAACCTTCTCAGCGCATCGGAATGGGCCTCGGACCCTTCCTCCAGGTGGGCCAACTCTCGCTCCACGGCATCGATGGCAGCGTCCATACGCCGGGCCCGAACCCTCTCGAGCAATTCCGCACCCGATGAGAGGGGTCGGCTGTCCAACAGCAACTGCCGCAACAGCGGCTGGAGTTCTGGAGCAGCCGCTCCGACGTCCACGTCCTCCCCGTTGCTGACTTCACTCTCCACGGCGGCGAAGGCTCGAGCAAGTCGCTCATCGGTGAAATCGGATCCTGTCAGTCCGGAGATCTCGCCGGGGTTGGCCAAGGCAACTCTCAGCAGCTCCGACTCCAATCTGTCCAGCGGGCGGTCTTCTTCCTGCTGGCTACCTCGCCCCTGGGCGCCTCTGCGGGCGAGGGCGGACTCCACATCGTCCAGATCAACCCCCACTTCTCGCGACACAAACCGGGCGTATTCCTTGCGCGCAATCGGGTCGTTGACGCGGCGCACATGTGCCACGGCGGCGTGGAGCGCCCGCGCTCGCCCCTCTGGGCCCGAGAGATCATGCCGTCCCACCTCATATTCGATCCGATGCTCCAAGAGGGGTCGTGCCTGGCTCACAGCCGACACCAACTCCGATTCCCTTCCTTCCTGGACCAGGTCGGCGGGGTCCAGCCCCTGGGGCATCACGGCGACTCTCAAATCGAGATCGAGCCGGAAGGGCGATTCCAGCTCGTCTCCACGCAAGGCCGCTTTCGATCCGGCTTCGTCGGAGTCGAACGCCAATACAACCTTCTCGCCGAATCGACGGAGAAGGTCGAAATGGCTGTCACCCAAGGCTGTCCCACAAGTGGCCACGGCGGTCCTGATGCCCGCTTCGTGCATGGCGATGACGTCGGTGTAACCCTCGACCACCACCGCCGGCGAGTCGTCTGAGATGTGCCGCCGGGCACGATCCAACCCGAAGAGAACCCGGGCTTTCCGATAGACCATCGACTCGGCAGAGTTGACGTACTTGGCGTCGGGGTTGTTGGTCGACTCCGGTCCCACGCCATCCACTTTGCGCGCGCCGAACCCAATGGGATCACCACGCAGGTCGTTGATCGGGAACATGAGCCTTCCCCGGAACACGTCGTACAGTCCCTGACGACCCCGCCGGGAGAGGCCGGCGTCGATGAGGACCTTGTCAGCCATCCCCGCAGCCCGGAGCTCTTTCGACATCGAATCCCAGGTGGTTCCGGAGAAACCGACCCTCCATTCATCGATCACCTCGACGCCATATCCCCGGCTTCTCAGGTAGGCGCGGGCCGGGCCGGCATCGGCGGCCTTCTTGAGACGGTCGTGATAGAAGTCACTCGCTCTGCGGATCGCTTCCACCGCTGCCCCGCGTTGCCCTCTTTTCCTGGCCGAAGCCGGATCCTCGGTGAGGGTGATGCCAGCTCGCCTTGCCAGGAGCTCGAGCGCGTCACCAAAACCGAGACCCTGGGTCTCCTGGACGAACGCGAACACATCGCCCCCTTCGCCGCAGCCAAAACAGTGGTAGAGGCCACGACCGCGGTCGAGCGACATCGAGGGAGTCTTTTCCTGATGGAAAGGACAGACTGCCATGTAGGAGCGGCCGGACCGCTTCACCTTCGTGACCTCGGAGACCAGCTCAACGAGGTCGGTGGCGTCCCTGACCCGGTCTATCTCAGCGCGATCTGCCATCACGGCCGATCATATGTCGCCAGGACAGCGTTTCAGGCTGCCATTGCAGCGAAGAACAGCGAGATCTCCACCTCATTGGAGACATCAGCCACTCCGGGAGCGTTGGGAATGCCGATCCCGTAGCTGTCGCGCAGCACAGTGGCTGTCGCACTGCCCTCGATGGTTACTGGATCGATGAAATTGACAGACACGTCGAAGGTCTCTTGTCGCGTCGTGCCCTTGATGGTCAGATCCCCGGAGACCTGAAATGTGAGAGTGTCTCCCACTGCCGCTGATCCAGACAGACCGTCGATCGACTTCGGAGAAAAGGTTATGAACTCGAATTCGTCTTCGGCAGAGTTGAGGATCACCGGACCCCTGATCGCACGATCCCGGAAGCTGCTGCCGGTGGAGAAGGTGCGCCCATTGATCACCAGATCCGATATTTGGGCGCTGCTCACATCGGCGAGATCGACCGAAACCTGACCTCCGATCTCGGACGTGGTTCCCTCGACCGTGTTTGGCTCCCCCCGTATCACCTCGTCGATGAGGAACACCGCAGTCGAACGTGACGTGTCGATGATGAAAGAGACAGAACCGTCTGACCCCTCGGGAATCGCGGGAGTGGTGATCTCCGTGGACGGCTCGCCCGACCCGCCGGCAAAGTACACGTAGCCGACTCCACCCAGGGCCACCGCGACCACAGCGGCCGCCGACCAAGCAATGACCTTTTTCATGAAACTCCCTGGATGATGATTCTGAAGAGACCTGGCTAAATGCCCTGAAACTCAGGCCAAGAGCTTGTCTAGATGGGCGACCACGGAGTCGAGCCCAACTCGATCCTGCTGGGTGGTGTCTCGGTTGCGGATCGTGACGGCATTGTCCTCGAGCGTCTCGAAATCCACCGTCAGACAGTAGGGAGTCCCGATCTCGTCCTGGCGGCGGTACCGACGTCCGATCGACTGGGTGACGTCGAGCTCGACCATCCATTTCGTCCGCAGCTCTGCCGCGAGCCGTTCCGCGGGCTCGACGAGTTCCGCCTTCTTGCTGAGTGGCAACACCGCGACCTTGTACGGAGCCAAACGATGATGCAGCTTGAGAGTTGTCCGTGGCTCGCCGTCAACCTCGTCTTGGGTGTATGCGTCGATCAGGAAGGCGAAAGTCGTCCGTGTCGCCCCAGCCGCCGGCTCGATCACATGTGGGAAGAATCGCTCATTCGACTCCTGGTCGAAGTACCTGAGATCGTTGCCCGAGTGCTCGGCGTGTTGTCGAAGGTCAAAATCGGTCCGATTGGCGATGCCCTCCAATTCATCCCATCCCCACGGAAACAAGTACTCCACATCCACCGTGCCCGCCGAGTAGTGGCTCAGCTCGTCCTCGTCATGTGGCCTGATCCGGAGGTGGGCCTCCGTCATTCCTAGCCCGAGATACCAATTGAGTCGTTCGTCTTGCCAGTACTGGAACCACTCAGGGCTCTCGTCCGGCCTACAGAAGTACTCCATTTCCATCTGCTCGAATTCTCGGGTCCTGAAGACGAATTGACCTGGGGTGATCTCGTTGCGAAAAGACTTGCCGATTTGGGCGATCCCGAACGGCAGCTTGAGCCGGTTGGTGCGACGCACGTTTTCAAAGTTGGTGAAGATCCCCTGAGCCGTCTCCGGACGAAGGTAGATGAGGTTCTCGTCCGATTCCACGGGCCCCATGTGAGTGCGGAACATCAGGTTGAACTGCCTGGGGTCGGTGAAGCTGTCTTTGCTCCCGCAACTGGGGCATTTTCCCTGGTCCTCGAGCTTGTCCAACCGGAACCGGTTGTGACACACCTTGCACTCGACGAGAGGATCGGTGAACACCTTCTCGTGCCCGGAGGCCTGCCACACCTGACGGGCCTGGAGAATTGCCGAATCGAGGCCGACGATGTCGGCTCGCCCCTGGACCATCGATCTCCACCATTCCTCTTTGACGTTTCTCAGCAGCTCGGTCCCCAACGGGCCGTAGTCGTAGGCCGACCGAATGCCGCCGTAGATCTCCGAAGACTGGAAAACGAATCCGCGCTTCTTGGCCAGATTGGAGATGGTTTCGAGTGTCACGTCAGTCATTTGAGGGAAGAACGGTTGCGGCTGGGCGGCACTTAGTCAACCTGAGGGGTGTCGACGGCACCGCCGAACCGACGATCTCGATCCTGATAGGCGACGACTGCGTCCACGAGCGCGTGGCGATCGAAGTCTGGCCAGAGGATGCCCGGAAAGTAGAACTCGGCGTACGCCGATTGCCAGAGCAAGAAATTCGACAGGCGATGCTCCCCCGAGGATCGAATAACCAGGTCCACGTCTGGCATATCCGGGATGTAGAGAGCAGACGCCAGACGCGCTTCATCGACGTCTTCGACGCCGATCCTCCCTGACAGCACATCGTTGGCCAAGAGACGGGCGGCCCGGGCCAACTCTGCCCGGCTCCCGTAGTTGAACGCGAATACTAGGTGCAAGACATCGTTGTGTTTGGTCAGCTCTGCAGCCTCGGCCATGTGCTTCCGGTTTCTATCTGGAACTCTGGGATCGTCCATGTCCCCGGCGAACAACATGCGGACTCCTTGGGCATGGAGGTCGTCTCGTCGCCGCAGGAGCAGGTCCTCGTTGAACCACATCAAGAACTCGACCTCGTCATCGTCCCGTGACCAGTTCTCGGTGGAAAATGTGAATGCCGTCACCCATTTGATCCCGAGTTCGATTGCACCTTCCACGGTGTCAAAAAGGGCCGCCTCACCGGCCAGGTGTCCCGCCGTCCTCTCCAGCCCTCGTGCATTTGCCCAGCGCCCGTTGCCGTCAAGGATCAGCCCGACATGGGCGGGGACCCGGTCGAGGGCGACCCCCGAGAGATCGACCTCGCTCAATCAATGACCGCCAACGACGAGAGCTTCCGGTCGAGGTGATACTCGACAAACCTCCTGGTGATACCCATCGCCTCACCTGAAATCGCCGCGTCTGACGCGGGAAGACTGTTGAGATCGGCAGCCGACAAATCGGCGAGATACTCAGTGACACCGTCGCGAAGACGGACCGTGCCTTCGCTGCCACACTGGTCACAAACCACTCCCCCGGCTGCAAATGAGAACCGTCGCAGCTCTTCTTGCCTGCCGCAGGACGCGCATGCTCGTAGTGACGGGGCTACTCCCACGACATCCGCCAGCTTGAGAAGGAAACTGGTGATCAAGTCGGTGGAAGGCTTGCCGGCTTCCAGTGATCTCAGGCCCCGGTGCAGAAGCAGGAACAAGGGAACACTCGACTCGCCCTCTTGGGCTACGGCATCGGCCACCTCGACCATGGTGCCGGCAGCCACGACGGCCTCGAGATTGGTTCGCAATTTGGGAAATGGTTCGATCACCGCCACCTGGGTGATCGTGTCGAGGTTTCGGCCCTCGTAGAGGACCAGATCGACGTGAGTGAACGGCTCGAGACGCCCCCCGAAACGGCTCTTGGTCTTACGGACACCTTTGGCCACCGTTCGGATTTTGCCGTTGTTCGGGCTGAGCAGCACCACCACCCGGTCGGCCTCACCAAACGGATAGCCACGAAGAACGATGCCCTGATCGTGCCTGATTGCCATGAACAAGTCAGGGTATCCATCTCATCCAGCTCAGCTAGCGTCAACCCTCATGGCTCTGGTGTCAGATACAGAAATCGATGCGTTCCTTGAAGAACATCGAAGAGTGGGAGCGTGTGGGAGTTGAGATAAGCCGGACATACGAGTTCTCCGATTTCAATGAGGCGATGGGGTTTGTGGCACGGGTTGCCCTGTCGGCCGAAAGAGTCGACCATCACCCCGATATCGACGTCAGGTGGAACAAGGTGACCCTGGCACTGTCGACACATTCCGAGGCTGGCCTCACCGCGCGGGACCTCGACCTGGCCGACCGTTTCGACGGGCTGACCTAGACGGTTCGGAGCCTCACGCGTCACTCAACCGGGTAGGTGTCGTGCCTGGCCATGATCTCAACTATTCGATCGCGCTCGATTTCGCTCCCCGGAGGGAAGCTGGCACTCAATTCGCGAAGGTAAGTCTCAAAGCCCGACGGCGTGCTGAACTGAACCATCCGGGCCCAGCTGTGAGATGGATTGGCAAACGTATGTCTCGAGTTCCGTGGGACGAATACGAACCCGCCCTCTTGAACCTCGGCCGTGGTCATTCCCACTGTGAGAACCAATGCCCCCTCTGCCACGTACCACGCATGTGCGGTCACTTCGTGACGATGAGGCGGTGGTCCTTCGAAACCCGGCGGCACGCCGATCTCCTCTGCGCTCGATACATCTCCGGTGTCCTTTCCGACCGCCAGCAGGCGGACGGTCGACGCCCCGATTCCGATTGTCTCCCCTTCTCCGGGCTGCAGGACCAGGCCGTCATCCACCGGAGTCCCCCGCTCTCGGTGGGTTGAAGTCGGGCGCACGCTTCTCCCTGGCAGCGGCAAGGCCCTCGTCAGCGTCGGGCCCGAGGAAGCCAAGGAACTCGTAGGCCACTGATGCGTCGAAAGCGGCATAGGCCGATCTCAACCAATGGTTGAGCGTGTGCTTGGTCCAGCGAACGGCGTCCGCGGAGCCGGCTGCAAGACGCGATGCCAAGTTGCGGGCGAATTCGTCGAGCTCGTCGTCCGGAACCACCTTGGCCACCAACCCGAGACGCTCCGCCTCAGCCCCGGTCAGCGGCTCATTTATGAGGAGGTGGTACTTGGCTTTGGCCATCCCCACCAGGAGGGGCCAAATGACCACTGCATGATCGCCGGCAGCCACCCCCAACGTCGTGTGACCGTCGAGGATGAGAGCGGACTCCGCCGCGATTGGAATGTCGGCCAAGAGAGCTGCTGCCAGGCCTGCCCCGACGGCGGGGCCGTTTATGGCTGACACGATTGGCTTGGAGCACTCGATCAGGTTCCGTACCAATTCCCGCGCTTCTTTGAGGACCCGACGATGCGTTTGGGGATCACCGATGATCCTCTCGATCATCTCGTAGTCACCCCCAGCAGAGAAGGCCCGTCCATCGGCTCTCAGCAACACTGAGCGAACCTCGGGATCCGCATCGATTTCGTTCCACACTCGCGTCAGCTCCCCATGCCCTTCCTCGGTGACCGCGTTGAGCTTGTCCTCGTTACCAAGAGTCACCTCCAGCACTCCGGTCGCGGCGAGTTCGAGCCTGAGAAACCTGTAGTCGCTTTGGTCCATGTCAGGGACGCTAGACCGGCGATACTCGTGAAGTGAGATTCCAGGGCTGCGACGTGGAATGAGGACTGAAACCTGGCATCCGACCACGTGAACTGGGTCTTGCTACTTCTCGAACCCGAGCCGATCCAGCAACTGAGGCCGCCGCTGCCACTCCTTTTCAACGGTGACATGCAGCATGAGGTTGATTTGCGCTCCGAGAATCCTCTCCAGATCCTGACGTGCCTCGATGCCGGCCCTCTTCAACAGGGAGCCGCCTTTCCCGATCACGATCCCCTTTTGGCTCTTGCGCTCCACGATCACGTCAGCCGCAATGTCGATCAACCCATCGGGACGTTGCTCGACGTCCTCGACCCGGACCGCCAGCGAATGGGGCACCTCGTCGCGAAGGCGGTCGAGGAACTTCTCCCTCACCACTTCGGCGATCACCAATGCCTCCGGCTGGTCGGATGTCATCCCGGCCGGGAAATACATGGGCCCTTCTGGCATCCTCACAATCAGTTCCTCGGCGAGGGAGCTCACCCCATCTCCCGTCTTCGCCGATACCGGAACATAGGCCTCGAAGTCCCATGCTCCCGCCTCGGCCAGTTGTTGGGCAATGGCGTCCCGACCGGCGCGATCGACTTTGTTGACCGCAACCACCACCCGAGCCTCTGATTGCCGCAGTCGATCGGCTATGCGCCGATCTCCCGGGCCTATCGGCATCGTTGCGTCTAGCACGAAGACGATTGCGTCGGCCTCCGCCAGCGTCCTATAGACAAGAGCATTGAGCCTGTTTCCCAGCTCGGTTCTCGGTTTGTGCAGACCGGGGGTGTCGAGCAGAACAACCTGGTATTGAGGCGAGTCGGGATCGGGCCCGGTCACCACTCCCCGGATGGCGTTCCGTGTGGTCTGGGGACGGGACGAGATGATCGAGACCTTGTCCCCCACCATCTGATTCACCAGCGTGGATTTCCCGACATTCGGCCGGCCGACGACCGGCACGAAGCCAGAACGCATCAGCTGTCGACCACCTCGTCGACGGAGACCTCTACTTCTGACACGCGCCGACCCTGCATCTTCAGCACGGTGAGTGCCAGACCGCCGTGCGCGAACGTCTCACCTTCTTCAGGAACGCGTTCTGCGAGCCCCATCACCAGCCCGCCGACTGTGTCCCAGGCTTCTCCGGGAAGCTCTATACCGGCAGCGTCTGCGAGATCGTCAACCGCCAGACGGGCGTCGACAACCCAATTCTGCTCGCCGTTGGCGACGATGAACGTCTCCTCTTCATCAGTCTCATCAGCGATTTCTCCGACGAGTTCCTCCAGCAAGTCCTCGATGGTGACCAGACCGGCAACATCTCCGTATTCGTCGACGACCACCACCATGTGCGTGTGCGACTCCTGCATCTCGGCAAGCAAGGACGATGCGAGTTTGGTTTCCGGGACGAACTCCACGGGTCGCATCACCTCCGCCAGCAATGGCTTGTGTCCTTCGGACAAGGCGGGGAGGAGATCCTTGACGATGACCAGTCCGACGACGTCTCCCTCGCTGGTGACCGGGATCCTGGAGAACCCGGCTTCGGAGGCACGTGTTACCAACTCGTCGAGCCGGGCGGTCACCTCAACGCTCGTCATATCCGGACGCGGGGTCATCACCTCGCGGACGATGGTCTCGCCGAACTCGAGAACAGAGTCGATCATGTCCCGTTCCTGCTCGTCCGACTCGTCTTCGATTTCCTGAGCTTCTGGGTCGTCCACCTCCTCCTCGGGTAGGAGATCATTGGCCCATCCCCCGACCGCTATGGCCACCGCTATCGCTCGTGCCGACCGATATGCCAGCGGCCTGGATGCCCTCCGCCCGACACCTCTCGGAATCAAATCGCCAACCAGGAAGACCACCATTCCAACCACCAAGGCCATGCCCAAGGTCTCGCCGGCGTCACGGTCGTCGGAGAACACCGCCACACCCAGCACCGCCGACAACACCAACAGGGCCGACGCCGCCACTCCCACCGCCGGGTTGATGATCTCTCGGTCTTCGAGGAGAGCGGCCACCTTCGCCGCCCCGGGGACGCCATCCGAGGCGTCGCGGAGGGCATCTGCCCGGGGCACACGGGTTAGTGCGGTAGCGGAGGCTCGCAGCCAGAAGGCCACGAGAAGCGCCAGCACAGACAGACCGGTGACTGCCGGCATCATCTCCTCGTCTTTCCGACGAGGGCCAGCAGCTCTCGTTCGCGGCTTTCCATGACTTCGGCGTCCCCGTCGGCGACGTGGTCGTAGCCGAGAAGGTGCAATGTGCCGTGTGTGACCATCAGAGCCATCTCGTCTTCGAATCGCACGCCAAGTTCCTCGGCCTGACGGTTTACGTACGGAGGTGAGATGATCACGTCGCCCAGTATCAGAGGTGGTCCCGACGGATCGAGATCCGGCACGCGACCCGCCTCGAGATCCTCAACCGGGAAGGCCAGAACATCAGTAGGGCCATCCCGCTCGAGAAACCTCGCGTTGTAGGAGGCCATCTCGCCTTCCTCGACTAGGAGCACCGTCAATTCGGCAGAATCGGGGTAGGACTCCTCCTTCAAGACCAGCTCGGCGAGACTTCTCAAACCGATGAGGTCGACATTCTGGCCTTGTTCATCCGCCAGGAAGACGCTCACTGGCGAGCCATGGGTTTTCGACTCGAGGGGTCGTCCATCAGCTTCCGGGAAAGTTCGGGTAGGCGATGCGCTGATGGTAATGGCCGACGAGCGACTCGAGGAAGGCCCTTCTCACTTTCGTGAGGTCGGCAAGGGTCAGGGGAGATTCAGAAAGCTGGCCGTCGCTCAGCTTCTCGTCGACGATCCGGTTGACTACCTTCTCGATCGACTCGGGGTTGGGCTCTTCGGTCTGGAACACGGCGCGGCAGGCGGCTTCGAGGGAGTCTGCCAGCATCACGATCGCCGTCTCGGAGGTCCGGGGCTTGTGCCCGATGTGGCGGAAAAGGGATGGGTCGACGTCTGGATCTTGGGATCTTGCCTTTTCGTAGAAGTACCTCATGACACCGTCACCGTGGTGACTGACGATGGCTGCAGCAATTTCGGACGGGATTTTGTAACGACGTGCGAGCCGGACACCTTCGGTGACATGCCCGCGAATGATCTCGGCCGACTCGGCCGGAGACAACTCATCGTGGGGATTGGGGATGCCAAATTGGTTCTCTATGTAGTAGCTGGGATTCTCCGTCTTGCCGAGGTCGTGGTAGTAGGCCATCGCGCGCGCCAGCAACGCGTTGGCCCCTATCGCCCGGGCCGCGGCGTCGGCGAGAGTCCCCACCATCAATGAGTGGTTGAAGGTGCCGAAGGCCTTGTCCTGGAGCAATTGGAGGGCCTCATGGTTGCGATCGGTCAGATCGAGGAGACTGAGCGAGGTCGTGATGTCGAAGGCAGACTCGAAGAACTGAAGAGCAGCCAACCCGACAAGTGATGCAACGGCCGAGATCCCGAAGGCCCAAAGGGCCGCCAGGCCGACCACCTCGAGCGCAGAGTCGTTGGCCCCGAGGTGGAAGAGCCAAGCTGTAGCCCCGGCAGCGGCAGCTGCTGTGAAGCTAGAGAAAACCACGGCAGTACGGAATGACCCACGACTGCTGACAGCGCTGACAAACGGGATCGGTGCCAGGGTCGCCAGCACGGCGTAAACAGTGATTCCGAGATCGCCGGTCCCGGCTGCGGTCAGAACTCCTACAGCCACCGCCATAAGAACGGCGATCCGCTGGTCGAACAACACGGCGGTCATCAGCCCAAAGGCCACCGCCGGAAGCACGTAAAGGCTGGTCTCCTCGCTTATGAGCACCGTGGCCCTGACCGCCGCCGCAGCAGCGACGACGAGGATCCCCATTAGAGCCACCATCCTCGGACGCGCCCAAAGCTCGGACCGGAATCGGTTGAGATAGAGGGCCAGGACCGCAACCAGGATCGCTAGCACCGCCAAAAGCCCGCCTTGCGCCTGCACCTGACTGACCAACGCCCCCGTGTCCTGAAGGGCTTGTAACTGGAGTGCGGTGATGGTCTCGCCCTCGACCACAATCACCTGGCTAGGCCGATACTCGACCTCTACCTGGTCTACCTCGGCCGCCGCCCTGTCTCTCGCGGCGTTCGTCTGCTCTTCGTCTTCGAGATAGTTCGGGGCGAGATACTCGGCAACGATCTCGCCCGCCGCCTCGCCGCCCAGGTCATCAGGCTGATCCAGATAGAAGACGCGGGGGGAGTTGGTCAACTGTCGGGCACGGGCGTCGGCGAGATCTTCGACTCGGATCAAGAATCCGAACTCCTGCTGGGCCCTGTTGACCGCTGCGTTCGAGATCACGGCAAGGTGGCTCGGTTGGTTGAGAGCGGCGGCGACGACATCGTCCCTGGCGGCCATCGCGAGGGTTTGAGCGGTGTCGAGCGAGAAGGAGGCATAGCGCTCGGTGAACTCGGCGACGATTTCATCCGTCGACTTCACGTTGGCCACCAGGCCGACTGCCTCCGACTCACACAAGTCGTCAGACCCGCAAGTGATCGTCTGGCTTCGATTGTCGGTTCCGATGACAAAACCGTCGGGTACCGCCTCGGCCCCGATGTCAACGGTCACAATGGAGGTCCCAGCGTCAGTTTCGGCGAACCACACCCCGGCACTGTCGGTTTCGGCGACGAATGATTGCCCATGGGTGGACACCTCGACCAAGGCACCCGAAAGGCCGACATCAGCCTGAGGGCCTTCGGCCTCCGGGTTGAAAGCTCCGTCGCCATCAACGTCCAGGTACACCGTCCCCGTCAGCTGTGCCGGAGCCGGCGGCACGGTGGTCGTCGTCGAGGACCCTTCCGGGGGCGGTGCCTGGGTCGTAGTGGTAGTCGAGCTTGTTGTGGGAGGTGGTTCGATCTCGGGAGTGGAAGCGACAGTCATCTGGGCCACGTCGCCAAAGAGAGCCTCGATCAGGGCAAAGACTTCGGTTTCGACGTCACTCCTTCGACTCAAAATGGGCTCGACACCGTCCCGTGCCTCTTGCCGGAGCCGTTCGGTCTCGGCGGAATCGACAACGGTCGCTGCGCGTTGCGCCTCATACGTTTGATCTGCTGGGTCACCCACCTGAAGCTCGGTCGACGCTTCTTCGGTGCCCCAGGACAAAACGCCCCACGCTGCAACCACAGTCGCCAAGAATGTGGCAACCCTGATGACCCACGGACGGCTCACGACGTCTTTCCTCGGTCGTAAGCGGCATACGCCTCGACAATCGACGCCACTATGCGATGTCGCACAACGTCTCTTGCCCCCAACTCGACGAAGGCGACGCCAGGTATCTCCCGGAGGATTTCGCGAACGACCTTGAGACCAGAAGCACGGTTGTCACCCAGGTCGGTCTGGGTGGCGTCACCTGTGATGATCATCTTGGAATTGAAGCCGAGGCGCGTCAGGAACATCTTCATTTGCTCCGGCGTCGTGTTCTGTGCTTCATCCAGGATCACACACGCATCGTTGAGTGTTCGACCTCTCATATAAGCGAGCGGGGCTATCTCGATGGTTCCCCGGTCGATCAGATCCGCCGTCTCCATCGGGCCGAGCATGTCCCACAAAGCGTCGTACAAAGGACGAAGATACGGGTCCACTTTGGCAGTGAGGTCTCCCGGCAAGAACCCGAGGCGCTCTCCGGCCTCAACGGCCGGTCGGGTGAGAATGATCCTCCGCACACGACCGTTCACCAGCGAATCCACCGCTGCCGCCATCGCCAGATAGGTCTTGCCGGTGCCGGCGGGGCCGATGCCGAAAGTCAGCGTGTTCTCTCTGATCGCCTCGATGTACCGCTGCTGGCCGTGGGTCTTGGGGCGGATCATGCGACCGCGTCCGACCGGAATCCCGTCGCGGAGCACGCCTGACGGGCTCGGAACGTCATTCCTCACCATGTGCACCACCTCGGTGACACGGGAGGTATCGAGGGCTTGTCCTTCCTGAACGAGGATCAAGAGCTCGTCGAGGACGGTTCGGGCGAGACCGACGTCGGATTGGTCACCGACGAGAGCGATCTCGTCGCCGCGCGCGACAAATCGCACCTCGGGGAAGTTCTCCTCTATCTGTCGGAGGTGCCGGTCCGCGTCGCCAAGCAGTTCCAGCATCAGATGCTGGCTGGGCACGCGCAAACGTGATTCGGTTTGATCTGAGGACAAAAGAACGACGTCAACACTGCGACGTCAGCCAAGATTCTACCCGCTGTCGGGATTTCGACCACTGTTATCGGTCGGAGTCAGGTCCTGGTGGTTGCCTTCTGCGAAGACTCGAGAAGGGAAGCGATGAGTGCTTTGTCGCTGTCTCGGACCTCATGCGGGTTCTCGTCGCGACGAAGCAGCTGAATTGCCGCCAGGTAGCGATCCACGAGATCGTCACCGCTTTCCCCCGACACCAGGTCGAGATCGATGATGACCCCTGAGCTGTCGCCGTTGGCTGGCAGAAGGCTTGCTGCCTCTACCTGGTAGATCTCGGCGAGCCGGACGAATCTCTGAACGCTGATCGCCCTTTCTCCGCGCTCGTAGGCGCCCACGACGGACGCCTTGTACTCACCTTCGGTCAAGCTTTCGACCTCCCCGAGGGACCAACCTCGTTGACGCCTTGCGGCGCGCAGCCTGCCCCCCAAGGAAGCGCTGAATTCGTCTGTCAAACCAACGCTCTCCCTAAGCCCGCCTAGAGACTACCGCGCGGGGCCCGTCATTACCATTGATGTGCCCAACGCGAAACAGCAACCACCGCGGCAGTTTCAACTCTGAGCACATTGGGACCGAGCGACCAGGTCTCAGCACCATCAGGGATTTCACCGGGCGCCCAGCCGCCTTCGGGGCCGATCACCACCGTTTTCGCCTCGATGGGCCGTTTCGAACCGCTTGGGTCGCAAACAACCAGCGGACCTGGGAGTGTCGACCAATCCGAGAGGGAGTCCTCGACGCCAATGAGCCAGGATCCGCGCGACTGCTGCAGAGCCTCTGCGGCCCATGCTCGGGACCGCTCGGCCCTGGGCGGTGTTCCTTCTCCAAATGTCGCATTGAGCCAAATGAGCCGCTTGGCGCCCAGCTCTTGCAGCTTCTCGACGAGGAAGCGTTGACGGTCCTTGCCTTTTGGGGGTGCCACCGCCACCACCACCTGCGATAAACGATCCACTGACCGCTCTTCGCCGCGAGTCACCTGCCCGCCTGCGTAGATTCCCTCACCCATTGTCCCGCTGCCGTCGGTGTAGGTCACCGAGGTCGGCCCTCTCTTCCTGAGCACCTTCTCCAGGTGACGGACTTGGTCCGAAGAGACCGGAATCTGGTTATCTGCCCATGTCTCGCCGAGGAAGAGATGCGGCCGGTGTCCCATCAACCGATTTTGGTGGGGCGATCGATTGGCTCCCCTACCTTCTCGGCATACCTGGCAAGGAGATCCATCGCTTCGGTTGTCAGCGCTTCGGGGATTTCGACTTTTACCTCGACCAGGAGATCGCCGCGTGTCCGCCTGCCGAGCCTGGTTGCTCCCAGTCCGGTATTGCGGAAGACCGTGCCCGGTTGAGTGCCGCCGGGAATGTCGAGCTCCAGTTCCCCACCCTCGAGAAGAGGAACGGCGATTCTCTTCCCCAGGGCGGCCTGCGCAATCCCGATTGTCGCATTCACCACCAGATCGTCTCCAACTCGGCTGAAGGTCTCGTGGGATGCCACGTGGACCTCCACGTACAAGTCGCCTGAGGCGCCATTCCTCCCTCCCGATTCTCCCCGACCGTTGAGTCGTAGCCGCGTCCCGGATGTGATCCCTGCGGGAATCTCGACATTGAGGCTCGTGTCGTTTTCGATTGCGCCAGAGCCGGCACACATGGAGCAGGGCCGGCTGATCACCGAGCCTTCGCCGGCGCAGACGGGACATGTGGTGACGGTCATCATCGTCCCGAACACGGATCGTCGTGCAGCTTGCAGCGAGCCTGCGCCTCCGCACTCGGGGCATACCACGACATTTCCGGGATCTTCTGCGCCCGTTCCCAAGCATTGGGGGCACTCGAGCCGGGTTGAGTACGACACTGGTGTCTCGGCTCCGAATGCGGCTTGTTCGAGACCGATCTCGACCCGAACGAGGACATCCCTACCTCGTTGCGGGCGTGCCTGCCGTCCCCCGAAAAGGCCGCCGTCTCCAAATACCGAACGCAAGATGTCGTCTAAGCCGCCACTGCCGAACAAAGACGACAGATCAAAGGTGTCGCCTCGGTCGTATCGTCTTCTTCGATCCGGGTCCGAGAGGACCTCATAAGCCTCGGCGGCGGCCCTGAAATGTGCCTCGGCTTCGGGGTCACCAGGGTTCGCATCAGGATGAGTCTCTCTGGCAATCTTGCGAAATGCCTTTTTCACCTCGTCGGTAGTCGCCTCGCGGTCCACCCCGAGAATCCGGTAGTAGTCAGCCACGGCCTATTCGGTCTCGGATCCGATGAGGTCCTCGAGCTCGCGAGTCACCTCTTCCACTGCGGAGATGGCGCGCTTGTAGTTCATCCGCATAGGCCCGATAACGCCAACGGAGCCACCGGCAGTCCCCGTCTCGTAACGTCTGGCAACGACTGCCATATCCAGATCAGACACGGGAAGCTCCGCACCAATCTGGATTGAGGTCTCGGCCGCCGACGCAACCAGTTTCATGAGCTCGGCCTCCCGTTCCAGGACGTTCAGCACCTGACGAAGTGAGGTCAGATCCTCCCAGGCACCCGCCAACCGCTGAGTACCTCCGACGTACACCTCTTTGGAAGTTGTGGCCACGAGATGGATGCAGTCCGAGATGGTGTGGACAGCCTCTCGAACCGGTTCAGGGTGGGGATTGAGGCTGTCCGAGGAAACGACGAAATCGGAGCCGAGAGCGGTGCCGACAACAGCTTCTGCCAGGATTCGCTGCGCTTCCTCCACCTCGAGAGGCGTAACCGGAACGCGGGTTCGGCCCCGCTGCTGGTGGATCCGACCGCCTTCTGTGACCAAGACAACGAGAATCTGGTCGTTGAGAACTTGGACCGCGTGAACTGCTCGCACCGTGTCGCCTCCCATGTCGGGAGAAACCACTATCGCCGGGAGATCGGTGATCTCGGCGAGAAGATCGGATGTCGCGGCGAGCAGCTTGGACAGCTCGAAATGGACGTCGCTGAAGAACAATTGAACCTTCGCCTGCGACGCCGCCCGCAATCGCGACGGACCGAGGTGGTCCACGTAGTACCGGTATGCGGTTGCTGTGGGGATTCTCCCTGCGGATCGGTGTGGCTGGACGACAAATCCCTCATTCTCCAGAGCGGACAGGTCGTTGCGAACGGTTGCGGTCGACACGTTGAGCCTCGCCTTTTCGACGATGGCGCGCGAGCTCACCGCCTCGCCTGTCGCGATGTGCTCCTCGACGAGTGCCCTCAGGATCTCGGAACGGCGGTCTTCGAGCATCGACCTATACGTTATCGGTGCCGGTGTGGTTCTCGGGTGGTGCCAGCGACAAGACGGCGCGATGGACTTCATCGGTCAAGAGCGGTTTCGCCACTCGCAGCCGGCCGCTGCGGGCCTCTAACACCCCCAACTCTGCAAGAAGCCTTCCGTGGTCGCTCGCCAGCATGGCCTTCCCGCCCCGACCAGCCACGGCACCGACGGTCCGCCTGAGGCCGACAAATAGCCGGTCGATCTCGGCTTCCCAACCGGCAACCAGCTCACCGCCGGCGACCGGTCGCCGTCCAGACTCAACAGTTTCGACGTAGGTGTCGAGATGCCGAATGTTTCTCTCCCTCCGCCCGTCGACGAAACGATGGGCACCGTTTCCGTAAGCCTCATACGAACCTTGAGCCCACACGACGAGGTTGTAGTGACACTCTCTCCCGGACCGTGACCAATTGGATACTTCATATCTCTGGTAGCCGGCCGCTGTCAGCGTCGCATCAGCTCGCTCGTAGTAATCGGCCTGGAGATCTGAGTCGGGTGCGGCAGCTCCGGCGCCTACGGCACGACCCAGAGGCGTTCCCGGCTCCACCGTCAAGGCGTAACACGACACATGATCTACACCCAGCTCGACTGTGGATTCCAGAGTCCGAGACCAAGAGCGCTCGGACTCGCCCGGCGTGCCGAATATGAGGTCTATCGAGACGTTCTCGAATCCCGCATCGCGAGCGCTGGCAACGGCTGCAAGCACTTGCTCAGCCTGATGTCGACGGCCCAGAGAGGCGAGGATCCGATTGTCGAGACTCTGGGCGCCGAAGCTGAGGCGATTGAACCCAAGACCCTTGAGAGCGATACCGAGCTCGACTGAGAAGTCCTCGGGATTGATCTCTGCGCTGACCTCTGCGGATGAGTCCAGCCCGTGTTTGTGGCCGAGTTCCACCAATGCCCGTCCCAGCAGGTCAGGCGACACATGGCTCGGAGTGCCACCACCGAAATAGACGGCGGCCAGCTCGCCCAAAGGAGCCGACATCCCAATCTCGGCGATCAAAGCCTCGATATAGCGGCCGGTCAGATCGTCGCGTCCGGCCACCACGGCGAAATCGCAATAGGGGCAGACGGCCGAACAGAACGGGATGTGCACGTATGCAGCCCGTCGATCCCGAAAGGAGTCGGCCTCTTGTGGGCCCATCAATCGTCGTCGATTCTCAGCGCGGCCACGAAGGCCTCTGGTGGCACTTCCACCGAGCCCACCATCTTCATCCGCTTCTTGCCTTCCTTCTGACGCTGAAGCAGCTTCTTCTTCCGGCTCACGTCGCCGCCGTAGCACTTCGCAGTGACGTCTTTGCGCTTGGCGCGCACGGTCTCGCGACTGATGATCTTTCCTCCGATCGCCGCCTGAATCGGGACATCGAACAGCTGACGTGGTATCAGAGACCGCAATCGCGCGGTCAAACGTCTTCCGTATTCCGGGGCGTTTTCCCGGTGAACGATTGCCGAAAAGGCATCGACAGGGATTGCGTTGAGCAAGATATCGACCCTGACCAGGTCCGATTCCCGATAGTCAGCCGGCTCGTAGTCGAGGGAGGCATAGCCCTTGGTTCGCGACTTCAGCTGATCGAAGAAGTCGATGACGACTTCTCCCAGAGGGAGTTCGAAGTCGAGCTCGACCCGCTCTGGCGTCAGATAGGTCATGTTGCCGACGATGCCACGTCTTCGGGTCACCAATTCCATGATTGGGCCCACGTAGTCCGATGGAGTGATGATCATCGTCTTCACATAAGGCTCGAAGACTCGGGCACGACTCCCCGACTCGGGCATTTCCTGTGGCGATTTGATCTCGGTGATGCTCCCGTCCGGCATTTCGACGCGATAAGCCACCGATGGGGTCGTCGCGACCAGATCGAGGTCGTATTCGCGCTCCAGCCGCTCACGGACGATTTCCATGTGCAGCAAGCCGAGGTAGCCGCACCGAAACCCAAACCCGAGCGCCTTGCTGGTCTCCGGTTCGTACACGAAGGAGGCATCGTTGAGACGCAGCTTCTCGAGAGCTTCACGTAGGTTCTCGAATTCGTCTCCGTCGGTCGGGAACAGTCCGGAGAAAACCATCGGTTTCGGATCCTGATAGCCGGGTAGAGGTGACTCGGCGGGCCGTGACGCCAGAGTGACCGTGTCGCCAACCTTGATGCGGTCTATCTCTTTGACTCCTGTGATCAGGTAGCCCACCTCGCCCGGCCCCAACACCGCGGCCGGTTTTGCACCGGGCGTCAGCACTCCGACCTCGTTGGCCGCGTGCGTCTCCGCAGTGGCCATGAACCTGAGCTTGTCGTCGGGCCGGAGTTCGCCATCGACCACTCGTACGTAGCAGACAACTCCACGGAAAGGGTCGAAATAGGAGTCGAAGACGAGGGCGCGCAACGGAGCATCTCGATTCCCTTCGGGAGGAGGAATCTCACCAATGAGGCGGTCCAACAACTCTTCCGTACCCTCCCCAGTCTTCGCGGACACCCTGAGAACGTCCGCCGGATCGCCGCCGATGATCCCGACAATCTCGGCGGCCGCCCCTTCGGGGTTGGCTGCCGGCAAGTCGATCTTATTGACCGCGGGGACGATTTCCAGACCAGCCTCTATGGCCAGGTATGCGTTGGCCAAGGTCTGAGCCTGAACTCCCTGCGCGGCGTCGGTGAGCAGGAGGGCACCTTCACAGGCCGCGAGTGACCTCGAAACCTCGTACGAGAAATCGACATGTCCAGGGGTATCGATCAGGTTGAGCACGTAGGTGTGGCCGTCCTTGTCGTATGTCAGCCGCACGGTCTGTGCCTTGATCGTGATCCCCCTCTCCCTCTCCAGGTCCATGGTGTCCAGGATTTGCTCCTTCATCTCACGGGCGGAGATGGCACCGGTCATCTCGAGAAGTCGGTCGGCGAGCGTCGACTTCCCATGGTCGATATGGGCGATTATCGAGAAGTTGCGTATGCGCGTCTGATCAGTCACGGTGAACCTGGAGGGACTGACGCATTGTACCTTCAACCCCGGCACTGCTATCGTGGCGCTCCCGGCCGTTCCGGCCGGTTTCTCACGTAACCCCAAGGTTTTGAAAGTATTCACACATGGCCAACATCAAATCTCAGGTCAAGCGCAATCGGCAGAACGAAAAACGTCGGATGCGGAACAAGTCGGTCCGCAGCGAGATGAAGACGGCGATCAGAGACTATGAAGAGGCCGCGGCGGCCGGCGAGCCGACCGAAGAACTCTTCCGCATCGCCCAGTCGAAGATCGACACGGCCGTCTCCAAGGGCGTGATCAAGAAGAACACGGCGGCACGCAAGAAGTCTCGGCTGTCCGAAAAGGTGTCTGCTTAGCCAGGGCTGCGCATGAGCCTGCGCCTCGAGCAGGTGTGGCTCACCCGTACCATCGACACAAGGCAATGGTGAGACGTTCCAAGGTCACTCGCTGAACCTCCTCGGGCTGCGTCTTCATCACCCGGTCGGCCCGAACCAGGGCTGCCTGCGCCTTTCGCAAAGACGACTCGCGGACCCTCCCCCGCATCGACCAGAAACGTTTCACACTGCGATCGCTGGGGCGGGCTCCAAGCCACTCCCGATAGGTGTCCTCGTCCGGAGCTGCAGCCGCCAACACCCTCTTTCGCAGGTCGGTCTCAACAGCGGCGAGGTAGACGAGTGGGTGCCCGTGAACCAGAAAGTCGGAGAGACGCCGCACAGCAAGTCCGGCGTCGCCGCGTCCGATCGCATCTGTGATCATGAACGTTGGCTCGTCGGGCCGGTTGCGAAACCTGTTGAGCACGGTTTCTGCGGTGATCTTGCCGGTGCTCTCCTCGAGCTGATCCAACGCCTGACCCAGAGCCGCCGTGTCCGAGCCGAAGCGTTGCAGCAGTGCCTCCGAAGCGCCACGGTCGATGGCCAGCCCCCTTCTCTTGACCTCGGCGCCCAACCAATCCCTTGCCTGCCGTTCCCACATCTTCTTGACCGCGACCTTCGTCCCGGATTCTGAGACGAAACTCGAGAGCACTTTGGGCACCGAGCCCATTGCAACGAAGACGAGCTCGACTGCCGAAGGATCGGCGGCCGACAGCAGCTCGGAGATGACTTCTGCTTCGGCTGCCTGAAGGTTTTGGGCGTCGACTATCTCCGCCGCCGTTGTCTCGTCGAACAACGAACCTGACTGCAGGATCGGAATGACCGGCTCCAACTCCCTTCTCAGGGCGCCGTCGCCGACGTCGCCGGCTCCCCGCCCGGGCACGTCGATCCGGACCACGCGGTCGTGGCTGATTCCAGCTTCTCGGAACACACTGGCGGCGGCATCGAGCATCTGCTGGCGCTCGCCTGGCCCGGCGTTGGAGGGGCCTGAAATGAGAACAACTGGCACTTGGGATGAATGTAATCAGACGTGCCGACGGAAAAGCCCTGCCAGGTCCGCCGCAATCGGAACGTCATGAACTCTGACGATGTCGGCTCGATGCTCCAGGGCGAGGGCGATGTAAGCCGCAACCCGGTGAAAGTCACGCTTTCGAGGTATTGGGATCAGAACGGGCCGGCCCAACGAATGGAGCGCCTCCGAGCCGGCTATCACCTCGAGTTGGAGATGGGTGTAAGCCTCGTAGTCACCCCGATAGTTGAGCGCTATTCCCGGATCCAGGATCACGTTGCCAATGCCGGCGGCATCCAGCTCCGAGAGCGCCTTCCGAAAATCCGCGGCGATGTGCTCCGCCTTATCTGATTTGATTTCAAACTCGGTAACCGCGTGCGGGTTCTGACCCTCGACATACACCGCCACCGCGGCCACGTCCGATCGGGCCACAACGCGTCGCATCTCGGGGTCTGCCAGGCCCCCGGTGTCGTTGACAAGGATGGCCCCCGAGTCGATGGCAGCTTGGGCAACTCCGGGCTTCCAGGTATCGATCGCCACCAGGTGGTCTTCTGCAACCAACCCTTCGATTACCGGCGCCACGCGAGAGATCTCGTCGGCCTCGGCGATCGTCGGATTGTCGTAATGCGAAGACTGACCGCCCACGTCGATGATGGTGGCCCCCCAACCGCGGTAGCGATCGGCCATGAGCAGTGCCTCGTCGACGCTGAGGGCGACGGTATGGGTGTTCTTCGAGTCGGGCGACACGTTGAGAACGGCCATAAGGTACGTGGTGTCTCCCATCGGCAGAATGGTGTCTCCGAGTCGTAATTCCCTGGATCCCACGTCCTGAGTCTCCCACAGGTGGCGTTGCAGCTATCCCAGATCCACCACCACGTCTCCGTCGACGTCGGTTCGGTGGACGATCGCCCCGGACTCGACGAGCAGATCCACGACCCAGGGCGCGGGATGGCCGAAGTTGTTGGGACCGACCGATATCACGGCTTCAGACGAATTCACCAGAGAAAGCCACCTGGGGTCGGAGGTCGCCGCACCCTGATGAGGAACCTTCAGAATGTCGGCCTTCAGGTCGCCCAGATCGGCCTGCGCCACCACCTCGATATCTCCGGGAAGCAACATCCGCCGTTCTCTCCCTGACACCATCAGGACAATCGATTGGTCGTTGGGTGAGGCATACCGCCGCATGGGCCCCATGACCTCGATGACGAGTTCACCAAGCTCGAACGTGACACCCGGGGCCGGAGTAACGATCGGCACACCGAGGGATTGGAGTTGACCAAGGAGGCTTGCGGACCGCGTAGTTGAGTGCGGATCAAAAGCCACCCAGGACTCACCCACCGGCATCCTCGTCGCCACGGGCACCAACCCGCTCACGTGATCGGCATGCACATGTGTAGCGACCATCAAGTCCAGGCTCGTCACGCCGTAGCTGCGGAGCTTGCGGTGGAGCGTCACCGGGTCTGGGCCCCCGTCCACGAGGGCGAAGCGACCGTGTCCGCCTGAGAGAAGGATCGCATCTCCTTGGCCTACGTCGAGCACCACCACCGAGCCGGGGGGCGGTCCGCGGTCTACGACCATGAAAAGTGCGAGAGCGGCGCTCGCCATGGCAGCGGCAGCGCCGCGCCACCGAGGTCTTCGCCAGACCACAAGACCCAACGTCGTGACGAGCAGGAACCCGAGCGCATCCAGCTTTGGCCAGCCTGCAACGGCATGCGCTACGTCGAGAACACGTTCCGCCGTCCACGCTGCCGGACCGATGAGCCAGCCTGCTGCAAGCACCCCGACCGACGCTGCAAGTGTCGCGACGGTCACCAGCGGAGCCGCCGCCAAGTTGGCCAATGGCGACGCCGCCGGCAACTCGCCGAAATGGAGTACCAGAAGTGGGGCGACCGCGATCTGAGCCCCCAGCGCCACGGCGAGCGATCTCCCCCATTTGGTGTCCACCCGCCATCTGGCGCCTACGAGGACACCGCAAGTCGCCGCGACGGAGAGCTGGAACCCGACGTTGTGCGCCAACTCCGGATCCAGGATCAGGAGCGACCCGACCGCGACCCCCAACACCAGCCATGAGTCCAGCGCAAGCCCGGCGTACTTGCCGGCGAGAACCAGAGCCGCCATGACCGACGCGCGCATCACCGAAGGTTCGAATCCGGTGGCCGCGGCATAAAACGGCAAGCCGAGAAGGCCCACCACGGCCCGGCGCCGGGGCCCGAGCGCCAGCGGCCCCGCGGCGATGTAGAGAACACCCAGGTAGAGCACGACGTTTGAACCGCTGACCGCGGTGAAATGGGACAATCCTGCGGCCCGCATCGCCTCCTGATCGATGTCCGCTACACCCGACGTCTCTCCGATGAGAAAGCCTGCCAGGAGGGCCCGCCCTCTGTCCTGGGGTTCGAGTCGATCCATTACCCGTGAGCGGATCGCCTCGCCACCCCGACGAATGAGAGAGGGATGTCCGAGAGCCGTGAGCCCATCGATTCGGAGAACACCTCGATGTCGAATACCTCTCGCTATCCCGGCGTTCCCGGTCGATCTACCGGAGATCTGGATCGTGGTTCCTGGGACAGGCATCTGTGACAGGTCGCCTTCGACCAGAACCGGGCCTTCCACCGTCTCCAAAAAGAACCAGGGCCTAAAAGGCCCCCGGTTGATATCACCCATCTGGCCCTCGACAGTGACCCAGCCTGCGGGCAGAGGGACGGGGTGGACGCTGGGAGGCCAGATCAGCAGCGCCAACCAAATGGCTCCTGCGCAGGCCAGCCAAGGGACGGCCATCCTTGATGGCGTCACGCGCTCCGATCGATCACGGGATCGAGACATGGTCCCGAAGAGAGGCCAGCTTGGCCTCTCCGATGCCCGGCACGTCGAGAAGATCTTCGACTGCGGCAAACGGGCCGTTGGATTCCCGGTGAGAGATGATCCGCTGCGCCAAGACCGGCCCCACTCCCGGGAGGGTCTCGAGTTCGGCCGGTGAAGCCCGATTCAGAGATACGCTCTGGCCATCTGCCGGCCCACCAACGTGAACGGAGCCTGGACCAGGAACCTCGACCTGGTCACCGTCGGCCACTGGAGAAGCCAAGTTGACAGCGAACAATTCGGCTCCCGCTGCTGCGCCCCCAGCAGCAGCAACGGCATCGGCCACGAGAGCGCCCGGGGGGAGTTGGACGAGGCCGGGCCGCAGCACCCACCCCGAAACATGCACGGTCATCGCACCTTCCGACTGACCCGCTGCTGCCGACGCGACCGAAGCCAACACCGGCATCGGACCGGGAGGCTGCCGGCTCGTGGCCAGGACGGCCCCCGCAGCGAACGCAGCGGCCAATATCACCACCGCAAGACCGCGGTTCCCATGACTGCAGGTCATCGATCTCCCTTGTCTTGCTTCCTACCAGGGCCGAGGCCGGCTGAGAACCCACCCGTTAGGGTCTCCGCCCATGCTCGACATCACGCGTTTCCGCGTATCTCCCGACACCGATTTCGACCTCGCATCTCATGACCCCGACTCCAAACATGCTTATGGAGGCGGCAAGCAGGAGGGAAAAGGAGCACTGCCTGCCCTCACCAGCCGCATAGCCGACTTGCAACAGCGCTTATGGGCAGAGTCCCGGCAGAAGCTCCTGGTCGTCCTCCAAGCGATGGATACCGCGGGAAAAGACGGCACCATCCGCCACGTGTTCAGTGGTGTGAACCCCCAGGGGGTGAAGGTGCACAGTTTCGGGCGTCCCACGGAGACCGAGCTTGCACACGACTATCTATGGAGGGTTCACGCCAAGACACCAGGCAGTGGCGAGATAACCATCTTCAATCGCTCGCACTACGAGGATGTCCTGATAGTCAGAGTCGATTCGCTGGTCGCGAAGGACCGTTGGTCGAAACGTTTCGATCACATCAAGGACTTCGAGCAGATGCTCGTCGACGAAGGCACAACGATCGTCAAGCTCTTTCTGAATATCACGCGCGACGAACAGCGTGAGCGACTGCAGGCGCGGCTTGACGAGCCCAACAAGAACTGGAAGTTCGAGTCCAGCGATCTCGAGACCAGAGCGAAATGGGACGACTACATGGTCGCCTACGAGGAGGCGATATCCCGCACCACCACCGAGGACGCGCCTTGGTACGTGGTGCCCGCCAACCGCAAGTGGTATCGGAACCTGGTGGTCTCGAGCATCCTCATCGACACCATCGAAAAGATGAACCCGCGTTTCCCCGACCCTGAGGAGGGCATCGATCAGATAGTGATCACATGAGGGTGGCGGCGAACCTCGACGCTTCCACCTCGAGGCGGATTTGTCTATACGACGCGTCATGGCCCAGGCCCCGCATCCTGGCTCTCAAATAATCGCCGAGGTACGAGACCAGGAAGGCAGCCACACCCAATCGCTGCCATTGACGGGCATGCATTAGCTCATGAGCCAGTAATCGGCCCAGCACCTGGTCGCCGCCATCCGTTAGGAACCGTCTGTCCACGAACACTGTGGAGCCCAAGGTCATCGCGGCGACCCGGCCCCGGGTCACCTTCCACATCCAGCGCGGTGCCGGCCGAACTCGCACCGCATCTGGGGTGAGCGGCATCAGCGCCGACCAGAGGGCGGCCGACTCCAGCATCTGCGGTGGGAGGCGGTCGGCTGCGTTCACCCGACCACGATATTGACGATGTGAGGCGGCCTTGCGATCACTTTCTTGACTGCGACTCCCTCCATCCAGGCCTGCACCTTCTCGGCTTCCAGGGCCAACCGCTCGGCGTCTTCGGCGCTGATGCCCGAGGCCACGTCTACGCGGTCCCGTACCTTGCCGTTGACCTGGATGACCATCGTCACCCGGTCCTGTTTCACCAGCTCTGGATCCCATTTCGGCCACGGTTCGGTGGCGAGCATCGTGCCTTGACCGGTGATCTCCCATAGCTCATGGGCGATGTGGGGGGCCATGGGCGAAAGCATCAGAAGAAGCAGCCGATAGACCTCCGAGAAGGTGTCACGGTCCGGCGAGTCCGAGACATAATCTCCCAGCAGGTTGACCAGCGACATGAGGGCCGGCACCGCGGTGTTGAAGTGGAACCTGTCGATGTCCTCAGTGACCTTCTTCAACGTGCGATGGGCCTCCCCCACCACATCGTGGGCACCGTTACCCGCATCGGGGGCAAACGAGTGCTCGCTGGTGCCGAGCTTCCACACCTTGTCCAAGAACCGCTTCGTGCCCGGGACACCAGAGTCGTTCCACACGGCGTCGTCGGTGGGAGGCCCCACGAACAGCTCGAAGAGACGCAGCGCATCGGCTCCGTAACTCTCGTAGTAGAAGTCGGGCGGGACCACGTTTCCCTTCGACTTTGACATCTTGGCCCCGTCCCTCACCAGCATCCCCTGGGTGAATAGACGTGCGAACGGCTCCTCGACCGGGCTTAGCCCGATGTCGTGGAGAAACTTGGTGATGAATCTGGCGTATAGGAGATGAAGAATGGCGTGCTCGACCCCTCCGACATATTGATCGACAGGCATCCAATACTCGGCCTTGTCACGATCAAAGATCTCGCGATCGTTCCGGGGGTCGGCATACCGAAGGAAGTACCACGAGGAATCAACAAAAGTGTCCATGGTGTCGGTCTCGCGGCGGGCCGGCCCGTCACAGTCGGGGCAAGTGGTGTTGACGAAGTCGTCAGCCGCCTCGAGGGGGGACTTCCCTTCTGGACGCCAATCGCTTATGTCTGGCAACTCGACAGGGAGTTCATCCCGTGGCACCGGCACCAGCCCGCATTCCGAGCAGCTGATCATCGGAATGGGGCAACCCCAATAGCGCTGACGTGATATCAGCCAGTCGCGCAGGCGGTATTCAACGGTGCCCTCACCCACACCTCTCTCCTCGAGCCACGAGATGATGCTCTTCTTGGCTTCGGTCTGGTTGAGGCCGTCGAGGAAACCCGAGTTGATCGTCACTCCGTCACCCAGATAGGCCTCGCCCTCCCAGCTGGAGGGCGGTTCGACCGTCCGGATTATCTCGATCCCGTATCTCGCGGCGAAGTCCCAGTCTCGCTGGTCCTGGCCGGGCACCGCCATGATGGCGCCGGTCCCGTATCCCATGAGCACGTAGTCGGCGATGTAGATGGGGACCCGAGCACCATTCACCGGGTTGACCGCGTAGCGGCCCGTGAAAACACCGGTCTTCTCACCTTCAGCCATCCGCTCGATCTCGGTATGCGACGCCGCCGACGCTATGTATGCGCGGGCTTCCTCCTCGTGATCGCCATCAGTGATCAGCTGATCGACCAAAGGATGCTCGGGGGCAAGGACGCAGAAGGTCATCCCGAAGATCGTGTCGGGCCGGGTTGTGAACACATCAAAGCGGAGATCGGTGTCAGCAACCTGGATGTCGAACCTCGCCCCCTCGGAGCGACCGATCCAATTGCGCTGCATGGTCACCACGCGGTCGGGCCACTCGCTCAGTGAATCGAGGTCGTCGAGAAGACGTTCGGCGTAGTCGGTGATCTTGAAGAACCACTGCGAAAGATCCTTTTTCACCACCACCGTGTCGCAGCGCTCGCACCGACCGTCCACGACCTGTTCATTGGCGAGCACCGTGTTGTCGTTGGGGCACCAATTGACCGGCGCTTCTTTCTTGTAAGCAAGGCCACGGTCGTAGAGCTCGAGAAAAAGCCATTGGTCCCACCGGTAGTAGCCCGGATCGTGACTCGCCAGCTCTCTGTCCCAATCAAAAGCGGCCCCCAGCTTCCGGAACTGCTCTTTCATCTTCTCGATTTGGGAGTTCACGTTGACCCGGGGGTGTATTCCGGTCTTGATGGCCGCGTTCTCAGCGGGGAGCCCGAAGGAATCCCAACCCATCGGAGGCAAGACGTTCAGGCCCTGCATCTTCTTGTACCTGGTGATCAGATCGATGTAGGTGTAGTTGCGGATGTGGCCGACGTGGAGCTCCCCGGAGGGATAGGGGTACATCGAGACGTTGTAGAACTTGGGCATCGAGCGATCCTCAGTGACATTGAAGACCCGCTCGGCCTCCCAGCGCTGCTGCCACTTGGCCTCGATCGCCTGATGGTCGTACTTCATTGGCAGTGGAGGGTAGTTACGCCTCGAGCTCAAGAATCCCTCATTCTCCTCGGCAAAAGTCCCACATATGACGCTCTCCTCCTAAGGAGCGAGAGTATGGGATGACACGCCAGACGTGTCGCGGGCAAAGACATATCGCAGGTTGCGGGCGAAAGATGTACCGTTGCCTGCTCGCGGCCGGGAGACCGGCAGCGATCTAACCCAAACAAGGGAGGATGAAAATATGAAACGACTGCGCTGGTTGGCGTTTGTCGGCGTCCTCGCGTTGATCGTCGCCGCTTGTGGCGACGGCGACGGCGATGGCGACGACACGACCACCACCGCGGGCGGCGGGGCCGACACCACTGCACCGCCATCGGACGGGGACACCACCACAACGGCGGCCCCCGGCGGTGACTTTGAAGGCCTCGTGTTGGACGCAGGCGGATGTGACTACGGCGGCAAGATCCAATCGGTGACTGCCGTCGACGAGTTCACCGTCGATTTCCAGCTCTGTAGTCCCGACCCGGCTTTCTTGGCGAAGATGGCTTTCAGCGTCTTCGGCATCCAGCCGTCTGAGCATCTCCAGGCCACAGGTGGCGCTCCGCTCGACAACCCGATCGGCACCGGGCCTTACAGCCTGGTCGAGTGGGTGCGGGGTGACTCCGTCGTCTACGAGGCGTTCCCGGATTACTACGGACAGCAGCCGGCACACCAGACGGCGGTCCTTCGCTGGGCCACCGAGGGTGCGCAGCGTCTGCTCGAACTGCAGTCTGGCAACGTGGATGGGATCACCTTCCCGAGCACCGACGATTACCCGGTGATCGACGAAGACCCCGACCTCAGCCTGATCGGTAAGCCCGAGCCGAACATCTTCTACATCGGCTTCACCAACACGTTCGCACCCTTCGACAATGTCGACGTTCGCAAGGCGATCGCACTCGGCATCGACCGGCAGCGGATTGTGGACACCTTCTACCCGCCAGGGTCTGAGGTTGCATCACACTTCACGCCGTGCTCGGTCGAATTCGGTTGTGAAGGTGACTCTTGGTACGAATTCGATGTTGATGCGGCGCAGCAGATGCTCGCCGACGCCGGGTTCCCGAACGGGTTCGAGACCACCATCGCCTATCGCGATGTGTTCCGTGGCTACCTGCCTGAGCCTGGCGCTGTCGCCCAAGACATCGCAGCTCAGCTGGCGGCAAACCTGAACATCAACGCGACTGTCGAGGTCATCGAGTCTGGCGAATTCATCCAGACCACGACCCAGGGCCAGTACGAAGGGATCCATCTGCTGGGGTGGACGGGTGACTACCCGCACATCACCAACTTCTTGGACTTCCACTTCAACGCTGACAACCCGCAGTTCGGGGTGAACGACGCGTCGTATGCAGATCCACTTTCGGAGGCCTCGAAGCAGGCCGACGCAGACCCGGCTCTGTATGCAGCGGCGAACAACGCCCTCAAGGAGGTCGTGCCGATGATCCCGGTCGTCCACGGCGCCACAGCTTTTGCTTTTGGTGCTGATGTCGACGGTGCCTACGCACCGCCATGGGGTCAGGTGCTGTTCAACCTGATGGACAACGGCGAAGACACCTACGTCTTCATGCAGGGCAACGAGCCGATCTCGCTGTACTGCGCCGACGAGTCCGACGGTGAGTCGCTCCGGGCATGCGCTCAGGTCGTCGAGCCCCTGTACTCGTACAGCCCGACTGGCGAAGTCCAGCCGCAGCTGGCCGAGGCCTGCGAGCCGAACGACGATCTGTCGCAGTGGAGTTGCACCCTGAAGCAGGGCGTCAAGTTCCACGACGGCTCCGACTTCGACGCCAACGACGTTGTCGCCACATTCACGGCGGGACTCGACGCAGCGAGTGAGCTCCATGTGGGTAACTCGGGTGCGTTCGACTACTACGCCTACCTGTGGGACAGCCTCATCAACCCACCTCCGGCTGAGGAGTAATCCTCTAGCGGATACAAGACAATCAAGGGGGAGGCGCCATCGGCGCCTCCCCCTTGCCTACTCTCGATAGCCGCCACCAATGCTCACCTACATCGCACGCCGAATCACTCTGGCCATCCCGGTGCTCGTCGGGATCATGGTGGTGGTCTTCTTCCTCATCCGGGCCATTCCCGGAGACCCCTGCATCGCACTTCTTGGCGAACGCGCCACGGAGGAGGCATGCGAGAGGTTCAACGAAGCCAACGGGCTGAACGAGCCCATCTGGGTCCAGCTCGGGATCTACATGAAGAACGTGGTGACCTTCAACCTCGGGGAGTCGATCCGGTTCTCGATACCCGTCAGCGAGCTGCTGGTCCAGCGCCTCCCTCTCACCACCGAACTCGCCGTGTCGGCTCTCTTCATCGCTGTCTCCGTAGGAGTCCCGCTCGGTGTCATCGCCGCACGTCGCCACAACACGGTGGTCGATACCGGCACCATGGCCTTCGCCAACATCGGTGTGTCGATGCCGGTCTTCTGGCTGGGTCTGATGCTGGCTTACGTTTTCGCACTCGTGTTACAGGACACTCCTTTCGAACTTCCACCTTCTGGACGGCTCCAGGCGGGAGTGTTCTCCATCCCTTACTTTGAGCACTGGGGATGGGACCTGGAAGAGGGAACCACCTGGTATGGGATCAACGAATACATCTCCAACCACTACATCTTCAACAACTTCATAACCGGGCAGTGGGAAGTCTTCTGGGACGCGGTAAGGCACATGATCCTCCCCGCTGTCGCCCTGGCGACCATCCCGCTGGCCATCATCGCCAGAATCACCAGGTCATCGCTTCTCGAGGCAATGGGGAAGGATTACATCCGGACCGCCCGTGCCAAGGGAGCCAAAGAAGGCACAGTTGTCCGCAGCCACGCCCTGAGAAACGCGATGCTCCCGGTGGTCACCATCGTGGGTCTGCAATTGGGTACCCTCCTCGGCGGAGCGGTGCTCACCGAGACGATCTTCAACCTTGCCGGGATCGGCCGCGCCCTATTCGACGCGATTCTGGGCCGTGACTACGCGGTGGTCCAGGGCTTCACGGTTGTCGTGGCTTCGGTCTATGTCCTCGTCAACCTGCTGGTTGACCTTTCTTACGCTTATCTCGACCCGAGGATTCGGCTGGAATGACCGACGAACGGTCCCGCTTCCGCTCTTCGCCCGTCATGTCCCGGACCGCGGCCATCGAGGCTCTGCAGAGTCAGGCTGGAGACGTGGAGAGGCTCTATGAGAAGCCACTCAGTCAGTGGCGGTTGGCGCTCCGCCGATTCCGAGGCCGCAAATCGGGCATGGTGGGTCTGGTCATCGTCGTCTCTTTGATTCTTGTGGCCATATTCGCCCCCGTCCTGGCCCCTTACGACCCTCAGGAGGATTTCATCGGCAAACAGGACGTCCAGAGACGCGACCCGCCGTGCATTCATCTGCTGGGCTGCCCCGAGGACCAGCCCCAGCACATCATGGGCATCGACGGGAATGTGCGCGACGAGTTCTCCCGGATCATCTTCGGATCACGGGTGAGCCTCCGCCTCGGGTTCTTCACGGTCACCCTCGCTCTTCTGGTAGGGAGCACTCTCGGCGCCATCGCCGGGTACCGGGCAGGATGGCTCGACAACGTGATCATGCGAATCATGGATGTGATCCTCGGCTTCCCCGCGCTGCTGTTGGCGATCGCCATCGTGGCCGTGCTCGGCAACGGGCTCAACAACGCCCTCATTGCCATCGCCATCGTCACCATTCCCCAGTACGCGCGGGTGATGCGCGCCCAGGTGCTCGCAATCAAAGAGGCAGACTACGTCGCGGCTTCGCGGGCCTTGGGATCGGCGCCGAGACAGCTTCTGTTCCGCCGGATAATCCCCAACGCACTCACACCCCTGGTGGTGCTGGCAACCCTCGGAGTCGCCACCGCCATCCTCGAAGCCGCCGGGCTCTCCTTCCTAGGCCTCGGCGACGACCCCCGGATCCCGGAGTGGGGCTCGATGCTCTCCGAAGAGCGGAACAACGTGTTCACCGCTCCTCACCTCGTCTTCTTCCCCGGTTTGGCGATCATGATCACCGTTCTCGGCTTCAACCTCATGGGTGACGGCCTCCGCGATGCACTCGACCCCACACTGAACCGATGACCGCCGAGCCTGCCTCCGAAGCCGCAATCGATCTCGACGTCCAAGTCCCGGTCGAGGTTGGAGAGCGCCTGCTCCAGGTTCAAGGGTTGAAGACCCACTTCGACACTCGCGACGGGTTGGTGAAAGCAGTAGATGGCATCGACTTTCATGTCGATCGCGGCGAGGTGCTGGGGATCGTCGGCGAGTCGGGCTGCGGGAAGTCGGTCACTTCGCTGAGCATCATGGGGCTGGTCCCCCTACCGGGAGAGGTGGTTGCCGGTGACATCATCTTCGGAGACCGCAACATCGTTGACATGTCCGCGAAGGAGCTGCGGGCACTGCGGGGTGAGCACATCTCGATGATCTTCCAGCAGCCGACATCAGCTCTCAACCCCGTCCACCGGGCCGGTCTCCAGATCAAGGAGGTGTTCGAGCTCCACAGAGATTGGAAAGAGGACATCGAGGAGGAGCGGGTGGTTGAGATGCTGGCCCGGGTGGGGATCCCCGATCCCGCCAGACGGGCCAAGGCGTACCCCCATGAGTTGTCCGGCGGAATGGCCCAGCGCATCATGATTGCCATGGCTCTGGCATGCGAGCCCGAGTTGCTGATCGCCGACGAGCCGACCACGGCTCTCGACGTGACGATTCAGGCCCAGATCTTGGATCTGATGCGTGCCCTGAAGAGCGAGACCGGGACCGCGGTCATCCTCATTACCCATGATCTGGGAGTCGTAGCGGAGATGGCGGACCGAGTGGCGGTGATGTATGCCGGCCAGATAGTCGAGGAGACGGACGTCCGCTCCATGTTCAACAACCCGATGCACCCTTACACCGAGGGTCTCATCGGATCGATCCCCATCCTGGGAGATCTCAAGGAGCGGCTCGCCACCATCCCCGGTGTGGTCCCCTCGCTGGTCGATCTACCACCCGGCTGCCGGTTTGCCTCGCGATGCGTGAGCAGGGTGGAACACGGTCTGGAGGTCTGCAATCAGCGCGAGCCCGACCTTGTCGAGGTCGAGGAAGGACACAAAGTCCGCTGCTGGCTCTACCAAGATGCACCGGATGACTGAGAATCTGATCGAGGTCCGTGATTTGGTGAAGCAGTTCCCGGTGAAGGCCGGCCTGCTGCAGAAGACAGTCGCAGAGGTGAACGCGGTGGCGGGAGTCGACCTCGACATCAAGAGGGGCGAGACCGTGGGCCTTGTCGGCGAGTCCGGCTGTGGCAAGACCACTCTGGGAAGGATGCTGGTTCGTCTCCTCGAGCCAACCAGCGGCTCGATCAAGTTCGACGGCGAGGAGATCGCCCACATCAAAGACAAGAACCTCAAGCCATTCCGGCGGCGGGTCCAGATCATCTTCCAGGACCCTTTCGGATCGCTCGATCCCCGCGCCCAGGTGGGAGTTTCGATATCAGAGGGGTTGCGTCTCCACGGCGTCTCCGACCGGGACGAGAGAGAAGAGCGGGTCGCAGAAATGCTGGAGCTTGTTGGCCTCAAACGTGATCACATCGGCCGCTATCCACACGAGTTCTCAGGTGGCCAGCGGCAACGAATAGGCATCGCCCGAGCCCTCATCCTGCGTCCCGATTTCGTCGTGGCCGACGAACCTGTGTCAGCCCTGGACGTGTCGGTTCAGGCCCAGGTCCTCAACTTGTTGAAAGAACTGCAATCCGAGCTCGACCTCACGCTCCTATTCGTCGCCCACAACCTGGCAGTCGTGGAGCACATCTCCGATCGCGTAGCAGTCATGTACCTGGGCAGAATCGTCGAGATCACCGATCGGGACACTCTCTACAAGAAACCCCTTCATCCCTACACCGAAGCTTTGCTCTCGGCGATCCCGATCCCCGACCCCGACCGTCCCCGGGACAGGACGATTCTGCAAGGTGAGATACCTTCGCCGCTTGATCCGCCGCCCGGATGCCATTTCCACCCGAGGTGTCCCATCGCCAGGTCGGGTTTGTGCGACGTGGAGGTCCCAGAGTTGATGACGTCTCCGTACGGCGAGCACCATCTCGCGGCCTGTCATCTCCGGGCCGGTGAACGGGCCGAGGTCAGCGTCTAGCCGCGCCGATTCAATTCCGAAGCGAACGAGTCGATCGCGTCGGCCAACTGACGCCACGCCGGCTCCAACATCACCTGATGACCGGTCCCGGAGAGCACGTGCAGTTCCGCTCCGAGACGCTCGGCCGCCTGCTCCCACTCCCCGACGGCGAACAGCGCGTCCTCGTCGCCCCCCACAATCTGCAGCGGGACGCCGATCGACTCGGTCTTCGGCTTGCGGAACAACAAATCGAGGAACGTCCGGTACGAGGCCCGCTCCCATCGGTCGACGTATTGATCCGCTTCCTCCCGCGGAAAGCGGGCATTGAACAGCCATTCGTAGGCATGGTCGGGCTTCTCGACCACAGCCCCGATGTCGAACAACAGGTTTGCCTTTATGAACTTGCCGGGATGTGTTGTTGCCACGCGCCATGTGACTCTCCACGCCCCTTGGGGAGGGACCGGCGAAACAAGCAGCAAACCGGTTGCGGGGTGGCCGTGAGCCGCGTAATGCTGGACGACAAAACCTCCCATCGAGTGACCGACGACAATCGGCGGCCTGTCGAATCGGGCCACTACCTCGTAGACATCCTCGACGTGATCACGAACCGACCGCCCACGGATCTTGCCCGGGCTCCCGCCGTGCCCGGTGAGACTCACTGCGAAACAGTCGTGGCCCCTTCTTGCCAGCTCAGGCATGATGAATTCCGCCCAGCACCACGCCGCCTGCCAATAGCCGTGAACAAAGAGCAACGGGGCCTGGCCCGAATACTCCCTGCCCGACCGATGTTCGAGGACTTCGAGAGCCACGGGTGTTTATGCCTCCGGCGTCAGCGACGTGCCAGGGAGTCGCGAATCTCCCGTAGCAGGGTCACCTCTTCGGATGGGCCACCGCCTTCGGCCTCATCCTGGTCACGCCTGGAGGAGTTGTATGCCTTCACCACCAGGAACAGGACCAGAGCAACGAGCACAAAGTTGATCAATGCTCCCAGGAACGCACCCACACTCCCCTCGCCGTTGGCAAAGGTCCACACCTCGTCGAGACTGTCCAAATCGAACACCAAGCCGATTGCCGGGTTGATGATTCGCTCGGTGAACGAGGAGACCACGGCCGCAAAAGCGACACCCATGACAAAGGCCACCGCAACCTCGACGACATTGCCTCGGTCGATGAATTCGCGGAATTCCTTGATAATGCCCAATCCTCCAGGTCGGCTGGGCGACACCGTACTAGTTGGGACTTGTTTGCCGCCGAAGCCGAGTCGGTCGGCTCAATCGGCCAGGAGTGAGATGACTCATTGAGCTTCCTGCCGGATCAGCCCGACGACAATGCCATCGGACAAGGCCTCCCAAGACGCCTCGATCACGTTCTCGTGCACCCCGATAGTTCCCCACGACCCATCCCTGTCGGACGTCTCCACCAACACTCTCACCCTGGCTGACGTCCCCTCGTCGCTGTCGAGCACACGCACCCGGTAGTCGGTGAGACGCAGCTCATCGACTTGGGGATACCGTTCGCGGAGAGCCGACCTCAAAGCGTTGTCGAGTGCATGAACTGGGCCTACTCCCTCGCCGGCACTGAGGACGCTCTCCGTCCCCGTCTGCAGTCTGAGGGTCGCCTCGCTGATGATCTCGGCACCGGCCCGGCGATCGGAATGGACCCGGAACGATTCGAGGACGAAATAGGGGTTGACCCAGCCCGTCATCTTTCTCACGAGAAGCTCGAATGAGCCGTCAGCTGCTTCGAAGTGATAGCCCGAGTGCTCCAAGGCCTTGACCTGGTTCACGATCTCCTTGGCGAGATCATCACTCACCATGAGGCCCATGTCGCTCGCTTTCTGCTGTATGGCGGCACGACCTGCCAGCTCGCTGACAACCATGCGGGTGGCGTTGCCGACAGCTTCGGGTGGCTCGTGCTCGTAGGCGTCCCGACGGCGCGTCAGGGCCGACGTGTGGAGCCCGGCTTTGTGAGTGAAGGCGGACGATCCGACGTAAGGCTGGTGTGGGCTGAGAGTGAGATTGACGATCTCTGCGATGTGGTGCGAGATGGGCGAAAGGAGGGTCAGGTCGCCCGTGACCACCTTTCGTCCCATCTTCAGCTGTAAGTCGGGGATGAGCGTCGACAAGTTGGCGTTGCCGGTGCGTTCGCCGTATCCGTTGATGCATCCTTGGACCTGTCGGACACCGGCTTCCACCGCGGCGATCGACGAAGCGACAGCCGTGCCTACGTCGTTGTGAAAATGGACGCCCACCTCTGCTTCGGGAAGCTCAGCCTTGACGTTGTTGATGGCGTCGAGAACCTCGCTCGGAAGGGTGCCACCGTTGGTGTCGCAGAGAACCAATCGCTCCGCACCGTTCTCCAAGGCGACGCGAAGAACCTCCAATGAGAATTGGGGATTGGACTTGTGACCGTCGAAGAAGTGCTCGGCGTCGAAGAAGACTTTATGACCGCGGTCCGCGAGGAAGCGGACCGAGTCCCCAACCATGCGGACTCCCTCGTCGAGACCGACGCGCAAGGTGCCTGACACGTGGTAGTCCCAACTCTTGCCGACAATGCAGATGTGCTCGGTTCCCGAGTCGAGCAAGGCGCGGAGTTGTGCATCGTCGTCGGAAACGCCGTTGGGTCGTCTGGTCGATCCGAAAGCAGTCAGCTTTGCGTTGCGCAAATGCAGCTCCTTTCCGGCCCGGTGGAAAAACTCGGTGTCTTTTCCGTTCGCTCCCGGCCATCCACCCTCGATGAATGCGACACCGAGATCGTCGAGGAGCGAGGCGATGCGGAGCTTGTCACCCACCGTCAGGGTGATCCCCTCTTGCTGGGACCCGTCTCGCAGAGTTGTGTCGTATATCTCGAGTTCCATATGTTGCTCCCGGGAATGAGAAAACCCCCTGCCAGGCAGAGGGTTAAGGGCACAGACCTGGGTGGTCTGCGCCTAGCCGATAATGATGAGAGCAGTTGTGCCGTTCATCAGGTGAAGAGTATTGCCCGTGAGATCTGAGCGGTCAAGGTTGGGGGGCTTCAACCGCGGAGGTCCCGCCGATTGAAGACAGGGATGGAGGCCCCCAGGAGGACGAGTGCCACTCCCAGCAACAGTCCGGCGCCCGCCCAGTCCATCCCGTTGAGTAGCGGATCTCCGCCTAGATACCAGTCCCAGGGAGAGAAACGCACCAAAGGCTCGAATGACTCAGAAAGCGGGAAGAAGGAGAACACGAACCAGGTGGTCACGGCCAATCCAGTGACGCCCCACACGGCCACTCGCTTCAGCCCGCTGAGGGCGCTGACAAAGAGGGCAGCAAATCCGAAGGTCAATCCGAACAAAGAGAGAAGGAGCGATATTGCGGCGATGCCGGACACTCCGACCTCGTCGAGTCCGGCGATCCTCACGCCGATCCAAGTGCCGGCGAATGTCACGACCCCAAAGATCAGGACATGGGCGGTCATGGCTTGGGCCTTCTCCAGGATGACCGTCGAGCGAGGCACCGGGTTTGACAGCAGAAATCCCATCGTGCGCGCCTCTTCCTCCCCGGCCAGGGCACGCGACCCGATCGACGCCACGAGGACGATGATCGAGATCGGCCCGACGAGCGCAAACACCTCCCCGGTCAGGAAGCCGGTCGGAGTGCCCATGTCCACCCCACCGATCATCGCCACGAGGGCGTCGGGGAACGTGGCGAAGATATTGATGAAGTCATCAGGGATGAAGGTGTACAGAGGGGGGATCAAGACCCCCATGTAGAACATGATGGCCGCGGTGACCGTGAGAAGACCCTGGTGGTCGGAATAGGTCTTGATCGAGATCCGGGAAACTCTCGCCGACCCGGCCAGACGCTCAATCGCCTTTCTCGTGACCGGGTAGGTACGCATCCGGTCGACAAGCGTGATGTCGGTCCCTTTCTCTTTCAGGTCCCGGCGCCCCACACCGGCGTGAGCCATTGCTAGAGCAACAGCTGACAGGATCGCCAGGATCAGTATGTGAGACCAGTCGAGCCCGTTGTTGATCGGTGCGCCTGAGCTGTAGTAATACCAGGGGAATAGCTGAGCCAGCCATTCCAGATCTGCGAGCGGTAGCAACGAGGCCGCCAGGTAGCCAACGATCATCAACCCCGCCGCCCAACCCGAAGCCGCCGCCCTTCTTCCCGTCCAAGAGCCGATCGCCAATGCGAGGAATCCGTAGAAGAGGCTGTTCATGAACATCGCAAAGGTCATCGACCCGATGAAAAGACCCTCGGTGTCGACGTCCACGAGCGTTGCCGAGCCAAGCCCGAGAATCCAAAGCAAGACTGACATGAGGCCAACGACGATCAGGATTGCGAGTGTCTTCGACCACAAGACTCCGCGTCGGCTGACAGGATTGCCGAGCAACAGGCCGAAAGTCCCAGCTTGTTCTTCCCCGGCGATGGCACCAGCACCCCAACTGATGGCGAGGCCGGCCACAGTGAAAGCCCCCATGAAGTTGTAGATGCTGCCGAAGGCGATTCCACCGGCTCCGTCACCTTCGGGGTTGATCCCGACCAGCTCGAGGATTCCTTGTGGGAGGTCGTAATAGAACGACGTGTCGACATCGCCGTAGACCCATAGGGCGAAGAGAAGAAAGACCGCAAGAGAAAACGCACCGACCAGCCCCGCGGGCAGGCGGTCTCGCAACGATTTCGTGAAGACGTTGGCAAACATCAAGTTCCGACGGGTCCTCCATCCCGGTAATACTCGAGGAAGATCTCTTCGAGATCCGCCTCCTGAGTGTTGATGTCGACCAGGCTGTAGTGATCGGTGGCCACTTTCAGAAGAGCGTCCATGTTGCCGTCGAAGGACATCTCGACGTGATGACTGGCAGCTGCAACCTCACGAACCCCCGGCACTTCCTGGAACGGACCTGGGTCGACGGGTCCGGTGAAGTACAGCTCGACCTTTCTCACCGCTTTTGAGCGCAGATCATCGACAAACTCGACATCGATCAGATGACCCGACCGGATGATCCCAACCCGGTCCGCCACCCTCTGCACCTCGGAGAGAGTGTGACTCGAGAGAAAGACGCAACGACCCTCGGAAGCGGCTTCTCTCATCATCGTCTGAAACTCCCTCTGAACCAGCGGGTCGAGCCCTGAGCTCGGCTCATCCATGATGATGAGCGCCGGCCTGCTCATGAAGGCGAGAATCAGACCGACTTTCTGACGGTTGCCCGAGGAGTAGTCGCCGATCTTCTTGGATAGGTCGGCCTTGAGGCGCTCCGAAAGCTGATCGACATATCCCCAGTCGACCCCTCCCCGGAGGTTGGCGAAGTACTTGATCATGTCCTTGCCGGTGAGGTTGTCGTACATCGCAAGGTCGGACGGGAGGTATCCGACGTGATTGCGAATCTCGACTGAATCACGGTGGCTGTCGAGGCCCAATAGCTGCGCCGAGCCCGAGGTGGGATGGATGAGATCGAGAACCGTTCTGATCATCGTGGTCTTGCCGGCTCCGTTGGGGCCGAGAAACCCGAACACCTCCCCCATGAAGACCTCGAGCGTCAGGTTTTCGAGCGCCCGGACGTCGCCGTAATGCTTGGTCAGGTTCTGGGTGGCGATTGCAGTTCTGTTCAAGAGATCTTCTCGTCCGCTGGCTCACCATGATGCCAGACCGGACACAAGGTCAGTAAAGGAGGGGGCGCCAGCGGGAAACAGCCGCCCCCGTTCACGACACAGGATGATGCGGGTTGTTACCGGACCGGCCGCTAGGAGCTGTGCCCGTTGACCGAATAACCCATGTTGTCGAAGTCTTCGGGTGTCCCTTTGATACCCGGCGTCTCCTGGTCCCAACCCTGATCACCCTTGTCGGTGAGACCACCGTTGCGGCCATAGATGATCGACGTCTTGCCAGAGTCGGTGGTCGCGGTCCCGTCCTCGAATGGGAACGCCGATCACCAGATCGTGCTTTGCCGTTGTCGTCAAAGTCTCCCCGCGAAAGGGAGTAGCCAAACTGGTCGCCGTCCTCGTTGTTGCCCCGAATGCCATCGACTCCCTGGTGCCAAACCTCGTCACCGACTTTGGTCAGGCCGTTACTGGACCCGTACAAGACGTGGACAGACCCGGTGTCCTCGAACCCCTGTGGATCGTCCTTGGGGACTCCGATAGCGAGATCTTCCTTGTTGCCTGAGTCGAACCGCCCGGTGGTGAGGGACCACCCGAACAAGTCGCCGGCAGCGGCAGAGCCCCTTATTCCATCCGAGTTTCGATGCCAGATTTCGTCAGCCTCGGTAAGACCGGTGCTGCTTCCGTTGATCACGTGGACCGAACCAGCGTATATCTCACCACCGATATCGTCCTGCGGCACACCAACCGCTAGTTCGTCGTATCCGTCGCCGTCGAAGTCTCCAGCAGCCACCGCGAACCCAAATCGGTCCAACCAATCTGGAGATCCCTTTATCCCGGAGCTATCCCGATGGATGTAATCGTCGCCTGCCTGGGTCAAACCACTGGCTGACCCGTATATCACCGACACCGAACCTGCTTGGCCGACTCCGGAGACGCCATCGAATGGCGCGCCGGCCACGAGATCGTGATAGCCGTCGCCGTCGAAGTCGCCGGCCGCCAATGCTCGTCCAAAATTGCCCGATGTCTGCAGCGGCCCGTTTATTCCAGTGGTTCCCCGGTGCCATATCTCGTCGTTGGAGGTGGAGAGCCCGCTGGCGTTTCCGTAAAAGACGTGCACACTTCCGGCATCGGAGACGCCGCTCACGTGGTCAAACGGGACACCCACGGCGAGATCGTCACGCCCGTCGTCATTGAAGTCCCCGACTGCTAACGAGCGTCCGAAGAAATCGCCGGAGCCGGCCGACCCATTGACTCCACTGGAGTTCCGGTGGAGAAACAGGTCTCCCGCGGCGATGAGACCCTCCGATGATCCGAACAGCACATGTATCGCTCCGGCGTCAACCACACCCGACACATCTTCCCCGGGGGCTCCGATCACAAGATCGTCATAGCCATCGTTGTCGAAGTCGCCACACTCGACTGCGCGACCAAACACGTCGTCTGGCTCTGCCGCATTCAGCACACCGGGAGTGTCCTGGTGCCACAGCTGGTCCCCAGCGTCGGTCAACCCATCAGCCGACCCGTAGATGACGTTCACCGCCCCCGCAGATCCGATCACGTCCACGTCCTCAAACGGGACTCCGATGGGGACGTCGTCGTGGCCATCGCCGTCGAAGTCGCACTTGCCGCCACCCCCCTGCGCCACGCCCTGGACCGGGATGGCGACGATGGAGGTCACCAGTGCCAAGGCAACCATGATCCGTTTCATATCAACACCTCGATGTCGTTGGCTTTCACCTGGCAACCCTTAAGGAATCCCGGTCTTTACTTCGCACCCTCCGGTGGCCTGGTCGGTCCCCGAACCACCACGACAAATGTCCGGCGAGCCCGGCCCACCCGAAATCAGGTCGTCTCCGTCGCCTCCGCGAACTATGTCAGCGCCTTTGTTTCCGTTCACCTCGTCGTTGCCGTCATCACCACGGATGTCGTCGCTGCCGCCGTTTCCGTCGATGGTGTCGTGGCCGCTGCCACCGACAATGGTGTCGGCTCCCGAACCACCTTTGATGGTGTCGCCCGACGAGCCACCGTCGGCAGTGTCTGACCCGCTGCCAAGACAGATCGTGTCTTTGCCGCCTTTGGCGTCAACGTCGTCGGCTCCACCAAGGGCGACAATGACGTCGGGCCCAGCGGTGCCCTCTATGACGTTGGCTCCGTCGTCGCCGACGATTGTCGCCGGCTTGCCTGCGCAGGAGTGACCAAGCCCGGTACTGGCCTCGAACGCCCCAAAGTCATATTCCTTGCTTGAGTCGATGCCGTCGCCGTTCTTGACGGTACGACCAAGTATGTCTCGAGGGACGCCCTTCCTCTTGCAGTTGTCAACCGCTGGCGAAGCGGCATTGGGCACGTAATCGGAATGGGAAGTTGTAACGAATCCGGCTTCCGCGGTGACCGCATTCGGGAGCCCCGAGCCGCCCGGAAGCGCATTCAGATTGCAGGTCCCTGTGGACTGCTCTGGCGTGAGCACTGCAGTGTCGGCGATGATGCGTTTCAGATCACCCGTAGCCGACCCGTCGAAGTCGAGCCATGCACCCGCTCCGTCGGCAGAGGTGGCCGCCTTGATCGTCAACTGCGATGTGTCCGCTGCGGTGAATGAACCATCGCCGGTTCCCAGCGAATCATGCCCCACGGCCAGCATCGCAGTCAGTTCAACCGTTGACGCTCCCACCACCTGCACGGCTTGGGCCCCCGTGGTGGCGGTGTTAGCAAAGAAGGCGGTTCGATCGGCAATGAAAGTCGCTCCGTTCACGTAGACAGCACCCCCGAAGTCCGCCGAGTTGTCGCGGAACTCAGAGCAATACTGCTCGAAAGCAAGGTTGTCCGGGCCGCAGTTGCTCAGATCGTCCACGGTGACATCCATTCCTGTCGAGAGATTGATCGCACCGCCGTTGACCGCACTGTTGGAGTGGAAGTGGACCGTGTCCAACACCGCCGGCTTAGCGCTGTCCATGTAGAGGCCGCCCCCGTTGCTGGTTGAGGCATTGCCCGATATGACGACCGGATTGAATACTCCCCCGGTGGTGCCACCGTCGACGCGCAGCTCGGAGTTTGTGCTCATGAAGAGCCCTGCACCAAAACCTCCTGTATTCCCGCTCACTAGCGCCCCACGATTGAGGTCTACCACCGTGAAGGTATCTGGGTCGTTGACGGCGAGAATGCCTCCGCCATTGCCCCCAACATTGTCGATGATCGCGCCATCGTCGTTGATTTCGACCTCACCGTTGAGCAGATAGACCCCGGCTCCGAAGCTGGCGGTGTTCGCCTCAACGGCCCCCAGCTCGCCTATGGTTACTTTCGAGCCGACCGAACCTTGCGCGATGAAGACTCCGCCACCTCGGTTGGCGGAATTGCCTTGGCCACCGAATCCGATATGGCTGCTCGAGCCAGTCACCTCGAGATCCGAGTCGCCAGTCAGATAGACCCCGCCACCGTCTCCGGTCGCGGTGTTGTTATTGACATCGCCGTCGTTCTCAACCCGGACTTGGGAACCATTCGTTGCATAGATACCGCCACCATGCGTGGCGTTGTTGTCTTCGACATCGTCCACATCGGCGATGGTGAACGTGCCACCGTCGACGTAGACACCGCCGCCCAGCACCGCGGTATTACTAGTGATCTGGCCGTTGTTGACCATGGTGAGGCTGTTGTCTGCCAATACTCGAACTCCCCCACCGTTGGCCGGGTTGTTGCCGTTGCGGACTATGGCCCCGTCAAGGATCAGAGTCGTGCCCGGACCGTTCTCCAGTTCGATGTTGCCTTCGGCGCTGATCCCATTCTCGATGGTGATTCTCTCGAACCGAACGTTGGCTCCGTTCCTGATCTCGATGACCCCGTCATTTGCAGATCCCGGGGCGGGCTGAATGACGACGTTGGTCGCCGGCTGCGGGCTCCCCGTGGGCTCGCACTGTGGCGTGCCCTGTACAACGTCGAGATCCCAGGTGATGTTGAAGTTGAACACTGGGTCCTGTCCCACGTGGATGCCGGGGGCGACATAGATCGTCGAACCCGCTGGGGCATTGGCAAAGGCGGCTTCGAGTGAGCCGTAGATGCAACTCTTGCCATCGATCCCGGCGACAGACGTTACAACCCCGTTGCCCACTCGGTAGTTGGCGACACCCCCTGAGACGCCTGCGAGATCCTCGATCTCCAGGACACCGGCATTATCAGAGACGCCAGTTACTCCGGTCTCCCAGCCCAGGTATTCGTGGCCGGGATTGGAGTAAACCGGCTGCCTTTCACAACATGTGTTGGAGTTGCGGGCCATCACCGTCCGCTTGCCCGCGGCCGCATCCACATGCCCTGTGCCGTCGGTATAGCCGCACGCATTGGGCGTGTCGAGGTCGTGTCCGGCACACTGGTTGTGACCCAACTCGTGGGGAAAAGTGAGGCCGAACAGAGCGCAGCTGGCTTCGGTCACGTTGTATGCGTTGTCCTCCGCTGGGCTTGCCCCGACCGGGAAAAAGGCGACTCCACAGAATCCTTGGGCGTTGACAAACCTATCCGACAGCAAGACGATGATGTCAGAGCCTCCAATATCGCGCGATACATGGACCCCGTCGAAATTGCCATCGGACTTGGATGCGAGCTGGTTGCGGTAGGTGAAGATGTCGTTGGTGTTCGGCGTGGTGTTGGTGGCGTAGATGTGGGTCAGGTTCATGTGCTGCTGCTGATCGGTATTCCGATAGATGGCGTTGGTGAGGTTGACCATGGCTGCAGCGTTAGCCCGCACCGTGTCGATATCGTTGCCATAGAAGGCGAACGCCTCATCGTCATAGGCGACCATGACCTCGACAGCGGGCAACCCGATGATGTCGGCTTCCCCGCCGCTCTCTTGCACTGTGAGACCACTGGGCCCGTTCGACGGACCGGGCACCGCGTCGGGCTCGGTGCTGTTGTCAAAATCGCGCGCTATCTCAAAAACCGCGTGTTGACCTGCGCCCACCGGCTGGAGACCGAATTGCTTGCCATCGGACCAGAACTGGCCGATTACCTCGTCACCCGAGATGGTGATAACGGCGGCATCGGAATCCTCCCCAACTCCCGCGACGTATAGCGTTGTGTCGAGGGCCCCCGGGCTGGGCGCCACCGAGGTATCCATGTCCAGAGTGATTCCATGGAACAGGTCCAGGCTGACATTGGATGCTTCCAGCGCGTCAGCAAAAAGCGATGTGTCGAACTCGACCAACTGCCACTGCGCGGCTGTGTCGATCTCGATCTGGACGCTCTCCGGCAGCGCGGCGACGTCTAATCCCGCCGGCGAGACCTCAGACATGCTGAAACTCGCGAAGGTCCCCGACACCGGGGCACGATAGATTGGCGACGCCGTCTTCGACGCTTTCGGAAATGCCTGCGGGGCGGTATTCGCCAGCGGATCCGATTCACTGCCATCCTCGATGTCGAGTATCACCGGGTCGCTCTGAGGAACGATCGGGTCGCCAATGGGGATCGGAGCTGCGGCCAAGGCAGCCTCTTCGATCAAATCGTTGGCTGCCGCAGCATCCATCGCAGCTTGAGACGGGAGATCCCCCGGTACGGTGGCCAGAGAGCCGTCAGCAATTCCAGGTTCTGAGGCCGCGACTGATGCGTCGCCCACGGACGAGTCGGTGTCAATCTGCTCAGGCGCGTTAGTAGTCGCCGACACGACAGGAGCAACACCAACCAGCGGGACGATGAGCGCGATGCTTGACATCAGGATCGTCAGTCGCTCGAGTTGGCGTTTCATGTTGCTCTCCCTTGATGCCGATCTGGCATATGAGTTGTCGATACCGATGGGTTTTTCAAATGCGAACCTAACAAATAAGCGAAGCGCCATGCGCCTCGGGGTCCCGGCGGGAACCAGATTCCAATCGGGCCTCGTCTAAATGCCATGAGACTGAACGCCAGACTGTCAACCAGCTTCGTCGCCGTGGCCATCGTGGTAGTGGCCTGTGGGACCGAAAACGCTGGTACTGCAACCTCTGTTCTGCCGCCGGTCGACGCTTCGTCTACGCAGCAGACGGCTTTTGAACCCGGATCGGCGCCTTTCCTGACGCCGCAAGCCGCAATCGAAGTTGGCTCGCCCACTCGCTTTACCGTGGCTACACATTGCGGTGTGGACTTCCTGTGGTTGAACGGGCAGGCGTGGCGCGCCGAGATCAGCGAGACCTGGACTGGAGCGGTCCCCACTGGATGGCTGCCTGACGGTCCCCGTCCGGAATCGATCGAGGCGGAGTTCAATCTGATCGACGATTCCACACTCGTTGTAACCGCTGGCGACGATGTGTTCGCGGTCACATACAGCCCAGACTTGTCAGTGTCCACGCAACCTCTTTGTGATTGAGCAAATCGCCTTGATTCCCGACCAAGTCCTCTCACTTCCCGTACCCTACACCGATGAGTGGTCAGCTGCGACGGAGAGTGGTGACAAGTGAAGGTCGAGGGAATCCACCACGTGCTCATGGCGATGCCCGAGGGCGGCGAAGAACAGGCGATCGAGTTCTACGACGGTCTGTTGGGCATCCCGACAATCCCTAAGCCGCCACACTTGGCGCCCCGAGGCGGGTGCTGGTTCGAATCCGAAGAGATACGGATTCACATGGGAGTCGAACCAGGCTTCAAGGCTTCCACGAAAGCTCATGTGGCACTCGTGGTCACGGATCTCGTCGCCTTGAGAACGCGGCTCGAAGAGGCGGGAGTTGAAACCGCCGACGATCAGCCGCTTCCCGGATTCGACCGCTTCTACTCATATGACCCGTTTTGGAACCGGCTCGAGTTCGTAAGTCCCCAGAGTCGAACCGCGTAGGAAAACGCACTTCAGCTGGCCGGAACGTATTCGTCCTCGGTGAGATAGGCCTTGTCTACGTAGCACCACGCCCATGTCTCCGCAGGCTCGATAGAGCGCATGAGGGCATGACCGGTGTCCTCAAAGTGCTGACGGGCGTGCTGTCGCTTCGAGCTGTCGCAACAGGCGGGATTGCCGCAGACCATGCACATCCGAACGTGGACCCACTCGCTGCCCTCCTTGATGCATTCCGGGCAAACCGGCTCTTTGCCCTCGATAACAGCGACCTGGTCGAGATGGGCACAAACACGGCGTGCCATGGAGCGCTGGAACACCAAGCGGCGAAGTCTGTCCATCAGCTCAACCTACGCATCCGACCCTGGAGTTTGGCTCCTGACCGCACGACGTCGTGTCTCCTATTGTTTGCCCATGGATTATGAGATCGAGACTATCGACCGAGATGAACTCAAGGCCAAGATCGACCGAGGCGACGACTTCAAGCTGGTCATGGCCATGCATGAGTGGGGGTTCAGAGTCGCCCATATTCCGGGCTCCTTGCACTTCAACACGGTGGAAGAAGCCGGAGAGAACCTCCAGATGGACGACGAGGTAAGTATACCTTCTCTGTATAAGCTAGTCTGAGGGTTGCTTGACGGGCCGGTCCGTTCCGATGGACTCCCAGTAGAGCAGGCGCTCTCGAAACCGCTCTATGGCCTGTTGCTTGGTTGCCCCATAGACAGCAAATCGGAGAGGGTGTGCTCTCGGTGTGGATGCGTACCAACCGAGACCATTAGCGCGCTCCATGAGCGTCGGTGTTGTGGTTGCCATAGTGGTTTTCTACCCATCTTCTCGGGCGAACTCCGGAAATCTTGGAACGGCGTACGAGGCGCGAACGGTTTAGGGTTGACCGTGTTCGGATAGTGGTCTAAAGTTTCCGAACTACATCGTTGTAAGTACTAAACCTAAAGGACAAGACCATGCCGATACCCGACAAAGGACCAGCCCCATACGCACCTGGCTCAGGAGTCATGGCGTTCATACAGCACGTTCGAGAGCGTGGCATTCCCGACCCCGTTGAACAGGATTACATTGGTCGGATTCCTGCCATAGGCGAGTCCTACGCTCGTCGTGTGCTCCGCGCTTTGGAACAGTTGGACCTGGTGGACCCCGACACCCAAAGAGCAACGCCAACACTGGTGAAGATCAAGGAGGAGCGCTCCGACCAACTACAAGCGACGCTCGCGGAGTGGTTCCAAGAAGCATATAAGCCGGTTCTCAATTTCATTTCGCCAACCGACGACCTCGACACCATCGAGGATGCTTTTCGGACCTACACACCTGAGGGCCAGCGTCAAAAGATGGTTCGTCTGTTCCTACACCTTGCTCGCGCAGCGGGCTTCATCGATGAGATCCCAAACAAACCTCGAGGTATGTCCAAGACCCCTATTGGATCGGCGCCTCGGCCAAAGGCTGAGAACCCTGAGAAGTCCAAGCCCAAGACGACACCACAACCACAGTTTGCGCCAGCAATGTCATCGGCAAAGGAGCGGTATCTAGATCTGTTGATGGGCCTGGCTGAGGAATCCAACGGGAAACCCGATCCCGAATTGTTGGATCGTATCGAACGGGTTCTAGGTGTCCCGAAGCAGGAGGTTTCGTCGTGAGCAGTGACTGAGCCCCGTCGTCAGAAGAACCTTGGTAGCTCCAGGCGGCGGTAGGGCGTTAAACCGGTGTCGAGGGTCGGGATGATCCCCCGGCCCTCACATCGAACAGTGTACAGACATCATCGACCGATAGGCTGATCGACGTGAATCAGACACAGGACGAAAACACTCAGAAGACGCAGCCCAAGACGGGCGACCCGGTAGAGATCCCTGTGCCGATCAAGTCGCAGATCATGACTGATTTCGAGAAGATCGCCACGTCAGACCAGGCTGAGGAAGAGTGATGCGATGGAGCGTTGGCTGAGTGGTCTAAGGCGGGCGACTTAAAATCGCTTGGACTCTTACAGGTCCCGTCGGGTTCGAATCCCACACGCTCCGCAATGAGAGAAGGGCAAGGAAACCCTTGCCCTTCTCTTTCTAAGCATCACCGCTGTAGCCACATTCACCCATCGTTACCTTTGGGCGAGACAAGCTCGATTTCATTCTTACAGTACGGCTTGCCAGCTGTCGGTGCTCACTCACGCTCTCGCGTTATGTGACCTTGTTGTTATCGCATTATATAACACGCAACTGAAGCTGTGTAGCTCGCGACCACAAACTTGCTCGCAAACTCACGCCTTCGCTGCTCTGAGGATCATGTTCAAGAACATGGCAGCGTCGTCGTCGCGGTGGTTGTACCGCCACACATACTCATTCAGATAGCCCTGTAGATGCTTGGCTGAGACTGAGTGGTAGACACCGCGCAAGCCGTTCTTGAACAGCGACCAGAAGCCCTCAATCGTGTTGGTGTGTACTTCTCCACTCACGTAGACGCCTTCCTTATGACGTATCCGCTCATGGCGGAAGCCACGATCCGACAGCCGGCCGTAGGAGGGGTATTCGTCGGTGTAGACCATCGTTTCGGGGAGAACCTTCTTCTCGATTTGCCCTAGGAGGGTTCCTGCGGTGACGTTGGGAACGGTCATGGCGGTGACCTTCCCTCCGCGTTCCACGATTCCGAATACGGGAACCTTCTTACTTGATGCACCGGGACGGCCTGGGTTGCCCTTGCCGCCGCGGGGCTTGCCACCGACGTATGTTTCGTCGGCTTCGACCTCTCCTGTGAATTGGTCGTCGTCCTGGTCCATCAGTTCATTCCGGATCAGATGGAAGATGCGCCATGCGGTCTTGTATGTGACGCCTAGTTCTCGCTCTAGTTGTTTGGCCGAGATACCGCAGCGTGTACTCGACATGAGATACATGGCGTAGAACCAGAGATGGAGTGATGTTGAGGACTTGTGGAAGATCGTCCCCGCGGTCGGATGCAAATGGTGGCCGCATTTGGTGCATGTCCACGACTGACGCTGCTGAGAAGTCGAGTACTTCTTGAACGTGGTCTTGTCTTCACATTTGGGGCAGTACGCCTTATCCCCGTCAATGGCGTGGCGGGTGTTCCACAACCACTCCAAGCAGGTGTCGTCGTCGGGGAAGTCCCGCATGAACTCCATCAGCGAATACTGTGAATCAGACGATTTGGCTCTTTGGGGGTTCTTCCTGTCAGCGGGAGGCATACCCTCACTGTATAGGAAAACGCTTCTACAGTCAAGGGATAATTACCGACGACGAAATCGTGGTCTATTGCACCGACCCCGCCTGTGTGGCCAGTCAATACGCCTACCGCTGGCTCAAGGAGGCGGGCTACAACGACGTTCGGCGCTATGCAGGAGGAGTCTCGGATTGGGCCGCGGCCGGATATGAGCTCGACGGAAGTGGTCCTGGGGATTCACCCGGAGGGGCCTTCTTCTTGCCCGATATCCCGTCGCCGGGATAGAGCGAGGTCTCGGGTGGGTGCGCCCAGGGGTTGCAACCCGTCCCGTTCAGTTCGACTCAGCTGACGTGGCCCCAACTGTTGGGAATGCGAGTCCCCTGGTGATATCGAATCCGCCACGACTCGCCGTCGCGAACCCAGATGGAGGTGCGTCTCGCCTCCTGGCCGCTGGTTCCGATGGATCGATATGTGACAAAGGCGATGTCTTCAGCCAACGAATGGGCACGGAAGTCGCGAATCACCACGCCGCCGTGGTCGGCGGTGAGCATCATCTCCATGATTTTCTCTCGGCTATAGACGTTGCCCGTGCTTCCGGTCTCCACGTAGTCAGGATGCAGCGTCTGCTCCAGCAGTTCGGGAGTGAACGCGGTTTCGGGATCGACCAGTCGACGCTCGGCATGGAGAAGCGTCCGCTCCAGGCGGCCGCGACCCGACGACCGTGAAGCGGTGCGTCTCAGCGATTTGGAGACAACCACCATGGATCATGCATCGGCGTCCGACCGAGCCTGGTCAAGGCGAATGAACCGCTGGGCCCAGATGGTTAACCGAGCAGAAATCCGTGCGTCAGCCGTTGCCAGGGCCGTCCTTCGGCGTCTCCACCGGGCCGATCTTCGTTAGATGCGGAGTCGATGAAGGAGGTGAAGATCACCATGTGGTGGGTAGCAGCCTCGGACACGGTTTCTACGAGTCTCGCCACTACGCAAACGTAGGGCTACGACTCTTTGACTAGCGAGCCGGCCTGCCCAACCGATCGCGCTCCTCGTCCATCCTCTTCAGCTCATCTTCGCCTGAGATGACGATCTCAGGATCCGGGGTGAAGTCCAGTTCAGGGTCCCGTCCCACGTAGTTGACGGCGTTGAGGATCACCTTCATGGCGTTGATGCGCGCCCTGGGCTTCGAGTTGGAACGGATGATGGTCCACGGAGCCGACCCCGTCGATGTGCGTTCCAGCATCCGATGTTTCATCTCGGTGAAGTCGTCCCAAAGATCCTGAGCTTGTACATCGATCTCGCTCAGTTTCCACTGCCGGAGGGGATCGTCTCTGCGGCGAGCGAATCGTTTCGCCTGGGTCTCCTTGTCCACGCTGAAGTAGAGCTTTACCAGCACCGTTCCCTGGCGGACAAGGTCTTTCTCGAAACCAACAACTCCTTTGAGAAAATCTCGATATTCCCCTTTGGTGCAGAAGCCAAAGACCGGCTCGACGAGGGCACGGTTGTACCACGACCGGTCGAAGAGGACGATCTCTCCACCGGCGGGGAAATGCTCGACATACCTTTGGAAGTACCACTGAGTCCGGTGTGCCTCGGTGGGCTTGCCGAGAGCCACCACCCTTGCTCGCTTCTCGTTCAGATAGCGATCCACCCGGCGAATCGTCCCGCCTTTACCTGAAGCATCACGTCCCTCGAAGAGCACCATCATCGGAGTCTGGGTCGCCTCGAGGTGTCGTTGCAGCTTGAGAAGCTCGACCTGGTAGGGACGAAGTGACTGATCCTTGGCGACAGATTCGCCGAGCTTGTCTCGCTCTTTCCTGAGACGTTCGTTCTCTTCTCGAAGGCGCTCAAGCTCAGCCTGGGGATCGTCGAGGCTGATTGATTCATCGGCGCCGTCGACGGTTTGTGAGCTCGTGCTGTGGCTTCCGGAATCCAGAATCGGTCCTCCCTGTGGCAATTGGCTACTCAGGCTAGGCACCATTCGAGGATTTGCCAGAGGACAACGGCCCATTATGAGCCTCCCCTCGTATGGGCTCAGCTCCGCCCAAAGCTTGTTCGCGTAGATTTCTTCTCCATGTTGGCCAATGATGTCGTGGAAGGTCGGATTGAAGTTAGAGGCGGGTCGGTCTGGTACCGGCTGGTGGGAGATGGCGATGGTCCGCCTTTGGTTACCTTGCATGGAGGTCCGGGGTACCCGTCGGCGTCTCTTCAACCCCTTGAAGGGCTGGCGTCGGGCAGAAGGCTTGTCTTCTACGACCAGTTGGGTTGCGGCAACTCAGACCGACCTGACGACCCCAGTCTTTGGACAATGGAACGGTTCATAGACGAGCTGGAGCGACTGCTCGACCACTTGGGCTTCGAATACGTCCACCTGCTCGGCCACTCGTGGGGGACGATGCTGGCCGTCGACTTCTACCTCCGCCGCCCACAATCCATACGATCGATGATTCTCGTGAGCCCCGCTCTCAGCGCCAGCCGCTGGGAAGATGACAGCGAACGGCTCATCTCAGCATTCACCCCGGAGCTCAGAGAGATTCACGCCGATCCACACGCCAGTGCGGAGGAGGTCGAGAGGCTCACGGCCGAGTACATGAGCCGTCACTTTCTGCGGATTCGAGAAGACCCCGAACCGGTGAAACGCGCCAGGGAAGGCTTCGGACCTCAGGTCTACACGACGATGTGGGGGCCAAACGAATTTACCCCTACTGGACCGCTCAAGGATTACGAACGCGCCGACGATCTCCCACGCCTCAACGTGCCAGTCCTCTACCTCTGTGGTCGCTACGACTCCGCCACGCCGCAAACCACCGAGTTCTATGCGTCGCTGACCCCAAACTCAGCGATAAAGGTGTTCGAGAACAGTTCCCACCACTGCTTCATCGAAGACGCCGACGACTTCACCACAACCGCCATCAAGTTCCTGGCCGCCCAGTAGATCCCGACGAAGCGACACGCTGCAAACCTCATCCGCACGGCTGGGTTGGTCAATATGGGTTCAGCGAGAAGCCCCTCCGCTGCAGTTCGGCGTGGGCAACCATCGCAGATGGCGCAAAACGAACTCCGGGAAGCAGATCGCCATCGCCGACGTCCTGCCAAGCGGCACTCCGGGCGCAGACCCAAATCTCGCCTCCGGAATCGATGATTCGGCGCACCAGTGCTTGGTTTGGATGATCCGATCCTTCGAATTCGGTGGCGTGCCTGGTGGCGTTCACAACGTCCAAGACAGCCTTGCCATGCACCACGATCGCAACCGTGACCTGATCTGAGGCCGCCCCTGCCGCTTCCATGATCTCTCGAAATGCGTCAGCTCGTCCAAGGCCCCCATTGACATCTCCGCCTCCCCCTTCGGTGGCATCGAAGGAGTGTTTCCAGGCTGCGTCACTTGGGAGCGCCATCGCAATCGTCTGTTCCATCACCGCACCCTATCTCTCAACATCGAGCACCAAGTGGCGGACACGATGACCGCGCCCAAACGGCACCTAACGCGGTGTGAGGTCGGTTAACTGCCTCTGAGAAGACGTCCTTCGGATCGCGGCGTCGAGGTCGTTGTAGGTGTCGTAGCCAAAATCGGGCGCGATTGTCTGGCTCCACACTTCGTCAAGCCGTTGGCGGATATCTGGTGAGAGCTCCCGTCGGTTGGCGCCAACTCTTCCTGTGCGTACTTTGCCCCGTCCCGCCATCCATAGGAATCCCTGCCGCTTTTGCCATGAAGGCTTGGGTGAGGGGTTCAGCAAACGGTTCTGGATGTGCCGACATGAACTCAAAAGTCGAGTGTCTGACACCGACTTCGACCATGGCTTCGTCTTCAATGCCAAGGAAAGCTGCGATGCCGTCTACTACGCCTTCCAGGTCATCCTTCATCTGCTCGAAGGTGAGCAGAAGAACATCCGGGTTGTCCTTCTGAAGCAACCAGGATGAGAGATGGCGCCAGTAGTCGGTTCCGTGTTCACGATCCAGCGCTCGATGGCGCACGAATTCGTCGATGGGAATCGCGCCCGGTTCGATGATCCAACCGGTCATGAAGTGATAGAAGGAAACGACCGCGTCTTGTGGGTCTCGGAAGGAAACGATGTAACGACAGCCTTACGGCACTGCATCCCACCCATGGTGCGATTTGAAGACCCTGGGATGCGCCTTCTGCGGGGCGTCTAGGTCGACGCCGATATTCGGGGCGATATCGATGAATGGCACCACTTCGTAGATGTCGTCGAAATCCATATCGCCACCGGTGCGGAGACTGTGAACGATCTGCTGCAACCAGGTGGTGCCGCCCTTGGCGAAAGGGGAAAATGATCACGTCGCTCGGCTGGGGTACGTAACTGCGATAGGCCTCCCCCTCCGATCCGAAGAGAATCGCCATCCGCTCACCAAACTCATCCCAAGTGGCGGCTCTCCCCGAAGGTGGCTCTCCAGGCACCGAATCAAACGTAGCAACTCACCCATTGTCAGTCCGCACCCGGCACGTTCTGTCGGCCCCCTATCAGAATCTGATCAGCGACCTCTAGCGTTGCGCTGATGGAATTGGAATTCACCGGTCGGCTTTGGGAATACGAGGGCGAGGCGCCTTGGGTCTTCGTAACCCTTCCCAAGAACCTGGCCGACGAGATCGACGACTACGTAACGGAGCGCCGCGGTTTTGGGTCGGTCAAGGTGGAATCGACCATCGGCGACAGCACCTGGAGAACTTCCATCTTCCCCGACAAGGCGTCCGGCTCGTTCGTGCTACCGATCAAGAAGGAGATTCGCCAAGCAGAGCGGGTGGATCCGGGTGATACAGCCCACATCCGCATCCTGATCGGCCCCACCTGATTCGGTGGCAACGCCTTTCTGCCGGATAGGACAAGGGCTCAACAGTCCTGCATAGGTCCAGTCTCCTGGCTAGGGAGCGTCAACGGCATCGATCTGCCTGAAGCACCAATCCTTTGTGTCACTGGATGCGAAAGAGTTGGAGACAGCGCGCCTCTGAAGCTCTAACAGGTCCTCTCGGCTGAGACGGGCCAGACGGGCGACCAGATGCAGCTCATCGGTGAGAGTCGTCGCAAAGAACGGCGGATCGTCAGAGGAAACGGTGAAGTTCACACCGGCTCCCCAGAAACGAGCCACAGGATGGTCATCAAAGGAGGGATATTCGGGGAGGATCGCCACGTTTGATGTTGGACACACGTCAAGCGGCACCTGCTCTCGGACAAGCCGCGCCAGCAGGTTGGGATCGCGGTCCGCCGCTACACCATGTCCAATTCGATCCGCCTGGAGGATGTCGAGAGCTTCAGTGACGCTTGAAGGAGGTCCCGTTTCCCCGGCATGCACCTGCAGACCCAACCCCATGGCGTTGCGGGCGTCGGTGAGCACCGAGAATTCCGATGTTGGGACTGTGCCCTCGATTCCGGTGAGACAAAGACCAACGATTGGTGCTTCCGCTGACTCGACCAACCGGATCGTCGCCTCCGCCTCCTCCCGGCCGAAATCCCTGATCGCATCCACTACGACTCCGATCCGGACGTCGTCTCCGGCACCTTCATTCAATCCTGCCTTGAGCGCATCCCACATGGCCTTCGGCTCCAATCCGTTACGCACGTAATTCATCGCGGTGAACAGCACCTCGGACCAAACGATCCGCTCCCCAGCCTGGCGACGGGCAAACTGGTGGGCGACCAGATACAGGTCGTCGGGAGTCTGCACAAGCGAGTTGGAAGCGAGAAACGCGTCAAGGAAGTGAGGAAAATCCCGGTATGTCCCTGGATATCGGCCTTCCTCGAGTCGGAGCACCTCGGAGGGTTCCAGGCCGTGACGACGCGCCAGGTCCGAGGCGGTGGTCTCGTTGATGGTCCCGCCCAGGTGAACGTGAAGCTCGACCTTCGGCAGGTCACTCAAATCATCTGGTTCACCGGGTTTCGACCAATCCCTGTCATCCACAACGGCATTATGACCGGGCCTCCGCGTTGGGCGTTCGTGGCTACCTCTATCCTGATTCCGGGTTCGGCGCATGCAGTCGGTAGATCCTGCCGTCAAAGATTGCGAGGCGTTCTGCACACGTATCAGCTGGGAACCGGGCCAACACATTGTCGCCACTGCGGATGCTGACTGCGTAGACGGTGAAGGAGAGGGTGTCTCCGTCGACCGTCCAGACGTAAGTGCCTTCCCCGATGTCTGGGCAGAGGCCGTCGTCAAAGACGGTGATCTGATCGTCCTCGACCGTATAGGAGCCAGCTACTTCAGATCGGGATCCACTCTGATACACCCACGTGTCCACTTTGAATTCCAGCCTTGCCAGGTCTCCGCCCTCGTCAGCTAGATACACCCCCTCGTCGATGCTTCCAGGCGAACAACCCACGGTCAGCAGCGCAAGAAGGCATGCACCCCCGACCAAGCGCCATCTCAACCGCCTCACCATGCCGGCTTGTTCCGCACACAACTCCCTTTTTGTCACCCATTAGACATGGGCTCCCGTTTCGCCTCAATAGGGGATCCTCCCCATCTAGAAGCTGGTGTCAGTCCGATGACGCACAGTCGTCGTACAGCACATTGACACCCGCCCGGTACATATCGTCGCCGATATTTCCGGGTGATCGTTATGAGCAAAGTCCCCAGTCGGTGGCTCGTACCCATGCTTGGGTTGAGTCTTCATCGACTAGGTAGATGTAGTGAGGGTCAGTTGGCGAATACCACAATTCGTACTGCTCGTGGTCGCCTGTGCCTAGTTTCTCGGCGTCGGCGGGAAGGGACCGAGACGGGTCAGATGGGACGTCGTATTCATATTCGGGGATGGCCTTGGGGTCTTTGACGAACATGTGAACGTCCGGTCCTTCTGGGTTTCTCTGGTCCGTCTCGTTGAGCCGGCCGGAACGAACGTGAATCTGGAGCTTCTGTACTTCCCCTGGCTCTTAAGTTGGATTCTGGCGGTTGCCTCGTTCATCCTTGGAACCGTGAAATTCTTCTCCCGAAAACAAGCAGGCTGAACCGCTTCGAAAGCAGTTCCCTGCACTGACCTCTGTCGCCCATACCTGCCGCAATGCTCTCCTGCGACAGACTCCCACCGGGCTGGCTCGTTAGCCTGTTTCGGCGTTAGTAATCGCAGCGGCGATGTGCTCGCCGACAAGTCTTGATCCTTCGACAGAAGGGTGAACACGATCTTCAGCGTATGCGGCCCGGTCGTCTGCCATGACCACATCCGCTGCCGAAACGAACCAAAGACCGTCGATGGCCTTTGCCATCAGAGCAAGCCGAGCATTGTGCTCTATCACTTCGTCATCGCAAACGTCGAACCCATATTCAGCATCCGACGGCACTTCGTAATAGCCGACAAACATCACATGCGTGTCACTTTTAACCAGGTTCCGCGCGAATTCCGGAATCTCTCCGGCCAACCCATCGCTCGAAACCAGCTCTTCAATCTGTGCGTCGCATTCTCCGCAACCACAGTCATCCATGTAGTCGTTTCCGCCCCCCTGGATCACAACCCACTCCCAGTCACCCTCTTGGTATTGGCTCCGTACGTCGAGTGCTTGAGTGATAGCCGAATCAGAGATTGAGAAATGGGCGCCCCCTTGAGCGGCGTTGTGAACCGCAGTGCCGAGCGCTCTCCCCAAAACCTCCGGTATCGATTCTCCTTGAGCCTTGTTCGATTCAAAGATCGAATCCCCGAGAACCAAGATCGTCAACTCACTATCTGCGGCGGGAGAAGGGTCAGCCGTGTTCGAATCTGGACTCACCCCAGCACATGCCACAACCACCAGAACAAGAACGACCAACAAGCTGAATCGATACGTTGTCATCATGATCCTCCTCCCGGTCGGTCTCTGAAAACTACGCCAACACCGAAGTCCTACGCTCCATAACCGGCATTATGTACGCGTTAGAGAGCGGCGAATCTATGACTTGAAACGCTCATCCAAGATGATCACTTCACACCCCAGGCTGTGCGTATTAGACGGCCTCAACCCATGAACGAAAAGCAATCTCGCCGCGTCAACAGAATCCAGAATATGGAAAACCCCCTCTGACGAGGAGGTTTCCGGGTGGAGCTGAGGGGATTTGAACCCCTGACCCCTTGACTGCCAGTCAAGTGCTCTGCCGAACTGAGCTACAGCCCCAGTGGGACCGGTCATGATACTGGCGGCCGGGTTGAAGAACGAGTCCCGGTACCGGGAGGCTGGGGTCGATTGGCAGTTGGGCTGGTTCGGTCTGGCGTGAGTGATTCAGCCGTCGGCCACCGCAGGTTCCGACCACTCGATCCGACCTGAGTCGGCCCACAGACGCTCCAGCCCGTAGAACTCTCGTGGCCCGCCTTGGAACACGTGAACAATGATGTCTCCGTAGTCGAGAAGGACCCACTCCCCCTCATTCATCCCTTCGGAGCGAATCGGCTTCAGACCCTCGTCCTGGGACAACCGCTCGATCACGGCCTCCCCCAAAGACTGGACGTGGGGGCGTGACGAACCCGTTGCGATCACGAACACATCGGAGAGGGCAAACAACTCCTCGACATCCAACAGCACGATGTCGGTGCCTTTCTTGGCGAACAGTGCATCGGCTGTAAGCCGTGCCAGTTGGTTGCTCGTCTCTACGACTATTCCTCCAGGTTCGTTGGTGGCTCCACCATATCGTCGTTCCCAGCGTTGTTGTAGAGATTGTGCAAGCCGATGTACGACAACACTGGCTCGGGCACAAGGTCAGTCACGTCCTCACCGTTCGCCAGGGATTCTCTGATCGAAGTAGCGCTGATCTCCACCGGTTCCATTTCGAGAAAATGGAAGTGATCCAATACGGACGCCACGTCTTCCCGCGTCAAACCGGACCGAGGCACCACCATCACCTCGGCTCGGTGCAGCAAGTCGGAAGCCCGATGCCAGGTTCGGATGCCCATTGCAGTGTCGGCGCCAAGGACCAGATAGAGCTCGTCGGAATCCGGGAACGACTCCAACGTATCGATCGTGAACGTCGGGCCCTGTCGCCTGACCTCACGGTCATCGACTTCCAGGCCCGGCGTGTCGGCGACGGCCAGCCTCACCATTTCCAACCTGTTCCGGGCTGGCGTCACCGCCCGGCCAATCTTCTGCCATGGATCGCCCGCAGGCATCATCAGCACTCGGTCCAGCCTCCCGCTGCCCATCGCCGCTTCGGCGACTGCCAAGTGACCGTTGTGGACGGGGTCGAAGGTTCCCCCCAGGATTCCGATGCGCACGCCGGCGAGGATAGGGCGGGTCAACTGGAACCAACCTGAGAGCACGGGTGATATCCGTTGCAATACATCCCAAGTGGGCCTCGGGATCAACGTAGCGCCCGCCAATGCGCACCGACATGTGGACCCCATCGACGCCATGCGGGGAACCAGCTGAGCCAAGGACTTCACCCCGACGGACGTAGCGACCACTGGCGACCGCGATGGAGCTCAGATAAGACACCGAGACCTTTAGCCCCGGAATGGGCTCGATCGTCACAGACCTCATCCCAGCCACCGAGCCCGCGAACGTAACCACGCCGGACGCCGGCGCGAACACTTGGGCACCTGCGGGGACCGCATAATCGACTCCCCAGTGACCCCCGTACTCGCCAACTGGGGAATACCCGTGTGTGATCGGACCGTTCACGGGGGCCACCAGACAAAAGGCGACAACCGCCATCGCACTCAACATCTTTCCCCCACAACGCCAACATATCTCCGCCAACTATCGAAGAGAAGGGGCACGTCGCTAGCGTCTCTCGTATGAAAGGAAACAGATGACAAGCACCCGGATCGGCCTGATGGGGTTCGGGAGAATCGGGAGGAACGTCTTCCGGCTGCTTCATGGAAACGACGACCTCGACGTCGTCGCCATCGCAGACGTGGCACAGCCCGAAGCCCTCACCTACCTGCTCAAGTACGACTCGATTTACGGGCGATTCCCGGCCGAGATCTCCTACGGCGAAGGCACCCTGCAATACGACGGGAATCCGGTCAGTTTCACCGCCGCCAAAACGCCGGCCGACACCAACTGGTCAGAAGACAAGGTCGACATCGTTCTCGAGACGACTTCTCGTTACAGAACCCGAGCCGAGCTCCAAGGGCATCTCGACAGCGGTGCCCAGAAGGTGATCCTCACATCGAGCCCGGAGACACCCGGAAAGCTGCCCCTGCTGCTCCGCGGCATCAACGACGAGATACTCACTCCAGAGCGTGACATGGTCGCTCTCGGATCCAACACTTCGAATGCGATATCACCGGTCCTCGAGATCCTGGACCGGGAATTCGGCATCAAACGTGCCTACATGACCGTCGTCAAGGCGATGTCCAACGCCGGCCGTCTTGCTGACGTGCCAACGGACTCCTTCCGCACCTCGCGTGCCGCGGGTGAGAACATCATCCCGGCCAACACCAACTCCGCTGAGATCATCTCCCAGGCACTCCCCCACCTCGACGGCCGCATCTCAGTGGTCGCATTGAATGTCCCTGTCGCCGACGGATCAACGGTGGACATGGTTGCCGAAGTGGTGAAGGACACCGACATTGAGGCCGTCAACAGTGCTGTCGCCTCGGCAATCGCAGCTGACTACCCCGACGTCATGGAACACGTGTCCGATCCAATCGTCTCCTCTGATGTAAGGCTCAATCCCCATTCCGGGATCTTCGACAGCCTGGCGACGATGGTCACAGGAGGGAATCTGGTGAAGACAATCACGTGGTTCAACAACGGGTGGGGCTACAGCCACAGGGTCGTGGAAACTGCGCAGCGTATGGCTGAGCACCTGAAGCAAGGGGCACTTCGATGACCAACGTCGCAATCAACGGGTTCGGGCGTATCGGGCGAGCCGTGTTCCGCATAATCGCCGGCAGACCAGAATCGAATATCAGCGTCGTAGCCATCAACGACCTATCCGACGACGACATCCTGGCCTATCTCCTCGAATATGACTCGGTCATGGGGAGATTCGATCAAGAAGTCGAAGTCTCCGACGGAGTCATGAGGGTGGGAGACCATGAGATCCGCATGCTGATGGAGCGCGACCCCGCTCAGCTGCCCTGGTCAGAGCTAGGAGTCGATGTCGTCATCGAGTCGACGGGCGTGTTCCGGGATCGATCCTCGCTGCAACAACACCTGGACGCAGGCGCCAAAAGAGTGATTCTCACCGTTCCGGCAAAAGACGAGATCGACGAGACTGTCGTCCTCGGTGTGAACGACGAAGACCTTGATGCCGACGACCTGATCGTGTCCAACGCGTCATGCACTACCAACTGTCTGGCGCCTTTGGCGAAGGTCCTCCACGACTCGTTCGGCCTGGAAAAGGGGGTCATGACCACGGTCCACGCCTACACCAACGACCAGCGGCTCGCCGATGTCCCACACAAGGATCTTCGCCGCAGCCGGGCCGCGACCGAGAACATCATCCCAACCACAACTGGCGCCGCCAAGGCCGTGGGCAAGGTCCTGCCTGAGCTCGACGGGAAATTGGACGGGATGGCGATGCGAGTGCCGGTGCCCGACGGCTCGACGGTCGACCTCGTAGTTGAGCTGGGTCGTGACGTGACCGCCGAAGAAGTCAACCAAGCGGTCAAGGAAGCAGCAGAGGGGCCGATGGCTGGGATAATCGAGTACAACGAGGACCCGATCGTCTCCACCGACATCATCGGCAACCCTCACTCCTCCATCTTCGACGCGGCGGGCACCCACGTGATCGGGGGCAACCTGGTCAAGGTGATGTCGTGGTACGACAACGAGTGGGGTTACTCCAACCGCGTGGTCGACCTGATCGAACGGCTAGCCGAGGTCATCGCTCAGGAGGCGAAGACCTCTTAGTTGCCGAGCGCTCTCCAAATCTTCTCCGGCGTGGCCGGGATCTGGATATCGACACCCAGGGCATCGACGATGGCGTTGACCACGGCCGGCGTGGCTCCTATGGCTCCCGCCTCGCCGATGCCTTTGGCACCCAACGGATTTGTCGGCGTCGTGGTGACAGTCCCATCGAGATCGAACATCGGCAACGACACAGCCGACGGGATCAGGTAGTCCATGAACGACGAGGTGACGAGATTCCCATCGTCGTCGTAGACGACGCCTTCCCATAGGGCCTGTCCGATACCTTGGGCCAGACCCCCGTGCCTCTGCCCATCCGCAAGCATCGGATTGATGATGTTGCCGGCGTCGTCGACGGCCCACATCTGAGTGAGAGTGGGCGAGCCCGACTCGGGAGAAATCTCGACGACTGCCAGATGCATCCCATAGGGGTAGTTGAGACCGCCCGATTTGAGGTGCATCTCCTCGTCTAGCCCCGGGGTAACGCCTTCAGGGACGTTCCCCGAGAGGGCGGCCGACACCACCTCCCGCCAGGTGACGGAGACGTCGGTGCCTTTCACCGTCGCCAATCCGTCCGCGAGCTCGATGTCATCGGCTGGTGCTTCCATGAGGTGCCCGGCCACGAGGCGGGCTTTGGCGCCGACCTTTTCCGCAGCCGCGTGACTTGCGCTGCCACCCTGGGCAAGCGACCGGGAACCCGACGTTCCCCACCCATAGGGCGATGAGACCGTGTCACCTTGTTCGACGCGAACCAAATCCACAGGAACCCCCAGTGACGCAGCCACCAGCTGGGCGAACGACGTCCGGTGCCCCTGACCCTGATCGAGAGTCTCTACGAAGAGAGTCACCGAGCCGTCGGCATGCACCTGAATCCTGGCCGCTCCCCAATCTTCAAAACCGCAGACCTCGACATAAGCCGCCACTCCCACACCCACCACGCGCCCTTCCTCGCGGGCCTCTCGCTGCCAATCTCTCAGGCCTGAGTAGTCAGAGACCTCGAGCAGCGTGTCGAGTGTTCGCTCGTACTCACCGGTGTCAAAGGTGTAGCCGCCACCGGATTTGTAGGGGAATTGGTCGGGCTGGACGAAATTGACCCGCCTCACTTCAGCAGGATCGAGACCCAGCTCACGAGCGACGGTGTCCACGACTCGCTCAATCGTCAGCGTCGCCTCGGGTCGCCCGGCTCCACGGTAGATCCCCCTTGGCGCGCGATTGGTCCAAACTCCGCGCATCCTCCATCCGTAAGTCTCGATGTGATAGTTGCCCGTCTGCATCCGGGGCGTTATCTCCATGAAGGACAGATAACGATGCCGACAACCCAGGTCGATGAGGCTGTCCACCCACAGCCCTTTGATCCTCCCCGAGTCGTCGACGACCACCTCCCAACGATGACGCTGTGCCCGCCCATGGCCGATTGTCAGCAGGTGCTCTCTCCGGGTCTCGGTCCATTTCACTGGCCGGCCTGTGATCCTGGAGGCAATCACTGTGAGGTATTCCTCCTCGGCGAGGTCGAACTTGCACCCGAACCCGCCGCCGACAAAAGGTGTGATCACTCTCACCGACGCCTGGGGCAAGTCAAAGTCGCTGGCCAGTTGCTCCTGCATCAGGTGCGGCGCCTGAGACGACAAATGCACCGTCAGACCGTCGTCACGCCATACGGCCTGTACCGCTCTCGGCTCCATGGGTGCAGGCACAACCCTGGGGTGCTCCACGACCCCTTCCAGGCGAGTGCCTTCGATGGCGTCGAACGCCTCCCTGTCTCCCCTGGATCGGTCGTAGGCGACATTGGAGTTCTGAGCCGGGTGCATGGGAGAAGCGTCGAGGGCCTGCACCGCATCACCGACAACCGGCAACGGGTCGTAATCGACAAACACGAGATCTGCCGCGTCGCGGGCAGCCTGAGGTGAGTCGGCAACTACCGCTACCACAGGATCGCCGGGCATCAGCGCCCGACCCTGGACCAGAGGCCAGCGCCGGGGAACGTTTCGATCCGGATTGGGGTTGGGTGGCATCTTGACGCCTGCCACGTCGTCGGGGAGAAGGACCAAGTGGACGCCGGGTGCGTTCCTCGCCGCTTCGGCGTCGATGTCGCCTATCTCGGCATGGGCGAACGGACTCCGCACCAGCGCCAGATACAGCACGCCGTTTGGAGCGACGTCGTCTACGTAGGTGCCGGTACCAGAAATGAGCGCCGGGTCTTCGCGACGCTGAACGGGCGCGCCGATGAAAGAAGGAAGTGCTGGTTCTGAATCCACAACGGCAGGTTAACGCCCTGCCGTCAGCCTCTCATTCGAGGAGGGAGAGGACTGTGCTGCGAAAGTCGTTGGGCTGGAATGGCTTCGTGACGAAAGCGTCTGCGCCGCCCTCATTGGCCCTGCGCCTCGACTCCTCCTCGGCGTGGGCGGTCAGCACAACAACCGGTATCGTGCTGGTCGTCTCGTCGGTGCGGATGCGATCGAGGACTTCCCAGCCATCCATCCCCGGGAGACCGATGTCGAGCACCACCAGATCGGGCGATTCGGTGCTGACTGCGGTGAGGCCGTTCCGGCCATCATCGCGGGTGATGATCTCTAGGTCGGCCGCACGGAGACACACTTCTATCAGCCGTCTGATCACGGCTGAGTCCTCCACTACGAGAATCCGAGATCCCATTCAGCTTCCTCTGCTCGCTTCGACCCGCACGGGTTTGCTACGCGCTGCTATCGGCACTCTGAGTGGTCAGGTTTAGGGATTCGCATAGGTCGAGCGACCTGGCAAGGCCAGTTCCTCGACGAAAGCCTCGAGCTGTCGAAGAGTTCTCACCTCGTGAACCGAGGTGCAAAAAGGAGCGTATTCGCCCATGGCCGAGTCGCCGGTGTCCCAATAGGCAATCGGTTCAGGATTCAGCCATACGACAGCACGCGCTTGCTGGGCGATTTCGCCCAGGATGGGCGCCCGCGAAGGCCGATAGTTGTTCCGGGCATCTCCTGTGATTATGACCGTGGTCCGCGGTGTCAGCTGCCGCTCGAAGTCGTTGCGAAAGGTTTGCAGTGAGTTGCCGTAATCGGAGTGCCCGTCCATCCATACCACCTCGGCTTCGGTCATGACCCGCCGCAGAGCGGTTGCGAAGTCGACCCCCGCACCGAAGTAGCCGGTGACCTCGTCCACGGTGTCCACAAATGCAAAGGAGCGAAGCCTCGAGAACTGAGTAGCCATGGCGTGGGTGAACTGAAGGGTGAAGCGGCTGAACGTCGCCATGGACCCGCTGATATCGCACAGGAGCCATACCTCTGGTCGATGTGGTCTCGGATGACGGAACTGAGGCTCGACGGGGACGCCGCCGGTCGCCAAAGACCGGCGCACCGTCTTCCGAAAGTCGAGCCGGCCGGTGCGCTTCTTCCGCCTTCTCGCCAGTCTCGCCGCCAGCTTCCGAGTTAGAGGCCCGATGGCAGCTTCCATCTCCTGCAGATCCAGTGCCGTGGCGTGCATCAGATCCACGTCCTCGAGTAGTGGCCGCCTCAAGGTTCGAGCCACCGCGTCCCGCCCGCGGTCAGCGACAAGCCGCCGCCGGATCTCATCCTGGATCTCCTCTCGCAACTCCTTAATACGGCCTTTCACTTCCTCTTCCAGGAGTCTTCGCTCGAGGTTCGATAGGTCGTCCTGTTCGCCCAGGGCCTCTAGAAGCGCTTGCTCGAGACTCGCCAGGTCAAGCCGCCTCAAAGTCCGATAGAGGTAGTAAGTCCCGCCCACGGGTCGCCCGGGCTCCATTCCCGCCAGCTCGTCGACCGCCGCCCGAGCCAGCCGCCGAAGCTCATCGAGGTCCATGTCTTCGAGGGCGCGGGCGAGGTCTGCCACCAGCCTGTCCAGATCGAAGTCCTCGCCACCACCGGTCTCGGCGCCGAGCTCATCATCGGCTGGGTCCGCGGCTTCCGTTGGAGGCGGAATCGTCGAGAAGTAGACGTCGAAAGCGGTGTCGAAGGCGCGCTCGTGCCTGAGACTCTTCACGAGAGTCGACCGCAGCGTCTCTCGCAGCTCGGTCCTATCGCCGAGGTCGATGACTTCAACGGCCTCCATGGAGTCGATCGCCTCGACCATGGACACGGGGACTCCGGCTGCCCGAAGCTCATCGATGAATCCTGTCAGCACCCCCAGCACCACTATCCCCCTGAGGGCGGCACCAGCTCCTTGGCGGCCTTCTCGATGTCGCCCTGGTACTTGAGCAGCACGTGAAGCGTGTCTCCCAGGACTGACTCGTCGACGTCGTCGATCGACAGCGCGATGAGTGTCCTTGCCCAATCGATTGTCTCCGAGACAGAAGGCGCCTTCTTCAGGTCGAGATTTCGAATCGACCTCGCGACTTTGGCCACTTGCGCCGCGAGGTGGTCGGAGAGCCCGGGAACACGGGTGCTGAGGATGTCCTGCTCCCTCGCCGGATCCGGATAGTCGATGTGGAGGAACAGACATCGCCTTTTCAATGCTTCGCTGAGCTCGCGAGTGTTGTTGGACGTGAGAACGACCACAGGGTGGGTGGCAGCCTCGATTGTGCCCAGCTCCGGAATCGAAACCTGAAAATCCGAGAGGACCTCGAGCAACAAAGCTTCCGTCTCGACCTCGACCCGGTCGACCTCGTCAATGAGCAGAAGTGCGGGTTCCTGGGAGCGGATGGCCTGTAGCAACGGCCTGGTGAGAAGGAATTCCTCGGAGAAGATGTCCTGGGAGATCTGGTCCCATTCGTGGTCTACATCGGCCTGAATTCGAAGCAGCTGTTTCTTGTAGTTCCACTCATACAGCGCCTTGGCCTCGTCGAGCCCCTCGTAACACTGAAGACGTATCAGCGGCCTTTCGGCGGCCTGAGCCAGCGCCTTTGCCAGCTCGGTCTTGCCCACCCCAGCGGGACCCTCGACCAGAATCGGCTTCCCGAGGCGAATCGCAAGAAAGACGACCTGGGCGATCCTCTCGTCAGGCAGATAGCCCACTTCTCGCAGGGCACCTGAGACGGCGGCGGGAGATTCAAAGGACACCGGGCAAAACTCCTGACAACAGGGACTGCGACCATTCTACGGGCACCGAGATATCGTGGTTAGCCTGTTCCCGCGGTTTCACTTTTCCAGGTAAGAGATGCGAATCATCATTGTCGGTGCCGGCGCGATTGGCTCATATTTGGCGGAGCGTCTGGCCCACGACGGTCAGGATGTCGTCGTCATCGAAGATGACGAGGCTCGTGCCGCCGAGATACAAGAAGAAATCGACGCATTGGTCATCACCGGCAACGGGGCGAGCGCGAGCACGCTGGAAGACGCAGGCATCTCCCAGGCCGATCTTCTGATCGCAGCATCCAACTCCGATGGCGCCAACGTCCTTGCTTGCCACACAGGCAAGGAGCTCGGGGTGCCCATGACAATCGCCCGTATCGAAGACCCCGAGATCCGTGAGGGATCGGTTCATCTCGGAGTTGATGTCGTCATCGATCCGTCTGCCACCACCGCCGAGGAGCTGGTTGGCATCGTGGGTGCCGGTGGCGCCAGCGAACTGATCCAGTTCGCCGACGGCCAACTGGTCATGGTGGGCGGGACTGTGGCACCCCACGCCCCGATCACGGCCGCTCCGCTCAAGGAGCTACGTGTGCGGAGCGCCGAATGGGGTTGGGTCGTGGCGGCTCTGGTCAGAGATGGCCGCACCATTGTCGCCCACGGTGACACCGCGGTTCGTGCCGGCGACCACGCACTCCTGATGACCACCGAAGAGCAGGTCGAAACGGCAACCAAGATGCTCGGTCTCAAGCGGAGACAGATCGACCGGGTGGTGATAGTGGGAGGTACTCGCCTCGCCCGGCTGACAGCCAGGGAAATGCGTAAGGCGGGGCTGGAAGTCGTTCTTGTCGACTCCGACTCTGACCGATGCACCAAGCTGGCCAGCAAACACCCTTCAGCCCTGGTGGTTTGTGGAGACCCTACCGATCCCGACGTCCTGAGAGAGCTCGACCTGGGGCCGAAGGATGTGGTCATTGGTCTAACCGGTTGGGATGAGGTCAACCTGCTGGCCTGCCTTGTCGCCAAGGCGAGTGGCGCCGGATTGGTCATATCCCGCTTCAACCGAATCTCCTACGTTTCGCTCTTGGCCGGAGTGGGAATCGATGCCGCGGTGTCCAGCAGGCTCTTGGCCGCGGGCGCGATCTTGCGTTTCGTGAGACAAGGTCAGGTTGAGCAGGTGGCCACCTTCTCTGACACCGACGCCGAGGCAATCGAGATCGAGGTGAGCAGAGGTGCCGAGGCAGACGGCCGTACGCTTCTCGATCTGGACCTGCCGATCGGCGTGATCATCGGCGGCGTGTCCCGAAATGGAACCACCTTTGTCCCCGACGGGTCAACCGTGATCCGCGCCGGCGACCACATCATCTTCTTTTCCCTCCCTCGCGATATCGACGAATCGGTGGCCCTCTTCACTGCATGAGACTCGATCCGTCTCGGACCGGGATGCGACCCGCCGCCTCGCTGCTTCTCACCGTCGCATACGTGCTGGGGTCGATCCTGCTGTTCGTTGCGGTGGCGATGGCTTCATCGGCCGGAGTCTCCGTTGTCTCGCAGGAGTATGAGACCGCCTTGTGGATTGCCTTCTCGGCGTTGATCACAGCCTCGGCTGGCTACCTGATCCGCCGATTCGTCAGACGCCCGCGATCCATAACTGTCAAACAAGGGTTTGCGACAGTCGGCCTGGCATGGTTTGTGTTCTCGATCTTCGGTGCGCTGCCCTATCTGTTGAGCGGGGCCATCCCCAACGTGACCGACGCCGTCTTCGAAACGGCTTCTGGTTTTACCACCACCGGCGCCTCGATCCTCCCGGACCCGAGCGTCCTCGACAACGGGATCTCGTTCTGGCGCGCGCTCACCCAATGGTTGGGGGGCATGGGCGTGATCGTTCTCGGAGTGGCAGTGCTGCCGTTGTTGGGCACCGGTGGCATGCAGCTGGCGAGGGCAGAATCACCCGGGCCAACCCCAGACCGCCTCACTCCGAGATTTCAAGAGACGGCGAAACGACTATGGCTCGTCTATGCCCTCATCACCGCTGTCGAGTTCGTGTTCCTCTACTTCGGGGACATGACCGGGTTTGAGGCTCTCATCCACTCGTTCACGACCATGTCGACAGGCGGATTCGGTACCGCTGCGACTTCCATCGCCGGCTTCGGCGCATACACACAGTGGGTGATAACGGTCTTCATGTTCCTGGCTGGTGTCTCTTTTGCCCTCCATTTCAGGGCTTTTCGCCGACCGGCCGAGTACTGGGAGTCACAAGAGTTCAGGCTCTACTTGTTCATCACGGTCGTGGCGGTAGTGATTGTCGCCGGAGGCCTGTGGAGCGACCTGACGCCATCAGAGGCAATCCGAGACGCTGCCTTCAACACCATCTCGTTGACAACCACCACCGGGTTCGCGTCTGCTGACTTCGGCCTATGGCGCCCCGCCCTTCAGATAATGGTCGTTGGCCTGATGTTCCTGGGCGGCATGGCCGGCTCAACGGCGGGAGGAATGAAGACTTTCCGCATCGGAGTTCTCTCGAAATCGGCTTTCAACGATCTGCGACGATTGGTTCATCCCCGCGGTGTGTTCGTCACCAGATTTGGCAACACCCGTGTTTCCGATCCGGTTGTCGAGTCAGTGCAGTCGTACTTCCTCTTCTACATATTCCTATTCATGACGTCGACATTCCTGCTGGCCTTCATCGACGCCAACCTCTCGGAGGGGCTCGACCTGGTGACCGCCACGTCGGCCGTGGCCGCTTCGCTGGGCAACATTGGCCCCGGCCTGGGTGATGTCGGGCCTGCCTCCAACTATGCGGCGGTGCCGGACCTGGCCAAGTGGCTGCTCTCTGGACTCATGATCGTCGGCCGGTTGGAGATCTTCCCGGTACTCGTCCTGTTCACCAAAGACCTCTGGCGCCGATAGGGAAAAGGGAAGATCGGAAACAAGGGCCTATTCCTCTTCGTCTGAGGTCGTGTATTCGAAGATGATCTCTCCGATTCTCACATCGTCACCCTCCCTCGCCCCCGCATCGGCGAGAGCCTCATCAATCCCGAGTCGGGAAAGACGTTGAGCCGCCATGTCGGCAGCCTCTTCAGTGGTCATGTCAGCGAAAGCCACCGCACGTTCGGCGGCGAGACCTTCGACCACCCACATCCCCTCATCTCGCCTCACTGTGAAGCGCGGCCCCAATGGGCGGTAGAGCGCATACCCCTGCCGCTCCGGCGCGGCCCGCTCCGACTCCTCGATCAGATCAGCCACGGTATGCAGCATGTCCCGGATTCCCTCACCAGTGACGGCTGAGATCAGATGCCAACCTGCTTCGGTCTCATGAGACTCGGGGCGTGCCGCATCGACCTTGTTCACCACGATCACCCTCGGCCGCTCTGCCAACTCAGCGGAATAGTCGGCAAGCTCCCTCGTCAAGATCGCCAATTGCGCATCGATCGGGTGTTCCTGCATCTCCGTGGGATCGAGGAGCATCACCAGAACGCGGGCCCGCTCGACATGGCGGAGAAATGTGTGACCAAGGCCCCTCCCGTCGGCAGCGCCTTCGATCAGGCCCGGGATGTCGGCGAGAACGAACTCCCGTCGGTCGAAGCTGACAACCCCAAGATGAGGCTCGAGTGTTGTGAAGGGGTAGTCCGCGATCTTCGGCTCAGCAGCCGAGACCTTGGAGATCAGAGTTGACTTGCCTGCGTTCGGAAAGCCAACCAATGCCGCGTCGGCGAGCAGCTTCATTTCAAGCGTGAACCAGGCTTCTTTGCCGTATTCCCCCTGCTCGGCAACCGCCGGTGCCCTGTTGGAGGGGTTGACGAAAGCAGCATTGCCTCGACCACCTCGCCCACCCGCCATCACCGTCACCTGTTGTCCGTGCTCGACCAGATCGGCAATGAGAACTCCGCCGTCATCGCGGATCGTCGTGCCGAGAGGAACCGGTAACAAAGTGTCTTCCCCGGCTTTCCCATGACGGAGGTCGCCTTGGCCATGAGTCCCATGGCCCGCTTTGTGATGGGGGTTGCGCTGGTAACGCAGCAGAGTTGCAACCGATCGGTCGGCGCGGAGGATCACCGATCCTCCCGGGCCTCCGTTCCCTCCGATCGGCTTACCTTTCGGCTTGCCCTTTGCCCTCACAAACGAAACAACCCCCGCACCGCCGTTACCGGCGCGGAGGCTGACACGAACCCGGTCGACGAACACGACCGAGTTCGAGTTATTCGGGGACGACGTTCACGTGGCGCCGATTGGCACGGACCCCGTATTTCACAGTCCCGGGCGCCGTGGCGAAGAGTGTGTCATCGTTGCCTCTCCCCACGTTCTCGCCTGGATGGATTCGGGTTCCTCGCTGACGCACGAGGATGGCGCCGGCGTTCACGAACTCGCCGTCGAAGACTTTGGTGCCGAGACGCTTGGCGTGTGAATCCCGGCCGTTCTTGGAAGATCCGCCTGCTTTTGTCTTTGACATGTCACTCCTCCTCTGAGGAATCTGGCTCTTTTGGTTTTGCCTTCTTGGCTCCGGGCAAGGTGATCCCGGTGATCTCTATCCTGGTGTAGGTCTGCCGATGTCCTTGCCGCCTCCGGTATCCGGTCTTCGACTTGTACTTGAAGATGTCGACCTTGGGGCCTCGGGTCTCGCCCAGGACCTTGGCCGTCACCTTTGCCTTCCCCAGCACTTTGGGGTCGGACACCGCAGTGCCGGACTCATCGACCACCAGCAGGGGGGCAAACGTGAGCTTGTCACTCTCGCTCTTCAGGCGCTCGATGTCGATTACGTCTCCAGAGCTGACTTTCGCCTGTTTCCCGCCGGCGCGGATGATGGCGTACATGGGTAAACCTCTCGAAAAAGGGGGGACAGACGGAAATGGTACTCGAAATCGGGGCGGTAGTGCCAACCAGTTATTCGTCTGTGTCGTAGTCCTCGATTGATCCTGCGGCGGCCACCGCATGCTCGTGAACGATGACACCGCGACCACCACAGGTCTCGCATCGCGAGGAGAACTGTTCCAACAACCCGGCGGAGACGTTCTTGCGGGTCATCTCGACCAAGCCGAGGTGCGAAACCTCGAAAACCTGCGTCCGAGTCTTGTCTTTTGCCAGCGTCTCCTTCAACTTGCGAAGGACCTTCTGCTGATTCTCCTCGGTTTCCATGTCGATGAAGTCGATGACGATGATCCCGCCGATGTCACGCAGTCTCAGCTGCCGCCCGATTTCTTCTGCGGCCTCGAGATTGTTGTGGAGCACCGTCTCTTCGAGCGTCGAGCTGCCCACGAACTTCCCAGTATTCACGTCGATGACGGTCAACGCTTCGGTTCGGTCGATGACCAGGTGCCCTCCGGAGGGAAGGAAGACCTTTCGGTCGAGCGCTTTCTTCAGCTGGTCGTCGACGTGATAGCGCTCGAACAGGGAGGTGGAATCCTCATACAGGTGTGTCTTCGAGACCAGGTCCGGTGCGGTGGACCGCAGGTAGGAGACGACCTTGTCGTAGGCGGCCCCGTTGTCGATGAGCAGCTTGCGGAAGTCAGGTGTGAAATGCTCGCGAATCACCTTGATAAGCAGCTCCGGCTCGTCGTGGATCAGTCGAGGCGCTCCGCCTTTCGCCGCCTCGGCGCCGATCTGCTCCCAGTTCTTCATGAGACGTGAGATATCAGCCGCCAGGGCCTCCGTGGTGGCGTGCATTGCGGCCGTGCGCACGATGACCCCAAAACCTTCCGGCCGCACCTTGTTGATGGCGGTTCTGAGTCGCGATCGGTCCTCGTCGGGGAGGCGACGACTGATCCCGACGCTGTCGGAGTCCGGGACCAAAACCAGATAGCGCCCGGGCAGGGACGGCGTCCCGGTAAGCCGTGCGCCCTTGGCGCCCATTGCGTCCTTGGTCACCTGAACCAGGATCTCGTCGCCTTCTTTGAGAACGTCCTCGATCCGTTTGGCGCCGCGTCCCTTGCGCTGGCCATCGACGGCCACGTCGGACGCATATAGAACGCCGTTTTTGGCATCACCAAAGTCAAGAAAGGCAGCCTCCATGCCCGGCAACACATTTCGCACCCGGGCGAGGTAGATGTTCCCGGCCACCGAGCTCGACTGCTGGCGGGCCACGTAGTGCTCCACCACGACCGGGCCCTCCATCACGACGATCTGAGTTTGCCCGTTTTTGACTCGGACCAACATCTGTTTCCGGCCTGACTCGGTGGGGAGGATCACCTCCTCGTCGAGAGGACGACGCGTCCGGGCGCGTGACGTGGCCAGGCCGTTCTTCGAACGGTTTTGCGGCTTTGGCTGCTTGCGTTGCCGCTGTCTCTGGTTGGTCTTGGTGGAGGAGGCGTTATTCGCTTCGACTCGCCTCACCTCTACCTTGTGGCCCCTCACTCGAAGGGTCTTGTGCTCCTCAACCGTCCCTTCGGACGAGGCGCGCCTGACGATCTGGGCTCTCTTCCTGAATAGAGCCATAGTTTTCAACTCCTCTGATGTCCATTGGGGCCACCGGCTTTGCTGGTTTCCTGGCAGCTGGCCGGCGGCCGAAGCGTTGCTGAGCCTCAGGACGCGGGGTTCTCGCCCAGACTTGGCGGTCAGACATATGACCGAGGGGCGTGTGGAAGTTCATCGGTAAACGCTCCAAAAGCGAGAGAGTCGCGCCGAGAGGCGAACCCGGTCATCTTACCAGACCGCGAAGTCTGGACCTAGCCGTCGTCGAGGCCAAGCGGCGGCTGCTCAGGCTCGTCAGGGTCGTAGCACACTCGGCACCGTGCCTCGTACGCGCCCTGGGCCCCCAGCACCACGAGATCGTCGGATCTCACGATGCGCTGGGTATACATTCCGGGGCCGCCGCACTTGTGGCACACAGCCAACATCTTGGTCACCACTTCCGCCCTTTGACTGAGAGTCGGAATCGGTTCAAAGGGACGCCGCAAGAAATCGGTGTCCAAACCGGCGATGATCACCTGTTTTCCGCTGGCGGCAAGCTGATCAACCACCTCAACGAGCCCTTCGTCGAAGAATTGGCCCTCATCGACGCCGATGACCTCAGTCGCGTCGTCTACTTCTCGAAGGAGAGATCCGGAATCCCCGACAGGGATGGCCTGAACGCTGAGACTCGAGTGGGAGACCACTTCTGCGTCGCTGTAGCGGACGTCGAGCAGTGGTTTGAAGGTTTGAACTGGGATCCGGGCGATCTGACTTCTCGTGATCCGCCGGATCAACTCTTCGCTCTTACCGCTGAACATCGGGCCGCATATGACCTCGACCCACCCCGTGTGATTCCTGCGAAACATGACCGGCCCGGAGCGTAGCTGCTGTGACAACCAGGCCCCATTGAGAGGTCGTCAGCGGCGAGTCGTCACAGCTTCTCACCGGGGACCGGGGTCCGCAGCAGCCAAACCGAGTTGGCGATTCCCAGACCCAGAGTCATCGCGAGGAAGAACGAGCCACCGGCCGAGAGGAAAGGGAGGGGAAGCCCGGTGACCGGCATGATGCCCATCGTCATCCCGATGTTGACGAATACGTGAAAGACGATCATGGCTGCCATGCCGGTCGCGATCAGCGCCCCATAGCGATCGCGAGCGTTGGCAGCGATCACCAGGAGTCGCCACACGATCAGGGCAAATCCGACGATCACCACCAACGCGCCGAGGAATCCCAGCTGCTCGGCGACAGCCGTGAAGATGAAGTCCGTCTCTTGCTCGGGGACGTATTGGAAGTTGGTCTGGGTGCCCTCGAAGAGACCACTACCGAAGAACTGACCCGACCCGATGGCAAAGCGAGATTGCCTCAGGTTGTACCCAATGCCTGTGGGGTCGATGCTGGAGTCGAACAGAACCTTGATCCGGTTCAGCTGGTAGGTCTCCAGCCATCCGAACTGAAATGTGGCGGCCACGATCGCCCCGGCCCCGGCCCCGAGTGCCACCAGCTGCCGCCAGGTGGCACCAGCGACAAACAGCAGGGCAAAAAGGATGAACCCGAACACCAAGGTGGTGCCCAAATCGGGCTCCCGTAGAATCAGCAGGCCAGGGATCGCAACCACCAGTATCGCTTGGAACACTTCCGCCCACGAGATGTTCTTACGGCCCAACTCATCGCGACTGGCCGGAGACAGAAGTGCCGCCAACACGAGGATCACCACCACCTTGGCGAATTCAGCAGGTTGGAGTTTGAAGAAACCGAGCGGGATCCATCGCTGAGCTCCGTTCACCTCTTCGAAGAAGAACACGGCGATCAACGCCAGGAGCGTGAGGATCGAGAGAAGCGGCAGGAGGTTTCGATACTCGCGGTAATCGATGTTGGAAATGAAGAGATAAACGATGATGCCAGCCGTGACGAAAATGAGCTGGCGCTCCATCCCGCTCACCCCTTCGCTCCTGGTGGCCGAGTAGATCATGAGAAGACCGACGGCTGACAGTAAGAGCATGGCGCCGAACATGATGAGATCGGGCCGGTTGTCCCGGCGGTCGACCGTCACCTCGCGAAGCCGGGTGAGCACAGCCATTACTGGGCCGCCTCTCCGGCCACGATCGGCGTGGGCTCGTTACCCATCAGGTATTGCATGATGTGTCGAGCGACGGGAGCAGCTATCTGACCGCCCGAGCCACCCTCTTCAATGACCACCGCAATCACATATCTTGGATTGTCGATTGGGGCGAGCCCAACGAACCAGGCATGGTTGTCTGAGGTTTCCGTCGACTGACCGGTTCCGGTCTTCCCACCGATATTCTCGAGTCCCTCGCCAAAGTCACTGAAGGCCGAAGCAGCCGTGCCGCTGGTCACCACCCGATTGAGATCCTGGAGCAAAGCTGCGCGCACAGCGGAGGAAATCGGCACCTCTCTCACAATCTCCGATTCCGGGGCAAAGACGATCTCTCCGTCGCTGTCGATGACCTGTTTGACGACTCGAGGCTCCATGATCTTTCCCCCGTTGGCCAGAGCCGCATACGAGACCGCCACCTGCAAAGGAGTAGCGGTGAACGACCCCTGCCCGATGGCGAAGTCCATCAGGTCCCCGCCGAGCCATGGGCTGGCCAATTCGAGACGGCTTGCCTCCATTCGCGGTGGCTCGTCCGGATTCTCGATCTGGTATGCCGCCCATTCCTCGAATAGCTGTCGAGTAGGCACAATGCCCGCCGATTCGCCAGTCAGGTCGACGCCCGTTCGAGTCCCGTAACCGAGGTCTTTCGCCCAGTCCTGGATGACGTTCTCTTGTTCCTCGCCCTGGAACTCTTGCCAAGTCCCGAGCGCGGCCGACCAAAAGAAGATGTTGCACGACACCCGTAGTGCTTCATGGATGTCCAACCACCCGAAATCGCTTGGGTTGTACCAGTCGGTCTTCACCTGCTCCGACCCGTCAGCCAACTGAGGTAGCTCCAGTCGGCCGTCGCAATGAACCTGTCGTGAGCCGGGATCGATGCCCTCGATGTCCTGGGGAAAGGGAAGATTCTCCTCCTCGATAGCCGTGTAGGTGATCGCTTTGAAAGTGGACGCCGGCGGATACAGACCGCTCACGGCGAGGTTGTTGAACGCGAAGGTCTCAGTGAGTTGCGTAAAAGTCGACTCATCGATTCCACTGACGAAGAGCTCGGGATCGAAGTCGGGGAAAGACGCGATGGCCAGCACATCGAACGTCTCCACATCGAGGACCACCGCCGCTGCCCGCTCCGTGACGCTAAACACCCGTTCCCCCTGCTCGCGTTCGCCGTCTTTGACCGAGTTCGAGAGCGCGACGCCTTCCTCCAGAGCGATTTCGACACGCTCTTGGAGGTCGAGATCGAGATTCAGTACGACGGAATGTCCTGGCACCGGCTCGGTGGGATTGCGTTCGTCGATGACTTCACCTTCTCGCACGCGGTATTCCACTGAGCCGGGTGTCCCCAGCAACCAATCGTCGTAGACACTTTCCACGCCGAGCTTGCCGATTCGCAGATTCGGATCGAGATCCGGGTTCTCTTCCAGATCGTCGGCGCCGGGCAAGCCAAGATGACCGATCACGTGCGCCATCGTCGGGCCAACGAGGTAGACCCTCTCCGGAACGTTGACGACCTCCACACCAGGCAACTCATCGAGCCTCTCGGTTATGACCAACGCCGTATCCGGAGAAACCGTCGCGACCTCGAACCGACCGTTGATTCCGGCCTCTTCATACATTTCATCGAGATCCTGCGGTGCGATACCGAGAATCGCAGCCAGCCTCTGGACCAGTGTCTCGCGCTCATCTGGCTGAACGAAAGTCCGATCTATCACCACGGCTGGCGTCAGCCGGCTGGTGGCGAGAAGGTTCATGTCGCGATCGAAGATGTCACCTCGTGCGGCAGGCGTCGCCTTGCCCAGCCATGTGAGCTCCTCGGCCGCGAGGGCCAGGGTCGGACCTTCGGCCACCTGCACGAACCACAGCCGCAGTCCGATAACCGAGAACATCACCACGAATACCAAGCCCAGAATCGTCAGTCGGTAGGCGAATCTCATGTGAATCCGGGTGTCGTTTGGCCGCCGTCGATGAATCTGACAAACGCTGGGCTGATGATCCATGCGATCACGGTGTTGACCAAAGGCACTATGAGGATCTCCCATTGCGTGCCACTTCCCAGCAGCGTGGACTGTCCAAAGAGAGTCCCGATCAGCAGGATGCCCAGGATCCCGAGCAAGGTCAGTGTGCCGCACCAGATGGCAATCGACACCCGGCCGATGTCAGCGCGGTCTCGAGTGCGAACAGCGACAAAGGCCACGATGGTGAACACCACTGCCCTCAACCCGAGAAGGGACGTTCCGATGAGATCGACCACCAGACCCGAGGTAAATGCAAGACCTAGCACCGTCTCAGGGCGAATTCGGGTCAGCGCCAAGAGAATCGAGACAAGCATCACTAGGTCTGGCGTGATCAGATCCAGACGGCCGAACAGGGTTGTTTGGAGGACGACCGCAAAAACGATCACCACGACCACGGCAACGGCTCGGCGTAGGTTCACGCTGGGTCCTCGGGAATGGTGGTCGACCCTGGGACCGTCGATGAGCTCGCTGCGGGGATCGAAGTCGTCGTCACGACCGGCTCGTCGTTGGCAGCCGTCACCGGATCTGGCGGCCAGGCCAGAACGACGACAAGGCGGAGCGTGTCAGGGTTCACAAAAGGCCTAACTTCACCCGAAAGTGAACCGTTCCGTGGTCTCTCGTCTGCGACCACTTCCCCCACTGGAAGCCCCGCCGGGTAAGCGGAACTGGCTGACGAGGTCACCACCCGGTCGCCGGCCAGGATCGGCTCTCTGGCATCGTTGATGTCCAGTCGCATCTCGGCCCTCAGAGGCTGGGGTGTGAGCGCTCCAACCTGGGCGCCGACGAGAACCGCCACTCCGGCACGGGAAACCGTGATGGGAACCAAGACGGCCGTGCTCAACGATGCGTCTTTGATTCTTCCAACCAAGTAGCCGTTCGTGTCGACAACAGGCTGGCCGGCAATCACGCCGTCTCTGGTCCCTTTGTCGATGATGATTCCCTCGTCGACAGCGTCAGGAGACCCGATGACGTTGGCAACAGTTCGTCCGATAGTCGCCTCGTCGAGTTGCAGCGAATACAGCTCCTCGAGGACCTCCAGCCGTGCCAGCTTGTCCTGAACGGCAACCAAATCAGCATTGGCCTCAGCCAGCTCCGCCTCGAGAATCTCGTTCTGCTCGCGAAGCCGACCAACGTCAGCCACACTCTCGATGAGGTCGGCCACTGGGTTGACCACCGTCGAAGCTGCCTTCTGAATCGGCGAGAGAATCGTTTGTGTCCCGCTTCGGAGACTCGCCACCACTCCTTCGCCCTGGAGGCGCACGTCAAAGGTCATCAACAGAACACCTACGACAAGAAGCGTGATCAGAGTCGGGAGAGCGCGGTCACGACGATCTCTATTCAGCATGAGGGTGGACGGGACGCGGGTCTCATGGCCGGGACGACGACACGAGCACGTCTTGCAACGTGTCGAACTCCTCCAGACACTTTCCCGAGCCAAGCACCACCGATTGCAGCGGCTGTGCCGCCGTCACGATGGGCATCCCCGTCTCATGGGCCAGACGATGGTCCAGCCCCACAAGATGCGCTCCTCCTCCTGTGAGCACGATCCCCCGCTCGACGACGTCAGCCGCCAATTCCGGGGGTGTCTTATCAAGTGTGAACTTCACTGCGTCGACGATGGCCTGAGTGGGCTCGTCGATGGCTTCACGAATCTCCTGACTGGAGAGAAGAATGGTCTTGGGGAGGCCGGTGACCAGGTCGCGGCCTCGAACCTCTGCGGAAGGCTCGTCGGCATAAGGCCACGCCGAGCCCACGGCCATTTTCAGCTGCTCAGCCGTCCGTTCCCCGATCAGTACGTTGTATTCCTTCTTGACCCAATCGATGATGGCCGAGTCGAGCTCGTCTCCTCCGACCCGGATCGACCGAGAGACGACTATGCCGCCTAGCGAGATCACGGCCACCTCGGTGGTACCGCCACCTATGTCCACCACCATGGAGCCGGCCGGCTCTCCAATTGGCAACCCGGTGCCGATTGCTGCGGCCATAGGCTCCTCGATGGTGTAGGCACGGCGAGCACCGGCGTGATACGCAGCCTCCTCCACGGCTCGCCGCTCCACCGGTGTGATACCGGAAGGCACACAGATGACAATCCGGGGCCGAGCCCATTTACGGCGGTGCACCTTCTGGATGAAGTAGCGAAGCATCTTCTCGGTGATGTCGAAATCAGCGATGACTCCGTCGCGAAGAGGCCGAATAGCCGTGATGTGGGCAGGAGTCCTTCCGATCATCCTCTTGGCCTCCATGCCAACGGCCAGTGCTTTGCCGTTCTTCGAGTTGATGGCGACCACAGACGGCTCGTTGAGCACTATGCCGCCACCCCTCACATAAACGAGGGTGTTGGCGGTTCCAAGATCGATGGCCATGTCCTGGCCAGCAAAAGAGAGAAGGCTTTCAGCCATAGCTGAGGAATGCTCCCGGGCAGACCGTGCGATTGTATCGACGGCCTATCTGTTATGCGTCGCCGAAGAAGATCCCCAACTCCCTCTCTGCGCTTTCTGCCGAGTCGGATCCGTGGACCAGGTTTTGAGTCACAGCCAGACCGAGGTCTCCTCGTATCGTCCCCGGCGCCGCGGCCTTGGGGTCGGTGGCCCCCATGAGATCTCTACACACTGAGACTGCGTTCTCACCCGACCACTCCATGGCCACTACAGGGCCCGAAGTGATGAAGGACAACAGCTCCGGAAAGAACGCCTTCTCCACATGCTCAGCGTAGTGACGTCTGGCCAACGCCTCGTCGATATTCAGCCGCTTGATCTGCTCGAGAGCCAGACCTTTCCGTTCGAATCTCGAAACGATCTCACCTACGAGCCCGCGAGCCACGCCGTCGGGTTTGACCATGATGAAAGTGTTTTGTGTCGCCATTGACGACCAAGGCTATCGGAGCGGCCGACCTGGGCGAAGTCAGCCGATCAGGGCGTCCCTGGCCTCTCCCACGAGGTAGAGCGACCCCGCGACCAACACATGACCGTCAGGACCTGCTTCGGCTCGAGCCATGTCCAGGGCGTGAGGTACATCGTCTGCGGCCAGGACCGGTAATCCAAACGTGCCCACTTCCTCAGCCAATTGTCCCGGCGTGACCGACCGCTGCGAATCGGCTGCGGTAGCCACCACGCCATCGGTGATCGGCTCCAGATGACTCAACATCGCATCCAGGTTCTTGTCGCCCATCACGCCCAGAACCACTTGCCACCGCGCGCTGGGGAACTCCTCTTCGAGCGATGAGACGAGGGTCGCCACCCCATCAGCGTTGTGGGCACCGTCCAGCATGACCAGTGGGTTGGCTCCGATCGGCTCCATTCGCCCTGGCAGCGACACCGCGGCTGCAGCGTCGGCAACGGCATCGGAATCCAGCTTGCGGCCGATCAACGCCTCAACTGATGCGATGGCCACAGCCAAGTTGACCAGCTGATGCCGGCCATGAACCGGCAGAAAGACGTCCTCGTAAGTCGACTCCGCTCCGGCGATGGTGGTCAACCAGCCACCAACCCCTATCTGACCGTCCAGGACTGAGAAGTCGCGTCCGTATTGGCGGTGTTGGATGCCCAACTCCCGCGCCGTCTCCTCGGCCCTCTCCCGGGCCGCGTCAGGGAGTGGGCCCGTGACAAGGATCGAGCCTGGACTCAATATGCCCAACTTCTCACTGGCAATCGAAGCGACATCGTCCCCGAGATATTCGGTGTGCTCGATCCCGATGCTGGTCACCACGCAGACCTCCCCGTCGACCACATTGGTCGCGTCCAAGCGACCCCCCAGGCCAACTTCCAGTACTGCAATATCCACCGCCTGATCTGCAAAGAAGGCGAATGCAGACGCCGTGGTCAACTCGAAGTAGGTGTGTGGATCCCCACCGCGGCTCTCCAGGATGTCAGCAAAGGCTGCAACGTCTGAAACGGCTAGCGCGAACTGGTCTGGTGTCGAATAGGCGCCGTTGAGAGCGAGGCGCTCCTCGACTCGCTGCAAATGCGGTGACGTATATGTGCCGGTCGTCAGCCCGTGCGCGATGAGTAGCCAGGTGGCCAGCCGCGACGTCGATGTCTTCCCGTTGGTCCCGGCGACGTGAATGATCGGATACCCGTGCTCGGGGTTCCCCATTGCGTCGAGTAGCCCTCTGATCCTGTCGAGGCCCGGCTTCACGCCATGGCCGATGTGGCCATTGAGATAATCGATGGCGGCTGAGTACTCCATGGAAAAGCCCCGGGAGGTTAGTCCCGGGGCCTCTCTCCCCTCCCGCCCAAGTCTCAAGCGGCCATCAGGCGCTTCTACGACATGATCCGTCAGTCGTCCTCCCAGTCGCTGAGTCCCCTCATGATGACCAGCGTGAGAATCCCTGTGGCGAGGAGTGCCACGGCCAGAAGTGCCATCGTTCCCGTTTCTGCGCCGGTGAAAGGGAGCACCTCGGTGCCGAGAACCTCGTCCTCGATAGACGTGGTGGTCACATCCGAGGGCTCCACCTCGTCGGGAATGGTCGTGGTCGACTGGTCGGTGGTGCTTGTCGTCGGTTCCGTGGTGCTCGTTGTCGGCACGGTCGTGCTCGTCGAGGTCGAAGACGTGGAACTCGTAGACGAAGTCGAACTGGTCGAAGACGTGGAACTCGTAGACGAAGTCGAACTGGTCGAAGACGTGGAGCTCGTAGACGAAGTCGAACTGGTCGAAGACGTGGAGCTCGTAGACGAAGTCGAACTGGTCGAAGACGTGGAGCTCGTAGACGAAGTCGAACTGGTCGAAGACGTGGAGCTCGTAGACGAAGTCGAACTGGTCGAAGACGTGGAGAGACGAAGTCGTCGTAGAGGACGTCGAGCTCGAGGATGAGGACGAGGTCGAGCTCGTGCTCGACGATGTGGTCGAGCTTTGGTCGCACTCCGGCCAATGACTCAGGACCAGCTTGCCGCCTTCCACATCATCGTATGGAGTCGGCAATAGTTTGAGACCCTCGGGGTAGTAGAGGTCGTAATGGATGACGTTATCGATTACGCCCTCGACAGTGAGCTCGATCACATCACCTGTGTTCGGCCCTGTGAGCACTTCGAAACGTGCCGTCAATGTTGCGGACGTGACCCCATCCGGCACCTGGTTGTGTACCCAGTGCCACGCCTCCTCGCGGGTATCGCCCGTGCCACACCAAACTTCTGGGTAGACGTCGTTCGACTGATCCTCCGCCAACGCGGCCGGTGGTCGCAACACGATCACTAGCGCTCCCACGACCGCCAACGCGGTAGCGACCGCCAGCAGTGCCCGCGCCCCTTCTCTTCTCGCCATTCCTATCCCTTGTTTCGATATTGGGACAGGCCGGTCTCACCATTGGCTCCACCACACCCAGGTGACCGCTTAGCGGGTCGTGGCTTCAATGCCTCCCATTTTGTTCCCCGTTCTTCTGACCACTCAGCGCGGTCAGTTACCACATATAGTGCCCGCTGATCCCCTCCGTGTCAACGGGCGATCGTCCCCGGGCCGACTACCTGAATGTACGTGCCGATAAAAGGCAACGCCACATCCGTGGCTAGGTCGAGAGAATCATTCGACCGTCAGGCCGACTTTTCTGTGGGTTCCTCGGTCTCCCGAGCGGGCACCAGAGTGGGATTGACCTTGTTGGCCACGACGTCGCGATCGATGAGGACCTGATGCACATCGTCGCGGGACGGCAGGTCGTACATGGTGTTGAGAAGCACTTCTTCGAGGATCGCCCGCAAGCCCCTGGCTCCAGTTCCCCGCTGCAACGCGAGCTCCGCGATCTCGACCAACGAGTCGGGGGTGAACACCAGATCCACATCGTCCATCTCGAACATTCGGGCGTACTGCCTGGTGAGAGCATTCTTGGGCTCCGTGAGGATCTTGACCAGGGCGTCGATGTCGAGATCGTCAACGGTGGCCATGACCGGGAGACGGCCGATGAACTCCGGTATCAAGCCGTACTTCATCAAATCCTCGGGCATCACCTTGGCGAGCAGCTCAGTTGCCCTTCCATCGTCACGGGAGCGCACCTCCGCCCCGAAACCGATGCCGCGTTTGCCTATGCGATTCCCAATGATGTCCTCAAGACCTCCGAAGGCACCAGCGCAGATGAACAAGACATTTGTCGTGTCCAGTTGGATGAACTCCTGATGGGGGTGCTTGCGGCCGCCCTGTGGAGGAACTGAGGCCACAGTCCCTTCGAGGATCTTCAGGAGAGCTTGCTGCACGCCTTCTCCGGATACATCCCTCGTGATGGAAGGGTTCTCGGCTTTGCGCGAGACTTTGTCGATCTCGTCGATGTAGATGATCCCTTGCTGGGCACGGTTGACGTCGTAATCGGCCGCCTGGAGGAGTTTGAGGAGGATGTTCTCCACGTCCTCGCCGACGTAACCCGCCTCGGTCAGGCTGGTGGCGTCGGCAATGGCGAAGGGCACATTGAGCTGGCGGGCCAGAGTCTGGGCAAGCAGTGTCTTGCCAACCCCGGTCGGGCCGATCAGGAGGATGTTCGACTTCTGCAACTCGACGTCTCGCTGCGCGTCGCCGCTGCGTATCCGTTTGTAATGGTTGTAGACCGCGACCGACAGTTTCTTCTTGGCGTCGTCCTGGCCGACGATGTAGTCGTCGAGATATGCCTTGATCTCCGCGGGCTTGGGAAGCTCGGTGAATGAGACCTCTTCTGTGACCGAGAACTCCTCTTCGATGATCTCGTTGCACAGATCGATGCACTCGTCGCAGATGTAGACGCCTGGCCCGGCAATGAGTTTCTTGACCTGCTTTTGCGACTTACCGCAGAAGCTGCACTTCAGCAGTTCGCCGCCTTCGCCAAGTCTTGCCATACCTCGAGTGACCTCCGGAGATTACGAGGAGGCTACAGCGGCGAGCTCGCGACGGGTGAGAATTCCGTCAACGACCCCATAATCCTTGGCTTCCTCCGCAAGCATCCAGTAATCACGTTCGGTGTCTTCGGAGATTTTCTCCAGCTTCTGGCCGGTGTGCTCGGCAAGAATCTCGTTGAGCTGCTCCCGCATCTGCACGATGAGACGAGCCTGGATCTCGATGTCGGTCGCCTGGCCCTGTGCCCCACCGTGCGGTTGGTGCAGCATCACCCTGGCGTGGGGCAAGGCGAACCTCTTGCCTTCTGCTCCCCCGGCGAGAATCACGGCAGCCGCAGACGCGGCCATGCCCATGCACACCGTGTTCACGTCCGCCTTCACATACTGCATCGTGTCGTAGATCGCGAAAAGTGACGTTATCGAGCCACCGGGCGAGTTGATGTAGAGCCAGATGTCCTTGTCTGGATCCTCGGACTCGAGGTGGAGGAGCTGAGCCATTATCAGGTTGGCCACGGTGTCATCGATCGGTGTCCCGAGAAAGATGATCCTGTCTTTCAGCAACCGGCTGTAGATGTCGAAGTATCGCTCTCCCCTGCTGGTTTGCTCGAAGACCGTGGGGACTACGTAGTTCTCGACTCTCATTCCTCTTCCTCCAAATCGTCGGTGACTATCTCTGCTTCGACCACCGGGACCGACGGATCGTCGTCCTCGAGGGCCTCCACGGGTACTGCCCCGACCTCGTTCACTTGCAAGCTCAACTCGACTTCGTTGCCATCCTCATCGACCGGGATTGCGTTCGAGAGGATTGCATCGAGAGCCCGGTTCCTCACGATATCACTGGCCAGTGCCAATTCTTGGCCGCTTTCCACGAAGGCTTTCAGGTATGCCCCCGGGTCGCCGGATTGTGCGGCCAATGCTTGGACCGTCTCGGCTACCTCCTCGGGGGTGACTTCGATCTCCTCGGCGGAGGCAACGGCTTCGAGCACGAGTTGGTTGCGTATCGAAGCATTTGCCTGCTGGTTGAGGTCATCGACGAAAGCCTCCTGGTCGACGCCCGTTGCTGACAAGTAGTCCTCCAATGACAGTTCGGACTCCTCGAGACGATGCAGGAAGCGATGGAGCAGATTGTCCATCTCGGCTCTGATCAAACCCTCCGGTATATCCACGTCGACCTGGTCGACGAGCGTCGACAAGGCTCGCTCTGCGAACTGGCGGGACACGGCGTTCTGCTTGGCGTCGCTGAGCTGATCGCGGAGCTGAGCGCGCATCTCTTCGACGGTGTCGAATTCGGTGTTCTCGTCAACCCATTCGTCGTCCAGATCGGGGAGGATCCGCTCCTTGACCTCGTTGATCGTGACCTTGAACTCGACAAGCTGACCGGCGCGCTCGCCAAAACCGGCCGGCAGGGGTGCTTCAAACTCGATGACGTCACCAGCGGAGGCGCCAACGGCTCGATCATCCAAACCCTCGATGAACAGTCCCGAGCCCACTTCGTACAGGAGCTCGTTGGCGCTGGCTTCCGAGACTTCCTCGCCTTCATCTTCAGCCGAGACATCGACCGATATGAAGTCGCCGGCCTCCACCGGCCGGTCGACTTCCTCCACCGTTCCGTACTGCTCCAGCATCCGATTCATCTGTGTCTCGAGCTCGTCGTCGGTGACATCCGGGGAGACGACCTCGACTTTTCGGTTGTGGTATTCGGGAAGGTCGACCGTGGGCCAGAGCGTGACTCGAACCGAGACTTCGACTCCGCCGTCGACGTCATCCATCGACTCGAGTTGAGGATTCACGGCCGGTCGGATCTCCTCGTCGGCGAGTACGTCGGTCAAGGCGGTGGGAACCAGATCGTCGATGACCTCGGTCCGGAGCCGGGCCGCCCCTACCGTGGCTTCGACCACCGGCACCGGGGCCTTTCCCGGTCGGAACCCGTGAATCTTGATGTTTTCGGCGAGCTTCCGCGCTGCCGCAGGTTTGCCGGCGTTGATTTGGTCTTCTGTCAACTGGAAGGTGACCAGTCTCTCAAATGGGCCGGTTTCGGTGATCGTGGTGGGCATGTGTTTTCCTGGTGCTGGGTGCGCGTACTCGTTACACAGCCGCCCGCAATGCGAGCGGCTGCTTTGGGGTGACCGACGGGACTTGAACCCGCGACCTCCAGGGCCACAACCTGGCGCTCTAACCGGGCTGAGCTACGGCCACCATGTGGAATGGGTCGTTCTCGCGCCCCTGGGAGGACTCGAACCCCCAACCTACGGATTAGAAGTCCGTCGCTCTATCCAGTTGAGCTACAGGGGCGAGGGGCAGTGCCACCCCGGAGGGCGACCCATTCGAGCGGGTGAAGGGAATCGAACCCTCACCGCCAGCTTGGAAGGCTGGAGCTCTACCATTGAGCTACACCCGCGGGAACCATCATTGTAAGTGTTTCGTCGGGCTGGTCGGACTTGAACCGACGACCTCGACGTCCCAAACGTCGCGCGCTACCAAGCTGCGCCACAGCCCGATTGCGGGAAGGGTAACCGGCGGCCTTTTCTTGTCCCACCCCATCTCTAAGTTCGGGACATGGAACTCGAGGCTGAAGTCCTTGAGCGGGTAGGGAGCTATCAATCGTTGTCGCGTTGGGAACGATCCGAGCTGGGGCGGGACTTGAGGCGGCTCGGTCTCAGCTACGGCGAGATCATGGAACTGATACCGGTGAAGAAGTCCACTCTCGCCACCTGGTGCCGCGACATGAAGCTGACGGCGGACCAGATCGCAGCGATCAAAGACCGCCGCGCACCCCAACCCGGCATTCCACGTGACACGCAGCGGAAGCGACGCAAAGAGGTGCAATTGATCCGTGCTCAGGCGACCCTCGAGGCCGAGCACCTCATTTCGGAACCATTCTGGGCCGCGGGCGTCGCGATGTATTGGGGTGAGGGCTCGAAATCGGTGGCGCGGTTGTCCATGGCCAATTCGGACCCCGCAGCCTTAAGACTCCTGATGGCTTGGGCGGCCAGATATCTGGGACCCGCAACCGGCTGGCGGGGCAAGCTGAACGTCCACGCCAACAACGACGAACCGAGTGCCCGCCGCTGGTGGGCAAAGGAATTGGGACTGACTCTTGATGACTTCACGAAATCGTTCGTGAAGTCAGAAGGTACTGGCCATCGTAAGAACCACTTACCCAACGGCGTTTGCATACTGACCAAACGTCGAAGCGCCGACGCGTATCACACGACCATGGCTTGGGTCGAATTCATGCGTTCCCTGTTTCCCGGTAACATTTAGGTGGGCCGCTGGCGCAATTGGCAGCGCAGTTGACTCTTAATCAAACGGTTGCGGGTTCGAGTCCCGCGCGGCCCACCAATTCCCGTAGCACACCAAGATTCTGCGGGCTGACGCCCCACCCCGAGGCGGCTGCCCGATTTGATACTCGTCTGCGACAATGACCTCACCACGCGGGTGTGGCGGAACTGGAAGACGCGCAGGGTTTAGGTCCCTGTGGGAGCAATCCCGTGGAGGTTCGAGTCCTCTCGCCCGCACCGAAGAACCAATCGGCTGAACCCGTTCCCGCCTTCTGGCTTACCCCTCGGGCAGCCCGGTAATGATCCGGGCTCCCCTGCGGAACGTCAGATAGTGCCAAGCCCAGCCGGCGAGGACGAAGAAGCGGTTTCGAAACCCGATCAGATAGAAGATGTGGATGGCCAACCAGGCCAACCAGGCAGGGAACCCCGAGAAACGGAGGCCCCGAATGTCTGCCACGGCCCTGGCTCGCCCGATCGTCGCCAACGATCCTTTGTCGCTGTAGCGGAAGGAAGGTCGAGACTCCTCGCGGATCGAGGCCAATATCGATCTGGCAACGTGACGCCCCATCTGCATTGCCGCGGGCGCGACGCCCGGAACACCCTCCACTGCTGCCAGATCACCGGCCACAAACACCCGCTCGTCGTCGGGGATCGACAGGTCGGGGGAAACGCGTACACGCCCGGAGCCGTCAGTTTCGTCAGCGACCATGGATCCGAGCGGGGACGCCTTGACACCGGCCGCCCAGATGATCGTCCCGGCATCGATTCGGACGCCGCTCGCAAGGGTCACGCCGTCTCCGTCGACGCCGACCACCACGTCACCGGTCACGACCTCGACACCGAGGCTCTCCAACTGACGCCTCGCCGAGTCAGACAGCGAAGGTGGATACGGGGGCAGGACCCGATCAGCCCCTTCTACTAACACCACGCGCGCCTCTGCCGGATCCACCCGGTCGAACTCGCTTGACATCGAATGGACGGCAATCTCCACGAGTGACCCGGCCAATTCGACACCTGTCGGGCCCGCTCCCACCACGACGAAGGTCAGTAGTGCCGCTGACTGTTCGGGACGTCGCTCCGCCCCTTCGAACGCTTCCAGCACCTTCCGCCTAATGAGGAGCGCATCCTCGACGGTCTTGAGCCCCGGAGCATCACTCTCCCAATCCTCATTCCCGAAATAGGAGTGGGTGGCCCCGGCAGCCACTACCAAATAGTCGTACTCGACTTGGGCGCCATCATCGAGAACCACCTGACGTTTCGTCCTGTCGATTCCGACGACCTCTCCCAGAATCACCTGGCTCACGTTGCGCTGTCGTTTGAAAACCGATCGAATCGGATAGGCGATATCGCTCGGATTCAAGGCCGCCGTGGCGACTTGATAGAGCAGAGGCTGGAAAAGATGAAAGTTGCGACGATCGATGATCGTCACATCGACAGGCTCTCGATTGAGGGCCTTGGCCGCATTCAAGCCTGCGAACCCTCCCCCGATGATGACCACCTTGGGCCGGGTCATGCCCCTAGCTCTGAAGCCAAAGCCAGGATCGCTCTGGCTCGATGCGACAGGGAGTTCTTCTCGCCATCGGACATCTCAGCAAGCGTTCGTCCGTCCCCCAATTCAAAAACCGGGTCGTAACCGAATCCGCCCGCACCTCTTGGTGCCGAGGTGATGACGCCGTCCAACGAGCCCTCGGCGGTGATCTCGGCCCCGTCGGGCATGACCAGCGCGGCTACGGTCACAAATCTTGCCCGGCGGTCGGCGACGCCCTCCATCTGCTCGAGAAGCAGACTGACATTGTCCGAGTAGGTGGCGTCGGGGCCGGCGAAACGGGCCGTGTGTACCCCGGGGGCGCCGCCGAGTGCGTCAACCATCAATCCGGTGTCGTCGGCCACGACCGGCAGGCCGGTTGCCGCAACCACGGCTCTCCCTTTGATCAAGGCGTTTTCCTCCAAAGTCGTGCCGTCCTCGTCGATATCCGGCCAGTCCAAGCCACGCACGATCTCGTCGGCCAGGCCCGCGGTGGCCAGGACGTCCTCAATCTCAGTGATCTTGTCCGGATTCTTGGAGGCGACCACCAGCCTCGGGATCACTCCAGCACCGCCCGCTCCTGTAGTTGATGGAGCTCAGCGATTCCGGACTCTGCAAGATCGAGCAACGCGTCTAAATCGGCCCTCGAGAAGGGCGCACGCTCAGCAGTGCCCTGCACCTCGACGACGAGGCCTCGCCCGCTCATCACAACGTTCAGATCGACATCGGCCGCGACATCACGCTCGTAGTCGAGATCCAACCAGTTCACACCGTCGACAATGCCGACCGAGACCGCAGCAACGCGGTCGATTATCGGGTTGCGCTCGAGGCTTCCCCTCTCCACGGCTTCATCGAGCGCTTGCTGTAACGCGACCCAACCGCCGGTGATGGCTGCTGTCCTGGTGCCACCGTCAGCTTCGATGACGTCGCAATCGACCCGAACCATCAACTCCCCCATCGCCTTCAGGTCAACCGCTGCCCTGAGCGACCGCCCGATCAAGCGCGAGATCTCCTTCGCTCGACCTCCGCTCACATGGTCGCGCCGGACTCGCTCTCTCGAGGAACCGGGCAGCATCCCATACTCGGCGGTAACCCAACCCCGACCCGAGTCTCTCATCCACCGTGGCACCTCCGCCTCCACTGACGCCGTGCATAGAACCCTCGTGGCCCCGAAGGAGATGAGAACCGACCCCGGAGTTGAATCTGTGAAACCAAGTTCCATTGATACCGGTCGCATTTGATCTGGTGTTCGCTCAGACATCTATCACTCCTCCCGGCACTGCGAGAGCAACCGGCTTGCCATAAGTCGCCTCAGCCTCTGCCACCGACTGGCTGGGCTCTCGATACGGCGGGATGTGGGTGAGCACCAAGCGATCGGCTTCCACTTCCCGGGCAATCTCCCCCGCTTCGCCCGCGGTGAGATGGTGGGGATAGGGATTGACCCCGGATTCGCCCTGGTATGTGGCTTCACACAGGAAGACGTTCACGTCGCGGGCGTACTCTCGCCAATCGCCGGCCGGGCCCGTGTCCCCGGTGTAGAAGAAGCTGTGGTTGTTGGCTTCCCATCGCGATCCCACTGTCGGCACCGAGTGATCCATCTCCGTGAACTTGATCGCGATGTCACCCAGCTGGGCGTCATCACCGGTCCACACCGGATGGAAGTCAAAGGTCTCGTAGAGGTTTGAGCCTTGCCACTTGTCGAGGAATTGCGACATGCGGTCCCACACCGACTCCGGGCCGTAGAAAGGTACGCCGGTGCGGGGCTCGGGGCGATAGGCCCAAGCGTGAAAGGCGGCGAACAAGTCGCCGCAGTGATCGGGGTGCTGGTGAGAGACGACAACCGCGTCGACGGCGTCAAGCGGGACGGGAAGGGACATGAGCGTTCCGGCACCCGCATCACACCACACCCTTGTCGACCCATGCTCGATCAGATACCCAGAAGCCGGACGACCGGGAGATGGGAACGTTCCAGAGGCACCCAGGACACGAATCCTCACGGTGCCAGCCTCTCCACAACCCAGAGGCCGTCGACTCGGCGGTACCGCAGCCGGTCATGGAGACGGTTGCGCCGGCCCTGCCAGAACTCGACGCTGTAGGGCTGAAGACGCCACCCCGCCCACTGCCGCGGCCGGGGCAGATCGTCGCCGGCTTGCTCGTCGAGCTTGGCGAATTGGGCCTCGAGAGCGGACCTGCTGTCAATCACAGAACTTTGGGTGGAGATAGTGGCCGCGATACGGGCACCTCTCGGACGCGTCCGGAAATACTCGTCGACCTCAGAATCGGACACAGCCGCGACGCCACCCTCAATTCGGACCTGCCGGTGGACCGACGTCCAGACAAATGTCGCCGCAGCCCGGGGATTAGCCCTCAAATCGTGCCCTTTTCGGCTCTCGGAGTTGGAGTAGAAGACGAGTCCCCGGTCGCTGAACCCCTTCATCAAGACCGCCCGCGCGGATGGTCGGCCCTCGCTGTCGGCCGTGGAGAGCACGAACGCATTCGCCTGCTCCACGCCGACGTCATCGACCTCCGCGTACCAACTCTCGAACTGAATGAAAGGATCGGCCGCCAAGTCGCTTTCGAGAAGTCCGCTTGTTTCGTATTCGTGGCGCGCTCGCAGCACACGTTCATCTATCACGGGTGGCGACGATAGCCTCCGCCAGTGTCCCGCGATCCGAGTGCATCAACATTCACTCTCGCCATGCGCGGGCTGCGAAAGAAGTGTCCCCGCTGTGGGGCTCGGCCATTCACCTCCTTCTTCAACCTGAGCGAACGATGCCCGACATGTGGGCTGAAGTTCGAGAGAGAGGAGGGCTATTGGGTCGGAGCCTTGATCACCAACACCGTCTTCACCTTCGGCCTGTTCCTCGTGGTGTTCGTCGGGGGGATAGCCCTCACATGGCCAGATGTGCCATGGGTTGCCATCGGCGTCATCACGGTCGCCGCCAACCTGGTGCTGCCGATCTGGTTCTACCCGAGGTCGAAGACTTTGTGGTCAGGGATCGAAATGTCGTTCCGCCCACTGGAATCCGAGGAAGTCGCTTTGGCCGCCGAGCACATCGCTTCAAAGCCAGAAGGCTGACTCGTCACATCCGCTTTGCCACTTCATCGAGCATCACCTCAGTGGCACCCCCGCCAATCGAGTTGATCCGGACGTCGCGATACATGCGTGAGACTGCCGACTCGGAGGCAAACCCCATCCCGCCGTGAAACTGGACACAGTCGTAGAGCACCCGATTGGCCAGCTCACCGACAAACGCCTTGGCCTCCGAGGTAAGGCGCACCGGGTCTTCGCCTTGTTCGATCAGCCACGCCGCGCGATACGTGAGCTCGCGCCCGGCGTCCACTTCAGCCTGGCGCATAGCCAGCCGCTGCCTGATCGCCTGCTTATCCCAAAGCGGACCACCGAACGCTGAGCGATTCTTCACATAGTCGACGGTGAGGTCGATGCCTTTCTGCGCCTCGCCAAGCGCCTGCCCCATGATCGCCAGCCGCTCGTTCTGGAAATTGGACATGATGTAGTAGAAGCCCTGGTTCAGCTCGCCGACAAGCCTGTCCTCGGACACCCAGACGTCGTCGAGGCTGAGGAGGGCCGTGTCCGACGCATGCCATCCCATCTTGTCTATCTGGCTCGCCGATAGGCCATCCGTGCCGTGGTCGACGGCAAAAATGGAGATTCCCCTCGACCCCTTCACATCGGGGTTGGTGCGTGCCGCGATGAAGATCACGTCGGCGATGCTCCCATTAGTGATGAACATCTTCGATCCGTTGAGCCGCCACCCGTCGCCATCTCGTCGTGCCGATGTCTTGATCGCGGCAACGTCAGAGCCAGTATCGGGCTCGGTGACACCGATGGCTGTGAGCAACTCCCCGGTGGCGAATTTGGGCAGCCAACGTCTCTTCTGGTCGGGGGTGCCAAAGTGGAGCACGTAAGGGGTGGCCAGGTCGGTATGGACCAAGACGGTGATCGTGACACCACCCGAAGTGCACCGGCCAAGCTCCTCGGCGAACACAACCGAAGACAGCGTCCCGAGGCCGAGGCCCCCGAATTCCTCGGGGATTCGCAAGCCGTAGAAGCCGAGCTTCCCCATCTCGTCGAGCACAGTTCGAGGCACCGCGCCTTGGCGCTCCCAGTCTTCGACGTTGGGAACAATCTCCCTCTCCACGAACTCCCTGGTTTGAGCCCTGATCGCTTCCAGATCGTCGCTCATGTAGATGGATTTCACTCGTCCCCCTGTGCCGCGAGAAACGCCCTGCCGGCCTTGCTGTTGTACGCCAGATTGTGGTCGTCGCAGAACTGCGTGGCGACTCGAGCCACGGCTCCTAGATCGACACCGTGCTCGATGCCCAAGCCGTCGAGGAGCCAGATCAGGTCCTCGGTTGCCACGTTTCCGGTGGCCCCAGGCGCATAAGGGCACCCTCCGAGACCTCCCGCCGACGAATCCATCATGTGGATGTCGTACTCCAGAGCGGTACGGGTGTTGGCCACGGCCTGCCCGTACGTATCGTGGAAATGAACACCAACCTGGTGCGGCTCGGCGCGTTCCATCACCTGATCGAGGAGTGCTTCAACGTGGGCGGGCGTCGCCTTGCCGATGGTTTCTCCAAGGAAGACGGCGTCGGCCCCCCATTCGAGGAGGGTCTCCGCGAGATGGGCGACCCAGTCAGGATCCTGCTCCCCCTCGAAGGGGCAATGTGTCGCCGTCGATATGTAGGCCCGATAAGTCAGGTCCTCCGGACCCTCTAGGAGAATCCGTCTGATGCGGTGCATGGACTCGTCGACGGTGGCGTTGATATTGCGCACGTTGAACGTGTCCGAGGCTGCTGTCAGCAGCCCCACGTGAGTCAGCCCAGCCTCAACCGCCGCTTCCAGGCCCTTCATGTTCGGAGCCAGCCCATAAAGGTCGACGCCGGATGCGGTGACTCCCGCGACCACCTCTGCCCCATCGGCCATCTGCGGTACTGCCTTTGGATTGACAAACGACACAGCATCGAAGGTCTTCAAGCCTGTGGCGGCAAGGTCGTCTATCAGCTGCGACTTGCTCTCGGTTGGGATGAAGACACCAAGAGATTGGAGACCATCCCGCGATGACGATTCGGTGATTTGGACGCTGTCGGGATGATCGCTCAACGATCAGCTCTTGAGGAGTGCGTAACTCTCGATTCTCCGGACGTGGGCGCCGCTTCTACCGAGCCGATTGCCGATGAGGCCATAGCTCTCCCCTTGCCGTCGAAGGGCGATAACCACCCTTTCAATCGGCCGGAGACCCTGACTCGGGCCGGGACTCTCACGGACAGAATCCTCCTTGAAGTCGATCATCTCCGTATCCGCTCAACCGTCTTGGGGCGCTTGCCGATCATCCTGGCGATTTCGGCGGTAGCCACACCTTCGTCGTCGAGACGGAGGATCACCCGCTCGATTGGCCGAAGGTTCTCCTCACGAGAAGACTGCGTCGTCCTGGTACGGCTCGATCATGATGCACTCACCGGGGCATTCCTCGGCCGATTCGATGGTGTCTTCGATCAATGCGTCCGGAACCCGGGCCAGACCCCGCGCACCGTCCGGACCGTGGCCGTCGCCGTCTTCTCCGTCGAACACAACCGTACGGCCAAAATGCTTCGACTCCTCTTTGACGACCCAGAGCCCGTCGTCACGACCGACGAAGACGTCGGGGGTGATCTCTTCGCAGATCCCATCCCCGGTGCATAGGTCTTGATCTATCCAGACCATCAACTTGGTCGCTTCGGCCACTTGCCTCACCTCATTCACGTCGGACCGTTGTCGGCCCACAATATCTGTTCCGGGGGCTATGGGACAGGCTCGAGAACAAAAACCCTGATCTCCCGGTGTGGGGCTCGCTTTCGATAAACCCCGTAACCGCGGTAGATGGACGACGCGGCGTCCCAGATCTTCGGCTCCTCATCGGGCGTTGCCCGGCGTGCGACGACCCGGCGCTCCAACCCTCGGTATCGGAGCACGGCATTGGGATCCGCTTCGAGATTGAACACCCAACCCGGTGTCTGGGGCTGCCCAAAAGAGGTACCGAGCACCGCCAAGCCCTCACCGAAGGGAACCCCATAGAGGGGGGTCTCCCGTGCCAGGCCGCTCCTGGCACCTGTGGTGGTCAGCCAGATCGGCGGCAGGCCCGCCAGCCAGTCAGAAAGCGTGGATCGTCCACGGGTGAGACGTCTGGCGACCAGATCCAGCGGACGCAAGGCGAAACGTAGGAGCCAGGATGCGATCCGGGAACGGGAAGCAGACTGGACCGCCTTGCGATAGCCGCTCCCGGGTTCGATCTCGTAGCCGATTTCGTCTGCCAGACCCATCCCGAGATGGTATTCGCGACGCCCGGTCACGGGCCCCATCCCGTCGAGTGTGCTTGTCCTACCCAAATACCGAGAGGACAAGCACACTCGAAGGAGGCAATGGTGGAGGTGCGGGGAGTCGAACCCCGGTCCGTCAAGCCATCAGCGCTGGCATCTCCGAGCGCAGTCGTCAGCGAGCTTCGGCGTCGGGGACTCTGACGACGAGTTTCCCCGAACCTATCCAGAGTTGTGCTTGACCCCATGGTCCCGGAACCCCACGGAGGGCATCCCGCTATACGACGCCCGACCCCGACCGTGCGGGAGCCGGCCGGGCGGACGAGCTGCTAATTAGGCAGCCAGTGCGAAGTTGTCTTCGGCACTTATTAGTTGTTCCGGTTTGTTGACGGGGCCCCGGAGACCCCGGCTCGCTTCCAACGCCTCAACACTCAACGTCGAAACCGTTTCACCCCCAAGGTGAATTCGATGAAGTCCATTCTACCTGCGCCAGCGCATCTCTTTTTCGTCGTCACGGTCGCGCATTGCCTGGCGCTTGTCGACAGTGCTCCGCCCTTTTGCCAAACCCAAGTCGACCTTGACCAACCCGTTCCTGAAATACAGCTGAAGCGGCACCAAGGTCAGACCTTTCTCAGCGACTTGCCCCGCGATCCTGTCGATCTGACGACGATGCATCAGCAGTTTCCGCTCACGCTCAGGGTCGTGCCCGCCGTCACGGGCAAACTCATAAGGGGCGATGTATGCGCCAACCAACCACAACTCGCCGAATCTGACCTCTGCATACGAGTCCTTCAGATCGACTTTGCCGTCACGAATCGACTTCACCTCGGAGCCAAGGAGAGCTATCCCCGCCTCGAACGTGTCGATGACTGTGTAATTGCGCCGGGCCCTCCGGTTGGAGGCGATGGTTTTGATTCGCCCGGACTCACCCGAGCCGGTCATCAGACGACACCGGTGGGAATCTGGGGAATGCTCGTCTCCGATTCGCGCAAGTAGCGACTCAGACCGAGCAGAGAACCAACGACACCGGCGGCTGCGCCGAAGATGAGGAAGAGCAATCCCCAAGTGAAGAAGAACCGGTTACCAATATCGAGTCGGAACAAGGCGAAACTCGTCGTGGCATCGGCAAGACGATCGGACAGCAGCCAGACGGTCACCACGGCAAACGCCGCACCGACCAGCCCCTCGATCAGACCTTCGAGCAGGAAGGGAATTCTGATGTACCAATTCGACGCGCCGACGAGCTTCATGATCTCCACCTCGTCGCGACGGGCATAGATGGCTAGACGGATGGTGTTGGCGATGAGGACCACCGCTGAGATCCCCAGGACCACTGCGAGGCCGATCCCGAGCACGTTGAGGACGTTGGAGAGGTTTTGGAGCTGTTCGATCTCCTCCGCAGCCGTCTGCACCCTGAGAACGGTCAATGTGTCTTGCTCGAGCTTGAACTCGACCGAGGAGTGCAGCTCGATGGCCACCAGCTCGATGCGGATCGAGGCCGGCAACACGGAGGGGTCGATCTCGAGAAGCTCGTCCTGGCCGGCGAAGATCTCCTGGAACTCCACCCAAGCTTCAGCTTTGTTCACATAGAAGGCGTCTTTGACCTCTTCCCAACCGCGAACCTCGTCGAGCAGGACTTCATGGGCGTCGGCCGGCACCCCGTTGGCCCCGGCATCGTTGAGGAAGACGATCACATGAACGCCTTCCTGCCAGGCGAGGGTGTTGATTCGGAGTACCTCGTTGACCACCAGGGCGCCGAACGCAAGCGTCAAGGAGATGAATACGGCGAGCACAGCCCCGGCGACAACCAAGAAGTTGCGGCGGAGGTTGACCATCGCCTCCCGAAGAAGGAAAAAGACCCGGCTCACTCCTCCACCTTCTCGTAACGTCCCGCCTGCTCGTCTCTGATCACCTTCCCGTCCTCCAGGGCGACCACCCGACGTTGCATGGCGTCGACGATGGCGTGGTCGTGGGTCGCCATGACGATGGTGGTCCCGGTGCGATTGATGCGGTCGAGCAGCTTCATGATTCCCACCGAGGTCTTCGGGTCGAGGTTTCCGGTGGGCTCGTCACACAGCATGATCGGCGGCCGGTTGACAAACGACCGGGCAACGGAGACTCTCTGCTGTTCCCCACCGGAGAGCTGACGGGGATATCGGTTTGCTTTGTCAGCCAGCCCCACCAGGTCGAGCACCTGTTCCACCTGGGGCCCGATCACCGATCTCGGCCTACCCAACACCTCCAGGGCGAAGGAGACGTTCTCGGCGACCGTCTTCGAAGGAAGAAGCTTGTAATCCTGGAACACCGTCCCCACCGATCGCCGAAGGTAGGGGATCTTCCACTTCGGAAGGCTGGTGATGTCTTTGCCGGCGACCCAGATCCTGCCTCTGGTTGCGGGCTCGTCGCGCAGCATGAGGCGAATCAACGTCGACTTGCCGGAGCCAGAAGCCCCGACGAGAAACACAAACTCTCCCTTCTGGATATCGAGGGAGACATCGTTGGCGGCAATGGTGCCGCCCTCATAGACCTTGGTGACGTGTTCGAGTCGGATCATGACAGAGGGGTGAGTCTCGCAGGGGGGACACACGAATCCGTGGTACGAGAAACGGTAACCACGCTGGTTGAACTACGCGGAATCTGCGCTTGCCTCGTGGTTGGCTCGCCGCCACCGCAGGTACGACTCGACAAACTCCATGACGCCACCGTCGAGGACGCCCTGGATGTTCCCGACCTCATGCGAGGTCCTCAAATCCTTCACCATTTGGTATGGCTGCATCACGTAGCTTCTGATCTGGCGGCCCCAGGCGGCTTCTCCTTTTTCGCCTCGAATCTCGTCCAGGTGCTCCATGCGTTCCAGTCTTGCCCGCTCGGCGAGGCGCGACTTCAGCATCTCCATCGCCCGGTTCTTGTTCTGAAGCTGGGAGCGCTCGTTTTGGCATTGGACGACCTCGCCCGTGGGGATGTGGGTGATCCGGACGGCCGAGTCTGTGGTATTGACGTGCTGGCCACCGGCGCCCTGTGAGCGATATGTGTCGATGCGGAGGTCTTCCTCCTTGATCTCGACGTCGGCCTGATCACCGAGATCGGGAACCACGTCAACTCCAGCGAAGCTGGTGTGCCGCCGGGCATTGGAATCGAAAGGGCTGATCCTCACCAGACGATGAACGCCGCGCTCCGACTCGAGGGTTCCGTAAGCACGGTCACCTCGAACCGTGAGCGTGGCCGACTTGATACCGGCTTCGTCGCCGTCGGTCATCTCCTCCAACGTCACGCTGAACCCGTTGTCGTTGAGGAATCGCTGATACATCCGGGTGAGAATCTCCGCCCAATCTTGAGCGTCGACGCCGCCCGAACCGGCGTGCACGGTGAGGATTGCATCGGCCTCGTCGTACTCGTCGAAAAACAGTGATTCGAGCTCGAGCTCGTCCAGCACCCTCGAAACGGATTCCAACTCCGTGAGGGCCTCGGTTCGCGAGTTTTCATCGTCTGCCTCGATGGCGAGCTCGAGAAGGACCTCGGCGTCTTCGATAGTGGAATCGAGGCCGTCAACCTTCTCGAACAGACCTTCGTATCTGGCCAAGCGCCGGCTCACAGCTCGAGCTTCGTCCGGGTCGTCCCAAAGGTCGGGAGAGCCCACCTTGTCTCGAAGCTCTACCAACTCTTGGGCCTTGGTGTCGAGGTCAAGAAATCCTCGGGCCTCTTCGACCCGACGGCGCAAGTCGGCAAGCAGCGTCTGGGGATCGGCAGTATCGATACTCATAGGTCGGATCGGTCTCCCCGCCTCGAGGCAGGGCGGATCAAATCATCGTAGATGGGTGCAGGATCCAACCACGCCAAGACGATGCGTACTGTGACGCATGAGGAAAGCATCGATGTCGTGGCTGGCCAGGCGGTTCTTGACTGCGACGAGCTCGATTCAGGGGCTTCGGTCGAGCCCTTGGGTTTCGAAGAACAAAAGCTGACAAGGATGTCCGCCGAGCGAATCAAGGAACTGAAGCCGCGACGCGCTTACTTCAGCCATGATCCCAGGGTCTGGCCGGCTCGGTGATGGTAATGAGAATCAGCTGTGGCGGTGGGGGCGGCGAGTGCCGCTAGGGACTTCGGCTGGTCGTGAGTTGTGCGAGTCTGGGGTGTAGGGATGGCGGCTTGGTCGGGTAGATGGTCCCGTCCGGTTTGCCAAAGATGATCTGGTCGCCCGTCGTGGTGATGGTCCACTGATGTTCGTGGAGGAACCGGCGGTGGTGCCCGCACAGGAGTATCAGATTGTCGAGATCAGTGGGACCGCCATCGGCCCAGTGTCTTATGTGGTGGGCTTGTAGCCACCTTCTGCCTCCGCATCCGGGGAACCGGCATCGTCCGCCGTCGCGGTGTTGGAGTTGGCGGCGTAACCACCCGGGAACTACTCGGGTGTTGCGTCCCACTCCAATGATCACGTTTCCTTCGCGAATCGCGGTTTCGACCATCGCGTCACAACACAGCCGTCTTGCGGCCTCATTGGGTATCAGCGCGCCCGAGGCCAACTCAGCGACGGACGGCACGTCGCTGGTGAGGGCGTCGAGGTCGGCATGAAGGGTGACTTGCGGTGGTGAAAAGCGGTCGCCGGTAGTGGCTGACAGCTCAGCTAGCGCATCCGCAGCCCGTGTCTCGACCGGATCGAACATCCCGGTCTCTGGGTTGGCCGGCATCCGGTCTACCGCTTCGTCGATGGCAGTGTCGAAGGCTTGACCCGCATCACCATGCAGATTGCCCCAAAACTTGAGTTCTGACTGGTCCAGGTTCCACTGACGTACCAGCCGCCGCCTCTCCCACACCTCTTGCTCTTCATCGTCCGTTGGGGGCTTGGCATGACGGGCCAGACGGTCCAGCTCATGGTTGGACAAGCCGGCCATTTCCCTGAGAAGAGACTCCTCGGTCTCGGATGTCGCCACTCGGGAGATGGAGTCCACCTCGTCCCAAGACAATTCGCCCTCGGCGAAGGCGGAGAACACAACCGGCAGGTCGAGCAGACGACGAGCCATCGCGACCATCCGTTTCGCAGCCGAGAACCTGATTCGGAGCCGTAGCGATACCCACTCTGCCAACGAGCGGGCTCCATCGGACATCCACACCTGAGAGGCATCGGCCGCCTGGATCAGCCGACAAAGTTCAGCGTCTACCGCGGCACGCATAGTCGAGAAATGAGCGAAGCCCTCATCGATCTCGTCGGCGGAAGAAACCATCCATTCCATGACTCGAACATACGTTCTCCGCCCGACAGAAACAAGAGGTTTGACACGGATATTCAAGAATATTTTGCAGTAGTCAGGAGGAAGACTCTCCCCCTCCGTCGCCTACGGCGCCACCTCCCCCGACGGTCGCTGCGCTCCCTGGGGGAGGAAAAGGTCGGCTGCCCTCCCTGGGGGAGGAAAGAATCGCTACGGATTCAGACGCTCTGCTCTTGCAGCAGATGGCAACGCTTGTATTTCTTGCCCGAACCGCAGGGGCAAGGATCGTTGCGACCGATCTTGTCGGAAGAGGCCTGCTTGGTGGGTGCCTTCCCGGTCGGGTTCGCCTGCACCCGTTGCGGCTGGCTCTTCGGCTTCGCCAGCTCGACACGGAACAGATACTTCACCGCGTCTCGCTTCACCGAGCTGACCAGGTCGGTGAACATCTCGTACGCCTCACGTTGGTACTCGGTCAGGGGGTCCCGCTGACCCATCGCCCGCAGCCCGATTCCGGCTCGGAGATAATCCATCTCCGACAGATGCTCACGCCATTTGTTGTCGATGACGGAGAGCATGACCGATTTCTCTACCCTGGCCAGCGTCTCCGCCCCGAGCTCCTCCTCACGTCTCGCGTAGGCCTCGGCCCCCGCCTCGGCCACGAAATCGACCACATCGTCGACCGAACCGCGATCAACTGTTTCCGGCGTCAACTCCAGTGGGAAGAACTGGCTCACCTCCAGCTGCAACGCCTCCCAATCCCACTCTGCTTTGGCCGTTTCGCCAATCTGATCCTCGACCACCTCGGTCAGGGAGTCGTCGATCCAATCGTGGACCAGGTCCTCCCCGGCAGTTCCCTCCAGAATCGACTCCCGCCAGTCATAGACCACTTCACGCTGACGATTCATGACCTCGTCGTACTTCAGCACGTTCTTCCTGATCTCGAAGTTCTGGGACTCGACCTGGCGCTGGGCCCGTTCGATCGACTTGCTCACCATCTTGGCTTCAATTGGCTGATCGTCGGGAAGGCGGAGGCGCTCCATGATGTTGGACACCCACTCGCCCTGGAAGCGACGCATCAGATCGTCTTCCAGCGACAAATAGAACCGGGACTCCCCCGGATCGCCCTGACGACCTGAGCGCCCTCGTAGCTGATTGTCGATACGACGTGATTCGTGCCTCTCGGTGCCGACCACGTAGAGGCCTCCGGCCTCGAGCACCTTTTCCTTGTCGGGGGCGATTTGCTCGACGAACTCCTCTGTCAGCTTCTTCTCGAGCTCGGCGTAGGAAGGGTCGTCGGGCTTGACTCCACGCTTCTTGAGCTCGGTGCGAGCGAGTCCTTCGGGGTTGCCGCCGAGCATGATGTCGACACCGCGGCCCGCCATGTTGGTGGCCACGGTCACTGCCCCCAACCTTCCCGCCTGGGCGATGATGTCCGCCTCTCGTGCGTGTTGCTTGGCGTTGAGAACTTCGTGTTTGACACCGCTCTTGGACAAAGCTTTTGACAACAGCTCGGAACGTTCGATCGAGATCGTTCCCATGAGCACCGGCTGGCCACGCTCGTATCGCTCGCTGACGTCGCGGACCAAGGCATCGAACTTGCCCTGCTCCGATTTGTAGACCAGATCGGCCTGATCCATCCGTGCGATCGGCTTGTTTGTGGGAATCGCCAAAACCTCGAGTCCGTAGATCTGGGCCAGCTCCGGAGCCTCGGTCTCGGCCGTTCCGGTCATTCCGGCGAGCTTCTCGTAAAGCCTGAAGAAGTTCTGCAGCGTGACCGTCGCCAGAGTCTGGTTCTCCTCTTTGATCGCCACTCCCTCTTTGGCCTCGATGGCCTGGTGCAGACCCTCCGAGTACCTTCGGCCTTCGAGGACACGCCCCGTGAACTCGTCGACGATCTTGACTTGGCCATGCTCTACCAGGTAGTCGACATCACGAGCGTACAGAGCTTGAGCCTTCAGGGCGGCCTCGAGGTGGTGGACGAAGTCGACCGCAGCGTGGTCGAAGAGGTTCTCGATCCCAAGAATCTGCTCAACGCGAGCCACACCCTCCTCGGTGGTCAAAACTTGCCGCTTCCTCTCGTCGACCGTGTAGTGGGCCTCGGGCTGGAGCCGCTTCGCGATTTTCGAGAAGTCCCGGTACCACTTGGCGCTGTCCGACACCCGACCCGAGATGATCAACGGGGTCCTGGCCTCGTCGATGAGAATCGAGTCGACCTCGTCGACGATCGCGTAGACATGGCCGCGCTGCACCCGGCTCTCGGCAGACATCGCCATGTTGTCTCTCAGATAGTCGAAACCGAATTCGTTGTTCGTGCCGTAGGTGATGTCGGCTGCGTAGGCCGGATGCTTGTCGGCAACTGCTTGGCCGTTCTGGAGCAGACCGACTTCGAGCCCGAGGAATCGGTAGATCTGTCCCATCCACTCGGCATCACGAGAGGCCAGGTAGTCGTTGACCGTGACCATGTGCACACCTTTGCCGGCGAGGGCGTTGAGATAGGCGGGCATCGTGGAGACGAGAGTCTTTCCCTCACCCGTCTTCATCTCGGCGACCATTCCGCGGTGCAGGGCGGCAGCGCCGATCACCTGAACGTCGTAGTGGCGCTGGCCGAGCACGCGCTTGGCCGCTTCTCGGACCGTGGCGAAGGCCTCGATCTTGATGTCGTCCAGAGGCTCGCCGTTGGTGACCCGGCCTTTGAACTCAGTTGTCTTGGCAGTCAGTTCTTCGTCGGAGAGCGCCTCGAATGTCGGCTCCGCGTCGTTGACTGCGGAAACGATTCCCTGAAACTCCTTGAGAGTCTTGCCTTCTCCGGCGCGAAGAACCTTGGAGAGGATTGGCATTGAGGGGGTCCATTCTACTTGGGCGGGCGATTAGGCCGGATCGAGAAATCCGAGGACTCAGCGAATTTCGATCAGACCCTCGCGGTGTGCCCAGGTAACCGCCTCGAACCTCGAGCTCATTCCCAGTTTGTCCAAGACGTTCCGCACATGATTCCGGACTGTGTTCACCGAGATATAGAGGTCGTCGGCAATCTCCCGGGAAGTCTTGCCCGATCCGACCAGCTTGAGAATCTCCAGCTCCCGGCCGGTTAGCTCCGGTCGACGGCCGATAGCGCTTCCCTGATGCCGGAGAAGATCACGCAGGGAGGCGAGCAACTTCTCGGCCATCGCCGGAGAAACCGCCGCACCTCCGTCCACGACGTCGTGCATGGCTGCCACCAATCGTGGCAAGGGTGTGTCTTTGGTGAGATAACCGGATGCTCCGACCTTGACAGCGGCCAAGAGATCCTCAGCAGACTCGCTGGACGTCAACAACACGACCCTGGTGGTCGGGCTGGCTTTCATGATCGCTCCCACCACTTCAAGACCGGACATGCCGGGCATCAAGACGTCGAGCATCACCAGGTCGGGGCGATGCTCACGTGCCAAATCGATCGCGGTCATCGCGTCGGCGGCGTCACCTACAACAGAAAAGCCTTCTTGAGCAAACGCCGCCTTCAGCGCCTCCCGAAAAAGCTCTGCATCGTCAACAATGAGTACAGAGGCCATCTGCGATGTTTACGGCTGTCTAGTCCCCTCCCTTGAGCCAAATGCGACCCGAGCAGGTCGAAAAGCGTCGTTTGCCGCCACAACCATTCCGACGTTCGGCCTACCCAGGGCGTTTACCGCGGCTCTCAGCGTGACGCCGGTGGTCACCACATCGTCGACGAGGATGACCGGAGTGGGGACTTGGCGTCGCAGCGCAAACGCGGGTGCGCCACGACTTATGTTGTGGCCCGCTCTGCGAGCAGTGTGGAGCGGTCTGCTCAACAGCGGCCAAACCGGTGATCCCATCGACCTGCCCAGGCTGACGGCCAGCTCCGCCGAAGGGTCGACTCCGTATCTCAGGTACCTCGTCCAGACCCGAGGTACGGGCACGAGGGGAAGCTGAGGCAGCCGCGGTCCCAGTTCGTCGGCTACAACCCGGGCATATCCCGTGACTCCCCGGTACTTGAGCCCATGCATCAGGTCCGCGGCAAGACCGGTGTGCTCGAAAGCGGTCGCCATCAATACTCCACCGGCCAGAACTCGATCCGCTGTAGGAATGAGCTTCCGGAAGCATCCTGGACACAGTCGGTCTCCCGAGGCCTTGAGACATCCGACACAAACCATGGCCTGAACCTAAAGGCGCGAAGGGACACGTTCTTGGCAGAGGCCTGCCCTTACGGGCAAATGTCCTCGGTCCGCGTTTGCCCGGCCTCCTGGAGGTTCGGTGGCCCTCACTCCACGATCGCTCGTCGACAAGAAGTCATCGTTCCCCGAGCCCGCGGGCTCGGGGGAACATCGGACTCAGGCGAGGATTTGAAGATGCCTACTCAGGGAATTGAACCTCACCGGCACAGACGGCTTTGGTCCACCGGTTCTTCTCGCCCACACTCACCTGAAGGTCCTCACCAAAGAAATCCTCCAAGAACGCCTGAAAATCAGGAGGCGACAGAGGATGGAAGAACTGGATCGTCTCCTGCAAGAGATCCGCTCGTTCAGCTGGAGTCAATCCGTGATGCCCGTGCGGATCATTGGAATGCTTGTTCCGCTGTCCAAGACAGTTGGGCTCCCCCGCACTCAACCCCGGGTCCGCCACCGCTGCCGTCCCGATTGTCATCGTCGCCGCCATGGCCAGCGCCAAGGTGACAAGGCGTATTCGGCTCCTCATCAAGTCTCCTTCCCTCATGACCACTGTTCGCGGTCTCATGTCACAGACTTCTAGCAGACCACCCGTTACGAAGCCGTTACGGCCCGATGACTCTTCGAGACGGATACCAAAAGGTTCTAGAACTACCTGCTCACCCTCAACTCCTCGACCGTCCGTCGAGGGACGTCAAGTGCCTTCCTGCCACCCGCTGAGATAGTCGATCTGCTCGTCCGTCAGCTTCTCCAAACCACCACCGAGGTGCTCCAACTTGATGGCTGCCACCTCGTCGTCGATCTCCGACGGCAGCGTGTAGATCTTGGGCTCCAGCTTCCCTTGGTTCTTGATCAGGTATTCGGCGGCCAAAGCCTGGTTCGAGAAGGACATGTCCATCACATCGGCGGGGTGGCCTTCGGCCGCCCCCAGATTGACCAGACGCCCTTCCGCGACGACGAGCAGCCGCCTTCCGTCGGCGGTTTCGAACTCCTCGAGATTCTCTCGGACTTCTCGTCGAGCGACCGCCTCGGCACGCAACGTCGCCAAATCGAGCTCGATGTCGAAATGCCCCGAGTTGGCCATGATGGCGCCGTCTTTCATGACGTCGAAGTGCTCTTTGCGAAGCACGTGCTTGTTGCCCGTCACCGTGATGAAGAGGTCGCCCACGGCAGCGGCTTCGAGGGCTGTCATCACCCGAAACCCGTCCATGGCTGCCGATAGGGCACGCACCGGATCGACTTCGACGACAATCACGTGAGCCCCCAAACCGTCAGCACGCGAAGCCACTCCCCGACCGCAATCGCCGTAGCCGACGACGACTACCTGCTGACCGGCAATCAGCATGTTGGTGGCGCGAATGATCCCGTCCATTGAGGACTGCCCCGTTCCATAGCGGTTGTCGAAGAGGTGCTTTGTCGCGGAATCGTTGACCGCGACCACCGGAACTCTGAGCGTCCCATCCTCCGCCATTGCCCTGAGTCTGATCACTCCGGTTGTCGTCTCCTCGGTGGAACCGATGATCTCGATGTCACGTCGGTCGGTGTGCAGGACGGTGGCGAGATCAGCGCCGTCGTCCATGGTCACCGCCGGGGCATGATCGAGTACGGCGTTGATGTGCTTGTAATAGGTCTCGGAATCCTCGCCCCTGATAGCAAACACCGGGATGCCATCGGCGACGAGCGCTGCAGCCACGTCATCCTGCGTGGAAAGCGGGTTCGAAGCGCAAAGGATGGCCTCGGCCCCTCCATCTCTGAGCGCAAGCATGAGATTCGCAGTCTCGGCCGTGACATGGAGGCAGGCTGCGACCACGTGGCCCTCCAGCGGCTTTTCACGGGTGAATCGCTCACGGATAGACGCCAGGGCAGGCATTCTGCGGCCCGCCCATTCCACGCGGCGCTGGCCCCCTGGGGCAAGTTCGGGATTGGCTATGTCGTAGTTCATGTTCATCGCTGTCGATATCCATTCTTCTGGAACTGGGGGAAACGGGCGGTCGTCTGGGCCTCAGCCCTTGAGCATCACCTTTAGCTTCTCGATCGTGGCGACCGGAGTGGGGTCCACACCCGCATTCTCGGCCAGCATCCACGATACGAGATCTCCGACCACAGTGAGACTCATCAGCCTGGCCATGGCGGACTCACCCCAGGATTCGACTGTGCTCACCCAGGGGACGGCGTATTCGGTCAAATCTTCGGTGAAGACCCGGCGCTCACCCACCCGGGGATGGTCTGAACGATCAGCGAGGGCAACAATGCCCAAGA